>JBQTHO010000029.1:0-11292 GCA_052389795.1 Acidobacteriota bacterium | reverse complement strand
GATCGTTGGCAAGCTGATCTCATCCGACTTGGTTCCAACCACGCGGAGCGCAAGTTACAAATGCCGCGTGACGTGAGGTTGAATGCTCCGCCTAAAACGAAGTTGCGAGTCAGTCGGAATCGTTCTCAGAGCGTAAGTTGCAAAACCAGAAAACAACCACCGGGGCAAAATCGGTTAATTGAAAGGATGGCCCATGCGCCACTAACGCGAAGTGTTTTCTATTGACAGGCCACCTCTATTGGCTGTTGGGCGCCCAATCACCATGCTTCGATCCCATTTCGGTTCAAATGTTGAGCGCGCGCAAGAAGGGCGCGACAAACAATGGCGATGGGGCGAGCAAAACAAACAAGGTCCAGAGATGTGCCGCGGCACGTGGCCAAGCGCGGAGGCACAAACGAGCCTCAACTAGCACGATCAAACCTTGGAGCAGAAAGAAGGCGCCCATCATGGCGGCTGCTGGGACGTCTAGTGCCACAAGGCCAAGCCAAGCGTGCATTACGCCGCTTACCGCAAAGGCGGCAAAGAGGCCAAGTGCCCCGTGGCGTTGGCGCGCCAGCGGCAAGAAGGCGAAATGGCGCAGCCAGTCGCTCCAAGGGCGGTTCCAACGCTCCCCCCAGAACTCGCCCGCGCTTCGGGCCAGAAGAGGAGCGCGCTGAATCGGCGGGACCGCAACACCGAGAACGCGATGAGCTAGCCTCACGATCTCGGAGCTGCCTCCGATCCAAGCAAAGACGAGCAAGGCACCAGAAAAGAAGCGCCCGATCAGGCGCGCGGACCCTGGCAGTGTGTGGGAGGCAGACAGCGTGACGAATGCTCCTGCACCGATTGCGCCGTAGAGCAAAACCATCCCGAGGATCGGCCAGTCCAATGCGGGCTTGACGAGCCGCACTTGCCGCACGTCGAACGGGACGAGTCCGTGCCAAACGCGGCGCCATGCCGGCCATGGCCCGGGTGTGGCCGCAATCTGAGTCGTCTTGACTAATGCAAGAAGACCCACGAAGCATAGAAGAGCGCGAACCAACGGAACTCCCGGTGCGAACCAGGGAAGTGACGCGGACAGAACGAGTACCGCGCCCGCGATGGTACGGCGCGTCCAGTCACCTCCAACAACGAGCACGGCCGCAATTGCGAGGCTGATCTGAGCTCCGATCCACACTTTCATGTTTGCACTACCGACGCGACGGGCGCCCCACGGTGGAGTTGACGCGGCGGCGCGAATTCACTCATCACTCATTACTCATCACGCATCACTGTTTTAAAGCTCCCGCCGCTCGCGTCCAACGGTGGAGTTGACGCGGCGGCGCGAATTCACTCATCACTCATTACTCATCACGCATCACTGTTTTAAAGCTCCCGCCGCTCGCGTCCAACGAATTGTTAGGCGGACCGTTCATTCGTGCCGCCTTTTCGATACCCCGTTCCTTTAACGGGTCTGTCCGCGTGCACCCTCTCTCGTCGCCTGAACGTCACGCAAGTGCTGATGTGCGTGTTCCACTTCCTGTTGGAGTATCTGCTCAACAGTCATCGCGTATTTCTTTGCACCTGGCGCGTCAAAGAGCTTGACCTCGCGACGACCCGCATCGCTATTCAGGGAGATCAGAGTCGAGACGTGTCGCGAGACAGCTCGTAGAAGCTCGATTGCCGGTTGTATGGGAGCGCTGTCGTACCCCATTCGTTTCATCCAGGCTTTATCCGGATTCAACCACGACCAGTCGTACGTACAGCCGCTCTTGCCGAGAGCGGCGATGACCATTGTTGACGCCACAAGATTCGCTTCAACAAGATGGTGCAGGGTCTCTCTGGTCGACCACTCGTCCGATCCGCCTCGCAAGTCGAGGTCTCGACGTGTCAACCCCTCGATCGCTGCTTCTATTACGTCCGGAAGCCGACGCCAGGCCGCGATGACTTTTGCGGTAGAGCTTTGTTTCGCCATGAATCGCCTCCGTCTTTGCTCGAGATCAATGCCAAAACCGCCTAACGGTTGAGTTGACGCGGCGGCGCGAATTCACTCATCACTCATTACTCATCACGCATCACTGTTTTAAAGCTTCCGCCGCTCGCGTCCAACGATTTGTTGGGCAGCGTGTTTTCAAGTACCGAGCCATACCGCAGCAGGCTCCGCTGCGGCGCGCCGTTAACCGAGCGTGTTTACGCGGAATCGGGTTGAGCGGCTTCTTCGGCCTCGATTTCCTGGCCGAAGATGATTGACACCCCATTGGGATCTCGAACGGTGAAGTCGCGAATACCGTAGGGCCGATCTTCCGGTTCCCCAGCGATCTCCGCTCCTCGTTTGCGAACCTCCTTGAAACAAGAGTCCACATCTCGAACCCACTGGAACAAATGCACACCAGTCGGGTTTTCATTCCCCTTCGCGAAGTGGACGGCGGAGTTATCGCGCCACACCACGGCGTAATGGTCGTCTCCGAAATCCGAAATGAATCCTAATACGTCCCGGTAATAATCAACGGCAGCTTGAACGTTGGGAACATGCAGCACCGGTGCTCCCTGGATGAACTGCGCCGGATTCGAGGAAGGGTGACTTGGCATAGCTTTGCTCCTCAGTACCTCATGCCGAACGGTTGAGTTGACGCGGCGGCGCGAAATCATTCAAGCGTCGCCGGACCAATTATGATGCGAAACACGCTCCCGCCGCTCGCGTCCAACGATTTGTTGGGCGCTGATCGCCTCAAAATCCAAGAGGAAGCGGCGGATAACCCGGTAGTTCCAGGGCGAGGTTAAGCGCCTTTTTCCAAACTGCGAACACGCACACGGGGTTGCCGCCCAATAAGCCACCTCCCGAAGGAGAGAAGGCGATTCCCTGGCCGGAGCGGATAGAGCCGCATAGACTATCGTTTGCCTCGATCTTTTCCGCCGTCAGGTTGGGGTCGTCGGTTTTGAAACTGACTCTGATCCAAAGATGCTCAGATTTGTTAGGTACGTAACGGTTGCTTTGACCGGTGTCTCTCTCAACGGCCGCCAGCTCGACGGTTTTTCCGTTGCTCGTGACCTTCTTACCTATTGCGCGTGTCTGAATTCGCTGTAGTGCAATGGTCGCCTCACGCCGAACGTCTTCCCCGAATTCGACCATCACGGTGCCGCCCTCATTGAAGCGCTTAAGCATCTCAAGCTTTGGGATGGCAGCCTTGGCCTTTAGCCCGAGATTGCCGGCCCGCGTCGCCGCCTCGAGAGCTCGGCCGCCAGCATCGTCCAAGTCCTGAAGAAGGTAGAAGAGTTCGCGGTCTTCGGGCGCTGCTTGTTGCGACTGTGGGCGTAGCGTTTCTTTCGTCTCATCTTTCTTAGCCGTTTCAGAAGAAGCTAAACTTTGCGAACGGTTAGCCGTTCGATTTGCTTCCCATTTCCCCGTGATTTGAGGGCCGTTCTTAACCGCAACATTAATATCGCCTATAAGTTTCTCCCCTTGAAGCGTTCCAGTCATTGTTGCTACGGCATTGGGACTCTCCTGGCTGAAGCTGAGCTTATTCCCGATCCATGTGCCTATGTGGGCGGTAATCGTGCCGTCGAGCGCGATGTTTTCGATTACGGCTCTCTCGCCATCAAGCTTGATTCTGAAGTTGATTTTGCTTGTCTGCCCCTGAATAGAAAGTGTTACTTCCCAATCACCTGAAATCGAGTTATCACTCGATCGGGCCTGCGTCGGTATTTCTCTTTGCTGGGACACAACAACAGCTGGGAAGGTCATGAGGATCCCAATGATTACGAAGAATTGAGTTGTCCTTTTCATAGGAGCCGCCCTATGGTTTGCGCCCAACGGTTGAGTTGACGCGGCGGCGCGAATTCACTCATCACTCATTACTCATCACGCATCACTGTTTTAAAGCTCCCGCCGCTCGCGTCCAACGATTTGTTCGACGACGAGTGAAACAAGTCTAGTCGAGATTACGGGTCGTTCGTTCAGTCACGCTGGGCACGGTCGCGAGTTCACCGGATATCGATCTCTTAAGAAATTCACTGACCGGTGCCTCAATCGCCAAGGGGAGTTGGTCGGCGCGATCTAATCCAACTTGCTTGACTCGTCGCCGAATCTGTCGGGCAAGCAAGACATCCGCGAACCCTTTTCCGAAGAAGATAAATGCTGGAATCAGCAGCAGCAACCACAATAAGCTGCTCACTGCGGTGTTCGTTGCGCTAAGAATGACAGCGACCATCATCAGACCATCGCCGACAATCACCGCCCCGATACCATTTCCGGTCAATTCGTCCGGGTCTTTCGGAGACAGGTTTGAAGGCTGCCCGGCGACCGAAGGTTCAATACGAGTGCCGCATTTGCGGCAGAATCTCTCAAGCCCGGACCCCTGATGTCGGTGTTTCAAGTAAGGCATGTGATTCACCTCTCTATTTTGTTACGCCCGCAAGATTCGACAAGTTCCAAAGTCGTCGAACGGTTGAGTTGACGCGGCGGCGCGAATTCACTCATCACTCATCACTCATTACTCATCACGCATCACTGTTTTAAAGCCCCCGCCGCTCGCGTCCAACGATTTGTTCGGCGGACTATTTACATGAAGCCAGCGCAGGAGCATCGCCCAAGTCGTGACTAACGGGATGAGCGGCGTCATACAGATTGAGCGCCAAGGCTCGCCTCGCCTTAGATCCGATGGGCCGCCCACGATGGACGACATCGCCCGGGACAACATAGGATTGGCCGGCGCTAAGACGGTGGCCGACCTTCGGCATCTCCATGCACTGTTCACCATCGACGACGTAGATCACCTCTGGACCAGGATGTGTGTGGGCGGGCGTCCTGGCTCCAGGCATAAGTAGAGATGACTGTACTCGCATTGAATAAGTGTGTGCGGCACGCCGCGCAAGAGGACCTATCCAGGCGATGTGATCACCACCATGATGATCTTCAGTCTTAGACTCGACAGTCATCAGCCAAAAAGAGCCATGTGCCTCCGCTGCTACACCATTGGGACCGGCTGCTTTCGTCGCCGCTTCCAGCGAATCAAAGCGATCGATGTGCCAATACGCGGTCTTGGGCACAGACCCAAACAAGGGTCTGTTCGCCAGAACCGTACACCCCTCCTCTCCACGCCGCTCCGGAGAATTTTCGGTGCACTTCACGGGCGGTCGCTGTCCCGCGGGGGCGATTGTGCAAAGCGCCAAGATGATGAGAATCGTGCGATTCATATGCCTTCCTCCAGTGCGTGCCTGGTCGACTGCTGGGCCAACCCTAGGCAATGTTCAGCGGCGGGCCGCGCAGCGGACCGTCCGCTGCAACCGGTTGTTCGGCGATGACTCTGGTAGCACGCGTCGTTTCATCTCACCTCCGGAACGACGAAATCTATTGGAGCTTTGAGGCAGCCAGGCCCTTCACAAACTCGTCACAGCTCGCCGTCCAACCGAAGAGCACCTCAATCGACAGAAGCGACGCCTCGTGGTTGCTGCGCGGCAGGTTGTTTCCTATGGGCTCTGCCATGCAGTCCCTGAGGAGCACACACTGGTAGTCGCGGAACATCGCGTCACGAACCGTGGACTCGACGCAGATGCTTGTCGTGCAACCGGTGAACACCAGCTGTTTGGCGCCGAGCTTCTTGAGTGTGGCGTCGAGTTCCGTTTCGTAGAACCCGCTGAACCGACTCTTCCAAATCTCGATGTCCCCCGGCACCGGCTTGAGCTCGGGGATGATCTCGGTACCCCAGGTGTCGCGCACGAGGAAACGCCCTTCCTTGCCGTCGGGCGTCTTCATCGGCTGGCCAACGCCGAAGTGGAGGTGCCGCACGCGGTTCGGCGCGCCGTCCGAACCCAGGTCCGACAAATCGGGCCGGTACCCCATCTTCAAGTAGATCACCTTCATCGCCGCTTTGCGCGCGGCTGCGATAGCCCGCGCGGTCGCGGGGACGACTTTCTGGATGGATGTGACGTCCACGCCGCCATGCTCGAAGAGCCCGCCGTTCGACCCGAAGTCGTTCTGCATGTCGACGACGATGAGCGCCGCCTTACCCGTGTCCAGCACGATTGGCTGCGGTTTGGCGTCCAGTGTAATCGCCACCATAGATTTTCTTGAGATCCCTCCGGCTGCTCAATGGGCGGTTCACCACCGCTGCTCCCTGCGCTATGTGGCGCACACGGGCACTGCGTCTGTTCGCCGAACGCGCGAATTCATTCAAGCATCGCCGGACGAATCAAGTTACGAAACACGCTCCCGCCGCTCGCGTCCAACGATATGTTATGTTGCGCCCGCAGATTTCAAACGTCTCTCAAGCCAGCGGCAGATATGGAGCAGCGCCTTCGTTAGAGAATACTTCCAATTGGTCGATTCGTCGAAAGCGATTCTGTTTCCATTGATAACGTGAGCGCGTGTAATGGGAAGGACAACATGCCGGGATCTCGTCAAGGATGTAATAGTCGCCACCGACGAACATATTCGCGCCGTAGAGTTCGACTACAAGATCGCCCTTCTCGGCGAACACCCGACATAAACCAGCATCTGAGCGATCGCCAGTTTCGAAAGCCCACAGCAGTTTGGGTTGGTTCCGTTCGATTCCGTAAATGTAAACGTAATAAGGAATCGCAGTGCCTCTAATACTCACGGTGAGCACAACTATCGCGTCATCGAGGCCGTCGCCAGTCACGTCTCCATAGACGGTATCCACGTGGTAAACACGTTCCGGTTCGACGCCACCGTCTTGCAAGCGGCCACTGTATTTACCATTTTTCAACGTAAAAGGCTTTTCTTTCTTGGAATAAACGGGAACCGCGGGATAGGTGAAATTTTCGAAATCGATTTTTTGAATTGGAAGCCGGAGTGGGCGACGGGCTGGCTTCAGTCGATGGTGCCGGTACTGGCGTTGCGGGGACCTTGGGTTGTTGGGACGCAACTTGCGGCCTCGAGCATGATGATGTCGCGATTAACGAAATTGTCAGTGAGAGTCGAAGCAACATAACGCGCGAATTAACCGGGCGGCACAGGACGAAACAAGCATTCAAGTCTCGCAGATGAAAGCCGCGCTATTGCCGCTCCGGTTGAATGAGTTGTTAGGTGGCTCCGGGCTACTGATTACCATTCATCTAACCGCACCGTGATACCCAGATGAGCGGAAGGTGTGCCAAAGTAGCTGAACCAGGTCAGTCTGACCTTCACGAGTGGCTCCCAGCCCATCCAATCCCAAAAATCGAGTTCCTTGCGCTGTTCATCAGACAGAGGGGGATTTCTCGAAAAACCCAACCATCCATGGGGAGGAGGATCTTTATAAACCTTGCCCGTCCAGGTGGGCGGCAGCGCAGCGGTCACACGTTGTACGAAATTATTGAAACGCTCGGTCATTCGTGGTTCAACTGGGTCTATCTCAAATTCACAAGTGTAGGCAGGAGACGTTTTTGATCCAATACCGGTCTCATGAAACCGACACTCCTTGGCGCCAGGAAAGATTTTCGTTCCTTCTATGAAGGTGTAACCTAATAAGTCTGTCTTTTGCTGACCGCGATAGCGTGAGAGTTGCTTACTGAGGGCGGCATGGACAATTTGACGAAGGATAACACACAAATCATCATGGCATGACGAGTCAAACAAAGCGGCGCTTTGTTTCGATGCCACATTGCCCAACTCTGCCGCACGCCGAAACCACTTTGCACTCTCTCGATGATCGGCGGTTGCGCCCTCTCCGAAAACATACATGTCGGCGACTCGCTTGGCTCCCCAAGCGTAGCCATGCTCTGCTGAACGACGATACCAACGCAAGGCCTCAGCAAAATCCTTAGGTCCGGCAATGCCCGCGTAATAAAAATCGCCGACCCACGCTTCCGGCAGTCCGATCCCCTGATCCGCAGCCTTTCGGAACCAGCGCAGCGCCTCAACCGGATCTTTCGTCAGGCCAGCGTATCCAAACTCAAATGCCAAGCCCAAAAGGAACTGCGCCTGCGCTTCTCCGCTTTGCGCGCGTGCCCTTACCCCTTCGATGTCTGCTGGCTTGAGCGCCTTCGCTTCTTTCGTCAGTTCTTGGAGATTCCAAGATTGAGCAACTGCGCTACCCGCAGCTGTTAGGGCAAAGATTAGGATAGCGAGGCATAAGAGGATTGGTTTCAAGTATCCTCTCACGCGAAATTCTCTCATCACCGTTTTTGGGAACCGTATCTCGGTTAGAGTAACTAACATCCTAACCACCAGCGAAGTTCTTTCTCTTCTCATGATGTTCCTCCATTGATGCCAAGCCACCTAACGGTTGAGTTGACGCGGCGGCGCGAATTCACTCAAGCATCGCCGGACGAATCAAGTTACGAAACACGCCCGCCGCTCGCGTCCAACGATTTGTTGGGCGACGCCCAGGGGCGCATCCCACTTCGTCTGTGGTTGAACGAGCCGTGATCAACGTACCCTATTTTCCACTCAGTTTTGCCGCGATCTCTTCAGCTCTTCGTCGCACATCGACATCCGCGTCACTCAGAAGTCGCTGCAAAGCCTTGATTGCCGAAGCGGCCGCTGGCCCGGTAAGCGTTTCGAGCACCTTCTCGACCTGATCTCTTACGTACTCCTGAAGCTGCGGGTCGTTATCGACGAACTTCAACTCCTCGACCAGCACAGGCACGGCCGAGACAGCACCACCGGTATCGAGCAGAACCATCGCCCCCGCGGACGCTCGCCTTACCTTAGCGTCGGGGTCACGCAGGAGCTCCGAGATTTTTGGAAGCACGGGTTTGGCCACCGGTCCAAGGTTGCCGAGCGCGATCGCTACCCAGCCTCGAACCAAGCCTACTTTGTCGCTTAGAGCGTCGGTAAGCGCCGACAACGCCGATTCAGCTTTAGGCCCACTTCGCGAGAGCGCGATGGCACAATTGGCACGGACAAGATGGTAGCTGTCCTTCAAACACGCGCTCAGGGCTGAAATGAGCTGTTCATTGGGCTGAGCTGAAAAATTTATCAGCGCGTCAGACGCCTGGAGACGAACGCGGTCGCTCGGATCCGACAATTTCGCGACCCAGCCGGCAATGCGTTCCGTGCGTTCGTTGTCTTCCTGGGCCATGGCTTCCAACCCGATGGCAAGAAGCGCGGTAAGAATTGCTCCAATCGTGCATCGCTTGATTGTTATTATCACCATGAGATTCTCCGGTAAATCTTGATAATAAGGATCGTCTCCTAAGACTTGATGTCCTTAGCGATTTAATATGGGCAGGGTTCGCCGTAACGGGCCAAAAGGTCTGAATCAGAAAGGCTTGTATCAAAGGTGCCTATCTGTTCAAGACTAAACTGCTGATCAATACGATACAGCTTCCCTACCTCTCCCGTAGAGACAACGCCAGTTCCCCAGGCCTGAGTTGCGCGAAAGGCGACCACGCGGCCCGGAACGGGGGCCGTGATATTTGGCGCGGAACCGCCCCGGCGATCCGCGTAGAACTGGACCTTCCCGTCTTTCTGAGCAACGAAAATGCAAGTTGGCGGGGTGGGTTTCGCGCAGTTCGACGCGATGAGTGTGACAGCGATCGCGAAAAATCCGGTGACGATGGGTGCAATGGCAGGTTTCATCTCAACTCCTCCAAAGGGTCGTAGAGATAATTCGATAACGTCCCGGGACTCGCTCGCAACGATGTGGGTTGCGCCGAAGTGATACACGCTAACCCGACAAAGAGTCAACGCGCGACGGTTCGGATCCTTTTTTATTCAGCGCCGGCTTCAGCCTGTGAAACAGAATCGTTTGAGTGATCTTATTCAGGTTGAGCTTGTGATCCGGTTGCTACCGCTCCAAGTCTGACACAAAGCGTCGCCCAACGGTTGAGTTGACGCGGCGGCGCGAATTCACTCATCACTCATTACTCATTACTCATCACGCATCACTGTTTTAAAGCTCCCGCCGCTCGCGTCCAACGATTTGTTATGCGGCGCCCCCAGCTTGCGGATGCCGCTTGCTGCCACGCCGCGCAGTTCACGGGTTGGGGAACTCACGCCTCCAGATCAGAAGTGGAGCGGCCAACAGCGCACCAAAAAACAGGAAGATCAGGACGCTCGGCCTCGTCGGAACCTGTAGGTAACCTGCAACGCCCAGGACACCTACGAAGATCCCGATTGCAGTTGCTACACGGCTAGCTTGGCGGCTCCCCACGCGGAGTCCTGGCAGTACAAGAAGCACGAGGAGCCCAAGCACACTCATGGCTGCGCCCGAGAACGCAGCGTTGACGAGAACGGAATCTCCAAGTCGCGCAGCGATCTCGCCCCGCGCCAGCGCCCGTCGGAATCCTGACACGTTGACGATGGCGTGGAGGATGCCGATCAGGAACAGAAACAGAGCGGTGGGGATCGCACAGAAGTTCGTAATGGCTCTTCGATTCATGGTTTGTCTTCGGACTAACGCAGAAATCTTGCTCTCGCTCTAGCGTGTCCGCATAACGGTTGAGTTGACGCGGCGGCGCGAATTCACTCATCACTCATTACTCATCACGCATCACTGTTTTAAAGCTCCCGCCGCTCGCGTCCAACGATTTGTGCGCGTCGCACATAAAAACTACCGAGCGAGAAAATTGTAGACGATTTTGCCCAAGACGTTTACCGGTTTCCCTTCGAGTTCCGTCGGGCTGAATCGAGATGCCCTTGCAGCTTAAGAGCCGCGGCCTGCAATAGAGGATGGCCATCGATTACTTGCGCAGCCATAACCTTGCCTTCTTTGTCGATGATTACCAACACCGAAACCTGTCCAGAGGCGTGTGCCGCCAGAGCAATTGCTGGGTAAGACGGTTGCACGAGTTCAATGGCGCGCCCGTTAATGACGCCACTCGTGATTTTTTATCTGCGTCGGTAGACTGCTCTCCCACGAGAGTAAGGATGCCGTCGTTGTGTTTCTTTAATTTTTCGAGCGCTAAGTCAACTTCGCCCTTCGGGTGATCCTTTTCGGCCTGGACGGGCCCGACGGGAGTTGGTGTTGGTTTCGGTTCCTGTGCCGCCGAGACTGAACAACAGGAAAACAAGAAAACGGTTGCCGCGCGAGTCGCTAAGAATCGTTTCATTCGTGGCTCCTTTATCTAAAACAATTCAGCGCACAACGTCTGAGTTGACGCGGCGGCGCGATTTCAAATCAAGCATCGCCGGACCAGTTATCTTACGAAACACGCCCCCGCCGCTCGCGTCCAACGATTTGTTATGTCGCCCAAATTGTAACGCGCTACTGTCTTCTCGTCGCTAGGAAGGACGAGTAAGCGCGGATTGAGAGGAGCAATTCTCGCGATTGAGTTTGTGGATCGCACCTGTCTCAGAGTTAGTCATTCAAGGCGTATATCAACGGCTCCAGTCGCAAGCTCCGTAAAGCATTTGTCGCAGACCTGAAGAACTTTTGATCGAGCTGTCGA
>JBQTHO010000028.1:0-29199 GCA_052389795.1 Acidobacteriota bacterium | reverse complement strand
TACATCGCCGCTTGTTGTTCGTTCTCTCCCCGCATTCTGTTCCTCCGTCTTTGGCGTTGGACCAGATTATAGTTGACCGTGATCAACTCAGGGGAAGAATGTTTAGTTTTTCAGCACCCTGCTAGGGTGTCGCCCAATGCGCTCAATCGCACATACAAGATCAAGTCTCGCGCCGAAAGCTTTGAAGAACTTTGTTTTGCATCATGGCTGGTGCGGGAATGGTTGATGAAATCGCGCCGCCGCGTCAACTCCACCGTTGGGCCGCACGTCGGACGAGACCTTTGAGCCAATAGATCAGGAGATGTTTTGTAACCATGTTCGACTTTTCACGGCGCCAATTCATCTCTCGTGCGGGCGCACTGATGACGTTCACGGCGATGCAGCCTTGGCGGGCGACGGCGCAGTCTCCGCCCCGCACCAGGACCCGGCTCATCCTGCTCGGCACGGGCGGCGGCCCTCGCCCTCGGAAAAACAGTTTCGCGTCTTCGCAGGTGATCATCGTCAACGATGTGGCATATGTCGTTGACTGCGGCAACGGCGTGGCCATTCAACTCGCCCGCGTCGGGGTACCGCTTCCTGCACTTCGGCACGTGTTCGTTACTCACCAGCATTCTGACCATAACGCCGATTACGGCAACCTTCTCCTGCTCGCATGGACAAGCGGGCTGAAAACGCGCGTGGACACGTGGGGGCCACCGCCCCTCGCCCGAATGACGCGCCTCTTCTTCGAGTTGAACGCCTACGACATCAACATGCGGATTGCGGACGAGGGCAAGGTGCCGCTCGCCCCACTCGTGCATGTGCATGAACTGACTGAGGGCGGAATCGTTCTGCAAGATGAGAATGTCACGGTGAGGTCCGTACTGGTGGATCATCCGCCGGTGAATCCTGCCTTTGCATATCGCTTTGACTCGCGCGACCGCTCGATTGTGATCTCCGGCGATACTAAGCGCTCGGACGCGCTGGTTCGACTCGCCCAGGGCGCGGACGTTCTCGTGCACGAGGCGCTTTACGTGCCCGCCGTAGAACGCTTGGCGGCGCGAGTGCCGAATGCGGCGACGCTGAAGAAATCCATCCTCAGCCACCACACCTCCGTGGAGGACGTTGGGCGTGTGGCAGAGGCGGCCGGCGTGAAGACCCTTGTGCTCTCGCACTTCGTGCCCCCCGACGACCCGGACCTCACTGATCAGATGTGGATCGACGGCGCGCGCAGTACATACAAGGGTCGTATCATTGTCGGCAAGGACTTGATGGAAATCTAACGGAT
The DNA here is from genome assembly GCA_052389795.1 of Acidobacteriota bacterium. GTDB lineage: Bacteria > Acidobacteriota > Blastocatellia > Pyrinomonadales > Pyrinomonadaceae > UBA11740. The sequence goes on along the minus strand of JBQTHO010000028.1, from coordinate 27,932 downwards.
GCATAGTCGTCATGCAGAGCGTTCCCACGAAGGCGCAGGCTACCAACGGTATCCAGCTGACGCGCATCCGGCAGGTTTCTCATCATCGAAAAGGTTCGGGCGCGCCGCTGATGCCGGGCGTTGGATGCTTTAGCGTTTTGACTTTAACCTCTGGGAGAGAAGACAGACATGATGAGGAGAAGGGCTTTCTTGCTGAGCCTCGCGGCGCTGGCGACTGCCGCCAACGCGCAGCGAAAGGAGCGGAAGGGCAGCCCACCACTCGAAGCAGCGGTTGACTCCATCGCGAAGGCCGCCATCAGTGAGCGCTCCGTGCCCGGCCTCTCCGTCGCGGTGATGCGCGGCGCGCGGTTGACGCTGGCGAAGGGCTACGGCTTCGCGGACCTTGACCAAAAAATCCCGGCCGCGCCGGAGACCGTCTATCAGCTCGGCTCCATCTCCAAACAGTTCACGGCGGCGGCCGTCATGCGCCTCGTCGAGCGCGGGAAGGTTCGCCTGGACGACCCGCTCACGAAACACATCCCCGACTACCCGACCCAGGGGCGCACGGTGCTCGTCCGCCAACTGCTTCACCAGACCTCCGGCATCAGGGAGTTCTTATTCCTGCCGGGCTTCGACGAGATGGAGAGCGGCCCCGCGGAAAAGTATTCGCGCGACGATCTCATCAACCTCTTCAAGAAGGAGCCGTTCACGTTCGCCCCCGGCGAGCGCTGGGCCTACAGCAACTCCAACTACACCCTCCTCGGCGTCATCATCGAGCGTGCGTCGGGGATGAGCTACGAGCAGTTTCTCCAACAGACTTTCTTCAAGCCGCTCGGCCTGCACGCGACACACTCATGCGGCACGCGTTCTACCGACCGACAGTTCGCGAAGGGTCACTTGCCCAGGGACGGGCGGATTGCGGCCGTGCCCTCCATCAACATGAACACGGCAATCGGCGACGGCGGGCTGTGTTCCAACGTCTTAGACCTCGTCCGCTGGGAGCGCGCGCTCGCCGGGGGCCGGGCCGTGAGCCAGTCCTCCTACAGACGTATGATCGTCTCCGACCCGGTGCGCCGCGGTTACAGACCGGAATACGGCTTCGCCCTCTCGCTCGTCCCCCTCGACGGCCGGCGCAGGGTTGGGCACAACGGGGAGACCGTCGGCTTTGCGGGCGCTCTGGCCCACTACCCCGACGACGATCTGACCGTAGCCGTCCTCATCAACCGCAGCCTGATCTGGGCCGAAGCAATCGAGAAGGCTGTCGCGCGCGCCGCCCTCGGCATGCCGTCCCCCGTTGTGAAAGACCTGCCGCTCGCCGGAGAGGAGTTGCAACGCTACACAGGGACTTACGACTTCGGCGTCTATCCCCTGCGCGTCTTTGAAGAGGGCGGGCGGCTCAAGTTCGACATGAAGCTGGGCCGCCCGCCGTACACGCTCCTGTACCAGGGCGATCACACCTTCGTCGCGCAGGGCGACGCGGACGCCATACGCCTGACCTTCTCCCTGCTCGGCGGCCGAGCCGACAAGCTCACATTGACAATGGCCGCCATGCGCTGGTACGCCGACCGCGTGACCTAACCCTGTATCCAGTAAGTGCAATCTCTGTGCGTCTGCCGCGCCCAACGAATCATTCGAGCGGACCTGCCCGCCAACTTGCCTCTCAACAACGTTGTGTGGTGCTTTCTGCGTTGTATGTAGCGGGCGGGCAGCCGCTCAATTCCGGCGTTGGCCAACACCGGTTACAAGCTCGAGATCAACCCAGCCAGCATCGCTCCACGCGTCGCGATGTTATCGACGATGATGTGCTCGTGAGCGGCGTGCGCGCCGTCGCCTTCAATCCCTAATCCGTCCAGCACCGGGACGCCCAACGCGCCCACGAAATTTCCATCTGAGCCGCCGCCGACGCTGGTCTCGCCGAGTTCGAAGTCCAATTTTGCGGCGATGCCGCGGACAAGTTCATAAAGCTCGACCACCTTCGGCGTTCGTTCCAGTGGGGGGCGATTGACTCCGCCGGTAACTACAACTTGAGCGCGCGGATCGAAGGCCTTTAGATGCAGGACGTCGTACTCAACCGCGACGCCCAGGTCGACAGACGTAAACCGCATATCTACTTCCGCCGTCGCCAGCGCGGGCACGACGTTCGAAGCCGTCCCGCCATTAAGAACCGTGACGGTGACGTTCGTGCCGTTCGTTGGATCGTTCAACTCGTGCAAGCGGACAGTTTGCCGTGCCAGTTCAAGCACCGCGTTGACGCCTTTTTCCGGATCGAGTCCGGCGTGTGCCGCGCGCCCGTGGACTTCGACGGTGAACATCCCGGTGCCTTTTCTTCCGGTCTTAACCCGTCCTCCGCCCGCCGAAGGTTCGAGCACAAGGACGGCGTGCGCGTTCTTCACCTCAGCTTCCACGACCGCGCGACCGTGGACGCTGCCACTCTCTTCGTCGCACATGAAAAGCAAGGTGATTGGGCGAGAGGGCCGGGTATCCGTCGCTGCAAACGCGCGCAGCAGTTCGAGCGCGAGCGCGCAATTTGATTTCATGTCAAAAATGCCGGGGCCGTAGACACGATTCTCATCCGTGCGCCATGGCCTTTCCTTTATTGATCCGCGCGGATGAACGGTGTCGGTGTGCCCGAGAAGGACAATCGGCCGCTCTTGGTTGCCATCAGCGTATGCCTTCATGCGAACGTGCTCACCAAAACCCGGAACCGCAATCCGTTCAACTGAATTCACTGCGGCGATGGTTTTGGCTTGATCGACGAGGAGAGAAACAACGTCGCGGCTGCCTGCTTCGTCGCCCGAAGGAGATTCTGTTTCAACGAGCGCACGAGTGAACGCCAGCAGGTTATCTTGTCGCGCTGCGAAGTACTCGCGTAACGCGTTCAGATCGTCGTTTGTTAGCGTTCGCACAGTGTTTTTCCCCTCTCCCCTTTGGAGAGGATTAATAATGCGTGACTCACCACGCTTAATGGCTCTGCCACTCGGATGCGCGGCAAGTCTCGGACTTGCCGGGGCGTGGCCCAGTTAGTCTAACCGGTCTTTGACCGTAACAGGTCGAAGACCGTGAAAGGGAAACGGTTCGCAGCCGGCAAGTCACAGACTTGCCGTGCATCAGAGTCGCAAAGCCATTGCACCGTCACCTTAAGCCGACGCAGCCCATGCTTTGAGTCAACTAGATCTTCCCCTCCCAGAGCGAGGGCAAAGTTCAGCTAATCGTTTCCGATCGCACCGTCAGTTGCTTGATACGCGCCCGATTTACTTCGAACCCGATTCCCGGTTTGTCTGGCGCTCTAATCGTGCCGCTTGCCGCGACCGTCACCGGAGGATCGATGATGTCTTCGTGCCAGTAGCGCGCGCTGGCCGAAACATCGCCGGGCAGAGTGAACCCGGCCAGCGTTGACATGGCGATGTTGTGAGCGCGGCCGATGCCAGACTCGAGCATGCCGCCGCACCAGACGGGTATTCGTTTTTCACGCGCGATCGCTTCGACCCGCTTTGCCTCGGCATGTCCGCCAACGCGTCCGAGCTTCACATTGATGATGCGACACGCGCCCAGGGCAATCGCATGTTCCGCATCCGCCGGCGTCTTGACGGATTCGTCAAGACAGATCGGTGTACTAATAGCTTTCTGCAACTCCGCGTGATCAAACATATCATCGTGCGCCAAAGGCTGTTCAAGCATCATCAGGTCGAACTCGTCCAGGCTCCTGAACAGGTCAACATCATTCAGCGAATACACCGAATTTGCGTCACCCGAAAGGCGAATGTTTGGGAAGCGCTCCCGCACCTGACGCACGATGTCGATGTCCCAACCCGGTTTGATCTTGATTTTGATGCGCTGGTAACCGGCCGATATTTCCCGGTCGATTTTTTCCAACAGCGCGTCCGGTGAATCCTGAATTCCAATCGAAACTCCACAGGCAATTTCTTGCTGGACACCGCCGAGATGTCGCCAAAGGGGCTGGCCCACGCGTCTTGCTTCTAAATCCCAGCACGCGGTTTCGATAGCGGCTTTGGCCATCCGATGACCGCGTACACTTTTCATCAGATCGAAAACGGTAGCGGCTTTATCAATTTGCTTACCCGCAACCATGGGCGCAAGAAACTCTTTCAGCGTGGGCCAGGCAGTTTCGGCCCATTCTTCGGAATAAAAAGGGCCTTCACCGGCGGTGCATTCGCCCCAACCCTCTGCGCCGTCGCTGTCAACAACCCGCACGAGAATTATCCGGCGCGTGGTCGTACGGCCGAAACTGGTCTCGAAAAAGTGAATGAGTGGAAGGTTTATTTCGCGAAGTTCGATTCGGGAAATCAGCACTGAGCGATATTAGACGGAGAAAGATTATTTGTCATTTTCCATTCATCATTTTCCATTTGTCATTGCCCGATCGGAAGCTCAAAGTTAGGAAGGTGGGCTTGCTTCGCTTTCTTCAGGCCAGAAAAGAGCGGGCGCAAGCACCCTTCCGGACTGCAGCCATTCATGATTGCCGATGGACACTGGAGCGCCGTGGAATGACAGATGATAAATGGAAGATGACAGATGGAAAATGATTCTTTGTTCGGCCTCAGCAGTTCAACCGACACCTAATCCGGCTCGCCCACCGCCCATACGGCAAACGCGCGTCCGACTCTCACGTCCTGGCCGTAGTGCGTCGCAGGATACTGCCACATCTCGTCGAGCATACTCTGCACATCAGCGCGCGTGGGATTTTGCATCACCTGAAGCAATGTCTTGTCCTTAAAACGGCCCTTCTTAATCACGGTCTTCATCAGGTCGATCGTGGAAAGACGCGCCGCCGTGCTTTTGATCTCAGCCGCGATATCGTCGAGCACGCGATTGACCGTTTCGGCACTGGCGTCCCGGTAAAGCATGCGATAGTCCGCGAACACTTTCTTCCCATCTTCGCTGGTCAGCGCGATGTGGAACTTCGTCAAGCCCCAGAGATTCGGTCGATCACCAAGCGGCGGAACGCGCATGCTCACTTCGACCATATCGCCGACGCGCACCAGTTTGTCGCCGGTGGGATCATCCATCGTTACCTGCACCGCGGCCGAATCACGTTCGACGCTGAGAATTTTGGACGTGCCAATCTTCTGCACCTTGCGCTCTTTATCGTCGACTTTGCTGTAAATCGTCCACAGCGTTCCTTCTTCGCCGGCCACAATGCCGTCATCGGCGCCGCGGTCGATGGTTACTTCGCGAGTCTTTCCCTCACCTTCTTTAATTCTCAGGATGCGGCCGCTGAGTTTTTCGCGATTCGCGTCGAGCAGACGCGTGATCTTCGAATTGACCACAGCCATGTCGTTGGCAATCGCGCCCGATTTATCTGAATTGGCAACGGTCGAGAGTGTTTGCAGGGCTTTCTGATAAGTCTGATAAGCCTCTGTCTTCTTGTCCTGTCTCAACTGCCGATCGCCGATGTGACTGTAGCCATCCGCGAGATGGCGAGCGCGTTCGATCGCGCTGACGCCCAATCCCGCCTCCGTGCGTTCGCGTTCTTCGTAGTACGCCGGACTGTCGCTCTCAAGCGCAATTGCGAGATTGATCGACTTAAGACCGTCGCGATGCTTGCCGGCTTTGTTTTGCAGGATTCCGAGCCGGTGATAGGTCCCCGCAGAAGGATCGAGCGCGACGCTGCGGCGCAACAGCTCGATCGCTTTTTCTGGCTCAGATTCCGCGATCATGTCACTAAGCCCTGTCATTGCACCCGAATTTGCCGGGCCGAGTTCAATCGCCTTTTCGTAAAAGAACTTCCGCTCTGCCTCCGTTATCCCACCGAGATCCGGACCGAGAAAACTCCACCAAAGGTAAACCACCGGCTTGTATTCAGGGTTTTGCTCGGTCAGCTGCAGCAACTTCGTAAAGTCCTCGCGTGCGCCGGCGGTGAATCGCTTTTGATCCTCTTCCTCTTTCCAATAGCCCGCCCAATAGGCGGCGCGTTGCCGGTAACGCGCCCGGGATAACAACAGCTCGACATTGCTCGGTTCGCGTTCAATTGCCGAATCCAGCAACGCCACGGCTTCCCGATAACGGCCGATCGACGCCAGTTCGTTGGCCAGGAAAGTCTTGGTTCGCGCGTCAGTCTCACCCGCAGGCGGATTCGCGCAATCGATGTGCGCCGAAGTCCTCGGCAGCTTAGTGAGTTCCCGATCGACCCAACGCGCTAAGCCCGTGTAACGAGCGTCCTTATTTTCACCGTGCTCACATTGGAATTTCTTGTAGTAGTAACGCGCCCACTCGTCGTAACCAGCTTTGCGCCACAGGTGCGCGTGAATGGCCCAAGCGCCGTAATCCTTCGGCTCTTTGCGCATCTGCATCCACGCCCAGTTCATCGCCGTCAGGTAGCCCTCGACGGAAGGATTCGTGCGCACCGCATGCTGATCAGCCGCGGCGAGCTTCGCTTCGAAGTCCGCGCCGCCGCGAAACGCTTCGATGGCGGCGAGTTCGTAGTAAAGCGCCGCGCTGAATTCATTGCCGTCCGCGTAGATAACGTTTCGATGCGTGGCCTGCTTGATGTCGTCCGACACCTCGCTGTCAAACACGCCGTCGAAGTAGCCCGGCCGATACCATTCGATTGCTTTCTGGATTGAGTTCGATGCCGCTGCGTAGTCCTTCAGGTTCGCCTGCGTTACGCCAAGGTTCAGATAGTTGAGAGAGTACTGCGGATCAATTTCGCGAATCCGTTCAAAGTCTTTCAGTGCCTGATCCGTCTCAAAACGAATCAGGCTCATGTAGCCACGATTGGTCAATGCATTCAGGTTGTCGCCGAAAACCTGCAGGACCTTGCTCGATTCGTTTTTCGAAAGATCCGACCGGCCAATTTCCGCGAGCGCCGTCGCGTAATAGTTGCGCCAATACGCAGCTTCTTCCGGTGAAGCCATGTCTATCAAACGTTCGGCCAGCGTGTTTATGTTCGACTTATCGGTCAGGCTCTGCTTGCGCGCGCGCATGGCGGCCCGAAGAGACTCGAGCGCGGACCGTTCGGCCTGTTGCCGCCTTTGTTCGGCAACCAATTGCGCCTGCCGGGCCTGCGCGCTGGCCGCTTCCGCCTTGAGGCGCTGTTCCTCGGCTACCTTCGCCGCTTCTTCGGCGCGTTCCTCTTCTTTCCGAGCGGTCTGTTCGCTCGCGACCGCACGTTTTTCGCTTTCTACGGCGTTGTTCTTCTCTTTGACGGCTTCAGCGCGCGCGGCATCCGCGCGTTTCTTTTCTTCCAGCGCTTCGTTGCGCGCGGCCAGGGCTTCGTTGCGCGCCGCGTACGCTCGATTGCTCGCATAAAGAGCAAACCCGCCGAATCCGGCGGCGATGAAAAACAGCACCGCGAACACCGTCGCGACTATTCGCGTCTGACGCGCTTTCCTTATTCGCGCGCGTTCGCGTTCAGCGATCTCAGCTTCCTTCGCTGTCTTACTGGCGTCGATGAACGCCATCGCCGTTTCGAATTCCGGATGATAATGCTGCGCCCAGGTCGCATTAGGACGATTTTCTTCACGCCAACGCAGAGCCAACGCGAGATCCGGATCGTGCCAGAGTCCCGCTCGTCCTTCGCGATGCAGCAAAGCCGTGTCGGCGATGCGGCGATAAATGTTTGCCGAACGAGCTTCTTCGTCGACCCACTTGCGCAGGCGCGTCCAGCCGCGAATCAGGCTTTCGTGTGAAATGTCGATGAGTGAATTCTCGTCGAGCGCAACACTGGCCGGCGGCATCAGAAACGAACGCCCTTGCTGCCGGAAGGGCTCGATGACCGGGATGACCTGAGCGGGTGTCGCTTCGGCAATGGCGGCGATTTCGCTGACGCGAGTTGGACGGCGGATCTCGCGATTATCGGACCCTTTCTCAGTCAAACTCTTGAAAAGTTTTTCCGCTAACGCGCGGCTGCGATCGTTTGGCAGCTCGGCGTACGCTTCATCGGCGTGACGCGACAAAGCTTCGGTCATCGTGCCGACGGCTTCGTAATGACGCAGGTCGATCGGTTCGCCATTGCGCCGATCGTCGATCCACAGTTCCCAGGTGCGCATCAGCGCGTGCTGCAGGATCGGCAAGTGATCCGGATCGTCTCCGACGTCGTTCAGCAAACGATTGACCAGGCGCCCGGCGATTTTCCCGCCGCCGACGGCGACCGGGCCGGTGATCGCTTCGCGCCGCTGATCACGCGTCATGCGCGGGATCAGATATTGTCCGTCGTTGATTGCTTCCGGCAAATCGCGGAACTGCGCACAGTCTCCCAGAAAATCCGAACGCATCGTAATGACGATGTATACCGGGACGTCGACTCGTTTCTTTGCTTCCAGGAGCAGTTTGATGAATGCCGCTGACTCATCTTCGGGACCCGTGCCTTTCGACATGCGGCGGAAACGAAAAATCTCTTCAAACTGGTCGACCACTACCAAAAGGTTCTCGTTCGCAGGCATCCGTGCCTGCCGAGTGGCTTCAACTAATCCAAGCGCGCTACGACGCAATGTCGCTTCCACAATTGTTCGCTGCAACGCGGCGTCATCGTCATCATCGCCGACTCCAAGCACCTGAGGGTTCGACAGAGCTTTTGCCAAATTGCCAATCGGATTGTGGCCGGGACGGAACAAGGCGACGCGCCAACTGGAACCGGCGTCGGTCATCAACCCGCCGTACAGCGACGGCAACATGCCTGCGCGCACCAGCGAAGACTTGCCGCTGCCCGACGTGCCGAGCACGGCGAGAAAGCGACTGCGTCTGAGCCGACGCAGAAGTTCATCAGACTGTCCGTCGCGCCCAAAGAAGAGGTGGTCTTCGTTGGACTCAAACGGGCGCAATCCGGGAAAGGGATTAGTAAAACGCTCGTTACTCATTGCTTCTACCTTTTGACCTTTTGGATTTCGTCAATGAATGGCTGAAGAGAATCGGGAGTGAAGTTGCCAAAATTTCTGAGCAGCAGAGCTTCGCGGGTGCGATAACGCTGCTTCGCCGGATTTTCAGGTGGCCCGGCATAAATTGCCTGCGCCAGCATCGGCTTGGTGCGTCCGTAGCCCGGAATTTTTTGCAGGTCGCGAAGTTTCGTGCGCAGCCAACCTTCGCTGGCATTGCCGTAAAAGATCACGACCGCATCGCAGATCAACAGACTCTCTTTGTGATCTTCGCGGACTTCCGCTTCGTCACCTTCGAACAGAGGCAGCGTGACTTCAAAGCCCTGGTTGTAGAGATGTTCCTCGACCGGCGCGATCGCGTCGTAGTCCTGCTTGTCGCAAACAAGGTAAACGCGCAGCGGCCCTTCCTGGGTCTTATGGCCGTCGCCATTCCCGTTTCCATTTGCGGCCACCGACTTTGGTTTCGGTCGCAGCTTGTCCTGAATATAAGTTTTTAGTTCTTCGATCGAGGTTTGCAGCACGTCCGCGCCTTTTTGTGCGGTCGCGTCATACTTGAGGAATTCGATAAACTCGCGCTGGCGCGCTTCACGGGTTTCCAAACCTTCGGGCAGCCAAATCAAACGCGCAAAGCCATTGCCCGCGGAGCCATTACCTTGGCTTCGTTCGGCGGCCAAATCGTTTTGCAGGCAGACGACTGAACGATCGGCGGCTTCCGGAATCACGCCATAGTTAGCACCAATCAGGTGAATGGAGAGCTTGGAGGTTTCGAGATAATGGCGAACGTCCTCCTCCAGATCCGGCCCGTTCAAAGGCAGCGGACGATCGGGGATCACAATGTGACCGCGCTCCTGAAGCTCGCGCTTGATGTTGTCACGTTGCGGCGAGAGATCGGATGAAGTCTCTGCCAAATAAATTGTTTCGCCCTCCGGTTGCTGAAACACCTGCACGTCAGGACTGGCGCCCCGCGTTTTCAGCTCGAGCAAAAGCGTGGCGATGTCTTGCGCGACGTCATCGATCCTCTGCCAGTACTCGATGGCGTGCGGACCGCTCTCGGCGGAGAGCTCGCGCGCGCGATGATCGTCCATGTAGTAGAACTCATAGCCCGTCATGCCCTGCAACTCAGCCGGATGTTTTTCGAGCGGCACGTGAATCTTTTCGACTTTAAAGATGCGCGCTTTGTTTCCCAGCCGAACGCCGCCCGTTTCTGTCGCGATGCCCGAGAACATTTGCATCTCGCGCCGGCACCATTCCGAATTGATGTAGCTGGGTGAAAGGACCGAAATCAGGATGGCGACTTTGGGGATCTGCTCGACCAGCGTATCGGCAAAATACTCATTGCCTTGCAGTCGCGGGTCGCGCCAGATGGCCGCCTTTGCGCCGAGATGAACCTGCAGCCGGCGCTCGAGCGCCTGGTGAAACACATCGACCCACCCGCGCTGACCTTCCATGAGCGCCTGGTTGTCGTTATGCGCGTAGCTGATGAAAATGTCGTCTTCGTAATCAGGGAGAAAGCTCATGGCAGCCTCCGAAACGGCAGACGCGAGGGCGTTGCAATTTTGCGACTTTATACCACAAGTCGGGACAGACTGTCTGCCGTTGGTTGCCAGGCAAATCGAATGATGAGTAGTGGTGGACATGAAGGCAACTCAAAAGGCTACCTTCCGGCCGTTAGTGCGATAGCAGATCTTTTGATTTCGCCCTTTTTCGGACTCAAGACACCACGCGCTTTCTCACAGCAGCACGCGTGACTGCGTTAATGAACGGCGCGGGCGGAACGAGGATCTCAAAATCCCTAGTGTCTTTTACGAGAAGTCTGCGCCGTCGCCAAGGGCGTCAAGGGGACCAGAATCGTCTTCGACGAGTTCGGCTCAAGAAAGATTTCCTTGGTTTCATATCCGGGTGCTTGCACTCTTAACATAAACTGCGCGGGTGGAGATAAAACGCTGAAGCGTCCACGCAGGTCGGGCGCGGTTTCCAAATAGCGAGTTGGATTTTCAACCAGACTTATGCTGAAGTTTGCGTCCTTCACATAACCGCCTGTGGAACTGTCAACAATACGTCCGGAAAGGGTGCGGAGTCGACGGCCGAGCGTCAGCAGTACGCGGGTAACTTTATCTTTGGCGACAGCTATCTCTGAAAACATCACCGCGTCCAGGTATATGCCACCGTAATCCTCCGGGTAACCAAGTGACTCATTACCAGCATAAAGAGTGTATCTTCCATGTGGAACGAAGAATAGAAAAAAACCGTTTCGGTTTGTCTTGGCACTGAGGATTAGACCCTTTTCCTGATTGTGGCTTAGCGCGTGAACTGTAATCTTAGACATTCCCCGGCCCTGAGCGTTCACGACTCGGCCTCGAATCATTCCAGACCACGGAACACATCCTAAGCAATCGCCGACGCGTTGCGCATTTACTTCGCGATAAAGACTGCCTGCCAGGACCATCAGGGCCGCGATAACGATTAATTGGATTCGTTGTCTCATGCTACGTCAGACAAACTACTTTGTGCGAAGAACTCAGTGCCCTTGGGCCACTCCGTGGCCCGATCGTTACTTTGATTGTTCTTTTTCGCACGTCAACATTGATTCTGGCGAGAGGCACCCGGTCGGAAGTATAGTCTTGAGGCTTGCACCAAACCCACGTGTCGGGAGTTATTGAAAACCCACAGTCATCAGTATCAGCCGGACAACCAACCCTGAGAATGTCCGTAAACTTACTAGAACTAATCAGGTTGGGATGATACTGCCCGCTCCAAAACCCAGAACACGCTGTCGGCTGAACTGCTTGGCCGAATTACTGCTCTCTTGGTCATTTGGAACCTTCTCAGACATTACCGAAGGATGGCAAAGCGATTAATTGACTTGATTTGTGCGCTGTCTTGCAACTAACCGCGCTATATAGTCCAGTTCAGTCGTCGTATCTATGTTCTTCCAGAACAGATTCACCATTCAACTGCTCAACGGATATTGAATCCGGCTATACTAGCGCGTTACTTTCGCCGTCAATCATGCACACGCCTGAACGCGATCTTCCAAAACACTTGCACGAACTGATCGAAAGTCTCGCTGAGAATACTTACAACATTCACGCGCGGCAGCGGCTGGCGGATAATAAACCGACGGCTACTCGTTCGGCGACGGCGTTCCCGCCTTACGAAGAACTTCCGGACGCCGAAAAGCAGGACCACCGCAATACCGCCGTCGAGACGCTCAAGCTGATCCTTAATCGAGGCTTTAAGCTCGAGCCGCCGAAACCAGCTTCACCAGGTGAAGAGGGGAAAGGACCGAAAGCGGCAGAGACTGCGACACTCGCTTTGATCGATGCCGTGAACCTGCCGAGCGCGATCGCTTTGTGGCTGTCGCATGATCCGGAAGAGTGGGCGCACACACCTGAGATTCATCGGCGGCTGGGACGGCGCGTGCTGAAGTTGGGCGAGCCCCTCCTGGCGTACGACATCCTGGCCGAAGGTTTGAAGAATGAGCCGGCGGATGTCGAGATGCGCCAGCAAGTCGCGCTGTCCTTAGCGCGGAGCGGCGCGACGCAACGGAGCAACGCAATTCTGACGCAGCTTCGCGCCGAAGGTCACCGCGACGAAGAGACGCTCGCCATCCTCGCGCGCACGCACAAAGACCTGTGGACGCACGCGACCGGGAAGACTGAGCGCGCGCGGCAACTGAAGCTCGCCCACAAGTTCTATCACGAGTCCTACAAGCTGAATCGCGGTTACTACTCGGGCATAAACGCGGCCACTTTGGCGCTTCTGCTGGGGAAGAAAGACGACGCGCGTGCGCTGGCGCAGAAGGTACGCGAAGCATGTCTCACAGAATTGAAGACGCTGCCTAAGAATTCTGACTATCGCTACTGGCCGCTCGCGACACTGGGCGAGGCGTGCTTGATCCTGCGACGCTTCAGCCAAGCCGAAGATTGGTATGCACAGGCCGCCAAAACCGGACGCGGAAATTACGCTGAGCTGAGTTCTACGCGTCGCAACGCGCGGCTCCTCTTGAATCATCTGCGCCGCGATTCAACTGCGATCGAAACCGCCTTGAAGATTCCCGGCATCGTCGTGTTCGCCGGACATCTAATTGACCAGGCTGAGCGCGCAGCGCCGCGATTCCCTGCTCAACTTGAACCGGCAGTGCGCGATGCGATTCAAAGACAAGTTAAGAAAATCGCACCCGGCTTTGGCTACGCTTCAGGAGCCTGCGGGTCGGATATTTTGTTTCTCGAAGCGATGCTGGAACGGGGCGGCGAAGCGAACGTCGTGCTGCCATTCGCGAAAGAGCAATTCATCCAGGACAGCGTGGCGTTCGCCGGCGGCGACTGGTTGAAGCGGTTCGAAAGCGTGCTCGAACGTGCGACGACTGTGACGACCGCTTCCAGTGAGCGAATCGAGGAAGGCAGTATGTCCTTTGAATACGCCAACCTTCTGCTGTACGGGCTGGCCGACATTCGCGCCCGTCAATTGGAAACTAATCTGGTGCCGCTCGCGGTCTGGGATCAAAAAGCCGGCGACGGCCCGGGCGGCACGGCCAGCGCCGTCGCACATTGGAGGAACCTGGGACAAGACGTTCAGGTAATCGATCTGGCGAAGATGCTTAAGCGCGAACCGGTCGCCAGCTCGGTGGTAAAGCGGGGCAGTAGCCCGACCGTAAGGGAGGGCGCAGTGTCAGTACCACCTGCGGTAGCGGGTGGGTCTGCGCGCAAGGCCACAAAGCACTCCGCCACCCTCCCCACACGCATCATGGCGATGCTCTTTGCCGACGCGGTGAACTTCAGCAAACTCACCGAACAACAAATCCCTCTCTTCCTGAATCACTTTCTCGGCGCAATCGGCCACTTAATTTCGACTTCACCGCATGCCCCTTCGATTAAGAACACCTGGGGCGACGGTCTCTACTTCGTTTTCTCGGACGTGCGCGACGCTGGTCTGTTCGCGTTGGATTTGTGCGAGCTAATGGTCAACACGGACTGGAGCAAGAAGGGTCTGCCCAAGGCGATCAATCTGCGCATCGCGCTTCATGCCGGGCCAGTTTATTCGTGCGTCGATCCGGTGACCGGCCTTGCGAGTTTCACCGGCACGCACGTGAGCCGCGCCGCGCGCATCGAACCCATCACGCCGCCGGGACAGGTTTACGCGAGTCAGGCGTTCGCCGCGCTGTCGGCCGCGCAAGGCGTTAAAGAATTCACTTGCGATTACGTGGGCCAAACTCCCCTGGCGAAAGGCTACGGAACGTTTGCGACCTATCACGTGCGCGATGCAAAGACTCGTTAAGCGATAGGCGCTGAGTCCTGGGTCTCCCGCACTCTGCTATAATGCCAGCCATGACGTTGAAGGATTTAGTTGAAGTGGATCCGGAAAAGCCGAGTGGCACACCCGTTTTCACAGGAACCCGGGTGCCAATCCATCATCTTTTCGAATACCTCGAAGGAGAAGAAACCCTTGACGAGTTTCTCCGTCATTCCCGAGCGTCGCGCGAGATCAAGCTCTAGGCGTGCTCGAGTTGTCAAAGGAATCGCTTCTCTCTCACCATGAAGTTGTTGCTTGACGAATGCGTCACGGTCGATCTCAAGAACGATCTTGCCGAACATGAAGTACGCACCGTGGTTGAAGCGGGTTACAAAGGACTAAAGAATGGAGACCTTTTGCGTGCGGCGGCAGGACAATATGATGTGCTCGTTACGGTCGATCGCAATCTACCATTCCAACAGAACGTTCGGTCGCTCTTTATTGCCATCCTGATTATTGACGCCGGAAGAATCACGTATTCCCATCTCAAGCCTTTGTTACTCAAAGTACATAACGCATTAATCAATATACAGCCAGGTCAAATCATCACGTCTCAAAAGCTGGTGCGGTAAGGCGACTTCCAGATGCCCGATAGAGCTACGCAAACCAGCCCCGCCGACAATTTCAAATACTGGGCCTTCATCAGCTATAGCCACGCCGATGAGGAGTGGGCCAAGTGGCTACACAAATCTATCGAGACCTATCGCGTGCCGCGCAAAATCGTCGGACGCGAAACCCCGAACGGCGCGCTTCCTAAACGACCGTTTCCCATCTTTCGTGATCGCGACGAGTTGCCGGGCGCTTCCGACCTCGGCGGCAAGCTTCAGGAGGCACTTAGGCGGTCGCGTTCCTTGATCGTCATTTGCTCGCCAAAGTCCGCGGTTTCGAAATGGGTCAACGAAGAAGTTAAGACTTACAAAGCGCTCGGTCACGCAGGTCATGTGCTCTGCCTGATCGTCGATGGTGAGCCGAACGCGGCGCCAGACAGTGGGCTGCTCGAATGTTTCCCGCCGGCAGTTCGGTTTCAGGTAACGCCCGAGGGCCAGGTCACCACCGATCCGGCCGAGCCGATCGCGGCGGACGCGCGTCCCGGCAAAGATGGAAGAGCAAATGCGCTGCTGAAGCTGCTCTCCGGCGTGATGGGCGTCGGTTACGACGAACTGCGCCGGCGCGAACGTCAACGCCAGCGCCAACGACGAATGCGTTTTGCGGGTCTCGGTGTCCTGGCGCTGTTTTTGATGTCCGTCGTTTACGTCGCCGTGGCTGATGCGGGCCTGAATCTTCCGGCCAGCGCGCGCATTCGCACAACTCTGGATCGAAACGACGCTTCAGTATTTCGACCGGTGAAAAGCAATGCTGAAATTCGCCAGGCTGCTTCAACCATGCGTCGAGAGCTTTTGGACGGTTTGAAGCGCAGCCAAACAGCGAAGGGAGGAATCCCGGCAAGCCTGAATCCGGCAACCAAGGCCGGTTTCGAATTCTGGTCAAATGGTCAGGCGCTAACCGGCATATTCCTAACTCCTGAACTTTCCGAAGCCGACGCCCGCCAACTGCTCAAAGGTTTCGAGGAACACTTTGAAAGCGGCTCGACAATCGAAGGCGCGGATGGAAAGAAGTATGGTTGGATAGCGCATCCAAAAGAAAAGCGGACGCAGGCCGAGCCTGGCATCTGGACGGTTGCCGCTCTGGCCGCCGCGCTTGGGCGTCCAGGGTTGTTGATGGGCGAAGATCGCGAACGCGCGTTGAAGCGACTCGCGTATGCGCAAGAGGCTCTGAAGATTTATCGCCCGGACAACGCCGATGGGTGGAACATGTTTCCAAATCAGGAAGACCCGCACCTGCACAATGTTTACACGACGACGCTGGCTTTATTGGCTTTGCTGGAAACGCGAAAAGCGAATCTCCCGTGGGAAGGCAGTGTCGAAAAACGTGATCAGCTGCTTAAGGCCACCGCGCAGTGGTTGGTAGACCAATTCGACGATAAAGCCAGTCCCGCCGGTTGGAGTGCGAAGAGTGAAACTCACAGCGCCGCTATTGATGGTCTGACTCTGCAAATCTATGGAGAGCTTTTGCGCGCTGAAGCTGAAGCCGGGTTTATCCTTCCGGCTCGAATCGCCAATCAAATACCTGACCACCTGGCGAAATGTGTCGAGCGCGATCTGAATTTTCCCGCCGACAGCGGGGAATTTTCGGCTTCCTTTACCGATCATCGTGGCATGCAATATATGGCGCGAGAGGCTTTAGGCTTTCTCTGGTATCCGTGGGCAATGAACTCAGCCCAGCTTTGGCTTCTGCGGGCGGAGAAACTGGGAGCCCCCAAAGAAGACCAGGTGCGTGTGCGGCGAGCGCTCGGTCATCTGGTCAACAACTTAGGAAACGAGGCGGTTAGCAAATACAAATCTGAATGGACGTTTCAGGCTGCCGAAACTTTGTATGGGTTATCGGCTATCCCGCAGTAGTGCAGTTGGCAACTTGCGCAGCCGCAAATTACCAATTTGCGCTACAAAAGAGGCGGGCGTTGCCTTCCATATTTCGGATAATTTTATTCCGTTGTCGCCGTGTTCTCGCCTTCCAGCGCCGCGTGCATCGTGTGCCAGGAAAGCGTCGCGCACTTAACGCGGGCCGGATAATCACGGACCCCGGAAAAAATCTTCAACTTGCCGAGCTGGTTCGGTTCGGTTTCCTCGTCCAGCTCGCCCATCGCCATACGATGAAATTCGTTGAAGAGAGCTTCGGCCTCAACTTTCGTCTTACCCTTCACCGCCTGCGTCATCATGCTGGCCGAAGCTTTCGAAATCGCGCAGCCTGAGCCTTCGAAGCTGACGTCCTTCACCAGGTCGTCTTCAATTTGGAGATAAACATCCAGTTGATCACCGCAGAGCGGGTTGAAACCCTGCGCCGCCCGGTTCGCATTTTCGAGTTTACGAAAATTGCGCGGCTTCTTGTTGTGATCGAGGATGACTTCCTGGTAAAGGTCAGAGAGTTCGGACATGATTCGTCAGGCGTTATTCCCAATAAGCGAATGAATCGAAGAAATGTCGTACGTCAGTTGGGATATTGGCTCTGGTTGAAGCATCAACTTCTTTGCGATGCGCCGCCAGCGTATATAACCGTCGACCGACAACAAGTGCTCGCATGTAACTCGTTAGCCCTGCCCCCTCGATTACAAATTCGGTGCCCAACCTGCCGTTGAGGTAAACGTCTCTTTGGCTGAGCACCGTTCTTCCTTCCCCTGTCAAGCCGTTCAGGCCGGCACGATAGGCCTTTCTGAAAGCAGCCTCATTGGTTGGCACGACGCGCCCGAGGTCGCTGTAAAAGACGGTCCAGCTCGTATTAGACTCAATAACCTTCAGACCGACGGCGGTTACGACATCGTTATCGACTTGAGGAGGGCCGGGAAAAAGAATTCTAAAACGCCCTTCATCCGAGATGGTTTCCCGCCAGTCGGGAATCGCCCCTACGGGAGCTTTCCTGATCGCCTCGGATTTTGCGAGGGGGACTCTTTTCTGTCCGCCGCACACGAGCGGTGAAACAATCAGCACCGTCAGCGCCGCTATAAATACTCGTCGCTTACTGCTCTCCTCGTACATCAACCAAATATCTCGATCACCTTTTCAATGGCGAGCACTAACTGATCCGCCTCTTCTTTCGTGTTGTAGAACGCGAACGACGCCCGCGCTGTCGCCGGCAGATTGAAGCGCTTCATCACCGGTTGCGCGCAATGATGTCCGGCGCGTATGGCGATGCCCTGCTGATCCAGAATCGTGCCAATGTCGTGCGGATGGACGTTTTCAATCGTGAATGACAGCACGCCGAGTTTTTCGCGCGCCGTGCCGATGATGCGGACGCCTTCAATCGCCGACAGACGCCTGGTCGCGTAATCCAGCAGACCGTGTTCGTACGCGGCGGCCTTTTCCTGGCCAATGATGTGCAGATAATCGATAGCTGCGCCCAAGCCTATTTGCGACGCAATCGCGGGCGTGCCGGCTTCGAATTTATTTGGAAGTCCGGCATAACTCGTCTTTTCAAATGTGACGCTCTTAATCATGTCGCCACCACCCTGAAAAGGATTCATTTTTTCGAGCAGATGCTCCTTGCCATAGACGACGCCGCTGCCGGTCGGCGCGAACATCTTGTGACCGGAAAAAACGTAGAAATCGCAATCGAGGTCCTGCACATCGACACGCATGTGCGGCACCCACTGCGCGCCATCGATTAAGACCGGCACGCCGTACTTGTGCGCGCTGTCGATCATTTGCTTGACCGGATTGACCGTGCCCAGCGCGTTCGACACATGCGCAATCGCGACCAGTTTCGTCTTCTCGTTGAGCAGCGCTTCGTATTCATCGATCAGCAACTCGCCCGCATCATTCATCGGGATGACGCGCAGCTTTGCGCCCTTCTCTTCACACAGCATCTGCCACGGAACAATGTTGGCGTGGTGCTCCATGGCCGAGATGATTATTTCATCGCCCGCGCCAATGAACTTCCGGCCATAGCCGTGCATCACCAAATTGATGCCTTCGGTCGCGCCGCGCACAAAGATGCATTCCTTCACATCGCGCGCGTTGATGAAGCGCTTGACCTTTTCGCGCGCGCCTTCATACGCGTTCGTCGCCTTCATGCTGAGGTAATGCACGCCGCGATGAATGTTTGAGTGTTCGTACTTCAGGTACTGACTGCCGCGCTCAATCACCAACTGGGGAACCTGAGAGGATGCGGCGTTGTCGAGATACACGAGCGGCCTGCCGTTCACGCTCGTGCTCAGGACGGGAAAGTCTTTCCGGACACGTTCAACGTTCCACTCGTCGCGCGGCTTTGGCTTTATGGGAATGAATTCTTCAACAGCAGCCATCGGCTCAAGCAATCTCCAGGTTGGTATTAAGACGATTCAACAAGAACCGATTAAGATCGTTCCTGACTGAATCAACCTTGATCCGTTCGATCACTTCCTCGGCAAAGCCATACGTCAGCATATTGCGCGCCAATGCCGGATTGATGCCGCGACTCTCGAGGTAGAAGAGTTCATCCTCGCTCAGTTGTCCGACCGCGGCGCCATGCGCGCATTTGACGTCGTCGGCAAAAATTTCGAGTTGCGGTTTCGTATCGACATGCGCCTCTTCAGACAGCAAAAGATTTTTGTTCGTTTGCTGCGCGTCCGTCTGCTGCGCGCCATGTCGGACGAAAACCTTGCCGTTAAAGACGGCGCGCGACTTGCCATCGAGCACGCCTTTGTAGAGCTGCCGGCTGGTCCCATGCGGGTGCCGGTGATCGATCAACGAATGTGTGTCGCTGTGTTGGTCGGCGCCAATCAGATAGAGGCCGTCGACGGCGCAATGACTGCCCTCATCATCGAGCGTTACCTCGATGTCATGCCGCGCCAGCAATCCGCCCAGATTGATACTCGTCGTTTCGTAGGCTGAATCGCGGCTGGTTTTGGCTTTCGTGGTAGCGACATGAAAAGCGTCCGCGCTCTCGCGTTGAATGCGATAGTGATTGATGCGCGCGCCGGGTTTGACGGTCACGTCGATAACCGCGTCCGTCAAATAACGCCCTTCGGTTATGCCGGCGTACGATTCAACAATCGTGGCCGAACTATTCTCTTCAGCAAGAATGTGCACGCGCGGGAAAGATGCGGGCGCATCATCATTTGTCGCTTCCGAAATGAACAGCAGATGAATCGGGACGGTCACTTCGATACCGCGTGGTATCAGAAGGAACGCGCCACTCACAAACAGCGAGGCGTTGAGAGCTGTAAATCCGTTGTCGTGGTCGCCCTCAAAATGGGAAATCAACAGTGACTCATACTCAGGTCGAGCTACCGCTTCGGCCAAATTCACGACCACGACGCCGGCCGGCAAATTGAAAACCGAGGAACTGTCGCGCTCAAAGATTCCGTTTACGAAAACGAGGCGGCTGTCGCGTGCTTCTTCGAAAGTGAATTTGCCCAGTTCGCCATTCAGCGTCGAGGTAGATCCAAACGTCGGAGCGAAGGCAGTCCGCGCAATCAGCGCCGTGTTTGTGTATTTCCAATCCTCTTCGCGCACGGTTGGGAAGCCGACGCGATCGAACTGAGCGAACGCGTCTTCGCGAGCGCGCCGCAGCCAGGCCGGCTCGCCGGATTGCTGTCTAAGCAAGTCGCGGAACGCCGCGTCGTAGACGTTTGTGTGTACGATTTCGGCAGACATCTTACGTTGCGGCGGGCGCGCTGACGGCGGGTTTACCATTGCTCTTCAGCCAGTCGTAGCCCTTCTCTTCCAATTCGAGCGCCAGTTCCTTACCGCCTTCTTTCACGATGCGACCGCCCGACAGGACGTGCACGAAATCCGGAGTGATGTAGTTCAGCAAACGCTGATAGTGCGTGACGAGAATGACGGCCTTGTCGGGGCTATGAAGTTTATTGACGCCTCCCGCGACGATGCGCAGCGCGTCGATGTCCAATCCCGAGTCGGTTTCATCCAGCACCGAAAGTTTCGGATCCAGGACGGCCATCTGAAGGATCTCGTTTCGCTTTTTCTCGCCGCCGGAAAATCCTTCGTTCACTGAACGCGTCATAAAGCTCGCATCCATTTCCACGATTTTCGCTTTTTCCTTCAGCAAGTCCTTGAACTCAAGCGGATCCAGTTCTTCCTGGCCGTGATGCTTCTGCTTTTCGTTATAAGCGAGCCGCAGGAATTGAGCGTTCGAAACGCCCGGCACCTCAATCGGATACTGAAACGCCATGAAGACGCCTTCACGCGCGCGCGCATCGGGCGTCATGTCGAGCAGGTTCTTGCCTTGGTAAATGACTTCGCCGGCGGTCACTTCGTATGAAGGATGACCGGCAAGCACTTTCGCCAGAGTCGATTTACCCGAACCGTTCGGGCCCATAATGGCGTGCACCTCGCCTGGATTAACCGTCAGGTTGATGCCTTTCAGAATTTCGTTGCCATCAACCGATGCATATAAGTTGCGTATCTCTAACATTCAATTCTCCAAAAGATGGGTCTTTGGTTTTGGTCTTCGGTCTTTGAAATCCAAAACTATCAAGCCAAAATCTTCCAAAGACCCAAGCCCTAAGACCAAAAACCTTTTTCCTTTCATCCAACCGCGCCCTCAAGTTTCAATCCCAACAAACGTGTCGCTTCGACGGCAAACTCCATCGGAAGTTGCAGGAACACATCCTTACAAAAACCGTTGATGATTAAGCTGACGGCGTCTTCGTGCGAGATGCCGCGCTGCATCAGATAAAACAACTGCTCTTCGCTGATGCGCGACGTTGACGCTTCGTGCTCGACCTGCGAGCTGTTGTTCATCACTTCGATGTACGGAAAAGTGTTCGCGCCCGCGTTCGATCCAATTAGCATCGAATCGCATTGCGTGTAATTTCGCGCGTTCGATGCCTTCGGCATGATCTTCACCAGCCCGCGATAACTGTTGTTGGCGTGGCCGGCCGAAATGCCCTTCGAAATAATCGTGGAGCGCGTGTTCTTTCCAAGGTGAATCATCTTCGTGCCGGTGTCGGCTTGTTGCGCGTGGTTCGTCAGGGCCACGGAATAGAACTCACCGATCGAGTTGTCGCCCAGCAGAATGCACGACGGATACTTCCAGGTGATTGCCGAACCAGTCTCAACCTGCGTCCATGAAATCTTTGAATTAACGCCGGCGCACTTGCCGCGTTTCGTCACGAAATTGTAGATGCCGCCGACACCATTCTCATCGCCGGCGTACCAATTCTGCACGGTCGAATATTTGATTTCCGCGTTGTCCAGCGTCACCAGTTCAACTACCGCGGCGTGCAACTGGTTCTTATCGAATTGCGGCGCGGTACAGCCTTCGAGATATGAAACATACGCGCCCTCCTCGGCGACAATGAGCGTGCGTTCGAATTGGCCGGATTCAGAGTTATTGATGCGGAAGTAAGTCGAAAGCTCCATCGGGCAGCGCACGCCCTTGGGAATGAAGCAGAACGAACCGTCCGAGAAGACCGCGCTGTTCAGCGCCGCGTAGAAATTGTCGTTCGTCGGCACGACCGAGCCGAGATACTTCTTAACAATCTCCGGATGTTCCGTCACCGCCTCGCTGAACGAGCAGAAGATCACGCCGTGCTTTCTCAGTTTTTCTTTGTAAGTAGTCGCGACGGAAACGGAATCAAAGACCGCATCAACCGCAACGCCGGCAAGCTGCTTCTGCTCAGACAAAGGAATGCCAAGCTTCTCAAAGGTGCGCAGCAATTCCGGATCGACTTCATCGAGACTTGCCTTCGTCGCTTTCTGCTTCGGCGCGCTGTAATAGATCATGTCCTGGTAATCGATTTCAGGAAAACCAAGGTTCGGCCAGCGCCGCGGCTCCTCCATCTTGAGCCAGTTACGATAAGCCTTCAGACGAAAGTCGAGCATCCACTCCGGCTCGTTCTTCTTTGCTGAGATCACACGGACGGTGTCTTCGCTCAGGCCGCGCGGAATCGTCTCGGATTCAATGTCGGTGACCCAGCCGTATTTGTATTCTCTGTTTGCGAGTATTTCAGCAGTGCTCATCTATTTATCTCGATTCGCATCGGTCCTAGTCTTGTCTGCAAACTCTGAATCTGGTGCAGCGCCGCATCGACGGTCGCTTCGGTTCCAATCAATTGCGCCAAAGTAATTTCCGACAGAGCGCTCTGGACGATCTCATGCAGCCCGACGATCACCGGCCGGATCCCGCAGTCACTCGTGTGAATGCAGGTGTCCAACACGCCGGTGTGCGTCTGGCAGAAACGATCGACCGTGTCCTCATCCAGCACGCGAATCACTTCGTTCAAACGAATCTCAGAAGCAGATCGCGCCAGGGTGTAGCCGCCGTTCGCGCCGCGCTGCGACTGAACGAGACCAGCCCTAACCAGAATCCCCATCAGCTTGCCGGCATTCGCGACCGACAAACCCTCGCGTTCCGCGATCTGATTGAGCGTCAGAGAGAGCCCAGACACTTGCGTGTGCGCCAGCTGCACAAGGCAGCGCAAACCATATTCTTCGTGAGCTGAAATCTTCATTTTTGCCGATTACTTAAATTTCGGCCTGATTATAGCATTCTTTACTTTTTCATCAAGTTTCGGGGAATTTGTCGGGAACACCGCTCATTCATCCCAGCGGGGCCTTGGCCGGCGATAACGTAAGCCCCTAAACAACTCGACACGACTGCGAAAGATAAGTTATCAATTAGCGATGAAGCGCGACGCGTCCGAAAAAGCGGGACCGACGGAAGCGCCGTCGTCCGGCCGGCGGGCACGTCTGCACGAAATTATTTTTGAGGCTGATACGCGCGCCGGTCGCCTCTTCGACCTCGTCCTTATTTGGCTGATTCTTCTCAGCGTAGCAACGGTTATTTTGGAGAGCGTCCGGGGCGTCAGAGTGCAGTATGGAGATCTCCTTTACACACTTGAATGGGTGTTCACCCTCCTGTTCACCGTTGAATACGTGCTGCGCCTGCTGAGTGTGCGCCGTCCGCTACGCTACGCGACAAGTTTCTTCGGCATCGTTGATTTGCTCGCTGTCATTCCCACTTATCTCAGCATCTTCGTGCCTGGCAGCCAGTACCTCCTGGTGATTCGCATCCTGCGTCTGCTCCGCGTTTTCCGTCTACTAAAACTCTCTGAGTACGTCGCGGAAGCCGACACGCTGCGTCGCGCTCTACACGCGAGCCGTCGCAAAATCAGCGTCTTTCTCTCGGTCGTTGTACTGCTTGTCGTCGTGATTGGTGCGCTAATGTACGTAGTAGAAGGCGAAGCACACGGCTTCACCAGCATCCCCGTGAGTATCTATTGGGCTATTGTGACGCTGACGACTGTAGGTTACGGTGATTTGTCCCCGCGCACGTCATTAGGCCAGATCCTGGCATCAATCGTGATGGTGATTGGTTACGGCATCATTGCTGTTCCCACCGGCATCGTCTCGGTCGAGCTCGCACACGCAACGCGACAACAAAGAATGACGAGGCAGTTGTGCCCCGCCTGCGGAGCTGAGGGGCATGACCCCGACGCGGTCTACTGCAAGTACTGCGGCGCGAATTTATAGGATTCGTGGCATTGCAGTTGCCCCTACGGCTGCGACTAGATGAATTTGTCCTAAATACAGGCAGGCGAAGCGTACGCCACGGATTGATGTAGTAGTAGCGAACGCTTGTTAATTGAACACCGGGGGAGTCCTCTGACCTCACCCTCGTTCGTGGCGCTAAACTTCGAGGTCAGGACATTCTCAGGCCGCGCCGTTGGGCGGTAACCAACTTAAATAATTACAAACTTAGAGGAGAACTTATGAATACGACCGAGTTGAATCCGGCTCAAACCGTTGAACTGCTGTATCAGGCTTTGGAAACCGAAAAGGGTGGCGTTCAGATTTACACCACGGCGCTCCGTTGCGCTACCAACAAAGACCTGCGTGAAGAGTGGAACGAATACCTCGAACAAACGAAAGCGCACGTGCAGGTTGTCTCAGAGGTCCTCAAGTCCCTTGATCTCCCACTGGACGCGGAAACTCCCGGCCGAAAGATTGTCCGGCACATCGGCGACTCACTGGTGAAGGCGATGGAAATGGCATTGCGCGGGCCGGATCCGGCCGCGGCACAGATCGTTGCCGCTGAATGTGTGACGCTCGCCGAAACCAAGGACCACACAAATTGGGAACTCATCGGTGAGTTCGCTAAGAACTCCGGCGGCGAGATGGCCGCCCTGCTTAAGGAAGCGCACGCGCAGGTTCAGCCTGAGGAAGACGAACATCTCTATCACACACAGGGATGGACTCGGGAGCTTTGGATCGAAAGCCTGGGCATGCCGGCCGTGCTGCCGCCGCCGGAAGAAGTGAAGGACGTCAAGACCGCGATTGAAGCGGCGCGAGCCAAGAAGGGCCGCGCGAACAAAGCTCAGGCAAAGTCAGCCTAACGATCATTACTGATATCAGTGAAAGGGAATTATGGCCGCCAAAAAAGCAGCGAAGAAAAAACCAACCGCGCCTGGCAAGAGCGCTCCTTCTGCACAACTCAATCAGGGCAAGCCGCCTGACGACAACCCCAAGCGAATTGATCTTCAGAAGAATATTGAAGACAGCGCCGGCGAGTTTCTCACTACCAATCAGGGCGTGCGCATTAGCGACAACCAGAATTCATTGAAGGCGGGATCGCGTGGTCCGACCTTGATGGAAGATTTCATCTTTCGTGAAAAGATCACTCACTTCGATCACGAGCGCATTCCCGAACGGGTGGTGCATGCTCGCGGATCCGGCGCGCACGGCTTCTTTCAGGTTTACGAGCCCATGACTGAATACACCCGGGCCGACTTTCTTCAGGATCCGGCAGTGCAGACGCCGGTGTTTGTGCGCTTTTCAACGGTGGCCGGTTCGCGCGGCTCGACTGACCTGGCGCGCGACGTGCGCGGATTTGCGGTTAAGTTCTACACGCGCGAAGGCAACTATGACCTCGTCGGTAACAATATCCCCGTCTTTTTTATTCAGGACGCGATGAAGTTCCCGGATCTGGTCCACGCAGTAAAGCCAGAGCCGCACAACGAGATTCCCCAGGCGGCGTCGGCACACGACACCTTCTGGGATTTCATTTCCCTGATGCCTGAGTCGATGCACATGATTATGTGGGTGATGTCGGATCGGGCAATTCCGCGAAGCTTCCGCATGATGGAAGGGTTTGGCGTTCATACTTTCCGTTTTGTGAACGAAAAAGGCAAAACGCGCTTCGTGAAATTTCATTGGAAGCCTTTGCTCGGTGTGCACTCGGTTCTATGGGATGAAGCGCAAAAGATTTCCGGTAAGGATCCGGACTTTCATCGCCGCGATCTTTGGGAATCAATTGAGAACGGCGACTTTCCCGAATGGGAATTGGGCGTGCAAATCGTGGAAGAACGTGATGAGTTCAAATTCGAATTCGATCTGCTCGATCCCACCAAACTTATTCCCGAAGAGTTGGTCCCGGTGCAGCGCATCGGCAAACTGACCCTCAACCGGAATCCGGAAAATTTCTTTGCCGAAACTGAGCAGGTCGCTTTTCATACCGCTAACATCGTTCCCGGCATCGACTTCACGAACGATCCGCTGCTCCAGGGCAGGCTCTTCTCTTACCTCGACACACAACTAATTCGATTAGGCGGACCAAATTTCCACGAGATACCGATTAATCGCCCGATTGCGCCGCTGCATAACAATCAGCGCGACGGCTACATGCGGCAAACAATCAATCGCGGCCAGGCGGCGCACGAACCGAACAACACGCGCGGCGGTTGTCCGTTTCAAGCCGGCATGGACATGAGTGGTTTTACCAGTTTCGCCGAGAAGATCGATGCCCGAAAGATTCGCGAGCGCAGTCCAAGCTTTATGGATCATTTCAGTCAGGCGACGCTGTTCTTTAACAGCCAGACTGAAACTGAGAAGAACCACATCATCCGCGCCTTGCGCTTTGAGCTGGGCAAAGTCGAGACACCGCCCATTCGTGAACGAATGTTGGGTTTGTTGGCCCACGTCGACAAGGGTTTGGCTGAGTCGGTGGCGCAAGGCCTCGGTCTCGCCGTCCCGCGCACTCTTGAACAACCCTTGAACATGAGCTTGCCTGCGGACGCGGATCCGAAAAAGTTACAACCCAAGAAGCTCATCCAGTCACTTGAGCATTCGGCGGCACTGCGGCAGATTGATAATCCGAATTTTCCGGCCGACTCAATCAAGACGCGAAAGATTGCCGTGCTGTTAGCGGATGGATTCGACGATCAGTCGGTTGAAGATTTCAATCAGGCGTTGTTGACCGCGGGCGCTGTGCCCAAGACTGTTGCGCCGCGGCTGGGCGTGGTAACCGGCGCCAACGGCAGACAATTAAAAGTCGATTTCAGTTTTCTTACCGGCGCCTCGGTTTTGTTTGACGCGGTCTTTGTTGCGGACGGCGCTGCCAGCAGCAAAGCTCTAGCGGCGGAACCTGATGCGTTGGAGTTTGTTCAGGAGGCTTTCAAGCACCTTAAAACAATCGGCGCCAGTGGGGCGGGTGCTGAGTTCCTGAGGGGGGCTCTCCCAGAAAAGATGGATGGCGGCGACAAAGGGCTGATCCCCGGTGATGATGGAAACATTGCAGAATCCTTCATCGGGGCGATCGCTCTTCACCGGCATTGGGAGCGCGAGGAGATCACGTACCCAATCTAGAAGCAACGAACCACGCGCATCGATCTGGCCTCCTCAAAGCGAACGCGGACGCTGCAAAATACTTTCGGGTTCAAAAGGCTAAGTACCCAACGGTTTAGTTGAAACAGCGGCGCGAATCAAATCGGCAAAGACCTCACGCCCCGCCCGCTCGCGTCCAACGAATTATGTTTGCCCGCGGAGTAGTTGGCAGCGTGCCCAACATACTCAGGCTGCAGACTGAGCATCGCGCCGAGCTGTTGTTTGGGCGTTAAGCTCGGCGCGCGGGGAAACGCCTAATTCCGAGCGCCTAACTGAGCCACTCTCGAGTGAGCTCCGCGATTTGATTGGGAGGCGTTTCCCCTTGATTGGCTTCGACGAATGTGACGCTGCCCGTTCCGGTATCTCGTACCTAACTGGTAAGATGGCCCGGCCATCAACCCGACGATCTTGAGTGAGGCCGGTGACGGTACCGGGGAACTTCTGGTGCCTGTTCTGTGAAGTACAGAACACCATGAAAGCTGACTGCTTTATGGTGAGCCCGCTTGGCTGTTTAATGCAGTTCACTCACTCCGGAACTTAGGTCTGGGGATCGTTGGCAAGCTGATCTCATCCGACTTGGTTCCAACCACGCGGAGCGCAAGTTACAAATGCCGCGTGACGTGAGGTTGAATGCTCCGCCTAAAACGAAGTTGCGAGTCAGTCGGAATCGTTC
>JBQTHO010000027.1:0-23297 GCA_052389795.1 Acidobacteriota bacterium | reverse complement strand
AACCGTGGAAAACAAACTACGTTTTCCCACCGTTCCCACAGCCCCTACTGCTGCTAATAAATCAAGATGAAAAAGCAGCGACCCAAAAACAATTACGATCGTTTACACAAAATCCCTTGCGGATCCCATCAGACCTACCCTGCGCAATATGCGAGCCGCCAACCAGCCTATATTGTTCCCCATTTATTTCGCGTTGGTGGAAAGCCGGCAGTCGCCCAAGCTAAGCTCAGCAGCCTTGTTTGAGATCGCGCCTCTGATTCTCTCAATCGCCGCTTTCTCTTCCGTGCTACTTCCGCCAGAGAACCCTGGCCAGTCGAGGCCGGGGCCCGATGCTTCTGCAACTTCGGCGCATAGCTTTAACAGGATTCGTTCTTCGACCCGCCGCAACTCCGGGGGCAGATCACTAAGTGCGGCCCGCAGCGTGTTTGAGGCGCGCTCGAAGAACTCTTCGGGAGGTTTCGTTTCAAGCAGGTACGCCAGCTTCTTATATGCATCACTATCTTCTCCGATTCCTCGGGCTGCTGCGGCGCTAAGTATTAACTTGCGCTCGCGCCTCGTCACACGCCCTTCGGCCCAAGCTGTTTGGACGAGGGGCAGCAGGTAAATGATCGTTCCGGTCTCTTGAGCAAAACCCAACTCGGCGGCGTTAGGCGCAGCTACATCATCATTCGCAGCGGCCTGGTCTTTAGGTAACTTGGAAGAATGCTCCAGCGTCTCGGCTCCAAAGAGTTTGGCGATCACTTCCTTAATTGCCTCCAACTCGCGTTGCGACGTCCTGGTTCCTCCGAGTAAGTCAGACACTTCACCCGAAGCCTCTGCCATCAGGACGCAAATCGAGGTCAGATCTGCCTCTCGCCTTCGGCGAGCGTCAGACGGGAGGTTTTGCATCGTCGGCCTCAAAAGTCTGAAGGTATTTTCGAAGAACTCTTCGTTAGGTCTTCTTTGAAGGAGCCTATTCAACTCGTCGGTGGCAAAGCCGTCCTCCGGCAGTCCGAGCGCTCGTGCAGTCTGTAAAACGAGATTGTGCTCACGCTCGCGCACGCGCCCATCCGCCCAGACAACTCGTATGATGGGAGCTAAGTGAGCAAGCATTATGGTGTCGCGCGATAATCCCAGAAGTCTGCCCGAGGATTCTGAAACAGCCAACGCTATTATCTCTGCCATATGAGCGCTTTTGGCCGCCATCTCCATCAAGGCAGAGCGTCGTTGCATCGCACTGATGAGATTGCTTGTGGTAAAGGCATTCATGTCTGAATTTCTGCTTGTATGTGGCTAACTAGGGATCTACTTTCCCGTTCCCCATTTCTGTTCCTTCGTCGTGTAAACAACAGAGCAACAATCATTCCGCTGTAAAACTCTGTTCACGGTTCGCGAGAGGCCAGTACTGGCACACTCAACTTTGCCGATCTGGGGAAACTTACGCAGCCGCTGGTGAACGCGTCCCGAACAAGTTTTGAAGAGTTCCCAAAAAGTGTCCTGCGAAGTGAGTCGAATTGGTCCAAACTCCGATTAGAAGGCTTTACAGATTGCCGCTCAAGCTTCTCTTCCTAGCTGCAGGTGAGTTTGTCAAATCGCCAAAGCGTCAGAGCACAACAATTTACCTGCGGGGAATTACGCAACTCTATGAGAGAGAAGAGCCACCGACCATCACCTGAAAGTAGTGGACGTTCCGTTTCATGAGCCGGCGGAGGGCGAAAAGCGATGGCAAATGTGCTCAATTTGGGCGCCGGCTTGTTGCGGCACACCATGTGCGCGCGAAAGATCTCTCCTTATTTCCGAGGGACTGAAAGGCGATGACTCTGATGAAGAACCGAACAAGCGAGACCGAGCAGAACGGATTGACGCGCGACGAAGCGCGAGCGTGGTTCAAGCTGGACGCGGCGGAAGCCCTGAGCGTACTGCGCGCCGACAGGGAGCGCGGTCTCGACGTGGCGGAAGTGGAGCGCCGGCACGCCGAGCACGGCGCGAACGAACTCGCTGAAACGGGAGCGAAAAACCCTTGGCGCATCCTGTGGGAGCAGTTCACGGCGGTGATGGTCTTGATCCTGATTGTCGCCGCCGCCGTCTCGGTCGTCGCCAGTGGTTTCACAGATTTCAAGAACCCAATCGTCATCATGGCGATTGTGGTGCTCTTCGCGCTGCTCGGTTTCTTTCAGGAGCACCGGGCGGAGCGGGCGATGGCGGCGCTCAAAAAACTCGCCGCGCCGATGGTGCGCGTCCGGCGCAGCGGGCGCATTGATGAAGTCTCGGCGCGCGAGCTGGTCCCCGGCGACATCGTCCTGCTGGAAGCGGGCAACATGATCCCGGCTGATCTGCGCTTCCTCGAGTCGGTGAACCTGCGCGTGCAGGAGGCGGCCCTCACGGGCGAGTCAGAGCCGGTCGAGAAGGAGACTGGGGCGCTCGCGGGCGACGATCTAACGGTCGGCGACCGGCGCAACATGGCGTACATGGGCACGGTCGTCACCTACGGCCGCGGCGCAGGCCTGGTCGTCGAGACCGGGATGCGGACGGAACTTGGCAAGATCGCCGGAATGCTCGGTTGGGTGGAGCGCGAACATACGCCTCTGCAAAGAAGGCTCGACCAGTTGGGAAAAACGCTGGGCGTGGTCGCGGTCGGCGTCGCCGCCCTCGTCTTCGGCCTGGGAGTGCTCAAAGGCGAGCCGCTCTACCTGATGCTGATGACGGCAGTGGGCGTGGCGGTCGCCGCCGTGCCGGA
Organism: Acidobacteriota bacterium; assembly: GCA_052389795.1. Lineage (GTDB taxonomy): Bacteria > Acidobacteriota > Blastocatellia > Pyrinomonadales > Pyrinomonadaceae > UBA11740. The sequence continues at coordinate 20,581 of JBQTHO010000027.1, read as the reverse complement.
AGGACTCCCGGCGGTCGTCACCATCACGCTCGCTTTGGGCGCGCAGAGGATGCTCGCGCGCAACGCCTTGATTCGGAAACTTCCGGCGGTCGAGACGCTCGGCTCGGTGACCGTCATCTGTTCGGACAAGACCGGCACACTCACGGAGAACCGCATGACGGTGACGGTACTAGACGTGGCGGGGCATCGTCTCGATCTGACGGAGCGATCGGGCGAACCGCTGGCCGTGTTCGCTGCCGACCCTGACCCGGCGAAGCTCGACCCGACTCTCTCGCTGCTGCTCGCGGGCGGCGCGCTCTGCAACGACGCCATGCTGCAAGCGGACACCGAACAGAATCGTCTGCAGGCCGTCGGCGACCCGACCGAAGGCGCATTGGTGATCGCGGCGGCGCGGTTCGGGATCAGAAAGGATCAACTCGAAGAGGCTCTACCGCGCGTCGCCGAGCTGCCGTTCGACTCCGAGCGCAAGCGGATGATGACTGTTCACCGATTCCCGGAAGCGAGCGCGCCTCTCCCCCTCAACCTGCGCCGGACGATGAACGGGTATCTCTCGCAAGGCGCGGGCGACTCGCCCTACATCTCGTTCGTCAAGGGCGCGGTTGACGGGCTCTTAAACATCTCCACGCACGCTTGGGAGAACCACAGGCGGGTGCCGTTGAGCGCCGAGGTGCGCGCGCGCATCCAGAGCGCCAACGACTCGCTCGCCGCCTCGGGGATGCGCGTGCTCGGCTTCGCGTTCCGCATGCTTCAGGAGCCGACCGGCGGCGAGCGCACCGAGGCTCTTGAGCGCGACCTGACGTTCGTCGGACTCGTTGGCATGATTGACCCGCCGCGCGCGGAGGTCAAAGAAGCGGTGGCGAAGTGTAAGTCCGCCGGCATACGCCCCGTGATGATCACGGGCGATCACCCTCTGACCGCCGCGTACATCGCGCGGGATTTGGGGATTATCAACGGCGGGCGCGTCGTGACGGGCGTCGAACTCGAAAAGAAGTCGGACGAGGAGTTGCGCGGTTTGGTCGAAGATGTGTCCGTGTATGCTCGCGTCTCGCCGGAACACAAGTTCCGCATCGTCGAGGCGCTGCAAGCGCGCGGGCACATCGTGGCGATGACAGGCGATGGTGTGAACGACGCGCCCGCTTTGAAGCGCGCCAACATCGGCGTGGCGATGGGGTTGACGGGCACGGACGTTTCAAAGGAAGCGGCGGAGATGGTCTTGCGCGACGACAACTTCGCGTCAATCGTCGCGGCGGTCGAGGAAGGGCGCACGATCTATGACAACCTGAAGAAGTTCATCAAGTTCTCGATAGCGGGAAACATCGGCAAGATTCTGACAGTCTTAGTCGGCCCCTTGACCGGGATGCCGCTCGTCTTGCAGCCGCTCCAACTCCTTTGGCTCAACCTTTTGACCGACGGCTTGCTCGGACTCGGCCTGGGCGTGGAAAAGAGCGAGCGCAACGTGATGAGCCGCCCGCCGCACGCGCCGGGCGAGAGCATGTTCGCGCGCGGCATGGGGCGGCACATCATTTGGTTGGGGCTTCTCATCGGTGCCGTCGCGCTCGGAATCGGGTTCACCCACTGGGCCGCCGGATACCAGAATTGGCAGACGATGACCTTCACGACGCTTGCCTTCCTGCAAGTCGGGCAGGCGCTCGCCACCCGCTCGACGCACGACTCGCTGTTTCGCATCGGCGTCGGGTCGAACCTTCTGATGCTGGTGATGGTCGCCATCGTCACTGTCCTGCAACTTGCCGTGATCTACGTTCCGGCGTTGCAGGCGATGTTCGGGACGCAGGAGTTGCCGCTCGCCGACCTTGCGATCTGCGCGGGTACCGGCGCGGCGTTGTTTGCGGCAGTAGAGATCGAGAAATGGATAACGCGGCACAATGGCGCGGCGGCCGCGATTGCGTGAGCCCGAAGCTAAAGGTCAGGGACCAACATCGGGGAAGAGAAGCAAAGGACGATTGTGAGGTTACGACTTTCCACGAGGGGAATACGACGGCAGACGGGCGCAGGAAGAGACTACTTCCGCCACCAGGACCGAGCGGCGGTTTTCTTTAATTGTGAACTTTGGCGGCGTTGGTAAAGACCTGTTTTCTGCGTTGAGTTAATTTGTTGCCCGTTAGGTTGGTCGAGGACTAGACGAGAAGATGTGATCAACTGGGTCTTCCCTGCTGCACCTGCCCGACAAGCACTTTATCGATCCGCTTACCATCCATATCCATGATTTCGAAGCGCAAACCGTTCCACTCAAAATGATCGGCAGGGCGTGGCACGCGACCCAGGTAGTAGAGAATAAAGCCGGCGAGTGTTTGGTAGTTGCGTCGTCCTTCGCCCGGCAACGATGGGACCGTGAATATTTCCTTGAACTCGTCTATATGGACTGCCCCATCAAACAACCACGATCCGTCCTCCCGCTGTGTTGCTTGCGTTTCGAATTGTGGATTGGCGGGAGCAATGTCGCCAACAATAGCTTCCAGAACGTCGTTGGTTGTTACTAATCCTTCGACCGAACCATATTCATTAACAATCAACGCGAGATGTGTGGCCGAGGTCTTGAACAGCTCGAGTACTTCCAAGGCAGATCGCGATTCAGGCACAAAGAGAGGTGTTCTCATGATGGAAGTGAGATTCATTTCTTCATGACCAAGACAAATCGCCAGCATGTCTTTCGCCTTTACGACACCAAGAACCTGATCGAGGCTTTCGTCACATACTGGAAATCTCGAATAGTGGTTCTCAGACACCTTTTTTCTTATTTCTTCGCGCGATGCTTTGGCGCGAAGCCAGACCGTGTCGAGTCGTGGTGTCATCAGAGACCCTACGCTACGATCCGCGAGCTTGAAAACTCGCTTCACAATCTCCTGCTCAGTCTTTTCAAACACCCCTGCCTGGGTACCCTGTTCGATCAGCACTTTGATTTCGTCTTCGGTCACCGGAGGCTCCGTTGAAGCTTTCATCCGCAGCAGCGTCAGTACCGCTGACGTTGAAACGCTCAAAAGGTGGACGAACGGAGACATTGCGCTCGACAAAACTTTCATTGGACGCGCCACCAGTTTTGCGATTCTCTCCGGCTGATTTAGCGCGAAGCGCTTTGGTACCAATTCGCCAATAACGAGAGAAAAGTAGGTGATCGTTACTACTATGGTCGCGACGCCCAAGGCTTCTCCGTAGGGCGCCAGTGCCGGTACACGACTAATCTGTTCACCCAACTGTTCGGCGATCGTAGCTCCACCAAAGGCGCCCGCTAGGATACCCACAAGAGTGATTCCGATCTGAATCGTTGAGAGAAATCTGTCGGGAGACGCCGCCAAATCGAGTGCGGCGCATGCCTTTGAATCGCCGTTATCGCACATTTGTCGTAGTCGCGTCTTGCGCGCCGACACAATTGCAAGTTCCGACATGGCGAAGACGCCGTTAGCCAGCACTAAGAGGGCGATAAAAATAACTTCAAATGCAATCGCAGTCATAATTCATGCTCCTTGGGCATCGCGCTGGTTGGACGTCCGATATCAGCAAACAATTTTTGTTTCAGACTCTGATATTGATAATAAAATTAAAATAGTTTAGGTAAATCTGACGGCAGGCTCTGTTTTCTTCGAACCTGCCGTCGTGTTGCGACTATCTTACGAATCGCCAATATGCGATTGTAAAAAGAACTGCGAGGATTATCGGGACATGAATCTCCCCCCAAAACCCAGCCCAGTAATCAGGAATCACTTTTTGCGCTTTCTTGTAGCCAGGCAGTTTGGGGATCAGCCGACCGGTGTACTCTTTGTATTCGGCGTAGGCAGTCCCGAATTTCTGCGTAAGAAATTGTTCCTCATACGGAATCACAACCAGATAGACCAACGCGTAGCTCATCGCGAATAGCGCGTAGGCATACCACTCGTTGATCGCCATCGCGAGTCCGATGCCGATGGGGAAGTTCCCAATGTAGAGTGGATTTCTTACATAGGCATACGGCCCCGCGGTGCAAAGAAAGTCGGCCTGAATTTCGGTTACCGCCTGCTTGCCGCCGAGATAGGCCGCAACCCAAACCCGATATATCTGTGCTATTGCCGCAATCGCCACACCGACGGCGAAAAGCGACAAAGGCGTTGTACCACCAATCGCGATCTTGACCCCGGCCCCAGTGGCAAGCCCAATGAACATGTAAACGCCGCGTGTTCTGAAGACCAGTTTTTGGAATTTCTTGTTCATGCTTTCCTCCTTTCCTCTTTTTCTATCAATCCGTCGTGTATCCAGATGACCCGGTCGACCCACTTTTTGTCCTCTGGCTCGTGCGTTACCATCACGATGGTCTGGCCAAGCCGCTGTTGCATTTTCCAAGGGCAGGAGCCCAAGGATGACGTGATGACGTGAGAGTTGGAAATGCGCGCTCGCTCGATATTTGTTGGAAGAATTGAAATCTCCCAACGGACAGTCACTCCGTTGGGTTTCCTCGAAGCAACGGTGTAACCTATTGAAAACAATTGGTGCCGAGGGAGGAAACAGATACCTTACAAATTATCTCGGCTTTTAGTGGCCTTTTCAATTTTGCTAAAAAATTCCCACACTTCCGGTTTTACACTGTTTCCACTCTCTTCAGTCTCAGCACCCCTTTGTGCCTTACTTGTGACAGGCTGCCTCACGAGATCGATTGACAATCGCGACTGAGACAATAAAAGCACAAAAAGTATTCATGTGGTCCCTTAACGTGTCTAATGACGTTTACCTTATCCAGAGCCGTCCTCAACCCGCTGGCTAACCTCTCCGATTCGTCACTCGCCGAGAAGTTGCATGAAGAAATAGATGCGCTCATTCAATAACTTGTCGCGCAAGCTACTGATTCGCGCTCGTTCAATTGAGTTCCGCGGCGCGTCTGTCGCTTATCAACGTGCGGCTCCATTCCATACTAACGCCCAAGAGCGATTTCTTCATCATTTTATAATCGGAGCGCCGCGCGCGACTGGAACGCCGTTCTTACACCGTTCAATTCAACCTGACACGCGAGACCAGTGCCTCAAGCTCTTGGTAAATGTATCTGTCTACGGCGGTGCGATTAGCGAAGAAACGTACCGACCCAGACTTCAGACGGCGGCAATACAAATTACTACGCAGTTCTTCCCGCTTTCCTTATCGGCATGCCTGCAGGCTTCTCGCTGGTCAGAGCACCATGATCCACGGCTACGACGCCATTAACGATCACATAATCGATGCCGACCGGTTCGCCGAAAGGTTTCTCGTAGGTGGCTGTATCCGCAATAGTTTGACTATCAAATATCGCGATATCGGCCCAATGACCCGGTTGCAGCAGACCTCGCTTCGGCAGTTGGAAAAGCTCGGCCGCCTCGCCTGTCGCTTTGTGAACCGCATCCTCGAGTGTGAGTAACTTCTTTTCTCGAACGTATTGAGCAAAGATGCGTGGAAACGTCCCGCAGCCCCGCGGGTGAGGATGGTATTGCGCGCTCGGATCTCTGACGGCGCTATCGGAACCAAAGACACAAAAGGGATAAGTCACGACCTGCTCGACATCGTCTTCACTCATGCTCGCGTATACTGCTTGAGCACCACCGCGCAGTGACACCTCAATTAAGTTTTCGATCTGTTGATTCACGTCCTGAGCAAAGCTGGGCACTTCCGCGAGAGTTTTTCCGATCCATTCGGGCCTGCCAGCCGCTAGCCGCACGAACGACAGGTCACTCCAGCCGTCTTCAATCAACTTTGAAAGAATATCGGCGTGCAATTTCTGCCTGAGTTGTGGTGAGGTAACAATTTGTCGCAGTGCCGCGCGGTTATCCTTGACCGCCCAATCTGGCAGCAGAATATCCGTTGTCGTGCTGGAACTTGCGTAGGGGTAAATGTCAATGGTGACTGTTTGACCTTCCGCGCGAGCTTCGTCCAGCACGTCCAGTCTTGTTAACACGGTGCGCCACTGTCGCGGACCTGATGCTTTGAAATGCGAAATCTGAGTGGCGATCTTTGCCTGCCTTCCGACTTCGAGCGCCTCTCGAAGAGCCGCGATTCCCTTCGGGCCTTCATCGCGAATGTGTGACGCGTAAATGCCATCATCTTTTGCCGCGATCTTGGCGAGTTCTACTACTTCTGAAAGTTCCGCGAAGCGACCAGGCACGTATTCGAGCCCGGTTGAGATTCCCAAGGCCCCTTCTTTCATCGCCAGACCGACGATAGCTCGCATTGTCTTGAGTTCTGTTGCGGTTGGCGGTCGCGACGCATTCTCCATTACCTGCTGCCGGATGCTGTTATGGCCGACGAACGTCGCGACGTTAACGTAGCTGCCGTTCTTCTCTAAGCCTCGAAACAAACTTGCGATGTCTGTTCGCGAGCGTCCGCAGTTGCCCGTAATGATGGTGGTGACACCTTGTCGCAGGAAATTCTCAGCTCTAAATGGATCGGAGGATGGAATGTTAGGCTCGACGTGTGTGTGCACATCAATGAAACCAGGAGCTACCACACTCCCGTTGGCGTCAATTGTCAGCGTCGGTTTAGAAAAATAGAATTTCCAGTTGCTCAGGGCAATAATCTTTCCATCGCGAATGCCGATATCTGTTACAACTGGAGGCGCGCCGCTCCCGTCAATCAAAGTGCCATTCAAAATCAGGACGTCAAGATTCCGATAGGGGCGAAAGACATACCAATAGGCGGCGAGAACTGTCCCGCAGACGACAATCCCGGAGATTATCAGAATGGGCCACCGTCGCCGGATCATTCGCTAGTCTCCACAGAAGGCGATTGATTCAAGGTAAGCGATTCGCTTCGCCAGAGTTTCCGGCCGTACGGTGTTCGTAGGATTGCTGGCGATTAGATTCTGGGTAGTGTAATACTCCGACAACGCCTCGCAATATCTCCCTTGATTCTCGAGCGCTTGACCCAACCCGTTATGGGCGGAGGCCTTTTGCGAGTCGATTGAAAGGGCTTGGGGAAAGGCCTGTTCAGCCGTGTAGTTGTCTTTCAGTTCGACGCTGATCTGTCCAAGATTCATCCACGGGTAAATCCAGCTCGGATCCGCGATTGTAGCCTGTCGGTAATAGTCGCGCGCGCTGTTTTTGTCTTTAAGATTGAGGTAACAACGGCCAAGTCGATTCAAGGCCAAGCCCCAGTTCTGTTGCAATTGCGTCGCCCTTTTGTAGCCTGATAATGCTCCCTCATAGTCCTTCTTTGAGAACGCGAGCGATCCCTGAGAGAAGTAAATTTTTGATTCGCTGGTCGGATTCGGCCGCAGCTCATTAAGCCAAGTAAAGGCGCGGGTCGCTTCCGTCCATTCGTCTTCAGACTCAATCTCCGTCTTCAGATTGTTGATTATCGTATCTCCCCGCTGCTCAAGCTTCGGCGCAACTTCTTTGGTGATTTCGTCAACATCTTCTTTCTTAAGGTCATCTCCCTTGTGCTTCAGGAAAAGATCGTACGCGCTGTTTCCTTGGGGCTTCACCAGATTGCCTTTTTTTACTTCAGCAAGGACGGCTTTCTTGGCTGAGAACGAGAAGAAAGCGAAGTAAATCCCCACAGCGATTCCAATGGCTACGACTGCTGCGATGGCCGCGAAAACCGCAACGGGTTTCGGTGCCGCCTTAATGGCTGCGGCTGAGTCGAGTAAGCAGGAGGAATCGGGGATGTCGGCGCGCCGTAAGCAGCGCTACTTCCTGATCCCGGCGTGCGCAGAACGACGGTCGGAGCCTGAGCTGTCGGTTGCGAGTTCGGGAAGCTGGGCGCTTGCGCCGCAAAGGTCGGCGTTGGAGTACGTTGTTGGGACGCGAATGAAGGCATTGGCGAAAGTTCGTTTCTCAGTTCTTCAGCCAACGCGGCGGCGCTTTGTGGACGTTCCTGCCGTTGCTTCGCGAGCGCGTGCATCACTACTGCTTCAACCGCAGTCGAGATGCTGAGATTAATTGTTCGTAGTGGGGGAGGCGCTTGATTGACATGCTGGACAACCACTGCAGTTGACATCGGCGAGTTGAAAGGAACGACGCCAGCCAGCATTTCGTACAGGACGATGCCAAGGCTGTAGATGTCTGAGCGCGAATCCAATTCTTCGCCGAGGCATTGTTCGGGGGACATGTAATGCGGCGTGCCCATCACGCTGCCCGTCTGCGTCAAGTTCCCGGCTGTCAAATCGCGCAGCTTGGCAATGCCAAAATCGAGAACCTTCACACGCAGCCCATTGAGCATCGGCTTAACGACGATGTTATCGGGCTTCAAATCGCGATGAACAATTTGCTGACGGTGGGCCTCATCCAGCGCGGCGCACACCTGGCTAATTACTTCGGCAGCGGCTGATGGCGTGAGCGGCCCCTGCTGCTTGATGATTTCACGCAGACTTTGACCTTCGACCAACTCCATGACGAGATAGACCAGGCCATCGTTCGTCACGCCAAAGTCGTAGATAGAAACTGCATTCGCATGTTTGAGGCGCGCCGCCGCTTGCGCTTCGCGGCGAAAACGTTCAGTCGCATCCGGTTGCGAAACATGTTCCGGGTGCAGAATCTTGAGCGCTACGTCGTCGCCGATGAGTAGGCGATGCGCGCGATAAACCGCGCCCATCCCTCCAGCGCCAAGCTTCGCGTCGATCCGGTACTTGCCTTCGATCGTGCGGCCTAGAAGGACATCGCCCGTTACTTTGTCATTTGCCGGGCTGGTCACTCTGGGCCATGGGCGTGACCATTCCGTTTGTTGAGTTGATTGCCGGCGCTCTGGTGATACTGGGATGGCGCGTGCGTGAGGCGCTCGTGGCATTGGGATTTGTGTTAGCAGTGGTCACCTTTGGACACTTGCTGAAAGAGCCACTCTATGAATTTCACACCCATGTGATTCCGCGTCCGGCACTGCTTCTGTTCATGTTCTTACTTCCTCGCGTCGACGATCGCTTTTCGGTTGATCGGTTACTAACCAAACCGAAGAAACAACCAAACTCACAGATTGATCGACAAGGTCGAGCTAATGTTAAGTGTTGGCGCTTTTCACTCCTTCAACCCCAGAGACGTTCAGCGTTAAGGGAGATAATCGAGATCGAACGGCTAATCCTCTGGTCCCGAGAAGGAAAAGAATCGCGCTATTAGTACGGTAATGTTGTCCTCGCCGCCGCGTTGGTTTGCCAACGACACCAACTCACGGCACAGATCATCCAGTGACTCACTTTTCCGCGCGGATTCAAGCACTTCAGTCTTCGTCACTTTTTGCATCAGGTAATCCGTGCAAAGCAGAATCATGTCGCCATCTTGAACGATCAATTCACTCATCTCGGGCGTCAGGTCGTCCTGAGCACCGAGCGCCTGCAGGATCACATTGCGTCTGGGTGAATGACTTGCCTCCTCCTCAGTAAGTTGACGGGCATCGACGAGAAGCTGGACCAGAGATTGATCCTTCGTAAGCTGGCTCATGGTATCGCCGCGAATCAGATAGGCTCGTGAGTCGCCGACCTGGCCGATGTGACCTCGATTTCCGTCGACCAAGATCGCCGTAATGGTAGTTCCCATGCCGGCGTTTGTTTCGGTTTCACTCGCGGCGCGGCGAACAGCTCGATTCGCCGATCTGATCGCGTCTGACAGCCGGATTTGAGGTTCGGGTTGCTGCTCGGGAGCCGTCAGTCGGCGCACTAACTGTTCGATTGCTAACCTGCTGGCGACTTCTCCTGCCTTTGCTCCACCCATGCCGTCCGCGACCGCTAAAACCACACCGCCACGGTCGAGAGGAAACTCCGTTAGTTGATTCACGATTGCGCCGTTCTCCAGATTAAGAATGAGGCTCGAATCTTCGTTGATCGCGCGAACACTTCCTTTGTCCGTATGACCGGCTGCCATTGCGAAAGGTACTTTGCTCATTATTTTTCTCCTGCGCGGCCCGCTGACATCAGGGTCGATGTGCAAATGCCTGCGCGATTGTGAATACACCCGAAGCGATGAAAACGAGCGCCGCCCCGAACTTGATTGCCCGCTCTGGTAATTTCTTTCCCAGGACTTTCCCGATAATGATAGCTAGGCCGTCAGCGAGCACCATCCCAATTGTGCTGCCAAGCCAAACTCCCACGAAGCTGCCCTGCTGACCGGCGACAGTAACCGTGGTCAACATGGTCTTATCGCCGAGTTCGGCAAGAAAGAAAGTTGTGGCCACCGTCATCAGTGGACCAAGTCGCGATTTGGTTGTGGCCTCATCGCCCAGCTTGTCACCACGAAGCGTCCAAACGCCGAACCCGATGAAGGCAAAACCGGCGAGCAGATTGATCCAGAATACTGGCAGCGCGTGACCGGCGATTTCGCCAATAATTACTGAAAAGAGATGGACCAGCAACGTCGCGCCAAAAACGCCGGTCATGACGATGCTGGTCCGGTAACGCGTCGCGAAGGCTAGCGCAACCAACTGTGTCTTGTCGCCCATCTCGGCGACGAACACAAAAAAGAGTGCAATCCAAAAAGCAGCCAAGCTTATCTCCTGTTAGGTTCGACCCTTGAGAATCATCACAAAGCAAGAAAGCCAGACGCTTCATTGCGACCGAACTTCCGTCCGGTGACAATGAAGGTCTGGCTCTCAGAAAGTCGTTAACTATTCCGTTCGCGGATCGGACGCTTTTCAGCGTCAGTATGTCGGATTCCGCGAAACCGCTTTTCCGTGCGGCTAAGCTACTCCCCTTACACCTGCTGTTTTGCCAGAAACAGCATCTGTTGTCAATTCGGTAGGAGTTCGGGTTAAAGCGGATTTCCCGGGCGAGTGCCGAATTCGATTGTGATCCAAGTCACTGGCGATCTTTAAAGGCATTTGACAGCTCAGGCGGCGACTGGGTATAAATGGCGTGGTTCGCGCGAGCACATGATCACTAATCGATTCTATTACTTCGCTTATTCATATCGCTTCCGGGTGGAGAAGCGGTGCCAGCGAAGTGCGCGCGAGAATCTTAACCAGTAACTGACGCCACAAAGTTCGCAACCAGCCGCGACCTCCGGAAACGGAATCGCGGCTGGTTCTTTTTTGCCCAAATTACGAAGGAGTACGAGGATGACAATAGCAGACTGGCGGATGGAAATTGACGACATAGACAATCAGCTTCTGGCACTTCTGAATAAGCGGGCAAAGCTCGCCGTCCGGATTGGAAAACTAAAGACCGCCAACAATCAACCGCTGACGGATGAAGCTCGCGAACGATGCCTCATTGCCAGGCTCGCTCGGATTAACGCCGGGCCATTTGATGACGCCGCGGTGTCAGCCATCTTCCAGCAGATTATTAATGAGACTCGCCACCTGGAGGCTGCCGCGTTCACCCGCGATCAAAAAACAGTAAGCCATCGCAAACTGACTTCCAGCATATTCGCCCATTCACCGCAAAAGAAATCACAAGTCAGCAAGTAGGAGAATGACATGGTAATAACCATTTCCAGCACTGCCACAGCCGAGGAAATTCAGCATGTCGTTGATCGGGTTAATGAATGCGGCTTTCGCGCACATGTTAGCCGCGGCACCGAAAAGACCGTGATCGGTGTGGTCGGCACCAGCGGTAAGCGCAGCGAGATCGAGGCCTTGCGCGCGGCGCCGGGAGTGGAAAGCGTCACCGCTATCACTCAGCCCTTCAAGCTTGTCAGCAAAGAAATTAAACCGGAGCGCACGAGAGTTTTGGTCGGTGATGTTTGCATCGGCGGACCCGAGGTGGTGGTGATGGCGGGCCCGTGTTCAGTCGAATCTCGCGAACAAGTGTTGAGCACAGCGCAGGCAGTGCGAGCGGCGGGCGCGATCATGTTGCGCGGCGGTGCGTACAAGCCGCGAACTTCGCCATATGATTTCCAGGGACTGGGTGTCGACGCGCTGATACTGTTACAGGAAGCCGGCAGAGAAAGCGGATTGCCGGTAGTTACCGAAGTAATGAGCACCGAGGATGTTGAGATTGTCAGTGAGTACGCGGATATGCTCCAGGTGGGCGCGCGGAACATGCAGAACTTTGCTTTGCTGCGACGTCTTGCTCAATCCGAACGGCCGATCCTGCTGAAACGTGGCCCATCAGCCTCAATCAAAGAGTGGCTATTGGCCGCCGAGTATCTGCTTTCGGGTGGCAATCAAAACGTGGTGCTGTGCGAGCGGGGCATCAAAACTTTCGAGACCGAGACTCGCAACACACTCGACCTCTCGGCAGTCGCGTTGGTCCGCGAGCTTTCCCACTTGCCGGTGATCGCCGATCCATCGCACGGAACCGGCCGCCGCCGGCTGATTGCGCCGATGGCGCGAGCCGCGATTGCCAGCGGGGCCGACGGATTAATCATCGAAGTTCACCCATGCCCGGAACGGGCGCTATCGGATGGCCCACAATCGCTCAACTTCGAAGAGTTTCGACGGATGATGGAAACTCTGTCCTTGCCACTGCCCTCAATCGCTGAGACGACAAGTTTCGTGGGTTGAGAAGCTAAACAACCAAAACATGGCATTAGATGAGATTCAACAATGGAAGCAAGTCACCGTGGTCGGGTGTGGTCTGATCGGATCATCATTCGCGCTCGCCCTCAAGCAACACAAGTGCTGTGACCGCGTATTGGGTTGGGACATTTCTGCTGCGCACATGAACGAGGCAATAGCGCTTGGGGCTATCGACGGCGCAGATCAGGCGTTTGCGCGTGGCGAAGTTTCCGAGGCGGATTTGCTTTATCTCGCGATGCCCGTCTCATCGATCATTGACTTTCTGACTAAGCAAATCTCTCAGACAAAGCCTGGCGCGATCATCACCGATGCCGGAAGCACGAAACGATCAATATGTGAAACCGCCGCCAAGTACATCCCCATTGATCGCCACTTCGTCGGTGGTCATCCAATCACCGGCAGCCATCTATCGGGCGTCAAGCACGCGTCCGCCAAGCTGATGACCGGCGCCAATTATGCGCTGATCGATGACGGCTCGCGTGACTCAACAAGCTTTACTCGCCTCAAACAAACGCTAAATGAAATCGGCGCTAGAACGAAAGTAATGACGGCGACAGAGCACGATCGCGCGTTCGCGCTGGTAAGTCATCTACCGCAGTTGCTGTCGAGCGCGCTGGCCAGCGTCGTTGAAGATCAGGAAGATACGGGCCGACTGCTGAAGCTTGCTGGCCCCGGGTATAAAGACATGACGCGCCTAGCTGACAGCTCATGGTCAATGTGGAGAGATGTGCTCGCAACAAATCACGCTGAAATTTCCAGCGGGCTCGACCAAATGATCGATAAACTAACTTTGATGCGAGAAGAACTGCGCGACGGCCAGTTACTCAATGACTCGATTCTCAGCTCGCTCTTCAGAGAAAAGCTCTAATGCTATTTCAGCTTGTCCAACATTGTCCGCGCTTGCGCCTGTGCTTCTTTCAGTTCCGGCAGATAATTCGGATCAGGGGTCATCGATAGAATCGCGTTAAGTTGTTGCTGCGCGTCCGAGTTTCTTCCCACCGCTTGATACGCTTCCGCCAAATGAAGATGCAGGAAAGCGTTCCCTTTGCCGAACTGCAAGCCCTTCCCGAATTCGCTGACAGCTTTCTGCGGATCGCCGCCGACAATCTTCGGCGCTTTCAGATCGAGCACACCCAGGACCATGTGGGCGCTGCCGTCCTGATAACCTTCATCGAGTTTCAGCACCGTGTTCATTTCATTCCGCACGTCATCGATCGAAGCAAGACCCGTAATCGTTTCCGCCTCAAGGCTTCCGCCGTAATTGGCTCCCAGCCAGAAGTGCCCGTCTGGTCTATTAGGCTGTAATGCGACAGCAGCTTTGCTGGCATTGACGCCGAAAGTTAGCCGTGGGGCTCCTGCCTTATTAGTTCCGCTCTTTAGTTCGGGCCGAAAGCAGCATCCACTCTGCCAGCCGCTCGTCCGGCAACAAGCCCTGGGGGCTCATGGTGTAGTTCAGACCTTCCAGGCGCTTCTTGATTCCCGCCTCGATGCCTCCGTACGAAAGCAGCAAAGGGACGATTAATACACGGTCGCCATCATTGACGGCGCCCTCAACGAGCTTGCGCAACTCCGCAGTCGCCTGTGCCCGAACGGGATCGGAAGCATCATCGCGCAACGTCAGGTATTCGAATCGCTTGTAGCCGCTCTTGCCCTTCATTAAGGTGGCGAGCGCGCCCATGTCATCCAACCATCGCGCGTTGTCGTCATCAGGCACGGGGCCATGCGCAACGAGGATTACTACTTCGCGGGCTGCATTCTGACTAATCGAACGAGCGCGGTCCAACAAGATTTCGGCTACCAACGGGTGCCGATTCAATGCCGATGTCATTCGCAGTGGCACCGGAGAAACTACAGGTGTCAGCGGGTTAAGAGAGGCGTTCATGTTCATCATCGCATGATTGCCATGATTCATTCCGGAATGATCCATCTTGGCAAATGAAGCGAGATCGGCGGGCGCCTCTTTTCTGAGACCCAACAGAAATTCCGTCGACGTGATGACCGAGCTATAAGACGAAATAAACAGCGGGACGGCCACGATCTCGCCTGCGCCTCGCGCGATCAGCTTGTCAATGCCTTCCTGCATTGTGCGCTTGGTCGCCATTCCAAATGCGACTTCTGCCGGAACTTCCTTGTTGACTTCTGCGGCGAGCTTAAGCACTTCATTGTTCCAGTTCGCGCTGCCGCCATGCGCGAGCAACAAGATACCGGCTTTACCGGCACGCTGCCTGCTATTTATTTCACTTTGCGGTTGTGCAGAGATGACAGCTCCGGTAAAGACCGCAGCAATCACGCTGATAACAAAGGCAATCGCCTTGGTTGGGTTCTTAGCTCTCTGATTCATGTTGTATCCCTTTCGACTGATTCATTCTGATCCGTACAGATCTGCATCTTCCTCGGCGCTGGGTTACATCATCAGCGACTCGATATACGCCTGCGAACCACCCGCTTGCTTACTCTCCTCTTTGAATTCATCACGAAGAGCGGCAACGGCCTCCGCCAGGATTAAGAAGTCGACCGGTTTCATTGTCAGCGTGACATTTCCACAAACCACATGCACACAGCCGTTGGTGCACCGGAAACAGTAATTCCGAGGAGCAAGCTCGTTGCGATTTTCAAACATGGCCGTCCCTTTCATTAGATCGATTAGAAAAAGCGAAGCTGAACGCCAGCAGTGAAGCTGCGTCCACGGGCAGGTGTCGTGACGAACTGCTCGTGATAAAACCGGTTTGCCAGGTTCGTCACACCAACGGTGATGCCGGCCGAGTAGCGCTCGCGGCGGAAGTTCCAGCCGCCGCGCAGATCGTGGGCGACGAAGCCTGGCTCTGAGCCGCGGTTCTGCGCCAGGAATTCGGGCGACAAGCGCGTCTGCTTGTTGACGATGCGCACGCTGTATTCACTCCAGAACCGTTCTCGTCTGTCCTGCGCGCGCCAGCCCACGACCGTCTTCAGCGGAGTGATGAAATCCAGTGGCTTGAGTCCGCCCAGATCATCGCCATGCAAGTAGCTAATATTGCCGAATGGCGTAAGTAAGAAGCCGTGAACTCGCAGGGAGGTCTCGAATTCTCCTTCCATGCCTTGAATGCGCGTGCGGCCGAGGTTGACAGTGCGAAAGACCTGGATCGGCGGACGGCCAGGCCCTTGCGAAATCGTGATCGGCACGCCGTTGCGATCAAGAGCAATCTGAGCTGTGAGGAAGTTGCGGTACGTATTGTTGAAATAGGTGAATGTGCCAGCGAACCGCGCCGTATGAACCTTGATTCCACCGTCGAAGTTAACACCTGACTCAGGCTGCAAGTTCGGATTGCCGACCACGAACCCCGCCGCCGACCCGAAGTCAGTGAAGAAACGTTCGAAGAGATTCGGCTCACGGAAAGATCGACCGACGCGCGCAGTCAAACTCAAAGAGGACGTCGGCTTGATCACCACGCCAGCATCACCGCTCACGGCCGTGTCCCTTATGTTTAGCTCCGCATCAAGTCCCTTCACTCCCAGATCTTCAATTTGCGACGGAGTGAAGAACGGCGGCAGGCCGAAACCAGTAGTTCGTTCGGAATTGATGACGAAATGATCGACGCGCAAGCCGCCCACCAGACGTAACCAGCGCGCGGGTTGATATTCGTCCTGCGCAAAGAAAGCTAGATCGCCAAAGTCTGCGTCGGGCACGCTCTTCGAGCGATCCTCGCTGCGCGTCAGCGAGGGAGGATTGGTGCGAAAGTTCGGGGAAAATCTTTCGATGAAGCGCTGGTCGCGGTTGCGATCGCGGAAGTAGCTGGACCCCGGCCGTGACGACGTTGTCGCGGCCCAACAGCCAGTTGCTCTGGAAGTCAAAGCCGCTGGTTCGAGTTTTTGTAATCGTCTCGCTGAATTGAAACTGTCCGGGAAAGAACGGCGGCGCCGCCGGCACGTTCAGAAGGTTTGAGAAGTTGCGATCCTGCTTTTGGAAGTAAGCGCTGG
Organism: Acidobacteriota bacterium; assembly: GCA_052389795.1. Classification (GTDB taxonomy): domain Bacteria; phylum Acidobacteriota; class Blastocatellia; order Pyrinomonadales; family Pyrinomonadaceae; genus UBA11740. Next base: position 4,240 of record JBQTHO010000027.1, on the reverse strand, counting down.
CAGACAATCGCGCGAGCCGCGTAGACAGATTCTGCCCTTCGTAACGGACGCTTGCTTTATCGCGGTTTGAAAACGGAAAAAATGCGGTAAAGACACCCACCACGCCCGCGACGCCAACATCCGCAGCGCGGCGGCGTTCGTATGCGGCCTTGATGGATTGCGAGTCGTTCATGAAGAATCGACCAACAACGTGCGTATTGCTGCCGTGATATTGCGAGTTGAGAACTTCAGTAGCTGCCGGACTGCTGTCTTTCGCGCCGTTTGTGCGTGGAACGGCGCCCGAATGATAGTTGGCGAAACGATCAAGAGTCTGGGCGACACGGAAGGCGAATCGCGAGCCGGCGCCGGCTAAGTAAGCCGAGCCGCGGCGTCCGGTTTCGCTCGATCTAAAGAGTCCGCTAAGGCCGCCGCCAAAACGAAAGCCGGCTTCGCGTCTCTCCGGTGTCTCGCGCGTGATGATGTTTATGGTTGCGGCAAGCGCGTCCGTCCCATACAGAACCGATCCACTACCGCGCGCCACTTCTACTTTTTCTATCGCGTCGACGTCAACTAAACCGATCTCGATGCCTGAATTCGAGGTCGACGTGCGCGTGTTATTGAGTCGCTCACCGTCAACCAGCACGAGCACGCGATTACTGTCTAGTCCGCGGATGCGCGGACGCACTTGAAACGGCCCTTCGTTAACCGTTGCCGCACCGGGAAGATTGCGAAACAAGTCTCCAACGGTGTTAACGCTTTGCCGTTCCAGCTCGGTTCGTTCTACTACGCTTACCGGCACAGGCGTATCGCTTACCGCTGATTCTGCCCGGCTCGCGGTAACGGTAACCTGTTCGGTAATTGTTCCGGGCTTAACAATCAAATCGACCTTGAAGTCTTCCAAAGCGATTGCGAGTGTTTGGCTCGCGACTGAGAAGCCTGCCGCTTTCGCGTTGACTCGATAGTCGCCTGCCGGAACGTCGTTGAAATGGAAGGAGCCGGCAGCGTCCGTGGTCGACGTCCTTTCGAAGCCAGAAGCGTTTTGCTTCAAAGTAACAGTTGCACCGGGGACGACTGCGCCGCGTTCATCCAGCACTCGACCAGAAATCGATCCCCGGTTCATCTGCGGAACACGCGCCCTCCTTTCTGTTTGTGCGGTCACGGGAAGCTGGAAGAGCAGCCAGGTCACCAAGAGCAGGGTGTAAGTAGATACTCTTCGTTCAGGCAGGTAAATGCCGATCATTGTTGTTCCTCCTGTTGAGACGGAGGCTGATCGGCCTATAATGCAGACAGGTCGTCAATCTCCGGGTTGTCGATTCAGAAGGGCTGCACGGTGCCTTCGCAAGAGTTCGCCGTGTGGTCCTTCACTTTCTGCCGCAAGGCCTCCAGCTCGCTTGCGTATCACGTTAAGAAGCTCAAGATCCAGTTAGTTAGAATCGCAACGCATAACTTAGTCGCACGTTCCTTCCAGTCTCCGGCGCGATCGCTTTAACGAATGAAAGGTGATTGCGGTAAAGAGTATTGCCCAGATTGTATCCGTTAATTGAAATCACGTGGGCTACTCGTCTCGTCACGAAGGTGTATGATCCGTTGAGATTCAATACTGCGTAACCAGCCGTTGGTGTTTCGTTATCGAAAACTCTCGCTTGCCGGTTTGCCATTACAATTTCTGGTCGCACGGTGAATGCCTGATGACGCCACTCAAGTCCAACAGTTGCGCGCAAGGGTGGAATCCGCGGCAGTGGTTTGTTCAATTCGGTAAGCTCGGCACGCACATAGTCGATTTTCCCATCCAGCCAAAATTCCCCGAATGTCCTCGCCTCGATGTTTCCTTCGACTCCGACGAATCGACTCGTCCCCTGCTCGTAATGAATTATCGGCAGGTTTGATTCGAGATCGGTTCTGCCAGTGAATGCGGTGAAAACAAAGTTGCGAATGTTGTAGTAATACAGGCCCGATCCGAAGCGGACTCGATTGGTACTGTGGCGGAGCGACAAATCGATGCCGTCACCTTGCTCAGCGTTTAGATTTTGATTCCCGATATCGAAAGTGAGGATGCCCGGATGGGGGCCGTTGTTGTAAAGCTCTTCCAGCGCGGGCGCGCGAAATGAATGCTGATAGTTCGCGACAAACGATCCTCCGGTCCAAAGCGGAACGCGCACGCCGGCGCTTCCCGAGAAGCCGACAAAATTTCGGTCGCGAAAGTTTCCTTCAGGAGTGTAGCCATTCTGTTCAATGCGACCTCCAAACTGTACTCCGAACTTTTCAAAGTCGAGCCGCTCTAGATCGTACACCGCAAACGAGTGTTGTTTCGTGCGCGGCGCCGGCGCCTCCGCACCGATAGAAACAAAGTCTCGCGTAAATCCTGAGCCGCCAAACGTGCCCGACAATCTTCCGTGGCGTCGATGATTGAGATTCGCCCGATAGTTGAAATTCTTGTTGCTGGCAATTGCTTCCAACTCGGTTACGTTTTCGTCTGATTCGAATTCGAACTCGCGGGCTTTGTAATTGTTATAGCGCAGACCAAATTCAACTGATTCGATGAATCCACGCAACTCTCGCAGCCCACCCTTGAGATCATAGCTGTGACGCCGCTCATTCAAAGATTCAAAATCAACCTCATCAGGCTCTACCGGCAGTCCGTGGCTGCGGCGATCGTAGGAGTAATTGAATGACAGCCAACCCTTTCGCGGAAACCAGCCGAGGCCGCCGCTCACATTCCCAACGCGGGCAAAGGAATTCAGGACGGTTCCCACCGCTGTACTATAATCATTCGTCTTCTGGGCGCCTCCGTTTCCAAAGAAGAGAAAATTTCGCCAGCCGAATTTCAAACCGGCGCTCGCTCCCACCTGCGAATCGTTCGTGCCGCCGAATGCCGACGCGTATCCTGACGCACCGCGTTGATAAATGTCATTGGTCGAGATGCCGTTGACTACTCCACCGATTGCGTTGCTGCCATACAGCAACGTCGCCGGTCCTCTGACTACTTCGACGCGATCAAGCGAAAGAACGTCGATTGGCTCAACCTCATCCGCCGATTGCGAGGCGATACTGCCCAGACGAAGTCCGTCCTGCAAAACCAGCACCCGATCGCCGTCAAAGCCGCGAATCACCGGACGACCTGAGCCAGGACCGAAGCTGCGCTTGGCGACTCCAAGCTGACCTTCTAGCGCTTCGCCGATCGAAACGGTGTTCTTCTGCACCAATTCAATCGCGCCAACAGAATTCACCGCATGGTAAGCCTGGTCAACCGCTTCGCTCGAACCAGTCGCAGTCACCGTCACTTGCTCAGTCACACCGGCCAACGACAATTCGAAATCGACAGTCTCGGTGCGTCCCGCATTCACTGCGATCGTCCTCACCACGTCCGACACCCGATCGAGGTGGGCGATTAGCTGATACCTCCCGGGCGGCAAGTTATCGATCTGATACCGTCCAGCGTCGTCCGTGAGCACTGACCTCTTCAATTCGACGACCGTAACAAGAGCGTTGTGAGCTGGCACGCCCGAAGGCTTTAACGTAACCACACCGGTCAAATGACCGGCCGTTGACGTGCGCTGAGCCCGGGCCGTGCCGATAAATGAAAGGGAAAAGAGGGCGATGAGTAAGAGTTTGCTTCCACGCATTTGGATCTCCGCTTAGTTCGATTGCCCCGGCCGCCATTGGCCTTGCGATTTGAAAGCTAGTTGAAAATGAAAGTCACTTTCAACAGAAACTCAGATTAGCGGGTTAGCGTATCTCCTGTCAACTGCTCCCTTTTTCAAGTGCTCCCTTTTTCAAGGAAGCTTTTGAAAGATCTGATCGCGCGACTTCGCTAGTTGTAGAGTACTGGGAAGCCAATCAGGGCGGTACTGCCGGCGACAAGACCTGCGGCGATCGCTACCAGCCCTTCCAGTGATTTCCAACCGATAGTGAAGTATTCCAAATATCGGCCGCGTCTGATCAGCCGGTCTCTTGCGTGATCTATGAGGCGAGCACCTTAACGATGGCCCCTTTGCTGGCGAACGTACCAGGACCTTAAGGAGGATGGCACGACGCACACCGAGACCGCTTCAGTAATAGCGTTAAGAAGCAAAAACAGATTCCTCTGATTATTGCGAGGACAATCCTTCAATCTCATCCTCCTTGGCTCTCGGTGGGCGGTGTCCCGTTCCTAGTTGAAAGTTTGCGGGTGGCGGATTGGTTCATAGCCTAGGCTGCCCTCGTTTCCTTGGCAAGCTCGGCCACAGGTTGAATCTCAATCAGCAAAGACTTCAGCGCATTC
>JBQTHO010000026.1:0-46987 GCA_052389795.1 Acidobacteriota bacterium | reverse complement strand
GGCGGTGTCCCAAGAATAGTTGAAAGTTGAAAGGTGGCGGTTCACCTGCCCGACTCGGATAGAATCGGGTTGGCAAATTGAATGAAAGGAGAACCGCCATGAGGAAAACTAACAGAAAGCAGACGAGAGTCAAAGGGACCGAAGACCGCCGGGTAGTAGAGTTCTTTGTCCGGCACGGACAATTTCTGCTGCCGATGATCGAGATGGTCGAGCAGTCGAGTGCGGCCATCGATGAACTGATCGACGTGGTGGGACGAGGCGCGGTGGAAGCGGTGCTGGAAATGTCCGCGCAGCAACTCACGGGAGCGAAAAGCCAGGGCCGGCAAACCGAGCGGGCCAACGGGGTGCGGTGGCACGGGCGACAGCGAGGCTCGGTGGCGTTGTCGGATCGGAAGCTGCGAGTCGAACGGCCGCGGTTGCGCGGCAATGAAGGTGAAGTGACGATCCCGGCCTACGCGGCGCTGCAGGATGATGAGCGGATGAGCGCGCGGATGCTGGAGCTGTTGTTGAGTGGAGTCTCGACGCGCGACTACCAGAAAGTGATTCGCGAGATGGCCGAGACGGCGGGCGTCTCGAAGTCGAGCGTGAGTCGGGAGTTCGTGGCTGAGAGCGCGGAGAAGCTGCAAGAGTTAAATGAGCGGAATCTATCTGGCGAACCACTGCTGATTATTTACCTCGATGGGATGGTCTATGGTGAGCACCATGTGCTGGGCGCAGTAGGGATTGACAGAAAAGGGTTTAAGCACGCGTTGGGAATCCGCTTAGGGTCGAGCGAGAACGCGGTGGTGGCCAAAGATCTGCTGGCTGAACTGGTGGCCCGCGGCCTGGACCCGGAAGTAATGCGCTTGTTCGTAATCGACGGGTCGAAGGCGCTGCGGAAAGCAGTCAAGGAAGTGTTTGGCGATTATGCCGTGGTCCAACGTTGTCGCACGCACAAGCTGCGCAACGTGCTCTCCTATCTGCCGCAGCATTTGCAGGACCAGGTGGCGGCGGTGATCCGGGCGGCCTACAAACTGCCATACAAAGAAGGACTGGCGCGACTGAAGACCCAAGCCGCCTGGTTGCAGAAAGAGCATCCGCAGGCGGCGGGCAGTTTACTCGAGGGTTTGGAAGAAACCTTCACGGTGAATCGGCTGGGCCTGACGGCGACTTTAATGAAGTGTTTGACGACTACCAACATCATCGAGAACCCGAACGGCACGGTCCGCCGGCAGACGCGCCGGGTCAGTCGCTGGCAGGACGGCACGATGGTGTTGCGCTGGGCGGCGAGTGCTTTTCTGAATGCCGAAAAGAAGTTCCGTCGCGTCAGTGGCTTTCGCGAGTTGTGGATGTTGGAGAATGCGTTGAAGTCTTTGCTAATTGAGAATCAACCTGTGGCTGAGCTTGCCAAGGAAGAACGGGCTGCTTAGGCTATGAACCGATCCGCCACCAACCACTTTCAACTAGAAACGGGACACCGCCTAATGTGTTCCAAACTTCTGATAGATCTCAATGGTCTCGTGTCCTTTGCTTAACGCTTGTTCGTATTCAGTGCTACGTTAACTTTGTTAACAGGCGCGTTTACAAAGTTAACGCGGCTGTCTACGTTTGTAGACAAAAATCATTAAGTCCTTTGTTTCTGCAAGTAGCGTTTGTAGACAAATGTTTACAAACGTAAACGACGCACCCGGAATTTTCGGGGGTGACGTGTCCCATTTTCTCAGGTGCGCAGCACGTACTATCGGTTTCTCGAACTTGACTGGATGAAAAGCCGTGGCGAGTCTGCGGCTTGGGTCTTCAGCGCGAGTGCGATTCTATGGGCCCACAAACAAGCCAACCACTTGCGCAAGCCTTCGCTGACGATCATCGAAGGATAGAAACTCGGTCGCTCGAATCGCTTTAGCGGAGGCAATGTGTAGGATATCAAGGCTGCGGGTCCCGACCTGAGCTGTATGGCGTTCACTCAACTGTGCAGCGACGCGTAGAGCCACCGGCCATTTGATGGTTGTTTTCAAGAGGCGACCGCTTTGCAGGTCGGCTTCAAGATTCGACCACGCAGCGGCGGCATCCTTTGCAGTAAACAGTCCACGAAACACACCGAGCTTGAATGCATTCCGCACTTCCAGAGCGTGGAAAGCAGTGAATGCTAACGGCACTTGAATGCGGTTCAAACAGGCTTTGGCGTCGCGCGTATTCGCGTCCAGGATGTAACACGAAACCAGAAAGCTGCTGTCGGGATAGTAGCTCATCCCTCTTAGGACGATGATTCTTCGCGTTCCAGGAGGACGAGGTTTGGCAGGATCTTGTTTCCAAATATGCGCTTGGCGCGCGCTTCCACGTCGGGCCATTTAACGCGCTCGGATGACGCACGGGTTGGCGGCGAATCGTCCTCAAGCTCCAGAATGATCTCTACGAGTCTCCTACGCTCACGCGCGGGCAATGCTTTGACTTGTTCTACAAGTTCGGCAGTACTCATGGGCTAATCATAATCCTTTTCGAGTTGAGCGGACAACATTTCATTGCCGAAGAGGTCTGAGTCCAAAGATCTAGAATGTAATTTTGCTTCAGAGTCCAGCGCCATGTTACAGAATAACCATGAGCGCCAAGCTTGAGAGCAGTCAAGCAACCATCCTCGACGCGTCATTCAACCTAATTTGTTTGTCGACCACATCATCGCGCAAAAACACATTGATTGCCTGCCGTCTAGCCTCTGGGCCAAACTCTAGTGCATGAGTACGACTCAGTATCAAGTCCTTGTTCGCGACGGGGTGGGGGGCTATTTGTGGCCTCTGTTCTCGGCATCGCGAGGAAGCTGGGCGTTTCCATGACGATCCTACCTTCGATGAATTTGTTTCAGAGATTCAATCTGAAAGGCGCGATCTGAATTCGGAAGACTCAGCATCGTGAGCCTCTGGTCCTTGATACTGAGAAGACGATTATGGCTACCAACCTGAGAGAAGTCGTTGAAACGGTGCAACATCTGTCCGCAGCCGAACGGCGTGAGGTACTCGCTCGTCTCTGGCCCGAGCAGGCCCTCACGCAGGGAAATACAGTTTGGACCACGATTCGCTTCGGCGGAGACTTCCGGGTCGCGGCCTACGCTTCCGAACAAGAACAACATTTGGAAGACCTTCGCCAATTGTTACTGTGCGGGGCATTGGCTCGCAGGGAGAGTGAAGCTGACGGAACTTATGAGATCTATGGTCCAAAGCGCACCTACTACGTCACGATGACTCCGGCGCGTGAGTTCGCGGCCTTGCTCAGCTCATGGGAGCCGGAGCATCCTCCGCACGAAGTCCACCTCAAGGAAATCTAATCGTGGCGCGCTTGCGGGCGGATGAAGTGCGTCGGCTGATGAGTTACCTCAGCCAACAGGTCGGAGATCCTGAGCGGCTCGCCGAGATAGAGGATGCCTTACGCAGTGAGTACGGAGAGGAGTTCGGAGAGGAGTTCTTGCGCGAACCCGACTAGCTGGTTTATTTTCCGGCACATACATCGGAGATATTGGCCGCCGGAGCAAAGTGGCACTTACGATTCATTCCTCACGCTTTGCTGCGAATGGTGCAACGCGGTATCTCGCTGAAGGCGGTGGCAGATTTATTTCGCCGGTTTGTTGAGGCTTTTTCAGCGAGCGAGTTAATTATCGTTACTGGCCCATACACAATCTTCGGACGAACGGAACCTCGCGGAAAACTGATAACACTGCGTGCCGATGTAGACGTGGTTACCGATGAGAGCGGTCAGGCACACGCTGTCACGGTTCTTGTTGGTTGGGCATATGACGTTGAGACGATCGCCGTTGGCCCAGTGTGATAACCGTCAAAAGATTTCATCCAGGATCGAAGGTTCGAACTATCGTTCAATTCCTTCAAGCAGCTTCATAAAGTTTCGCTTCCGCTTGTACTCGACCCGCAAGGCAGTGAGATAATCCCCAAACTCGTTTTCACGTCCCATGCGAATCATTAACTCGCGAATCTTGCGCACCAGTTTAATGGCCTCCTCATAAGCTGAGTTATTTGCTCGTTTGAGAATGGTGACGATGATTTCTTTGTAGATGGGCACTGCATCGTCAGGATGTTTCTCTTCACGGGTGGCGGCGACTCGAAGCCAAAGAGCATCTGAACAGCCGCCGACCGAAGCTTCTTGCCAGGCGTCGTCATAGCGCTTCTCCCAGAGAAAAACTTCCACGAGGAGTGAGTTGTCGACTCGTGTTACCCAATGCCAGTCGCGCGGTTTCTCAAGTTGCTTTTCGTGTGCAATAAGGTTCCGCAAACGGTCAAGGGCTTTCTCTCTCCAACCAGCCCAATTAGCAATCGGTTGCACCTTGAGGGCGTTTGCTTTCAATTCCTGGTAATGGCCCAGTGACGGCGATTCAACAAACTGTTCCCAGATCAATTTCATCGCGTCGTCGTGGCGAGCGCGGCGGTGATACTCCTGGGCGAGAAACTCAACCAGCCGCGAATCGCGCCGGGCAAATGCTTTCAATCCTTGGTCGGCCCAGTCGAGGGCTTTGTCATCTTCGCCGGCTTCACGATAGATCTCGGCAATCTGAAGGTATGAATAAGAGTGTGAAAGATTGCGGCGCTTGACTTCGACTATCGCCTCAGGGTCGCCAGTTTGCCGCGCAAGCGCTTCCATGATCGAAGTAATGCGAAACCGTTTGCTCGATAATTCCTCGTCTTTCTCATCAGGCCCGAGCGAGCGGATCTTGGACCATTCGGATTCAGCCAACCGACGATATTCCGCGAGGCCTTCAGCGCCGAAGACATCCGCGTAGTCGTTGACCGATCCATAGAAGATTTCCCAGTCGCTCTTGATCTCCCATTCGAACAAATGCCGAGCGAGTGTGACCGGATCGGGCTTGGCCTCAAGGCACGCGCTGTGATGGATGTCTTGCAACTCCAGCAGGATCACGCTCATGTGGCCATCCGAATCGTCCATGCTCTCAATGGCATTTTCGAGTTTTGCGAGCATGTATTCGGTCAGATCAATAACCGCCGCTGCGTGACCGTCTTTGAGCAACGCAGCGATCGACTCAATCACCAGATGAATGCGACGAGCGTAGTCATATGCCTCACGATAGTCTACGAATCCATTGGTGCGCGTGGCGCGTGAGATGGCGTTACGATAAGCGGCAAGATCAACGCCACCGGAGTTGATTCGGGCCGCTTGCAGCAACAATCGCTCGCGCAAGGCGCGATTCTCAGCGGCTTCATTTGAGAGCAACTCAACTAGAGCGGTTTTGTCCTGCAACTCAAGGAAGGCTCTTAACTTCTCTTCGGTGGTTTCTCGTCTCTTGCGCTCGCTCGTCTTGCCTGTCGCATCCGCGTCAGGACTTATCCAAGCCAAGGTTGCCGCCACTAGATGCTTGCAGAAGGCACCCTCAAGTCCGACGGGGCAGTCGCACGAATACTCGACTTTGCTGTTACCTGAACGGAGCGAAACACGATAGTCACGCTGACCTTCGACGGTTGCCGTTAACGTACCGTCATCCTCGGCAAGGTTGTTCACCCGACCTTCGTTGAAATACGCTTCGCCGCGCGCGAAGAAACGATCGGTCGTAAGACTCCTGAGTTGTCGAAGGTCCATAAAGCTGGGTGGTGCGTCCAGATCGATAGACGACTTTGTCGCAGAGTGAAATCTAGTGACGAGGATATTACTAAGGTTTCTGAATTACTTGAAGAAAGGTAGCAACAAGCGGCAACCTCCTTGGCGGCTTGTCAGAATGGCTTCCCAAAGTATTTCCAGAATAGCCGGGCTGACTCTTTGGCGGCGTCCTCACTTAACGATACAGACTTGGCCTTGCTTTTGGGATCGCTGATCAGGCCTTTCTCGTGCAGGCGGTTCAGCACACCCCAATCCTGCCCTTTCCACGCTCTCGTAATACCATGCTCGGTGAATGAAGTGAGATAAAGAAGCGCGAGCACCGCTTCGTCAACTTTTTCTTCATCGTATTCCATGTTCGAACCTTTCTAAGCGTTAGGCCATTCATGAAATTGCTTTCGGTAGATTATTATTTACAGAGTTGATTGACCGTCGCCCTCAAGTAACACGAGGTTGCCATGATCTTGCTTCCGAATAGACACGCTTTCCTCATTGGGCCGCTTAAACCACTCGGATTCAGCTTCGCTTTGCCGTCAAGTGGAGAACGTTATTGCGCGATCGTTTTGAACGTGCGCTTAGAAATGCGTCCAACCGTTCAGCACCGTTACGTGCCGCTTCTTCCGTAACGCTGACATAGCGCTGAAACGTGACCATCTGAGTGTGGCCGGTGATCTTCATCGCTTCGGCGGCTGGCATTCCTGAAGTCGTTAACCGCGTCGTCGCGGTGTGACGGCAATCATGAAAAGTGAAATTTTCGATCTTGGCCTCATTAAGGGCGGATGCAAATCCGTTCTTCACGGTATTCTTAATGCCAAAGACGGAAACTGAAGCATCGGTTGGCGCTTCTTTTCTCAAGGCTAATAGCTCTCTCCGAACACGTTGAGTCATCCCAACGGTTCGTGCCTGCTCGGTCTTGGTATTTGTCGCGCGCACTCTGATCAAATTAGATTTGAAATCTACGTCGAACCACTGGAGTTTAAATAACTCGCCGCGACGCATTCCAGTATCTAACGCGGTAATCAGAAGCGGACGAAGGTGAGCCCGCTTGTTATTGCAAGCTGCGAGCAACCGCTTCTCCTCGTCAAACGAGAGTACGCGGTCCCTTCGCGTCTCGCTGGTCTTCGAGATGAGGGATGCTCCCATATCGAAAGGGCTCTTCACAATCCATCCCTCTCTCTGAGCAAATCGCAAAACGGCTCGCAGAAGTTCCAGTTCACGATTTACCGCCGCAACACTCCGTGGCCGATAGATCGGATTGTCGTCTTCGTCAGTGCCGCACCGTACAGGGGTCTGCAAACGCTCTAATTTGTACTCCTCGACATCTGAGTGTTTGATTGTTCGAACTTGTTTGCGCCCCAGGCGCGAGGTTAATGCTGACATCGCGGCCTTCTGCGGCGCTAATGAGCGAAGGCCGGCTACCTTCTTCCCATTAACGATCACTGCGGGAATCAGCTTCAATTTGCTGTAGCGCTCGCTCAACTCATTGAATGTCATTCGATGAGCGTCTAACACCGTCTCGCCATGCTGCTTTAGCTCTCCGCGCATCTCCGAAATTAATTCGCGGGCGTGCTTGCGGTTGCGCGCGGCCCGTTCCTTGTCGCGACGCTTGCCGTCTTCGCCAAAATATTGAATTCGGGCAAAGAGCTTGCCGCCACGTTCACGAATCGAGCCAGCATGTTCGCGTTTCTGCTTGCGCCAGTCGGCTGATTTCTTCTTCTTTCTCATCGGTGTTTCCCTTGTTTGAAATTGGTATTCCCTCTAATTCCCTCTAACACTCCCTCTAACGTACCGCAACTCGCAGAAAATGAGAGCCAACGCATGATACCAGAAATAGGTGAGTTTGCTAGTAAAAGCCGCGAGAAGCGAATCGGGGAGATGGTTAGAGAAATGCGAAGAAAACGACTTAGCCTCGGCTGTTAACCGAAGGGTTGTAGGTTCGAGTCCTACCTGCGGAGCCAAAATCTTCTAATGGGCAGCAACTCGCTGCCCATTTTGCTTTTCAGGCCGCGGTCAAATGATCAGCCGCCGTCTTCGTTGGCGACTATCAGCGATGAGTTGTCCGGACCCAGCGCCAGCGCGGTGCCTTATCACCTGCGCCCAATGTCGCGGCTGAGCGGTCACCGCTTGCCTGTTCCGCGTTTGCCGACTACTTTCGTCCTCATGCTCGTTCGCGAATGGAAATTTGCCCGTCGTTCGTTGGCTTATGGTGAACGCACGCTCGTCATGGGCGTGCTGAATATCACGCCTGATAGTTTCAGTGACGGCGGGCGCTTCTTTGCGTTTGATCGCGCCATTGCTCAAGCTGAGCAAATGATTAGCGAAGGCGCCGACATTATCGATGTGGGCGGTGAATCGACGCGTCCGGGTTCCGAGTTCGTTTCTGAAGCGGACGAGATGCGCCGCGTGACTCCGGTAATCGAGCGGCTCGCATCATCATCTTCCATTCCGATTTCAATTGATACAACAAAGCCTTCGGTGGCGCGCGCGGCGCTTGCAGCCGGCGCAGAGATCGTTAACGACATTTCCGGCCTGCGTTTCGATCCGGCGATCGCAGATGAAGTCGCAGAGGCGAAAGCCGGCCTCGTCCTGATGCACTCGCGCGGCACACCGAAAGACATGCAGCAGATGCCTCCGGCCGCAGACATCATGAGCGAAGTCACCAGCGGCTTGTGTCAAAGCGTCGCTATTGCCGAAGAGCGCGGCGTTCCACGCGGCAACATCGCCATCGATCCCGGAATCGGTTTTGGCAAAACAGCCGAACAGAACGTTGAGTTGATTGCGAAGCTGGATCAGTTGGCGCGGGCATTTCCGGATCTCCCGCTAATGATCGGCACGTCGCGAAAATCGTTTCTCGGGAAATTACTGGGGGATGCGCCTGCCGACCAGCGGCTTTACGGAACCCTCGCATCAGTTGTCGCCGCCGTCCTTAACGGCGCGCAGATTGTAAGAGTTCACGATGTGAAAGCCGCCGCTGACGCGATTCGGGTCTTGGATGCGATTCGTGCTGTGAGATAGCACGGCTGACGTTTAGAACCCACTTTCATCCGCCGATGGGCCGTAAATCGCCGGCACTGGCACGTCGAGTAGCCGCAAATAGACTCCGAGTTGCGCGCGGTGATGAATCAGGTGACTCAAGATGAAGCCGCGTATCACCGCGGTGCGCGGCAAGGTGAAGAATGTTTTGCCGGTCATCTTCAGTGACCACTTGCCTTGCCAATCTTCATCAGTAGCGGCTTCCAGCGCGGCGCGGGCCGAAGCAATATTCTTATCGAACATTGCCAGCAATTCGGAAGCTGATTTAGCTTCTTCCTCACGATAGGGTTCGGCGCCCTCCGGCTGGACGTCCAACTCGTTACCAGCAAAGGTCGACGCGGTCCAACCGGGAATATTCGCAACATGCGAAGACAGAGCGCCCAGGGTCATCGATTTCTCGTGCGGCTTCCAGTCGAACTTACCATCCGGCACTCGCTCGAGGCTCTTGCGTGTGTTCGCCATCTCATGATCAAACTCGGGCAGAATTGATTTGCTGATTGACATAACTTATCTCCTTCGATGGCAAGTGATTTTTCAAGTTCCTCTGTGTCTAATTGAGCTTTGTGTCTCTGTGGTGAATGATCACGGATGACATCTCACCACAGAGACACAGAGAAAGTTCACAGAGATACAGAGAGTATGCAGGGCCTCAACTCCATGCAGCTCTTTGTCAGGGGGGTGGATTATAAGTATCCTACGCAGTCTTCATCAAGCAGGTATGTAACGCAAATTTTAATTTGCGCGCAAAATAACAACTGCGTGGTACAGCGAGCGCAAGTTAACAACTTGCGATACGTATGAACAAATACGACGTCATCGTCATCGGAGGCGGTCACAACGGCCTCGTGAACGCTGCCTATTTGGCGCGCGCGGGCAAACGTGTGCTTGTGCTCGAACGGCGGTACGTCCTTGGTGGCGCGGCGGTCACGGAAGAGGTCTTTCCCGGCTTCAAATTCTCAGTCTGCTCGTATGTCGTTTCGCTGCTGCGGCCGGAAATCATTCGCGAACTCGATCTGCCGCGTCATGGTCTGGAAATTTTGCCGCTCGACGGCACGTTCACGCCGATGCCGAACGGCGATTACCTTTGGCGCGTCAACGATCATGCGAAGACGCGGCGCGAGATCGCCCGGCATTCGAAGCTCGACGCCGAAGCGTACGACGAATACGGCAAGGCGATGGTCGAGATGGCGCACTTCGTCAAACCGATCATGAACATGACGCCGCCCGATCCGGCTTCGCTGAATCCGAAAGGGCTGCTGGATCTGCTGACCATGGGGCGTCGTTTTCAGAAGCTCTCGTCGGAAGACAAATACAACCAGGTGCAGTTGATGACGATGAGCGCGGTCGATTTCCTCGATCAATGGTTCGAGACGGACGTGCTGAAAGCGACCATGTCGGCGTCGGGAATTATCGGCACGTTTCTCGGCGTGCGCTCGCCCGGAACGGCGTACGTGCTATTGCATCATTACATGGGCGAGATCGACGGTGCGTTTCGCTCGTGGGGTTTGTCACGTGGCGGCACCGGCGCGATTTCGAATGCGATTGCCGAGGCGGCGCGCGAAGCGGGCGCTGAGATTCGAACGAAAACGCCGATCGCGAAAATTCTTTTGCGAAACGGCGAAGCGAAAGGCGTGGTACTCGAGAACGGTGACGAGTTTTACGCTGACGTCATCTCATCCAGCGTCGATCCGCGTCTGACTTTCATGAAGATGGTTGGCGAAGAGCATTTACCGGAAGACTTCGTCGAAGACATCAAGCGATATAAGTTTCGCGGTTCGTCCGGCAAAGTGAATCTTGCGCTGGATGCTTTGCCGGATTTCAAATCAATGCCTGGCGCGGGGCCTCATCTGCGCGGTGCAGTCTCAATTTCGCCGAGCGTCGAATATATGGAACGCGCTTACGACGATGCGAAGTATGGGCGATTTTCGCGGCAGCCTTACATCGACATGGTGATTCCGTCGCTCACTGATCCTTCGGTTGCGCCGCCCGGCAAGCACGTCATGTCATGTTTCGTGCAGTACGCGCCGTACAATTTGAAGGAAGGGAACTGGGACGAGAAGCGCGAAGAGTTCGGCGACACCGTCATCAACACAATCGCCGAGCACGCGCCGAACATTCGCGACATCATTCTGCACCGTCAGGTGGTAACGCCGCTCGATCTCGAACGCGATTTTGGATTGTCGGAGGGAAACATCTTCCAGGGAGAGCTGACTCTGGAGCAGCTCTTCTTCCTGCGACCCGCTCCGGGTTGGGCGCAGTATCGTTCGCCAATCAAGAACCTTTACATGTGCGGCTCGGCTACGCATCCCGGCGGCGGCATCATGGGCGCGAACGGGCGGAATGCGGCGATGATGATCTTGAAAGACAAGAATTAGCCGCAGATTAACGCGGATAACACAGATATGAAAAAGACAATTCTCTGCATACTTCGTCCTGATCTGCGTCAATCCGCGTTAATCCGCGACTGAATTTCAATGGTTAAACACGGCATCATCATTCTCGGCTCAGGCCACAACGCGCTAGTCACTGCGTACTACCTCGCGAAGGCAGGACTGAAGCCTTTGGTGCTGGAGCGCCGTGAGGTTATCGGCGGCGCATGCGTCACTGAAGAATTTCATCCGGGCTTTCGCTGTTCGACTTTGGCGAGCAGCACTGGACCACTGCTCTCGCAGATCGTCAATGACCTCAAACTACAAGAGTTTGGCGTCGAATTCATCAAACCTACCGTCAAAGTTTGCGCATTGAATCTGAACGGGCCGGCGATCAGCATTTATGAAGACGCCAGACGCACGAGCGAAGAGCTGGCGTCGGTGTCGTCGCGGGATTCGGCGAAGTATCCGGAATTCGTCGCGACGTTCGAGCGCATTGGTCGCGCACTGCGGCCTTTGCTGACTCTGACGCCGCCGAATATCGACGCGCCGTCGAAGCGTGAATTGTGGAACCTGGGAAAGTTGGGTTGGGCAGTTCGCGGCCTGGGGAAGAAAGATGAATATCGGCTGTTGCGTTACGGACCGATGGCGGTCGCGGATTTGGCTGCCGAATGGTTTGAGACTGAGTCAATCCGCGCGATTGTTGCCGCGCGCGGAATTTTCGGAGCCTTCGCCGGTCCCTGGTCAGCGGGAACGTGTGGCCAGCTATTGTTACAGGCGGCGAACGATGGCAGCGCAATCGCCCCGGCAGCTTTCGTCAAAGGTGGCATGGGCGCGCTGACGCAGGCGCTTGCGAAGGCAGCCACCGAAGCCGGGGCCGACATTCGCACGAACGCGGAAGTAGCGCGAATCGAAGTCGCCGATGGCCGAGTGTCGAAAGTTGTGCTCTCGAGTGGCGAAGAGTTGCCGGCGTGGACCTGCGTATCTTCGCATGATCCTGGCGTGACGTTTCTTGAGCTGATTGATCCTGGCGAGCTGGAACCGAGTTTCAGAAACAAGATTCAGAACTACCGCGCCGTGGGAACAGTCGCGAAAGTACATCTGGCGCTGACGGCGCTGCCCAAGTTCGATTGTTACAGAACCGCGAGTGGTAGCCAGCGGGTTAATGCGACAACCGAGATTAACGAGAATCTTTCCGGCCGAATTCACATCGGACCGGAGATTGATTATCTCGAGCGCGCTTTCGACGCGGCGAAGTATGGTGAGTTCTCACAGGAGCCCTACATGGATATTACGATTCCAACGCTTACCGATTCGTCCTTAGCTCCGGACGGCGCGCACGTGATGTCGATTCATGCACAGTTCGCGCCGTATGAACTTCGGTACGCAGGCCTCCGGCCTGCTGGTTCCGCCGAGAGCATGCCGGAGGCATGCGTACCAGACACCTGGGATTCTCGCCGGGAAGAGATTGGTGATCTGATCGTCGACGCGCTTTCGGCTTATGCACCGAATTTGAAGGAGCTAATCGTTGGCCGGCAAGTTTTGACGCCGCTCGATCTTGAACGAACATACGGGCTCAGCGGCGGACACATTCACCACGGCGAGATGTCTCTTGATCAGCTCTTTGCGTTCCGGCCCGTGATTGGGTACGCGCGATACCGAACGCCAATCGCAGGGCTTTACCTGTGCGGTTCGGGAACGCATCCCGGCGGCGGCGTGACCGGCGCGCCGGGATTCAATGCGAGTCGAGAGATTTTGAAGGACTTCAAAGCCGGCATTTGAACCACAGAGGACGCAGAGAAATGAGCCGCAGATGAACGCAGATTCTCGCAGATCGGAAAAGGCAGATTGAATCTGTGTGAATCCGCGTGTATCCGCGGCTAACTTTTTCTTTTCCTCTGGGTCCGCTGTGGTTAATTGTCTATGCGGGGCTCCCCTTCGACATTCCAATCACGGCGCCAATCGCAGCAAACAACAATCCAACTCCCATGAAAGCGAAGCCGATGATGGTGCGCGTGCCTTCCACGAATCCGGTGCCGACTAACCGAATCCACTCGGCCGGTCCGGCGTCGTGAGGGACGATCATCAAACCCGTTGCGACCAGGAAAGATCCGAACGCCATCAGCATCAGCCATGAAGCCGTGATCCTTGCCCGGCCGATCTTCTGGCCAATCTCACTGTGCGAATAGCCGTACGACAGATAGACCGCGAAGCCCAGCGCCAGCCAGGCGATGAAGCGCCAATACGAACCGCCCGGCAGGTAATAGATCAAGAACGCACACGTCAGCGCGCCGAGCCCCGGCAGAAGCCATGGCCCCAGCGGGACTCTGAACGGCCGGTGGCGATGCGGATCTTTATAACGCAGAACAATCACGCCCACGCACACCAGAATGAAAGCGAAAAGCGTCCCGATGTTTGTCAGGCTGACCATCTCATCGACGGTCGCGAACGCGGCGATGCCGCCGACGAACACGCCGGTGATTATCGTGGTGACGTGGGGAGTCTTGAAGCGTGGATGGACGGAAGCAAAAACTGAAGGCAGCAAGCCATCGCGCGCCATCGAAAAGAAAATTCTTGGCTGCCCCAACTGAAACACCAGCAGAACCGCGGTGTGTGCGACGACCGAGCCGAAG
Source organism: Acidobacteriota bacterium (assembly GCA_052389795.1). GTDB lineage: Bacteria > Acidobacteriota > Blastocatellia > Pyrinomonadales > Pyrinomonadaceae > UBA11740. Next base: position 33,369 of record JBQTHO010000026.1, on the reverse strand, counting down.
GCGATCACACCGGCCTGCCAACGAGCGTTCGGCGCCACTGAAGTCAGCGCGACGGACAGTGATTTGTCGAGGTCACCTTTGGACCATGTGCTTAAAGCTTCGAAAGGCACTGCGCCGGTGAACACAGCGGCGACCGCAACGTACAGAACGGTGCAAATGATCAAGCTGGCGATGATACCAATCGGCAAATCACGCGCGGGGTTTTTTGTTTCTTCGGCCACGGTCGAAACCGCGTCAAATCCGATGTAGGCAAAGAAGACGACCGCGGCGCCGGTGAACGTTCCTGACCATCCCATTGGCTGGAAAGGCTTCCAGTTCTCGACCATCGTCGACGGCGAGACGAAATAGAGCATCAACGTGATGAAGAACAACAACACGATGATCTTGATCGCGACCATCCCGGCGTTGAAGTTGGCGGACTCTTTGATTCCCCACACGAGCACGATCGTGACCAGGGCGACGATGCCGAAGGCGGGCGCATTAAAAACGATTGGGTACCCAAATAAGTTAGGCGCGGCCGCAAGGACTTCGGGCGTTGCCGTGCGATAGTTATTAACCAGCCATTCAGGCAAAGTGATGCCAATTGTCCTGAGGAACTCATTGAAGTAACCGGCCCAGCTAATCGCCACCGCGACGTTGCCGATGGCGTATTCGATGATGAGGTCCCAGCCGATAATCCAGGCGACAACTTCACCCAGAGTCGCGTACGAATATGTGTAAGCCGAACCCGAGATCGGGACCATCGACGCAAGCTCGGCGTAGCACAACGCGGTAAAGCCGCAGACAAGAGCCGTGATGACAAACGACATCGTCAACGACGGTCCCGCGCCGGGCCTTACCAAAAGACCTTCGACGGTCTTCTCGCCGGCCGACGCAGTTCCAATCGTCGCAAAAATTCCTGCGCCGATGATCGCGCCGATACCGATCAACGTGACGTCGAAAGCGCCCAACGTCCGTTTCAAGGAAAACTGTGGCCCGCCGGCGGCCGCCAAAATGTCGTCGAGATTTTTCGTGCGAAAGATTCCGCGCAGCAAGGTTCTTCGTCTCCTTCAGCCGGATTTAAAAACGATCGCGATGAGAGTCGCGCGGAGGATAACAAAGAAAATGCGAAGGGCAAAGAGAAAAGAGCTAAGACCAAGAGCGAGCGCGAACAAGTCAAAGAGGACTTGAGACAAGAGTCTGAACCGGTTATCGCGACGCGTAGCGTCGTTGTGACTTTAGCCCAGCCTTTTTAAGGATGGGATTAGGTTCTGGGTTTCTCGTCGCTACGCGACGGGTTCGGTTGGGCTCGCCTCGCCCGGCTTTGAAAGGCCGGGCTAAGTTCAGTGCGACGCTACGCGTCGATTTCAAAGCGCCAGGTTTTTAGAGCATAGAGCTAAGAGCAAGGTGGCGTGTTCATCGTTTTGCGCTTACTGGTTCGCGCTTTGCTGCGGTTCGTTTCGTTGATAAACTTTCGTCTGAAATACGTTCTGAGCGGAAATGACTTCTGAAACCAAGCCTGCGCGGGTTCTTTACGAGAATCTCGACACGAGTTTTGTGAATGTTTGGGCGCTGCTGCGGTATTTGTCGCAGCGTTCGTTCGTCGGCCGCGTGCACGTGGAGCTCGAGAATTACTCGGCCGACGTTTTCGTGGATGGCAGTGAAACGCCTTTGGTTCACGAAATTGATCGCGACGCCGGCACGGACGTGGTTGAAGAGGCGGCGCTGCATCGCCTGGTTCTGCGTGTGCGCGAATCATCCGGGTCGATCAACGTCTACGAAGGCGCGGCAGAATCTATCCCGCCTCAGACTGAATTAGCCATGGAGTCTCCACCGCCCGCCGATGAAATTGCGGCCGATCCCGAAGCAACAACTCCGGAAGCCGGTGGGTCGAGCGCCGGAAAAGACGAGGAAGAAACGGTGGTGGCTATGGATACGGTTACCGGGGTCAGGCAGTCAAACGCCGATGAGTGGAGCGAGACTATGCGCGTCAGCGGTGAATTGATCGCCGGTGTCGAGCGGGCCGCAACTTCTCTGAGGGCTGACTTCGCTTCGCTGTTTCGCGACACGCAGATCTCATTGGCGGATGATTACGCCTTTTTAGATCCGATGACGGGTCAGATGCGATATGAAAATTCGTCGGTAACTATGAATGGGGAGTCACAACCGCAAGGCTATGTCGCCGGCGTCAGTGAAGCATTGCGACGCGTGATCGATCAGATCGCGACCGGTGAGCGAGAGCGTCGCACACGCGAACGAATCGCCCTTGAACTGGCGCGCGTGGCGCGAAAGCACAGCGAAGCGCTCGCGCGATCCGGATTCAGTGAACAATTAGATCGGATTGCGGGAACGAAAGTGATTTAAAGAACGGTCTTTGTACTTTGGTCTTTGTACTTCGTATTTGCTTTTTCCAAGTACAAAGTACAAAGCACAAAGACATGTCTTTCCGGAACATCCTCTTCCCAACTGACTTCACGGCGCACGCGCGGTCGGCGTTAAAGTATGCGGCGGCGTTTGCGCGCGAGGGCCGTGGCCGGGTCGTGCTTTTTAGTGTTCAAAGCGCCCAGGTACCGGCGAATCTGATGACGCTGCCGGAGCGCGTGCTCCAGGATCAGGAGAATGAGTGGCTGCTGCAACTGCGCCGCGAAGTCCATCAGCTGCTTGTCGATCCACTGTTCGACGGAATTGAAGTCGAGCCGGTCATCGTGGAAGGCGAGCCGGCTTCCGAGATCGCCAAAGCAGTCAGCGACTACGACATCGATCTGGTCACCGTAGTCACGCATGGCCGGCGCGGACTAGCGCGCGCTCTGTTCGGATCGACGGCCGAAGAGATCATCGCTGAGGCGCCATGTCCCGTGCTGACGATCCGTCCACCACAACATGATTTCGTCGAGCACCGTGGAAATTCAACCGAGATTCGTCTCAATAGAATTCTTTTGGCGACCAATTTCCGCCCTTCTTCGATTCCGGCGACCAGCATGGCGCGTGAAATTGCCCGAACCCATCATGCAGAGATGCATGCCGTTTACGTAATAGGCGATTACTTCGAGCAGATTTCCGTCATGTTTCCCGAAGGCGGCAGCTCGGCATTGTCGCGCATGCGCCAGGAAGTCCAGCAGCGCATGCAATCATTCGAGGGCGAAGGCAACGGCAGCATCACGACTCATATTGCCGAAGGCCGGCCCTACGCTGAGATTGTGCGTGTCGCCGCCGAGATCGATGCGGATTTGATCGTCATCGGGATGACCGTACATGCGTCGCTTTTTGGCGGCGCGGCGGCACTGGGCTCGGAAATCGAACGCGTCGTGCGGAATGCACCGTGCCCGGTACTATGTGTTCCTTCGGGCAAAGCCGTAACGCCGCTGCCCGCTTTTTCTCATCCGCAGGCCGTGCCGCAACCGCAGATGTAACTGTACAGAACCGCGTGCGGTAGCGAGCGGGTAAAGGCCCAACTTCGGCAAAGAGTTCAAAGAAGATTTCTTCGCTTTGAAAGGTAGCGAACTTATCCCGCTCGCTACCGCGCGCGGTTCTGTAATTGCACCAATCGGGTTCATCTCAGGTTTGACCACAAAGATCGGATAGAAACCTGTCGCGCTGAGTTCTATCCTACGCTTGTGAATTCGACCGTTTAGCTGCGGCACTTGTGCTGTGTTTCTGGCGGACAAGTCCGCCCTCTAAACGGATCGATAGTTTCAATGGAGGTGCAGTAAGATGTTGCCGTCGATACCAACCACGCCGGTGGTCATGACAAATCCCGAACTTTGGAATGCAGTCCTGAAGCGAGACGCTTCGCGCGATGGCAGTTTCGTTTTCGCCGTTCGCTCTACCGGGATTTACTGCCGACCGTCGTGTCCGGCGCGCCGTCCGAAACGCGAGCAGGTCAGCTTCTTTCGCGTGCCTGAAGCCGCCGAGCAAGCCGGGTTTCGCGCGTGTAAGCGTTGTCATCCGCGCCGCGCGAGCGCAAACGATCCGCAGATTGAGCTGGTGCGCCAGGTGTGTCACGTGATTGACGAGCACGAGGAAGAGACCGCCACGCTGGAAAGCTTGAGCGCAGCAACCGGCGTCAATGCTCATCACCTACAACGCACGTTCAAGCAGGTGATGGGAATTACGCCGAGACAATATGCTGAATCGCGCAAGCTTGAACGATTCAAAGCCGGCATCAAGAGGGGTGCGTCGGTGACCGACGCGATGTACGACGCCGGATACGGATCCAGCCGGGCGCTCTATGAAAAATCTGACGAGCAGTTAGGAATGACGCCGGCGACCTATGGTCGCGGTGGGAAGGGAATGCGAATCGTCTTTACGATCGCCAGGTCACCGCTCGGTCGTTTGTTAGTCGCGGCGACTGAACGGGGCGTTTGCGCCGTGACGATTGGCGACTCGAATGCGGAACTGATGCGTGCGCTGTTCGCCGAGTATCCGAACGCATCGATCGACTCAAAAGACACTTCGATCAGCCCTTCACTAAATCTTTGGCTGCAGAAGGTTTTGGATTCGCTGAACGGCGAGTCTCGTTTAATCGAGTTGCCTATGGACGTGCAGGCGACTGCATTTCAAAGACGCGTGTGGGAAGAGTTGCGGCGCATTCCGTTCGGCGCAACGCGATCGTATCAGGAGATCGCAAGCGCCATCGGCAAACCGAATGCGGTGCGTGCGGTGGCCGGCGCGTGTGCCAGCAACCGTTTGGCGCTGGTCATCCCTTGCCATCGAGTGATCCGGGAAGATAAGAGTTTGGGTGGATATCGCTGGGGGATAGAGCGCAAGCAGAAGCTACTGGAAAACGAGAGTGGCCGATAGGTGGCAGTCAGTTGTCAGTGGTCAGTAGTCAGTTGCACGCTGGTTCAACCGGCCAGTTGATGATGGGCGGCCTGATTAGCTAGCGAACAACTGACCACTGACAACTGACCGTATTTATTTAATCCAGACGGTTTTGATGTTCACGAACTCCCGAATTCCGAACTCACCCAACTCGCGGCCGTAGCCCGAATTTTTCACGCCGCCGAACGGCAGACGCGGGTCGGAAGCGACCATGCCGTTGATAAAGACTGAGCCGGCTTCAATCTCGTCGATGAAGCGTACGCGCTCCGATCTCTCGTTCGTCCACGCGGCCGAGCCAAGTCCGAACGAGGTGGCGTTTGCCAGCTCGATCGCTTCGTCAATCGTGCTGATGCGAAACAGCGAGGCCACTGGTCCAAAGATCTCGTCGCGAAAAGCCGGCGAGTCTTTCGGAATGTCCGCCAGCACGGTCGGCTCGTAGAAATTTCCGCGCGCCAGATCCCCTTCAAATTTCACTCGACGCCCGCCAGTCAGAATCTTTGCCCCTGCGGCGACGCTCACCTTCACCTGATCTTCCACATCGGTCAGGATTTGTTCCGTCGCGAGCGGCCCGATGTCGATAGATGAATCCAACGGATCGCCGACCCGCAGGCTTTTCATCGCCGCCACGAACTCACTTTCGAATCGATCGTAAATGTCCTCGTGCACAATGAATCGCTTGGCCGCGATGCACGATTGCCCGTTGTTAATCGTGCGTGCTTTGACCGCGGTGCTTACCGCTTCGTCAAAGTTCGCCGACGGCATGACGATGAAAGGATCGCTGCCTCCAAGTTCGAGCACAGTCTTCTTGATGTGCTTGCCGGCGATACTCGCAACGCTGCGGCCGGCGGGTTCGCTGCCAGTCAAAGTCGCCGCCGCGACGCGCGGATCTTCCAGCACGCCTGGCACGGCGTCTGAACCGATTAAGAGAGTCTGAAACGCGCCTTCGGGAAATCCAGCGCGTCGGAAAATGTCTTCGATTGCCAGCGCGCACTGCGGCACATTCGAAGCATGTTTCAGCAGGCCGATGTTGCCGGCCATTAAAGCGGGCGCGGCGAAACGAAACACCTGCCAGAAAGGGAAGTTCCAGGGCATGATCGCCAGCACGATCCCGAGCGGCTGAAAATGAACGTAGCTGCTCGTCGCATTCGTCTGGACGATTTCATCGGCGAGATGCCGTTCGGCATTCTCAGCGTAGTAACGGCAAACCAAAGCGCACTTCTCGGCTTCTCCGACTGCAGCGTTGATGGGCTTTCCCATTTCGAGCGTCATCGTGCGTGCAAACGACTGTTTCTCGGTTTCGAGTATTCCTGCGGCGCGCAGCATCCTCTCGGCTCGATCCGAAAACGTCGTGCGGCGATAGTCGCCCAAGGTTTCCGCCGCGCGACTTAACCTCTCTTCAATTTGTGGTTGATTCAGTGAATCGAAGGTTTGCAGAACTTCGCCAGTGGCCGGATTGATCGATGCGATCGGCATGTCGCGATTATAGCGAGAGTGTTAGGAGTCGGATACCACGCCGACCTCGGCGGCGGGAATCGCCACAGTCTTGTGCTGTCTGCGCCATACAATCAGCCCCAACCCGAGAATGATACATGCACTGCCGGCCACCAGACGCCAGTTGAGTTGCTCGTGCAGGACCAACATCCCCAGAATGACCGCGACGACTGGCGTTACCAGCGCGATCAGCATCGTATTGGTCACGTCCATATTTCGCACCAGCCAGTAGTAAAGCCAGAACGCGATCACTGAACCGACGATGACGAGGTACATCAGCGAGAGAAAGGCAGAAAGAGTCCAGCGAAACTGCAACGGATTTCCCTCGGTCGCGAATCCGGCGGCGAGCAATGGCACAAAGCCGAAGACCATTTGCGAGGCGGCCAGAATCTGCGGATCGATTTTGCCACCATAAGCTTTCACCAAAACATTCGAATACGATCCGAAGACAGCGCTCAGCACGAGCGCGACGCTGCCCAGCAGCGCCATCGAACCGGCAATGGTTAGTTGATCGGAAAAGATGACGGCGACGCCGAAGACTCCGAGCAGCACGCCAACGACTTTTAAAGTAGTCATTCGTTCGCTGGGAAGATAGAAGTGCGCGATGACTAACCCGAAGAGCGGAAACGTCGATTGCAGCACGGCAGCCAGACCGGAAGAGATGTATTGCTCGCCCCAGAAAACCAGGCCGTAGTTCAAAGTGAATTGCAGGAGCCCGCTGACGGCAATCAAGTACCATTCGCTACGGGTGCGGGGCCAACGGGCGCGCCGAATCAGGATAAGCGAACCGAGAATTGCTGAGGCGAGGACGAAACGCAGACCGGCGAAGGTGAACGGAGGCAGATCGCGCAAGCCGATCTTAATGAATAGCCAGGTCGATCCCCAGATGCCGCAGAGGATCAGCCAAACGATGCGGGCTCTCATTTAGTGAGTTGTACGTGAGGAAAATTAAACCGTCAAAGCGAGGCGGGGTAGTAGCCCGACCGTCAGGGAGGGCGTCGCAGGTCAACTCCATGACGCCCTCCCTGACGGTCGGGCTACTGCCCCGAATTGCGCGAACCATTTATTTATTCTGGTGATGTTCCGCCGTCAGCTTGATGATGTTGAAGACCGCACCTTGGGGATCGGCTAACACCGCGAAGCGCCCGACGTTAGGGATGTCTGTCGGAGGAACAAAGGTTCGCGCGCCCAGCGATTGGGCCTGCGCGACCTTTCCATCGCAGTCATCAACTGCCAAATAGAGCCCCCAGTTTGGCGGCATCGGGCCCATATCGGGTTGGATCTGCATCATGCCGCCGATGTGCTCTTCGCCATTGATCCATTCCGTGTACGGCGTCGCACCGCTGTCACTCTTGGTCTTCCAACCAAAGAGCTTCGTGTAAAAGTCTTTCGCCCTCTCGGTGTCGTTCGTCATCAGTTCGTTCCAGCAGAGCGTGTTGAGTTCGTTCTTGATGCCAACGCCTTTGTGCTGCTTCGGCTGCCAGATGCAGAAGTGCGCGCCGGTGGGGTCGCCAATGATGGCCATGCGTCCGTGATCCATCACGTCAAAAGGTTCCTGCACGACGGTCGCTCCGAGGGATTTAGCTTTCGCGGCGGTCTCGTCGGCGCTGGTGACACAGACGTAACAGGCCCAATGCGTCGGGACGTGTTCCATCTCGCCGCCTTTTTGGTACGACGCGGCGACGTCTTTGCCGTTGATTTTATAGATGGTGTAGACCATGTCCGGTCCCATGGGGTTGTCATTGGCTTCCCAGCCGAAAAGGTCGGCGTAAAACTTTTTTGCTCCTGGCCCGTCAGTGGTGGCGAGTTCGATCCAACAGAAAGTTCCCGGGGCATGTTCCATTTGTGTTTGCGCTGCTGCTTCCGTCATTACGGTATCTCCTTTGTTGATTTTAATGATGGCGGTTGTGGGCGCAGACTGTATCAGCCAGCGCGCAAATTTTCTAGCAAAGAGCAGGGAAGAGGTTGTAAAAAGTTGTGAAGTTTGCGACCGGCGAAATTTGATTGGTTGATTTACCACCGGCGCCAATGGAAGGGCGAGCGATCCAAAGCGGCGCAGCTACGCTTTGTCGGCGCACTCCAAGCGCGCCAGAGGGCGGGGTACTCCTAAAAACGAAATCGCGCTGCTTTCACCCGAAGATGCATAGCAGCGCAATCTCGAAGTCTTATGAATCACCGAGGCGATTCGTAAGATGGCAGCCTGTCCTCGTCAGGCGCAAGCCGCCATTTGTATACCGGCAAGCAATCGGCGGTCGATGCTTCCCGGTCAGCACGCGATTCGCTTCAGTTAACTTCGCGTCCCTTGCGAGCCGCAAAATCTGTTTCCGCAAATCTCACATCAACGCCGACAAGTCGGTATCAACGTGGTGCCGTTAGGTAGTCTTTTTTGGTGGCTGTCCTCCACCGCCGGTTACGTTCCGGCAACGAGGCTCAGATTTCTCCGAGCGACATAGCTCACCACTAGCGGGTCCTTCCTAATGGTTGCTACCCGTTTTTATCCGGGCGCTCAGGAAAGTCTTTCGACTTTCCCTGGCAGACCTTTCGGTCTCAACGAAAGGCGTCATAGCAACTGCAAACCGCTCTGCCTTTGCTCTCTCTCAGAGTCTCGCGACTCCGTTCGCCGTCCTCTCGTTGGTCTCGATAGCCGTGACCGTCGTGACGATGTGGTTTATATCGAAAACAAATTTTCTGGTCAAAGTTCTGGGTGTTTTATTTTTCAAAAATTGATTTATTTCAATTGACGTGCAGAAACTCAGAGGTTTTTACGAGAGATCGGGGCAGTAGCCCGACCGTAAGGGAGGGCTTAAAGCTTTTTCGAAAAACTCTCGCGAAAGATCGAGCCCTCCCTTACGGTCGGCTACTGCCCCGGCATTTTCGCGCGAGCCCTGGGCTTACCTGCCCGATCGGCAATCGTGCCGACGGCCCGGACAAGTCCGCTCTAAACGGTGACAGTCTTGACAGTCGTTACCTCTCGATAACGAAAACAATTCGCGTCGTGATCATTGACCATCCCGACCGCTTGCATGAACGAGTAGCAGATTGTTGGGCCAACGAATTTGAAGCCGCGGTTTAAGAGGTCGCGGCTCAACGCCTCGGATTTGGTGGTCGTAACGGGAACCGGCGCGCCGCGCTTGCGCCGCAAGGGTTTTCCGTTCACGAAACGCCAGACATACGCGTCGAAACTGCCGAACTCCTTCTCTACGGCGAGAAAGCTGCGCGCATTCTGACTCGCCGCCGTGATCTTTAAGCGATTACGAATGATGCCTTCGTCCGCCAGCAGTTTCCCAACTTTGCGCTGATCGTATTTCGCGACCTTTCGCGCGTCGAAATTGTCGAAAGCGCGACGATAATTCTCGCGCTTCCGCAAAATCGTTTCCCAGCTCAGGCCGGCTTGCGCGCCTTCGAGAATCAGAAACTCGAACAGCGTCCGCTCGTCGTGCACCGGCACACCCCATTCACGATCGTGATAATCGATAGACAGCGGAGTCTTTGCCCACTGACAGCGGGCTGGCGTGGCAGGAGAATTCAAATTGGATGGAGACCTTCCTCGCGGCTAGGCTACTGCCCCGAATGATGTTTACCGTTGATTACGCCCATGATCGCTTTCAGCAGATCACCTGGCTCGACCGGTTTCGCAAGGTGTGCCTGGAACCCCGCGGAAAGCGACAGCTTGCGATCGTTTTCGGTAGCGAACGCTGTCAAAGCAATCGCCGGAACTTTCTTTGTGTCGGAAGCCATCGCGCGCACCTTGCGAATCAAGTCGTAACCGCTCTCGAGCGGCAGACCGATATCGCTGACTAAAACATCAGGAGCGAACAGCGACAAACTTTCGAATGCGTCCTGCGCCGTATGGACGGCCTCGACCTGTGCGCCTGAGCTTTGCAACACCATCGCGATTAGCTCCCGCGCATCAGGTTCGTCTTCAACCAACAGAATGCGCAGGCCCTTCAGCTCGTGACCGTTGTCACTATTCGTTTTTTGAGACACGTGGGTCACGCGCCGCTTTTCAACCGGGGCCAATGGCAGTTGAATCGTGAAGGTTGATCCGCGGTTCTCGCCGTTGCTGGCCGCGGTCACCGTGCCGCCATGCAGCTCAATAAGATGACGCACGATCGCGAGGCCCAATCCCATTCCGCGATGAGATCGCGTCGCGGTTGATTCTGCCTGGCGAAAGCGTTCGAACACATGCGGTAGAAAGTCAGCCGAAATGCCAATGCCCGTGTCGCTTACGACAACTTCGGCAAATCCATTTTGGCCTCGGAAGTCTATGGACACTCTGCCGCCTTTTGGAGTGAACTTCACGGCGTTCGACAGAAGGTTCCAAATAATCTGTTGCAAGCGCGAGGCGTCGCCCGCCACGGGTCCGACCGTCGCGTCGTAGTTGACCTCGATCGCAATCTCTTTCGCATCAGCCGCCGGGCGAACGACTTCAATGGCAGCGTCAACGACCGGCATCAATTCTGTTGGCATAACTTCCAGATTCAGTTTGCCGCCCACAATACGCGAGATATCAACAAGATCTTCGATTAACTGCGCCTGTGCCTTCGCGTTTCGTTCGATCGTCTCGATGGCATGTTCCGTCGTCTTCTTATCAAGTTTGTGCCCGCGCAGAATCGTGAGCCAGCCCAGCATCGCCGTCAGGGGCGTGCGTAGCTCATGCGAGAGCGTCGCGATAAATTCATCTTTCGTGCGGCTCGCAACTTGCGCATCCTGACGGGCGGCACGTTCAGCGGCGAGCAACCGTGCGATCTCTTCCTGAGTGCGTTTCTGTTCCGTGATGTCGCGCGCGATCTTTGACGCGCCGATGATCTTGCCGGTCGCATCGTGGATCGGAGAGACCGTCAGCGACACGTCCACGCGCCGGCCATCCTTGGCCACGCGCACCGTTTCGTAGTGATCGATGCGTTCCCCGCGTCTCAAGCGCGCGAGAATCTTATGCTCCTCGTCAGGCCACTCGGGTGGAATCAAAATGGCTATAGGCTTGCCGGCTACTTCTTCGGTTTTGTATCCGTAGAGGCGTTCAGCCGCCGGATTCCAACTGGTGATGATTCCGTTCAGGTCTTTCGAGATAACAGCGTCATCAGTCGTTTCCACAATGGCCGCGAGATGCCGCAAGGCCTTCTCAGCTCGCAGTTGTTCGGTGATATCGCGGGTGAAGCAGCGCGTGTGGACGAACTCGCCATTCTCAAAGTAGACACTCGAATTGATCAGCACATCACGAATCGAACCATCTTTGCAGCGCATTTGAGCGCGACAGTTTTCAAGCGTCTCGCCGGCGTGCAAGCGCCGCAGAATGTCATGAATCAGATTCAGATCTACATGAAACTCAGCGATATTTCGGCCGACATATTCTTCCGCGGAATAACCCAGCATCCGTAACTCTGCTTTGTTCGCCCGCAGGATCGTGCCGTCAGGGCCGACCCAGTGGATAGCTTCGGTGGCGTTCTCAAAGAATTCCGTAAGCTCTCGCTCGCTGCGTTGTAAAGTCTCTTCGGCTTTCTTCCGATCGGTAATGTCAACCAGCATGTTGATGGCGCCGATGAGGTTGCCATCCGCGTCGTGCAAAGGAGTCGGGTAGGGAATGAAGTTAACGCGCGTTCCGTCCGGGCGTTCCGCAATCGCTTCGTGTCCGCGAATGATCTCGCCGCTCTTTAGCGCCATGGCCATCGGACATTCGGCATGCGGCATTGGCTTTCCGTCGGGATGATAAAGCTTCCACGTGACACACCAGGAATCGCCGCCGACCTCAGGCATTCGGCCTGAGAAATCGACGGCGGCTTGATTGAACATGGTGACGCGTCCGGCGGCGTCGGTAGTGTAAACGGCAGCGGGCAACGCTTCGATGACCGCGCGATAGCGCTGTTCGCTTTCGCGTAAGGCCTGCTCGGCGCGTTTGATGTCGCTGATATCGACGGTGCCGCCGAGCATCCGCACCGGCATGCCGTTCTCGCGAATTACAGTCGCGTTTGTGAAGAGCCAGACGATTTCGCCATTGGGACGAACCGTGCGCAGCTCGAGTTGATAAGGAACATCGTGATGCAAACTCTCTTCGATCGCTTTCGACACCCGCTCTCGATCATCCGGGTGAATAAGATTGCTGAACGCCTCACCTGTGCCGGGAAAGTCTTCTTTCGTTATGCCGTGAATCTCGTACAGTGAATCTGTCCAGGACACACGATTGTTTTCAATGTCCCAGTCCCAGACGCCGACGTTACCGGTCGTGGTCGCGAGTCGCAGCCGGCTCTCGTTGTCACGCAACGCCTCAGCGGCGCCCTTGCGTTCGATGAACTGGCCGATCTGGCTGCCGATGCCGGCAAACATGGCGAGCATGTGTTCGTCAGGCTGCCGGATTTCTGAACTGAAAAACTCGATTACTCCGAAAAAGTTTTCCTTGAACGTGATCGGGAAGGCAAAGGCTCCATGCAGGCCCTCTGCGATCGCGATCGGCATGCGCGGAAAATTGTCATCGTGGGCGACGTCGCAAATCCATGCGGGTTCTCGCTTGGCCCAGACGCGGCCCGGTAAGCCAACGCCCGGTTCAAATGTGCGTTCGCAACAGACAGCGTCAAATTGCGGTTTCGGGGTCTTCTGCCAGGTGGCGATGCTGCGCAGCACGGTTCGGTCGCTCGCGGGGAACCATACGCAACCAAATTCCCAACCCAACGATTCGCCAACCGTCGGCAGAATCCGTTCGAGCGCAATGCCTACCTTTGGCGATTCGGCGAGGATTTGCGTAACCGCGAGATTTGCTTCCAGCCTTCTTTGATCTTCAGCGCGCCTTGTTTCTGCCAGTCGCTTCTCTTCGACCACGGTGACGAGAAAGAGGGAGGTCACGGCGTTAAAAGCGATGAAGAGCTGCAACATCATCAGCGATTGGTTCGGATCGCTGGTGACGAAGGGGCCTAATTCGTGCGATGTTCCCCAAATGGCGAACGCCGAGATAACTGCCACCGCGACCGTTACACCTCTTCGGCCTAATCTGAATGCCGCCCAAAGCAGAAACGGAATCATCAAAAGGGTTAGCGGATAGAAATGTACCGTCCGCGCTTTCTCGCCGAACGTCACAATGGCGCTGATGGATAAAAGCAGAATGAGGAGTGCCGCTTCGAGATATCGGTGTTTCGGTAGCCAATTACCTGTACCCAAGCTCCAGGTTAGGATGAGAGGCGCCACCGTCACAGCGCCCGTCAAATCTCCGAGCCACCACGTCACCCAGAGCGAACCGAAATTCGCAAGGCTTGAGGCACCGCCTAAATACAGGCTCAGATTTCCGATCGTCGCGCTGATCGTCGTGCAGACCGCTGCCACCACCACGAACTTGAAGACGTCGCGCGCGCGATCCATGGCGGGGCGAAATCCGATAGCCATAAGTACACGCGCCGCAATGACTGTTTCAAGAGTGTTTCCGATGGCAATCCCGAAAGCGGTCACCATCGGTATCGGAGTCAAAAGATTAGTCAGCAGCGCGCCGAGGAAAATTCCCGGCCAGACGCGGTAACCGAGTATCAGGATGGCCGCTAAGGCGATTCCCGTCGGCGGCCAAACCGGGGAAACGTTCGTGTGGACCGAAGCCAATGACAGGCCGAACTTGGCCGCCGCGAAATAGACTGCTGCGAGCAAAACAATCGACAGCACGTACAACACTGGGTTGCTTTTGATGTCAGAACCAGCTCGACGGAAGAGAGACGCCGGTTGGGACTCGCCGAAAGGTTGTCGGGCTAGACTCATAGTAGTACCACCAGATTGTCCAGAATCTTTGCGACGCGTTCTTGGGGGACTGCCGTTCGGGTCGAGTAACTTTACCACAGAAATGCGGAGGAGATTGTGCGTTTTGGGCCGATGTGTAGTGTCCTAATTCAAACTCCTCTCTGTGTCTCAGTGAGTTCTCTGTGGTGAGTATTTCTGCGAAAGCTTCACCACAGAGGCGCAGATCCACCGAGACACAGATTAAGATCCGAAATAAAGACGCTTACGGCACGGTGCGGGGCGGGCCAGGCGGTCACCAGCCTGGTCGACTAATCAATCAACTCGCTGAAAACCAGAATGTAGCCGTTAGGATCTTTGACTTCGAACTCCCAATCGCCGTAGGGCTGCTTTCGCAGCGGCAACACGATTTCCACTCTGCCTTTGATTGATTCGTAGAACTCTTTTACACCTTCCATCCTGATGTAGGCGTCCCACACACCGCCCTTGCGCAGGCTGTAAAGGTCAGGCTTTTCGTAACCCGGCACGTGCTGAAACATTATTTCCACCGTGTCGCGGCTGACGATCGCAAAGACGTAAGGCGGTGTCTCGGGAAAGGGATAGGTCGTGAAGCCGAGCTGTTCCTGATACCAGCGAATCGTTTCGCCGACATCGGCGACCGCGAAAGTCGGAGCAGCGCTGGAGAGTTTTGGCATCGCTTAAAGACCACTTGTGCAAAGTCATGGTGACGTGGCGGATATTACATTACAATGCCGCGAGCACAAAAGTTTAGAGTTCAAGCTTTACCTTGCCCACAGTCTAAGAACAATCTAAAGATTGGACTCTAAACGGCCGCAGCGATGAACAAAGACGAACTGATGGAGCTGGCCGGTAAACCGAATTTCATCTCCGGCATTCATAACTACTGCGATCGTTGGTGCGAGCGTTGCCAATTCACTTCGAGATGCGCCATGTACGCTATCGAACAGGCGGACCCAGACATTGAAGATTCTCGGGCGCGCGATATTACGAATGAAGAGTTTTGGCGGAAGATGCACGAGATTTTCCGGACGACAGCAGAGTTGATTGCTGAGTGGTCTGCAAAACATGGCGTCGATCTGAACGCAGTCGATTCTGAAGACGCAATTGCTGAACACGAACGCGATTTCGAGGAAGCGGAGCAGGATGCATTATCTCAAGCGGCACACGCTTACAGTGATCTGGCGGAGCAGTGGTTGCGGTCTGAGTTCGTCGCGGCGGAACTGATCCACGATGAAAGTACGGGCACCTCGCAATGTTTGACGGACGACATAACGATCGCGGAAGCCGTGGATGTCATTCGTTGGTATCAATTCTTCATCGCCGCGAAAACGTTTCGCGCGGTCGACGGAAGTAAAATGTTTGCGGGGGTCCCGGTCGAAGACGAAGCCCTGTCGTTTGATTACGAATTCAGCGACGACGATGACGAAGACGTTGACTACGATGCCGTCCTCGAGAGAACCGCAAAAATGGATTCTCACGGTTCTGCTAAAGTTGCGTTGGCGGCAATTGGTCGATCGTCGGCGGCCTGGCGTTCATTGCAAATCTCACTACCTGAAAAGTCCGATACAATACAGCCGCTGTTGGTCACATTAGATCGCTTGCGGCGTGGCTTGGAGGCGCGATTCCCGCGAGCGCACGAATTTATTCGGCCGGGTTTCGACGAGCTCATCACTGAATTTGTCAGTTAATTGAAAGATGAAAGGCAATATCCCCATTCCCGAACTCCCATTCGCTGAAGAAGTGTGGTTGATGGTTACGGTGACCTCTGTGCGCGAGCGCCGCACGCAACAAGGGAAACCGTTTCGCGACGCCAACGCGCGCAATGCGACCGGCAATCTGCTGTTGAAAATCTGGGGTGAAGTGCTGGAAGGCCGCGAGGATCTGCGTCCCGGTTTGTGGGGCGTCACCGGCAAACTCGAATCATTTCAGGATCGAACCCAGTTCGTAGTCTCTGAATATAAGCCAATCACAATCGAACAATATCGCGAGTACGTCGGCTGCGATCCGTTGATGCCGCGCACCTTCACTCTGGATATCGAGACGCTGGCGCTGCCGGGCTTTCGCGACCGGGTTGGCCCGAAGCTCGAGCGCGATTACCGGTTGGGCTACATGCGCATGGAACAACAGCAGCGCTATTTGGAAGACATCGCGGCCGAAGAAGAGCGGGTCTATCAACTCGGTTCGCTGAACGCGACTTCGGGCCGAATCCTCTGCATCGCCGTTCACGTCGGGCCCGTACCGGCAGTTGAGATCGAAGGGCTAACGTCGAATCAAAGCGAGCACGCGTTCGGCATCGATGCGGATGGCAACGAGGAGGAAGAAGCAGAAGCCCTAAAAGGCTTTTTGATGCTGATGTCCGACTTTGATCCTGACTGCGATCTGGTTGTGGGTCACAACCTCATCAATTTCGATCTGCCGTTCATCTTTCAGCGCTGTCTCGCGAACAATATCCCGGTCAAGCCGTTCATCGACCTGGGCGAGTTCCACGTGCGCGGCGCTTACGACACGATGCGCGCCTGGTGGCTTGGTGATCGACGCGGTCGCGTCGGCCTCGACGATCTTGCGTGGACGTTAGGATTTGAATCGAGCAAAACCGCCGCGGTTGAAGGTAGTCGCGTGTTCGAGCTTTACCAGGCCGGTAAACTCGCCGAGATCCGCGAATACAATTTGAACGACGTGCGCTTGACGCGAAAAGTTTACGAACGCATGGTCGCGTGTTTCGGCGCATGAACTACTTTAACCACAGAGGACACAGAGGAAATACAAACCAGAATGAGAAGAATTTTTTTTGCGTTTTTTTTGCGTCTTAGCGCCTTTGCGTGAAAGTGTTTCAGGCGCTTCGATCACGCCAAGTCGGAAAAACGCAAAGGACCGCAAAGAGGGATTGGTTAGTCGTTTCTCCCGAAGGTCTTTTTGGTTTTTCTCTGTGTCCTCAGTGGTTAATTATTCCGCAGTCGCACGCCAAGTTGCCCGCGGCCGCGACGCTGTTTCACGTTTGCAACGCTTCTGGTAAACTGACCTTCCATGACCGATGTGATCCCCGTTCTCATACTGCTTGCCGGTGCGGCCCTTGGTGCAGTCATTGCCTGGCTGATCTTCCGCGCAAAAGCGAACAGCGCGTTCGAAGACGGTAAGAATGAAAGCGCGACCCAACTCGCGACGTTTCATGAGCGTCTGCTTTCAAAAAACAACGAGTTACTAAAACTTCAACAGGCGTTCGAAGGCGAAGTAAGCGAGAGAGACGGACTGCGCGAACACAACTCTCGTTTGCAGGCTGAGCTGGAGGGCGAGCGCCGCGCAGCGCAGGAGCGAAGCGAATCGTTCAAGCGGGTCACGGAAGAACTTGCCGAAAAATTCAAGGCGCTTTCGCGAGACGCTTTGAAAGACAACAACCAGGAATTCCTCAACCTGGCGCGCGCAACGCTGGAAAAGTTTCAGGCGACGGCGAAAGGCGATTTGGATCAGCGGCAACAGGCGATCGACCAATTGGTCAAGCCGCTGAAAGAGTCGCTCGAAAAAGTGGACGGGAAGATTGGCGAGATCGAAAAAGCCCGGGCCGGCGCTTACGCCGAGTTGCGCGAACAAGTGCGCGGCCTGGCCACGTCACAGTTGCAGCTTCAGGCGGAAACCGGAAATTTAGTGAAGGCTTTGCGCACTCCCCACATACGTGGCCGCTGGGGCGAGATTCAATTGCGGCGCGTCGTCGAACTGGCCGGCATGGTCCAGTACTGCGACTTCAATGAACAGGCAAACGTTGCGACGGAAGACGGGCGTATTCGACCGGATGTCATTGTGCGTCTGCCGGGAAACAGGTGCATCGTGGTGGACGCAAAGGTTCCGTTCGAAGCGTTCTACGAATCGATCTCGGCCACCGACGATGCGATTCGGATTGAACGATTAAAGGAGCATGCGCGCCTCGTGCGGACGCACATCGGCCACCTCAGCCGGAAATCATACTGGGAAAGCGTTCAGCCAACGCCGGAGTTTGTCTTGCTCTTTCTGCCCGGCGAAAATTTTTACAGTGCGGCCCTCGAACAGGATCCGAAACTGATTGAAGATGGCATCAATCAGCGAGTGATCATCGCCACCCCAACGACACTGATCGCGCTTTTGAAAGCAATCTCTTACGGTTGGCAACAGGAGCAGCGGGCCGCCAATGCTGACGAAGTCGGGAAGCTCGGCAAGGAGCTTTACGATCGGTTGCGAACGTTCGTTAACTACTTCGCAGAGATCGGCCGCAATCTCGATCGCGCGCTTGAGTCGTACAACAAAGGTGTGGGCTCGCTCGAAGCTCGGGTGATGGTGACTGCGCGCAAGTTCAAAGAACGCGGCGCCATTGCCGGTGAAGAAATTGAGATTATCGACTCCGTCGATAAAACAAGTCGCGTCCTGACGCTGGACGAAGGCGGACTATTTCCCGAATTGGTTGCCGGCGAAGAGGAAATACCAGACGAACCCGCGCCATCTCTTCCCTTTTCAAAGAGCGCAACTGGGACGGGGTAGTTTAACGTCGCCCGCTTTGCGGGCTCAATGATTTTTGTGGATCCGTTACCCCGGGGTTTACGCGCGGGGCTACTCTCTGCCGCCATCTTCAATGGCTCATTGCGCATGACTCTTCAGGGGCGCCGTGCAAACTCATTTCAAGAAACTAATCTGTGAAATCTGCGGGTGACCTCATGTCAAAAGAAATTTGGTTAGGGCCGGTTCTGGGAACGAATCGCGAACGACTGCTCGCGCGTTGCGCCGAGTACGTCGCGAAAGGCGAAACTGATCGGCTGCTTTACATCGCGGCCTCACATCCGCTGCTGGACCTTGCTACTCAGACAGTCTTAGACGGAAAGAACGCTCAGGGAGTCTGGGGCGAGTTCCCATTTTATCTGTTTCGTGGATTCGTGCGGCGCGTGTTGTCGAGTGCAGTCGCTGACGGCTCGGTGTCGACGATTGCCCTCCCTGACGGTCGGGCTTCTGACACGCGCGGGCTTCTGACACCGCTGGCTTTACGCGTTCCGATCGATCGCGAAGAACTGCCGCTGCGCCACAGCCTGATCTCCCAAATCATCAAGCAACTTGCGGACGCCGGCCAACTGCCGGCGATCAAGCGTCTGGCGAATCGGGCTGGGTGCGTAAACACCATCGCGACACTGATCGGCGAGCTGCAACGCGCCGGAAAAACGGCAGACGAGTTTGCAAGCATCGTCGAATCGCGAGCGGCGGACGATTCAGTCCAAAGTCCAAAGTCCAAAGTCCAAAGTCTCAGAAGTCAACTCGACTTTGATCGCGATGTCGCATTGATTTACGCAAAATACAGCGAGGCGCTCGATAGTCTCGGTTTGACGGACGCTGACGCCGATCAACTTAGCGCATTACACATCCTGCGCGGGGATGTATCGCAAGTTGATAACTTGCGCTACACGCTTCCGTGGCTCGAGAGCATCGATCTGCTGGTGCTCGACGGCTTCTTTGATTTCACGCCGGTCCAGGGCGAGATGCTGCGGCTACTCATCCAGCGGATTCCCAACGTGATCGTGAATATCAACTACGACGATCGCAACCCCCAAATCTTTCAGACGTTTCAATCTACGATTGAGCAACTGAAGTCGATTGCTGACTTCGAAGTGATTGCGGATGCGGAGCCGTCGAGCGCCGACCTGCCCGCACGGCTATTCAATGTAGCGCAAGTTGCTAACTTGCGTTCTGATGCCGATGGAGAACGAACGCAAGTTAACAACTTGCGGTACAGGTTACTGGAATGCAGCGATCGCGAGACTGAGCTGCGCTCGATCGCGAAAGAGATGAAGCGGCTGATCGGTGAAGAGAATTACAATCTTTCCGACATGGCGCTGGTGGTGCGCGAACGTGCCGCCTATGCCGACTTAATCTTGCGCGTGTTCGCGGCGGAATCGGTGCCCTGCAATTTGGAAAGACGCGTGGCGGCCAATGACATTCCCTGTATTCGCGCTACAGCAAAGCTGCTTCAGATCCTGAAAGATCCTGAACGCGAGCATGTTACGAATCCCAAGGCGAGCGATCTAGCACATCTAATCAAGACTGATTACTTCCGTCTTTCAGACGAGCAGTTGCAGGAATTGACGAAGGTTTTCGACGGTCGATACGCGACGTTGCTCGACGCTTCCGATCAAGATGAGCGCAAGGCGAGCCGCCGTTTTGGGCTGGGCATCGGTCGCTGGGCGCCGGACGTAATCGAAAATGTGATCGCGTACGTCGGCAGCGAACAAAGGGTGCGCGCGTGGCTGGATCGCGCCGAGCGTCTGATTCGCGTTCTACCGTCACGCGAGGCTGCGCGTTCGTTTATCGGCGCGACCGACCCCAACGGAGAAGACGCTGCGGTCACTCTCGAAATCGAAGCGGCGGCTCCTGATGAACCGGCGCCGAAGGAAAAGACGAAGCGTCCATCGCCGATCCATCCGGCGGCAATCGCCTGGACGATGTTGGTGATTGAACATCTGCGACAGACGATCGCGCATACTCCAGAGCAGGGCCCGACGGATGAGTTGCGCCGCGCGTTGATGTCTTTACTGGACGCGTTCGAGTTTGCACCCGAGGTGCAGGGACCGCTGACGAGACGGCACAGCCCGGCGGACGTTCCGCAGGTCATGTTAAATGTGCGCGGCATGGAAGCTTTGCGTCGGGCCCTGGCCGCGACGGTCCGCAGCTTCGATGTCGCACGCGAAGTCATTGCAGAGACCCGACCGTTAGGGAGGGTGCAGTCACGGAAGGCACCCTCCCTAACGGTCGGGTCTCTGCCGCAAACTACTCTGTCAGCATTCATCGATGAACTTGAACGCTGTCTTAAATCCCAGACGCTTTCAATCTCGGCCGGCGATCGTGACGGCTTGCACGTGCTCGAAGCGACGGATGTGCGCGGCCTGCGCTTTCGCGCCATGTTCATCGCCGGCATGAATGAAGGCAGCTTTCCTTTACGCGCCTCGCGTGACTGGCTGTATCCGCATGAAGAACGCGAACGACTCAAGAAGCATGGGCTCGTGCTCGAAGACATTTCGACTGAGACGCTTTTGAAAGAAGAGCATTACTTCTATCAATGCGCCTGCCGCGCGACTGAGCGTTTGTTTCTGACGCGGCCTTTGGCGGCTGATGACGGCATCGAAACCGTGCCGTCGTACTACATCGAAGAATTGCGCCGCGCGATTGCGCCTGCTGAATTAGAGCGCAAGCAGATTCGCAGTGATATCGACAGCCACGATGTGCAATCGATTTCGAGCGGTGCAGAGTTAGCCGCGAAGCTCGTCCGGCAAAAAGCCGGACACGGGCCACACACGCGAACTGACCCGGGGTTCTCACCAGTCGTGGCTAGGGAACTGGTGTCTCGTGCTCGTCGCGAGATGTACGTGTCCGATTCGCTGATGCGGCGCGTCGCGATCGAAATGCAGCGCAGCGGAGATGCGTTTGGGCCAAACGATGGACAGATAACGAATAGCGACCTACGCGCGCTGCTCGCCAGTCATTTCGGTCCTGAGTACGTTTACAGCGCCAGCGGGTTGAGTGCTTACGGCAACTGCGCGTTCAAGTTCTTCGCAGCGCGGGTGCTGCGACTCGAGCCGCGCAATGAAGCAGCGCTCGACCTGCCGGCGATAGATGCGGGCAAGCTGCTGCACGACGTGCTGCGCAGGTTTTTTGAAAGGCATCGAAAGCAGTATCTCCCTGCGCTTGATCGCGAAGCATTGCGCGCCGAAATCAACGCCGTCGCCGATGAAGTGTTCAAGGAACACGAGCGGCTGGTCCCGCCGCTAAACGAACGCATCTGGAAAATCGATTGCGAGATTCGCAAGCTGATTCTCGAACAGGTCCTGCTGCATGAGTTGCGCCTGCAACAGCGAACTCAGCCGCGCGGAATGCGGCCCACGTATTTCGAGTTGGCGTTCGGCCGCGCGTCTCAAGCGAGCGATCCCTCCTCGAAATCGGATTACTTGAAGATACACCGCCACCGTGACGCATCATCGGAAGCGGCGTCGATCCAGGGACAAATCGATCGCGTCGATGTGAGCGAATCGGGTCAAAGCATTGTTGCGTACGATTACAAACTGTCGCAGGGCGCGCGGATCGAAGACATGTCCGCGGGCCGTCAGCTTCAGATTCCCATTTACCTGGCGGCATTGGAGCAACTGTTCGTGCCGGACTTTGAACTGGCGGGCGGTGGTTACTATCGCTTACGCGGTCGCGGAAAACGTTTGAATCAGGGGCTGTATCGCCGGATGTTCAGCGATTGCACGGACGTAACCGGACGCGTGATGGTAGACGACGTGCAGTGGCAGCGGGTTCGCAGTGAAGTTTCAAGACGCATCTGGCAGTTCATCGACGGGATGCGCGCGGGCGACTTTCGCGTCAGGCCTTCGGAAGGTAAGAAGACGTGCAAGTTCTGCGATCATTCAGCGGTTTGTCGCTACGATACGTATCGCATCAGTCGAAAGAAAAATTGATTCATTGATTTGCCTTTGCCGCAAAAGGCTGAGAGTAAGACTCTCGTTCACCCCGGGCTTCAGCCCGGTGATGAAAGAGCGTGAGATCATAGGACCCAAACGGTTCTCCGGGTCGTTTGCAGGGCAAAAGTTTTTCGTAGCCAATCGTCTGAGTTCTTGGCAGTCCAGTAAACCGTCGGTTCAATTAGTCTCGTACTCTGCTTGTCACCGGGCTAAAGCCCGGTCTGAATGAGAGCTGCTTTCTCGGACTTTTTACCCAAAGCCGCTCTGCCGCAGCGCACAGCGGGGTCCCGACTCGTCGGGACTCGCTTTCCGAGAGATGTCATTAATAGTCCCGAGGCTATGCCTCAGAATTTGAAGCGCAGCCTCGAAGGGATTGAGTGAGTCTCGCCGGTAAGCCAGGCTTACCGCAGTGGGCGGCGCCAGAGGCGCAACAAAATTGTTGCTCCGTTTCTTACCCAGACGTTTGACCGTCTGGCGCGATCTTTACACCGCGATCCCTTTTCCTTTTATCTTTTTACTTTTTCTTGAATTACGCCGGAGCGAATCCTGGTGGCAGTTCGTCCGGCTCACCCGCCGCAGCAGCCCCGCCGCCATCGCGCGTGCGCAGCAGATCGGGATTGATGTTCTTCAGCTCGTAGAGCGTCTTGTAGATGCCGTCCTGTTGCAGCAACTCTGCGTGGGTACCGCTCTGAACGGCCTTGCCCTTGTCGATTACGATGATGCGATCGGCCACGATGTGAACAAAGTTCATATCGTGGGAAATGACGATGCAGGTGCGCTTGTTCTCGCCTTTTGCATAGTTGTGAATAAACTTCGCCATCTCAATCCGATTTGTTTCGTTTAGGTTTTCTGTCGGCTCATCCAGCAAAAGCACTTCGGGCTGCCGAATCAGGCAGCGCGCGAACGCAATCAGGCGTTTCTGGCCACCCGACGGGACTTGATCACCAACGATGCAATTGTAGCCACCGGGTATTTCATTAACGATCGTGTCGTGAATATTCGCCAGACGGCACGCCTGCTCGACCTCGGCATCGGTGGCGCCGACGCGGCCGAGCCTCACGTTCTCGCGAATAGTGTCTTTCAGGAAGAACGGAAACTGCGAGAGTTTTGAAACCTGCTCGCGCAGCGAAGCCAGCGTGACCTCGGTGATGTCTTCCCCGCCAATCGTGATCTTGCCCGCGTCCTGTTCCAGAAACCGGAGCAGCAGATTCATAATCGTGGACTTGCCGCAACCAATCGCCCCGACAAATGCCACGATCTCGCCTTCGCGAATCTCGAAGCTAACGCCGTCCAGGATTTTTTTGAAGGGCGTATAGCCAAAGACAACGTTTTCGAATTTGATGTCGCCGTGAATATCGCCCAGCTTCCGCGCATTTGGTCTTTCCACTACGGTCGGCCTGGTATCCAGCAATTCGTACGTCGCGACGATGCCCGGCACCAGCGACTTGTAAGTGCTGTAGGAAGTGATAACGCGCTGCACGGGCGCGAACATATTGGGAATGAACAGCGTGAAAGTGACTAAGGCGCCGAGCCCTAACCCGAATCTCGGCCCGTACTGAATACCGACCAGCAGCACGAGCGCGGTACTGAGGGCAACATAGATCAGCGAGTTGCTGTTACTGAGGTGCATCCACATGAACAGCTTCGCCGTTTGATTCGCTGTCTCGTGAGCCAGCGTAGCGAATCGACCGCTGCGCTTTTCCTGCGCATTGAAGATCTGAATGTCGGCCATGCCGGTCAGCGACTCGTTCAACTCAGAATTGAGGTCGCGCGACACTTCCATCATGTGGTTCGCGGAACTTTGCAACTTGTTCATCGTGACTCGGAACAGCCAGAACGCCACCGGTCCGAGCGCAAACGACACGAGAGTCATTTGCCAACTCATCCCGAACAGGTAAAGCAGCGCCACAATCAGAACAAACACGTCGAGTATGGGCGTCAACAGGACTTGCGTGATTAGCTTCTGGACGTTCTGTGATTCGTTCAAGACGCGCTGCATCAGGCCGCCCGTCTTGCCGCCGGTGAAAAAGTCCAGCGAAAGTGTCTGTAGATGGTCGTAAACCTTCCCCTGGATCTCGGCGACGATTTTCTGTTCGAGGTTCGACGTCATCCACATCTGCACAAAGCGCAGAGCGGCCGAGCCGATCGTCGCGACGGCCCAGATGATAAAGATCGTACTAAAGCTTAACGGCGTACCCAGCCACCCACGAATGCCCGTCATCGGCGGGGCGGCCGTAAGTTCAGCACCGGGCGGGGGGACTGGCTTGTAGAGCGAGCCGGTGAGCCCCCAGACATTGTCCATGCCAGTGCCTCGGGCAGCGTTCCCGAGGATTTCGAGTAGCGGACCGAACGAAGCGCTAACGACAAACGGAAGTAACGAGCCGATCAGAGTCAGGACGGTTGACCAAATTACCATTTTCTTGTGGTGCGTCAGCAGTTTCAGCGCGCGCTTGATGTAGGGACGGGCGTCTGGCTGCTTGGGCTTCGGCATCATGTTCTCTGGCACCGCGCCGCCCTGAGGCATCGAGCCCCCTTCCGGCAGTGAGGCACCGGCCGGCAACGAAGCCGGTTTCATCATGCCGCCGTCAGCGGGTACTTCACCCGGCGGCGGCATCGGTCCCGGCGGTGGCATCGCTCCCGGAGGCATCGCGCCACCTTGTGGCATTGGACCACCCGGAGGCATCTGAGCACCTTTGGGCATCGTGGCCCCGGGTGGTAACGACGCGGCTTTCATCATGCCGCCTTCCGGAGGCATAGCTTCCGGAGGCATGGGCGCGCCGGGCGGGATCGCCCCCGGCGGAATTGGGCCAACGGGAATATGACCGGGAAGCGGCTCGTTGGAAAGTTCGTCTGGCGCGGGTGAAGCGCCACCTCCAACAGGCTTCATGCCTGCCGGGAATTTCGGATCAGTTTTGTCTGACATAGTTGTATGGCGTTATTGGCTCTGAATGAATTGATCTGAGTGTGTTGTGCACTGAGGTCAGTACCAGCCGCGTCAGGGCGGATTAAAGAGTCTTCTTTAGCCCATCTGCTGACATAGGTGGTACTGACTTCATTCTCAACGCGTCTGCAAAAACGGCGAGATTATACAGATCGGTGGAGTGACTGAGAAGCGAGCTGACAGATGATCCGCTGAGGAGCAATAACATACTTGACCACGCCCAATCTCTTCAAACCTCGCTCGCTGTAATGGCTTTGCCTCTCCGATGCGCGGCAAGTCTCCGACTTGCCGGCAACGAACCCTTTTTCATCGGGTCTTTTGACCCACACCGGTCAGAGACGGGTGTGACTAAATAGAGCCACTTATCGGCAAGTCCGAGACTTGCCGCGCATCGGAGTGGCACAGCCATTCGCGGTGGTGAGTTCAAGTATATTAATGCCAGCTCAGTCTCCCCCCGCCCAAAAAAAACGGAAGTTCGCGACAGCGGCGACGCTTATCGGCGAACTTCCGTGGTTTAGTTGAAGCGCTAAACGTGGGCTTACGGGCAGTGCTGCCAGCAGTACTGATAGCGATAATACAGAACGCCGCGCCACCAGAAGTAGCAAATGCAGATGTTGCCGTACGCTTGCACGTCTTGTTTGTCGATCTCGACGCCGCCGGCGAGTTGAGTGCCGCCGCTGACCGTGTCCTTAGCCTGGTCGTAGGGCTCTTGCTTCGCTTCGACAGCTTCGTACTTCGAAAGATCGCCTTCAGGAATGTCGTAAACTTTCGGTTCTTCCCCGCCAGTCGGGACGGTAGTTACCAACGCCATAACGTTTTTCTCCTTGTTAGTGGTTGAGCGGCGAACGAATCGCCGAATTCTTCAGCGCGTTGCGATTCGCAACGGACCGAACTGCTGAATGAAACGGGAAGTCCGCAACTCGGATAAAGCGTTTGTCTTTGAGCGCGAACTTCCCATTTGGTTTGCGTTTAACTTCGTGGTTACGGACAGCTTTGCCAGCAGTACTGGTACCTGTAATACAGGACGCCGCGCCACCAGAAGTAGCAGATGCAGATATCGCTGTAGGCCTGCACATCTGCTTTATCGAGATCCACGCCCGCGCCGAGTTCTTTACCACCGGCGATTTTTTCCTTCGCCTCGTCGTAGGTGGCCATCGTGCCTTCTACGGCTTCGTACTTCGAAAGATCGGCATCGGGAATGTCATAGACCTTAGCCTGTTGCCCTTTCTCGGGCATAGTGCTTACAAGAGCCATAAACTTCTCTGTTCTCCTTTCAAGATGTGGGGCCTAAACCCCTCTGTTGATTCAGTGTCGCTTTTTTTTGCCAGGTCACCTTTGCCTGGCCGCGAAACCCGAGAATCCCAAACGCTGACTTTCTAGCAGATGCGCTTTCGGTTCTCGATCGCCTAAGACGGATCGCCGGTACAGTTTTGCGGAAGTGGAAAACAATTCCCGCAAAGGCCTTTGGAACGGCCGCCCGCCGATGCTTCCGGCCCCAACCGCTGGAAAGCCGTCTTCCGGCAGCGACGTATGATGCTTTATTAGCAGAAGACTGCGGTTTGAGCGCGGGCATCCTATCAACAACCCGCGCGATTTACAAACGGGTTTCTTTTG
Organism: Acidobacteriota bacterium; assembly: GCA_052389795.1. GTDB lineage: Bacteria > Acidobacteriota > Blastocatellia > Pyrinomonadales > Pyrinomonadaceae > UBA11740. Next base: position 6,339 of record JBQTHO010000026.1, on the reverse strand, counting down.
AAGTACTGGTGTTAATGTGTGGCGCTGGTTCGGGGCAGTAGCCCGACCGTTAGGGAGGGCTCATTAAGTCGCGCATTTCAGCCCTTCCTGACGGTCGGGCTACTGCCCCGCGTTGACACGCGCGCGGTGCTACGCAAGAGAATCGGCAAGCGCGCGTTTGAAATTCTCTTCGTCGGGAGAAAAAGCGAACGAGCGAACGATGCCGGCGCGATCGATTAACGCGAGCATCGGCAAAGCGGTCGCGCCGTAAGCCGACTGAACGCCTTCGTCTTCGGCGACGCCGACCGGAAATTCAAGCCGGTGTTTTTCCGCGAATTCGCGCACCAGAGTCATCTCCTGCGCCTGCGCCTCAGGAGGCCCACCGTAGGCCATGAAAAATCGCGTGAGGGCCAACACTCGGAGATTGTCCTCGGCATGCTGCGCGTGCAGCTCTTTGATTCGCGGAAACAGTTGTTCGCAGGGTTTGCACCAGGTAGCCCAGAATTCGAGCAGAACGATTTGACCTTTCAAGTCGGCGAGCGTCAATGGATCAGTATTCAGCCACTCTTTCATTAACAGTTCAGGAGCCGGCTGTCCCAGTAATCTGAGCCGCGTGTGCAGATCCTTGAGTTGAACAAGTCCGCGAAAAGCAGTTCGCTTGTCATCTTCCGTGCCGGCCGCTTTGATTCGTTGAAAAGCTTCTTTAGCAATTCCAAATTCCTGGGCGAGCCTCGCGACCGCGCCTTCAGAGTTGCCGGCGCTGACAGTGAACTCAGCGATGGCCATCGTCAGACTTACGCGATCCTTGAACTGCTCGAATTCTGAACCCGCGGGAATGTCAGCGAGGGTGCGCTCAAGGCGTTGAATCGCCGTCGCGTGGTCGCCGTCGTTCTGAAGTTTCGTCGCTTCTTCGATTGCCTGGGTCGCCTCAGGTCGAAGATGCGAAGGCATCGATGGATCAGGTGCTGCTGGTGTCGCTGGATTCATTTGCAGGTTCGGATGATCAAGTTAAAAGAACATTGCACATCCTACTGAGGCGACTATCGACAGTCAAAGACGCGCTGTATGAAGTCAGTACCGGGAGCGGTAGCGACCGGGTCGTACGCTTTTTACCCCGTCGCTACCGCTCCGGGTACTGACCTCATTACATCGCAAGACGCCGAATTCCCAGACCTCCCAACTATTCGCAATTGCAGAAACTTTTGACCTCTGTATAATGCGGCCTTCGCATTCAAGACGGTTTGATGTGCGTGTGATTCAACCGCGCACCGGCGGTGGAGCTTCACAGGACGAATCTAACGATGCCAGACAATTCCAATCCCGAGACACCTGAAGACGCCACCGCGGCGAAGATTCGTGACTCGCTCGACAAAGTCGACTTGTCGAACTCGTTGTCCAGGCCTATTCGGCAGGCGATTGACGACTTGTTGAAAGTTGCGCAAGAGACAGTCGGTTCAGCCGATGCGTCGGTTTTAGTGCGCGACGGGCGCGAGGGCGGGCTGAGATTTCTCGTCGCGGTCAGCGAACTTGAAGAAGCGTTGTTGAAGATCAGAATTCCACCGGGCAAAGGCATTGCCGGCCTTGTCTTTTCGAGCGGCCAACCGATGGCGGTCAACGACGTCAGCGCTGAAGGCTCATTCTGGTCAGGGGCCGACGAAGCGATCGGATTTAAAACGGTGACGCTGTTGGCGACGCCCTTGCGCACGGGCAACGAAACGATTGGCGTGCTGGAATTTGTGAACCGGCCCGGCGAGCCGCCGTACCCGCCCTTCACGCCGGAAGAGATGGATGACGCGGCGCGCTTTGCCGACGCGATTGCGCGGCTGGTCGATTCGTACGAAATGGCGGCGCTGGTTGAAGCGATGTTCCTGCATTCAATCAAGACCGCTAATGACGAAGCCGGCAGCAGCGATTCGTCTGAATGGCTCAAGAGCCTGGACGCCGCGCCTGAGCATCGCGACCTCCTGCTGCTGGGGGTCAGGTTGCGCGACGTAGTTTCGCAAGGCGACGCTGAACGCGAAATGGTTCGCGACATTCTTGAGACGCTCGCGCGATTCGCCGAGAAACGTTCATCCGGTTCCGGCTATTTTAATTTCTAGGCTAGCTGCAAGGAGATAAGCATGGCGCAGTCCGAATCTGCTGTCACAGTTGATAACGATCTGATTGACCTGTGGTCGCAGATTCAGCCAGAGTCGCTTTGGACAGGCCGCACGGGTCGCGGTGTGCGCGTGGGCGTCGTCGACAGTGGCATAGATACCGAACATCCGGAGCTCGCCGGCAAAATCAAAGCGTCATATCAAGCCGTCAATGAAGGCGGTCAAATCGTTTTCAAGGAATCGACCTCGGGCGATCAAGCCGGTCACGGAACCGCTTGCGCCGGGATCATCACCAGCGTCGCGCCGGACGTTGAAATCACGAGCATCAAAGTTCTCGGTCCGACCGGCTCCGGCACGGGCGAAATGTTTCTGATGGGCGTGGACTTTGCCATCAAACAGAAGCTTCAAGTTGTAAATCTTTCGCTGGGCACAACCAAACGCGACTTCTGGATGCCGATGCGTGAGCTTCTGGACAAGGCGTACCGGGAACGCGTGATGCTCGTAGCGGCCGCGAATAACCTTCCACAACTCAGCTCGCCCTCTATTTTTTCCTCATCGCTGGTTTCCGTGGTCAAACGCGCCGGCGGAGATCCGCTCAACTTCGGATTCCAGTACGGTGAAGTCATCGAGCTGGTGGCCCCGGGCGTTCAGGTGGAAACAACCTGGCCCGGCGGTGGGCGACGACAAATGACCGGAAACAGTTTCGCCGCGCCTTACGTCACCGGCGTTATTGCGCTTTTGCTCGAGGCGCGGCCCGAGCTAACGCCTTTCCAAATCAAGACAATTCTCTACGCGATTGCTCAAAAGAATCAGGCGAAGGCGGCCGCTACTGAGAGCAGTAAACAGTAAGCAGTAAGCTGCTGCGAATTGCTCTGCCTCAAAAGTCTGAAAGTCTTACCCGGCCGACTTTCAGCGTAAACGCTTTAGAACAACCCCATTCATCTGTCCCAATCCGGCCTGTTTGTGCTCTTCGTCCGTGGCCCGACCAGCGCGCGCGAGATTCTTGTGTTAAAGGAAAAATCCGTCTGGATGGAAACCTATTTCATGACCGGGCTTTATTTTCTGGCCTTCATAGTAATTTTCATTTCCTATTACGGCCTTCATAAGCGTTTTTTACGGTGCGTGAGTGTGGGCAACTCCGTAAGATTACGGCGCGAATGGTTCGCGAGCAGTTAGTTCCGGCGGGGTCGGCTCTGGCACGAGTGCTTTCGGCAAATGGCTGTCGCACGAGTCCTGCCCTCGCGAATGATCCCCACACGAGTGGTTCCAGCACCAGCCGCGCTCGGGGGACCCAAAGATCCCCCGCTCACGACGATAGAATGCGCCGGGCCTCATCAAACCTTAGCCAGCCCTTATGAAGTTCGACCGGTTGGGAGGCAACGATCGGAATCGAACGTTCGCATGCCTCCATGTCTCAGGTCGGTTGTTGGAAGTGTTTACTACTTGATCGGAGTTCCCTGCGATCCGATTACCTGCCACCGTCCGTCCTTTTTGGCGTAGATGTCGGTGTAGCGTATGCGGCGGTCCATCATCTGTCCTTTGTCGTCGCGTCCCTTAAGGTGATAAATGCCGGTCACCAAGGCTGTGTTCCCGTCGATCCGCACCACCATATCCGACGCCGTGGCGGAATCTATCACTTCTTTCCTGTTCTTCAAATCTGCGATGTCATCGGCCTTGGTGTTGAGCTTTCCCGTCAGGCTGCTGATGCTGTAGAAATTTTCGGAAAAGTTCCGCTCGAACCAGGCCGCGTCACCGCTCTTGTCGGCGTCCGCCCACTCCATCTCCATGTAGAGCAACTGCGCCGCGTCGTTGAGCGGTCCTCCCGCGTCGCTGACCACTCGCCAATCGCCGCCGCGCTTTTCAAGGAAGTGGACGCTGCGCGTGTAAAAGTTCTGGTCTTTGCCGTCCACTTTCGCCGTAATGATATTGCGATGAGTGATGGTCGCCGTGTTCGGCGTGCAGGTGATTATGTAATAGTCGTGGGTAACGCTGTCAGCGGCTTGCGGGTTAGCACGGCGGCGCTCGGCCTCGCTGACCGCGTTCTCGATGGCTTGCGCCTTCGTGAGCGTGCCGGCAAGAGATGTGTTCATGTACTCATCGGCGTAAACGTTTTGCAGGAACGCTCGATCACCTCGCTGTGCGGCTTCGCCCCAAGATCTGTCGAGGGCCTCCAGCTTTTTCTTGTCCGCGTCGCTGCATTGGCCCCAGACGATAGGGGATACAAACAACAACAGTAATACCAGTCTTGGAATATGTTTCACTCTTGAACTCCTTTTCCCGTACAAAGAAACAAGAGACTCACAGCCGGGGTACGGAAAACTCGCGCTGTGAAGCCTATACTTGAAATGTGCGCCGGGTGGTTCGAGATCGCACGTCAAAATTATTTTGTCTGCATACACGCTTGCGATGGTTCGGCGCGAGGGCTTAACAAATGGATGGTCCTCGGCTCGAATTGAAAGCCAAAGCCAACACGGCAGGTTTATTGGACGCGGCCCAGCGTGGACAGACAATATGCCTGGTTCACGAGCATGTCAATGAAGGTTGGGTTGAACGGCGACCGTGTGCGCCTTTCACCAAAGAAGTAAATCTTTTAAAAGCGACGAGACGGCTGGAGTCTCGCGATCTTCAGCCGCTTCTTCGTTCTGACTTCTGACTTCTGAGCCTGAGTTCTGATTCCTGCTTTTCTCAGTCGTCAGTTTTCATTGCTCAGTACTGAGTCCTGAGTCCTGACTCCTGACTCTTCAATCCCCAATCCGAAATCCGCAATAACCGCTGCGGACTTTGAATCAAGCGGTCAAACGGAACATCGAGCGGTTTCCAGAAGACTTCCTTTTTCACTTGAATGCAAAAGAGAAGTCTGAGGTGATCACAAATTGTGATCACCTCAATCAGCTAAAATTCGATAAGTTCAATAAAGACTCGCACATCAATATTGATGTTGCTTCCACTATGGAATTCAGCGTAGAATTCTACGAGACAGTTAACGGGAACTGCCCGGTGCGCGAGTTCCTCGATGAACTCAAGGTCAGCGACCCGGATGACTTTGTGGCGATAGTTGCAGGTCTGAACAAGCTCAGAAACCGTGATTATCATCGCGAGCCGCTGTCCAAGGCGCTCGGCAGCGACTTGTTTGAGATGCGGCACGTGGGCAAGTTGAATACGCGAGTGCTTTGGTTCTTCATGAAAGGACGGCGCATCATCGCGGTTCACGCCGTTCGTAACAAAGGCCAGGCGATTGCGGCGCGTGATTTACGCACTGCGCGCGACCGCATGGCCGATTGGGAGAAAAGAAAGAAATGAAAAAGACGAATTTTGATCGATACCTGGACGAGCAAATGAAGGACTCTGAGTTTGCCGCGCGATATGAGGGCGCGGGAGAGGCGTGGGATGTGGCGATGCAGCTTACGGCGCTTCGTCAAGAGGCTGGTCTTTCACAGAAGGAGCTCGCTCGGCGATTGAAGACTTCACAGCAGCACATCAGCCGCCTCGAATCACCCGGTTACGAAGGCCACTCGCTGGCAAACCTGCGAAAGGTTGCCGGCGTCTTGCGCGCGCGCGTTCGCGTAACCTTCGAACCCAAGGCAGCGAGCACCAAAAAAAGAACTAAACGCGCGAGTTCTTCTGTTCGCGCCGCTCGGCGGAAAATAAAGACTGAGCGCTCGCGATGAAGCCAGTCTGGTGTCCGCGTGCTGCCTTTCGCCTTCTGCTTTCCGGCTCTTGCCTTCTGCCGCCCGCCCCGTGAGAGCGCCGATCAACTTGAAACTCGAAACCCGAAACTGCCCTAAGGCCATCGCTGTGGAAATCTACCGCTGAAGAAGAAGAAAAGCTTTATGAAGAAAACCTCTAGCACACCCCGAACGCCGTCCGCTGAATCCCTCGCTCGCAAAGCGGACAAGGGCGAAGACATATCGTCCTACTTTACAAACAAAGGCAAGATGATGTCGCCACTTGGCGGCGCGGGAATTGATCTTGGTAAGGCAATGCTCGATGAGGTCGATCAAGCCGCGAAGCGACTCAAGGTGTCCCGGCAGGCTTTGATAAAGCAGTTCATCGGCATGGTCTTGACCAACAGTACCGTTCGCAGAAACAGCGAAAGGCGGGTTGATGTGAAAGGCGCATCGGTTTCGGTGGAGCCGAGGGATCCGCAAGGGATTTTGTGTAAACGATCGTAATTGTTTTTGGGTCGCTGCTTTTTCATCTTGATTTATTAGCAGCAGTAGGGGCTGTGGGAACGGTGGGAAAACGTAGTTTGTTTTCCACGGTT
>JBQTHO010000025.1:0-29717 GCA_052389795.1 Acidobacteriota bacterium | reverse complement strand
TATTCCACCACCTCAGCGACGGTGCCGGCGCCGACGGTGCGGCCGCCTTCACGAATCGCGAAGCGCAGCCCTTTCTCCATGGCGATTGGGGCAATCAGCTCGATGTCCATCTGAATGTTGTCGCCCGGCATGACCATCTCGACGCCCTCCGGCAGATGCGCCACCCCAGTCACGTCCGTGGTCCGGAAGTAGAACTGCGGCCGATAGCCCGTGAAGAACGGTGTATGTCGTCCGCCTTCTTCCTTCGTCAGCACATACGCCTCCGCCTTGAACTTCGTGTGCGGCGTTATCGAGCCCGGCTTTGAAACTACCTGCCCACGCTCAATATCTTTTCTTTCCACCCCGCGCAGCAGCAAGCCAACGTTGTCGCCCGCCGTGCCTTCATCCAGCAGCTTCTTGAACATCTCTACGCCCGTCACCACCGTCTTCGTGGTGGGCCGGATGCCCACGATCTCAACCGCCTCGTTCACTTTCACCTTGCCGCGCTCAACTCTTCCCGTCGCCACCGTCCCGCGACCCTGAATCGTGAAGATGTCTTCCACCGGCATCAAGAACGGCTTGTCGACATCGCGTGCCGGAGTCGGAATGTAGCTGTCAACCGCTTCCATCAACTCCAGAATCGTCTTCTCCCACGTCTCGTCGCCTTCCAGAGCTTTCAAGGCCGAGACCTTCACCACCGGAATATCGTCTCCCGGAAATTCATAGGCGCTCAGCAACTCGCGAACTTCCAATTCCACCAGTTCGAGCAACTCAGGATCGTCAACCGCATCCACTTTATTCAGAGCCACCACCATCGCCGGCACGCCCACCTGGCGAGCCAACAGGATGTGCTCGCGCGTCTGCGGCATCGGACCGTCGGTCGCGGCCACCACCAGGATCGCTCCGTCCATCTGCGCCGCGCCCGTGATCATATTCTTCACATAGTCGGCGTGGCCCGGACAGTCCACGTGCGCGTAGTGACGATTAGTCGTCTCGTACTCAACGTGCGCGGTCGCGATCGTGATCCCTCTGGCTTTCTCTTCCGGCGCCTTGTCAATCTGATCGAAAGCCACAAACTGCACCTTCGGATTGTTCTTCGCCAAAACCTTCGTGATGGCCGCCGTTAAAGTCGTCTTGCCATGGTCCACGTGCCCAATCGTCCCGATGTTCACGTGCGGCTTACTGCGATCAAATTTCTCTTTGCTCATCTTTGCTGCCTCTAATTGGAGCGCCGACATCTTGTCGGCGGGTCGCGAGCATCCTTGCTCGCCTCTTTATCCCGCTCGCTACCGCTCGCGGTTCTGTAAACACCTACTTCGCCACTCCCTGAACCTTCGCGATCACTTCTTCGGCGACGTTCTTTGGCGCCTGATCATATCGCTCAAAGTGCATCGTCGAAGTCGCGCGACCCTGCGTTGCCGAGCGCAAGTCAGTCGTATAGCCAAACATTTCTGACAGCGGCACAAACGCCGTGATGACCTGCGCGCCGCCGGGTCGCGGCTCCATCTTTTCGATCTGTCCGCGCCGCCGATTCAAGTCGCCGTTCACGGCGCCCATGTAATCTTCAGGTGTCACCACTTCGATCCGCATGATCGGCTCCAGCAGCACCGGCTTGGCCTTCCTGACTGCATCCTGGAATGCCAACGAGCCGGCAATGATAAAAGCTCGTTCGTCCGAATCAACTTCGTGGAATCCGCCATCAACCAGTCGCACTCTAATGTCGACCAGGTCATAGCCGGCGAGATAGCCGCGCTCCATCGCGTCGTGAATGCCCTGCTCAGTGGGCTTGATAAACTCGCGCGGAATCGCGCCGCCGGTAATTTTGTTTTCGAACACGAAGCCTTCGCCAGGCGCCGGCTCGATTTCTAATTCCACGTGCGCGTACTGGCCGCGACCGCCGGTTTGCTTCTTGAAAATCTCTTTGCCGGTCGCCGGCTGCGTAATCGTCTCGCGATAAGCCACCTGCGGTTTGCCGACGTTGGCTTCGACGCCAAACTCGCGCTTCATGCGATCGACAATAATTTCGAGGTGCAGCTCGCCCATTCCGGCAATGATCGTCTGACCGGTTTCATGGTCGGTAGAAACGTTGAATGAAGGATCTTCCTGAGCCAGGCGGCCAAGCGCGACGCCCAGTTTGTCCTGATCCGCTCGAGTTTTGGGCTCGACTGCGACCCGAATCACCGGCGCGGGAAAGTCAATCGCTTCGAGGATGATTGGCTTGTTTTCGTCGCAGATCGTGTCGCCGGTGGTCACCTGCTTCATGCCGCCAATGGCAATAATCTCGCCGGCGCTGGCCGTTTCAATGTCTTCGCGCTTGTTGGCATGCATGCGCATCAGGCGGCCCACCCGCTCGCGCGTGTCTTTCGCGGCGTTAAATGCGTACGAACCCGACTTGATCGTGCCGCTGTAAATGCGCACGAACGAAAGCTGGCCCAGGTGCTTGTCGGCCATAATCTTGAACACCAGGCCGCTGAACGGCGCGCTGGCGTCAGGCGGACGCGTTTCTTTCTGAGCGTTTTTCGGATTGATGCCCTCAACCGGCGGAATATCGAGCGGCGAGGGCATATAATCGACGACTGCGTCGAGCAGCGTCTGTACGCCCTTGTTCTTGAATGCCGAACCCGTCACAACCGGGACCAAACGCAGCTCGAGCGTTCCTTTGCGCAGCGCTTTGCGAATCTCGGCTTCACTGATCGGCTGGGCCTCAACGTACTTGTGCATCAAGTCGTCATCAACCATCGCGACCGCTTCAATCAACTTTTCACGCGCGCCGGCAACTTCTTCTTTCAGCTCGGCCGGAATTTCGACCTCTTCGTACTTCGCGCCTTTTGATTCGTCGTTCCAGACCAGCCCCTTCATCGTGATGATGTCAACGACGCCTTTGAACTGATCTTCATGTCCGATAGGAATTTGGAGCGCGACGGGATTTGCGCCAAGGCGGGTAATAATCGAATCGAAGGAGCGCTGGAACGACGCGCCGGCCCGATCGAGCTTGTTAATAAAACAGATGCGAGGGACGCCATACTTGTCTGCTTGACGCCAAACAGTCTCGGATTGCGGCTCGACTCCGGCGACGCCATCGAAGACGGCCACTGCGCCGTCGAGGACGCGCAGACTGCGCTCAACTTCCATCGTGAAATCGACGTGGCCCGGCGTGTCGATGATATTGATTCGATGATCGACACCGTTCCGTTCCCAAAAACAAGTCGTCGCGGCGCTGGTGATGGTAATGCCGCGCTCCTGTTCCTGCTCCATCCAGTCCATGGTCGCCGTGCCCTCGTGCACCTCGCCGATTTTGTGCGAGACGCCCGTGTAATAAAGGACACGTTCCGTGGTGGTGGTCTTACCGGCATCGATGTGCGCCATGATGCCGATATTCCGGAACAGATTTAAGTCGTCGTGCTTAGCCATTTAACCTTCGGGTCACTTCCGTTTAGACGCCGGACTTGTCCGGCGGCGCACAAGTGCGCCGTCTAAACGGTTACCACTTATAGTGCGCAAACGCTTTGTTGGCGTCCGCCATGCGATGCGTATCTTCCTTCTTCTTCACTGCGTTGCCGCGATTGTTTGCCGCATCAAGTAACTCAGCCGCCAAACGATCGGTCATCGTCTTTTCGCCGCGGCTGCGCGCATACGCGACAATCCAACGAATTGCCAACGCGCCACGCCTCTCCTGATGCACCTCAACCGGCACCTGGTAGGTGGATCCACCGACGCGCCGCGATTTCACTTCGACCGTAGGTCTGACGTTTTCAATCGCGCGCTTAAAAACTTTCAAGGGCTCGTCGCCGGCCTTATCGCCGACCTGCCGCAGAGCATCGTAAAATGTGCGTTCGGCCAGCGAGCGCTTGCCGCCCCACATGATCCCGTTGATGAACTTCGTCACCAGCGGACTGTTGTAGACCGGATCGGGAAGAACGGCTCTTCGCTCTGCAACTCGGCGTCTCGGCATTGGTTACTTCGCGCCTCCCTTTGGACGTTTGGCGCCGTACTTCGAACGGCTCTTCTTGCGATCGCTGACGCCGACGGAATCCAGCGTGCCGCGAATCACGTGATAGCGAACGCCCGGCAAATCCTTGACGCGCCCGCCACGAATCAAAACGATCGAGTGCTCCTGCAGGTTGTGGCCGACGCCGGGAATGTACGTCGTGACCTCGATGCCGTTGGTCAGACGCACGCGCGCGACTTTGCGCAGCGCGGAGTTCGGTTTCTTCGGCGTCTGGGTATAGACGCGAGTGCATACGCCGCGTTTCTGCGGTGAACTCTGCAGCGCCGGGCTGGCCGTCTTGTATTTGACCTGCTGGCGTCCTTTGCGAACTAGTTGATTTATCGTCGGCATCTTTACCTGTTTCTCAAACTCGGTCCCGAGTGTGTAAAGCGCAAAAGGGCCGCGGCCTGCCTCTTTCCGGAACGTGTCCGGCAGTCAGCGCAGACAAACTGGCCTGCTACAGATTTAGTTAAAGGGACGTTCTGATTTCGCTTTTAGGCGGGCGCGGATTTGGCTTCCCAATAGCCCAAAATTAGCCGAAGCTTTTCTGTAGCGTCGCGGCACCAGGCGGGGCCGTTTGCCGCGTTCGCATCGTGAAGGATGCGAGCTTTACGCCACAATAATTAAACGACCGATGCCACGCATCGAGTCGGGCAACGCCTCCGCACCGACAGAACCAGTTACAGCGTTGCACTAGAGGAATCGGAAACTTAGTCCGAAACGGGAAACTATAAGGGTGCGCACTTTTGATGTCAAGCGCGCCAGAGCGGCTCAAGCCAGCGCTTTGATGAGATACACGATTCCAGTGATCGCGCCGCCGATGACCGCCAGCAAAAGGACTATCAGCGCGGCCACGACCAGCTTGAACTTTAGATAACGGTTCTTGTCTGGCGGCGAGAGCGAGCTCTGCGGAAAATACGGTGGTGGTGTGTAAGTGGCCATGCGTCAGTTAAGTCGAATCCCGACTAGTCGGGATAGCGGGTGGTTGAAGTTCGGTTTCTCCGTAATCCTACTCTGAGCGATTCGATTCGCAAAACGTGGATCAACCGCCGCCACCGCCGGCCGATCTTAATCCAAGTTTAAGGACTGGGCTTCGTGCTGGAATTTGAATTCGCGTTGGCATTCGCATTCGCCTGTTTCTTCAGCATCTCCTCGTTATGCTTCTTGCCTTGGCGAATACGTTGCGCGCCTTCCTTCGCTTCTTCCAATCCGTCAGTCGCGCGGTAGTCCTCCGGCTGAAGTTCCAGCGCTTTCTCAAATGCGCCAATCGCTTCGGTGTAACGCGCCAGCTTGTTCAGCGAGCTTCCGAGCTGGTACCAGGTCTCCTCATCATCCGACTTTATTTGCGTCGCCTGACGATAGGCTCGCACCGCATCTTCATCACGATGCAGAAAGTTGTACGCCTCGCCTAAGTAGAAATAGTCGGCACTATCTTTTGAATCATTCTGAGTCATCTTCTTGAAAAGCTCGATGGCCTTCTTGTACTGCTCTTCGGCTTCATCTTTCTTCCCCAGGGCCGCCAGAGACATGCCCAGACGAAGATGGGCCTCGGCATGATTCGGATCGAGTTGTATGGCCTGCTTGAGAACTTCCAAGGCGCGCTCATCTTCGTCGTTCTTGTAAAGCTCGCGCGCCTGATCGACCAAAGACTGCGCCTGTCGTTTGGCCTCCTCCGGATTCGCTGCGCTTGTCGATGTATTGGAGTTTGCGTTGCCGCTGGTCGCTCGTTTGCGACAGGCGCCCGCGCTGAACGTCACCAGTAGAACGGCAAAGAGGACGAGCGACGCTCTCGGAGAGAGGCGAATAAAGGATGCTCCAGCCATGAACCCGCACCTATCTACGCGAATCGTCTTTGCGAGTCAAATAGCCGGCTGCTTGCGCGGGCATCCTGCCCGCATCAGAAGACCGTGATAGTCACGCGCGGTTAGCAATAACAAGAGGGTTTGGTAGGATTGGTGCGCTCAAAAAAAGAAAAACGCAAGCTACCTTGCGCTTCGTCATAAATAGAATGGGCGCTGCAACGTGGGGGTCGCAGCGCCCATCCATTTTCGTGGTTACTGTCCTCACCCCAGCAACCACTTGAGACGGAGGATCCACCAACCGTCTCTCTTGCCCCGCAATATACACCGCAACGATTGTGCCGCGCAATAGAGTTTTTTGGGCTGATAAAACGCTTGGAAATACATTGGATTTTGCTGGCCCAACGACGCCATCCGCGTCCAACCGTGCAACTCTTTCACAGCCCTGTCTGTAAGTTTTTCTCGATCGAACAACGTAGCGGGGTGAGCAGCGTCAGCTCACGAAACGCCAGAGGCTCCGATCTCTTTCTGAATGGCTGCGGCGAGGCTTTGAGCACCCTGATTGACCTCGGCTTCGGTGGGACCTTCGATCATGACGCGTGCCAGCGGCTCAGTTCCCGAGTAGCGAAGCAACAACCGGCCCCGATCACCCAGTGTTTGTTGAATTTCGTTTGCCAGCCGCTGCACGGACGGCAGTTCCTCAAACGGGCGCTTTTCCCGAACCCGAACATTCAGCAAAACCTGCGGATAGCGCCGAATTCCCTGTGTGAGTTCCGCAAGCGACTCCCGCTTTTCAACGATTGCGCTTAGCAGCATGAGCGTCGTAATAATTCCATCGCCAGCAAGGCTGACCTTCGGAAAGATGATGTGACCTGACTGTTCTCCGCCAAGCGCTCCCCCGCTGCGCAAGAGCTCCTCCAGAACATACTTGTCGCCCACGTCGGTACGCACAAGATTGATGCTCTGGGAACGAAGCGCGATCTCTAGTCCGATGTTGCTCATAACGGTGGCGACGACTTTGTCATCCGACAGTTCGCCGCGAGCTTTCAAATAGTTCGCCAGCACCCAAATCGTTGCGTCACCATCAACGAACTTTCCAGCCGCATCAACGAAAAGAGCGCGATCCGCATCGCCATCGAAGGCAACGCCCAGATCGGAACCTTCCGCAACCACGCGTTCCTGCAAGCTTTCGATGTGAAGCGATCCGGCATTGAGATTGATGTTTCGCCCGTCCGGCGTGTGGTTGATAGCGATCAGGTTCGCACCCAAGCGACGCAAGACTTCGGGCGCGATCTCGAAAGCGGCACCGTTCGCGCAGTCAACAACGATTTTTAGGTTGGCTAACGAAAGGTTGTGACCAATTTCCTGCGCCAAATAATTGATGTATGGCGCCCGCAAGTCTTCGGATCGATCAGAATTAACAGGCTTGGCTTCGCCGCTGCAAGCCGACGGCTCCGAATTCTTCGTCTGACTCTGAATGTCCGATTCGATCGAGCGTTCCATCGCGTCATCGAGCTTCCGTCCCGAGGCTTCGAAAACTTTGATCCCGTTGTCTTGAAAGGGATTGTGGGAAGCGCTGATTACGACGCCTGCGTCTGTGGGCAGAGTGCGCGTGAGAAACGCGACGCCCGGTGTCGTAATTACCCCGGCGGACTCGATCTCAGCACCGGCTTCTCGCGCCCCGGAGATCAACGCAGCTTCCATCCATCCGCCCGATTCGCGAGTGTCGCGCCCAACGACGATGTGGGGCGCACTCCCTTTTCGGTCTGCCAAACGCGTGGCTAGCGAGCGGCCGATGACGTGAACGGTCGCCGCATCGAGGGGAAACTTTCCGGCTTCGCCGCGAATCCCGTCCGTCCCAAAAAGTCTTTTCATGAACAAATTTTCACCAGAGGACACCGAGGAAAACAAAACCAGAAACAGAAATCAAAATTCAGGTACCAAGAGCTTCTTTACCTGTTGTTTTTGTCTTCCTCTTTGTCCTTTGTAATTGAGTCCTCTGCCGCAGAAAGCCGATCAAATCGTACCGCTCATCAATTACCGCGACCGCGCCGACGCCGTTGCGCTGCATTAACTCGCGCGCCGAAGCCATCGTCGCCGATGACGGTACAAACATCGATGCGTTAACCGGACGCATCACTTCGCGCGCGCGGCGCGTACGCCACTGTTCCCGTGGCACTTTTTTGAGATCGTCGAGCACAAGGATGCCGAGCAGCTTTCGATCACGCGCCACGGGAAATGTCGCTTGCCGATGTAACGGCAGAAGTTCGTCGATAAAACTCTGCACTGTTGAGTCGGGCTCGACGGCAACCGGAACTGTCATGGCGTCGCGCACCGTCGCGGGTTCGCGCGCGCCTTTCACGACACTGGTCGCGGCGCCCAAAAGAAACACGCCGACCATGACCGCCCAAAGGCCCATAAAGTATGCGCGAAACGTGGGCGCGACCGCCATGTAAACACCAAACACGATCAGAATAAGCGCAATCAACTGTCCGCAGAAGCCCGCGATCCGCGTTGCCTCGCGCATATTACCGGTGCGCTTCCAAACGATTGCGCGCAGCACGCGGCCGCCATCCAGCGGATAACCCGGAAACAAATTGAAGATGGCGAGCAGAAGATTTCCGGCAGCGACAAAGAAGAAAAGATAGATCGCGAAGTAAAGTTCCAGCCGCGTCGAGATCCACAACGCCCCAAATGCGATAACCGAAAACAGAAAACTCGCCGCCGGGCCCGCCACCGCAATCCTGAATTCGGCGCGCGGACTTTCAGGCTGGGTGCGCATTCGTGCCAAGCCGCCAAATGGGTGCAGGACGATCTCTTCAATCGCGATACCTTCAATCCGGGCCATTAAGGCGTGCGACAACTCGTGTCCGAAGACGGAGACAAACAAAGCGAGCGTTGTGACCACCCCCAAAACCCAGGCCATAAACTCGCCGGTCGGCGGCAAGCGCACGACACCCAGTTGCATCCATTGATTGCGCACGTTCGCGGCAATCAAGGCGACGCTCAAAGCGAACACAATGAACCAGCGATAGTCGATTCGGACGGGAATACCAAAGACTCGCGCGATCAGAATTTGTCGTTTGAAGAAATCGCGGAAGGCCATAGCGTGAAGGCAAAAGTTAAGACACCTTAAAGCTTCTCAGCGTTCCCGATTACGGCGCCTACGAGGATTGTCTTGTTCGAACTCGTGCTTTTACTTTTTTCTTTTGCCTTTTGCCTTTGCTTAAGTCCCCGTCGCCTTTTGCCACTGCACGTCAAACAGCGGGACGGGTTGTTCGCGGTTTTTGACGTGGATCGCTTCACGCGGAGTGAGTTCGTATCGCGATTTCGCGGCTTTGGCGGTCGCTTCACTTACCAGAATCTGTCCGCCTTGGGCATTCGATTCGAGCCGTGAAGCCGTGTTTACTGCATCGCCGATCGCGGTATATTCCGACCGCCGGTCAGAGCCGATGTAGCCAACCGTTACCTCGCCGGTGTGCAATCCGATACCGATCCCAATTTCCTGAAAGCCTTCCTCGCGAAGTTCGGTGTTGATGCTGATCATCCGTCGCTGCATGGCGACCGCTGCCGCTAACGCATTCGCCGCGTCTTTAGGAGTCGTCGTGGGGGCGCCGAACAGCGCCATCAATCCATCACCGAGATACTTATCCAGCGTTCCCCCATGCGCAAAGATGATGTCCGTCATCGCTGAGAAGTAGCGGTTGAGCAAATCAACGATCTTTTCCGGCGCGGCATGTTCAGAGATGCGCGTGAAGCCGCGAATGTCGGCGAACAGGATTGTAATGGTTTGAGTGACGCCACCGAGTTTGAATGACTCGGGGTTTTCCAGCATCTGCTTGACGACGTACTCGGGCAAAAACCGGCTGTAGTTCGCGCGCGCAACTTCTTCCTTTGCCAGACGCTCGTGCGCGCGCACGTTCTCAACCGCGATCGCAGTTTGCGCGGCGACGGCGCTAATCAACTCCAGGTCGTCGGGCTTGAATGCCGAAAAAGGATCCAGCCGATCGGCATACAAGGCGCCGTGAACGCCTGCCTCTGTAAACAGGGGCGCGCAAATCGTCGAGCGCACGCCTTGCGAAACAATCGAATCGACACCCGCGAATTGTTCTTCGGCGGCAGCGTCCTGCGACAGCAGCGCGACGCGGTCTTTCATTACTTTGCGCGTGATCGTACGGCCGATGGTCATCTTCTTGGCGTACGCTTCAAGTTTTTCGTCACGCGCGCGCGTGGCAATGGGAAACAGTTTCGCCTCGTCGGCGTTTTGTTCCGTCACCACCCCGTCGGCCAGCAGCGCAACCACGCGATCCGCGGGCGTCGATCGAAAGATGATGTCCGTGGCCATCTTGAAAATCCGATCGAGGTCGAAACCCGATCCCAGCGCTTTGCTCATCTCGTACAGCTCGGCGAGGATGTTTGCCTTTCTTTGTAACTGCTCGAGGACCTTGTCGCGCGCGACTGAGGGCAACTTCCCGGTGTCAGCCTGCTGCCGCAGCACGGTGCTGAGCACGTCCTTTGCCGACATCAAGAGTTGCGTGTGCCCAAGCGGCTTGTCGTCGTAACTCAGGTCGGCGGTGCGCTCTTCCTTTGGCTGTTCGAACTTGATCGTGCTGGCGCCAATCGTGACGCGGTCGCCATTCTTCAGCACGTGCTCGAACTTCTGCTCGCCGTTGATGAAAATCTTGTTCGCGCTGCGATTAATCTGGCCGTTGACGTAAACGCCGTCGATGATCACGAAGGATCCATCGTCGGCCGGCCGGATGTGCGCGTGGTGACGCGACGCGCGCGGATCGTCCAGGACGATTTGATTGTCAGGCGCGCGCCCGATGTTGCAAGTGAGTTTCGGCAACAGACTGTGCTCCGACTGGCGCCCGCTTGCGTCTGTGATTTTTAGAAGAGGCATCTGTACCGAACTCGATATTGCCGAAGAGCGAAGCCGATTCTACAAGCAAACACTCGTCAAATCCTAGCAACACCTTCAGCCTTAGATTTTTCTTGCCGTTCGCCTGGGACGGTGGGATGATGACGCCCTGAAACGGCTCTAGCCCTCGTAAAGGACGCAGAACCCCCATGCCGCTCCAACGATCCTCGCTCGGATTTACGCTGGCGATTGCCACGGTACTTTTGATTGCGGCAACCAGTGGTCACGCACAAAAGCCTGACGCGAAACCTCAACCTGCAGGAACAATCTCTGGGCAGGTTTCGCTGCGCGGCAAGCCCATCGCCGGTATTTCCGTCGCCGCAATTGCGGGCGACACGGTCAATCGTCGTGATACCGCCGCACGAACTGTAACGGACGGTCAGGGTTATTACGGCCTCACCGGCTTGCCGCCAGGTCAATATCAGATTTGGACTCTCACGCCGGGACTGATCGCAGAGTCGCAACCGTATCCGGGGTACCTTCCTTTCGGCTCAACCAAAAGCATTTTACTTGCGGCTAACGAGGATGTTGGAAATGTTGATCTAAAGCTCACCAATGGTGGCGTGATCACCGGCCGGATTTCGACCGTCGACACCAAGCCCGTAGTCGACGAACAGGTGTTGCTTGAGTTGCTTGATGAAAACGGAAATCCAAGATTTGGCGTCCCGCGGTCGTTTCGCGACGAAGTCTATCGCACCGACGATCGTGGCGTTTATCGAATCTACGGACTGCCGGCCGGCCGCTACAAAGTCAGTGTCGGCTTCGACCCGAAGGAAGGAATCCGCAGCAGTTCATATCCCCGCACTTACTACTCTGATCCAAGCGACGCTGCGAAAGCCGCAATCCTCGAACTAAAGGAAGGGGGCGAAGCCGAACTCATCAACATCAAGGTTGGCGAGCGGACAGCCTCGTTCGCGGTGGCCGGGCACATCATGGACGCAACCACAGGCCGTCCGGTCGCCGGCATTCGGTACAGAATTGCCGTCGTGGAAAAGGATTCGGGTCGCACGCCGAGTTTCAGCGGGTTGCCGACTGAAAGCAACGGCGAATTCAGGTTCGAAGGACTTCGTCCCGGTCGTTACAACATAGCCGCCATGTCTGATTACAACAACGGCGGGGATTTTTACGGTGATCCGGTTGACTTCGAAATCGTTGACCAGGACGTAACGGGACTTGAAATTAAAGCAATACGCGGCTTCACCCTAAGTGGTGCAGTCATTGCCGAAGGGCTTAGCACGAGAGAATTATTGGCGCTACTGCCTGATCTCAGAGTGCATGCGTGGCCCGAAACCCCGACGCCGATTCAAGCAACGGGGAGCGGCAACGCGGTGGTGGCAGCTGATGGTAATTTTCAGATGCCAGGCCTGAGGCCGGGACGGTTGAGCGTTGACGTCTCCGCAAACGTCCGCAACGCGACGCGACCAACTGTTGCGCGCATTGAGCGCGAAGGGGTCGACCTTGGTCGCACTCTAGAAATGCAGCAATCAGTGTCGGGAATCGTGATCGTGGTTAGCTATGGAACCGGCTCTATTCGCGGCACGATGAGCTTCGCCGGTGGAACACCGCCGGCGGATGCCCGAATTTTCGTCACCTTTCGCCGCGAAGGTTCGCCCGAAGCCATGGGTGTTCAGGCAGATGCGCGGGGTAACTTCATCATCAAGAATCTGTCGCCCGGAACGTACGAATTGGAGCCTCGACTGACTTTACCCGACCGCCGTCCGACGCCCCCGCGTCAGACGCAAAAACAGATTGTCAACGTCACGAACGGTTCGGAATCTGAGGTGAGCTTTCTAATTGACTTGAGCCAACCGCAGGTGCGCCCATGATGCATTGGTCGAAGCCAACACTAATCCTTTCGACGACTCTCACAGCGCTCCTCTTTATGCCCGCGCGCTGCGCCGCCCAGGCTAAAGCGAACACATCGCCAGCAGCGCCGGTAACCGGCGCAATCACCGGACGTGTGGTGAATACAAATGGTGATCCTTTACCGGGAGCGGTTGTGCTCGCGGGCTCGATGGGCAGTGCCAGGCGCTCGCAGAGTGCGAAAGCTGACAAGAACGGCGACTTTAAGATCGAAGGATTGCCGGCTGGTGTTTATCGCTTGTCGCGGTTCATGTCCGGTTACGCGACTGCGATTCAATTCGGATTCAATTCTCAGGCCTTCTACCGCATCGGCGATTCGGTGACGCTGACGTTGCATAGGGGCGGCGTAATCACGGGTAAAGTCACGGGCCCGAACGGCCCGCTGATCGCGCTGGGAGTATTCGCGATTCGAGTCAGTGATGAGAACGACAAACGCCTGCCCACGCCTGTCATGTTGCGCGAACGAGCAACTGATGATCGCGGAGTTTATCGAATCTACGGTCTGCCGCCAGGACGATATCTTGTGCTCGCGGCAAAGCCACGCACCGGCACGATCGTACCAAGCGTCTATGACAACGACACCCCAACCTATTTTCCTTCATCGCCGCGCGATACGGCGTCTGAGATCGCGGTCCGTGACGGTGAAGAGATAACTGCGGACATTCAATATCGGGCAGAGCCGGGACACGCGATCAGCGGTCAGGTGTTAGGTGTGTCAGAGGCCCAAGAATTTCGCGCAAGCGCAACGATAAGTCTCGTCGATGTTCGTAACCGCTCCGCAGTGTTCAGCACCTTTGCAAACTCAGCTAGCAACTTTAATTTTGCCTTTACGGGCGTTCCTGCTGGTGAGTATGAAGTGTTCGCATATCAGTTTTTGCAGACCCGCGATGAATTCAGGTCCGCGCCGCGTCGCGTGACGATTCGCGGGAGCGACGTAACCGGCGTAACCCTTACGCTCACCAAGCAGGCGGCAATCGAAGGCCGTTTAGTTTTTGAGACGGACGCTAAGAACGGCTGCGGCAAAAGGCGTGAGACTGTCGGGCAGGAGACATTGGTTTTCGGCCGCCGCTACGAGCCGGACAAGAAAAATGACGGCGAGAACCTCGCGCTGGCTGAGGTCTCGACCGCATCAGTGAACCACCTAAGCGTCGATGTCGGAGATGCGAGCGGGAAATTCGCGCTGCGGAATTTGCCTCCGGGATCTTACCAAATCGATCCGCGCGCGCCGGCGAGCGGCTGGTATCTTCGCTCAATCAGCACCAGTCAAACTCGGAATGCTTTATTAAGCACTGCGCCGGCCGTGAGCGAGGGCATGACCGTGCGCGCGGGTGAAAAGGTTTCCGGCGTAACGGTCACCTTCACCGAAGGAGCAGCTATCGTGCGCGGTCGGGTTACGCTTGGGGAAGGGCTCCGTCTGCCCCCCTTGCGCGTCTATCTTGTTCCCGCTGAGAAAGACGGCGTCACGAACATGCTTCGGTATTTTGAAACCGCGGCGGCCGCCGACGGCAGTTTCACGATTGGCAATGTTGCGCCGGGAGAGTATTTAGTCGTCGCTCTAAAACCGGGTAAGGACGCGGAGACAGGGTTCGCTATTCGCGCGGACTCGAGTCTGCGAACCGCAGTCGCGCGTGAAGCTGACAAATCCAGGCAGAGGGTCACGCTCAAACCCTGCGAGCGTATCGACAAATACGAGTTGCTTTATTGAGCGACAACCAAACCGTAATCTCGGGGCGACTGAAGCCGGCTCACTTCCCGACATCCATTTCCGCCACACCTTCATCGAACCGTTCCGATGGGGGGCGCTCTGTGACTCAGCAGACCATATGCTAGAGTGTTTTTGAATCCCTTTTACAGTTTCGCGCGTATTAGCGCATTGATGCGGCAGGCCAGGACCTATTTCGCACAGGACGGAATCTTAACGTGAAGCAAATTATTCTTGTTTTCAGCATCGTGTTGGCAATGGTCGGGCAGATCCCCGCACGACCGCACTTTCCCAGTCTCGCACCGAGCCAACAAAGTCAGGGCCCGCAGGCGAAAACGACAACCAAACCGGCCTCGGACATTAAAAGCCGCGTGCTGCCGAACGGCCTGGAAGTGGTGACGCTGGAAGATCATTCCGTGCCGCTGGTAACGATTGAGTTGGCCGTACGCAACGGTTCATTCACTGAGCCGCCTGAGCTGAACGGCTTGTCGCACCTCTACGAGCACATGTTCTTCAAAGCGAACCGCGCCATCGCGAACGCCGAACAGTACTTGCAAAAAATCGGCCAGGCCGGCATTGCCTACAACGGGACAACGCGCGAAGAGGTCGTGCATTACTACTTCACTACGACCAGTCCTAATCTGCGCACCGCAATGAATTTCATGCGCGACGCGGCACGCTATCCCCTATTCGATAAAGGTGAGTTCGAGCGAGAACGCCAGGTTGTCATCGGCGAAATCGATCGCAACGAATCGAATCCGTACTACTACCTGAACCTCGAGATGACGAACCGGCTTTACTACAAATATCCGAGCCGGAAGAATCCGTTGGGAAATCGCCAGACGGTTTCAGCCGCCACGACCGACATGATGCGGCTGATTCAAGCGCGCTACTACGTGCCGAACAATTCAGCACTGATCGTCACCGGCGACGTTCAATTCGAAGAGATTTTCAAACTGGCGCAGGAGCTTTTCGGCGATTGGCCGCGCCGCGATCGCGATCCATTCGTAGAATTTCCGATGGTCGAGCATCCGCCGCTCGCGAAAAGTGAGGGCGCCGTCGTGCAGCAACCTGTGCAGAACGTGATTATCAACATCGGTTGGCACGGGCCTTCAACGGTCAAGGACAATCCCGGCACGTACGCGGCCGACGTTTTTTCGTTCATCCTGACGCAGCCCAACTCGCGCTTTCAACGCAACCTCGTGGACAGCGGCCTGGTCGCCGGCCTGACGATTGGCTACCTGACGCAACGCAACGTCGGGCCAATTCAAATCATTGCGCAGACGACTCCTGACAAAACCCGCGCCGCGCTCAAAGCAATCTATAACGAGGTCGCGCACTTCAACGACAAGGATTATTTCACCGATGAACAGTTGGAAAGCGCTAAGGCGCTGCTCGAAGCTGACGACCTGTACTCGCGCGAGAAGCTGAGCGAATACACGCACACGTTGAGCTTCTGGTGGTCTTCAACTGGCTTGGATTATTTTCGTGGCTATCTGCCGGCGCTGCGTCGCACTTCGCGCACCGACATCACCCGTTACATCACAACATATATCCAGGGCAAGCCCCACGTAGGAGTAGCGTTAATCTCCTCGGAAGCGCAACGGCAGATCAAGATAACCTCGGAAGAATTAATTGGACAGTAGCTCATTTTCCATTTGACAAGTGCGCTGGTCATTTGTCAGTGATGGCGGAGCGACGGGAACGATTCGAAATTGAATATGGCAAACGGTGAATCGCACATGAGAAAAGATAAGTCGAACCTGCGCGCAATGGTGGCCGCATTTTTCCTGGTGCTGCTGACTGCGAGTTATTTAGTCGCACAGTCCCCCGCGCCAACGCGCCCTACCACCGATGCGCAGAACTTGATTGCGCGACAGGCGGCGCTCGTAAATGAATTTGAAGTCAATGGCCTTAAGGTCTTGTTGAAGCGGCGTGAGGGAAGCCAGACCGTGGCCGCCGGCCTTTTTCTTCGAGGTGGGGCTTCTAACATCAACGCCCAAAACGCGGGCATCGAGACGCTTATGCTCAGCGCCGCCACTGAGGCGAGCACAAACTATCCACGCGCCCGAATGCGCAGTGAACTGGCGCGCATGGGCACGGTTATTGACAGCAGATCAAACAACGATTATTCAGTACTGTCACTGGCCACCACGCGATTAAACTTCGATCAATCCTGGCGGATCTTTGTTGATGTAGCGCTCAATCCCGCCTTTACGAAGGAAGACGTCGCGCTGGTCCAGCAAAGGATCGTCGTGTTACTCAGTGACGATACCGACAATCCTGACGTCTATCTGCAAAAGCTGCAGGAGCAGGTTGCCTACGCCGGTCACCCCTACCTTAACGACACCAGCGGTACGCCGGAAACCGTTGCCAAGCTGACGCCGGAAGACCTGCGCCAATATCACACCAAGCTGATGGAGACTTCACGGCTGCTATTGGTTATCGTGGGTGATTTGAACCCAACTGAGGCGCGGGGGCTGGTAACAGCGGGTTTCGGCCAGTTGCGGCGCGGCAATTACAAACCAGACGTAGTCCCACAGTTGACCTTTGATAAATCATCTGTCGAAGTGACCCAACGCGCACTTCCGACAAATTACATTCAGGGACTATTCTCGGCGCCGCCGTTGACATCACCGGACATCTACCCGATGCGATTAGCGAGCTCACTGTTGCGCGATCGGGTTTTTGAAGAAGTTCGCGTCAAGCGAAATCTTTCGTATGCGCCTGATGCCTTTCTTCGGACCCAGGCGGCAAATGTCGGGGGTCTATATGTCAGTGCGGTTGACGCAAATCAATCGATTCAAGTGATGTTAAGTGAGATCGCTCGATTGCAACACGAGCCTGTGAGCCCGGATGATATCCATGCCGTCATCGCCCAATATCTAACGACTTATTACCTCGGGCAAGAAACAAACGCGGCGCAGGCGGGAGAGTTGGCGCAGTATGAATTGATCGGTGGTGGCTGGCGCAATTCAGTCACTTTTCTCGAACGTTTATCGGCCGTCACACCCGCCGACGTGCGGCGCGTCGCGCAGAAGTACATGCGCAACATTCGTTTTGTCGTGCTCGGCAATCCGGCGCAGATCGATAAGAACATTTTCACCGGCCAAGCGGGATTTTAACTAGGCGCTGCGCCTTCTTCTGCGGCGATTCGCGAAGTGCTCGACCGCTCGCCGGAGCACCAAGCGATAAGGCTTTGGCTCTACCCTGACCCAATCCCGGCGACGCTGTGGATTCGGTCATAGCATTTCCCGATCGTTAGCTAGCCAAGACAGCACGTCCGGCCTCGCTCGCCTCCAAGGAAAACTTGCTCGGAATTTGTGATGGCCTTATCGTTCTTCGTTGTCGAAATCCGATAATAGACGGTGGAAGTTAACACCTGATGAGTGACAAAGAACTCTATTCGGGGATGGTCCGACTGCGTATTCTTCACCATCCTTCAAACGGACCGATCTTTGGATTATAAATCATTGAAGAGTTGGGGCGTCATGGCTATAAGCTCAGCCAAGAACTCCGTATCCCATTCTTCATGCGTCGGAGCGCAAAAACTATCTGCGCTTTATAGAGAAACGCTTCAGGCGATACAGCTCAAGGATGCTGCGCAGTTAGATGGGGCGTTGGAGCGCCTGCACAACTTCTGCATAGCCTGTCACCGGGCCGAACGTTCTGTATTGCGGCGACTCGGTTGACCGGATTAAAAGCGCGCGACCAGGTAAACCCGATAACGAAGTTCAGAATATCCGCACGGTTGCTCGTTATCGCCTCTCTTCGTGAAGGCATAACTTGGTTAGGAGAAGACGTGACATGACGCTTTTTCAGAAAATCATCTCTACGAACGCCCCGGCCTTAGTGATTCTCATTCGCCTGATGGTGGGTGCGGTCTTCCTTACGGAAGGAATCCAGAAGTTTCTTTTTCCGGCTGAAGTTGGCGCGGCGCGATTCGCCAAGATCGGTATCCCCAACCCGGAAGTGATGGCTCCGTTCGTCGGCGTTGTCGAAATCGTGGGCGGAATGCTCCTCCTGCTGGGGCTGCTGACGCGGCTCGCTGCTATCCCGCTCATCATTAACATGCTGGTGGCGATCCTCTCGATCAAGATCCCGATCCTGCTGGGTCATGGCTTCTGGGGCTTTAGCCTCCGCAGCGTTCCCTACGGCGGCTTCTGGGGCATGGCGCATGAAGCTCGCACTGATTTCTCAATGTTGCTCGGCTCAATCTTTCTGCTGATCGTAGGTGCCGGCGCACTGTCATTGGACGCGCGGCTTGGAGCTAAGCGGCTACATGCCGATGATGAAACGCGGTAACAAGAAAGTGTTGCGGGCGCCTCAGCGAACCAAGGCTTCGTTGCAAGAGCTCGCGGTGTTATTTCTCAACCTCGGAACCATCGCCTTCGGTGGCCCTGCTGGTCATATAGCAATGATGGAGGACGAGGTTGTGGTCCGTCGCCGCTGGATGACGCATGATGAATTCCGCGATCTACTAGGAGCCACCAACCTCATTCCCGGACCTAACTCGATAGAGATGGCAATTCATATCGGGCCATCGACAAACAGGCTGGAAGGGTTTACTGCTGGCTGGAATCAGCTTCATCGTTCCGGCAGTGGTCATCGTTACGGGTTCGCAGGGCCTACGTGCGCTACGGGTCGCTTCCTCAGATCACCGGAATTCTTTCCGGCGTAAAACCTGTAATCATTACCATTGTGCTCCAGGCGCTGTGGTCGCCTGGACGCACCGCAATTAAAACAAAACTACATTTCTCGATGGTATTAACGCCGCCGCTTTGGCGCTGATGCTCGTGGTCACCTATCAGCTTGGCCGGGCCGCCCTCGTCGATATCATAATTTGGTGCTCGCACCCACCACGCGCTCCAAATGTGATTTTTCGCTCACTCGGACCTTGCTGAATGAATGCTCATTCAGTATTATCTTGCGGCCATGATACCCGTTAAAAAAGCCGCCGTGCTGGGCGCTGGAACCATGGGGGCGCAAATCGCCGCGCACCTCGCGAATGCTGGCATTCCCACCCTCTTGCTCGACATCGCGCCGCAGGACGCGTCATCTGGATCGAGTGAGGCTGAAACCCGACCGTTAGGGAGGGTGCAGGATCAAAACGCGCTTGCTCGGGCCGGTTACGAAGCCGCGAAGAAAGCCAAACCCGCGGCCTTTTTTACGGCCGATCGCGCCTCCCTCGTCACCATCGGAAACTTCGTAGACGACCTCGCGAAGCTGAAAGACTGCGACCTGATCATTGAAGCAGTCGTCGAGAACACGGAAATCAAACGCAGCCTTTATGAAAAAGTTGAGCAGCATCGCAAGCCTGGTTCTGTCATCGCTTCAAACACGAGCGGCATCCCCCTCAAGTTGCTGGCCGAAGGACGCTCGGATGATTTCCGCGCGCACTTCCTCGGCATGCACTTTTTCAATCCGCCGCGCTACATGCACCTGGTCGAGTTGATTCCCACGAAAGCGACCCAAGGCGAAGTCTCTTGCTCGATGGCGGGTTTCCTCGATGAGCGGCTGGGCAAAGGTGTCGTCGTCGCGAAGGATCGGCCGAACTTCATTGCTAATCGCATCGGCACATACGGCGCGCTGGTGACGATGCGCACAATGATCGACGACGGCTACTCGATTGAAGAGGTGGATAAGATCACCGGACCTGCGGCTGGACGTCCAAAGACAGCAACGTTTCGCACGTTCGATCTCGTCGGCCTCGACGTGTTCGCGCACGTCGTTAAGAACCTGCATGAAAATCTTCCCGACGATCCTGAGCGCGAAATGTTCGTGATGCCTGAGTTCGTCACCAGGATGATTGAAAGCCGGCTGCTGGGTAACAAGACGAAAGCCGGCTTCTATCAGCGCAAGCAAGGCGAAACGGGCAAGCGCGAGATCTGGGCTATTGATGTACAAACCCTCGACTACAAACCGGCGCAGAAAGTTAAGCTGCCCTCGCTCGACGTGGCGAAGAACATCGAGGACACGCGCGAGCGTTTGACGACCGTCGTCTGGTCAAAGGATCGCGTCGGCGCATTTCTCTGGAAGACAATCTCAAAAACTCTGACGTACACAGCCGAACGCATTCCTGAGATAGCCGACACCGTCGTCGAAGTAGATCGCGCGATGCGTTGGGGATTCAACTGGGAACTGGGACCGTTTGAAGTTTGGGATGCCGTCGGGGTGGGAAAATCAGTCGCGAAGTTGAAAGAAGAAGGCCGCGCCGTTCCGGCCAATGTGCAGGCGATGCTCGATTCCGGCGCGCAGACTTTCTACAAACAGGAGAACGGCCAGCGCTTTTATTTTGATTTTGTCTCTTCTCAATACGTGCCCCTCGCGGATCCGCCGGGCACCATCATTCTCAAGTCGCTCAAAGATCGCACCGGAGTCATCAAAAGGAATTCCGGTGCGTCAATGATTGACCTCGGTGACGGCGTGGCGGGTCTCGAGTTCCATTCGAAGATGAATTCGATCGGCGGCGACACGCTTGAGATGCTGCGCTTTGCGATCGCTGAGACGGAAAAGAATTTCGTGGGCCTGGTCGTCGGCAACCAAGGCGTGAACTTTTCAGTCGGCGCCAACCTGATGCTGATGCTGATGGAAGCACAGGACGAAAACTGGGAAGAGCTCGACATGATCGGGCGTTACTTCCAAGCGTCGGTGATGAGTCTGCGTTACTCAGCGAAGCCGGTCGTCGTCGCGCCGTTCCAGATGGTCTTTGGCGGTGGCTGCGAAATGGTGCTGCACGCTGACCGCGTGCGCGCGGCAGCGGAGACATACATCGGCTTGGTCGAAGTCGGTGTCGGAATTATTCCTGCCGGCTGTGGCACAAAAGAAATGTTGGTGCGAGCGATGGATTCGATTCCGGCGGATATGAAAGATGCCGATCCATTTCCTTTCGTGAAGCGCGCTTTTGAAACAATTGCTTTGGCGAAGGTGGCGACTTCAGCGGAAGAAGCAAGAGACATTGGCTTTCTGCGCGAAGAAGATTCCATTTCGATGAACGCCGATCGACTGATCGCGGACGCGAAGCAGCAAGTGCTGGCGCTCGCGGCAGCCGGATACGTTCAACCGCAACCGCGCACTGATATTTTGGCGCTGGGCGCGCCAGGCTTGGCGACTCTGAAACTCGGCGTGCATTTGATGAAGCGCGCTGGCTACATTTCCGATCACGACGCGTTGATTGGTGAAAAGCTCGCGCGGATTCTGACCGGAGGCGATCTGAATCATGCGACGCGCGTCAGCGAGCAGTACCTGCTCGATCTCGAGCGTGAGGCTTTCCTTTCGCTCATCGGCACGCGCAAGACCCAGGATCGGATTGGGCATATGCTCAAAACCGGAAAGCCGTTACGTAACTAGTCCAAAGTCCCGAGTCCAAGGTCCAATGTCAGGTTGGGCCAGCGGACTTTTGACATTGGACGTTGGACTCTGGACAAGAAGACTATGAAAGAAGCAGTTATCGTTTCCGCAGTTCGCACCGCCGTCGGCAAAGCGCCGAAAGGTACTTTGCGCGACACGCGCCCCGACGACATGGGCGCGGCGGCCATCCGAGAAGCCATCGCGCGCGTCGCAGGTCTGGAAGCATCCGAAATCGACGACGTGATCATGGGCTGCGCGATGCCTGAAGCCGAGCAAGGGATGAACGTCGCGCGCGCCGCCGCGATTCGCGCCGGCCTGCCGGTCGAAACCAGCGCGATGACCGTCAATCGCTTCTGCTCGTCTGGATTGCAAACGATCGCAATGGCGTCGGACCGCATTCGCACGAATGGCGCGCACGTCATCGTGGCAGGCGGCTTGGAATCGATGTCGATGATTCCGATGGGTGGTCACATCATTCGTCCGAATCCGACTTTGATGGACACGTACCCGGATTTTTATCTCAGCATGGGTTTGGCGACTGAGAATGTCGCCCGCAAGTACGAAGTGACGCGCGAAGAGCAGGACGCATTTGCTTTGCAGTCGCATCATCGCGCGGTGGCCGCTTTGGATGCCGACAAGTTCAAAGACGAGACGGTGCCGTTGACGGTCACGATTGAAGAGCTGGATGCAAAAGGTAAGAAGCAACGCCGCGAGATCACTTTTGATAAGGATGAAGGCCCGCGGCGCGACAGCACCGCGGAAGCGCTCGCGAATTTGAAGCCTGCTTTTCAAATAAAAGGCACCATCACTGCCGGCAATTCTTCACAGATGTCAGACGGCGCGGCGGCCGTAATTGTAATGTCTGAAGATCGCGCAAAGGAGCTGGGTGCGAAGCCTCTGGCGCGGCTCGTCGCTTACGCAACCGCCGGCTGTCCGCCGGAAGAGATGGGCATCGGACCGGTGTATGCGATTCCGAAAGCGTTGAAACTCGCCGGGTTGACGCTCGACGATATTGCGGTCATCGAACTGAACGAAGCATTCGCGGCGCAGTCACTTGCCGTGATCAAGACGCTGGAACTGAACCCTGAAAAGGTCAACGTGAATGGCGGCGCCATTGCGCTGGGCCATCCACTCGGGTGCACCGGCGCGAAACTGACGGCGTCGATCCTGCGCGAGCTCGAAAGACGCGATGCGCGTTACGGCATGGTAACGATGTGTGTCGGCGGCGGCATGGGCGCCGCAGGAATTATTGAGAGGTTGTGATTTGGAGTGCGGTGACTTGGCACCGCTTTGATTTCGATTGAAGGAGAAAGCGGCGTCAAGTCGCCGCACTCCAAGAAGGAGCAGTTATGGCAGCCGTACTCGAGCGAAAAGAAATCATTAAAGGCGGGAGCTTCCTGATAGAAGAGCGCACGCCGGCAGAAGTCTTTACCCCCGAGGACTTCAACGAAGAGCACCGCATGATTGCCGACACGACGCGCCAGTTCATGGACGCAGAAGTTCTGCCGCGCATCAACGAACTGGAAGCCAAGGACTGGAAACTTGCGCGCGCGCTGGTCAAGCAGGCTGCCGAACTCGGCCTGGTCGGGGCAAATATTCCCGAAGAGTACGGCGGGCTTGCACTGGATCAAACCAGCAGCGCGCTGATCGCAGAGTATCTTGGTCGTTCAGCTTCGTTCGCCACGACCCTCGGCGCGCAGAGCGGCATTGGCCTGCTGCCGATTGTCTATTTCGGTACCGAAGCCGCGAAGAAAAAGTATCTGCCGCCGATTGCCGCGGGGGACTTAGTCACGGCGTACGCTTTGACTGAAGCCGGTTCAGGCTCAGACGCGATGGCCGCCAAAGCGACGGCGAAACTGAGCGAAGACGGCACGCACTACGTCCTCAACGGCGAGAAGATGTTCATCACGAACGGCGGCTTTGCGGACATCTACGTCGTGTTCGCGAAAGTCGATGGCGACAAATTCACCGCGTTTATCGTCGAACGGCAGGAAGGCTGCTATCCGGGCACGGAAGAACACAAGATGGGTATCAAAGGCTCGAGCACCACGCCCCTGATCCTCGCCGATGCGAAAACGCCGGTTGAAAATCTCTTGGGCGAAGTCGGCAAGGGTCACAAAATCGCTTTCAACATTCTGAACATCGGCCGCTTCAAACTAGGCGCGATGTGTCTGGGTGGAATGAAACTCGCCGTGACCGAGTCGGTGAAGTACGCGAACGAACGGCATCAGTTTGGCAAGCCGATTTCTTCCTTCGGCGCAATCAAATCGAAGCTCGGCGAGATGGCGGTGCGGACATGGGTGGGCGAAGCGATGACTTACCGCACGCTCGGGATGATCGAAGAGGGCCTGGGCGCAATCGAAGACTCGAAAGACATGGACGCGCGCCTGAAAGCGATTGAGGAGTACGCGGCCGAATGCTCGATCATCAAAGTCGCGCTATCGGAATACTGCGACTACATCACGGACGAGATGGTGCAGATCTTTGGCGGTTATGGATACTCAGCTGATTATCCCGCCGAGCGCGCGTATCGCGACACGCGCATCAATCGCATCTTTGAAGGCACCAACGAAATCAATCGCATGTTGATTCCGGGACGCTTGATGAAGGCTGCCTTAACCGGCCGGCTCGCTCTTCTGCCGGCCGCGCAGGGTCTGATGGACGAGATTCTCAATCCATCAATGCCTTCATTCGACACTGACGAAGGTTTGCTGGCGGCTGAACAGAAGCTGGCCGTAAACGCGAAGAAGGTCGCGTTGATGACGCTAGGCACGGCCGCCCAGAAGTACATGATGGGTCTTTCCGAACAGCAGGAGATTCTGATGGGCGTCGCCGACATCATCATGGATGCGTTCGCCATGGAGTCGGCGATCCTGCGCACACAGAAACTCGCCGCTTCGCAGAGCGAAGACGCCGCGGCGCGCTACATCGACATGACTCGCGTTTTCTGCAATGACGCGGTCGAACGGATCGAAGCGCACGCGAAGAATACGCTCGCGGCGATGGCGGAAGGCGATGAATTGCGCACGCTGTTGGCGGCGTTGCGCCGATTCACAAAGATGACGCCGATCAATACCGTTGCCGCGCGCCAGCGAATTGCCGACGGGATGATCGCGACGAACAAGTACGTTTATTAAGTAAAAAGGTAAAAGGAAAAAGGCAAAAGGAACACCGCGTTCCTGGCTTGTCTACTTTTGCCTTTTACCTTTTTACTTTTATGAAGATCGTCCCCATCTCAGTTCCAACTCCCTTCTACATCGGGCCGGTTAACGTCTACCTCATCAAAGAAGATCCGATCACGATCATCGATACGGGTCCGAAAACAAAAGAAGCAATCGAAGCGTTACGCGCGGGTCTGAGACAGGCGGGACTCAGTGTGGCAGACATTCGCCGGATCATCCTGACGCACGCGCATGAGGATCATTGCGGACTGGCGCGTTCGCTGCGCGATGAAGCCAAAGACGCCGAGGTGTTCGTGCACAACTGGGAGACGGGTCATCGCACGGGGCGGCTTGAGCATGAAGACAGCCTGCGTCTGCTGCTGCGCGCAGGCGTGCCGGAAGACGAGTTGCGCGCGATGCGTGAACTCTACGATCACGTGAGACAATACGCCGACGCGCTGGAAGACTATCACTGTACCGAATTGAATGACGAAGCTGAGTTGGAGTTCGAAACCGGCGCATTGCGCGTCATCCACACGCCCGGACACACTCCCGGTTCCTGTTCGTTTCTTCGCGAGGCCGATCGCACCCTCATCGCCGGCGATTGCGTGCTGAAGCGTGTTACCCCGAATCCAGTCATTTCGCCGGATCCTATTGATCCTTCACGACGATTCCGATCCTTAGCCGAGTACCTGGTCAGCCTCGCGCGCGTGCGCAGCTTTGCGCCGACTCTGGTTTATGGCGGCCACGGCGAACCGATTCACGACTACGAAGAACTTTTCAATCGTTACCTCCGCGCCATCAACGACCGCCAGGCGAACGTCCTGCGTCTGGTGCCGAAGAGCGGCGCTACCGCCTGGGAAGTCTCGCGCCAAATGTTTTCGGATGCGGACGATGTGCACCGTTTCCTGGCCGTCTCTGAGGCCGTTGCCCATCTGGATCATGCCCATTCCGAAGGCAAAATCGCTCTCGAGATGAGCGATGGCCGCGAAATCTATCGCCAACTCGGCGCTGATTAACCCCGAGGATCGTTTAAACGAGGATCGTTTAGAGGCCGTACTTGTGCGGCCGCCGCTGACCGCGGACAAGTCCGCCGCCTAACGGTCCGCGCTGCGGGCCCCGGGCTTAACAATTTGGAACTCGACTGCCCGCGCCCGCGTGAAAGCCTCAAAACCTTTCGGAGGACTATTTATGACAATTCGTAAACTGCTGCTGACTCTCTCGATCGTACTCAGTTGCGGTCTAATCGTCGGCGGTATCGTAAGCGCTCAGGAAGCTCCCAAAGCGCCGGAAGCTCCAAAATCTCCAAAAGCTGAAGTTGCTCAGTGGGATTTCGAAGATTTCGACTTCGATTTCGATTTCAAGGACATGCCGACCTGGCAGGATGATCGCAATTTCACTCTCTTTCTTCAGGGCGGCACGTTTCTCGGCGTGCATGTTGAGGACGTGACCAAAGAGAACATGAGTCGCTATGGCATGCGCGACGTGCGCGGCGTCGGCGTGACGGAAATCGTGAAGGACAGTCCGGCGGAAAAGGCCGGCTTGCGAAAAGACGACGTGATTCTGGGCTTCAATGGTGAGTCGGTCACGAGCACGCGCAAACTGAACCGCCTGGTGAGCGAGTCATCTGCCGATCAAAACGTGAGACTGACGATTAGCCGCGGCGGTTCTGAGCAGGAAGTTTCAGCCACGCTCAGCAAGCGTCAGGGGACCGGCATGTTGAACGCCAAGATTCGTGAAGACATCAAGCAGAAGATGGAACTGTTTAAAAAGGAGATGCCGAAGATCAAGAGCACCGGCGGCACATGGGTCATCAATACGGGTTCTTATCGCCGCATCGGTATTGCCACTCAGACGTTGTCGAAACAGCTCGCTGACTACTTCGGCGTCAGCGAAGGCATCCTCGTCACATCGGTGAACGACAACAGTGCGGCCGCGAAGGCCGGGTTAAAAGCCGGCGACGTGATCACGGCTGTTGATGGCGAAAAAGTTAATTCGCCCGGAGACATATCGCGCGTCATCGGCAAGAAGCAGGACGGTCCTGTCACGCTGACAGTCGTTCGCGATCGCAACACGCGAAGCGTAATCGTTACCCCGGAAAATCCGCCGGCCGGATCAGGGGCCGACATACGAACCATTGTGACTCCGCAGATCACCATCCCGGTCATTCCGGCCATCACAATCCAAACGCCGCAGATCACCGTGCCGGTCATTCCCCCGGTCCAGGTGACAGTCCCGGCTCGGCCCAGGACGCGCGTCATCATCTAAAGCCGGAAGACAAGAGCATTCAATCGAGCAGCTGAGCCTCACGCTCGGCTGCTCCTTTTTGTTTCTTCGATCCGCGCGCGTATAATTCGCGCTCTTACTAGAGCTTCTCCCGCATGGGAAGCCAACCTGGACCGCTGAAGCGGAGCCCAAAGAAAATCCGATGTCACAACCGCACATGTCCTCCCGCAGATTTGTTGTCCACGATCTGACGAAAAAAAAGGGGCACGCGGACTTCGCGCGCGACGTGCGTGAAGGACTTTCCTCAAAGCCGAAACATCTTTTCCCAAAGTTCCTGTACGACGCGCTCGGTTCGAAACTGTTCGAAGCAATCTGTCAGGTTGAAGAGTACTATCCGACGCGCGCCGAGACGGAGATTCTCACGCGGCATTCCGATGACATAGTCAGCTCGGTTACTGATTGTCAGACCTTGATAGAACTTGGCAGCGGCAGTGCCGAGAAGACGCGCCGGGTTATCGAGGCATTGCTAAGGATTCATGCAACGCTGCTGTTTGTTCCCATCGATATTTCGCCTTCCGCTTTGGAAGAGAGTTCGCACACTTTGCTTCAGGCTTATTCGGGCCTGCAGATCGAAGCTTACGCGGCCGATTACTTTGACGGTCTGGCGGCACTCAGGCCCCCGGCACAAGGACGCGCGCTGGTGCTGTTTCTCGGCTCAAACATCGGCAATTTTCAAAAGCAGGACGCATTGACATTTCTGCGCACGATTCGCGAAGTGCTGCGCCCGGGCGACGCGTTGCTCCTGGGCGCCGATCTGAAAAAAGATCGGGAGACGTTGGAGCGTGCCTACAACGATTCATTGGGAGTAACGCGCGCTTTCATTCTGAATCAGTTAGCGCGCATTAATCGCGAGTTTGGTGCTGACTTTGACTTGTGGGCCTTTGGTTTAAGGTCGGTCTACAACGACCACGAGGGACGGATCGATGTCTATCTCGAGAGTCTACGCAAGCAGTCCGTGACGATCCCGGGCCTCGATTTGTCTATCACGCTGGAAGCCGGCGAGCGCATTCACATGGAGAACGCTTACAAGTACGATTTGGACGAGCTGTCGTCGCTGGCCCTGCAGACCGGCTTCGTGCGCAGGCAAACATGGTTCGATGAAGCGAAACGGTTTAGCAGCAATCTCTTTGTCGCGGTCGAATAGATCAGGCCGACACGCTTGCCGACCCGCCCGCATCCTCTGATTTCATTTCGCCGCGCTTTTCGGGCAATTCCAGTTTCACTCGCAGCACTCGTCTTCGTTCAACTTTCTCAACGTGAAACTTGAGGCCGTCGCGCTCGATCACTTCTCCCGATAGCGGGACATGTCCAGCTTCAGTCATTAGAAACCCGCCAATCGTTATGTAGCTTTCGGATTCAGGCAGCGCCACCTTCAGGCGTTTGTTCAGATCACGCACCGCCAGTGCGCCGTCGAGCAAATACGTGCGGTTATCCACCTGCGTGATTTGCTCGTTGACCTCCTCGTCATGCTCGTCAGAGATGTCGCCGACGATCTCTTCCAGCAGATCCTCGAGCGTGATGATGCCTTCAATCCCGCCGTGTTCGTCCACGACGAAGCCGAAGTGTGATTTGGCTTTCTGCATTTGTCGCAGAACAGCTTCGAGGCGCGCCGTATCCACGATGTACATCGGCGGCTGCAAAACGTATTCAAGCCGAAACGCTTCAGGCTTCAGCAGGAACGGCATCAAGTCTTTGCTGTGAATGAAACCGGCAACGTTGTCCAGCGCGCCGTCGTAAACCGGCAGCCGCGAGTAGCCGTGCTTCTGGAAGGCGTCGCGAATATCTACAAGCGAGCAATCGATTGAGATGGCGGCCATCTCAGTGCGCGGCACCATTGCTTCGCGCACCAGCGTGTCGGAAAACTCGAAGACGCGATGAATCAAGCGCCGTTCTTCGGCCCGCAGGTGACCGCTTTCACGCGAGATATCGATCAAACCCCTGATCTCTTCTTCGGTATAGATTGACGCGTGTTCAGCAGTCGCATGTAGGCCAAAGAGCCTAACGGTCTTTGTGCCTGCCCAATCGAGGAGGCGGATGGGCCAGTAAAACACTCGATAGAACGCTTCCATCGGCCAGCCGATAGCGAGGGCCACTCGTTCTGTTCTTTCAAGCGCCACCGTCTTAGGCGCCAACTCACCGAACACGATGTGAAGAAACGTGATGATGGAAAATGCCACACCGAACGAGATCGCATGAAGCGCCCCTTCAGACACGCGCCCGTGAAGCGGAGCCTCGAGCAGATGCGCGATCGCTGGTTCTCCCAACCAACCCAAACCGAGTGATGCGAGAGTAATACCGAGTTGAGTCGCGGAAATGTAAGCGTTTAGGTTTCCAATCAGCCGCAACAATCGTTTGGCAGATCTGCTGCCGGTTGCCGCCAGGGCTTCGATTCGCGATCGACGTACGCCCACCAGCGAGAACTCAGAGGCCACGAAAAAAGCATTCGCGGCGACCAGGATCACAACCGCGACCAATTTGAGCGCAGTAATCACGCAAGTACTCCGTTTGACACAGTTTGGCTAAAAAGGTGAAGGAAAAGGCTACTAGCAGGGTCGTCCATCGTATCGTACTCAGGAGTAACAGTTTGCAAGCATGATATCACGGCAGAAAGAAGCGGGGCGGCGGGGAGGAAGAAGGGGCCCCGCCCCCAAAATAAAAAAAAAAAAAA
>JBQTHO010000024.1:0-96705 GCA_052389795.1 Acidobacteriota bacterium | reverse complement strand
GCGCCGCCACTAGAGCGGAAGCAACCTGGATCGCCACCTTCAACGCATGGTCGGTTGTCATGCTGCCATTGGGCTTGAGCGAGGCGCGCAGCGTTTCGCCGTCAATGAATTCAGTGGCGATAAAGTGATGATCGTCCACCTCGCCGACTTCGTGAATGGTGAGGATGTTCGGATGATTCAGGGCAGAAGCGGCTTTTGCTTCCTGCTTGAACCGCCGCAACCGTTCTTCATCCTGGGTATGCTCACGTGGCAGCAGTTTGAGCGCCACGCGCCGGCCCAGAGTGGTATCGTCGGCCAGATAAACTTCACCCATTCCGCCCGCGCCAATCTGCGAGCGGATTTCGTAGCGACCGAGTTTTGTTCCGGTGGTAAGACTCATGTTGCGAAGCTAGCTTCAGCTTGCGAATTCAGCTTTCATCGCCGGCGAGTTAAAGCTCGCACGACTGGCGTGCGAGCAGATTGTCACGAGTTGAACGGATAAACCCGTCCCCGTTTACAGATCGTACTTCTTGCACAGGTACTTCATCCGATCTTTATTCAAGCCCAACAGCTCCGCAGCCTTGATCTTGACACCTCCTGAGCGCGCTAGTGCCGCGCGAACCAGCTCAAACTCATAGCGCGCCACCTCGCGGTCCAGACTTAGTCCGGCATCAGGGAAAACCGCCACCGAGTTAGACTGGCTCTCCGCGGACGGTCGGAAAACGGCTTCCTGATTGAGTATGTTCGGCGGCAGGTGAGAAGTCGAGATTGTCTGGCTGTCAGTCATCAGCACTACCCGTTGAATCAGATTCTCCAGTTCTCTCACGTTCCCTTTCCAGGTGTAGTCCATCAGGTAATGAAGCGCTTCAGCATCGATGTGTTTCCTGGGGCCATGCTCCTCAGAAAAACGTCGGATGAAATGCTCGACCAGCAGCGGGATGTCTTCCCGCCGATCCCGCAAAGGCGGAAGGGTGATAGGCACGACGTTTATGCGGTAGTAGAGGTCCTCGCGAAAGCGGCCGGCGGTAACAGCATCTTCAAGATTCTCGTTCGTCGCCGAAATCAATCGGGTGTCCACCTTGATCGCGCTCTTGCCGCCGACGCGCGTGACTTCGCGCTCTTCCAGCACGCGCAACAGCTTCGACTGCAAAGGCAAGCCCAGCGCCCCAATCTCATCGAGCAAGAGCGTTCCCCCATCCGCCCGTTCGAATCTTCCTTCGACTAAGCCCAGCGCGCCGGTAAACGCTCCCTTCTCATGACCGAACAACTCTGCCTCGATCAACCCTTCCGGCAGCGCGGCGCAGTTGACGCTAACGAATGGCCCTTGTCTCCGGCCGGAATTGTAGTGAATTGCTTTGGCGACCAACTCTTTGCCGGTGCCCGACTCGCCGCGCAGGATGATCGTGGCGCTGCTATCGGCGACGCGGCGAATCGCCTCAAAGACTTCGGTTATCGGCTCGCTCGCGCCGATGATGGTTGAGAATGAATAGCGGCTCTCGATCTCCTGTCTCAAGCGGGCGTTTTCCCGTTCGATTCGTTGTCGCTCGAGCGCGCGATTGATGATGATCCGTAGTTCGGGGAGATCGATCGGTTTGCGAA
This sequence comes from Acidobacteriota bacterium, assembly GCA_052389795.1. Taxonomy (GTDB): domain Bacteria; phylum Acidobacteriota; class Blastocatellia; order Pyrinomonadales; family Pyrinomonadaceae; genus UBA11740. Next base: position 95,127 of record JBQTHO010000024.1, on the reverse strand, counting down.
AGTAGTCGTAGGCGCCCTCTTCGACGGCCCGCAGTGGCGTGCCCGTCTCTTCGTCGCCGGTCATCACGATGACCACCGCTTCCGGATGAGCGCGTCTGATCTCGCCAATGTTTTTTAAACCGTCATCCAGCAAATTTGTCGGCGGCAGATGTAGATCGAGCAGCACGAGATCAGGAACTTCGCTGGCTGCGGCCTGCAAAGCGCTATCGCGATCGAGGCGCTGGACCAATTCGAAATCACGTTTGAGCGCCCAGGCCAATTGCTCCTGCAGCGCCGGGTCGTCGTCAACGATAAGGATCTTATTGCTCGGCATATCCCGCAATATCAATCGATCACCGGAAGATAAAGAGAAAAAACGGTACCGCGCCCCAGCTCGCTATAGACCCTGATGTTGCCGCCATGCATCTGGATGATTTGCTGGCAAGTGTAAAGACCAAGGCCCAGGCCCCGTTGCTTGGTCGTGACGAACGGCGCGAAGAGTTCGTCTTGCACAAAGTCTTCCGCCATCCCGGTTCCTGAATCGGCGATCTCGATCAGCGCCTGCGAAGGAACGGCAGTTTCACCAGGAACAGTCATAAGCATGGTGCGTATGGCCAGGTGGCCGCCCGTCGCCATCGCGTCGCGAGCATTATCCATAATGTTATAGACGGCGCCCTCGACCAGAAGCGCATCAGCCCAAACCAATGGCAGATCCCCATAGTCCTCACTGATCCGAATGCCATGCGCATCGCGGCGAATATTATCCAAAGCGCTGCGCACCACTTCGTTGAGATTGATGCGCAGCTTAACGATCACCGTATCCTTTTGTTCGCGAAAGCGCCTGACCATTTGATCCATCTGCTGGGTGGTATCGTGCAACGTGCGAACGAGCGACTCGCGGAATTCCGGAGCGTCATAGTTGACCTCAACGTTCTGGCCCAGGCAGCGCAACCGGAATGAGAAGTTCTTCATATCGTGCGCGAGAATTGAGCCAAGCATGTTGAGCGACTCGATCCGCAAGGATCTAATCATGAATTGATTCGTCACCTTCAGCCGCTCTCGTAAAACGCGCACCGCCTCGGCCAGCAGGCCAACTTCGTCAGAACTGCGAACCTCGATGGCGTTAAGAGGTTGGTTGCTTGCTGTCTCGTCTATGGCCGAGCGAACCGCACGGAGGTCGCTGAGGTTTCGGCCAAACAAGCGCGCGCCCGCCAGACCGGCCGCCCCGATACCCACTAAGGCGACCGCGATGCGATAGCGCATGGCGACGCCCAACGCGCTCAGCAACAGTTCAATCAGCGGCAAAGACAACGCGCAAGCTGCCAGCCAAGAAATTTTTTGCCTGAGTTGCATCAGTGATAGAATCGGCGCCCTTGTCCGACAAAACTTCAGTTGGTTAGTTCTAACGGAACAAGCCGATCAGAGAAAGCAAAGTATGCCCCCCGAAAACTCCTCTGCAACTTGTGATTTGGACCGGCCATTGTGCCGCAACGGAATCGCCGCGCGCCCGCTCGCGAACGGAATGGTGTATCTACGACACCCAAAATTCTCGTCGCGGATCATAAACGTAATGCAATGGCGCTTTCTCGAAATGTGCGACGGCACCAGCCTTGAGGAACTCAAAGAGCTTGCCCCCGCGCGCCTCGGCTTCGAAGTTACAGTCGAGCAAGTGCGGTCAACCGTCGAATACCTGGCGGAACTCGGCGTGCTCGAAGGCACGAATGGCTCGTCAGGTTACTACCGCGTGATCGACGCGTCGCCAGTCATCAGGCGTCTTGGTCGGCTGGTTCGCCTGGCCACCACAAAATGGTTCGCCGGTCTGACGTTGCTCGCGCTGCTAGCTTCGATCGGCTTGCTCGTTTGGGATTGGGGCCGCTTTACCGATGCAGTGGCCCAGGCCGCGCGCGCACATCCAGCCGCCTCCATCTTGCTCTACTACTTAACCTTCATTCCCATCGCCTTGATCCACGAACTTGGTCACGCCGTCGTCATCGACTATTACGGCGGCGAAGTCCCGGAAATCGTCATTCGTGAAAATGCTCACTTTGCTGTGCTCTCGAATTCCAGCGTGCTCAAAGAACGTAAGCAGGTGCTTTGGTATCTAATTATGGGTACCGTGGTGGACGTCTATATCTGGCTCGCGCTGCTCATCACCTTCCATTTCACCAGCCGATACTTGGTGCTCATGTTCGTCCTGCCACAGACGATTTATTTTCTGCTTTACAGCTATTCGATCTTCAACAACTCTGACTATCTGAAGATTCTGGCCGCCTGGTTCGACCAGCCCGATCCCGCGCCGCCCTGGGAATTTCTTCGCAGCGGCTGGCGAAAACGGCCCGAGACGAGACCCGCGCGCCGGTTGCTCTATGTGATGACCGTGAGTCTGGCCATCAAGTTACTCGTAACGGCATTCCTAATTTGGACCTTCCTCGTGAAAGAGTTCCGTGTGCTTATTCTCTACGCGCTCTACAAGAGTTTGATTTATGCAATCGGCCACTGGCGACCATGGATGAACCGATTCAGGCAGCTGTCAGCGCGTGAGACAAAAGCACCGATCGCCGGTTAAGCGCCCAACATCTTCAGCGCGACCAGCGTGATGTCGTCACCCTGCGGCAAGCCGCGAGTAAACGCCAGCACCTCTTGCTCGATCCGATCCTTAAGTTCTTTCGCGCTCAAGCCGTTGTTCTCTTTCACCAACTCTTCCAAACGCTGGTCGCCGAAGAACTGATTTGTTGCGTCAGCAGCTTCGGTCACGCCGTCAGAAAAAATCACCAGCACATCCCCTGGCTCGAGTTTCGTTTGTTGCGCCTGATACTCGGCAAAGTCGAATGCGCCGAGCAGCATCGATCCCGTCGTTAACAACTCCGTCTGTCCACTGACCCGCACCAGGATGGCCGGATTGTGACCGGCATTGACATAGCTGAAAGTTCCGTCCGTGTCGATTAAAGCACAGAACAGCGTGATGAAACGGTTGTCATCGGACTTCTCAACCAGCACGCGGTTCAGACTGGTTAACACCTCTGGAAGCGAGAGGCCGCTGTTGAATTGGGCGTGGATTACGCCCTGGGCCATCGAAGCAAGCAGCGCCGCTGATATCCCTTTGCCTGACACATCGGCCAGAATGACCACCGCACGCTCATTTCCGAGTGTTAACAGTTCGTAGAAATCGCCGCCCACAAAGCGACAGGGAACACTGTGCGCAGCGACTTCGAAATGCGCCGGTTGGACAAACCTGGTCGGTAACAACTCAACCTGCACTTCGCGAGCGGTGGCAAACTCGCGCTCAAATCGCTTCTTCTCTTGCTCCTCATGCATGAGGCGCACACTCTCAAGGGATTTGGACGCTTCGAAGGCGAGTGACTCCAGCAGGCTCAGTGAGGTCTTTGAAAACGCCCCTTGAGATTGTCGGCTATCGACATAAAGCACGCCGATTGTCTCGCGTCTCGTCATGTCCGTGGTGCCGCCCATTGTCTGGTTCATTTGAAAATGGTACAGGGGGACACAGATTATGTTCCGCAGGTTGAGGTCGAGGGCGCTCTGACGTATCGATTGATCGTCTTCCAGACAATCGGTGATCACGACGGTGCGCTTTTCGTTGAAGGCATCCTGCACCACCGTACGGCTCATCCGAAAGTCCGCGCCCGAAAGAAACTTTCGCTTATTGTCGCGCGCCACTTTGAATTCCAGTTGGCCCGTGTCGTTGGTCAGCATCAGACAGCCACGCTCGGCATTGGCAATCTCAATTGCCGCATCCACAATCAAAACCAGCACGTCGTCGGGCGTGGGCGACAATTTGAAGGCCTGATGCACCTCGACGTAGCGTGCCAACCGGCGCAATTCCTCATTCGCTGACGAGCCGGGAGCAGGCTCGATCTGTGAAAGGTTGAGGCTGTGCGAGCTTTCGAAAATAGCTCGCCCATCTCCCTCGAGAAATTCAATCTGGAAATCCTTGTCTCCCCCGACGGCGATCCGATCCTGATGATGTAGCTTGTTGCGGGTGATGCGTTGTCCGTTGAGAAAAAGGCCCCGCGCGCTCTCATTATCGACGAGGTAATACGTTCCCTGGTCATAGACGATCGAGCCGTGGTCGCGCGAGACGCGGTTGGAAAGCAATTGCAGATCGCTTTCCGCGCGCCGGCCAATGGTGAAGACCTGCTTCTTCAGCGGCATCATCCTTTTGCCGCCGAGCCGGTGAACGACCTTTAATAACGCCGGCTTTTGCATGGTTTGGTTGGTGCATGCTGAATAGCCTGGCGCAGCTATCAGCAGCTACGGACCAAGTTAGAAAGACGAGAGCGCCGTAGCTTCGTCATCGAAGACCTCAAGCACGGACAGCAATCCGGTGATCGACAGTAGTTGACGCATGTTGCGCGAAGGGTTGAGCAGCTTGAGCTTACCTCCGCCGTTTTTTACGCGGGTGAATAATTTGATCAGCCCGCCGATGCCGGAACTGTCGATAATGGGCACCTCAGCCAAGTTAAGCAGGAGATGCTTTCGGCCATCGCCGAGCAACTGGGCAATCGTTTCAGTCAGTTCTTCCTCTCCGGAGCCGATTGTAAGATTGCCCTTAAGATCGAGAATCGTTACGCTCCCGTCGGCTCTAGGATTAATCTCCATCGGGCTTCATCCTTGCGTGGCTTTGAGAACAGTTAAAAAAAGCGGATCGCTTGGGCGATCCCGGAGCGACACAATAGCAAGCGAACGGTGTGCGCCAGATTCTAGCAAAGGCAGGCTGGGCCTGTCTAAGAATAGTTATCGCCGACCCAGGAACGGGAAAGACTATCCAAATTCCCGTAGAGAGGGCAAAGGCAATCCCGTACAGAGCAAAGAAGTCTTGCGCATGAAGCAAGCAGTTATCGATGGTTTGTCAGCCTTGGAGTTGCCAGAGAATCCGCTTGACCAACTTGTCAATCACTTCGGCGAGCGCAACGTTGCCGAGTTACAGGAAGAACGCGACGTTTGATTCGCGATTCGCGCGGCCGAGTTGAGTACAAGAAGCGAGCGCCGGAAGGCGTTGCAATGCACCGAACCAACGTTCACGAAATGGAACAGTCTCAATCATGCAAGAAACGCGTAGCGATCATCAGCGATGCCGCTGCGATGGGAATCTCGCTTCATGCTTCCAACCGCGCGGAGAACAGACAGCGACGAGTACACGTCACGCTTGAGCTTGGATGGTCCGCCGATAAGCAGATGCAGACCTTTGGCCGGACACATCGCTCCGATCAAGCGATGCCGCCTGAGTACGTCTTACTCTCAACTGAGCTAGGCGGAAAGAAGCGTTTTAGCTCAATGATAGCGCGCAGGCTTGGCAGTCTCGGAGCATTGACTAAAGGCGACCGCCGCAGCGCCGACCTCGCGAAGTACAACTTCGAGACGGAAGAAGGCCGAGCCGCTTTGTGCCTCATGCTCAGACGCATTGTCGAGAGCGGCAATGTCCCAGGACTTGCTAACCCACGGCAGACCTTACGTGATATCGGCCTGCTTGTCCGAAACCGCGACGGTTGCGAGGAAGTACGCAAAGAGGATCTTTACAACGTGCCAAGATTCCTTAACCGCGTATTGGCACATGGACACCTACGTCCAGGCCGTGTCGGATGAGAAGCGTAACGCGCAGAGCAAGGTTGTAGAGATGCTGCTACCGGGCATTCGCAGGGCAGTACGTTAGCTTAATGGACGTTTCTGGACGCGCGGCGAAATGGCGATGTCTTGTAAGTGATTGAAATTATTGGCGTCCCGTACGGGAGTCGAACCCGTGTCGCCGCCGTGAAAGGGCGGTGTCCTAGGCCACTAGACGAACGGGACGCACAGAATTGATTTCGTGAGAGGACGAAACCGTTAAGTTAACTGACAGGCGGAACACTGTCAAACGACTCTCAGTTGATTGTGGCGTGCGCATCCTGCGCGTGTTCAACGGCGGGACGCCCGTGCTACTTCTTCAACCAAACCCTTACTTCTCTGAAGCTTCTCGATAAGGTTCGTCAGGGCGCGGCGTTCGTTCTCCTCGCTGAAAATGAACCGCAAGGCAAAGCCCATTTCCGCCACGCGGTAGACAACTTTCCCCCAGGCAAAGACCAGATGACTGCCGAAGTCTATTTCCAGCCGCACAAGCTCTGCCGCCTTAACTTCACCGGCGGTCAGCACGAAGCAGCCAGTCGCGCTGAGGTCGCAAACGGTACCCCGATCTTGCGTCAATAAAGTTTGCCAGCGCGCCGGCAGGTTCAGACGAATGCGTTCAGCTTGACGACGCTCTTGCATGAGCAGAACTTCAACTTATAATCACTGCACGTTGTTTCAACGTTTCGAGATCGCGCTACTTATAGCACAGGAGATCATCGCCATGTTTAGCCTTCGCGCTCTTTCCTCAACTTTGCTGGTTCTACTGACATGCGGAGTCGCTGTCGCGCAACACGAGGTGGGGGGTGGTTCGACTTCGGGCAGCGCAACTTCCACCGATTCTGGCCGCGGAGGCAGCGTCAAAATCCGTCGCGCGCCGCCTCGGGCCGTCGCGCCGCGCCGCACGAGGCCCGCGGTGCGCACGCTCACGGCGGAGCAATACAACCAGCAAGGCGACACTCTTTTTGAGGCCGAACAGTACGACGACGCGCTCGAGGCATATCAGAAAGCCGTTCAGCTCAAACCGATCGCGCCGGCTTATTATCACATCGGTTGGATCTACAACGACCGCGATGACTATGCGTCGGCACTGACCGCTTTGCAACAGGCGATTCGACTGAATCCGAATTACGCGATCGCCTACGGCGAGATCGGTTATGCGTATCGCAACCTGAAGCGCTATGACGAGGCGCTGTTGGCTTATCGTCGCGCGGTCGCCCTCGATCCGTCGTACGCGAGGGCGTACTACGACATGGGGTGGACATTCAATGAGAAGAAACAGTACGCAGAGGCGCTGCAGCCTTTGCGGACGGCGATCACGCTGAAGCCCAATTATGCGGAGGCTTACTATGAGTTGGGTTACGCATCCCGCCGGCTGGGCCGTCATCAGGAAGCTATCAGCGCTTATCGCCAGGCGATTTCAATCAAATCAGATTACGCCGAGCCGTACTTCGGGCTTGGCGACGTCTATTTCTACAACACCAGTCAATATCCCGAAGCCATTAGCGCTTACAGCACCGCACTCACCTTTAAGCCGAATAATGCGACGGCCGTTTATAACATCGGCTGGTCGCATAACGAGCTGAAGCAGTATCAGCAAGCGATCGTACATCTCGAGCGGGCCGTCAGTCTGAAACCGGACTATGCGGAAGCACATGGCGAACTTGGTTACGCGTATCGAAAGCTGGAGCGCTTCAACGACGCGATGCGCAGCTACAACCAGGCGATTCGGCTCAAGCCCGATTACGCGCCACCGTATTTCGGTTTGGGCGATTTGTACTACTACAACCTGAGTCAGAGCGAGAATGCGATTCGCGCATATCAGCAGGGTCTGCGTCTGAAGCCGAACAACGCGACCGCAAACTACAACATCGGCTGGGCCTTCAACGATCTGGGCCGCCATGCGGACGCCATCGCGCCGCTGCGTGAAGCCCTTCGATTGAAGCCGGAATACACAGAGGCGTACCAGGAACTTGGCTACGCTTATTTGAACATCGGAAGTTACAACGAAGCGGTGGCGAGTTTTCGCGAAGCGATTCGCATCAAGCCGGATTACGCGCTCGCGTACTACAACCTCGGCGTTACCTACATCAACATGCGCGACCGAACTCGCGCGATGGAACAGTACCGAATCCTCCAGCGGATGGATCGCGCGCGCGCGGACAAACTCTTCGCCGCGATTAACAAGTAAAGCTGTTTAGAGACGGGCGTTGCCCGCCACGTGAATTTCGTTTAGAGGCGGGACTTGTCCCGCCAAGCGACACGGCGGACAAGTCCGCCGTCTAAACACAACGTGGGCCGCTCGCCCGCCCAAACAGAACGGCGGGCAACGCCCGCCTCTAAACTTATTCGAGTAACTTATTTGAGCAAACTTATTCCGATGACCACCGCTATCGTTCACCACCCTGTCTTCGAAAAGCATGACACGGGCGCTGGCCATCCTGAGCGTGCTGAACGCTACGCCGTTGTCATGGAAGCGCTGCGTGGTGACGAAGAGCTTTGGTCGAATTCGGTTGAGATTGAAGCCAACGAAGCGCGGCGCACCGAGATTCAAGCCTGCCATACGCCACAACACTTCAAACGTGTCGAGCGAATCGTGAACGAAGGCACGGGTTATCTCGATTCAGACACGACCGTGTCGGTGCATTCACTTGAAGCCGCTCTGCGAGGCGCCGGCGCAGCTTGCCGGGCAATCGATGCAGTTATGCAAAGCGACGCGGCGAACGCTTTCGTTCCGGTCCGGCCGCCGGGTCACCACGCGACGACGGATCGCGCGATGGGCTTTTGCCTGTTCAATAATGTTGGAGTCGCGGCGCGCTATGCGCAGCAGCGTTACAAGGAGATCGAGCGCGTTGCCATCCTCGATTGGGATGTCCATCACGGCAACGGAACGCAGGGAATCTTCTATGACGATCCGTCAGTCTTTTATTTCTCGATGCATCAATATCCGTGGTATCCGGGCACGGGAACGCGCGACGAAACAGGTCACGGCCGTGGGCGCGGCTACACCTTGAATGTGCCGCTGCGAGCAATGACGCCAACGACGGATCAGCGGCGTGCGTTCGACGCGGCCGTGGGCGACATTGCGGGAAAGTTCAAGCCCGATCTCATTCTGATTTCAGCAGGCTTCGACGCGCACACAGCTGACCCGCTCGGCCAGTTACTGCTGACTGACGCTGACTTCGTGCAGATGACCCAGGTTCTGAAAGACTGGGCGAAAGAGTCCTGCGCTGGCCGCCTCGTCTCGTGCATGGAAGGCGGCTACAACCTCGGAACGCTTGGCGAAACAGTAAGGGCGCATGTGAAGGCACTTCAGGCGTCCTGAGCCCTCCGAATTCCTCTGTACAGTTCCCGCCCGCGAGAGTACACTCTGCGCAAACGTTCAACCGATAAATCCACGGGAGAAGCCCATGCCAGATCTGGATATCAATTGTGCCGAGTGCGGATCGACCTTTCCTTTTACTGAACGAGAGCAGGACTATTATCGCGAACGCGGACTGACTCATCCGAAGCGCTGCAAGCCATGCCGCGACGCGCGGCGCCAAAATTTTGGCGGCCCCGGGCAAGGCAGAGGTGGCGGCGGTGGCAGCGAGCGGGAACGATTCGAGATTGTTTGCGATCAGTGCGGGAAGGGTGACAGTGTTCCGTTCAAGCCCCAGGAGGGTCGGCCCGTTTTGTGCGGCGAGTGCTTTGCCGCCAGCCGCGCTCAACGCGGCGCGTAACGTGTAACGCAAGTTGTTAACTTGCGCGCTATTCGCTCCTGAATCAACCACAGGCAGAACGCAAGTTGGCAACTTGCTCTACGCCTCACGCGGCTGCCGTGATGATCACCGCCTTTAATCCAAGTAACTCCGAAAAATCCTTCGTATAGACGGCGTCAATTTTTCGTGCGTCGGCGACGCACTCAACCAGTTCATCGGTCGAGATAAATCCGTCGCTAATGCCAGCGATGGCCCAGGTTGGCACATGGGCGGCTATGTGCAGTAGATCTTCAACCAGCCTCAAATACTGTTCCTTCGTTTCGACCGGCGCCGCCAAACGTCCGCCGCCAAAATGCCCGTTGTCGCGGGAAGCACGCGACTGTCGCAGCCACTCTTCACGCCACGAAAGCACGCGCCCGTTGCGACTGTCGGTCGCGCGCGGCGGATGTGGTAGCCGTAGGAAAAGCAAATCCGTGTCGAATGTTTCGGCGACAAAACTTCGCACCGGCGCGTTGGTGCTTTTGTTCCTCAGTCGGTTATCTACCGGCGGCGGGAGAGTCCGCCACAACCGCCGCAAGACGTTCGACAGCGAAAGAGGCTGACGCAAATCCCGGGTTTCGAGATTGAACGAGAAAACGTAGTCGCCAACGGCCATCCCAAGCGCGAGCGCCAGCGCGCGCTTGTACGGCGACTGAAACTTCTCGGCATTCGCGCGCACGTTGTCGAACCACCACGCATCAGTCTCGTTGAACCATGACAGCAGCGTTGCGTTCTTGAAGTAGTTCGCCGGCACGTACGCGTCAGCCAGTACCAGATCGAGGTCGGCTTCCGTAAGAACTTCAGAGTTGTTTTCGATGAAGGCCGTTGACTTTGTCCAGGCCCATTCCGCAGGGTCGTTCGCGGCTACACTCACGTGCAAGCGTTTCAAGTACTGCCCGAGGTGCGGCTCGCCCGCCAGCGGCAGCGCCACGGATCGAAATTTCAAGCGGCGGAGCACGCTCAGCTCGAATCCGAGCCAGCTCATGCCGCCAGTATTGATACCGTTCTGAGTGTGCAAACTATGTCCCCAGGTGGTCGATCCGCTCCATCAGATCGTCGGCGATGCCCGGCAGATCCGGGGGCGTGTTTTCTTTGTAGTAGCTTCGCAATTCGTCAAACGGTTCCAGCGAAAGCAGCGCCTTAACCACACCCGGATCGAACTCCAAACCAATCCAGTCAAGCAGATGTTCACGCGCCTGTTTTTCCGAGAGCGCGGGACGAAACGGCCGATCATCGGTCAAAGCCGCGTAAGCGTCGGCGACGCGCAGAATGCGTGCTCCGAGAGGTATCTGTTCGAAACGCAGACCGTCGGGGTATCCGCTGCCGTTCCACCATTCGTGATGCCAGCGAACGAGCAGTTGCGCGCCGCGATCAGCTCCTGCTTCGGCCGCTTCGCGCTCGCCCAGCACGGGATGCCGCGCAAGATCGATGCGCTCGTCGTCACTCAATGCCCCATGTCTCTGGATGTAATCGCGCGCCATCGCCGCCTCGCCGAGGTCGTGCGCCAGGGCGGCGACGCGAAGCGAAAACCGGTCGCGCGTACCCAGACTGAACGACTTGCCAATTTCCTCGGCGATCGCCGCGACCCGTGGCGCGTGCGGATTCGAATATTGCTCGAACTGATCAGCGTCAGCCGCCAAGCCCCTGAAAATCTCAATCGTCGCAACTTGATCGACGTCGTTGGTTTCAATTAGCGGCATAGATTCGTCGTGTCAGTTCTTCAAACTCGCCAGTAAAGTTCGCGCCGCCGCGTTTTTCGGATCCACCGTCAGGGCGCGTTGCAATTCGCCTTCAGCGCGACGGCGCAGCCCGAGGGCTTTATAAAGTTCCGCGAGCGCGACCCGATGCGAAGTGTTATCCGGCTCCAGGGCTATGGCTGCTTTCAGTTCAAATTCGGCCAGCCGTCTCGTCTTCGGATCGTTGATGAGCGCCCGCCCATATTCAGCACGGTAGCGCGCGCAACGCGGTTCGATACTTGCAGCTTCGGCAAAGAACCTGAGCGCTTGCTGCGGCTGGCGCTGATTCATAGCTGCGAGACCTTTTTGAAAGCTCGAATCCGCGCGACTGTCCGCCGGCGTTTGCGGAGAAGCCGGCGAGCGTTCGCGGGCTCCTTTTGAAGCCGGGACAGCAACCTGTGCGTCATAAGTGGCGCGTGACGACTGGTCACCCAGCACCTCGTAAGCTTGCGCGACGCGGGCGAAGGCCGATTCGATTTGGTTGCGAAGTTGCGCGTCGGCCTGGTGGAAACGGTCCGGGTGATAGCGGCGCGCCAAAGAATGGTACGCGTTCTTGACCTCGTCAGCGCTCGCCTGATGACGCACGCCGAGTAAGTCGTAGTAACTGGCAGCTAATTCGACGCGGGTGAAGAAGTCTTCGAGCGTATCGATTTTTTCATCGGCGACGGCTTCGCTTTTCACCGCCGCATTCGTGCCGGCACTGCCGTCGAATTGCGGGGTCGCCCACGCCGCGCGCTTAACGACACCACAGATTGCCAGGGCGTAAAGCGACTGCAACGTTTCTGCTTCGTTCATTCCGCTCACCGACAGCAGTTCGTTGACCGTGGTCAGGCCGTTAATGCGCGAGAGCACGAAAGCTTCAGCCGGCAACAAGCTTGGTTGCTGGCCATTGGCTTTCGCCAGTTCGAGCTGCTCAGATGTATCCGCAAAGCGGGATGAGAGGTAAGTTGCCGGCAAATGCCGCGTCGACTCGAGCAGGAGCCGGCGCACATCTATCGCCACGCGCGTGTCACCGGCGATACGGACACGCGGATCGAATTGCCAGTCACCATCCGTCCAGAGCAAAACGCCACGCAGAACTTCCCCGACATGATTCGCCCGAATGGTGCCGACTCTGTCGGCACGGATGCGGCGACTCTGCACCAGGAGATTCAGAACTTCGTCGTCGGTCGCTTTTGGCGCGAGCGCGCCCGCCGCGCTTTCGTCCAGGATGCCGGTGCGCTGCAGAAATTCGACCAGGCGATGTGCGCGAATGTTCGAAGCCGCGAATGCGACGTCGCCATTCTCGAAATACACGACTGCTTTCGCTCGGTCGCGCGCGAGTCTGAGCGCGCCCGAGGCTGAAGCTTCGCCGATCTCACGAATCAGTTCCGCGACAGGTTTCTGAGCGAGCTGGCCTTTGGTTGGCTTGGTCATGTTTGCGCGTCGGCCAATCAGAAATCATAACGCACGGCTTCCGTGGGGCGGAAGCCATAATCTCTACCGAGCGCGAGAGAGTCAGGCTTTTGGGTGAGTTTTGTCGTAGACCTCGATCAGCTTTTCCATGGAAACGTGCGTGTAGACCTGCGTGGTCGAAAGCCGGGCGTGGCCCAGCAGGGCCTGGATGTCCCGCAGGTCGGCGCCGCTGTCGAGCAGGTGCGTGGCAAATGAATGGCGCAACGCGTGCGGGCTGATGTCGTGGATGCCGGCGCACAGTTTGATGTACTTTTCGATCAAACGGCCGACGGACCGGGTCGTCATTCTCGTGCCTTGGTAATTCAGGATTAGCGGCTGCGCGTCGCGCTTGGTCGCCGGCGCGTTCATCAGGAATTGCTGGCGCACGGAAAGATAATCCTGCAAAGCCTTCGCGGCGGGGTCGCCGAAGGGCACAATCCGCTCTTTGCGTCGCTTGCCGAAAACCCGCAGCAGCTTGTTACTGAAATCGATGTCGCGCAGGTTCAATTGCACCAGCTCGGATACGCGCATGCCGGTGGCGTAAAGCAATTCCAGAATTGCACGGTCGCGTTTGCCAAAATGCGTATCCGCGTCAGGCGTCTCAATAAAACGAACTGCGTCCTCGACTGACAAGTGGACCGGCAGCTTCTTCTCTTTGCGGGGAGTCGCGACCAATTTCGCGGGGTTCGATTCAATCACGCCTTCGCGCACCAGAAACTGAAAAAAAGTTCGCAAGGCCGCCAACTTCCGGGCGATCGAAGATTTCTTTTTCCGGTCCGAGTGCAGCGACGCCAGCCATTCACGAATCGTGATGTGATCGATCTGCTTGATGTCAGGTTCGGGAAGTGGGGCTGGCGCTCGTTTCTTGCCATCCCGGTTTGCCGGTTTAGCATCAGGGGGAACCAGATAGGCGACAAACTGCTGCAAGTCGCTTTCGTAGTTGCGCAGCGTGTGAACGCTGACGTTGCGTTCGTAGCGCAAGTGATCGAGAAACTGGGTACTAAGATGATTGAGCATCCGAAGCGAGGGGCAGGGTTGTCAGGTGTGCATCAGCCGGAAAGGCCTGACGCTGCGGCCACTCTACACCCGTTCGCGTTTTTTGACTAGAAATCCCTTGCGCGCGCGAATCCGCAGATTGCTCTTGTCCTTCACGCGAATTGAAATGTTGTGATAGCGGCCGTCGCGTTTGTCCTCGGGCGGGTAGTAGCTCAGGACGTACTGTTGGGCCAGGTCAGCGGCGATCTGCGCGAAGGCGATGTCGAGGTCGTCAACGTTCTTCGGAATGTAAACCGCGCCGCCCGTTTGCGCCGCGAACTCGTGCATGCGACGTTCCGCCGCCAGGTCGCGCACGTTCGCGTTGTCATAGAGCCCGGTTTGCACGACGTAGATTTGGCATTCGTCGCCTTGTAGCCTGCGGAGCGTGGCATCGAAATCGTGATCGTGACGGCTGGTCGTGTCGCGGCCATCTGAAACAATCACGATCACGCGCCGGCCGCTGAACGGTCTGAGATATACGAGCGCGGCAAAGATGCCGTCGTACAAAGATGTGGAACCCTCCGCTTTTCCGAACGACTCAATTGTTCGTTGCAGAACTCGAACATTATTGGTCATGGGTTGCGACAGCAGAACGTCGGTTGAGATGGAATAGATTGCCGCTTCATCGATGGGGCGCAGTACGTTTGCAAAAAACCGCACGGCCGCATGTTTCTCGAACTCGCGCGAGGCGCTCAGACTGCCGCTGTTGTCGAACAGCATCGCCATCCGCACGGGCGTCTCCGAGCGATGTATGTCGCTGATCGGATGTACCTGACCGTCCACGCGCAACTCAAAATCATCCAGGGTCAGCGTCGTAATCGCAGCGCCGCGACTGTCAACGACGGTAGTCGGGACCGGCACCAGGTTCGAGCTTACGCGAAGAACATCATCGCCTTCGTCCGAATTCAGGTTCGAAGGATCGGCAATTGGAGTCGTCGAAGATGGGCGCGTTGACTTATTGCCGTTCGCGGTCTTCGGATCTTTCTGACGGCCGGATTGAGAGTGAATCGTTAGCGGCGCAACAATTACGATGACAGCAATCGCAACACTGAGAAGTCGCGCGCGACGATCATGAGGACTTGGGGGAACTTGCATCAAAGTTAAGTGACTGCGGCGAGTGCCGGCTGCTGTTCTCTCACGCTTTGCATCCATTCGTCCCACTCCTGGAGAGCCAGCTTCACTTGCAGCATGTGCCGGTCACGTTTTCGGCGAACTGAACGGGCGTGCTCAGGCGACAGCGGTTCAAGCAGCGCAAATGTGATGTTCACCGGCTGGTAATTCTTCGTCTCTGCGGTTGAGACATAGCGCGCGAGTGCCCCAATCGCACTACGCGGCGGCGCGATCAAAAGTTCTTTGGCTTGCAGAAGCCGCGCGGCGTTCTGTCCCGCCAACCATCCCATCGCCACCGATTCGACATAGCCTTCGACGCCGGTAATTTGTCCGGCAAAGAAGATATTTGGATGCTCGCGCATCTGCATGGTTGGCCGCAGGACGCGCGGCGCATTGATATAAGTGTTCCGGTGGATTTGCCCGAACTGAAGAAACTCAGCGCGTTCGAGGCCGGGAATCAAGCGCAACACGCGCGCTTGCTCGCCGTAACGGAGATGATTTTGAAAGCCGACCATGCTGTACGCGTCAGCCATTAAGTTTTCCTGGCGCAGTTGCACGGCAGCATACGGCTGACGGCCGGAGCGCGGATCGCTCAAGCCCACTGGTTTCATGGGCCCGAATCGCAGAGTATCAACGCCGCGGCGCGCCAGTTCTTCAATCGGCAGGCATGCTTCAAACCAGCGCGTCTCTTCAAAACGCTGTAAAGGAACGCTCTTGGCGTTGATGAGTTCGCTATAGAATCGGGCGTACTCTTCTTCATTAAAGGGGCAATTGAGATAGTCATCGCCGCCTTTGCCGTAGCGCGCAGCTTTGAAGGCGATCGAATGATCGATTGAGTCGGCGGCAATAATCGGAGCGATGGCGTCGTAGAAGTACATCTGATCGTCGCCGGTCAGCTTCATGATTTCCGACGTCAAAGCGTCGGAGGTCAGCGGGCCGGTCGCGATGATTGAAAAATCGTGCGGCGCTATCGAAGCAACTTCGTCACGCACGAGTGTGATATTCGGATGTGACTCGATCTTCGCCGTGACGTAGTGGGCAAATTGTTCGCGATCCACCGCGAGCGCTGCTCCGGCCGGCACGCGCGCGTGTTGCGCCGCGCGCATTACGAGAGAGTCGCCGCGGCGTAACTCTTCTTTCAAAAGGTACGACGCGGTTCCCGGCTCGTCAGACTTGAGCGAATTTGAACAGACAATCTCGGCAAGCTTGTCGGTGCGATGCGCGGGTGTCCGGCGCACCGGGCGCATCTCGTACAGCTTGACGCGCGCGCCGGCTTCCGCGGCTTGCCAGGCGGCTTCAACGCCTGCCAATCCTCCACCAATGACAGTAATTTCGTTCATGGACCGCGCCGGAACTATCCACAGATTACGCAGATTAAACAGATAAGAAAGACAGTAGAGGTTCAGGCATTCCTTTGCCTCTTGTGTTCATTGAATCTGTGTAATCGGGGTAATCTGTGGACTATTCTATGCAACCAAGCTTGACCTGAATTTCGCCGATTCGTATAGTCAAAACTTCGAAGGGCCGGCTTAGCTCAGTTGGTAGAGCGTGCGATTCGTAATCGCAAGGTCACCGGTTCGACTCCGGTAGCCGGCTCCACGTAAATCAAAACGTAACCGAAACAGTCTAAGACCCGGGGCAGGCGACCGCAAGGTTGCCTGTTTTTGTTAGACGCGCAGTTCCATCATGCTTTCCCGCGAACAACTTGAGCAGTACGAGCGAGAAGGACTCCTCGTGCTCAAGGACTTTGTCGATGCAGACGCCTGCGATCGCTTGCGTGAGCAAGCCGAAGATTTAGTGCGCGAATTCGATCCGCAAGAATTCGTTTCAGTCTTTTCTACTCACGAACAAACGCGCACGAGTGACGATTACTTCCTTGAATCCGGCGACAAGATTCGATTCTTCTTTGAGGAGAACGCGTTCAACCCCGAGGGGATTCTGCGGCAAACGAAGGAGCGGTCAATTAACAAGATTGGTCACGCGCTGCACGATCTCGATCCGGTGTTCGATGAGTTTTCCCGGCGGGACGAAATCAAAGAACTCGTCTCGGATCTGGGAATTGATCAGGCCTTGCTGCTGCAATCGATGTACATCTTCAAGCAGCCGAACATCGGTGGCGAAGTCACCTGTCATCAGGACGCGACGTTCCTCTACACTGAGCCGCTGCGAATGGTTGGGCTATGGTTTGGGCTCGAAGATGCGACGATCGAAAACGGCTGTCTGTGGGTGATCCCGGGCGGACATAAGGGCGGATTAAAATCACGCTTCGTGCGTGTTGAGGATCGCAACGCCTTCCCTGACGGTCGGGCGACTGCCCCGGCTGATAAGCGAACTCGCTTTGATGTCTTTGATGATTCGCCGTGGGGGGAAGACAACCTACAACCTTTGGAAGTCGAAAAAGGAACTCTGATCGTCCTGCATCCACAGCTTCCGCACCTCAGTCGCGAAAATCGCTCACCAAAATCGCGACACGCCTACACACTTCATGTTATCGATGCGTCGGTAAATTATTCGGCTGACAATTGGTTGCGACGTGCGGCAGATATGCCGCTGCGAGGATTTGAAAGTTAGTTCGATTTCTTTCCGTTCCGCTCTTGCATCACAATGTCAATCAAAGCGCTGAGCCGCTGATCCGTGTGCCTGGGAAGCTGCGAGCGCGGCCATCCGCTCGTTAAAATCTTTGCGCCGAAGACAACTGCATCGCGTTCTCATTCGTAGTTTCTGCAAGATTCACAAGTGCATTCCCCAGCCGCAGGCAAACACCTTCAATTTTCGTCATGCGCCGTTCGGCTTCTTTGTGAAGATCTTTAAGTTCCTGAATATCGACAGTGAACTGTGTCTGCTGAGCCCCGATGAAGTCCATCTGCCGCTGAACGCGATCGCCATTGTCAGCCATGGAAGTTCTCATGCCGCATTCTACACCAAGGGGCCTGAGACTGGCTTATTCGACGGTGACGGATTTCGCGAGATTTCGTGGCTGATCGACGTCACAACCCCTGCGCACCGCGATGTGGTACGCCAGTAGTTGTAGTGGAATGATCGAAAGCAAAGGCGAGAGTAGGTCGCTCGATTCCGGGACCGAAATAACGTGATCGGAAACGACCGAGGACATCGTGTCGCCTTCGGTCAGGACGGAAAGCACGATACCTTCACGCGCTTTTACTTCCACGATGTTCGAATGCGTCTTCTCGTAGCGCAGCTCGGAAGAACGATTGCGCGTTTCGCGCGTGTTGATGAACATAACGGGCAGGCGCTCGTCAATCAGAGCGTTCGGCCCGTGCTTCATTTCGCCGGCCGGATAACCTTCCGCGTGAATGTAGGAAATCTCTTTCAGCTTCAGCGCGCCTTCCAGGGCAATCGGAAAATTGATGCCGCGGCCGAGGTAAAGAAAGTCGGTCGCGCGGAAGAACTCGCGTGACAGCTCGTCAATCGCGTCCGACTGGTTCAGCAGGTGCTCCATCTTCAGCGGCAGTTCAGCAAGCTGACGCACATGCTCGAGACTTTGTTCATCGCTCAATGTTCCGCGAAGCTGGCCGAGATAAAGCGCGAAAAGGTAAAGCGCGATCATTTGCGACGTAAAAGCCTTCGTCGAAGCGACGCCGATTTCAGGGCCGGCGTGCGTAAGGATTGTGCCGTCCGCTTCGCGCGTGATCATCGAGCCTTGGACGTTGCAGATTGAGAGAACTTTGACGCCGCGTTCTTTCACTTCGCGCAGGGCGGCGATTGTATCTGCCGTTTCACCTGACTGCGTAATTACCAGCAGCAAAGTGTTTTCGTCGAGCACGGGATCCCGGTAACGGAACTCCGAAGCGTAATCGACGTCAACGTTGACTCGCGCCAGCTGCTCGATCATGTACTTGCCGGCGAGACCGGCGTGCAAGGAAGTTCCGCACGCCGCAATCTTGATTGAATTGAAATTCCTGAACTCGTCCTCACTGATGTTTCGCATTTCGTCGAGGAAGACACGGCCGGTCGCGTGTGAGATTCGCCCCTCGACAGTTTCGCGCACCGCGCGCGGCTGCTCATAAATCTCCTTGAGCATGAAATGCTTGAAGCCGCCCTTTTCGACCTGAATCGGGTCCCACGTGATGCGCTGCTGTTCAGGCTGAACTTCCTTGCCGCTGAAGTCGCTGACGCGAATGCCGTCCTTTGTCATGACGGCGATCTCGCCGTCGGCCAGGAAGAAGACGTCACGCGTGTGTTCCAGAATCGCCGGAACGTCGGACGCTACGAAGAATTCGCCATCGCCAAGACCCATGACCACGGGCGGACCCTGACGCGCGGAAATAATCGTATTCGGGTAATCGGCTGAGATGATCGAGAGTGCAAAGATGCCCGTGAGTCGCAGAACTGTCTCGCGCACTGCCTTTTCGAAATCAGCGCCGTGCTTCAAATACTCTTCGATCAGGTGCGCAACGATTTCGGTATCAGTCTCGGTAACAAACTCATGATCCTTCTGCCGGAGTTCTTCTTTTAGTTTTAGATAATTCTCGATGATGCCGTTGTGAACGACGATCACTCGGCCAGTGCAGTCCCGGTGCGGATGCGCGTTCTCTTCGGTCGGGCGGCCGTGCGTCGCCCAACGCGTATGGCCAACTCCATAGGTGCCGTTAAGCGGATTCTGCTGCAAGGCCGCCTCAAGATTGCGGAGCTTTCCTTCGGCGCGGCGAATTTGCAGTTCATTATTGCCGTTAACCACGGCGATGCCCGCCGAGTCATAGCCACGGTATTCGAGTTTCCGCAGGCCATCGATGATCAACGGCACCACCGGTTTGTTTCCAACGTATCCGACTATTCCACACATAGAGTAGTAAGCAGTGAGCAGTGAGCAGTAAGCAGTGAAAACATCGAATCTCGACGCCTTTTCATTTTGAATCGTCGTCCCGTTTTCTTATTACCTTGGCTGGCACACCGGCGACAAGCGTATTCGGCGCCACATCTTTCGTCACCACCGAACCGGCGCCGGTCGAGGCGCCGCTGCCGACGCGCACCGGCGCGATCAGCATTGTATCTGAGCCAATGTGTACGTGGTCTTCAATTATCGTCTGGTGTTTGTTCTTCCCGTCGTAATTACAAGTGATAGTGCCGGCACCGATGTTCGTTTCTTCACCAATCGTCGCATCGCCAAGATAAGTCAGATGCATGCTCTTCGTCCCGCGACCGATGCGCGATTTCTTCACTTCGACAAAGTTGCCGACGACGGAACGTTCCTCCATCTGAGCATTCATGCGCAAGTGAGCAAACGGTCCGACGGCGCAGTTATCGGCGATTTGCGAATCCATGATTAGGCAATGGTCTTTGATGGTGACGCGATTGCCAATCTGCGAATTCACAATGCGCGATCCCTGTTGAATTTCGCAAGCTTCACCAATGACCGACCGGCCCTGAATATGCACGTCCGGATGAATCACAGAGTCGCGACCAATTTTTGCATCGCTGCTGACATAAGAATGCGACGGATCCACGAACGTCACGCCGTCTTCGATCATCATTCGCCGGATCGTGTTACGCCGCATAAGGTTTTCGAATTCGGCAAGTTCAGCCCGGGTGTTGATGCCTGACACTTCGCGCGCGTCGCTGTGCAGGTAAATGCCAATGCGATCGCCGTCCGTTTTCAGTATCGCCGGCACATCGGTCAGATAGAATTCGCCCTGTGCATTGTTTGGCTTGAGGCGACTAAGCCCGGCGACCAGCTTTGCGCTTTCAAAGCAATAGATGCCGGCGTTAATTTCGCGAATCTGTCGCTCTTCATCCGTCGCGTCTTTTTGTTCGACGATCTTGACGAAGTCGCCCGCGTCGTCTCGCATGACGCGACCGTAACCGGCCGGGTTTTCAAGCCTCACGCTGAGCAGCAAGCAAGCGGCTTTTGCCGCGCGGTGAGCTTCGATTAATTTAGTCAGCGTGCCCGATCGAATGAGCGGCACGTCGCCTGACAATACCAGCACGGTTCGATTATCGCCGCGCAGCTCATTCTCAGCAGCGATTACCGCGTCGCCAGTGCCACGCTGTTTCAGTTGATGAACAAACGCGATTCTTTCGCGGTCTGAGGCAAACTCCTCCTCGACGATCGCGCGGACTTCTTCCGCCTGGTGACCCACAATTACGACGACCTTGCCGGGATTGAGCGCTAACGCGCTTCGGCAAACGTGCGAGATTAACGGACGGCCATCCAGCTTGTGCAGCACTTTCGCGACATTCGATTTCATACGCGTGCCCAAGCCGGCAGCCAAGATCAGAACGTCAATACTATCTGCACCGCTCGGATTCGGATTTGAAGGATTCTGCAAGGTCGTTATTTGGGTGGTTAAACTGTCAAAGGCAGAGGTACAGGCGATTGTGCGCCGCACGCCAGCACGACGCGCGCCAGTTGATCAGGATCGTGACGCACCATTTCGCCCTCCTCAAGCAAGTTAGTTTGGACGATTTCACCGTAGCCCGTTCCGTTGGTGCTGGGCCTCGATTGACCCCAGGTTACCTGGAAGGCGCCGTCGGCCGCGTACATCGAGGCCTGGTGCTCAGTGATACTACGGTCATTCAACAGCACGTAATCAAAGTGAATCTGCGGAGCGTAGTTCTTAACGGTCGCCAGATGTTTCTGCGCGTCGAAGCCGTCGGTCTCTCCGGGCTGCGTCATTAGGTTGGTAACGAAGATTTTGGTTCCACGTGATTCAGCAATTGCGTCAGAAACTTCCGAAACCAGCAGGTTTGGCACGATACTCGTGTAGAGCGATCCAGGGCCCAGGGTTATGACATCGGCAGCGCGAATCGCGGCGAGCGCACCCGGCAGGGGTTCGCAGTGATCCGGCTCGAGCCGCAGGCTCCGAATTTCGGATTTCGCAGCAGTGATTTGCGTTTCGCCGTGAACCGTTTGCCCGTCTTCCAGTTCCGCCACGAGTCGCACATCCGTGGTCGTCGCCGGAAAAATGTGGCCTTTGCTGGCCAGGACCTCTGAAGAAAGACGTACAGCTTCAACGAAGTCGCCGGTAACGTCCGCCAGAGCGGCGAGGAAGAGATTGCCGAAGCTGTGCCCGGCCAAATCGCCGGAACCTCCGAAACGATGGCGAAAAAGGCGCGAAAGAAGGTTCGAGTCCTCTGACAGCGCGATCATGCAGTTGCGTATGTCGCCCGGCGGAAGCATCTGAAGTTCGTCCCGCAGGCGGCCCGAACTCCCGCCGTCGTCAGACACGGTGACAATAGCCGAAAGGGACTCAAGCCAAACTCCGTCGTTCGGCCGGCCGACAAACTTTTTCAATCCGGACAGAAGGGTCGAGAGACCGGTTCCTCCGCCGATCGCGACGAGCCTAATGCCCCGATTCGAAATTATCTCGTTCATTCTTGCGCGAGCTTAACACTCCCACAGGCAAATATACCTGAAAGCAAACGGCACGGGTAGAGAGCTGGATTGAACCGCGAAAGTGTGGCGTGTCACTCAGCCGGAGGGAAAACTATTTGATCGAACTCAGGATCAGTACGAAGGGAATTCAAATCCAAGTCGCGTTGGGCGCGGATTCGCAGTTTTGGTTGCAGATCCAACGCGCTTCGCAGTGACCTCAACGCAGCATCGATGGCGCCGAGTCGCGCGCGGGTGGCAGCCAGCCCGTAATGAATATGTGCCGCCTCAGGCTCACGTTTCAAGGCGCGTTCGAACAGTTCCTGCGCCGCTACATAATCACCTCGGTTCAATTCAATCACACCACGATCGTAAAGCGAGTCAGCATCGCGCGGCGGCGTGAGGTCCGTGCGCAACCGAGCTTCGGAAACCGCGAGATAAGTTCTTGCGCGGGCGGCGACCTCGGATACCGACGGGTACTTTTCGATCAAGGTGCGAAACTGATTCCGGGCTTCCGCGAAACGACCGCGGGTGAACTCCTTGTGCGCCGATTCAAAAGCGGTGAGCGCAGCCGCCTCTTCAAACGTTGGCTGAGGCGGCGGCGGTAACGGCTGCTTTTTAACCGGCCGCAGAATCGGTTTCGCGGTGACGCGGCGAGTCGGTGCCTTCGTGACTTTGGTCGCCCGCTTCGGCGTAGCCTTTGCTCGGGACTTGGCGGCCGGTTTCGCTGAAGCACGCTTTGTCGTCGCCTTCTTGCTCGATGTAACTTTTGTTGCTTTGTTCGCGCGAGCCTTGCCGGCAGGCGAACGTTTGGTGGCCGGCTTCAACCGCGTTGATTTGGCGACACCCTTCCGCCCACCCGCGGCTTTGCCGGCCGAGCGAACTGTTGAACGTGACGGGAGTCTTTTTTCCGGGCTACTCATTGTGACCTGTGCTGAACCCCTAAAGGTACCCAAACGCCGCCTGTTAAGGGGCGGAGCTTAACACAGGTCCGGCCGTAATTCAATGAAAGAATGGGGTTTGTGGGCAGTTTTGAACCGCCGCGTTGAACAATGATGGCCGTTAAGCTGCGCCCGAAAAACAGTTGATGCCGCAATCTTCGCCGTGCTAAGGTGACTCGTGGTGCCCGGTGTCCGGTTTTGACCCGCTGGGAGACCAAGAAATCAAGGCGGAATTTAGCCAGAACCTGCCCCTCACTCCGTTGCAACATTGTTGACCACTCGACTGAGCTTCGCTCGAAGTCACCTGACTGTATGCCCATTCTGATCCGAGAGCAGCGTTACCACCACATCAAGGCGCTGTTGGCCAGACTGCGTTTGGACGCGGCGGCCCGGGTGGTCGTGCTTGTGGAGAAGGACGGTCAACAGATCGCCGCCCACGGCGAAGTCGGAGACCTCGATACGACCAGTCTCGCATCGCTGGTTGCCGGCAATGTGGCGGCGACCGGAGGCATGGCCAAGTTGATCGGCGAAAAGGAATTTCCGACGCTCTCGCATGAAGGCGACAAAGAGAGCATTCACATCAGCGTCATCGGTCGGATGCTGCTGGTTGTGGTATTCGACCAGCGCTCCAGCCTCGGCCTGGTAAAGCTTCGTTCCAAGCAAGTGTCGCAGGAAATGGCGGCTGCTTTCGCGGAAATTGAACGCGAATCACAAGCCCCCGGAGCTACATCCAGCTTGCCCTTCAGTGAAATCACCGACGAAGAGATCGACAGCCTCTTCGTGCAAAACTAGATCCATCAAGCTATGACTTTTATTAACTACGCATCGCGCGAGATAAACTGCAAAATCGTCTACTACGGCCCCGGCTTGTGCGGCAAGACTACAAACCTTCAACACATCTACGACGCGACTGCGCCGCAGGCGAGAGGCAAGCTAATCAGCCTCGCGACGGAAACTGACCGCACGCTGTTCTTTGACTTCATGCCGCTGGAGCTTGGCACCGTACGCGGATTCAAAACGCGCTTTCACCTCTACACAGTCCCGGGCCAGGTTTTCTACGAAGCTTCTCGCAAACTGATTTTGAAAGGCGTCGATGGCGTGGTATTCGTCGCTGATTCGCAGGAAGAGCGAATGGACGCGAACATAGAATCGCTTTACAACCTCGAAGAGAATCTCCGAGTGCACGGGTTCGATCTGATGAAAGTTCCGTACGTGTTGCAGCTAAACAAACGCGACCTGCCGCACATCATCCCCGCGGAAGATCTCACGGCGGAACTGCAAAAGAAGGGTGAGCCGGTGGTCGAAGCGGTCGCTTCAACTGGCGTCGGTGTATTCGATACTCTGAAGGCTGTAGCGAAACAGGTTCTCACGGAATTGCGGAAGAGCTAGGTTCAACCGAGCGGCTTCACCATCAACAAGCCATCCCCGCCATTTGAATAGTATTTCGGCAGTCGCTGCGTAACGCTGTAACCGAGGCTGAGATAAAGCTTCTGTGCGGGCACGTTTATCGCCCTGACTTCCAGACGCGCGATTCTCGCATTACGTCTCCGAAACCCATCTTCGACCCGATCCATTAAGCAACTGGCCAACCGCCGGCGGCGATGTTCGGGGGCGATTCCGATCGTCGTGATATGACCCGTATGGTCAGGCTCAAGCAGGCCGATGACGAAACCCGCCATGGAACTGTTTTGCGTGACGACGCGATAAGAGACGGATTCGGGTGAGCCGAGCAGGTATTCAAAAGTGTCGCGGCTGTAGGCTTCGCCATCAAGAAAACAGCGCTGATCCAGTTGCCAACATTCGTCAATTTGGCCCATCGTCAGCGGACGCATATCGTAATGGGCGTTCGTGGGCGGCACGAGCGCGAGCGTCGGAACGGTAACGGCCGTTCGCTCTCGATTGCTCGACCACCATCTGGGTCTGAATTTCTTTAAGACAGCCATAAACCGGAATAAGCTTTCCGCTGGGTGCTGAATCGGTGTGGCGGGGATTATAGCCTGCCCGCGCAGTTCAGTCACGCGATGGGAGGCAATGGCGCAGCGGCGCGTCCGCTCTAGAGAATCAGCATACAGTCGCCGTAGCTGTAGAAACGATAGCGCTCGCTGACCGCGTGACGATATGCCTTAAGCGTCAGCTCACGCCCGGCGAAAGCGCTGACCAGCAGAAGCAAAGACGACCGCGGCAAATGAAAGTTCGTCACGAGGGCGTCAACGATTCTGAATTTGTAGCCGGGAATAATGGTCAGGTCAGCCGTGCTGAGATGGGGCCTGATTCCTCCATCAGCGGAGGCCGCCGACTCAAGTGCGCGCGTGGTGGTTGTTCCCACCGAAATGATGCGTCCGCCGCATGTGCGCGCTCGGTTGATGATCTCAGCGGCCTCAGCCGGGATTGAAAACGCTTCGGGAAGTACGCGGTGCTGCGAGACGTCGTCGACGCGGACGGGCTCGAAAGTGCCGTAGCCCACGTGAAGGGTGATTTCGGCGATCGAAACGCCGGCACTTTTTATCTCATCGAGAACCTTCGGTGTGAAGTGCAGACCGGCAGTTGGCGCCGCGATGGCGCCTGTTTCGCGAGCATAAATCGTCTGATACCGTTCGCGATCCTCCGCGTCGAGTGCGCCGTCACGTTTGATGTAAGGCGGCAGTGGCGGCTGACCGACTTCACCGATCACATTCAACAAGTTATCTCGCGGCTCAAATTGAATGAGGCGTGTGCCGTCTTCGTTTGCGGCGGTGACAGTCGCTTGCAGCCTTCCGTCACCAAAACTGATTCTTGCTCCAACGCGCAGCCGGCGCGCCGGTCGTGCGAGAACCTGCCAAAGGTTCGGTTCAATCCCACGCAGCAGGAGTACTTCGGTCGTGCCGCCGCTCGGAACCCGTTCGCCCATCAGCCGCGCGGGAAAAACTTTTGTGTTGTTCAGGACCAGACAGTCGCCGGCACCCAGATACTTCGGCAGGGAAGTGAACTGCTGATCCGCCAGTGTTCCGTGCTCACGATCCAGGACGAGCAGGCGCGAGGCGTCGCGTTCCGCCAGAGGATGCTGAGCAATTAACTCTTCCGGTAATTCGTAATCGAAGTCGGATATCTGCACAGGAACGGGCAGTGAGCTCAGGAATACGAGGCCGAGGGCACGGGCGCGTTCGGCACGATCGATTGGTCGAGGTGCTCCCGATGAAATACACCGGTAAGCTGGGCGCCGAACAGCAAGACTAAGCTGGAAACGTAGCTCCACGTGAGCACGGCGACCACCGCTCCCACGGAACCGTAAATCTGATCGTAGTGAAAGTAATTGAGGCTCCAGGCGAAGCCATACTTCGAAGCTTCCCACAACAGCGCGCCTATCATTGCACCCGGAATTGTGTCGCGCACGCTGACGTATGCGTTCGGCATAAACTTGTACACGATGGCGAACAGCGAAAAAGTGACCAGCAAGCTAACCACCGCGAACACTATCTGCCAAACCACACTGCCCGCCGTCGAAAGCACTGGGTAGTTTTCGAGTTGCCGAGGGGAAACACGGTCCGCAACTTCCCGCAAATAAACGAGGACCGAAGTCGTGAGGACCGACAGCGACAACAGCAAACCGACAATGCCAATCATTCCCAGTGTCGTCGCTCGGCCATGAAGAAAAGTGCGATGGGTGGTGCCCCAGACTCGATTCAGTGCGCGCTCGACCACTGCGAACACCCACGATCCCGCCCACAGCACGACCACAGCACAGGTGATGATCGCGCCCGTGCTGATGCCGGAAAGCGACGTGATCGTCTCTTGTAAGAACCTGCTCGAGCCGGGATAAACCTGGACGACTCGCGAAATCATTTGCGTTCCGGCGGCTACGCGGTTGCTGAGTGCCAGCAACAAAAGCAGCGCCGGAAACAGCGTCATCAAACCGAAGTAGCTCATCGCCGCGGCCGAAGTGAACAAATCATTTTCATGAAACTGATGAACGGCGTGCGAGAGCATGCGACGCCACGGCGAGCGATTGCGCACGCCGAACGATTGCCGCGAGATTCTCTTCAAACGATCTGATGTTGAGTTGGGAATAGCCATGTTCGTTTAGAGCCGGGACTTGTCCCGGCCTGGGCAGTGCGGCACAAGTGCCGCAGCTAAACTTCGCATTTCAGGGAGAATCGAACAACGTGGGGCGCAGCTGTCCCGCCGCCCGAGCGCCAAAATGTTGATAGGCGAGCTGTGTCGCCATCCGGCCGCGCGGCGTGCGATTCAAAAAGCCAATTTGAATCAAGTATGGTTCGATGATTTCTTCAATCGTATCTTTCTCTTCATGAATCGCGGCTGACAAAGTGCCGACGCCGACCGGGCCGCCTTCAAACTTCTCGATAATTGTAGACAACAGTTTGCGGTCCATCTCGTCGAGACCGTACGTATCGACTTCCATGCGATTAAGCGCGTCGTTGGCGACCTCGTGGGTGATGCGTCCGTCATAATCGACCTCAGCGTAGTCGCGCACGCGCCGCAACAAACGATTGACGATGCGCGGAGTCCCGCGCGCGCGCTTGGCGATCTCCTGGGCGCCGCTCTCGTCAATTTCGACGTTCAGGATGCTCGCCGAACGCTTGCAGATCGTTTCGAGATTTTCGTGCGAATAGAAATCGAGGTGAAAATTAATTCCAAACCTCGCGCGCATAGGAGCACTAATCAACCCCGCGCGGGTGGTCGCGCCGACCAGGGTGAACTTAGGTATGTCGAGCTTAATTGAGCGTGCGCCAACGCCCTGGCCGATGATGAAATCAAACTGAAAATCTTCCATTGCCGGGTACAGTTTCTCTTCGATCACCGGCATCAGCCGATGAATCTCGTCGATGAAAAGCACGTCGCCTTCCTGAAGCGTGGTCAGCAACGCGGCGACGTCGCCGGCCTTCTCCATTGCGGGACCAGATGACGAACGCAGTTGGGCGCCCATCTCGTTCGCGATGATGTGCGCCAGCGTCGTCTTGCCCAGACCCGGCGGACCCGTGAGCAAAACATGATCAAGCGCTTCGCGACGCTTGCGCGCGGCCGCGATATAGACGCGCAGATTTTCCTTGGCTTTAGTTTGCCCGATGTACTCGGCAAGTCTCGATGGCCGCAGCGAAAGATCGTATTGCCGATCCTCTTCAGTCGGAGTAGCGCTCAAGGCTTCTTCTGCTCTGGTGGCTTTGGGCATGGACGATTTGAATTGTGAATCCGAGAAGTGCAACGGTCAACTCGTGCTGGGAGCGCGGATGTCCACGTCCGTACAGCGTGCGAAGCACGCTCGAACATTCGCGCTTCGCGCTCAAGGCCGGCGGGGACGCCCGCGCTCCCAGCACTAAACCTTAGCCAGCGAGCGCAGACTGCGCCGCAGAATCACTTCGACTGAAAGTTCGCCACCTTCATCGACGGCGTTCTTTACCGCTTTCTCAACCGCGGCTCTTTGATAACCCAGGTTCGCCAACGCCGACATCGCATCGTTACGCATTGCTTCAGTCGTTGTTGGCGCGCCTTCCACGGCGGCTTTCGCGGCGAACTCTTCTTCCAAAGCCGGCGAAGACAGCGCGGCGATCTTGTCGCGCAGATCGACGACCAGACGTTCCGCGGTTTTTCGCCCGACGCCGGGAATTGCCACCAACCGCACCAAATTGTTGGTTCGAATGGACGCGATCATCTCGTCCGCGTTCATCCCTGACAGAAGCTTGATGGCCAGGGCGGGGCCGACACCGTTCACGGAAATCAGCTGCAGGAACAGTTCGCGCTCGCGGGCAGTCTTGAAACCATAAAGCTGAAGCGCGTCTTCACGCACGTGCGTGTACACACGAAGCTGCACGGGCTCGCCAATTTCGCCCAGTTCATAAAACGTGGAAAGCGGAATCGCTACGTCATAGCCGACACCGCCAACATCGACGATGACGGATGTCGCCTGTTTAGACAGCAGTGTTCCTGAAAGATGGGCGATCATTTTGGAGCGCAGGCATCTTGCCTGCGGTTCGCGAGCATCTTGCTCGCAAAGATTAACAAACCACGCCCTCCCTCACGGTCGGGCTACTGCCCCGCCACCAACCTGGCGGATTATCGCGAAGCACGTCATCATTCGCAAATTGAAGTTTCGCGCGCGGGCGATGCGGCGTTATACTTTGACGGCACGCGCGTGATGAAAAAAGAAAAGATTTCAGAGCTCACCACGAACCGCTTGAGCGTTTACCTGCGTTGCCTGAACGAGCTGGCCGCAGCGGGAATCAAAACGGTCTCATCGCAGGACCTCGCCGAGCAGTTCAACCTGAATTCAGCGCAGATTCGCAAAGACCTTGGGTACTTTGGCGAGTTTGGCGTCCGCGGCACCGGCTACTTCATTAAAGACCTCAGGCGCCATCTGACAAAGATTCTCGGATTGGATCAACCGCATCGCGTCGGCATCATCGGCGCCGGGCGGCTGGGGACGGCGCTGGCGAATTACAACGGACTTTCCAAATCGAACTTTTCGGTGGTCGCGCTGTTCGATAACGATCCAGAAAAAGTTGGCGAGAACGTCGGAGCAGATGGCATCCCGGTTCACGACGTGAAGCACCTCGCCAAAATGGTACGCGACGAAGGTATCGACGTCGCAGTGATCGCCGTGCCCGCGCGCGCCGCTCAAAAAGTGCTGAATCAAATCATGGCTGCCGGCGTGAAAGCGATTCTGAATTTTGCTCCTGCGCCCCTGACGTCGCGCCTGGGCGTGAAGGTCAAGACAGTAGATCTGACTACATCGTTAGAGTCGCTTTCGTATTTTCTCGCACAACCTGGCACTGCACGCGTGACGAACAGCGCGCGGACGAATGATGCCAACAGCGCTCACAAGCGACAGACCCACGAAATTTAAGAATGGACGAGCAAACCGCCAGACGCGATCTCATCAAAGTCTGTCATCTGATGTACGAGCGCAGCTACGTCGTCTCGTCTGACGGCAACGTAAGTCTGCAGCTCGATGATGGACGCGTCCTGGCGACGCCGACGATGACATGCAAAGGCCGGATGACGGAAGATCTAATTGCGGTCACGGACCTCGAAGGGCGCGCGCTTAATAATCAAAAAGCTTCAAGTGAGCTCGCGATGCATCTTTTGATTTATCGCGAGCGGCCGGACGTGAAAGCAGTCTGTCACGCGCATCCGCCAAATGGAACGGCGTTCGCCGTGGCGGGATTGGCGATCGATCAGCCGATTCTTTCCGAAGTGATCTTGACGCTCGGCTGTGTGCCGCTGGCTGAGTACGGCACGCCTTCGACCGATGAGCTGTCAGATGCGATGCGACCACTGGTGAAACATCACAACGCGCTTTTGATGGCGAACCATGGCGCTGTGGCGTACGGTTCCGACCTTTGGCAGGCGTGGGATCGGCTGGAAACGCTGGAACATACGGCGAAGATAGCGATCCTTTCCCGCGTGCTCGGCGGCTCGCGAAACCTTTCACCGGATGCTATCGAGAAATTAATCAACGTGCGTGAGGCATCGGGTTATCTCGGCGAAAGCGCGCGTTGTCAGGCTTGCGGTTACCTGCACGAAACGAATCTGACGTGTCCGACCGGCGATCGCCCGGCGCCGCGGTCCAGCTACTCGTCGCAATCAAACGGTGCCGGTCGTGTTTCGCTTTCGCGGGAAGAGTTGGTTGAGCTTCTGAGCCAGGCGGCGCGGCTAAACGAGTAAATGGTTAATCGTAAATCGTAAATAGAGGACACCGTGTTATCCTATTTCACGATTTACAATTTATGATTTACTAAGTCTGCTTCTCACAGGAGAAACTGAATGCAAGAAGCATTAGGAATGGTAGAAACCAAAGGCCTGGTTGCGATGATCGAAGCAGCCGACGCGATGGTCAAAGCGGCCAATGTCACTTTGATCGGCTACGAAAAAATTGGCGCCGGGTTTGTCACGGCCATCGTGCGTGGCGATGTTGCAGCGGTGAAAGCCGCAACTGACGCCGGTGCGGCGGCGGCGCGACGCGTGGGCGAACTGGTCAGCGTGCACGTTATCCCGCGCCCGCATGGCAGCGTTGACGAGGCCATGCCCATAACGAACCAAGCGCGCGCATGATCATCGCGCGGATTATCGGCACAGTCGTCTCGACGCAAAAGGACGAGCGGCTGGAAGGTAAAAAGCTGCTCATTGTCCGGCCCATCAATCTCGACGGATCGGACACGAGCGGCTACGTGGTTGCCGTTGATACCGTCGGCGCGGGATTCCACGAGCGCGTATTGGTAGTTGCGGGCTCAAGCGCGCGGTTGGCGCAGAACATGAAAGACGCGCCGGTGGATGCCGCGGTCATCGGCGTGATCGATACCGTCGCTATCATGGCTCCCGAGAAATGAAATGCAACTGGCGCGCGTCATCGGAACCGTTGTTGCCACCGTCAAGAACGAATCGCTGCATCATCGCAAGCTGCTGGTTGTTCAATCCCTCAACAAAGATCTAGCGCCGCAAGGCAAGCCGATGGTCGCTGTGGATGCGGCCGGCGCCGGCGTGGGCGAACTTGTTTTCTGGTGTCGCGGCAAGGAAGCGAGCTTTCCTTTCAAGCGCGAAGACACGCCGACTGACTGCACGATCATCGCGATTGTGGATTCGGATGAGCATGTGTGCTGTGGATAGAGCGAGCTTAGTACTTTTTGCTTTGAACTTTTGATGTCTAAACAAAAGTCACTCAACCCGGCCGAGACGTCCAAGTACAAACAACTAAGTACAAGGTACGACTTCAAGAGATGATTATCGCCAAGGTCTTAGGCAACGTCGTCGCGACGCAAAAGAACCACCGCTACGAAAACGCGCGGGTAATGATGTGCGAACAGATGACGCCGGAAGGCGAGTTGATTGGTCACACGATTTTGGCGCTCGACGCAGTCGACGCAGGCGTTGGCGACACGGTCCTGGTTGTACAGGAAGGCTGGAGCGCTTCAACCACTGCGACGGGGAAAGCTGGCGCCGCGATCGATTCAGCCATCGTTGGCGTTATCGATCACATCGATTTGTTAAAAGACTTGGGGCAGTAGCCCGACCGTCAGCGAGGGCGTTCGTCAGAGGTTCCAATGAGTTCTAATTCGGATCAAGCAAAACGAATTGCCGAACGCGTGGCCCGGAAGCTTGCAAGTTCGTCGAGTAGTGCGGGAGTTGAAAGGCCGTCGGCAAACAGTGGAAACGGGTTGGCTTCCGATCAGCCGCGCGCGCGAATCATCGATTTCATTTCATCGGGACCTCCGATTCGATCCGCCCCGTCAGTCGTTCAAGCAACGGCCGTCGCTGATGTTAGGCAAGATTCGGGGAAATCTACTGACGACTTTTTCCAGTTCATCCCAGCTACGCAGTCGCCCTGGCTCGGCAGACTGCCGGCCATGCTCGGCCAGGACAATACTCAATCCGCAATCTTGAATCCCCACACAGTGGATCATCCCAGCCAGGAACGCTTCGGCATCGAAGAAGCAACGGTCGCTGAATTAGTTGAGTTCTTCGAGAAAGAGAAGAAGTGCTCAGTCGATCCGAGCGGCAAGCCTTGCGACCACTGCGCGATGTGCAGCTCGCGCGGGTTCTAGCGGACCCCTTATGTCAGTACCACTCGCATTAGCGAGTGGGTTAAAGATTCAATCCACCTTGCGCGTTAGTACCATCCGCTGACGCGGATGGTACTGATCTCACCTTGGAATCATTAGGTGCAGCAGGTAGAACAAGGCGACTCCCGCAAACACTGCGATTGAAACAATCGGGTTCTTTTCTTCCGCACGATTAACTTCCGGAATCAAGTCACTCGCCGCGACGTACAAAGTCACGCCTGCAGAGAAGGGAAGGGCGTAAGCCACCGCGCCTTCGATGCGCTCGCTCATCAACGCTACGCCAACCACGCCGGCGAACGTCGCCGCGCCGATCGCCAACGCTGCGGCCGCGGCTTTCTTTGGAGAGCGTCCGGACGCCAGCATAATCGACGCGACGGTGAACCCTTCGGGCAACTTGTGCAGCATGATTGCGATGAAGACCAGCAACCCGACGCGGAAGTTAACCAGAAACGCCGACGCGATCGAGACACCGTCAAAAAAGGTGTGAATCGTCAGCCCCCCAATTGCCGCATAAGCAGCGGACGGTTTCATGAGATGTTCGGGGTGTGTCTCAGCGCCGAAGTGAAAGTGCGGCGCCATGGTGTGTTCGAAAAATTGAATCAAGAGATAGCCGCCGAGAAGCAGAGTCGTCGCTCCGACTATTCCTTCAGCACTGTTTGAGCCAGATCCATCCGCCCAGAGCGCAAAAGTTTCCGGCAAGATCTCGATGAAGATCGCGGCGAGCATGAAGCCCGCGCCGAGCGCCACGAGATACTTAAGAAGTTTCGCCCCGGGGCGATAAACACCGGATGAAGCGACGAGCAGTCCGCCAGCCAGATTGGCCAGCGCGGCGACGGCCCCAACGGCCAGCAGTCCCAGGATTCCAGTCACTGTTTCGGTTAGCGAACGGCTCGTCGCAGACTACCACAAAAAAATCTGTAAAAACGCTTGACAGCCCTTAGATACCGGCGTAGGATGCGCCGGTGGAGTGAAGTGGAGCGAGGTGGCCTCAACGACACGAACCAAAGTAAAACTGGCGCAATTCGTAGAGCCGTCTCCTTTAATCTCAGGTCTCAACTCGGATGCTCCGAGGCAATTACACAGCGCGAATCGATTCCAAGGGCCGGCTCAAAGTGCCGACCCTGTTTCGTCGTTACGTCGAAGAGAAGTACGGCTCCGCGCTGTATGTTACCAGCTTAACGGGTGATTGCGTACGCATCTACCCAATGCCGGAGTGGGAAGCGATTGAGCAGCGGTTGTCTTTGCTGCCTTCAATGGATCCGGCAAGGCGCAAGTTCCTTGACAGAACGAATTACTACGGTCAGCAGTCGGCGATGGACACGCAAGGTCGCGTCCTGATTCATCCGCTGCTGAGAAAGAGCGCGCAGGTTGTCGGCGATGTCGCGGTGCTCGGTTACTTGTCGTACCTGGAAGTTTGGGAGTTGGACAAGTTCCAGCAGCGCCTGCTTTCGGATCCTTATACCGAAGAAGACGAAGCGGCGATTGCGCGATTAGGAATCTAGGCAGTAAGCAGTGAGCAGTAAGCCGTAAGCAGATGTGAAAACTAGTGAGGCAGATTCAGCGCAGGATGAATTCATGAGCAACGTGCTGCTCACTGCCCACTGCTCACAGCTCACTGTTAGTTCTTTGAACGAGATCACGGGGCGGTGGTGATGGCAATGGCCTTTGGGGGGCAGGGGCTTAGTCAAACCGGCCATCGCCCCGTGCTACTTCGAGAGACGATCGAGTCGCTCGCAGTTAAGCGCGGCGGGTTGTTTGTTGATTGCACGGTAGGCCTGGGCGGGCATAGCGAAGCAATTCTGCAAACTTCAGCCGACGCGCAAGTGCTGGGAATCGATCGTGACGAAGAAGCGCTTCGGTTGGCGAGAGAGCGACTGGCGGAATTCGGTGGCCGCTTTCGCGCAGTACGAGCTGACTTTCGTGAACTTACGCGGGTCCTCGCGACAGCGGAAGTCAAAGCAGTGCGCGGCATTCTGGCCGACCTCGGCGTTTCATCGTTGCAGTTGGATTCGCCCTCGCGCGGATTCAGTTTCCGGCACGAAGCGCCACTCGACATGCGTATGGATATGTCGAGCGGCGAAACGGCGGCAGAGTTGCTCGGTCGTCTTTCTGAAGTAGAAATTGCGCGCCTCATCTTCGAATACGGTGAAGAGCGTCACTCACGACGCATCGCGCGGCGCATCGTCGCCAGGCGAGAAGCCGGCGAGCCGGTAACCTCGACCGCGGAACTTGCGAAGTTGGTCGAACGCGCAATCGGAGGTAAAAAGCGGAGGATCCACCCTGCCACGCGCACGTTTCAAGCGCTGCGCATCGCAGTCAATCGCGAGCTCGAAGGCCTCGACCAATTCGTAGCTGACGCGTTTGATGCTTTAGAGCCGCACGGCCGTCTCGCGGTAATCAGTTTTCACTCGCTTGAAGATCGCATTATCAAGCGAACGCTTTTAAAGCTGTCCGGTCGTTGCCAGTGTCCGCCACGCCTGCCGCAATGCGCTTGCGGGGCGCGCCAGGTAGTCGAGATTTTGACTCGGCGGCCGCTGACCCCGAACGAAGATGAAATTTCCGAGAACCCCCGAGCTCGCAGCGCGAAGTTAAGAATAGCGGCCAAACTTTAGTTCCTGTTCCGTTTTCTAGAGCAAGGCCAATTCAGGAGACCCGGATATGGTTCGGCGATTACCCTCGAAACATCGAAATGCACCCGTCGGTCGCGAAAAGGACAAAGATGCGTTCTTTCGACTCGGCTTACTGCTCGTGGTTGGTCTCGTCCTGGCGTGCGGTTTTGTTTACGCGGGACGACAACACTTCGCGGCGCTTAAGTTCGGTTATGAAACTGAGAAGCTTCGCAGCAAACGTGATCAATTGGCGGAAAACCAGCGGCGACTGAAACTGCAACGTGAAGAAGCCGCGAGTCCGGTGCGGCTGGAACAATTAGCAAAGCAGCTCGGCATGCAGACGCTGCGACCGGCGCAAATCGACCCGTTAAGGCAGGGAACGAACAACTCGCGGGCGGTTCAGCCGCTCACGGTTCGCTCGAACGAGAAGCCGGCGAAACGAGAAGCCGAAAAGAACTCGAAAGCCGTCGCCAAGCCGGCGGTAAAATCACAGCGCAAGCCAATCTGAGTTCGATCGGTACGGCTGACAGCTCTCGCAAGTTAACAACTTGCGCTACGCATTGCCGCAGTGTTCAGGAGACTTAAATGCCCCTTCGTGCTACGGCCATCGACAGAGAAGCCGCCGACCCGCGACGCCGCGCAATGTTCGTGGCGCTGGGGCTTGTAGCCTGGATGGCGATTGTTGGGCTGCGACTGGTGCAGCTGCAAATCACCCGGCACGCCGAACTCGCCACGCGCGCCAAGAATCAGCAACTAGGCACGGTTGAAACCAGTCCGACACGCGGCTTACTCCTGGACCGAAAAGGCCGCGAGCTGGCGCGCAGCGTTGACACAGAATCTTTCTATGCTGACCCGCGCGAAATCCAAAACGTAAACGAGACCGCGCACAAAATCTCTTTGGTTACCGACCTGAACAAAGATGAACTGATCGCAAAGATCAGCACCGCCAAAGAATCCAACAAGAAATTTATCTGGCTTATCCGCCGGCTCGACCTGCAGAAGGCGAGCAAGCTGGACGCGATGGCTCTTGACGGCATTTATTCGCGCAAGGAACCGAAGCGTTTCTACCCGAACGCGCAGCTCGCTTCGCATGTGATCGGCTTTGTCGGGACCGATGAGATTGGACTGAGCGGTGTCGAGCAGGTTTACAACGAGAAAATTCGCGGCGAAGGCGGCAAGGTTTATATGGAGCGCGACGGATCTAAAGAGCGCCGCGTTTTCGATAGCTACGAAGTTCAGCCGCTTCCCGGCCAGACAGTCGTCCTGACAATCGATCAAACGATTCAATTTCGAACTGAGCAGGTGCTGTCAGGCGCAGTTCAGCGTGCCCGGGCGAAATCCGGTACCGCGATCGTAATCGATCCGCACACCGGCGAAATTCTGGCGATGGCGAATGCTCCGGCGTTCGATCCGAATCAACCGGCCAGGGATGCGGCTGAGGTGCGCGCGAATTGGGCTCTCCAAAACATCTACGAGCCGGGCTCGACGTTCAAAGTTGTCCCGTACTCGGCCGCGCTCGAGAAGGGTCTCGTGACTCCTGAAGACAAGATCAACTGTCAGATGGGGGAGATAACTATCGCGGGCCGTCTGATTCACGATCACAAACCGTTTGGAGTGCTGACGGTGTCTGACGCGCTGGCGCAGTCCAGCAACGTCGGCGCGATCAAGCTGGCGCTGCTCGCCGGTAACGAGTCGATTTACGACTATTCGCGGCGATTGGGATTTGGTTCGCGCACCGGCATCGATTTGCCCGGTGAGTCAGCGGGAATTCTTCGGCCGTTGAATCGTTGGCAGCCGTCATCGATCGGCTCGATTGCGATGGGACAGGAGATTGGCGTCACGCCGCTGCAAATGGCGGTCGCTTATTCAGTGATCGCGAATGGCGGCAATTGGGTCAGACCGCACGTCGTGCGCGAGACGCGCGCGCCCGACGGGTCCGTCCTCGTTCGCACCCAGCCTGAAATGCGACGGGCCCTCAAGGCCGAAACCGTCGAACAATTGCGCAACATGATGGAAGGGGTGACGTTGCGCGGCACCGCTAAACTGGCCCAGGTCGAAGGCTATACCGCGGCCGGCAAGACCGGCACGGCGCAGAAGATCGATCCGAAGACACGCGCTTACTCGTCGACGAAGTTCATCGGATCATTCGTCGGCTTCGCCCCGGTCAATAACCCAGCGGTCGTGATTATCGTGGTAATCGACGAGCCGCAGGGCGCCTACCATGGTGGGGACGTGGCTGCCCCGGTGTTCCGGGAAATTGCAGAACAGATACTTCCAGAGATGAACGTGACCCCCGATGTGGAGACAAAAGGCGGCAGTGAATTGATCGCGGAAACTCAGAAGCCGTCGCCGCAGGAGATTCAGCTGGCAATTCAAAATGATCAGCAGCGCGAAGCGACGTTGCCCAAGGTGGTGAAGAGTTTCAGTGGTCGCTCAAGCGAAGTTGTTCTGGCCGTAGCGACCCAACGCGCGCCGCTGATGCCGGACCTGCGCGGGCAGAGTGTGCGTGACGTCGCGCGCACCTGCGCGCAACTTGGATTGAAGTTGGAAGCAAAAGGTGAAGGCCGTGCGCTGCGTCACTCTCCGGCGGCCGGCGCAGAAGTAAGTTTCGGACAAACCGTGCGCGTTGAATTTGGCCGCGGGAACTAGTTGCGTCGTTTGAATTGTTTGGACGAGGGCGTTGCCCTCGTCATCGGCGGGCAGCGCCCGCCGGCGAAGCCATTTTGAAATGTCGTTTAGAGGCGAGACTTGTCCCGCCAGGTTCGGCGGACAAGTCCGCATCTAAACAAGGCGGCGTAGTAAACTGACGATGTGAACATTCGAACGGCAGCGGAGTTAATGAGCGCAGACACGAACCGGCTGCGTCCCGAGCTCTTTGACAACGAAATACTTGATTTCTCAATTGATTCGCGCACGACCGAATTGGGCGAACTCTTCTTTGCTTTATCTCAACCCGATTACGAACGCGCCGGATTCAATGGCCAGTTTGCCGACGCTCATAACTTCATACAGTCGGCATTCGAACGCGGCGCTCTCGCGGCGGTCGCGCGTCGTGATCGAGTAACCGGCGCCACAACGTTCAAAGGCTTAGTCGATCGCCTGCTAATCGTTGATGACGCAATCGCCGCCCTGCAAACGTTGGCGCGAAAGGTTTACGAGCAATGGGCGCGACCTGTCATCGGCATTACGGGCAGTGCAGGGAAGACGACGACCAAGGAATTGATTGCGCATGTGCTCGCTTGTGCAGGTTACCGGGTACTTAAGAGTGAACGCAATTATAACAACGGCCTCGGTCTGCCGCTCTCAGTTCTGCAGATGGTCAGCCGGGGACGCCGCCCGCAGGATTACGACCTCGCGGTGCTGGAAATGGGAATGTCCTCGCCCACGCACGAGATTCGGCGCCTCGTGCAAATGACGCCGCCAGACGTCGGAGTTGAGTTGATGGTGGCGCCGGTGCATCTCGAACATCT
This sequence comes from Acidobacteriota bacterium, assembly GCA_052389795.1. Lineage (GTDB taxonomy): Bacteria > Acidobacteriota > Blastocatellia > Pyrinomonadales > Pyrinomonadaceae > UBA11740. The sequence goes on along the minus strand of JBQTHO010000024.1, from coordinate 56,579 downwards.
CGGCACAATCGAAACGATTGCCGCGATGAAGGCGGAGCTGATCGAAGGGCTAAAACCCGGCGGCACCGCAGTCCTTAACGCGGATGACGAATTAGTTATGCAGATGAAGTCAAAAACAGAAGGGCCGGTGCTGACGTTCGGCATTCAGAATGAAGCCGACGTGATGGCGCGCGACATCGATATGTCACGTTTCGGATCGATCCAGTTTCGCTTGCAGACGCCGGAAGGCGAAGCTGCGGCGAAGTTGCCGATGACAGGCGGGCATAACTTAATGAATGCGTTGGCGGCTTCAGCGGTGGCGTCGGCTTTGAAGATCAAGCCGGAGCTGATCGCGGATGCGTTAAGTTCGGCCAAGCCGCCGAAGATGCGGGGCGAGATCGCAGAGTTCGCGGCGGGATTCAAAGTTGTCGACGATTCGTACAACTCGAACCCGCGTTCTTTGATCAGCATGGTTCGCACCGTCGCCGAAGCGCGTGACGAGGTGAAGCGGCGCGTCGTCATCGCCGGCGAGATGATGGAACTCGGCCCTGATACTCCGGCAATGCATCGCGAAGTAGGGCGCGAGATCGCTAAACTGGGCGTGGACATCCTTTGGGGTGTGCGCGGTTTTGGCGCCGAAATCGTGGCGGGTGCGCAGGAAGCTGGATTGCAGTCAGCGCGCTTTTTTGCATCGTCGGACGAAGCTGCCGCGGCAATCATCGATGAAGTTCGGGAAGGCGATCTGGTTTTGGTCAAAGGCTCGCGTAGCGTCGAAACGGATAAAGTTGTTAAAGCTCTTAAGGAGCACTTTCCTATGACCGGCAAATGATTGTTCGTGCTTTGTACTTTGTGCTTTGTTCTTTGATGTGGCGTTAAAGAACCCGATGTCCTTTTCAGCGAAGCACGTGGGCAAGAAGTCAATGCACAAAGATCAAAGTACAAAGCACAGTTGGTTAAGCGACTGAATGATTTACTACATCTTTTACGAACTAATCTTCGGCCACTTCAAAGATCGTGAGTGGTATCTCGTAAAAGGTCTGAATGTTTTTCAGTACGTCACGTTTCGCACGGCGTGGGCGGCGATCACGGCCTTGCTGATGTCGCTCTTGTTCGGGCGCCAGGTCATCGGACGGCTCAACAGCTGGAACATCGGTCAGCAAATTCGCGAAGAGGGGCCACAGGCGCACATTGCGAAACGCGACACACCGACCATGGGCGGGTTGCTGGTCATCGCTTCGGTCGTCATCTCGACGTTGTTGTGGGCGCGACTTTCCAGCTTCTACGTTTGGATTATAGTTTTCGCAACGTTGGCGTTCGGCGCGGTCGGATTCGCGGACGACTACCTGAAGCTGGTGAGGCGACGGAGCTTGGGTCTGACGGGTCGCCAAAAGCTGGTGCTGCAACTCGTGATCGCGGTTGGCATTTGGCTGGCGCTTTACATTTCGACGCAATACTTCGCCACGAAGTACTCGTGGAATATCAGCATCCCGTTTTTCAAAGAGACGGCGGATCCGAATCCGGCCACCAGCATCAGCTATATCGGGCCGTGGCTTTATCTGGGGCTGATTATCATCGTGCTGTTGGGATCGACGAACGCGGTGAATTTGACGGACGGGCTCGACGGGCTGGCGATCAGCGTCACTTTTATCGCGATGTCAGCGCTGACGGCGTTCACTTATTTGAGCAGCGACGCGCGTTGGGCGGCCTATCTCGATCTGACCCATCGCCCGCAAGCTGCCGAACTGACGGTGTTCTGCGGTGCGTTGGCCGGCGCGAGTCTCGGGTTTCTTTGGTTCAATGCGCCCCCGGCTGAAGTCTTCATGGGCGATGTCGGCAGCCTCGCGATCGGCGGCGCCATGGGCACCATCGCGGTCCTGACGAAGCAGGAATTCATGTTGCTAATGGTGGGCGGCGTGTTCGTCATGGAAGCGTGCTCAGTAATGCTGCAAGTCGCCGTTTTCAAGATGACTAAACGCACCAGCGGCACCGGCCGGCGCATCTTTAAGATGACGCCGCTGCATCATCACTTCGAGATGGTGGGGTGGAAAGAGCCGAAGATTGTCTTTCGGTTTTTGATCCTGGCGATTTTGTTTGCGCTGTTGAGTCTCTCGACGCTCAAACTTCGATAGTTTCAAGTTTCAAGTTCCAAGTCTCAAGTTGGAACGCGAACTTGGAACATGAAACTTGGAACTTGAAACTTGCGGGCAGGAAAGTTTTGATCATCGGCGCGGCGCGCAGCGGCATTGCCAGCGCGCGATTTCTGACGGGGCGAGGCGCAACTGTAGCGCTAAACGATCGCAAGCCGCTGAATGAGTGGTCGCAGGCAGCGCTCGATTTGAAAAATGAAAGCGTCGGTTTGATTCAAGGACAGCCGCCCTCGTGGCTATTGGATCAAATTGATCTGGTCGTCCTGAGTCCGGGCGTGCCGACAAAAGCCATTCCGATTCGCTACGCGGAACGGCGCGGAGTTGAAGTAATCGGCGAAATCGAATTGGCATCACGCTTTTTACGCGGAAGAATCGTAGCAATCACAGGAACCAACGGAAAGACGACGACCACGAGTTTGGTGGGACAAATGTTGAAGGACGGCGGATTGGAAGTGCAGGTTGGCGGAAACATCGGCACGCCTTTGATCTCGATGGTTGAGTCATCGCGCGCAGACGGTTGGAACGTCGTCGAGTTGTCGAGCTTTCAGTTGGAAACGATCGTCGATTTTCATCCGACGGTGGGGGCGGTGCTGAACATCACGCCGAATCACATGGACCGTTACGACTCTTTGATGGACTATGCCGCGGCCAAGCATCGCATTTTCACGAACCAAACTGCCGGCGATGTGGCAATTCTCAATGCCGACGACGAGATCGTTGCGTCCTGGGCGAGCGGACTGAGAGCGCATGTCGTGCGGTTCAGCGTGCAGAGGGAACTACCTGAAGGGCTTTTCTTGAAAGGACGAGATCTGGTGTCGCGGGGGCAAGCCCCCTTCGCAGCGGCGCGATCCTCGGCCGAGCGCGTGGTGATGACGCGAGACGACTTGCGACTGCGGGGCACCCACAACGTCGAAAACGTGCTGGCCGCGGTGGCCGCGGGTTTGGCGTGCGGCGTTGCGCCGGAGTCTTTGCGCGAAACCGTTCGGAACTTTTATCCGGTCGAGCATCGCCTGGAAGAAGTTGCCGAAATCAACGGCGTGCGCTTCTTCAACGATTCAAAAGCGACCAGCGTTGACGCCACGATCAAAGCGCTCGAAGCATTTGCCGACGACCCGGGCAAGGTGGTTTTGATTCTCGGCGGGCTTGGTAAGAAAGCGCCGTACGCGCCATTAGCATCTTTGGTGAAAGACCGAGTCCGGAAGATGATTCTAATTGGCGAGGACGCGCCCACGATTGAGAGCGAATTGGGAAGCGTCGCGGCTTTTGAACATGCGATGACGATGGAAGAGGCAGTTCAGCGCGGATTCAAAGCAGCGAATTCGGGCGACACGGTTCTGCTCGCGCCGGCGTGTGCGAGCTTCGATATGTTCGACAGCTTCGAGCATAGAGGCCAGGTATTTAAGGAAGAGGTCCAAAGTTTGGTGAAGCGGGGCAGTAGCCCGACCGTCAGAAAGGGCGCTTAATCGACGATCACGCCCTCCCTGACGGTCGGGCTACTGCCCCGAATAGGAAATGAGCGAAAAACTAACCATCGATAAATGGCTCTTCTCTGCGACGGCGGGGCTGGCGCTGTTTGGCGTGGTCATGGTTTACAGCGCATCGGCCGTGATTGCGGTTCAGGAGAATCACAGCCAGTTTTACTACGTCATGAAGCAGGGCATCTGGACGCTGATCGGATTTGGCGCGATGTTCGTCATGATGCGATTCGATTATCAGCTTTTGAATCGCGGGTGGATTGTTTACGGCTTGCTGTTCGTCACGATTGTGTTGCTGGTTGCGGTGTTCGCTTTTCCGGCCGTAAACGGGGCTCGTCGCTGGATCAAGGGAAGCGGCTTTTCGATGCAGCCATCCGAACTCGCAAAACTGTCGTTGGCGATCTTCGTGGCGTACTTCATTCAGCGGCGCGCGGGCGAAGAACAGTCTTTCTGGAAGACGTTTCTGCCGTGCTTGTTCGTGCTCGGGATGGTCGCCGCACTCGTCCTTAAGCAACCCGATCTCGGCACAGCGCTGATGCTTGCGATTATCGTATTCACGATGTGCTACGCGGGAGGCGTGCGCGCCCGCCACATGCTGATCGCGACGGTACCGGCGCTGCTGTTCGTCGGAAACATGTTGATCTTCACGCCGTTCCGCATGAAGCGGCTGTCAGCATTCATGGATCCGTGGGCCGACGCGCAGGGCGCCGGTTATCAGGTTGTGCAGTCGCTAATTGCCGTCGGGTCGGGTGGTCAGAATGGACTCGGGTTCGCGCAGGGCCGGCAGAAACTTCTGTTCCTGCCGTTCGCGCACTCCGATTTTATTTTCGCAGTTATCAGTGAAGAGTTAGGCCTGATCGGAGCTTTGATCGTCGTCATTGTTTTTGCGGTTTTCCTTTGGCGGGGAATGCGCGCGGCTTTGCGCGCGCCGGATCGATTCGGAATGTTGCTGGGCATCGGTATCGTGGTTGGCATTGTCGCCCAGGCGCTGCTGAACATCAGTGTCGTGCTCGCGCTTTTGCCGACCAAAGGCATTCCGCTGCCGTTCATCTCTTATGGTGGATCTTCGCTGGTGCCTACGCTGGCAGCCGTGGGAATTCTGCTGAATATTTCGCAGTACGCCGGACGCGGAAGCCGAACGGCGTACGACGACGGCGATTACGAAGAAGATTGGTCCCGACGAGTCGGGAGCGCGCCGTCAAGAAAGAAACGGCCGGTTCGTCAGCGCGCGGTCGCGCGGGCGCGTTAGGGCAGCGATGCGTGTGCTAATCGCGGCCGGCGGCACCGGCGGGCACATTTATCCCGGCATCGCCGTCGCCAAAGAGATCATGAGGCGCGATCCGAACTCGGTGGTGAGATTTGTCGGCACGGCCAGAGGTTTAGAAAACCGGGTAGTGCCGAATGCGGGTTTCGAACTTTCGCTCATTGAAAGCACGGGACTGAAAAACGTTGGATTGGCGGCCAGGCTTCGGGGCTTGCTGATTTTGCCGAAAAGTTTTTTCGCGGCCCGGCAACTGATTCGCGAGTTTCGTCCCGACGTTGTAGTAGGCGCGGGCGGTTACGTCTCGGGGCCGGTCCTGTTGATGGCCGCTTTCATGAAGCGACCGACGCTCGTGATGGACTCGAACGCGCTGCCTGGTTTTACAAATCGACGGCTCGCCCGGTTCGTTGATAAAGCGGCAGTTTCCTTCGCTGAAGCGATGTCGTTCTTTCCGGGCAAAGCGGTTTTGACCGGCAATCCGGTGCGCCGCGAGTTCTTTGAAGTTCCGACGAAGAGCCACGACCCGAAGCACGTATCGTTGCTCGTGTTCGGCGGTTCGCAAGGCGCGCGGGCGATCAACGACGCGATGGTTGGGGCGCTGACGCACCTTGGGGCCGAGAAAGATCGTTTGCGCGTGACGCATCAAACGGGTACATCCGATGTTGAGAAAGTGCAGCGCGGCTACGGCGCCGCAGGTTGGAGCGAGAATGCTGAGGTGAAGCCGTACATCGATGACATGGTGAGCGAGTTTACGAAGGCTGATTTGATCGTTTCGCGCGCCGGCGCAACTACGACCGCGGAACTGCTCGCGTCAGGCAAGGTGGCAATCATGATTCCGTTTCCGCTAGCCGCTGACGATCATCAGCGTAAGAACGCTGAAGCGCTGCAAACGGCCGGGGCCGCGCGAATGATTTTGCAGAAGGATTTGTCGGGAGAGACTTTAGCAACCGAAATCAGGAGTTTGTTGTCCGCGCCCGAGAAGCTTAATGAGATGGAAGCCGCCGCCCGAAAGCTGGCCAGACGCGATGCGGCGGAGAAGACGGTTTCTTTAATGGAAGAGCTTATAGCTCAGAAGAAGAACTGATTATTTGACATTTGCCATTTGAGATTTGGCATCTGTCATTGCGATGCAACTTGAGCGCAACCGCTTGGAGCGATGATGTTCGGACTACTGACAAAGACGGCGAACGCCGCGAGCTCAATGACAAATCTCAAACCTCAAATGCCAAATGTCAGATTATTCGGTTCGGCAACAGACGCTAGAGTATAGAAAGTAATGTTCAGACCTTTCCAACACATTCACTTTGTCGGCATCGGCGGCATCGGCATGTCGGGTATTGCTGAAGTGTTGGCGAACCTTGGTTTCCGCGTGAGTGGTTCCGATCAGAAAAAGTCGGAAGTGACCGCGCGACTGGAAGAGTTGGGCTGCGAAATCACGGAAGGTCACGCGCCGGAAAATGTTGGAGACGCGCACGTGGTGGTGCGATCAACCGCCGTGCGTGACGACAATCCGGAAATTGCCGAAGCGCAGCGGCGTTCGATTCCGGTGATTCCGCGCGCAGAAATGCTCGCTGAGCTGATGCGCATGAAGCCTTACACAGTTGCGTGTGCCGGCTCGCACGGGAAAACCACGACGACTTCAATGGTCGCAACGGTACTCGGCATTGCCGGATTGGATCCGACATTTGTCGTGGGCGGCATTGTCCGCTCGTACCGCTCTAACGCGCGACTGGGCAAGAGCGAATTGATGGTGGTCGAGGCTGATGAGAGTGATCGCTCTTTCCTAATGCTGACGCCGATGATTGCGGTGGTGACAAACATCGACCGCGAACACATGGACTACTACCACGACATGGAAGACGTGCGGAAATGCTTCACCGATTTTGTGAACAAGGTGCCGTTCTACGGCGCCGCAGTCCTGTGTCTCGACGATCCGCACGTGCAAGCCGTGATTCCAAACGTCGCGCGCCGGCGCATAACTTACGGTCTAAGCGCGCAAGCAGACATTTCCGCGCACGATATCACTTACGATCAATCATTTGGTTCAAGTTTCACAGTCTTGAGCGGCGTTAACGCGCTGGGTCGCGTCTCGCTGCGGGTCCCGGGTAAACATAACGTCTATAACTCGCTCGCGGCGATTGCGGTCGCGCTGGAGCTGGATGTGCCTTTCGACACGATCGCGCATGCGCTCGGCGAATTCACTGGCGCCGATCGCCGGTTTCAATTTAAAGGTGACCAAAAGGGCGTTACGGTTGTCGATGACTACGGCCACCACCCGACAGAGATCAAAGCGACACTCAGCGCGGCCCGAATTGCGGCTCCTAACCGCCGCATCGTGGTGCTGTTTCAACCGCATCGCTACACGCGCACAAACGATTTGATGGATGAGTTCGCCAGCGCCTTCAATAACGCTGATGTCTTGTTCGTCACTGATATTTACGCGGCGAGCGAAGCTCCAATTGAAGGCGTCACTGCCGAGATCTTGACGCGAAGAATCAAGAGTTACGGGCATAAAAACGCCGAGTTTGTCGGCGCGCTGGAAAACGCGCCCGCGATCATGGCCGGGGCCGTGCGTGAAGGCGATCTGGTGATTACGCTGGGAGCTGGCTCAGTTAATCGCACCGGCGATCAGTTACTGGCGTTGCTGCGCGGTGAAACGGCAGAAGCGGCGCAAAGTTAACGAACTGTAGATGGTTACCGTTGAAGAGAAAGCAACTCGGGACGCGTCGATCGAACAGATCGCAGCGCGAATTGGCGTGAACGCGGAACGCGGACGACGCTTTGCCGAACTCACCAGTCTGCGCGTCGGCGGCGCGATCGATTGGGTCATTTCGCCGAAGACGGAAGAGCAGGCGGCAGCGCTCGTCGGTGAGCTCGAGAAAAGCGATATCGCATGGAGGCCGCTCGGATCCGGAAGTAACGTGCTGGCCGACGACGGTGAACACCACTACGTGATCCTGAGCTTGAAAAACTTGAAGGCGGAACCGAAGTTCGATGGCGAACGCGTTTCCGTGAGCGCGGGCTACTCGTTGCCACGTCTGTGCGTTGATGCGGCGCGGCACGATTTGTCGGGAATTGAAGGATTGAATGGAATCCCGGGAACTGTCGGAGGCGCGCTCTGGATGAACGCAGGAGCCTACGACCAGGAAATCGGAACCGTAGTTGAGACTATTCGCGTGGCGCGCGACGGGCGGGTGACAGAGATTCCGGGCAGTGAAGTGCAGTGGAATTACCGGCACACGTCTTTTCGCGAAGGTGAGCTTCTGTTGGGCGCTACGTTGCTACTGCACCGCGATGATCCTGCAAAGATTCGCGAGCGCATGGAAAGGGCAAAGGGCCAGCGCATGGCGACCCAGCCGCATGGCACGCGATCAGCCGGATGCTTTTTCAAGAATGCACCGTCCAGTCCGATCGGGACCGGCAAAATGATTGATGACCTCGGGATGAAAGGGACCCGGCGCGGCGGCGCGGTGGTTTCTGAGAAGCACGCGAACTTCATCGTGACGGAGGGTGAAGAAGCTAAAGCGGCGGACGCACTGGCTTTAGCGGAAGAGATTCGCGAGCGAGTCAAACGAGAGCACGGAATTGATCTCGAATTCGAAGTTGAGCTGTGGAGTTCGAAGTAGCGCAACTTGTTATTAGCGCAACTTTTAAGTTGCGGAGAGAGTTGATGTAGGGAGGCGCAAGTTAGCAACTTGCGCTACTTATTATGAAAGAACAAGTCATCGCATCACGCGCACCACGACGCGGAAACGCGCAGGCGAAGGGATTACCGCAACGGCCGATGCGGCGCGACGGTCGTGCCGTCGAGTCCGACAGATTTTCAGGGCGGTCGCTCTACGCGTATGTCCCGAGAGCGCTGAAGGTCGCCGTCGTCCTTCTGGCGATCATCGGTCTGGCCATTGGCTATCGCGCCGCTTCATCTGCGGCGCTGTTTCAGGCCCGCGCCGTGGATGTCATCGGCACTTCGAGAACTTCTGTGGAAGAGGTCGAGAGTCTCGTCCGACGCAGTGTGTCTCGCACGGGTGTTTGGCGGGCTGATTTGTCAGCGTTGAGCGTCGAACTTGGACGGTTGCCGGGTGTGCGTCGCGCGGTCATTACGCGCGTGCTTCCCGATGGCTTGCGTGTGCGCATCACTGAACGCGTGCCGTGCGCCGTTGTGCGCACCTCGGCGGGGCATTTCGTGTGGGTGGACGACGAAGGCGTCGCGTTGGGCGAGATGAAGACGAGCGACCAGATGCCGCCTTTTTTCATTCGCGGTTGGAACGAAGACGGCACGAACGAGGCGCGTCAGGAAAACTCGGAACGCGTGAAGAAATATCAGGAAGCATTACGTGAATGGCAAACGGCAGGCGTAGCTGAACGCGTGAGCGAGATCAGCTTGTTCGATGTCCATGACGTGCGGGCGCAACTGGCCGGCAAGGATTCGGATATCGAAGTACGGTTGGGTTCGCGGGAACTTGGACGACGCTTGAAGGAGGCGCTCGAGGTGCTCGACCTGTATAAGCAGACGCCACGTGGCTCGTCCATCACCTACGCCGATTACCAGGGCGATCACGTCTTGTTGGGATTCAGCTCTGGCGTAAAAGTCTCAGCCGGGTCGGACGACAACGCGGGTGAGAAGAATGACGTCGCCGCGAACGCGGGTGCGGCCGCGACGGCCGCGGCGAGCAATGCTGAGACAACCGAAAAGCCCGCTGACAAGAAGCTTCGGACGCGTGCGCAGAGTACGGCTCCGAAACCTACTGCGTCACCACGTTCAGCGAAACGACCAACTGCAAACAGGAATGGCTAAACGATTAACCCACACAATCGGGCTCGACATTGGCACCAGCCGCGTGACGTGCATCGTCGCCGCGATCGGTGAAGACGGCCGGCTGAATGTTGTCGGAACCGGCGAATCTGATTCGCGCGGCTTGCGCAAGGGTGTAATCGTAAACCCCGAGGCGGCGGTCGAATCAATCCGTCGCGCGGTGGAAGAGGCGGAGCGAATGAGCGGCGCCGAAGCGCAGGAAGTGACCATCAACCTGGCGGGCTCGCACATCATGGGCTTCAACGGTCAGGCCATTGTCGCCGTCGCCAGCCGCGAGCATGAAATCACGACTGACGACGTGCGCCGGGCAATTGACTCGGCCTGCGCGATCCAACTGCCCGCCGGCCGCGAGATCGTCGATCGTTTGCCACAGGAATTTATCGTCGATGACCAGGATGGAATCAACGACCCGATCGGCATGACGGGGGCGCGTCTGGCAGTGAAGGTTCACATCGTCACCAGCCCCGTGACCGCACGGCAGAACGCGATAAACGCCGTGAATCGAGCGGGACTAATCGTTGCCGACATGATTCTTGAACAACTTGCCGCGGCTGAGGCCACTCTGACGGATGACGACAAAGAGTACGGTTCTGCGCTCGTCGACATCGGCGCGGAGACTACCGGTTTGTGCGTGTATCAGCGCGGCGCCGTGCAGCACACGGCTGTGTTTCCGCTCGGCGGCTCGCACTTTACGAACGATATCGCATTCGGTTTGCGGACGCCGATTCCCGAAGCCGAGAAGATCAAGCGGACCGTCGGCTGTGCTTCCAGTGCGTCGCTCAGCGATGCGATGCGTGGCGAGATGGTTGAAGTGCCGTCGGTGGGCGGTCGCGCGCCGCGGCAGCTTTCGCGACAGATTCTTTGCGACATTCTGCAACCGCGCGCGGAAGAGGTTTTGATGCACGTCGCCGACGAGATCAAAGACTCAGGATGGAGTCGTCAATTGTCGAGCGGCGTAGTGCTGACCGGCGGCGGCTCCTTGCTGGACGGCATGGTTGAGATTGCGGAACAGGTCTTTGATGCGCCGGTGCGCATCGGTTATCCCGAGCGTGATCGGTTCGGTGGACTTGTCGAAGACGTTCAAAGTCCGGCCTGGGCAGCGGCGGCCGGTCTCGCGCTCGTTTCGCAACGCGCGCACGCACTGGAGCAACGCTCAGGCACCGCGAAGCGTGGCGGAAGCGGACGTCTGACGCATTTCGTTTCTAAGTTTCGCGATCGATTTAGTAGTGGTATTTTCTGACTAGTTATTGTATGCTGCGGCCCCGTTAGCACAAGATGTTGTCCGCAAAATCTTGAGTCCTGTGCCGCAGCCAACCCAAAATAGACGAAAGAGGCCGTGGAAGCCTTCCCGATTTGGAAGAGAGGAAGCAAGCATGTCAGCAGAGGTAAACCAAACTCACAATTCGGCTTCGCCATCCGGCAGGAGCATCAACATCTTCATCGACGACGAGCCTCCCATCACCGGGGCCCGGATCAAAGTTATCGGCGTGGGCGGCGGCGGCGGCAATGCAGTGCAGCGCATGATCGACGCCGGCATTGAAGGCATCGAATTCGTCGTTGCCAACACAGACTTGCAAGCGCTGAAGCGTTCGAACGCGCCCGTGAAGATTCAGTTGGGCGGAAGGCTGACGAAAGGCCTCGGCGCGGGGGCCGATCCTGAAGTGGGACGGCAGGCCGCGCTGGAAGACACGGACAAGATTATTGAAGTGCTCGAAGGGTCCGACATGGTTTTTGTGACGACGGGTCTTGGCGGCGGGACGGGCACTGGCGGTGCCCCAATTGTCGCGTCATTAGCGACCGAGCTGGGGGCGTTGACCGTCGCTGTCGTCACGAAACCTTTCCTGTTCGAAGGGCGCCGGCGGCTGCAACAGGCGGAACAGGGACTGCGTGAACTGCACGAATCGGTCGACACCGTGATCACGATTCCAAACGAGCGATTGTTCGCGGCGGTCTCGCAAACTGCTTCGATCGGCGAAGCTTTCAAGGCAGCCGACGACGTGTTGAGGCAAGCCGTGCAAGGCATCAGCGATCTCATTACCGTTCCGGGCTTCATTAACCTTGATTTCGCGGACGTGCGCACCGTCATGCAAGGGATGGGCATGGCGCTGATGGGTACGGGTTACGCGCGCGGCGAGAATCGCGCGATCGAGGCGACGCAGGCAGCTATCGCCTCGCCGTTGCTCGAAGAGGCGTCGATCAAGGGCGCGAAGGGCGTGCTCATCAACATCACCGGTGGCCCGGACTTGACGCTCTACGAAGTGAATGAAGCCGCGACCATCGTCCGTCAGGAAGCCGATGAGGACGCCAACATCATCTTTGGTCACGTCATCGATGAAACGATGGCTGATGCGATGAAGATCACCGTAATTGCGACCGGCTTCAATCGGACACCGATGACGGCGGCCGTCGGCGCGGGGGCGACGATGCCGGTGACCGCGTCGCCGCGTTACGATGTGCCGACACCCGACTTCGGTGTGACGCCATCAGGATCAAGAGCGAGAAGTGAGGATCTGGACGTTCCGACGTTCATCCGAAAGAAAGCTGATTAGGGCTGAGCAAGCTAACTCGCCACACAACGTCCGCACCACCAGTGCATTTTGCGTTTTCCCTCGCTGTCGTGTAGCATGCGCGCAATCCCTAACGAAATTCCGTAACGGGTCAATGCGCATCTCTCCTCGGAAGGCCAAAGCCTGATAAAGGCTGAAGCTCGCGCCACGTTTCGACTGGCGGGAACGCATTTATTCCGAGCGCGCTCGCGCTCTCTCGAACTAATATTTGGAGGCGAATTGTGAATCGCAAACTTATCAGAACGACCCTGGCAGACGTGAAAGCCAGGCGCGATGTTGTTCCACAGCAGAATCGAATGCCGGAGCAAGGTCAGCGCCCGGGCGGAATGCCGCAGCATAGGCCGGGGCAGCAACCATCCATGCAGATGCGCAAGCGGCAGCCGCCGGCAACCGAAACTCACGCTGAGATTTATTACTACAAAAAACAGATCGACGCGCACACGCCCATGGTTTTGGTACTGCAAGACGGTGAGGAAATCGAAGGCACGATCGAGTGGTACGATCGCGGTGCGTTGAAGATTAACCGTCGGTCGGCTCCGAATCTCCTGGTGCTAAAACGCAATATTAAATACATGTTCAAGGCTGAAGAACGTCACGGTAAGGTTGAATCAGACGCTCGCGCTGATCAGCCCGCGCCCGACGACGCTACCGAACCCGCGTTCGAAAATTAATGTCCGCTCTCATCCGAACATGACCGTTTCGCGGACCGAATCACTTCACGCGACAGGAAAGTCGAAGCCTCGCATCGGTATCACCATGGGCGACCCGTCGGGAATCGGACCCGAGGTTGTCCTCAAGGCCGTGGCGGAAGAAGAAGTCCGTGACGTTTGCCATCCTGTCATCATTGGTAATGCTGAAGTGCTCGCGCATAACGCGCGGACGCTGGATCTGCAGTGTGGCTATAAAATAGTCAGGCAGGGCGAGCGGCTTCCTCCGAAACCGAAAGCGCCGATTATCTTTCATCTCGATAACCTGCATGGTTTTGTTGAGCCGGGTATCGAATCGGGAATTGCGGGAAAGGCGGCCGCGAGTTACATCGAAGCAGCGGTGAATCTGTGTGCGGCGGGCGAGATTGACGCTATGTCAACGGCGCCTATTAACAAGCGGGCGCTGTTTCTCGGTGGCTACAGCTTTCCTGGACACACAGAATTCCTGGCCTCACTGACGGGCACGGAAGAATACGCAATGGGATTCGTGGCCGCGAATCTCCGCATAGTGTTGTTGTCCACGCATGTTCCGTTGGCGGAAGCCATCCGCCTCGTGCGTCGCGAACGAATCGAAAAGACGATTCGACTGGCCGACCGCGAACTACATCGATGGGGAGTCGAACGTGCGCGTATCGCCGTGGCGGCGCTGAACCCGCACGGCGCAGAGGGCGGCCTGTTCGGGATTGAAGAAGCTTCCGAAATGGCGCCGGCGATTGAGAGTTGCCGCGTCGTTGACGGTATTAACGTCCGCGGGCCCTTTTCCGCAGACACAGTTTACCTGCGCGCGTCGCGCGGCGAGTTCGACGCGGTTATCGCGTGCTATCATGACCAGGCCATGATTCCGGTGAAGTGTTTGTCATTCGGCGAGGCGGTAAACGTGACGCTGGGCTTGCCGTTTATACGCACTTCAGTCGATCATGGCACAGCGTTCGACATCGCCGGTAAAGGCCTGGCAGAGCATTCGAGCATGGTGGCCGCCATCAAGTTGGCGGCGGAATTGTCCATGCAGGCAGGCGAAAGTAGTCGAGCCGTCGAAGCAGCCTAACAGCAGATAGTGTAGGCGGGCCTATCCGCCGAAATTTAAGATGAGCACACCGGACAAAAATCCAAAAGGCCGCGTTCTCGTCGCCGACGACGATCCCGCAATTCTGCGTCTGGTAAGTACCATTCTGGAGAAGGAAGGTTTTTCGGTGGTAGCGGCACGCGATGGGCGCGAGGCTTACAAGACTCTGCAAGCGGACGCGGATTTCACTGCCGCCGTGTTCGATGTTGTGATGCCGCACATCTCCGGTCCCGAGCTGGTCCGGCATATGCGCACCGAAAAGCGTTTCATGCGGATTCCGGTGATGATGATGACAGCGGAACAGGATCCGAAACTCTCGTCAGACAGCTTTGCCGCAGGCGCAGTCGTTTTTCTGCCCAAACCGTTTACGACGACTCAATTACAGACCATGCTGCGGATGCTTGTCAGCAAGGCCGGCAAGTAAGGGAGCAAGTTTTCGGCCCCGGCGCCGTAGGCGCCAAATGTTTATAGCTGCGCGAGTTTTGATCTTAGGTTCTGCGAATTGAGCTAATCACGCCTGTGGCGCGATTAGCTCAATTCGTAAGAAGGTAGTCGTAAAAAGCCGCGTGGGCTATAAACATTTCGCCGCTACGCGGCGAAGCCTAATCAGGAGGTTCACTCATGTTGTCGACCCGCAATCTGGCGTTTTCGTTGGCGATATTGATCGCTGCCAGCCTGAGTTTATTCGCTTTTCAGACACGCGCCGCGGGCGAGCTGACGCCGAAGGAGGCGCGCAGAGTAATCGCGCGGCTTGCCGGAATTGAACTGCCGTCGGACGCGGTACGCATCAAGAGTATTTCTCCAATGGGCAACTCGGCCGTGGTCGTTGCCCAGGTCGAAACGGCATTTCGCCTTGTCAACGACAAAGACAAGTGGCGCGTTGCGGAAGTTCGCACAGGCGATCGTCGTTGGGAAGACATGGATTTGCTCATCCGCGCATTGAACGCTGAAAAGACTTCTCGGGTACGCGCGGAACTGGAAACTATCGCCACAGCGCTTGAGGCATTCCACCGCGAACGTGGCTTTTATGTCGAAGCGAAGACGGAGGCTGCTCTGGTCGATTTTCTGAGTCCCCGTTACCTGGCGCGGGTAATTCGCCTGGACGCCTGGCATCGGCCTTATGAATACGAGGGCACTCGCGAGTCGTACGTGCTGCGATCTTTGGGCCCCGACGGAAAGCCCGGCACCTCCGATGACGTCGTCCTGGCTAAGGGATAAGCGCTGATTTTGAGGGCTGGGCGCATAAACCTCTTGACGCCGTTTTCGCGCGAATGCTAGGTTCAAAGTGGCGGCCGTCCTCGCCGCCTAAATACCCATTGAAAGGCCCTAACCTTGATCACCGGAAGAAGGCTGCTACTTGCCGACGACTCGATTGCCATTCAAAAAGTAATCGACCTCACCTTCACCGATGAAGGCATGGAAGTAGTGACGGTCGGTGATGGCCAAGATGCCCTGGAGAAACTCAATCAATGCAGGCCTGACGTAGTCTTAGCTGATATCTTTATGCCAAGCGTCGATGGCTATGCACTGTGCAGATACATCAAAGAGAACAAGCGGTTTCAGGACGTGCCGGTGATGCTTTTGGTCGGCAGCTTCGAGCCGTTTGATGAAGCTGAAGCGAAACGCGCCGGCGCAGATGATGTCGTGACAAAACCATTTCAATCAATTCGCGATCTAGTGAGCCGGGTGGGATCTCTTGTCAGCCACGAAGATGCCGCCCGACAAGAGACTGCCGACAAGCATTCCGTATTGGGTCTGGGGCAGACGCAAGAGAAGCCGGTCGATGAGACTGCGGTTACCGAGAAAACAGAATTGGCGGACCAGGCGAACGTAAGGGTTTTTGTTGAAGCGCCGAGCGTGGAACCCGAGGCAACAGTTTTCGTCGAAGCGCCGCTGATGGAAGCCGAGCCAGCCGTGATGACCGAACACACATGTCCACCGGTGATTGATCTTCAAACTGCGGATACGAAGAAGTTGGAACCGATTTCTACCGTAGCCATGGCCGACAGAGAAACGATTGAGTCGCACGTCGCGGAAGAAGACGAGGCGCCCCAAGCATTAAAGTTTCACGACGAAGGCGTGCTTGACCTGGGTGATATCGACAGCTTTGCGGCCGCGACCAGTGAAGATGATTTCGTGCTCGATGTTGATTTGGAGCCGGTCACCATTTCCAGCGCGCCGATCGCGCCTGTGAGCGAGCCCGTTCGTCCCGCAATGGAGTTCGGTGACGCGCCCAAAACTGCTTTCGAGAAGGTTAAGGAACCAGCGCTCACTCGTGTCACTGACGAGCCGGCCGATGAAAAGTCCGCCGCTCCGCTCTTAGAGCGATCGCAAACCAGCGGACTCTCGTCCGACGAGATCGAAGCGATCTCACGCCGCGTAGTTGAGCAAATGTCTGACAAGGTGGTGCGCGAGATTGCGTGGGAGGTAGTGCCCGAATTGTCCGAATTGCTCATCAAACGACGGCTCGAAGAGCCGAGATAAAGCAGGCTCAAAACGAATCATTTAGCGAGGCGGGCTACGGCCCGCCTTTTATTGTGTCTTTCGCGCTGTTCAGTACTGGTGTTAATGCGTGGCGCTGGTTCGGGGGCACTAGCCCGACCGTTAGGGAGGGCTCGAAAATCGCGCATTTGGGGCCCTCCCTGACGGTCGGGCTAGAGCCCCGCGTCGCGAAGCGCGCTAATCTTCAACAATTGCCCCATTACTCGCTGTTCTCACAGATATGAAAAGCTGCGTCGGCTGATTTACAATCATTTTTCCAATGATCGACTTTCCCAAAACCTATGACCCGAAGGAGGCCGAAGCTTCTCACTACGCGCGCTGGGAAGAACGCGGCTACTTCGCGCCTGAAATTAACCAAGACTTGAACGCTCCCGTCTATTCAATTGTCATTCCGCCGCCGAACGTGACCGGCTCGCTGCACATGGGGCACGCGTTGCAGCACACGATGATGGACGTGCTGACGCGGCACAAGCGGATGCTCGGCTACCGAACGTTGTGGCTGCCGGGAATGGATCACGCGGGCATCTCGACGCAGTTAATGGTCACGCGCGAACTGAAGAAAGAGGGTTTGACGCGTCACGACCTGGGCCGCACAAAGTTTGTCGAGCGTGTCTGGAAATGGAAAGAAGAATACGGCGGGCAGATTCTGAATCAGCTTCGCCGCGAAGGCGCCTCAGTCGATTGGTCGCGATTCAAGTTCACGATGGACGAAGATCTCTCGCGCGCGGTGCGCGAAGTGTTCGTGCGGCTCTACGAAGAAGGATTGATTTATCGCGGCAATCGGATCGTGAACTGGTGTCCGAACGATCAGACGGTGCTTTCGGATTTGGAAGTGCAGCGCGATCCGCACAAAGGAAAACTGTATTATCTGCGTTATCCGTTCAAGAACCGGGAAGGCGCGATCGTCGTAGCGACCACGCGTCCGGAAACGATGCTTGGCGACACCGCCGTGGCCGTCAATCCGAATGACGAGCGCTACAGCGGCGTCGTTGGCGAGACTCTCATTCTGCCAATCGTGAACCGTGAGATTCCTGTTTTGGCCGACGAATTTGTCGAATCGGGATTCGGCACCGGCGCAGTAAAAGTCACGCCGGCGCACGACGCTGCCGATTACGAAATGGGCCTTCGTCACGGTCTCGAGCAGGTAAACGTCATCGATCGCTTTGCGCGAATGACTGAAGAAGCCGGTGCGGAGTTCGCCGGTCTCGATCGATACAAAGCGCGCGAATTCGTGATTGAAAAACTTGAAGCGCTCGGGGCGTTGGAGAAAACGGTCGATTACGAATTCTCGATTTCTAAGTGCGAGCGCTGCAAGACGGTTATCGAACCTTTGATTTCCACGCAGTGGTTCTGCCGTATGGAACCTTTGCGCGATCTCGCACTGGCAGAGCTTCGCCAGGACAGCAAGCCGCAGTTTGTGCCGCAGGTTCCTTACGAAAAAGTTTACGTCGATTGGCTCGAGAATCTCCGTGATTGGACGATCTCGCGGCAGCTTTGGTGGGGTCATCAGATTCCGGCGTGGTACACGACGGGCGGCGAAGTGATCGTTGCGCGCTCGCGCGCAGAGGCCGAGGCAAAAGCCGGCACGGGCGGGTTAACTCAGGATGAAGACGTGCTCGACACCTGGTTTTCATCGGCGCTGTGGCCATTTTCCACGCTCGGCTGGCCGGGCGAGACTGCGGACCTGAAGACGTTTTATCCGACCTCGGTGCTCGTGACGGCGCGCGACATCATTTTCCTCTGGGTGTCGCGGATGATGATGATGGGTCTCAAGTTCATCGGCGAGGAAGCGTTTCGAGATGTCTATGTCACCGGCACGGTTTTAGACAAGCACGGTCAGCGCATGTCGAAGACTAAAGCGAACGGCGTCGATCCGCTGGAAGTGTTCGACAAGTACGGAGTCGACGCGACGCGGCTGGCGCTGGCGCAGATTGGCTCGACCGATACACGTTGGAACGAAAAGCAGGTTGAATCCTATCGCAACTTCGCTAACAAGATTTGGAATGCCGCACGGTTCTGTTTGATGAATGCCGAGGGCGCGGCGTCCGTTCCCGAGCCGTTCGCCGGCGGAAGTTCCGATCTTCCGCTGCACGATCGATGGATTCTTTCGCGGCTGAACCGGACTGCCGCGGCGGTGAACAAGCAGCTTGAGACCTACGACTTTCACGCGGCGGTGCAGGCGCTTTATCACTTCTTCTGGGACGATTTCTGCGATTGGTATATCGAGCTTTCGAAAACGAGCGTGACGGCAGAAGAAGCGTCCGCCGAACGCGACGTGGCGCGCGCGCGGCTGATTTCGATTCTGGAACAGGCGCTCCGGCTGTTGCATCCGTTCATGCCATACCTGACCGAGGAACTTTGGCAGAAGCTGCCCGTGAATCATGCACGCCTCCAGCATTCCGCGTACGGCGGCGCCGAACCGAGTATCATGCTGGCGTCATTTCCGCGCGGCGATGCATCGCTCATCAATGAACGCGCGGAAGCTGAAATGCAGGCGGTGATCGATCTTATTTCGCGCGTGCGAAACATCCGTTCCGAGATGAACATCAAGCAGAGCGATCGAATCCAATTAATGATTGCGGCGAAATCAGACTTGAAGGCAGTGTTTTCCGACAGTACGGATCAGATTGCGCGGCTGACCCGGGCTAAGGAAATCTCGATTGACGGAAGCTCTGAAATGCCCAAAGCGGCGGCGCGCGCCGTGCTGGCAGGCGGCGCGGAAGTCGCGGTGCCGCTGGAAGGCCTAATCGATTTTGCGCAGGAGCGCGCGCGATTAGCACGCGAGAAAGAAAAGTTGGAGAAGGA
Organism: Acidobacteriota bacterium; assembly: GCA_052389795.1. Taxonomy (GTDB): domain Bacteria; phylum Acidobacteriota; class Blastocatellia; order Pyrinomonadales; family Pyrinomonadaceae; genus UBA11740. The sequence goes on along the minus strand of JBQTHO010000024.1, from coordinate 37,260 downwards.
ATCTTTGAAGCTGGCAACGCAACTTGGCAACGCTGACTTTGTTCAGCGCGCGCCGGCGGAAAAGGTCGAAGAATTGCGCGCCCGCGTGACCGACATCGCGCAGCGCAACGCGGCATTGGAGCAAATGTTGGAGGCTTTGTCGTGAAGATAGTTGTGAGGAAGCTCGCGACGCGAACTTTGCGGGCAAGATGCCCGCGCTCCCAGCACGCTCCCAGGGAGGCACTTTCGTGAACTGGCTCGACGAAGGCGCGCTTTATTCAAGCATTGGTCTGTTTCTTCGCGAAGACCTCGGCCGCGGGGACATTACGACGCAGACGGTTCTGTCGCGGAACATGCGCGCCAAAGGAAGATTCGTGGCGGGCGAAAAAATGATCGTTGCCGGCCTGGAAGCTGCCGAAGAAGTTTTCATCACGCTCGATCCGCACCAACAGATCGAAGCGTTCGTCGCCGACGGTGAGGAGGTCGAAGCCGGCAAAGTTATCGGCCGCACGAGCGGCTTCGCGGAAGTGCTGCTGGCGGGCGAGCGCGTTGCGCTAAATCTGCTCCAGCATCTTTCGGGTGTGGCGACACGCACGCGCGAGTTTGCCAGGGCGGTCGAAGGCACGAAAGCGAAGATTGCGGACACGCGTAAGACGATGCCCGGCCTGCGCATGCTTGAAAAGTACGCGGTGCTGCTCGGCGGTGGCGTCAATCATCGTTACGGGCTTGATGACGGCGTGTTCATCAAAGCGAATCACATGGCGTTGGCGGGAGGAGTTGGAACCGCGGTTAGATCCACGCGTGAGAAGATAGGGCACTTGCACAAAGTTGAAGTCGAAGTCACGACTGAGCGGGAAGTGAAAGATGCGATAGACAATGGGGCTGACGCCGTCACGATCATAGTGTCAGAGATTTCTGCGGCAACTGAGTTGATTCGAAAAGCCCGCGAGATGGCGTCGGCGACGTCGATAGTTGTCTCGGGCGCTGTCACGCTTGAAAACGTTCGCGGGTTTGCTGAAGCGGGCGCAGACCTGATCCGCGCGGACGCTTTAACGCAGTCCGTTCGTGCCATGGACATCAGTTTTCAGATTCAAGCGGGCTGAGTGTGTCAGTACCCGGAGCGGACCGCGATCCCCGCGCGGGCAGCCCGCGTGGGGTGGTGGTTGCCACGGGATCTATCACTCAAGGTGATTCATGATCCGGTCGCTACCGCTCCCGGTACCGACACAAAGCATCGTCAATCGCTTGGGCGGCATCCTTAATTCAGGCTAGTTATGAGGAGTGAAGTGATGAGATCGAAATCAATTCGGCAGTTGGTCATGATCGCAGTGGCGGTTCTGCTCCTCGGCGCATTTCTGATCGATTCGACCGCGCAACGTCGCCGTCGCCGTCAGCGGGTCCGCCGCCCCACTACGCCGCGAATCATTAACCCTCCGATTTATCAGCCACCGGCGGAGGAGACAAATGCGAACACTTCAACGACCGACCCTGCGACCGCTCCTGAAACAAATGAAGATCCGCAGACGAAGACGATCCGCGATTTGGCGTCGCAGGTCGACAAGCTGACGAACAAGATCAGTCAGATGGAAGAGTCGCAGCGCACGCTGGTTGATCTTGAGCGACTGTCTCGGGCCGAGCAGAGATCGGCTGAGCTTTGGAAGCAGTTGCGAGACGTCGAGTCGCAACAAGCTGACCTGCAATCGCGTTTGGAAGAGATCGATTACGCGCTGAAACCTGAGAACATCGACCGCTCCGTTGCCGGCTACGGATCGACACGCCCTGAAGAGGTGCGCGAACAGCGGCGGCGGCAACTGGAAGGCGATAAACTGCGCGCACAGAAACAACTGGAGCAGCTAACCGCCAATCACACACGTCTGGAAACGGCGATTGCGGCGGCTGATACGGAAGTCGAGCGTCTGCGCAAACGTCTGGAGGCGGCGGATCAAGCGGCGTCGGAGAACGCGAAAACGAAGACCCAGACCGAAGGCGCAGCTCCGGCTCCGACACCATCGCCGAGACCTTAGGTCAGAACCACCTGGGGTAGCGGGTGGTTGAACTTTTAACGGCACTCAACTTAAGAACAACCGCCCGCTACCGCAGGCGGTTCTGACAAATGGGGACAATCACTCAACGAGAACTCTATCGAATGATTAGCGACGTTGGCGCCCGCGGCGAGCGCGTTGTCGTCGCGACGGTCGCCGATACACGCGGCTCGACGCCCCAACGGCGCGGCGCAAAGATGCTGTTCTTCGAAAATGGGGAGACCGCGGGCACAGTCGGCGGCGGGTGCGTCGAAGCTGAAGTTTGGGCCGAGGCGCGCGAGGCTATGCGTTCAGGCCAATCAAAGCTCCATCACTTCATGTTGACGGCAGACGAAGCCAGCGAAGAAGGCATGGTCTGCGGGGGCACAATGGATATCTTTATCGAGCTGGTAAATGGTCCATCGTAAATAGAAAAAAACCAGTTCTATTTACTATTCACCATTTACCATTCACGGGCTTTTATGGATTCATTCATCGAGAACTACAAAGCCAAACACCGGCATCCGCTGAATAAGCTTTGCCACTCGTTCGGTATTCCGATGATTGCCGTGTCGCTGCCGCTGTTTTTCTTCAATTGGCGGGTGGCCGTTGCGCTTTTCGTCATCGGCTGGATTCTTCAATTTGTCGGACACGCCATCGAAGGCAATCAGCCGGCGTTCTTTCGCAATCCTATCTATCTTCTCATCGGTCCGCTCTGGCTGGTTCGTCGTGCGGCAGCGGCCATCGGCCTTCTCAAACCTTCGGCTTCGAAATAAACTCTTCGGCGCCGGTTTCCCAGTTATGTCGAATGACAGCGCTCAAAAGCTTCCGAGCCTTATTTCACGCGCGGTCGAGCAAGTTCTTGAAAGCGGCGCGCGCGCGGTTATCGCAACGGTAGTAGAGACCGTGGCAAACGGCCCGACTGTCGGCGCGAAGCTGCTCGTACGTGACTCGGCCGAAATAGTCGGAAGTCTCGGCAACAGTGAATTGGATGACGCCGTCGCCCGTCACGTGCCGACGTTCATGCAGACGCGCGACGAAGCTCGCGCGATCAAGCTTCGCGACTTCGCACCGGACGCGCCATTGGGCGACATGAAGATTCTTTTCGAACGCCTCGAAGCTGAACCGCGACTCGTGATTGCCGGCGCGGGGCACGTCGGCGCTTCGCTGGCTCGACTTGGTGCGTCGGTTGGATACCAGGTAACGCTGATCGACGATCGTGCCGAGTTCGTCGATCGAAACCAATTTGCCGGAGCGGCGGAGCAGGGAATCAAATTGGTAGCAGCCGAGGATTGGCAACGCGCGGTGCGAGACGCGGTCGGAAATGGTCGTGGCGTCTCAGTCGCCATCGTCACGCGCGGTCACAAACAGGACGAGGAATGCCTGCGCGCGGCGATTGAATCAAGGCCGGACTACGTCGGCATGATCGGCAGTAAGCGCCGAACCAATATTGTGCTGGACAAGTTGCGCGAAGAAGGGGCTGACGAAAACGAATTGAAGAAGGTGCGCGCCCCGGTCGGGTTGGACATCGGCGCCGTCTCGCCTGAAGAAGTTGCGCTCTCGATCCTTGCGGAAATAGTCGCGGAACGACGCGGCGGCGAAGGCGCGCCGCTCTCGAGTTGGCGCCGCTCCTAGTTTCTGCTCCTTAAATACTCGGCCGGCAGCGGGTTCTTGTCATCTTCAGCCTGCCAAAATACGGTCACAATCCACCAACGCAACCCATCGTTCATCAATTGGATACTGTTGATGCCGCGTGCGAACGGTTTCGTGTCGTCTTTCCCGCGGCGGGCTTCATAGGTGCTGAAGATGTGTGCGATGTTGCCAAACTTCTCGACGCGACGAGAAACTTCCTTCTCAAAGAACCCATTTTGTTCTAGCAACGGCGCGGAGGCTTGAATGTATTCCTCAGGCGTCCGCACTCTAGATGCAACTTCTCCGGTTGGACGCCGCCCGGTCGGGATGAGTCGCGCGCCGGGAACAAACAGCGAGCGAAAACGATCCCAGTTCCGAGTTGTCTTAGCCGGCCCGGAAATCACGTCATAGAGTGCCGCGATGATCGCGTCCATGGTCGCGACGTCCTTCGGATCGGCAGCGGGTGCTTGTGCAACAGCCGCGGCTGCCGGTGGCTGCGTCGGGGCGGTTGGTTGCGGTGCTGCCGGCGCGCCGGCCGGTGGCGCCATTGCGGGCGGCGGCGGTGGAGGCGACGACGGCGCTTGCGCGAAGGCAGTCATCATCAAACCCGCAGTTAGAGTAAGAATGAAAGCGAAGGTAGCTCTGGAGACTACTCGAAGGTTGATCATTTGTGCTCCCGATTAGACCCTGATTGAAGTGATTAAAGCACGACTGGATCGCCACAACAAATCCATTAACAATTCGATCAGTAGCTTTGCGCGGCTCTGGCCACGATGCTATTAACATAGTTCATGTCCGCAGAGCTTCAGCAGCAGCCAAAACACCATCGCGGCGTCAGCGAGATGTTTCGCGCGTTCCGGCATCGCAACTTTCGGCTGTTCTGGTCGGGCGCTTTCCTCTCAAACACGGGCACGTGGATGCAAGCAGTCGCGCAAGGCTGGCTCGTCCTGCAGCTGTCGAATTCCGCCTTCTGGTTGGGCGTCGATGCGTTCATGTCCACCGCGCCCGGGTTAGTCTTCACGCTTGTTGGCGGGGTGTTCGCGGACTTAGTCGATCGAAGAAAGCTCTTAATTTATTCCCAGATTGTGGCTGGCTTAACGGCGCTAATTCTCGGCACGCTGATCGTTACAGGCGTAGTAAAGGTTTGGATGATCCTGGTGCTGTCGTTCGTGACGGGCTGCTGCATGTCGATCGCCGGTCCGTCATACATGGCCCTGGTTTTCGATCTGGTCGACCGTGAGGACCTGGCAAATGCCGTTGCCCTGAACTCGACGCAGTTTCAGTTGGCGCGGGCGCTCGGGCCCGTCGCCGCCGGCATTGCCTTCAAACTTTTCGATGTCGCGGGATGTTTCTTTGCGAACGGAATCTCGTTCGCCGCGGTCGTGACCGGTTTGGCAATGGTCCGTTACCGGACGCGCAATGCCGAACGGCCCGCCGTGGATCCGACGCGAGGGAAGTTTCTGGCCAACCTCATTGAAGGCTTTCGGTACGTGGCGGGTCGCCCGCGGGTCTCGATGCTGCTCATAATCTCGGCCGTCACCAGTCTGTTTGGCGCGCCTTACATCGCGATGGCGCCGGTGTTCGCGCGTGATGTGCTGCATCTCGGTGGGACCGGGCTGGCGCTGCTAATGGGCATGGCAGGCGCGGGGTCACTGTTTGGCGCATTGTTCCTCGCATACCTTGGTGATTTTCGGCGCAAGGGGTGGTTTGTTTTGGGCGGCTGCCTCGGGTTTGCGGTGTGCCTTGTTGGATTCTCACTATCGACCAACGTGGTCGCCTCCGTCATCTTTCTGTTCGCGCTCGGATTCGCCATCGTCTGTTCCGTTGCCGTCACCAACACGCTGTTACAAAAACTGGTGACCGACGAAATGCGCGGTAGGGTACTGAGCCTCTTTATGCTTTCATTTATCGGAGCGATGCCCATCGGCAACCTTATCGCCGGCGCCGCATCTCAGCGCTTCGGAGCCCCCCGGACACTGGCTGTGGGTGGCCTCATTATCATCGTGTTCGTGACGATGGTAACGTGGCGGAATCCGCGTTTGAGAGAGTTGTGATCTATTCGCTTCGGCGCTTTGGCGGAACTGCGGTTGTGTGACAAACTCAAATCATCACGCATGAAGAAAAAGTTTATCCCGATTCTCATCGTAGTTTGCCTCGCGGTCTGTGCGACGTCTGTCTCGGAAGCGCAGAGCGGTTGGACTGTAAAGCGCATTCCGTCCGGTGGTCGCGACCTCAACGCCGTCTACTTTAATGATTCTAAACGCGGCTGGATTGGTGGAGACGAAGGCTATCTCGCGCGCACTGAAGACGCTGGCGTTTCATGGACCGAGCAGCGATTACCGACGCGAAACTCAATTAACGACGTGTACTTCGTCAGCAAAGAGAAGGGTTTCGTGCTCGCGGGTGAAACAATTTTCAGCACTTCGGAGAGCGGTCACACCTGGCAGCAAGCACATACTTTCTCTCCGGCTGATTTTGGCGGTGCCGCTCCCGAACTCTACAGCCTGCGGTTTGACGGGAAAAAAAGAGGCTGGGTCGTAGGTTCAGTCAGCCGGGGCGACAACGTTGTAGATAGCATCCTTGCGATCACGCGCGACGGCGGCGCGACGTGGCAAGTCCTGCAGGCGCCCAGCCGTCAGGAACTAATTCATATCGACTTCGTCGACGACCAGAACGGATGGATCGTAGGCGCCGGCGGCGCGATTCTGCGCACGACCGATGCCGGCGAGTCATGGAAACGGCAGGATTCCGGAACAAACTTAACGCTCTACCACATCGATTTTAGGAATAAGAAACAGGGGCTGGCAGTCGGCGAACGTGGAACGATCCTGGCGACCGAAAACAGTGGCGAGACCTGGTCAAAAGTCACTGCGCCAGCTCGCGCACCTGTTCGGGTCGGTCCAGCGCCATTGATGACCTTGTTGAGTGTGCAGTTTGTCAGTGAAAATGACGCGTGGATTATTGGCCGTGGCGGCGCGGTCCTTCGATCAGGTGACGGGGGACGAACGTGGATCGAACAGGAAAGCAGCGTCAAACAGAATCTTTACGCGATGTTCATGATGAAGAAGGCCGGCTGGGTTGTGGGCAGCGATGGCTTGATGTTGATTTACAAAGAATAGGAACTTGGCTGTTTAGATATGGGCTTCTTTTCGCGACTGACTACCAGACTTGGACTAACGAAGAGCCACGGCGAGCGCCACCCGATCCGCATCTTTCTGCTTGAGGATGACGAGCGGCGCTGCGACTGGTTCGCTAAACACTTCAAAGGCGATCACCTTGACGCCGTTTGCGAAATTGACGAAGCGAAAGAACTTCTGAAGACGCGAACATACGATTCGATTTTTCTCGATCACGACCTGAAGCCTGAGCATTACGGCTCGACCCGTAACGATGACGAGCGGACGGGCTATGCGATTGCACACTTTCTCGCCTCACATCCTGAACTCCAACGCGCGGCCACGATTATGGTGCACAGCTTCAACGCCGACGGCGCGATGCGCATGGTTGAAGAACTGCGAAGCGCTGGCCGCCACGCCGACTACGTTCCATTTCATTTCTTAGAAGACAGGCTGAAGAATCTCCGGGCAAGGTAGCGGCGGCGAAGGGCAAAGGGCTAGGCGCTAATAGTTAGTGAATTCGTGGAGGTTATCGGCTAGGCTAGGCGAGCCTTGCGAAGCTCATTCCCGCCTACCTCTTATATTTGCTCTCAACTATTTGCCGTGGTAGTGGCCGGCCAGGGACGGAATCGAACCGCCGACGCCGGCCTTTTCAGAGCCGCTTACCGTATCGCTGAAGTGGTTTGAAATCACCGAATGTCACTGAGAATAAACGGCTTACGACATAAGAATTCCGCACACAATTCCTGCCCACACCCTTAGGACGTATCTAAAACGAAGAGCAAGTAGCGACGGTTGGAGATCCTATGGTCGGCTCAAAATTTTGGGACACTATCAGAGCATCACAGTCCAAAACTTCGGGTTGGGTTGGTGGCTTTTTTGGTTGACGAATGTTAGGCTGGGGCCATAACTAATTAACAATGGCGCCACCAAGCGCGCCACATCGGAGCGATTGATTTTACTTCTCATAATTCTCCGAGCCGCCTTAATTTCGCTTTCTCAGGCGTAAGAGAGCCCTTTACTTTTTGTGGTTAGCAGGTCTCCAAGCATGACCATTCCAACCGAGCCGATCGGAAGTATCCCTCGACCGCTCGCTTTAATCAACGCGATCGCGGCGGTCGGAGACGAATCTGCCCCAATGTGTGAACAGCTCTATGAAGAGGCTGTCAAGGATACTATCGAACGCTTTGAGGCGACTGGCTCGCCAGTGGTCACCGACGGGGAGCAACGGAAGTATCACAACTTCTGGACCTATCCAGTCCAGGGACTTGCTAATACCGAATCGGACGGCTTCAATATTCCCTTTTCGAGGGGTCACACTCCGCCGTATGCTTCGCCTCTCGGCTGGGCCCTTTCGTTATAAGCGAACGGCCGATAGCTATCTGGAGGACGCGATGCGTTACGCCCATGTACCCGTCAAGCAGGCAGTCATCTCGCCTTCGGCCTTAAGCCTTATGTATCCCGCTGACGAAATACCTGGTTATTCGCGAGATCAATTCATTAGCGATTTATTAAGCGAGCACGAGATAGAAGTGCGCCGTTGTCTTGAGAAGGGTGCGCATAAAGTTCAGATTGATTTCACCGAAGGCCGGTTGGCGGTCAAGCTCGATCCCAGCGGTGCACTCCTCCAGAGTTTTATTGACTTAAACAACCTCGCGTTGGCACGCTTCTCCGAAGCCGAGCAACAGCGCATCGGAGTACACACCTGTGCGGGCAGCGATCGAGACTCTACCCACAGCGGCGAGGTTGATTATGCTGAACTATTGCCAAGTTTGTTTGATCTGAAAGCTGGGAATTTCTACATTGCTTTGGCTGGCGAGAAAGACCGCGTGCGGATCCTTGGAATGATTGCCAAACATATCAAACCTGATCACCACGTTTTCGTGGGGGTCATCGATCCAATCGATCCGCGTATTGAAACCCCGGAAGAAGTATGCGACCGCATCCTGGAAGCGGCTGAATATATTCCAATCGCGCAGTTGGGTAGTACGGACGATTGTGGATTCTCGCCTTTCAGCGATGATACTTCGACCAGTCGCAGCACAGCCTTTGCCAAGATCCGGGCTCGTGTGCTAGGTACAGCCCTTGCTGCGGAAAGTTTGAAATAAATGAAGACCGACGAAAATGAAGAAAGGCTGTTGCGGTTGGTAGCCCTTGAGAACGCCCGTAGCGTTCGGCTTACCCGCGACCGCGTTGAGCAGGAACTCGCTCGCACACGAGACGCGCTGCAGAAGAGTGAGATGTGGCTGCGCATGGCGCTTAAAAACGCAGACTTAGGTGTCTGGCGAGCAGACTTAAGTACCGGATTAGGGACACGCGATGCGAGCGTTAACCGCATTCTTGGGCTTGCGGCGGTGGAGTCTACTCAGCCCATCGACGATTGTTTTCGGATGATTCATCCTGAAGATAAAGCAGGTGTGGTCGCGGCCTGGGTAAGAGCAGTTGAGAACAAAGGCGCCTATGAGGCTGAATTTCGGATCGTTCGTGACGACGGGAGCATTCGCTGTCTGCGGGAAAAAGGACGCTTTGTTGGTGCTGAAAACGGACAACCCGATTTCATTACGGGTGTCACACTCGACATCACCGAGCGCAAAGATGGGGAAGCCGCTTCCGCCCGGCTCGCGGCCATAGTCGAGTCATCAGATGATGCAATTATTAGCAAAGATCTTAACGGCATAATCATGAGTTGGAATGCCGGCGCGGAGCGGCTCTTCGGCTATACGGAGAAGGAAATGATCGGCCGACCGATCTTTTTACTCATTCCACCCGATCGGCTCGACGAAGAGGCGGAAATTCTTAAACGTCTCAGTCATGGAGAGCATATTGAACACATTGAAACGGTCCGCTGTCGCAAAGACGGCACGATGGTGCATGTCTCGTTGAGTTCCTCACCCATTAGCGACACGGGTGGCCGGATAGTAGGCGCTTCGAGCATTGCCCGTGATATTTCTGAACGGAAGCGGATTGAAGCTGAACTCCAAAGGTTGATGAACAAGGAGCGTGAAGCTCGGCAGGAAGCGGAGATTGCTAACCGGGTCAAAGACGAATTCATTGCGATGATTTCTCACGAATTACGCACGCCGCTTAATGCGATTGCCGGCTGGACGCAGTTGCTTAAGAGCCGGAAATTGAGCGAGCAGGACAGGGAAAAGGCAATTCAAACGATTGATCGCAACGCCACCGCACAGGCGGCCATTATCGATGAACTGCTGGATGTCGCACGCATCATCAGCGGCAAACTGAGGCTCGACATGAAACCGGTCGACCTCGCTGGCGTAATCGACGCCGCAGTGGACGTCGTCCGCCCCGCTGCGAACGCCAAAGAGATCGAGATTGTTACCTCTCTCGAGCGGCCACTCGGGCTGGTCGCAGGAGATTCGACCCGATTGCAGCAGGTAATCTGGAATTTGTTGACCAATGCAATCAAGTTTACGCCCCAACGAGGCCGGATCGACATCGCGCTGAACCCGGTGGGTCCTCAGCTGCGAGTGGTCGTAAGCGATACGGGGCCGGGGATTCCTTTAGACTTTCTGCCCCATATATTCGAGCGTTTCCGACAGGCTGATTGTTCCGCTACCAGGGTTCATGGAGGTTTGGGACTCGGCCTTTCCATCGTCCGTTACCTCGTGGAGATGCATGGCGGCACCATCCAGGCAGAGAACAGGGGAGAAGGACAGGGAGCGCAATTTACTATAACCGTGCCCATGATGGTCGTGCAGGACCTGTCAGGCGAGGGATCGGAGTTTTCCCATCGAGATGGCGTCCCAGACGCAGAGCGAGGGCCGGAACTCGCACTTGACCTCCTCAGAGGTCTCAAGGTGCTCACCGTTGATGATCAGCCTGACACTTGCGATTTGATCGCATTGGCCCTGACGCGTTATGGCGCAGAAGTGCGAGCCTCAACCTCAGCTACTGAGGCGCTCAAAGCGATGGAAAAGTGGAAACCTGACGTTTTGATATCCGATATAGGCATGCCGACTGAGGATGGCTATGATTTGATGAGGAAGATTCGCGCGCTTGAACCGGAAAGGGGAGGGCTAATTCCAGCTATTGCATTAACGGGTTTTGCGGGAAGCTCGGATAAAGTGCGCGCCCTTTCGGCAGGGTTTCATCTCCATATAACTAAACCCGTCGAGCTTCGCGAGCTAGCTGCAACTGTTGCGCAACTCTCCGGCAGATAGGAAAATCGCCCGCCGCAGTGTCTTAATCCCTTATTCTGCGCAATCATCCCTTATTCTGCGCAATCGCTGCTCGGCTCTGAAGAGAGTTTAGCGCAAAGTCGATGTCAGGTACGGGACTCCCGTCCCCACGCTCAAGATCTTAAATCTGAAGGGAGAAGGAAAATGTTAACCATACTAGGATGGATTGTAGGGAAAAGTTTTGGTCCCACGACCTGCGACCTTCATTCGCGCGGCGTAGCGTAAACCAATGAATGCTTTTTCATTATTGAAGGCCGACCACAAGAAGGTCGCCGGACTGCTTGTAGAAATGATCACGAGGTCCGAAGGACCGGCATGAGCGTGTCGGCCCTTCGGGCCTCATCAGTTTGTTACGGGTCCACGACTTCAGCTGACGGTCGAAGCTATTACCTGCCGGCGCTCCGCGCCTTGATCGTGATTGGCTTTGCGAGCCGACAGTTAATCAACTCTGCCAACGATCTACGATCGCCTTTATCTCTTTCTCATCGATGCCGACTGGCTTGCCAATCAACCCGAGCAATGCTTCGAGACGAAACGCGCGTCCCGACTTCAAGGGCAAAGGGCAGAGAGCTAAGCGCTGAAAGAAAAGCAGGGCCGCTCAGTGCGCACTAGATGAACGCCCCTTCGCACTTTGCTCTTTGTCGGATAATGGTGGCCAGGGACGGAATCGAACCGCCGACGCCGGCCTTTTCAGGGCCGCTTACCGAATCGCAGAAGTGGTTTGAAATCAATGGATCTCACTTAAGCTGAAGGACTTAAGAGGCAAGTGAATTAGGATGGCTTAGGATGGTTTGGGCCCTTTTAGGGTCTTCGATGTACGTCTATTGTACGTCGCCCCGTAGAGTTTTTTCCCCCTGATAGCGGATGATTCTTCCCAACGGATTTAAGGAAGTCGGGGGGCACCATTCCATAGCCTGACGAAACAATATTAGTCAGTATTTACGCGCCTAGCGATCAGCAAAGTATCACTTCGTCGCGCTACATATCGACACGAACAGTCCCCATCTTAGCGCCAACTTTCCAACCCCTCTATTTGGTTCCTGAACTTAAGCCAGAAATTCAGTATCGAATACTGTGTTAACACCGAGGTTTGACCAAGCGTTAATGCTTGCGCACAGATTCAGTTCAAGAGACGTGAAAACACCTGCATTCTCCGCGTGATAACACTGTTTTCTGCCTGGCGCATTCAGCTTAAGCTGGCTATCGCTGGTCCAATCCGACTAGCGAGATTGAGACGATCATCCAATCGGGTGGAGAGAAGAGGATGAATACAATGAGTGAAAAGGAAGGCAGAGAGAAGCTGGTCGCAGCCCTGTCACAGTTGCTGGCTGACACGTTGGTACTCTATGTCAAGACGCATGGTTTTCATTGGAACGTTACCGGCCGAATGTTTCACTCCCTGCACCTGATGTTCGAGAAACAGTACAAGGAGCTCTGGCTTGCGGCCGATGCTCTGGCCAAACGAATCCGGACGCTAGGCTTTCCGGCACCCGGTTCCTACCAAGAGCTCTCCAAGCTAACCCGCCTCCGAGAGACTCAAGGTATCCCAACCGCCGCGGGGATGGTCGAAGAGTTGCTGAGCGATCACGAGTCCTGCGCGCGTGGCGCGCGCCAGGGATTGTGGGTTGCATCAATGATTGACGCGCCCACCGAAGATCTTTTAACCGAGCGGCTGATGGCCCATGAAAACGCAGTTTGGATGCTTAAGAGTTTATTGGCGGACGATACACCTGTAGCCATGCGTCAGGTGGCCTGACATTAGACTAGTTAAACAAAGTAACTGCGATGAAGGATTGCGCCGGAATCGCGGACAAAGAGCTAGGGATTTAGAGATCGAAAAAACGAAGGTGGTAAGTCTGTTTGCTCGTCATAAAGCGGAAGCATCGCGTGAGCACCATCAAGACAAAAGAAAGGTTTGGTTCAATGAATCTCGATAACAAACTGAAATTACAGAAAAGGCACCACAGAAGGTTCTTCTGGCTATTTGCAGTTGCGGCTGTTGCCGCGTTGTTGTTCGAAAAACAAGTAGCTGTCCTCCTCGTGATTTGGACCCTGACGATATGCGGGCTGTTAATTGCGGCGACGCTTTCGAGTTTGGAAGCTAAAGATGCGGAGATGCAGATAGCCTCTATTGGAGGAGACGCCGCCCACATGCGCACAAACCCCAGAAATTTCAAAAGAGAAGAAAGAAGAGCCGCGAACCGACCGAGGTTCGGAGCGAAACCTAGAGAATTGACGATCTGATTAAGAGAATTTTGTTTTCCAAAAAATATAATCTGGTCTAGAGAGTTCAATGCCAATTTACAAAACAAAACTGAAGAGCACTGCGATGCGTAAAACACCGAACGACGCGGGATTCGACGATAACATATTCGCACGGAGGAATTCTCGGGCTATTGAGATCGAGTTAAGGGCGGTACATGAACGTCAAGATCAAAAGAGTGTATGACCATCCCGAGCAGGATGATGGAGTGCGTATCCTCGTGGACAGGCTCTGGCCGCGTGGCCTAACCAAGGAAAAGGCAAGGGTTGATCTGTGGCTGAAAGAAATCGCACCCAGCACGGAGCTGCGAAAATGGTTTGCGCATGATCCGGACAAATGGAAAAGCTTCCGCGGACGCTATCAAACTGAGATCAGGAATAACGAGGATCTGATCAAAGTTCTTCAGGACAAAGCCAGTGAAGGAACGATCACCCTAATCTACGGCGCTCGAGACGAAAAGCACAATGAGGCGTTGGTACTAAAACAGTTCCTGGAAACGAACCAATGACGTTTCGCGAAAATCTGCCAACCGGATTTCTAAAGGAGCTAATTTGATATGTGCCGTTTCGTAGCCTATTCCGGTCAGCCGTTATTGCTGGCCGATCTCTTGTACAAACCGAGTGATTCGCTCATCTTGCAAAGCTACCATGCCAAGGAGCGCCGCGAACCTCTAAACGGCGATGGCTTTGGCGCCGGCTGGTACGTGCCGGAGATCGATGACACGCCGTGCGTTGTAAGATCGATTACACCTGCCTGGTCCAACAGCAATCTGCGTCAACTATCCTTCAAGACGAGAGCCTGCTGTCTGTTCGCACATGTGCGGGCGGCAAGTCATGGGACGGCGGTGAGCGAGCCAAACACACACCCGTTCAACCATGGCCGCTTTATGTGGATGCACAACGGCGCGGTTGCGCACTTTACCCGTATAAAGCGCCAGTTACGCAACGGACTCAAGGACGAGTTCTATAACATGATTGCGGGCACGACAGATTCGGAACACGCTTTTGCTTTATTCCTGAGCGAACTGCCATCTTTGGATGAAGTAAGTCCGCAAGAGATAAGAAAGACTCTGGTGTGGACGATTGGTCGACTGAATGAGCTGAGTACCGAAGCCGGTATCGCAACACCGTCCTTCTATAACTTTGCCGTGACGAACGGCGAGACGACGGTTGTCTCACGTTACTGCTCCGACCCAATATTGAAGGGGCTTCGCTGCACTATGCTCGCGGTGATTTCGTAGAGGGTCTGCTCAACAGCAAGAGCGACCTTCACTCAGTCTCACCAAGCCAAGATGCATCGGCTGTGGTTGTGGCAAGTGAGAGGTTGACGGATGAAAGATGCAAGTGGTACGACGTGCCCAATAACCATACGATTACGGTGTTTCCTGATCGGACGATGCAACTCGAAAGGGTTGAGTTGTAACTTTGCTGCAAGAATCTGCTTTGATAAGACGTGAAACTCGGCCGTTGTTCTGCGGACTCCTGAGCACGCCGCCCAAATCATCACAGGTAGCTAATCCGGGCGCCTAAAATGTTGCCAAAAGGCGTCAAAGATTGACTGAAGCCGAGTTGAACTAGTGAGGTTCAGCTACAGCGTCGGAGACGATTGTCTGGGCTTCCTCCAGAATTCGCTTAAGGTGATCTGCGCCTCGAAAGCTCTCCGCATAAATCTTGTAGATGTTCTCGGTTCCTGAGGGACGCGCGGCGAACCATCCGCTTTCCGCGATTACCTTCAATCCGCCGATGGGAGCGCGGTTGCCCGGCGCGTGGGTGAGAACGTTCTGGATCTGCTCGCCAGCAAGGTCCGTTAGCTTGACTTGATCTGGTGAGAGGTTTCCTAGCTTCTGTTTCTCCTGAACAGTGGCCGGAGCATCGACGCGCTTGTAAAACGATTCACCAAGCTCGCGTGTCAGCTCCTGATAGATCTCGCCGGGATCGCGGCCCATCCGTGCTGTGATCTCCGCCGCAAGCAGGGCCGGCACAATTCCATCTTTGTCCGTCGTCCAAACACTACCATCCCGTCGAACAAAAGACGCGCCGGCACTCTCCTCTCCGCCAAAGCCAAGCGACCCATCAAGCAGACCATCTACGAACCACTTAAAGCCGACCGGAACCTCATGCAGCTTGCGGCCCAGTTTCGCAGTGACACGATCGATCATTTGGCTGCTTACGACTGTCTTACCGACAGCCGCCGCGCTGTTCCATTTAGGCCGATGTTGGAAGAGGTAATAGATCGCGACTGCCAGGTAGTGATTGGGTTGAAGTAAACCCGCGCCGCGGGTCACAACTCCGTGTCGATCATGGTCGGTATCACAAGCGACGGCGATGTCGAAACGATCCTTTAAGCCGATCAAGTTTGTCATGGCGTAGGAAGAGGATGGATCCATGCGGATTTGGCCATCCCAATCCACCGTCATGAAACGGAAAGTCGGATCGACAGGTTCGTTGACGACGGTGAGATTCAACCGGTAGCGCTCGGCAATCCGCGCCCAATAATGAACGCCGGCCCCGCCTAGCGGATCTACTCCGATTTTCACTTTTCCACCGCGAATTGAATCCATGTCGATAACGTTGCCGAGATCGTTTATGTACGAGTTGAGAAATTCATGCCGGTGAGTAGTAGAGACGTGAAGAGCCTTCTCGAAGGGAATCCGTTTAATACCTTGAAGGCCAGTTTCGAGAAAATGGTTAGCCTTTGCCTCGATCCAGCCGGTGACGTCGCTTTCCGCCGGGCCCCCGGTCGGCGGGTTATATTTAAAGCCACCGTCGTCCGGAGGATTGTGCGATGGTGTGATCACAATACCGTCAGCGAGGCCGGCCTTGCGCCCACGGTTGTAAGTGAGAATCGCATGCGATACCGCTGGCGTCGGAGTGTACTCATCCCCTTCCGCGATCATTACTTCCACGCCATTGGCTGCCAGCACCTCAAGCGAACTCGCAAACGCCGGCACCGAGAGCGCGTGAGTGTCTAAGCTAAGAAATAGCGGACCCTCGATCTGACGCTGCTTTCGGTACAGACAAATCGCCTCGCTGATAGCAAGGATATGCCATTCATTAAAAGCCTTTTGGAGCGATGAACCACGATGCCCGGAGGTTCCGAATGCGACTCGTTGTGCGGGAATCTGAGGATGAGGCAGCTCGGTATAATAAGCGGTGATCAGCCTCGGGACGTTAACCAGCATCCCAGGCTCTGGTGGCTTACCTGCTAATGGGCTTACTTTCATTGGATCGCCCTACCGACTTATGCCGCCCTGCCCGCCGCCATTCGGAGCAAGGCGGCGAGATCAAATTTAACCAGATCGCCAATACGCTCGACTTTGTGATCGGCCGCCGGATAGGTTGCGATATTGTGCGGATCTAGCGCGTAGTGGCCCTGCCGCGGGAAGACTGTGGTAAGTCGGGTTCCCCAAACGTTTTTCATCGCAGCCAAGATGCGAAGCTTGTCATCGATCATGACATAGCGGCGGGCCGGGTAGCATCGTTCGACGTCAGCGAGCATTTGCTCCTTATGAATATAAATAAGGACTCGGCCGTCTACCGCCTCCCACAGTCCTGAGCGCTTGATCTTGTGCGGCTGAAAGACAACATCGCCATCTGAAAGTATGACGGTCGACCCCCACGTGCGAAAATGCTCGATGACGTCGATCGCGCTAGGATAGAGCCGGTCAGCAAATGGATAATCCACGAGGAATGAAGACATCTTGAGTAGACGAGGGTCGTTATCCGCGCCCAGCCTGTAGCGTTGCAAGGCACCCAGATAGTCTGCATAACCTAACTCCTTACGCAAAACCTCAAAGATTTCGAAATATCGATCTCGGTTCTGCGAACCAAACTCGGCTTCAAGATGATCTCGGAGATCTGAGACGACGTGATCGTTGTCAAGCAGCGTGTTGTCGCAATCGAACAGGAACACAACGTCTTCTGGTGCTTTCATGTCACTTTACATCCGCATCAGGCTTGCGCAGGCCCGCTGTGCTCGCCCGAATTCCATCCATCTGGCTCTACCTGATCGTCGGCGCGGAAGCTTTGCGTCGGAGGTCCTGGTAAGTAACGTTCCCCCGTTAGTCGCCTTCCAACCGGTTACCCGTCGCACGCCCTCTGCGCCTGACGATCAGTAGTTGCGTAAACCTTAGATTGTAAATGCGAACGCGAGTAGCGTACTAACACCTGATCAATCCGAGTGTTAATACCTGCCGCGTCCACATCAAAAAAGAAGGGAACCGGTAAGATTAATGTTCGCGCGCTGACTCAATTTTCTTGCCATCTGAGCAAACAAGTGCTTAGACTCGGGTTGAAGAACCGCTTCACTCTACCGTCCACGAGCTGTTGCCTTGTAATGGTCCGTGTTCATGTTTCTCTTTTTTCTCAAAACTGATTTCCTCCGTTAAATCGATTCCGGTAACTGATTGAGGCTACTCGACGACAACTAGCGCACGACCTCGACCGAACATGGCGCTTTCGTTACCAGTGCGGCCGATACGCTGCCGAGACGGAACCTCTCAAAAGCTCCACTGAAATCGCGCGAGCCGACGAAAATGGAATCGGCTTGCCACTTGCGGGCCTCTTCTACCAGTACACCTTGCGGATCACCTTTCTCGAAGGTAACCGAAGTTCGCAGTCCGATAGCGCTTAACTCCTGCTCAGCCCACTCAACCATCATGCGCGCAACGACGGCCGATTCTTCGTTGCAACCTGTGATCATCGCCGCGGTGTTTGGCAGAATCTTGGAAATCGCCGTGGGTGACGTACCGTCGTCAACGGCCACAATCCGTACTTCTGTTCCTGTAGGCCATACGCGATTGCCGACGGCGCGCACCGCTCGTTCCGCGCCTGATGATCCATCCACTCCGATAATGATTTTTGGTGGCGCGTCATCCACTACCTCGGGGGTTGGGCGAACCACTCGCACAGAGGAATTCGAGTTTGTGACCAATTGTTTCGAGACACTGCCGAGGAGCAGTCGCCCGACTGCTGAACGGCCTTGTGAGCCTACGACAATCAAGTCGGCGTCCCACTCTTTGGCTTTTTTGGTTAGTTCGTCTGCCGCGTCGCCAACCAAGGCTTCAGCGTTCACGTCCCAACCAGGAAAGAATGTTGAAACTCGATCTCTGGCCTGCGCTGCAAACTCATTCGCGTCGTTCATTACGCGCAACGTCTGTGTTTGCGCCAGCATCGCTCCCGATGCCACTCGGCGAGAAAGGAGGGCGTGTTCGACATGTTCGTAACTTGATGGCGCAGCCGACATCACGATGTCGCCGACGGAGACAATTAAGGCCTCAGCGTTATCAGGCAATCCGGCGCGCCGCAAGTCATCGACTGCCATATCAGCGCTTTTCGATCCGTCATATCCGATTAGTAGTCTCATCTATTCACCTCATAAGTAGCGGCCAGATACTGGTCCGAATTAAGAAAGTGCTGATCGGTAAGGTAATGACGCCATCGTGCGGGGGAGCTTACCTTTAGCGCTATGTCTCGCGCTACCATGGGGCTCACTCACAACGATCAGCACATTTCAATTAGACCCTGAAGCCGAAATCCAAGAAACCGTGAAAACACTTCAAATCGGCGGGTGTTAGTACTTGAAAGTGGCAGTTTTGTTGTCGCAGAGAGTTGGCTCGTTAACGCGCGAAACCAAGTGAAAGGTCAGGTGTAACTACTCTTTTGTAAGCGAGCTTTTTCTCCTAGGCTAAGAAGAGATCGGAGGGAACGACAATGACTTCAAAAATGCCTAGCGCTTTCTTAACTTTATTTCTCGCGCTGGGATTGTCTTCCGTAACGATCGCTGGGACGCGTACTTATGAAGGTGAGAGAGGCGACTACGTACTTAAGTTGCCTCGCGGAACTGGCGGATTGTGAAATTCGACGGCGATGTAGCCCTGTTCGTTGCTCACCGACCGAATTTGTTTTAGTTCTCCCCAGTCGCGCGGCGTCAACGCGCCCGAAGCGCGAACTAACGAGAAGTGGTTGCGGGAATAACTTTAACAGGCACAGCGATCCGTGCTTCCGAAATTAGGCGGGCAACCTCAGCTACTACTTCATCCATGCCGGATGGTTTAACAATATAGCCTTGAGCACCGGCAGCGCGGGCGCTTTCCTTGTCAGAGTTTTGAGCTGCGCCGGAGTAAAAAAGGATCGGCGTCGCTGAATCGAATTCGCGTATCCTTTTTGTGAGTTCATCTCCTGACAGACCCGGCAACCAACTATCCATTAAGAGAAGATCGAAAGATTCAGCGTGGGCGAGTCGTAGCGCATCTTCCCCGCTTTCAGCGCAGACGATTTCGTATCCCTCGTCGTTTAATACAAATCTAATCAGTTCGCGGGTGTCGGGATCATCTTCGGTGCAGAGAATTCGACCTTTTGGGGAAACGGCCACGGGGAAGGCTCTCCAGTTGGCTGCCGCTTATATCACCGCTTAATTCTGAAAACAAGCGCTCCAGCGGATTGCAATGCCAGCACCTTGGTCTGAGCGTTCGGACGCGTAACGCTCACGCTCATCGCACTAAAACAAAGGTGGTGATTACCAATAAGCGAAGCATTGATTTTGGGTTAACTGTGAGATTTATGTTTTATCTCGCTACATTGCTTGCAACAGTTGTATTAACACTTACGGGCCGTCAGCCGAATTTACTTGGTCTGGGTCTCCGAACGTCCCTCGATGACTTTTCGCGATCGGTTCTCGTATTACAAAGGTCTCGCGCACGGCGTGTGTTATTCGCTTTAATCAAACGGAGCGCCTGCTGAACCACGTCACCGTAATCGGCCGGTTCCAGCACATGGGCATGAACACGACAGTGAATGGGCTTTATTGGCTCATACGGATAAGTAACGGTCGAATAGAACGGGATCGGGGCGCTAGGCGTAAGTTCGTGAAGCTTGTCGCATGAATCAACCTCGAAGCCTTCCACCAACTCATTATTGAGTAAATGGAGGTCGAAGTGTTCGCGCTGAGCTAAACCAATTGCGTCCGCAATGGAACTCGTCGTTCTTACTTCATAACCCGCTCGCTCAAGTAGATACACTGCCCAGTTGCTGGAAGCGCGATTGTCGATACAAAGAATACGGCCTTGAGGCGACTGCATTTTGTTTTCCAGGAGCCTTCCTTTCGAAGAGGTAAGAGACGCCCGCCAGGCGCAAAATTCCCAGCACTGACCACACGACGGCAATAACAATCCATCCGACCGACGATGCTGATAGCCGGTCCGCTTGGTGCAGAGTTTGCAATAGGAAAAGTAACGTCATGGTAATGTTTAAGATATTCGACAGGAACCACGTAAAAAAGAGTATTAACTCCTAAGATGGACGAGTGAAATCACGCGTTGAGGCTCCTTCACGGACCTGCACGATTTGTTTGAAACAGTTTAGGAAAGGAAGGGAGCGAATCTTATTTGCGCAGCATATCGGCAGGGCCGGAGTATCTCTCTGCTTTAACTATTCTGCGGTGACGAGCCGATAGTGTTTCAAGGGCTGCTCAGGTGGCGACTGTGACCAGCAAATCGGCCCCGTCTTTATTTCCACTGCTTTAACGGAATGAGAGCGTACGCCGCCTTCGCTATCCCGCAGCAGCAGTTCGAGCTTTCCAGTCCCGCCGCGCCAGCCGGTGGGCTCGTTTGTCGCTCCTACAATTTCTACTGTGCCCGCGGGCAATGTGTCGCTTACCGGCACGTCGCGCAGCGAGGCAGGCGCGCATCCAAGCACGGTTCCGTTCTCACCGATGGTCAGAGGAATTCCCCAGACCGTACCATTGTCGTCTCTGAATAGACCAAGCCGATCTCCAGGCCCCCGCTGGTTTGGTGTCGGGACGTTGGACACGGTGATGAGGCGGCCAAACGCGCGCGCTAATTGCTCGATGGGTACGTAGGGTGCGCGCTGCTTATCCTGCCGACTACATGAAGCAAACAAGACTCGCCGCGAGGATACAGATCGTTTTAATACGAACCGGTAGTTCACTATTGAGGAATCGTGTCTCCACAAAGAACCTCAATCGGTCTATAGAGGCATCATGATTATTGTTTCGCGATCTCAAAAGCGCACCGCGGCGGACCATTGCGGTCGCATCGCTCTTGTAAGTTCTTGCCAATTATCTCGGTCAGGAGAGCCTCTGTCAGTTGACAAACCTCAGGGTGCTCGGCCACCGCTGTGGCTAACGGGCAACTTCCGCTCCGGATAAAAAGCTTGTCACCTTCCTTCTCCAACCGCGCAGCGCCGCCAATCGACTCCAGCGCACTGAGCGCGTTCTCAATCCGAGCCTCCAAACCATCTTTCTTACGATCTGAATTAGTTTCTGCAGCCAAGGCCCGGCCTACTTCGCGAAGGACGCCGTCAACCTCGGCGGGCGCGAGCCGTGCTTTGAGTACGGCGATAAGTTGATTCACGACCGCATCGTACGCTTTCGGAAAAAGACTCTCGGCCTCATCAGTCAACTCGTACGCGAAGTGAGGCTTGCGCGTACCACGTTGGATACCGCGCTGCCTAATGAGACCATCTCGTTCCAAAGAAAGCAGGTGCGCTCTCACTGCATTGTCGGTCAGCTCCAGCTCCCGCGCTAATTCATTTACGGTCTTGGTGGTTCCACGCAGCAGCGTGACGATGCGTCCACGGCTACTATCAAAAAAACGTTTGTCCAGCTTTGTAGGCATTAACAGCCTCGGATTATTCCACGTTTCGGCGATAAACACAACAAGTCAAGTGAGTCCTTGACTTATTGTAGAAAGGGTGTATCCTTCGCTCAAAACACGAAAGATTCGTTTACGACTTTCGAGCATCTTGAGCAATGAGGAGAAACTGAAAGATGGAACACATAATCGAAAACCGAACCGCAGTCGCGTCTGTCGCCCGGGAAAATTCCGACGCCTCTCGTCCCGCCTACCAGGCTTATCAAATCTTGCACGTGGCTTTTATTGTGGCGCCTATCGTCGCCGGACTCGACAAGTTTTTCAATCTCCTGGTCAATTGGGAGCAGTATCTGCCTCCGTTTATGACCAACCTCGTCGGCGCGAACAATGGGCACTATCTGATGATGATCGTCGGTGTCGTCGAGATCGTCGCCGGTCTGGGTGTCGCTTTCAAGCCAAGAGTCTTCGCCTACGTTGTTGCGGCCTGGCTCTTACTTATTATCGCCAACCTGCTAATGATTCCAGGTTTCTACGACGTAGCGCTGCGCGATTTCGGGCTGGCCTTAGCTGCGCTCGCGCTTGCGCGTTTGAGCCGTGAATTTGGTCGCTGACCTTCGCGGTCAGTCAAGGAAGCAAACGATCTGACTGACAGAGGTCAAGACGATGATTGCTGAAAAGAGAATCATTTTGCGGGGAACCCGCCTTAACTTTAACGGCAACGGCTCCAAAGGCGCCGAACCAGACACCAACTTAAACGGCGCCCTTCCCGCCTGCTTAGGAGCGGGAATGGAAGTTGTGTCATTGGCACCGGAATGGGTTGAGTTGCGTGTTCCCTGTAACCTCGAAATCATCTCGCCGCTTCAGGAGTTACTAACCGAGCTGGATGCTGACCTGCCGGAGGAGATCAGTGAAGCGATCAGTTACGCATTCCGGGAGATGTTTAGCAATGCCGTGGAATACGGCGGCCGGCGCGATTCAACGGCGCGCATAGACGTTAGGTTCGTTCGCCTCAAGCGAGCCTTCATTTGCCGTATCAAAGATCCCGGTGACGGCTTTGATCCCGCACGGTTGGACCATTGCGCCATCAATAATCCAAATCGTGACCCTCTTCGCCATGCCGCCGTGCGTGAAGCGAAAGGCTTAAGACCTGGGGGCTTCGGCATCCTGCTAACTCGACAACTCGTCGACGAGTTGGTTTACAACGAGCGTCATAACGAACTGCTATTTGTGAAATATCTAAGCTGAATAATTGGGAGCAAATGATGCTTAACGCGAATGCTACATCAACTGTTTACGTTGCCAGGAACGGGCGATTCGGAGCCGCAAATGCCGCCGGCGTGAAAGCCCTTCCACGAATTCGAAGGCCACAAAGGACTCCGCTATCAATCGAGCAGGTAGCTCAGGCGCGGTTGCCAACAGAGTTCGGCGAGTTTCGTATCATCGGCTACCGATCGCTAATTTCAAACGAAGAGTTTGTTGTTCTCACGCGGGGCGAGTTGAAAGCAGATCGAGCGCCGCTCGTGCGCATTCATTCCCAGTGTCTTACTGGTGACGTGTTTGGCTCACTTAAATGCGACTGCGGCCAACAGCTTCACGCCGCGATGAAATTAATTGAGACAGAAGATTGCGGAGTGATCATTTATCAACAGCAGGAAGGGCGGGGTATCGGCATACTCAATAAGATTCGCGCTTACGCTTTGCAGGATGTAGGCGCGGACACGATCGAAGCAAACGAGAAGTTGGGATTGGCAGTTGACCTGCGCTGCTATTAGCGGACATTGGCCTACATCATGTGCGGTTGATTTCAAATAATCCCGAGAAGTTGCAAGCGCTTGAAGAAATGGGTCTTGAGGTCGTTGAGCGCGTACCGCTCGCCGTTCCACCGGCCGATGCAGCTGTGGATTATTTGCGCACCAAAAAGGAAAGAATGGGTCATTTCTTGGAGCTTGTGTGAATCGGGGATTTGAGACTGTTCGAGGCGATGACGTGGAAACACGCGTGCGCACAGGTGTTAACACCGTAGTCATCTCGCTACGAACGTCGATACCTTAGTCCATAGCGTGCACACGCCAGAACGAGTTGAGGGATGGGCAGAGTGAAACATTTGCCTACGAACTGAGAATAACTTTCTCCGATGGAATTACCGCCTTGGGGTGAGAGTTCATATATGAGTCACAAAGACGTATTAGTTGCCAAACTCAATGACCTTCCAGAAGGCGAAATGAAGCAGGTTTCTGCCGAAGGCACAGAAATCCTGCTGGCACGTGTCAACGGCGAGGTTCACGCTGTTGGCGCACATTGCACTCATTACGGTGCACCTCTCGTCGAAGGTGTACTCAGCGGCGATCGCGTGGTCTGCCCGTGGCATCACGCGTGTTTCGACGTGACGACCGGCAACTTACAAGAGCCGCCCGCGTTCGACCCGCTCCGACACTATGAAGTGAAGGTTGAAGACGATCAGATCATCGTCCGGGTGCCCGATGACGCGCCGAATAGCATGATGCCAAGCATGACAAAGCGCGATTCGACAGATACGAGGCTGTTCGTCATTGCTGGAGGCGGCGCGGCGGGTTATATGGCGGCTCAAACTTTGCGCGAAGACGGATTCACAGGGCGAGTCGTCTTAATTACACGCGAAAATCACCGGCCTTATGACCGGCCAAATCTGAGCAAAGAGTATCTGCAAGGGAACGCCCAACCCGAATGGCTGCCGTTACGCCCGGATCAGTTTTTTGCGGAGCATGATATTGAGGTGTTAAGCGGCAAAACAATCAATCACATTGATGCGGGTCAAAAGCTAATCAAATTTGGGGACGGCGAGACTCTTCAGTGTGATGCGTTGCTCATTGCAACTGGTGGGGAACCGCGCAAACTTCCTTTCCAATCTGATGAGCAAGAGAACGTGTTTCTCCTGCGCAGCTACGCAGACGCTGACGCAATTATTGCAGCCGCCGAAAAAGGAAAACGAGCGGTCGTAATCGGCGCAAGTTTCATCGGGATGGAAGTGGCTAGCAGTTTAGCCACGCGGGGCTGTGATGTGACGGTTGTGGCTCCGGATGATGTGCCGTTTAAGAAGATTCTGGGTTCAGAAATTGGAGCAGTGTTTCAGGACCTTCACGAAAAGAACGGAGTGAAGTTCGAACTTGGCGCCTCCGTTACCGGTTTTGTCGGAGCGAAAAGGGTTACGGGGGTAACGCTCGAAAGCGCCCAACGACTAGAGGCCGATTTTGTGATCGTCGGAATTGGCGTCAAACCCGCCACTGATTTCATTCAAGGGGTGCAGCTTCACCAAGACGGCGGTGTGATCGTTGATAAATACATGCGTGCGGCCGACGGCGTGTATGCAGCGGGCGACATCGCCTACTTTCCGAATTTGCTCACAGGTGATTACGAGCGCATCGAGCACTGGCGCACGGCACAGCAGCAAGGCCGCGCTGCGGCACACAACATGGCGGGCAACGAGGTCGCGTACGACAGTGTGCCTTTCTTCTGGACGCGGCAATTCGACGCGGGGCTGGTATATGTCGGTCACGCCGCGAATTGGGACGACATCTTCTTTCATGGAGACGTGGCCGCGCACAATTTCCTGGCTTTCTATGTAAAAGATAATCGCGTGTTGGCAAGCGCAGGAATGAACCGTGATAAGGAGATGGCAGCCGTCGAAGAGCTGATGAGGCTTCATCAAATGCCAACCCCAGCTCAGGTTAAAGGCCACTTAGACGTTCTGGCGCTTCTCCGCGAGGCCATCCCGCCTGTTCATGAAGGATCTGTTACTAAACGATTTCTAACCAAAAGGAGTTGAAACAATGTCACAAGGAACATTTGCAAAAAAGGAATCCGCGCTAAGGGTTTATACAAGAAGTGGTGCTAAAGAACTTGAGCAGCCATACGAGAAGCCGGTTATCGTCCCCGCTGCCGATAACAAGGACGCGGCGACGCACGCTTGGGCCGATGCCCGTTTTGCGACCGACATCATGGCTGAACACGCGTTCTTCTTTGCTCTGCTGATGCCGCCCGAACTTGCAGAAAAAGAGCGCGCCGAGGCGCTTCGATTTTCTGAAGTCTTCGGCAAGTTGCATCAGCAGATCGACACTGCAACTCCACCTGAACGCGGCGAATTGAAGCGATTTGCGAATAATGTGGTGGAACAGATCAAACCCTTTATCGATTACAAAGCCCAGATGGCTGACGGGCAGCGAAGCGGTAAGCTGCGCAGTTTAGTCTGGCCCCTCTTCTTCGATCACACGCAGCATGAGGCCGAACGCTGGTCGCGACGCCTCGAAACGTTGGCTCAGGGAGAGTCTGAGTTTGATCGGGCTGAGGTTACCAAGTTCTGGACGAACATCATGGATGAGCACGCGCGATTCGTTGCCCATCTGCTTGACCCGGACGAATACGAGTTGATTGAGACGGCGATGAAGACGAGCCGCGTGTTTGCCGATCTCCATCAGGGAGGCGTTCGGGGAGTCGCAACAGCAATCGCCCATGAGCCTGGGACCGTCGTGAACTCTCTCATTCAGAATCCGGAGACGGATGCAGTTCTGAGCGCGGCGGAGACAATCCTTGATTTTAAGACGAAGACAGTGAGAGACATCGAAGCAGCGCGCATCAAGAGCATCATTGATCCTCGTCTGGCTGATCACGTTCGTCGCGAGGCGTTGAAATTCGTGGACGAGCTAAAACGCGCCGTCTGATTATCAAAATGTTACCACCCCTTGAGAGGGGTTGTTTCCTCTCTCAACGGACGGTTCACAACGGACTGCGCGTATGAGGCGCAAAAGATTGCCAATGGCCGATCAAGTAAACAAGTCTTCTACGCTTTTTCTGGAATTGGTTAAAGCGCCTGACACGACTGATACACAAGAGCCCTTGCTACTAGCGCCGGCCACAGGAGGGTTGACATGAAGTTTTTTCTGGATACCGCAAACTTGAATGAAATTCGGGAAGGCACCGCTCTCGGCTTGGTGGATGGAGTTACGACGAACCCCTCGTTGGTAGCAAAAGAGGGTCACATAGATTTCAAACAGCACGTCGCCGACATCTGCAACCTCGTCAAGGGTGATGTTTCTGCCGAGGTCACCAGTCTCGACACCGAAGGCATGTTGCGCGAGGGTCGCGAATATGCGGCGATCGCACCCAACGTAGTGGTCAAATGTCCGCTTACTAATGACGGGCTGAAGGCTACGCGCCAGCTAACACTGGAGGGAATTAAGGTAAATGTAACGCTTTGCTTTTCTGCTGCGCAGGCAATCCTGGCCGCGAAAGCCGGCGCTGCCTACATCAGTCCGTTTATGGGCCGACTCGATGACATCGGACAAAACGGTCTGGAGCTGGTCAGCGACATCCTTGAAATCTATAACAACTACGATTGGAAGACCGAAGTGCTAGCGGCAAGTATTCGACATCCCATTCACGTTATCGAGGCAGCGCGCATTGGTGCCGACGTAGCGACAATGCCGTTCAAAGTGATGGCCCAACTCTTTAATCATCCGCTAACAGACAAAGGGCTTGAAAAATTTCTCGCCGATTGGCGGAAGGCAACATGAAAGCGCGTGTTGGAGATCAACTTTTGTCATTCGAAAGGATCAAGCGACGCCATCGCAAAGGGCTTGTGGGATCATCACCTTTGGGTATAGAGTATTAGGCCCATCCCTAAGTATTAGGCCCATGCCTAATAAGCGCCGGCCCCCGGGTCGGTCTAATCCGATGCTAACTGCACACGAAGCCTTCAAGCGCTTCTGGAAGGAGAGTCTTTCATGTCAAGTACTAGTAATCGCGGGGACGATCTTGCGAGCCGGACCAAGCCAGGCAAAACAACTAAGACTAACGCCACACTAATGAAGCTCATTAAGGTGTTGCTGCTAGTGGCAACCCTTACGGTCGCGGTGGGGTATCTTTCTAATCGAAGCCGCGCCCAACGCGCCGATGACCGCAATCGGGGTCAAAATCAGAAAGGATACGATCAGCAGATCCGTGACAACGCACAGCGGATGATGGAGCAGGGAAGACAAATCTTCCGCTACGACACATTTGGCTCTGAAGACTTCTGGGGTGGCAAGCTGCGACTGCATGAGTCAATTGCCGGTCAGAAATTAGGCGGAGTCGGGAACGGCGTCAGTCCGAAGACAGCGCTGGCACTGGGTTTAAAAGTCGATGCCGAGGCCCTTCCGGCAGATCTGGTAGCGCAGATTAAAGCCGGCAAAGTCGATCTTGATGATCCGGCGACTACGGTTGCACTACTCAAACTAAAAGCTGTCGTTGGCGTGACGGGTTTTTTCAATGAAGCAGGACAACTGCGGTCCATCGGCATTCAGTGCGCCATGTGTCATTCAACCGTTGATGACTCATTCGCTCCTGGAATTGGCAAGCGACTCGACGGGTGGGGAAATCGCGACTTAAATATCGGCGCGATCGTGGCGACGGCGCCGAATCTTAAACCCTTCAGCGATCTGCTGGGTGTGAACGTGGAGACCGTAAAGGCGGTACTGAATAGCTGGGGACCAGGGCGGTACGATGCGGAGCTAAACATGGATGGAAAGGCAAAGGGTCCCGATGGCAAGAGCGCCGCGACGATGATGCCTTCAGCGTTCGGCCTCGCGGGAGTCAACCAGCACACGTGGACCGGCGGGTGGGGCACAGTCACCTATTGGAATGCTTATGTGGCTAACACGCAGATGTACGGCCAGGGCACTTTCTTTGATGAGCGCTTGGAGAATGCACAACAGTACCCGGTCGCGGCAAAGGCGGGCTGGGGTCACAAGCGTGACGCAAAGGATTTGATCACGGCCAAGTTGCCCGCACTGCATTTCTATCAACTGGCCATGCCAGCGCCCAAAGCGCCTGCAGGCAGCTACGACGCAGCGGCCGCAAAACGCGGAGAGGCTATCTTCAACAGCAAGGCGAAGTGCTCTACCTGCCATGTGCCTCCTATTTTCACGGAGCCTGGGAACAACCTTCATAAGGCTGAAGATATTGGCATCGATAGCTTCCAGGCGAATCGAGGCCCAGCCAGAATGTATGTAACGACACCGTTGCGAGCACTGTTCGACACCCAGAAGATTCACAAGGGAGGTTTCTATCACGACGGGCGCTTCGCAACGCTGCTCGACGTCGTCAACCACTACAACGGTTTCAAGAAATTAAATTTGACTGAGCAGGAGAAGAAAGACCTGATCGAATACTTGAAGTCGTTATAGTTTCCGTTCGGAAGAGCGATTGAGCGGCCACAGAATTTATGGAGTCTTAGCGGTTAAGCTGATGCCGGCGAGATGAGTTAGGAAGGTGGAGATGTTGGTACGAATTCAAAACGCAGGAAATATCCCCGCGGGAGAGATGCGTGTCTTCGATGTTGCGGGTACTAAGGTCAACATCGCCAGCGTTGGCGAGCAACTTCACGCCTTCGATGACACATGTACGCACAGAGCGTGCTCGCTCGCGAAGGGCAAGCTGGACGGTACGACCGTCACTTGCCCCTGCCACGGTAGTCAGTTCGACGTGACGACTGGCGAGGTACTTCGCGGACCAGCCCAGAAACCGGTCCGTTCACGTTTGGCACAGATCGAGGGCGCGGACCTGCTTGTGGATGCTTGAATGTCTGTTTTCAAAAGGGAATACGATGACCTTGAATATAGAAATGCTCGGTTGGGCCGGGACTGCTTTCGTCATCGTGGCGTATATCCCCCAAATACGCCATCTCTATGTTGAAAAGTGCGCTTGGGGCATCAGCATTTCAACGTGGCTGATCTGGCTTCTGGCCGGCGCGCTCCTCTTGGCTTACTGCATAATTCGAAGTGACACCCTCTTCACATTCGTACAAGTTATCAACATCACCGCCATTATGGCGACCATAATTCTCGCGCGTAGGAGTAATCGCATTTGCCCCTACCACGTAAATACGGATTTGGCTTCGCGATACGAGAAAGCGCAAGCCTGAACTACTGGAGAAACGGAATGTCGCAACGACGATCTGCTTATATAAAGGATGAGGGAGGCAATACGGCTTTGATGAGGGCTGCACTCGACGGCCAGACTGGAATCGTAGATGCGCTGCTTCGAAAAGGTGCTGACGTAAACGCGCGAAATCACGAGGGACGTACGGCACTGATGTTTGCGATCATCAACTTCCACACGGCCACGGTGAACACCTTGCTAAGCTTTGGCGCGGACGCCGACACCCAGGCTGATTGTGGGTGTACGCCGTTGACCCTTGCCGCGTGCAACGGGGATGTCGAAATTGCCGAGGCTTTACTCGCGAGAGGCGCGAATGTAACCAAAACCGTCGCGCCGGGCAAAACGGCACTGGTTATCGCTGCGCAACATGGCTACTGGCCCTTCGTTGAATTGCTGAAGCAAAACTCTTTGGGCGTTGAATGCGATAGCTCTTCTGACATCAAGAGCGTTCACAATTTAGTGACAGTTTTAGCGTGACATGACGAATGAGATTACGACTGAAAAGGAGTGACGAAATGATCAATACGAATTCATACAAACCCAAGCAGTTCAATTTGAGTGGCTTGAATGGCATATCCGATCAAACGCTGGAGATGCACTTCAAGCTCTACGAGGGTTACGTCAAGGAGACGAATAAGCTCACAGACAAGATTGCCGAATTTCTGAGAGACGGCAAAGTCGATCAGGAGGAGGTGCCGGCTTACTCCGAACTCACCCGTCGGCTGGGGTTTGAATACAACGGCATGGTGCTGCACGAATACTATTTCGGCAACATGAAACAAGGTGGTGCAGGTGATCAGGATCGAGCCTCTGGTTTCTTCCGGGCAGCGGAAGAAAGCTTTGGCAGCTACGACATCGGAAGGCGGATTTTGAGGGCATCGGCAAGATGCGCGGAGTTGGTTGGGCCATCTGTTACGAGAATCCGGCTAACGGACGGCTCTCCAATCATTGGATTACACTTCATGAGACGGGAAACGTGGCCGGCTTCAATCCAGTGCTTGTGATGGACGTGTGGGAGCATGCCTTCCTCCTCGACTACAAACCAGCCGAGCGGCCCAAATATATCGAAGCGTTCTTCTCCAACATTGATTGGAATGTTTGTGATGAGCGGCTCAAACGCGAATTGGCTGCGCGTTCAGCGAGCGGGTGAAACTAGCTAAGAAAGCGGCAGCGGTTTCTTGTGCTGTAGAGCATGACAACCACACGAAGCACGAATGGGAGCAGTAATCACCCGTGGAAGGGGCTGGCGGCGGGTCTGATCGGGGGACTAGTAGCATCGTGGACGATGAACCGATTCCAGGATGTTTGGAGCAAACTAGCTCAAGGCAACCAGAGGTCATCTCGCGCGGAGGATCCGTTGCACGAACGAGCGGAAGCCAAATCCGAACTAGAAGACGACACCACCGTGAGGACCGCTTCCGCGATCTCAGAAGGGCTCTTCGATCACAAGTTAACGCAAAGCGAAAAGAAGATTGCCGGTCCGGCAGTTCACTACACACTCGGCACGGGCGTAGGTGGGTTGTACGGAGCGGCAGCCGAGATAGAGCCGAAAGTCACGGCCGGGGCAGGCTTGCCGTTCGGCGCGCTCTTCTGGCTAGTTGTAGATGAAGGCGCTGTGCCATTGCTACGCCTTTCGAAAGGACCGACGGCATATCCTCTCTCGACCCACGCTTACGCACTGTCATCACATTTTGTTTATGGCTTGACTGCGGAGATAGTGCGGCGCGTGATTCGCCGGGCACTTTAGGCAAGGGAATGTCACGGTGACGATTTCTGAACAGAGGTCTGCGGTGAAGTTGAAACGAGAGTCCTTTTCTGAGTTGGAGCTTGAGAAACTTCAGCGTCTTACCTTTGACTACTTTCTGAAGGAGACAAATCCGGAGAATGGCCTGGTGCCGGATAGCACTCGCCAGGGTGCGCCATGCAGCATCGCTCCAACCGGGTTTGCGCTGGCTGCGTATCCTGTTGGCGTCGAACGTGGGTTCATTACCCGTGCCGAGGCCATCAAGCGAATCCTCACGTCTCTGCTCTTCTTTTGGAATAGCCCGCAAGGCCCGGAACCAGACAGCACGGGATACAAGGGCTTCTACTATCACTTTCTTGATATGAAGACCGGCCGCCGTACGTTTGATTGCGAACTGTCAACTATCGATTCCACCTTTGTGATAGCGGGCGCACTGACCGCGGCTCAATATTTCAATCGTGACACTGAGGATGAGCGGGAAATTCGCGGCCTGGCCGAAGCGCTGTATCGACGCGCGGATTGGCAATGGGCGCAAAATGGTGAAGACACGGTGACGCACGGTTGGACGCCGGAAAACGGATTCCTCAAGTATTGTTGGGAAGGGTATGACGAAGCGTTGATTCTCTATGTGCTTGGACTGGCTTCGCCCACGCACCCTTTACCCGAAGAGAGCTATGAAGCTTTCACAAGAACCTATGAGTGGCGAAACCTTTACGGGTACGAGTTCCTCTATGCTAGTTCGCTTTTCATTCATCAACTCCCGCACATGTGGATCGATTTCCGGGGTATTCAGGACAACTACATGCGTCGGAAGAGTATCGATTATTTCGAGAATAGCCGGCGCGCGACTTACATCCAGCAGCAGTACGCTATTCGCAACCCGAAAGGTTTCAGAGGCTATGGTGAATTCATTTGGGGTCTGACAGCGAGCGATGGTCCCGGTCCGGCAATCGAAAAGATCGAAGGCAGGGAACGTCAATTTTACGACTACATAAACCGCGGCATTCCGGACGGCCCGGATGATGGTACCTTGGCTCCGTGGGCCGTAATTGCTTCACTCCCATTCGCTCCTGAGATTGTATTGCCATCGATGCGCTACTTCGATGAAACCTTTCCTGAAATGACCAGCAAGTATGGATTCAAGTGCAGTTTCAATCCGACGTTTTCTGCGGGTTCAGGGAAAGGGTGGATTTCCAAGGGGTACTACGGCCTTGACCAGGGTCCGATAGTGTTGATGATCGAGAACTATCGCTCAGATTTTATCTGGCGCTTAATGCGAAATTGCCCTTACATCGTTACCGGGCTTCGCCGCGCCGGGTTTTCAGGTGGTTGGCTTCCAAGCGCTCAAACGAATAGCGATTCCTTAGGAATCGGCCAAACGCGCGATGCAACCAGTTATTAAAGTTCTTCAAACCCTTTGAGTAGTTAGAAGCCGTCGTCGCCTTTTACGATCCAATACCTCAAACAATTTATTCAGCAGCGTCAGTCATTCGCTGAGGCCCTGCTCCCGTTGCAAGCCTTCTCCTGGCTAATAATTGCCTGGCCGACAGTCCACGAAGTCGGCGTGTTCTTTTCACTCTCCCCAGTTTTTTAAACATGCCTGCATAATTAACTCGATCCGTATCTCGATGAATTGCGCGAGTCGGATTGGACTGATAGCTGGTTGGTTTGAGAGCGGATAAGCTGTCCGTGTTATCGGTTTGGTTCATCACAATCATCCTTTCTTTTGTACTCTTAACCCTACGAGATACCGTGAAGTCTCGCGAGCGTAAGATCACGCGCGACGCGCGAGTGTTTCCACTCGCCGTGATCAACATGGTCTCCGGTCAAATTAATCAGGGAACATGTTGGCGTAATAACACCTGCAATTTACGCGTGATAACACGGTTTCGCGCGTGCGTAATCCGCCTTAATCTGTCATCTGTGACCCCTGAACGCCGTGGTCACAAACTTCGAAGTTGAGGAGAAGAAATAATGTCGAATGCTTTAGGAGTCGAGATGGTAATAACGCCGCTGCCCGTGTTGGCTTACAACGACGCGCCGCGAGTTGTTGACGCGTTGTCAAAAGCTACTGGCGGACACGTTCACCTTGTATTTGAAGACTCACAATTTCCACTGGAACGTGACCGGCCCTATGTTTCATTCCCTGCACACGATGTTCGAGGAGCAGTACAACGAACTGTGGTTGGCTGTTGATAAGATCGCCGAGCGGGTTCGGGCGCTTGGCTTCAAAGCCCCAGGCTCGTATCGAGAATTTTCGAAACTCGCTTATCTCCAGGATGCGCAGGACATAATGGGCGCGAATGAAATGGTCGCTGAATTGTTGAGAGATCATGAGACGTGTGCGCGCACTGCCCGGCGCGCGCTTTCGGTTGCGCACAACGCACTTGACGCGCCCACGGAAGATCTTGTCACTCAGCGCGTGGCCGCGCATGAGAAGGCCACATGGATGCTCAGAAGCCTCCTCGCAGATCAGGATGTCTCTGCCATCGCCTAGTCACGAGGAGAGTCTTCATTTAATGAACATTGAGGGGACGCGCTTATATATCATAGGGTGTTGAAAAGAGCTCTGATAGGTATGGGCATCATTCCTCTCACTCGAAGTGCCAAAGAACAAAAGGGTGGTGAGAGCTTTCGTTTCAAAACGTTGACACTTTGCCGTTGGGATTCCCTGACACTGAATGAAGCAGTCCGGTTCTCAAGAATTCAAACTGAAAGCTGTATTATCGTGAGCATTGCGACACGAAATCGTGCTGC
Organism: Acidobacteriota bacterium; assembly: GCA_052389795.1. Lineage (GTDB taxonomy): Bacteria > Acidobacteriota > Blastocatellia > Pyrinomonadales > Pyrinomonadaceae > UBA11740. Next base: position 2,988 of record JBQTHO010000024.1, on the reverse strand, counting down.
AATTCTTCGGTCTTTTTACGGGAGAATCCGAAGTGAGCTTGGAATGGGAAGTCGGTGGCAATCATTGGCGCTCGATTAGCGGTCGGCGCACTATCCACTCCCGCGTTTCCGCAGAATTGGTGAAGGTCGTCCATTAGAGTGAAGCCACAGGAGATCGAATGAGGAGTCAAGAAACTTTCCAGTCGCCGACGCCTTCAATCGCGCTGGACCTCAGATTTGTCGCGGCCGAGAATTTCAAAACGCAGTTGGCTGAATTTTCCAAGCTCATTGCGGCGCGCGCCTACGAGAGATACGAAAGGCGTGGCCGCGCGGACGGACACGCGCTTGAGGATTGGTGCAGCGCCGAAAGGGAAATCGGCCGTCTCGTGCCCGTCGGGATTTTTGAACATCCCGGCGAGTTGCAAATCAACGTCAGATTACTCGGATGCTTGAGTCAGGAAATCGAAGCATGTCTTGAACCACACCGTCTTCTTGTTCGCGCGCGTAAGGAAGCTGAAGAAGGTCAACCTTCGGTAGCGGATGATGATGCGACACGGCATTTCAAAGGTATTTTCCTGGCGCTCGATTTCCCCGCAGAGATCGATCCCGGCAAAGCGAAGGCAAGTTTCGAAAACGGCGATCTCTTCCTGACGCTCCCCAAAGTTCTTGCGCACTAGCAGCTTCGGCGGCCATTAAGAAAAGGAGAAATCATGAAGGCAGGAATTAAAGCGGCAACGAGCAGAAGATCTGTTGACCAAATAATCGCTCCGCCGCCGACGCATTGGGTCGGTGACGGGTTTCGGGTTCACGGCTTCTTCCCGAATCAATTTTTAAGCGGTAAGCGCATGAGCCCATTTTATTTATTGGATTACAACTCGAAATACGATTTTCCGCCGAGCACGAAACTTCTGGGTGTTGGTTCGCATCCGCATCGTGGCTTTGAAACCGTGACGATTGCCTACAAAGGCAAAGTCCAGCATCACGACTCCCACGGAGGAGGGGGAGTGATCGGTGAGGGCGACGTCCAATGGATGACCGCCGGAAGCGGGGTTTTGCACAAGGAATATCACGAGGGAGAATTTAACCGCCAGGGCGGCACCTTTCAGATGGTTCAGCTTTGGGTCAATCTTCCGGCGAAAGACAAAATGACCGCGCCGCAATATCAGGCGATTACCAAGGCCGAAATGGGCAGGTATGAACTGCCCGAAAGTGGCGGATTTGTAGAAGTGATTGCGGGAGAATTTAACGGCGCCAAAGGCGCGGCGACTACTTTCACACCCATCCATTTGTATAACTTGAAATTGAAAAAAGGTGCTTCGCTGAAACTCAATTTCCCGGAAAATTACACGACCGCCTTATTGATGATTGAAGGTGAGGCGAGCATCAACGAAACGGAAAGGGCGCCGCAGGATAACTTTGTTTTATTCAAACGCGACGGTGAGGAATCTCTGATCGAAGCCGAAACAGACAGCGTGATTTTAATGTTGAGTGGTGAGCCGATTGAAGAACCCCTTGCGGCTTACGGACCGTTTGTGATGAACACACAGGAAGAACTCTATCAGGCGTTCGAAGATTTTCAGTCAGGAAAATTCGGTTATCTGGCGGACTAAGAGAGGTAGGCTCCGATCTGGGCATGGTCGGCTCCATCTTTCTGTTCGGCTGGACTAAGGGCTATGAACATGGCGAATCCAATGCCCGCGATCTTTTTCGGGCACGGCAACCCGATGAACGCGCTGCACACAAACGCGTGGACGCAAGGGTGGGCAACAATCGGTAAAAATCTACCGAGGCCGAAAGCCGTAGTCTGCGTGTCGGCCCACTGGTACTTGCCGGCGACCCTAGTCACCGCAATGGAGCGTCCGGGTGCGATCCATGATTTCGGCGGCTTTCCGCGTGAGCTGTATGAGATCAAGTATCCAGCGCCGGGCGAGCCGGAGCTTGCGAATCACGTAAAAGATTTGCTTGCGCCCGTTGCGGTCGGATTAGATGCGCGGTGGGGATTAGACCACGGGACGTGGTCCGTGCTGTGCCACGTCTTTCCTGAAGCCGATATACCCGTCATACAGCTCAGTATCGACGAGACGCAACCGGCGGAGTTCCACTATGAAACCGGTAAGCGTCTCTCCAGTCTACGCGACGAAGGGGTGCTCATCCTTGGAAGCGGCAACCTCGTACACAACCTGCACGCCTATGCGTGGGGTCGTCCACAGGTTGCACCGCTCGACTGGGCAGTGCGATTTGAAGCACGAGCGCGCGAACTGTTACTCGGCGGCGAACACGACGCACTGATCGCTTACGAGACATTAGGACGGGACGCGATCCTGTCAATTCCCACACCTGATCACTATTTGCCTCTCCTGTATGTCATCGCTCAAATGAGGGCGGGCGAGCCGATTAGCTTCCCGGTTGAGGGCTTCGATGGAGGGTCAGTCTCTATGCTCTCAGTCCAAATCGGCTGACGGTATTGTGCTTGAACAGATTTCGGGAATCTCTCGCCTCTTACCTGTAATGTTAAAACGCCAGCGCTGATAACTGGATCGCTGACCATCGTCAGGAACGTAACGCAAACCTTTCTTCAAACACATTTGTTCGTTTTGTGCCTTTTGTACTGTAAGAATGAGACATGAAAGCCCATATCAAACTCGGCCGCATTTTCGGCGTCGCAGTCGGACTCCATTACAGTTGGATCATAATCGCTGTTGGTGACGCTCTCTCTGCGTAGCCAATTCGCTATCGATCATCCCGACTGGGAAGTCTCTACAACATGGGCCATTGCGATTATCACTGGACTCTTGTTCTTCGTATCAATCCTGCTGCATGAGCTGTCGCACGCTGCGGTAGCGAAGGTGCGCGGAATTCCGGTGCGCGCGATTACTCTTTTTGCCCTAGCAGGGTGCTGAAAAACTGAGCGTTACTGTTGATGATCTGTTCTGCAATCAGTTTTGGTTATCAATAATGAGTAGTTTTCGTCGCGTTAACGATCTTCTGAGTGGCTCGTTTGCCACTTTC
>JBQTHO010000023.1:0-89699 GCA_052389795.1 Acidobacteriota bacterium | reverse complement strand
GGAAGGAAGGCGGGATGCGCGACGTGGGCCTGGGCGCCGAAGAGGTCGAACAGGTTGCGCCCCTGCTCATCTTTCGCAACGACAAGGGCGAGATCGAAGGCGTCAAATACAATCAACTCACCGCCGTGCTCATCAATGCAATCAAAGAGCAGCAAAAAGAGATCGACGAACTGAAAGGACAGGTTCGCCAGTTGCGCGCCGCCGCGCACAGACGAAAGGTGCGCAGATGAAATGCAGCGTAAAGAAATGCGTCTGGTAGCTCAGCTTCGTAGCTCAATGCATATGGAAAACAAACCGACAGGCAAGCGCCAAAGAATCTTATTAGGAGTGCTCCTGCCGGTGCTGTCGCTCTGGGCAATTGCCTTGGGTGTCACAAATAGCCGGCCCTGGCAGAAAGGCCTAATTGCCACCTCAGTAGTTCCTAATGTCGCACCGGCGAGCCGGCCGGCAACTCACATTGAGCCCGAACCGCAGCCGCAAACCAGCGCCCAATTCGATCTCTCGCGCAACGTAATTGCCGGTGGCGGCGGTGCCAGTACCGGCGGCAGCTTCAAAGTTGAGGGAACGATGGGCCAGTCGGCCGCGGGAACGCAAATGAGCGGCGGACAGTTTTCGCAAACCGGCGGCTTTTGGTATGCGACTCTCGCCGATGCGAGCCCAACACCGACGCCTACGCCAACTCCAACGCCGACTCCAACATCTACGCCGACACCCACTCCAACGCCCACGCCGACGCCGACTCAGGGACCGACGATATTTACCGAAGAGGGTTCTAATCGAGTGGCTGCCATCGATTCAGTGACATTTGTTCGTGGGCCCTTTATTGTCACCAATAATCTCAACTTTAGCAGCGACCACCGTACTCGTGTGATTTTATTCACTTCTAATCTTGGCCTGACGCAACCCGACCCTTCCGTTCTCTCAGTGCAGGCCGCCGGAATGCTATTGCCTGTCGAAAATGTAGGCCCAGTATCGGTTGCTGGATTGGACGCCTCTTATATTGTGGTGAGGCTACCCGACGGATTGCCGGCAGGTGATTGGCCGCTGATGGTAACTTTGCATGGCAGCAGTAGCATTAACAACCCTATTTTGAGCATCGCTGCTTCCCCGAGCAGTCCTTGAAAAAGAAGTCATTCGGCTGGCGACTAAGTGATATTGATGAGCTCCGGTACGAAGCGCGTAAGGCCGGCTTCGGGTGCGGCTTTGCGGCCCTCAGCGAGAAGCTTTTCAGTCTCTGCAACGAACGCTTCGACAATGTCTTCACCGGCGACTTTGCGCATCGGCACGCCGTCTTTAAAAATCATGCCGACGCCGCGACCGAAGGTGATGCCGAGCTGCGAGTCGTGAGCCTCGCCAGGCCCGTTTACGGCACAACCCATAATTGAGAGGTGTAGCGGTTCCTGAATATGAGCCAGACGTCTTTCAATCTCAGTCACAATCTCGACAAAGTTATCGACATCCAGACGGCCACAAGTCGGGCACGCAACCACGGTAACTCCACGCGTACGCAGCCCCAGCGACTTCACGATTTCCCAGGCGACGCGAACTTCTTCCTGCGGTTCGGCGGCGAGTGAAACACGAATCGTGTCGCCGATGCCTTCGTTCAAGAGAATGCCCAAACCAATCGACGATTTTACCGTTCCGGTGAAGGCAGTCCCCGCTTCGGTCACGCCAAGATGGAACGGATAATCAACTTTCTCAGCCAGCAGACGATACGCCGCGACGGTGCGCTGCACATCGGACGCCTTCAGCGAAATGATTATGTCGGTAAAGGCGAGGTCTTCGAGAATTCCGATATGACGCAACGCCGATTCGACCATCGCTTCGGGGGTCGCCGTGCCGTACTTCTTCAATAGATCCTTTTCCAGCGAACCGCCATTCACGCCGATCCGAATTGGGACCTTTTGCGCTTGCGCCGCGCGCACGACTTCGACGATGCGTTCGTGCTTGCCGATGTTTCCGGGATTCAAACGGAGCTTGTCGATGCCGGCTTCCAGCGCGAGCAAAGCGAGCTTGTAATGAAAGTGAATATCGGCGACGAGCGGAACTTCGGGGACGCGCTTGCGAATTTCTTTCAGCGCGATCGCCGCGTCGTTGTCGGGCACAGCCAGACGCACAACTTCGCAGCCCGCGCTGACCATCTCCTCGATTTGTTTGACGGTCTCATCGACATTGGCCGTGTCGGTCTTGGTCATTGACTGAATGACCACCGGCGCGCCACCGCCAATTTGCACGTGTTTGACTTGTACTGCTCTGGATTTGCGCATCGTGTTTGCGTTCAGAGTTCAAGCTTTAGCTTGCCATTGGCAACAACCTAAAGGTTGAACTCTGAACCATCTTATCACCTTGCTGGGCCGGGTTGGGCGGGCGAGGCTGCGGGTGTCGGACTTGGGTCTCCGGAACCGCGAAACAGTGATGTCTGTTTGATCACATCGTTCGTGATCACAAAAACCATCAGGAGGATGACCATCACGAACCCGACTTGTTGAATGCGCTCGCGGATCGTCCGAGAGATGCTGAGCCCGACCTTGGCTAGCGCGCCTTCGATCATCAACAGGAAGATCGCGCCGCCGTCCAGCACCGGGATCGGCAACAAATTAAAGATGCCGAGGTTCAAACTCAGAAACGCGAGGGTGGCGAAGACGCCCGCCCAGCCGCCTTCGTTAGCCGAAGCTGAAGCGACGCGAAAAATTCCGATCGGGCCTGAGACGGTATCTCTCACGGAACGCTTGCCCGAAAATACTTGTCCTAAAGCCTGACCAGTGACACGCAGAATACGAATATTGGAATTGATCGCATAGCGTAACGATGCAAGGGGTCTCGCTCGATGAATTGGAAATGCGTCAGCAGGAATTACACCGATCAGGCCACCGGGAAGACGGTCGGCCGACACAGCGATTTTCTTAGTCTCGCCATTTCGCAGAACGGTGAGGTCAAGTGGCTGCGCTTTCCGCTCACGGATATATCCCCTAACTTGAGCAGCACTCTTCACGTCTTGCCCGCCGACTGCCACCAATCGATCGCCGACCAGTAGCCCGGATGCCGCGGCTGGTGACCCTGGCGTCACGGCCCGGATCTCAACCGGGTAGCCTCCATTGTCGGGAGTGAAATCAAGCATGCCTGCCGTTTCCCCAAGTTCCGTCCGCGGCGTGGGCCGCAGTGTCAGCGGGAGGGTCTGATCACCGCGTTTCACAACTAGAGGAAGGTCCTGGCCAGGCGACAGCAAACCATCGCCCTCGATGGCCTCCCATGTCGGGTCATCAGTACCATTAAAAGAGACTATTCGATCGCCAGACTGAAGGCCGGCTCGTTCCGCAGCGCCACCTGGCATGACATAACTAACAATTGGCGCCGGCATCGAGGGGACGCCATAAATCATCGCGGCCGCAAACGGAATGGCGATCGCCGTCAGGATGTTCATGATCGGCCCGGCGAGGGCAACGAGAATGCGTTGCCAACGTGGCCTGAGATCAAAACGTTCATCCGCGGGAATGTCGGACGCGCCTCCGCCTTCGATCGGTGCGTTCGATTCGTCGCCACCGAGCTTCACATAGCCACCCAGTGGAATCAGCGACACGCGATAATCCGTGTGGCCTTTCTTCCAGCCGAAAAGCCGAGGACCAAAGCCTACGGAGAAGGTCTCAACGCGAATCTTGAAGAGCTTAGCGACGATGAAGTGCCCAAATTCGTGCAGGACAACCGCGGCGCCAAGAATGAAAATGAAGGCGAGAACTCCAATAATGCCACTTTGTAAAAGGCTCATTTGATTACTGTCTCAATGAAAAAATTTACCAACAACCGAGTTTAAGCGGACGGTAGAGATGCGTCAAACGCGGTGAAGGTTGGCGAGTTCGGATTAGGCAGCAGTTGACTCAACCGTTGGCGCGGCAAGCTGGTCGATAGCCGCTGCCGCTGCCGCGCGAGCATCACGATCCGCCGTCAGAACGGCTTCAAGATTATCGGCCTCGCGACGAGCGTGCTGGGTCATTACAGCTTCAATTACGCGAGGAATGTCGGTGAGGTTGATGCGTTCTTCAATAAATGCGCGTACGGCTTCTTCATTGGCTGCGTTCAGGGCTGCCGGCGTGGTGCCGCCCGCTTCAAGCGCGCGATACGCCAGTGAAATACACGGAAAGCGATCGAGATCGGGCGGTTCGAAGTTCAGCGAGGAAAGCTTTGTGAGATCGAGTGGCGCAAGTTCAGAAGCCCGGCGCTCGGGATAAGTGAGCGCGTACTGAATCGCGTGTCGCATATCTGTCACGCCCATCTGCGCGATAATCGAGCCGTCAACCAATTCGATCATCGAATGCACGACCGACTCGGGATGCACGACGATGGTAATTTGCTCGGCGTCGAATCCGAACAACCAGTGCGCCTCGATCACCTCGAGCCCTTTGTTCATCAACGTCGCTGAGTCGATCGTGATTTTCGCACCCATGTTCCAGGTTGGGTGTTGCAACGCTTCGGCAACTGACGCCGATTCGATAGAGGCTTTGTCACGCGTGCGAAACGGGCCGCCGGATGCCGTTAGAATCAGCCGGCGCACTTCCGAACGCTTCTCGCCGCGCAGACATTGATGCAGCGCGTTGTGCTCCGAATCCACGGGCAGCATCTCGGCGCCAGATTTTTCCGCCGCCCGCGTCATCAACTCGCCGGCCATCACGAGCGTTTCTTTGTTCGCCAGCGCGACCCGCTTCCCTGCTTCCAGCGCTCGCAGAGTAGGCACAAATCCGACGGCGCCTACCGTTCCCGACACGACAATTTCCGCGTCGTCGCGCGTTGCGACTTCAACTAAACCTGGCTCACCAACGAGGATTGTGGGAGCCGAAAGCGCCCGAACGCCCAGTTCGATTCGCAGTCGCTCGGCCGTTTCTTCCGACTCGACCGAGACAAGTTGAGGTTTAAACTTCTCGATTTGCTCGGCGAGTTTATCGATGTTCCGCCCCGCTCCCAGCGCGACGATACGGAAACGATCACGGCCCAGCGCCTCGATCACGCGCAGCGTGTTGCAGCCGATCGAGCCGGTCGAACCGAGAATGGAAACTCCGCGAGCTGTCATGTTGGTTTACGGCGATGCCGATGGCGGGGGCATGTCGTAGGGCGCTTTCAGAAACACCTTGCGTCTATCATCGTCGTAAAACGCTTCAGTGACGCGCCAGTTCTGGTTGCTGCGATACGCGAGCGAGACCGTCGCATTGACAGTCTTTCGCTCGCCATACACTTTCAGATTAAGCGTCGCTTCACCGTTTTGATTTTGGGTGTTGATATTGCCGGTCACGAACGAGCCAAAGTCTTTTACCTCGCCGATGTCCCGCTTCAGCTCTTCATTGGTTCGCAAGTAGGTGCGCGCTGTCTCGGCGGCTTCGCTATTTCCGATCGTGCTGAACACGAACCAGCCGATGCCGACGACAAACAGCACGCCCAGAAGCGCCAGGACACCAAGGATTCCGACGACAATCAGAACTATTTTTTTTGTGGACATAATCAGCGAAAGTATACCAAAGCAAAATAGTAGATTAGCGGCGCATTGAACAGCAAGCTATCGACCCGATCAAGCATGCCGCCATGGCCCGGCAGAATCCTGGCCGTGTCCTTGGTGCCGGCGCTGCGTTTTAGCGCACTCTCAGTTAAATCGCCCAGCACACCGAAAACATTCATCGCGGCTGCGAGCGGCAAAGCAAACTTCAAAGGCAACTGGCGGAAGAACCAGTAATGCGCGGCGGCGGCCAGCAACAGGCTCGCGAGCATACCGGCAACCGCACCCTCCCAGGTTTTGCCCGGACTGACGTTCGGCGCGAGTTTGTTCCTTCCGAAAGCTCGCCCGCCGTAATACGCGGCCGCATCCGAGCCCATCAGCACAAGAAAGAAAAACGAGAGCAGGTCTTTCGACAATTCTGAGCTGAAGCCGTTGCGGATGGCGACGAGGTGGCTGCCTAAAAGCACGACATACATCACGCCGAGCACGGTCACGCCGCTGCGTGCCACCATGCGTTCGAATGGCGCGCCCCGCAACATCGCTGCCACCAACGAACAAATCGTTAGCAGGATGAGGATGATGAGAACCACTAAGAAGTCCGTCTTTTGTCGCGGGTTTGTGAAATAGAAAACGGTGAACAAGGCGGCGGCGCCGAGAAACCCGGCGACTGGGTCAGCGTGAATTTGCTGCTTACCGGCCACGATCCAGAACTCGAGCAGCGCCAAAAGCAACGCGACGCCGACCAGCACGACGAACAGGGGCGCGAGACTGGGCACCAGGATCGACGCGATCAGGATTGGCAGCAGAACCACCGCCGTCAGCAGGCGTGCAACGCCGGGCGGAATTGCGTTGAGCTTCGACAAGGGATTCCGTTTTTGTGGTTGATTCGACAAGAGAGTGGTTAGTACCGCAAGTTGTTAACTTGAGATCGGCGAAAGAAGCTACTTGCGATGGCCGCCAGATAACCTCTTGCGCTACAGCGGTAATGGCTCACTTTGCGTTCACGACGAGCGTCAGTCCGCCGAATCGCCGGCGGCGTTGTTGATAATCGACAATCGCTTCGAGCAGATGAACACGGCGGAATTCGGGCCAAAGCGTTTCCGTCACATGAATTTCCGCGTACGCGCTTTGCCACAAAAGAAAGTTCGAAATGCGCAGCTCACCGCTCGTCCGCACCAGCAAATCAAGTTCAGGTAAGTCGCGTGTGTAAAGCTCGCGCGCGATGTCATCCTCTGACAATTCATCCGGCGTTCGCTTCTCAGCGATTACTCTTCGTATTGCCGCGCGGGCCGCATCGACGATTTCCGCGCGACCACCGTAGTTTAGCGCGACGCTGAGAACCATCCCACTGTTCTGCGCCGTACGCTCTCCGGCGCGCACAATTTCCTGCTGCACGTTTGGCGCCAGCTCGTGGGTGCGGCCAATGGTCTGAAACCGAATGTTCTGTCGATTAATCTCTTCCAGCTCCAGTCGCAGATACTTGCGCAGCATCCGCATCAGCGCATCGACTTCGTAACGCGGCCGCTTCCAGTTCTCGGTCGAAAACGCGTAGAGCGTGAGCGCTCCCAAACCGAGGCGAGCGCCAGTATCGACTGCGGCCTGCACGGCTTCGACGCCTGCGCGGTGCCCCGCAATGCGCGGCTGTCCACGCTGTGCGGCCCAGCGGCCGTTACCGTCCATAATGATCGCGATGTGCCGCGGCAGGCGATCCCACGCGATCGACGAAAGCAGCCGCTCGTCGCGACTGCCTTTCTCAACCACTTCTTTGAAGTTTTTGTGCACTGATTGGCGAAGTGAAGTCAGTACCACCCGCGTCAGCGGGTGGGTCATGGAATCCCCTGAAAGTTGAGTCTGTAATCCATCCGCTCACGCGGTTGGTACTGACCCCATTGCCACCGCCGGCAACCTCGAAACCGAAAGCGGCTTCATTCTTACCGCAAGCGAAAAGACTGTCAATCGTAGGTACTGGTTTCGTTTTGAGGTGGCGGGCGCATCTTGCGCGTGGAATTCACAGGCGGACGCCCCGTGCCACCTTCCCAAATTGACTCAGTACTCAATCGTACTGCACGCTGATCAGTGTCAGGCCGTGCGCCGGGGCCGTGGCGGCGGCCAACTCGCGTTTGCCTTCGCGAAGAGCGCGCCAGACTGTTCCCTCGTCAATTTCGCCACGCGCTGCCGCCAACAGTGTTCCCGCAATCGATCGCACCATGTAGCGCAGAAAACCATTCGCGGTGACGCTGACTTGGATCAGGTGGCAACGGCCGCGCGCACTCCATCGATGGTCAAGATCGCAGCGCGTTACATTGCGGACCCGCGATTCGACGTCTGATTGCGCCGCCGAGAAAGCCGTCCAGTCGTACTCGCCCACAAACGACCTCGCGCACCTGCTCGCTAGCTCAAGATTCAGCGCGCGAGGCTCGAGCAACGCGTAGCGCGACCAGAATGGCGACATCACCGGCCCGTGCACAATGCGATAGGTGTAGGTCTTACCGCGGGCCGAGTAACGCGCGTGAAAGTCTTCGGCAGCGGCGCTCACAAACAGCACACGCACATCCGGCGGCAGATTTCCGTTAATCGCGTTGCGCAGTTTGGCCGGAGTTATCTCACGGTTCAGTTGCACGCTGGCGACTTGTCCTTCAGCGTGCACGCCCGCGTCGGTTCGCCCTGAGCCATGTACGACAACCTCGCGACCGTCAAGCAACGAGAGAACCCGCGTCAGTTCGCCTTGCACAGTCCGCAGATTTTCTTGAATTTGCCAGCCGTGAAAGTCAGTGCCGTCGTATTGGAGCAGAAGTTTGAAGTTCATTGTGGCGGCGCAGCCGGTGGTTCGAATGGTGCGCTCGCAATCCGGCGCCTCTTCGATATTAATGAAAGAGCCAGGAATGCTGCGCCGCCGACTAATATTCCGACCATCACTGCCAACAGCCACGCCTGAGTTCGGACGCGCCGCTTCTCAGCCATAAGTTGTTGGAGGCGCGCGTCACGTTCGCGCATCCGTCTCATTGTTTCGTCGTACTCTTTTCGCGAAATCGTATTCATATTGCCCCAACGGGCCATGTCCTGCTCTATTTCGGTAGCTAATTCGGCGAGAGCCCTACGTTGAGGTGCTGTCATTTGGTAATAAATGAGCGGGCCTGCGACCAAGCAAACTAGCGTACCAGCCCCCAGTGACAGAAGAACTCTCTTAAGCATTCGAATCCTCCCTGGGTATCTACCACAAGTAACGCGAGAATAGAGCCGTGGGCAACGCTCCGTCTAGACAATGGTTCGGCTCCCCGGTTTCGTCGCCGGTTCGCCCCGTAAGCACGGCTCGCATTGCGAGGGTTCGACAGCCGGAACGTTCAGCGTTGCCAGCGAGAACCGCGGCACACCGACGTCAGCTTCGCCGCCGGATCGGTCAATGATTGAAGCTGCGGCGACAACTTCTGCACCCCGCTCAGTCAAAGCCTTGATCGTGTCGCGGGTCGAGCCGCCGGTCGTGATCACATCTTCGACAGCCAGGACGCGTTCACCCTCACGCACGGTGAAACCGCGCCGCAAAGTCATGGTTCCCTGCTCGCGCTCTGTCCAAATGAATCGCACCCCGAGCTGCCGCGCTACTTCATAACCGATAATGAGTCCGCCGATGGCCGGGGACGCTACCGTGTCAATTTGTTCTGCACGAAACTTATCGGCGATCGATTCTCCGAACTGCGCAGCCTCTGCCGGAGTCTGCAGCGCGATCGCACACTGCAAGTAGACAGAACTGTGCAGCCCGCTCGACAAGACGAAGTGTCCTTCGAGCAGCGCGCCCTCGCGTTTGAATGTTTCCAGCACCTCAGTCTGTTTCATAGTTAGCACCGCGCTTGCACCGTCGCGTACAATGCTCAGTGATGGTGCGACGCAATCTTGTTTCTGATTCTACTCTGATAGATGAAACTCTCGAACTAGTACGCGCACAAGGCGGACGGGCGAGCTTTCTGGCCGTCGCGGAGTCAATCTTTCTCCTGTCAAACATCGACCGCGAATTAGCCGCCTCAATGGTCAGCGAGCTAGTCAAGAACGATCCGCGATTCGCCCTGGAGGCCGAGCATCTGGCGGCAGCCGAAGACTCAAATTCGGCCTTGCTGCGGGATCTGGAGTTCGTTGTTGTCGATGTCGAAGCGACTCACGAACGCCGAACGCCGGCACGGATTATTGAAATCGGCGCTTATCGGGTCCGCAGCGACAAGATTCTCGACAAGTTCGAAACGCTGGTAAATCCTGAAGCCGTCGTGCCGAAGTTTTTGACGAATCTCACCGGTATTTCAACTGAAATGCTGTTGACAGCGCCAAAGTTCACAGACGTCGCCGACGAGTGGCTGGACTTCATCGGTGATGCGGTGCTGGTCGCGCACAACGCGAATTTCGATCTGCCGCTCATGAACCGCGAAATCGCCCGAGTCTTTCCCGGCTGCCGTTTGCGGAACGCGCACCTGTGCACGGTTGATCTGGCGCGCCGGCTGGTGCCGCGCGTCGAGAGTCACGGACTCGATTCGTTGGTCGCGTACTTTGGTTTCGAAGTTTCGCGCCGGCATCGGGCGGCTGATGATGCGCTGGCCACCGCCCGCGTTTTTCTCCGCTTGCTGAATGGTTTGTCTGAGAACGGGATCCGGACGCTTGCCGAAGCCCGGAGTTTTCAGACCAAGCTTGCCGCTGGTGAGTTTCAGCTAGCTTTTGACGCCTGAGGGCTGGTTCTTGCCCGACTGGCGCATCAACGCCTTCGCGACGAAGAACAGAACGATCAGCACCGCCAGAGTAATTCCAATCGCGGGATAATAACGCGTCAGTAGCTCCTTCGCCTGATCGCCGTAACGCGCCGCCAGATACCCCAGCAGCAGATAACGAAATGTGCGTCCGCCGGCGACGGCCAGAGTGAACCGCATCAGGTTCAGACGAAATACGCCGGCCGAGACTACAAACAGCTTAAAAGGAAACGGCGGCGGCAAAAGCGAGGCCACCAGCACGGACATCACGTCATAACGATCGATCAGGTCCTTGACGCGCTTTTGCTTCGCTTCTGAAAATCTTGACAAAGCTTTTTTGCCGGCGCGCTGCGATAGCCGATACAAAGCAACACACCCGATTGTTGAACCGATGGTGGCCGCGGCCACGTAAATCAAAAACCACGATGGCCGCGCGGCCGCCAACAAAAGCAATACGGCATCCACGCCGCCGGGCATCGGCACCATGACCGAATCCAAAAACGCGACTGCGAACAGTCCGAACGGCCCAAATGAAATCAAATACTGAGAGATCTGTCCGAGCGCTCCGGTAATCTTATTAATCAAAGCCTTCAAATATGATTAGCCCTTCGGTGAATCTTCGGTGACGTGCTTAGCTTCTTCCACGGCTCTTCTGCCCCGGCGCGAGATGAGATAAATCGCCAGTCCAATCAATGCTACCGCCGCGACGATGCTCACGATTAACAGTCCATTGTCTTTCAGAAATTTGAGGACGGCTTCGCCATAGTAAACCGCGAGAATGCCTTCTGTGTAATAGCGAATCGACCGCGAGACCAGAATCGTCAGCAGAAACTTGCGCCGCGGAAACTGTAAAGCGCCGGCTGTCGCGACGAAAATCTTGAAGGGCAAAGGCGGCGGCAACAAAGCCGGAATCGCCAGGGCAAACACGCCAAAGCGTGCGTAAGCTCGCTCAACTTTTTCTACCCGATCGGCGCGGAAGCGTCGATGAAGAACTGCCAACCCGCCCCGCTTGAAAATCGTGTACAGGAGCAAGCACCCAAGCACGGATCCAATTGCGGGAAACAGCGGAAAGAAAAAGGCCGTTTTCGGATGCGAATAACAACGCGCGACGACGAGGTAATCGTTGATTTCAGGCAGCGATAACAGCGACGAGTCCAGCGCGCCTATCACAATCATCGCCGGCCCGGCATAGTAAACCGGAACTCCGACAATGAAACCTCCAACGCGTCGCGCTATGGCGTCGAGCCAATCAAACATAATCGGTGACAGGTGACAGGTGATAGGTGACAGGAAGAACCTCGCAGTCCGACCTGTCACCTGTCACCAGTTACCTGTCACCCGTTTATTGTGCCGGTTTGAAGATTGAAGGAGTGTCGTAAGTAACGCCTACGGTAAGTCCTGAGCGCGGACTTTGGCTTGTCAGACCTTTGATGCCGGCGAAATCGAATCGCAGACTTGAGGCGCGAATCTGCATTCCCAGGCGCGCTTCGCCTTGTGACTCAGTTCCCAGCGGACCGCCCCCGGGTCGCGTGTTCATGCGGCCATTAACCTCGCCCGCGATGCTGAATTGGTTATTGATTCGAATGATGGTCGCGGCGCCGTACATCAGCACGTCGTTCTGCGTGAACAGTTGAGTTGGCGCCGTAAGAATCCCGATGCCGAGGTTGCCAAACGTGTTCACGCGCCCGTTGCGACCGAACTTCTTTCCGACCAGCAACTGACCGTAAGCGTTAGTCTGGTTCAGGCCGATGCCGCGCCCCTGGCTCGAGTTCGGCAACTGAACGCCGAATCGAAATCCGATTGAGGGCCCGTTCGCAGTTTCGCTGCGCAGCTTAATTTTGGTCGAGAGCGTGAAGTCGCCGAAATCGTTCGTCGAGTTGGCGCCGGCGGCAACCTCCAAAGGAATGGCGCTTGGACCCTGCGAATTGATGCTCAGAAAGTTTTGCGCGACGCCCTCGATTTGAACTTCGACGTTAGGAGACAGCCCAATGTTTATGCCGATGACGCCCGCGCGCGTCAGGTCGCCATTCAAACCTGAGACTGGGAACTTCACGTTCTGGAGAAAATCCATGCCGACTTCCAACCGCATTGAACCCGGTGGAATGATGTCTACGTCTTCGGTGATCAAAGGGCGCTGTTGCGCTCGCACGCTGGCCGCCGTAACGACACAAATAAGAACGACCAGGCAAAGATTCGGTAAATTGATTTGTCTACACACGTTGAAGGTTAACAATCAAGCTGGACGAGCGAATTGTAATGCGGCGTTACGTTAAGCGTCAACGCGAATTCGCGAGGGAGCCGCCTGTTTTGGATTCTGATAGACTGCGCAGCATCCAGAAAGGACCTAAAAGACCGAAGTGACATAAATCTCCCGGTCGGCTTGTGTCCTTTTCGTCACTTCAGTCCTTTTTGCCAAGCCAATGGCGAATCGATTCATTCCTGCGCACGGCGGTTACGAGAGTCTTCTGTCCTTTCAGAAGGCGCGAATTGTCTAATGACGGCACGGTATGGTTCTGTCGACACTTCCTGAATAAACGTGACCGCACGGTTGACCAGATGATTCAGGCGGCACGATCAGGTAAGCAAAACATCCTCGAAGGTAGCCAAGCCTCCGGTACTTCCAAGGAAACTGAGATCAAGTTAACTAATGTGGCGCGCGCCAGCCTGGAAGAACTGTTGGAGGATTATCGCGATTTTCTCCGGGTGCGGGGTCTCGCCGAATGGGGCAAAGAGCATCCCTATGTAAGCCGTCTGCGGCAGTTGAATCGCCAGCCCAACGCAAACTATGAGACTTTTCGAAAAGGCATCGAGAACGCCGATCCTGCGATTGCCGCAAACGTTTTGATCGGCCTGATTAAACTCACAAATTACTTGCTCGATCGTCAGATTGAACAACTTGAACAAGCCTTTTTACGTGAAGGCGGCCTTCGCGAGCGCATGACGCGATCGCGACTCGCGGAACGAAGCCGACGAGATCGCAGTTAATAACTACTCCAAAATAGACAGGAGCTCTGTAACCAATGCTCCCTGTCCACTCAACATTTTTTGCCTGGCCACGTCCGGCGTAAACCACTGAGCTCGATCGACCTCGGGAAACTTCTGCCTCCGGCCCGATTTCGGCGGCCATTCAGTTTCAAACTCATTGCTGTTCAGAGTTGCCGGATCAAAATCGCCTTCAACGGCCCAGGCGTGAACGATCTTCCCGTTCTTCTGTTTGATTGGCGTCAGAGGAATGTATTGTCCGTCGGGCGGTGCGGAGCCGGTTTCTTCTTCGAATTCGCGCTTGGCCGCCCCGAGCGGGTCTTCATCGTGGAATTCGCCTTTGGGAATCGTCCAGGCGCCTTCGTCTTTGTTGCGCCAGAACGGACCTCCCGGATGAACTAGTAATACTTCAGTGGCTGAGTGCGCATTCTGTCGATAAAGCAAAAGCCCTGCACTTTTCTTTGGCATCTTACAGAACCGCGTGCGATAGCGAGCGGGATCAAGAGTTACGAAACGGTAATGCCGGCTGAAGCCAGTTGAGTCTTTATCCCGCTCCCTACTGGTCGCGGTTCCGTACCGGCGAGGCCATCGGGGACTTTTTCATACAACCTCGTCAACGTAGATTGGCCTCCATTCAGGGGCGAGAACCTCGGCCGCCTCGTCCAACGAGATCTTTTTGCCGGCTTTGTTCGCTAACTCGGCTTCGGCCGCCAGAATCAACCCGGTTGTCTGCATCACCGTGTCCGGATTCAGCGAGATAGATGTAATTCCTTTCTCGACGAGAAATCGAGCAAACTCCGGGTAATCGGATGGCGCCTGACCACAGATGCCAATCTTCTTGCCCGCACGGTGCGCGGCATCAATCGCCATTGAGATCATCTTCTCGACGGCGCCATCGCGTTCGTCAAATAAGTGCGCGACCATCTCAGAATCCCGATCGAGGCCAAGCGTCAACTGCGTTAGGTCATTTGAGCCGATCGAGTACCCGTCAAAGATTTGCAGGAACTCGTCGGCAAACACAACATTCGATGGCAACTCGCACATCGCATAGATTTCCAGGTCGTTCTCGCCCTGCGGCAAGCCGTTTTCCGCCATCAGCTCAATGACGCGCTTGCCCTCTTCAACCGTCCGGCAGAACGGAATCATCGCCTTCACGTTCGTCAGGCCCATGTCTTCGCGCACACGGCGGAGCGCAAAACACTCGAGCTGAAAACCCTCGCGGTAGCGATCGTCGTAATACCGCGACGCGCCACGGAAGCCGAGCATCGGATTCTCTTCGGCCGGCTCGTAATCCTGCCCACCAATCAGCATCGCGTATTCATTCGACTTGAAATCCGACATGCGCACGATGACCGGGTTTGGATAGAAAGCGGCCGCGATGCGTGCGATGCCTTCCGCCAAGCGACGCACGAAAAACTCGCGCGGGTCCTCCTCACCGATGCGTTTAGCGATCTCGCGCACGACTTCTTCGTTTGCCAGCTTCGGATAATGCACCAGCGCCATCGGATGAATGCCGATGTGGTTGTTGATGATGAACTCGAGTCGCGCCAGCCCGACCCCATCATTCGGCATCGACGCGAGCGCGAAAGCATGCTCAGGGTCGCCCACGTTCATCATGACTTTGGTCACCGGTCGGCGGCTGCTGTCGATGATGTGTTTATCGACCGCGTAATCGATGAGCCCTTCAAAGACGCTTCCCTTCGCGCCGGTGGCGCAACACACAGTCACATCCATCTCGGATTTCAAGAGCCTGGTCGCGTTGCCGGTGCCGACAATGCAGGGTAAGCCCAGCTCGCGGCTGACGATTGCGCTGTGGCAAGTGCGTCCTCCACGATCCGTCACAATCGCCGAAGCCTTTTTCATCATCGGCTCCCAGGCGGGGTCAGTATGCGAAGTTACGAGCACTGAGCCGGCGCGAAACTCCGACAATTGAGCTGGATTGTCGAGGACGTGCACCTGGCCGGTACTGATCTTTTCTCCCACGGCAATGCCTTCGCACAATGGCGCACCGTGTTCGCCGGTGAGCTTGTAACTCTCGATGTAATTCTGCTTGTTCATCGCGTGGACCGTCTCAGGTCGGGCTTGAAGGATGAATAGCTCTCCCGTCAAACCGTCCTTGGCCCATTCGATATCCATCGGGGTTGGCTGGCCGGCACGTTCGGAGTAGTGCTGCTCGATCTCGCACCCCCACTTCGCAAGTTGCAGTACTTCGTAATCGTTCAGACAAAAGCGCAGTCGTTGGGCCTCGACAACTTCCCGAACTCGAGTTCCTTTCCCGTCGAGCCCATAAACCATCTGCACTTCCTTGGTGCCCAACTGGCGGCTGACGATCGGCCGTGCACCGTTCGCAAGTGTGGGTTTAAATACGATCCATTCGTCCGGCGTGGCCATTCCCTGCACGATCGCTTCGCCTAAGCCCCATGCGCCGTTGATCACGATGGCGTCGCGAAATCCTGATTCAGTGTCGAGGGTGAACATCACACCTGAGCAGGCGAGATCGGAACGCACCATCGGCTGTACGCCGATCGAAAGGGCTACTTCGAAATCATCGAAACCGCGCGCGGCGCGATAGGAAATCGCCCGGTCAGTCCACAGCGAGGCGAAGCAACGATGACACGCGTCCAGCAGACGTTCCTCGCCCCGAACGTTCAAGAACGTCTCTTGCTGGCCGGCGAACGAAGCGTCCGGTAAATCTTCGGCGGTGGCGGACGAGCGCACAGCCACTTCCGGAACTCGGCCCAATCGTTCGGACAAGCGATGGTAGCCGTCAATGATCTCGTTCGCGAGTTGGCGCGGCAACTCTGCTTCAAGAATCAGCGTCCGCGCCTGATGTCCGGCGCGGCCCAGCGCATCGATGTCCTTGTAATCGAGCCCGCGCATCAGTTCGCGCAGACGCTTTAACAATCCGTTCTGCTCGAGCAGCAGCCGGTAAGCGTCGCTGGTTGTCGCAAATCCATCAACGGCGTTTACGCCGCGCGGCCCGAGCGAACAAAACAGTTCGCCGAGGCTCGCACACTTACCGCCAACCAGTTCGACATCGCCGGCGCCGACATCGCTGAGATCCAGAACCAGCTGATTTGTTCCCTGATGATTCATGAGCCAACCTCCACTTACACTTTCCCGAGTTGTGCGGCTGCACGACGCGCCAGCTACCGCGGGAGTCAGGACTGCTTAATTAGCGAAGAGGGGTAATCGAGTTGTGAATCCGCAGATTAGCACACAAACAGTGCGAAGTTTGTGGATTTTTAAACAGGATTTGCTGCGTCGAGATGCCCGGGGAACGGCAGTTAAAGAACCTCAGGCGGGGACGCGCGTCCCAACAACATTCACTGCTCGCGCATTAACGCCTCAATCTGTTTGAAGATTTCGCGATGGATCTCAGCAATTTTCTCAGGGGGGGCTTTTGGTCGTCGATCGAAGGTAAGCAGGCCATTGATCTCCTGTTCGATGTCGGTCAGCTGCGTATAGCAGAAACCGGCGAGGAATTTTAGAGACGCAATGCCTTCCATCAAGTCGCGATACTTGGCGAGCAATTCTTCGGGTGTCTTAAACGAGTCGTAGAACTGATACAGCAAATCGCGGTGCGCGTCAGGAATGGCTGACGGGATCGCTAAGAACCCGCCAACCTCCGAAAGCACGATCGGCTGTCCGCGATATTCTGAACCACGCGCGAACAAAGGCTTCTCGCCGACCCAGACTTTCAAGGGCAATTCGCCGCCGGATAATTTATCGCGATAGCGTTCGCGCAAAAGCGTCGCCGTCGGAGTGTAGTCGTGGATCGCACAGATATCAGTGATGTCGCTGTGTTCCCAGCCGTCGTTATCTACGACCGGCCGCGTCGGGTCGATCCGGCGTGTAGTGCGGACCATTCGTTCCAAATATGCATATTGACCCGCATGATGCTGCTCCAAGCCGGGGAAACCCATACTCTCGTTGACCGGTACCCAGGCGATGATGCAGGGATGGTTCAAGTCACGACGCACAGCGCGCTGCCACTCAGCGGAAAGCAACTCCTCCGACTCAAGTGACCATTCGCGTGCATTCGGCATCTCTTCCCAAACCAGCAGCCCCAAACGATCGCACCAGTAGAGCCAGCGCGGATCTTCGACCTTTTGATGTTTGCGCGCGCCGTTGAAGCCAAACATCTTCGCCCAGCCAATGTCGGTTTGCAGGGCCTCGTCCGACGCCGCGGTGAGATAACCGCCCGGAAAGTAACCCTGATCCAAAACCATCTTCAAATAGATCCGCTCACCGTTTAGACGAATGGATCCGTTGCGTAACTCGATGCCGCGCATTCCGAAGTATGAAGTCACCTCATCGAGTAGCGTGTGCTTGTCGTCATACAGCCGAATGCGCAGATCGTAGAGATGCGGTGAATGCGGATACCAGAGTTTCGCGTAAGGAATCCGGAGCACGAACTGGCCGGTAGCAACCGGCGTGAACTCTTCAGCGCGCGTTACCGAACGGCCCTGATCAAAGACTTCAACTTTGATTTGCCAGGCCGCGGATGGTGCATGCAGAAACACGGCGAGGTAAACCTGGTTGTTGTCCGCGCGCGGAACAATCTGAATCTCTTCTACACGAATCGGCGGCGCGCTTTCCAACCAAACGGTCTGCCAAATTCCCGTCGTGTTGTAGTAGTCGATGCCGACCGGCAAACCGGTGTGCGATTGCTTGCCCCGCGGCTGACTTGGGTCTTGTCGATCTTCGACGCGCAGGGTGACACGATTCACGCCCGGCTTCAGGTACGGCGCGATGTCGAATTGAAAAGGGACATGCCCGCCCTGGTTGTGACCGACCTGCTGTCCGTTAACCCAAACCGTTGAGGAGTAATCGACCGCGCCGAAGTTCAAAAGCACATCAGACTGCTGCCAGTCGTTTGGAATTTCGAAGTTGCGCGCGTACCAGACGATCTCATGGACGGACTTGTCATGGATGCCGGAAAGTTCCGTCTGATACGCAAACGGGACCGTGATGCGCAAAGGCAGCTCGCGGCCATCGTGCCAGCCGGCATTCTGTCCTTCGTCAGCATCATCGAACGCGAATTCCCATTCGCCGTTTAGATTAAGCCACGGTTCACGAATGAACTGAGGACGCGGATATTCCGGACGAGGAATGTTTTTATCGGACATCTGTTGTCAGGGGAACGTGTCAGTACCCGGAGCGGTAGCGACCGGATCGAGGAGTTCAACCTTGAGTTTTTACCCGGTCGCTACCGCTCCCGGTACTGACAAGCTCTCTTCGCGCGCGCCTTCGTCGGCGTTGACGACCCAAATATCCGGTTCAATGTTAGTCGCGGCCCGATACTCGTTTCGCACCAACCCGATGAAGTCCTCGACGGCGTCCGGTCGCACAACGTTGATCGTGCAGCCGCCAAACCCGCCGCCGGTCATTCGCGCCCCAATGACGGCTTCATGACGCCAGGCGATTTCGACCATCGCATCAAGTTCAAAAGAGCTGACTTCATAATCATCACGGAGCGATTCATGCGACGCCTTCATCAAACTGCGCAGCCTCGCTCGATCGCCGGTCCGCAATGCTTCGGCTGCCTTCAGGGTGCGGTCATTTTCCGTGACGACGTGGCGGCAACGACGACGCAACGGCTCGGGCAATTCGCGCTCGTACTTCTGAAAGTCGTCCAGTGTCACATCACGCAGCGAGCGAATGTGGGGCAGCTTCTGCCGCAGATGCTCAACACCTCGCTCACACTCAGCGCGTCGATCATTATAAGCGGACGACGCGAGGTCGTGCCTAACGTTGGTATTGCAAACAACCATCGTCGCCTTAAAATTCGCCAGCGAAATTGATTTCGCTTCCAGGGATCGACAATCGATCAACAGCGCGTGTACTCTGCGCCCGAGCACTGCCGTCAGTTGATCCATGATGCCCACTCTTGCTCCGACGAAAACCGTTTCGGCTTGTTGAGCCGCCAACGCGAGCGCCACGTCGTCAATCTTCACAGCGGCGATCGTCGCGAGCGCCTTACCAGTTGCAACTTCGAGCGCAGCGGACGATGACAAGCCGCCGCCGATCGGCACATCGGAATCGATCAGCAGGTCCGCGCCGGTGAGCTTTAGACCCCGTTCAACCAGAGTCCACGCGACACCCGCAACGTAGCGAAGCCATTTTCTTTCCGAGGCCGGCGATCGATCATCGAGATTGAACTCCCCAGCCTCTTTCAAGACGAGAGACTTCGCGCGGACGCGGCGATCATTCCGCTTCGCAATCGCGACGTACGTGCGGCGATCGATGGCCATCGGCAGCACAAAACCTTCGTTGTAGTCGGTGTGCTCGCCGATAAGGTTGACGCGGCCGGGGGCTGAGAAAACTCTTGGAACCGAGCCGTATATTTCCTCAAAAACCGATCGTAGATGGTTAACGTCGACCATCGTGTTCGCAAGCTGCGCTCGCGTGCGGGCCGGACGCCCGCGCTCCATTATTCGCCGTAACCGCGGGGGTGTAGCTTCAACCATTGCCAGGCCGAATCTACGATCTTCCGCAAATCCTGAAACTGCGGCGACCATCCCAGCTCACGCTTAATCTTCTCTGAGCTCGCGATCAGCACCGCTGGATCGCCGGAACGCCGCGGGCCAATCTTGATTGGAATTTCGCGCCCGGTAATCTCGTTGGCCACATCGATAACTTCGCGAACCGAATAGCCTTCGCCTCCGCAACCGAGGTTGTAGATCGCGCTTCGCTCGCCGAGTATCTGCAGCGCCGCAACGTGCGCTCGGGCAAGATCCACGACATGAATGTAGTCGCGGACGCAGGTGCCGTCGCGCGTCGAATAGTCCTGGCCATAAATTTCGACGTGTTGGCGCTGACCGGTGGCAGCTTGCAGGACCAACGGAATCAAGTGCGTTTCCGGATCGTGCCACTCGCCGCAACGATCCGTCGCGCCCGCCGCGTTGAAATAGCGCAGCGACGCGTAACGAATTCCGTAGGCGCTTTCATACCACCGCAAAGCCCGTTCGAACGTGAGCTTCGTCTCGCCGTAAGGGTTCGTCGGGTTAGTCAGATCCGTCTCTTCGATGGGCTGCTTCTCGGGCTCGCCGTAAACCGCCGCGGTTGAAGAGAACACGAGGCGCTTCACACCAACGTGACGCATGGCGTCTAGCAACGACAGCCCGGCAACGACATTACTTCGATAGTACTTATCGGGCTTCTGGACGGACTCGCCGACTAAAGAATCCGCGGCCATGTGGATCACGGCCTCGATTTGGTGCTCACGAAACGCTGAGATTAATCGCTCTTGATCGAGCAAGTCGGATTCAATGAACGGGACGTTCGCCGGCACGCTCTGCCGATGGCCCTTTGCGAGGTTGTCGTACACGACAACTTGATGGTTGTCGCGCAGAAGCTCTTCAAGGACGACGCTGCCGATGTAACCGGCTCCTCCTGTTACTAAGACTCGCATCAGACAGATTCTCTACGCGGCAGAAGTTTCTTGAAACAGTTTTCGTTGGTTCTGTAGTTCGTCAGCCAGCGGTTGGTATATCTCGCGCTCGCCCTGCTCGTTCGGATAGTCCCAGAGGCCGTTGTGACAGTGCCGGTCGTCGTCCCAACCGGGATGGTTCACAATCGGATAGAGACAAATGCCCTGAAGCTCCACACCTTCTTGCATTGCCGCGCGCGCTTCAGTGCAGATGTAGCGAAACCATTTCGAGCGCAACTCGTCTTCAATTCCAGTTTCAGCGACAAAGAACGGCCGTTGATATCGAGCATACAGTTCTTTGATTATTTCGCGAAGCGGCCTATAGCGCGGGTTTTCCGGCTCAATAAAGCCGGCGCCGTGAATCCACTGATTGTGCACGTAATAGTTACCGCCGATGATGTCGAGATACTTTGGCCCACCGCCCAGCTCAGGCTTTACGCGCCCGGCCAGCATGTCCCAGGCTTCGTATTGTGACGTGCGATAAGCCTCAGCCGCGCGCGCGTGCTCGATATTGTTCGGATCCAGGGGCAGCACGTTGATCATGGGATCGATTTGCGCGATGCGCGTCCGAGAGTCGATGTCCCACAAAGCTTCACAGGCCGCAATGTTCGCGAGCACCAGTTGCTCTTTCAACTGATCGCCGCGGTCGTGACAGAATGGATTTAATGCCGCGCCATCGCCCGCAGCCCAGGAGAAGAACGAAATTTCATTTGTTGGACATACGAACAGAACGCCGTCCGTCTCTTCCCGCCAGAGTCGTGCAAACTCACGCGCGTATTTTGCGAAGGCATCGATGAAACGCGGCTCAAACAGGTCAAGCCAATCAGGCCAGCCGTAATGAAAAAGATCCCAAATTACCTGCGTGCGGGTTTCCCGCGCGGCCCGCAGCATCGGAAGTAGACTCGAAAAGTCGTACTGGCCCGGCGTGCTTTCGATCAGATGCCAACGCAGACCGTCGCGCGCTGCCTCAATTCCCTGCTCATGCAGACGCAGGTAGTCTTCGCGCGCGAAGCGATCGTGTTGAGTGAAAGCGATCTCGTCGAGCCGCTTGCCGGAAGCAAGGCGATGCGTCGAACACTCAAAACCGCCCAAAAAGAAACTTTCAAACAGCGTCCCGTATCTCGCCATTCCCGCGATTGCTCAGAGTCAGCTTTGGAAGGATCGCCTTGGTTGCCGGGATGTGCTTGCCGTTCGGATGTCCGTTTTCCAGAAGCAACGCTTCCTTTCGTTTGACGCTCGACATCTTCGCATACAGGGTCAGTGCCTGCGCCACGATTTGATCCATGTTGTAATACTTGTAGGTGGCCAGACGCCCAACGAAATGTACGTTCGGCTTCGCGTCTGCCAGCGCCTTGTAATTATTGTAAATTTCGCCGTTTTCTTTTCGCGGCACCGGGTAATACGGGTCACCCTCGCTCTTCGGAAATTCGTAAACGATGCTCGTCTTTGAATGCTCCTGGCCTGTCAGGTACTTGAATTCGGTAACGCGCGTGTAGAGGTGCTCGTTCGGATAGTTGATCACGGGCGCCGATTGAAACGTCAGAGTGTTATGCGTTTCGTGTTTGAATTCGAGCGACCGATAAGGCAGCTTGCCGTAGCAATACCCGAAGAACGCATCTACCGGTCCTGTGTAAATCATCTCGCGATGCGGAATTTCCTTCTCAACCTCGCGATAATCGCAGTTCAGCAACACTTTAATGTTCGGATGATCGAGCATGTTCTCGAACATGTGCGTGAAGCCTTGTAACGGCATCGCCTGATATGTATCGGTGAAGTACCGATCGTCCCGATTTGTCCGCGTGGGAATACGCGAGGTGACGCTGGCATCCAGTTCTGATGGATCAAGTCCCCATTGCTTGAGCGTATAGTTCTTGAAGAATTTCTCGTACAGTTCGCGGCCTACGGTGCCGATGACCACGTCTTCGGACGTGCGCACAGGCTCGCGCGGCTCAGCCACCTTCTTCAGAAACTCTTCCATCTCGAAGGATGTCAGGTTGAGGCCATAGAGCGCGTTAATCGTGTCGAGATTGATTGGAATCGGAACTATCTGGCCGTCCACGCTCGCACGCACGCGATGCTGGTACGGACGCCATCCGGTAAACCGCGAGAGATATTCGAAAACTTCGCGCGAGTTCGTATGAAAGATGTGTGGGCCGTATTTATGAACAAGCACGCCATGCTCGTTGTAATGATCATAGGCGTTGCCGCCGATGTGCGGACGCTTGTCGCACAACAGCACTTTCTTGTTCGACCCGCGGGCCAGGCGCTCGGCGAGCACACTGCCCGCGAATCCCGCTCCAACAATTAAGTAGTCAAACATTTTACTTCACTCTCCATGTTACGTTGTGAGAATTAGGCTGCGTTGCTCGTCACGATTGCCTTGGAACCAGTCGCGCGCGCTCCTGCAGCCAGAACGTTCGCCTTTCGACGATGCAGTGATGCCCGATCAATGAGTTCTGACATTTCCGACCAGGTCTGGTCCCACGAAATGTTTGCCAGGAACTCATCGACACGGTCTAGCCATTTCTTACTCGTCGCTTCCGGCTTCAGCGATTGTTCAATCGCCGCGATGAATTCTTCCGGAGTCTTTGCGATTCGCACGAGATTTAACTTGCCGTACGGCTTAATTACGTCAGCGATCGGCGTTGAAACTACGGGCTTTCCGGCCGCCAGATACTCAGGCGTCTTAGTTGGACTGATGTAACGCGTCGCCTCGTTAATCGCGAATGGCATCAGGGCCACGTCCCAGCCGGCGATGTACTGCGGTAGCTCGTCGTAAGTCTTTGACCCGAGGTAATGAATGTTCGGCCGCTGTGGCAATACTTTGGGATCGATCTTTGTGACAGGCCCAAGCATCACCAACTGCCAGTCCGGACGGGCGGCCGCCACGGCGTCGAGCAATCCCGTATCGAAGCGCTCATCAATGACACCGAAGTAACCAAGCCGGGGATGTGCGATCCGTTTTTGGTCCTCAGGGTCCACTGCGCGGGTGCGCGCCTGCATGAAATGTTCACGATCGATGCTGCTTGGAAACGCATGTACGAATGGATGTTTGTGACGCTTGACCTCGTACAAACTGTGGCCGCCGGTGAAAACAACATCGGCTCGGTTCAAGAGTTCGAGTTCCTGAAACCGCAAGCTGGCCGGGGCGTCCTTGAACGCCGACAACTCATCCATACAGTCATAAATGACAGCCAACGGGCTCAAGTGTTTCGTAAAATCGAGCGCCGTCGGCGTGTAGTACCACAAGACGTATTCCTGAATTTGATGATCACTAAAAAAAGTCTGAAGCAGGCTGCTGAGAACGGCTGTCTGCGCAATTTGGCTACTTAAACCCTCTGGAAGAACCGGCGTGACTACGCGCAGCCCGTTCTCTCGCTCGCGGACATCAAGTCTCACGGAACCGTTGGCTCGCACTGGTTCCTCGACAAAAAAGACGCGTCGCCCTGCCGCGCAACGTTTGAGAAGATGTTGCGGCCGCTGATAAACCCAGTCCCAGCGCAGGTGCGAGAAGCAAACCAAGTCGGGCAGCGTTTCAGATGTGCTAACCAGTTTGTGCAATGGCCGAGTTACGGCCTCGGCAATGACTGCCGATGGTGCAGGTTGAGAGTTCGACACAGATCTATCCTCCAATCGTTGGAATCCCACCTCGTAATGCAGATAGAACTCAACCTCGGGAGTTTCTATCCTTTATGTTGTCGCCAGCGAGGAGTTCAGCCAGGATTGGCTGAACAAAGTAATTACGGCTTACAGTGGCTTTGTGCAGCCGCAAACAACGCTAGTTCATGTCGTAAATGTCACCGAATACTTACCTCTTATCGTCGCTCCGTCTCGCTTTATTTCGATACAGCGCAAAAGTCAGGGTTCGCGCTTTTTTAGTCTGAAAACATTTCGCTTTCTTGAGTCGGTTTGGGTGTTAGCAAACGGAATACCAGTAATAGAATAGTCGACGCATTGGGTAACGCGGGTTCAGCAAAAAGGCATGAGGGTTGCTCGCAGGGACGCGCGGCGCTATTAACCTTCAACCCGGAAAAACATGGCGAGTAAAGTACGACGGAGCATGTGGACGCTGAACGGCCTTTCGTGGAAACAGATGGCCGTCCGTGTTTGGAACCAGATGAACCGCGACGATTCCTTCGGTGACGCCGCGAAGCTTGCGTACTACTTTCTGTTAGCGTTGTTTCCGCTGCTTATCTTTCTGACGTCGGCTATCGGCATGATCGTCGGCGGCACCGGCATGCGCCACACGCTGTTTCAATATCTCGCGCGCGTGCTGCCGTCATCGGCTTATCAGTTGATCGATGCGACCATGTTGGAAGTCACCAACTCCAGCAGCACCGGCAAGCTTTCAATCGGGTTGCTGTTGGCGCTTTGGTTGGCTTCCAACGGCATGGGCGCGATCACGGACGCTTTGAACACGGCGTACGACGTCGAAGAGACCCGGCAGTGGTGGAAACGGCAAATGGCTGCGGTACTGCTGACCGTTGGCCTCTCCGTCTTGATTATCGCCGCGCTGGCGCTGGTGATCGGTGGCGGCCGGCTGGCCGATTATCTTGCAGCCGTGTTCGGGTTTGGCTCCGCGTTCACGTGGGTGTGGAAGATCTTGCAGTGGCCGCTCGCGCTGGCTTCCATCCTGACGGCGTTTGCTTTGATCTACTACTTCGCGCCCGATCTTCGCGATCAGGATTGGAAGTGGATCACACCCGGCTCGGTTATCGGAGTTGCTCTCTGGCTGCTCGCCTCGTTTGGTTTGAAAGGCTACCTGCACTTCTTCAATACTTACAGCATGACGTACGGCTCACTGGGCGCGGTGATCATCCTGATGTTGTGGCTTTACCTGACCGGGCTGGCAGTTTTGATTGGCGGCGAAGTTAACGCGGGGATTGAAAACGCCGCCGCGGAACGCGGCGCGCAGGACGCAAAGAAGAAGCGTTAAAAAAGCCGCCCTCCCGCAAGCTAATAGTCACTTAATTTGTTTTTGCGTCAGCCTTTTCAAGGGCACGAATACGGTCGTGCGCTTCTTTCACTTGCGAAAATTGACGTGACACGATCGCTTTCACATCATTCGGCAGGTCCTTCTCCAAAGCTTCCTGGTAGGCTTCAACGGCGGCGTCTTCGCCTCGCTCACATTCAGAGATTACTGCTCCCTCGTCTGCCCCGGTGACTGCCGACTTAATATCAATCCAGCCTCGATGAAGCGCAGCCGCCGTGCTCCCTGACTGTTCTGACTCTCCGCCCAGACTCCGCACCTCACTTTGCAGCTCAGACGCGAATTGCGCACGCTGTTGCGAATAGGTATTGAAGAGCTTGGTAAGTTCAGAGTTCTTGACTCCTTCGGCAGCAGTGCGAAAACCGTCCTGGCCGTCCTTGCAGGTTTCAATCAAATTGTTCAAAGTCGAGATTACTTCGTCGTTATCTAATGCCATTTACTTTCTCCTTGAATTACATTCACCAAGTTGGTGAGGTGCATACCGCCAATTCATGTTTGTTTTGATCTGGCGATTATGTCACCTCAGTTTGCGTTGTCTCCGCAACGTCACCATTGCGGCCGTTAAGCTTTCCATCATTCTTCACGAACGACGAACTTGATCCCAGCTTGCAATCTTGAAGCCACATCGCGCAAATCTCTCTCCGCGGAGGTCGGAACAAGTAAAGAATTAGTGAACTTGCGCACTGAAGCGCGTAGCTGTTTGGTTCCGCGGACCAGGGACGTCCAAATGAAATCGCCCATGCTGGCTCATTGGGATGCTCTGTTCTTACCAGTTACAAACCCCGGTGACGTAT
Organism: Acidobacteriota bacterium; assembly: GCA_052389795.1. GTDB lineage: Bacteria > Acidobacteriota > Blastocatellia > Pyrinomonadales > Pyrinomonadaceae > UBA11740. The sequence continues at coordinate 63,298 of JBQTHO010000023.1, read as the reverse complement.
GTCCGACTCAGCAACTGCTTCATCGCCACAATCAGGCTGGCACTATCGTTGCTAACCCTCGTTGCGAATGTGTTTTGGTCAGGAAACTTAGATGAATCCGGATGATTAACCGACAAGCTCAAACGAGTTTGTATTGATATCAGCCAGTTGTTCAAATGAGTTAAATCAAGCAGGGATTGAAAGTGTAATACCCCAATCGAATCAACACCTCAAATCCCGTTCCGACAAATGTGAGTAGTTCGTCACTTCAAGGGTCGCCCCACCCTTGGGCGAAACAATTGCGGGTTTTCTGTTCACGGTATCCCGTCAAAGGGACTGTGGATTGGTATCACCATTATCTGCAAAGGACCACTTGGAATGTTTATAACCCAGCTGGAAATCGCGAAAACGCCGATCGGGTTTTCGCCACTTTACCGTCCCGCCCCAGAGGAAGACCAATACTCGGGGCATGCGTTTAAAGCAATTACGCGAGGTGTTTCGCGGAATCTCGGGGCATGCGAACTCACTTACCTGACCCGCGAAGAGATCGATTACGAAAAGGCGGCTGTCCAGCTTGACCGGTACTGCGAGTTACTGCGCGGGTGGGGTGTTGATTTGCTGATGATGCCGGGAAGCGATTCTTATCCGGATTGTTGTTTTGTGCAGGATACCGCGATCGTTCTGGATGAGGTCTGCATCATCGCAAGCATGGGTGCACCTAAGCGGCGCGGTGAAATCTCCGAAGTAGAGCGAGTGGCGGCCCAGTTTCGAAGGTTGCGACATATTTTCTTACCCGCAACCCTCGACGGAGGGGACGTTATTCAAGTCGGCAAACAACTCTTCGTAGGTTCTTCCAGCCGCACCAACGGGCGCGGTATCGAAGCTTTAAGCCGCATCGTTGAGCCGTTGGGTTACCTCGTCGTGCCCGTGAGCGTAAGGGGTGGGCTGCATCTGACAACCGGATGCGGCGTTGTAAACGATGAAACGGTGCTGTTGAATCCTCGTTGGCTGGATGCGAGCGCATTCAAAGGCTTAAGACAACTGCACGTTCCGGAAGACGAGCCTTGGGCCGCCAATACGATTCGTGTCGATACTGCCGTCTGTCTCGAAGAAGGAGCGCCGCGAACCACTGAAATTGTCATGCCTTACGCCGGAACTATTGAGACTCTTGATATTTCAGAATTTCGAAAAGCCGAGGGGAGTCTATCCTGCCTGAGCATCATTTTTAGAGACGCCCTACAAAACCAAAAAACCTCAAGAACGAATGGGGATTCTCACAATGGAAAGTTCGATTAGTCAAAATCAACGAAAAGCATTACCACCAATTTACCTCACCAAAGCGGAAGAGCAATTCGAGACGGTGCTGGCGGTTGATGAACTCGATCAACAGCTCAAGTCGCGGCCGATCCTGATAAAAGAATTTGAGGAAGCCCTCGCGTTCTCGCTCGCAGCTGCTTATGAAGGCGACGCTCCCGCTGAACATGCACATCTGTTCTTGCAACGACTGCTCTATCGTATCAACCGCCTCAAATTTTTTTGGTATGACGACTTTAGTAACTACAAGAACGAGAGTTCCGATTATCTACGCACGATCCGGCAGCGCATTGAGGCAGCATGGCAATCATGGGAACTTTCCCAAATGGAATTTCCAGAACTCGATGGTGGCGGAGTTAGCGATGCGTTGCCTCGACGTGCTGAGGTTGATGTGGCCCCAGCGCCCTCCGCCAAAGACATGTATTTTCGCGAACAGATGGGCGTGTGCGGCTATCGCCGCCTGCTGGAGATTGGCTCGCTGGATGGGCTCGTGGAAGCGAGCCAACTTTCGCGCACCTTGGGCGGTGTGGGGAACAAGATTCACTCAATGATGACCCGCCTTTTGGTTGAGGAATACGGCGGAGGGCGTTTGAGCCGCAAACATTCTTCGTTTTTCAAGCTTATGCTTGAAGAACTGGACATGAATACTCGACCGGAAGCGTACTTCGACGTAGTGCCGTGGGAGGTGCTGGCTACTATCAACCACAGCTTTCTACTTTCCGAACGCAAGCGCTTCTATCTTCGATATGTGGGTGGGCTACTTTATACAGAAACCTCTGTTCCGGCCGCATTCGACAGCTATCGAATCGCAGCCGAACGTCTCGGAATGTCAAAGAAGGCCCGCGCATATTGGGAGTTACACATCAAGGAAGACGAACGCCACGGACGTTGGATGCTGAATGATATAGCGCTGCCTCTCGCCGAAATGTACCCAGCCCAGGCATCTGAGATTGTTCTCGGTTATGACCAACAGAAGTTCATGAGCGCGCGCGCAGGAAATGCTACCGCGGAAGCGGTTAAGCGCGCGGATTATGCGGACCGAATATTATCAACTCGTACCTTAACAAGTTATGAGGTAGCGGCATGAAACCCGATAAGAATGACCTTCAGTGCACGGTCATCATTCCTATCCGGCGCGCGCGGGTGCAGCCATCGGAGCTACATGAATTTACCGATTACCTGCAGATGCTGAGCCAAGCCGGGTGCGAAGTATTGGTCGTTGACGGCTCTCCCCCGCCGGTCTTTGAGAGGCATGAGCAAGTATGGGGCGGGGCGTGTTGCCATGTCGCACCAGATCCGAAATACACCTACCTGAACGGAAAGGTGAACGGCGTTCACACCGGCGTCGATCTGGCGTCATGCGAACGAATCATAGTTGCCGACGATGACATCAGATATCGCGCGGAAGATTTGAAATGGATGTGCCATCTTCTGGACGGGTTTGAGATGGTGCGGCCGCAAAACTACATCTCGCCATTGCCCTGGTGGGCGCGGCTTGAGACTGCTCGAATTTTGATAAACAGGGCGAGCCTTCGCGCCGGTGACTATCCGGGTACATGTGGCTTTCGCCGATCAACTATGCGCCGGGTGGGACCGTACGACGGCGATGTTCTCTTTGACAACGAAGAGATCGTTCGCCACTTTGCCGTGCGAGGGGCAAACATTAAGTACGCCACGGACTTCTTCATCCTTAAGCGACCGCCGACATTCAAGAAATGGATTGAGCAACGACCTCGCCAGGCCTATGAAGACTTTGTTATGCGAGCGAAGACCGTGGCATTCCTTTCGGTGCTCCCCGTTACCATGGCAATCACCGTCTGGCTAGGCCGGCGCGCCGGACTTCTTTTTTTGGCCGTCCTCTTCCTGGCATCAGTGCTGCTTAGTACCGGCGGTCTGTTGCGTGACTCGGCGTACCGCGTTTTCCCAGTTACTTCACCTCTGTTTGCGCCCCTCTGGATTGTGGAACGATCGATAAGTGTCTATTGGGCCCTTTACTGGAAATTGCGTCACCGTGGCTATCCATTCGGCGAGCGACTTCTATCTAAAGGCACCGGCCACGCTTGGATAGCGGGCGGCCAAATCCAAAGCCAAGTTTTAGCTAAGCGGCGGGGACGCAGGTTCACTGAACAAGAGAATGCCTAAGCCATCACAAGCAATGACTCGCGCCGTGCTGGGAGATCTACCTGAAGACGAGTTCCGCGCCGCGCTTTACCAAGCGGCTGAATGGTCTATCAACTATCGATCCCGCATTGAAGAGCGAGCAATTTGTTCGGATGTTAAGCCAGGCGATGTGATCGCGAGTCTGCCTAAAGAAATCCCAACGCTACCCGTCCCCATGAAAGACATTATCGCCGATTTCGAAAGAGTCATTCTTCCAGACCTGGTTCATTGGGGGCATCCCGCTTTTCTCGGATACTTTGGCTCAACCACAACGTCCCCGGGCATCATCGGCGAGATGATCGCCGCCACTCTGAACGTCAGCGCGATGACCTGGCGCACTTCACCTGCGGCTACGGAATTAGAGACCCTAGTTCTGCAATGGTTGAGAACGATGCTTCATCTCCCTGACAACTACTTCGGCGTGGTTTATGACACTGCTTCGGTCGCCACGCTTCACGCGCTCGCGGCCGCCCGGGAAAGTCTCCCGTTAAATGTCCGCGCTCTTGGCTTATGCGGTCGTACGGATGTACCACGTTTGCGTATTTATACCTCCGACCAGAGCCACAGCTCGATCGTAAAAGCCGCAATCACGCTGGGCGTTGGTGAGGCGAACGTAAAACGAATTCCGAGCGATAGCCTTTATCAAATGGACGTCCACAGTCTAAAGCGGGCTGTGCGAGATGACCGGAGCGTCGGCTACCTTCCTCTGGCTGTGGTCGCGACCGTTGGGACCACATCCGCGGCAGCAGTGGATCCTGTTCCGCAAATCAGCGCGTTCTGCAAAGAAGAGAAAATATGGCTACATGTTGATGCCGCCTATGGAGGAGCGATGGCTCTGTTGCCCGAATGCCGTCATGTAATGGACGGGGTAGCAGACGCCGATTCCGTAGTAGTCAATCCGCATAAGTGGCTATTTGTTCCTTTGGACTTTAGTGCGCTTTACATAACCCGTCCAGGTCTTTTGCGAGATGCTTTCTCTCTTGTACCCGAATATCTGCGAGGCGATGCGGACGAGGGCGAGACCAATTACATGGACTATGGCATACAGCTGGGCCGAAGATTTCGTGCGCTGAAGGCGTGGATGGTTTTCTGCACGTTCGGCGAAAGCGGCCTCGTGGCGCGGATTCGAGAACATATTCGACTAGCCAAACTGTTCGCGAGTTGGTTGGCTGCAGATCCGGACTTCGAGCTGCTCGCACCAGTTCATATGGGAGTCGTTTGCTTTCGAACAGTGTGTGCGAGAGGGAATGATATGGAATCGTCCGAGGCTTATTGCAACAGTCTCAACCGGTCTGTTGTTAAAGCCATTAATAAGACGGGTCGCGCTTACTTAACTCACACCGTTTTGGGTAAAAACGTAGCGATGCGCATCGGTATTGGGAACATTCTAACGACAGAGCAACACTTAGCTGAGGTCTTTGAGTTAATTAAGCATGCAACGCGCTCCCAACGATCGCGATTGAAGACTTTCAGCTTGAAAACCGAACAAGCTTTTTAGCGGCGCAACGGTAGCCAAGGGTTTTGTCACACATGGAATTATACGATGGCCAGCCGGTTTCGATAATTTCAGCACTGGGGTTCATCAGGCGGATGAGGTGTGATGCAAGCATTTGAAGAATCTAAAATTGTCGGGATCATCAGACGAAATGATGAAGGCTTACTAGAGCGATGCGAGCTAGCGAATATCGACAGCAATGAATGCGTCACGCTCATAAAGGTTGCCAGCGGGCTGGTGGTTGTAATCGGACCAGTGTCCGAAACGGATGCCTCCGCGATTGAAACTTTGCTTGAGGACTCGCATTTATAGGGTCGCGCGCGGACTAGCGGTCATCGGCGGTAGCCACATTAGCCGCGAGATTGTCACCGGTCAGCTCGTATACGACTCAATACACGAGTGCTGGCGATTGAAAGTACCGCACCCGAACGGTTTGCTTCACTAATGCGCTTCCTCAGAAAAGACGCCAATGGAATAGGTTTATTTTGAGAACTGAATTGGTGCCATGCGGTGCGAAGCCATAAGTGTGAAAAGGTCGACGAATGTCCACAAATGCATGAATTTCAAATTCTAACGTTCTAGGTGCGCCAAGGGTTGAGGCACAAACGACGGCACAAAAGCGGGTAAACAACCGCTCGCGGTGGCCGGTCCTCACCGATTTGCTGGGAATTTAAATGGTAGGCACGAGCGGACTCGAACCGCTGACCCCTTCCGTGTCAGGGAAGTGCTCTACCAACTGAGCTACGTGCCTATGGGTGAAACTCGCTAAAGGATTGATTACTTTTGCGAGAGCGCGAAAGTAACAAACGGCTGATCGAGAAGTCAAGCAAGTGGCCTTCCCGGAAAACCTTTAGCGGCGCGAGGTCTTTTTCTTTACCGAGTTAGTGACAGGTTCCGCCCGTTCCCACTCATCGTACAATTCAGCCAGTCGCGCCTGGGCTCGTTCGTACGCTTCGTTTGCCGCCACTAGTTTGGTGATATCACGCGCAACCTCGGGCGTAGACATCTCGTTCGAGAGTTCGGCTGCCTGCTTTTCGAGTTCTGCGATTTCAGCTTCGACGGTCTCTGCGTCGCGCGGTTTTTTAACTACCTTGATTCGCTTCGATTCGACGTTGGACCCACCCGCTACTGCGGGTGGTACTGACTTCTCGTTGCGTCTCGAAGGGTTCCCTGAGGAAATGCCCTTCCGCGATGTTGCCCTCCCTGACGGTCGGGTTTCTGACACGGCGCGTTCCGACCCGGCCGCTACCGCAGCCGGTACTGACTTCACTGCGCGGGCAGCTTTCCAATCGTGATACTCCGTGTAGTCGCCGTGGTAATGTTCGACCTTGCCCTGACCATCGAGCGCCAGTATCTGGGTCGCGACGCGATCGAGGAAGAACCGATCGTGACTGATCGTTAGAATCGTCCCTTCGTAAGCCTCCAGCGCTTCTTCCAGAGATTCGCGTGAGGGAATGTCGAGATGGTTCGTTGGCTCGTCCAGCACCAACACGTTGACGCCTGAATAGATCAGTTTCGCGAGCGAAAGTCTTCCCTTCTCTCCGCCGGACAAATCGCGCACATGCTTGTAGACGTCATCGCCGACGAACAGGAACTTCGCGAGAAACGATCGCAACTCGCCGGCAGTAGCGGTCGATGGCGCCACGCGCCGCAACTCCATGATGATTTCGTTTCGGTCGTCGAGATCTTCGAGCTGCTGCGCGTAGTAACCAATTTCAACTTTACTGCCCCAACGAACGTCGCCATTCAGAAACGGAATCTTTCCCAGAATCGTTTTCAGGAACGTCGTTTTTCCCGAACCGTTCGGGCCGATGACGCCGAGACATTCGCCGCGACGCAGAATTAACGAAATGTCGCGTCCGAGGACTTTGTCGCCATAGCCGATCGCGCCTTCGTTAATCGTCAGCACGTGCGTTCCCGTGCGCTCGATGTCCTGCAAACGAAAGTCGCCCGACGCTTGATTCCCACGCACAGCGTCAACTCTTTCAAGCCTTTGCAACATAGTTCGTCGCGACTTGGCCTGCTTAGTCTTTTGGCCGGCCAGATTCTTGCGAATGAATTCTTCCGTCTTCGCAATCAATCGCTGCTGATTTTCGTACGCCCGCTGCTGAATCTCGCGGCGCTCTTCACGCTCGACGAGGTAGTGCGAGTAGTTGCCGCTGTAGCTGGTCGCCTGGCCATTCTCGACCTCGATGATGCGTCGACAGGCGCGGTCAAGAAAATATCGATCGTGCGAAATTATGACGAATCCGCTGGCGTAACTCTGCAGAAACTGCTCAAGCCATTCGACCGCGTTGACATCAAGATGGTTCGTCGGTTCGTCGAGCAGCAGCACATCCGGCTCAGACAACAGCAGGCACGCCAGGCCGAGCCGATTCTGCTGACCGCCGGAGAGTTTCTCGGTTTCCATTTGCCACGTATCCTTATCGAAACCGAGGCCCTGAAGGATCGCTTCGGCTTTCGCCGAGTATTCAAAGCCACCTTCGCGCTCAAACTCATGCTGAAGATCGCTGTAACGCGCGAGCACCTTTTCCAACTCTGCGCCCGGATCGGCCATGCGATGCTCAAGCTCGTGCATTTCGTGTTCGATCTGCTGAAGCCGGCCGAACGCGGCGAGCGCGGATTCGTGAACCGTCGAGCCCTGTTTGAAATGAACATGCTGCGCGAGCAAGCCCAGCTTCAGCCCGCGCGCCCGCACGACGTCGCCGCGGTCAGCCGGTTCTTCTCCGGTAACGAGCCGAAAGATAGTCGTCTTGCCGGCGCCGTTGCGACCGACAAGTCCGACGTGCTCGCCCGGATTAACCTGTAGCGATGCGCCGCGCAAAACGTCCTGCGCGGCAAAAGATTTATGAACTTCGGAAAGTCGGAACAGCATTTTGGACGGCTGCGGCTTTGGCGCAGCTTCGTAATTCCCTGTCTCTAAAGCGGCGTCCAGGGCACCCCACGGAAGGTGCTCGCGCGGAGACTTCGCACGCCGCCGCACTCCGAACGCGAAACGGGCGCGGCTGCCGAATCAGTCAGCGCCGCGCCCGCTAAAAGATAACTCGACGTGTTACTGCTTTGCAGGCGAAGCCGTCGCGGCTGGGCTGGCCGCGGCCGTAGCTGCCGGCGTTGGCGTCGGACTAGCCGCAGCCTTCGAAGGATCGTAACCCGCCGGCCGTAAACCGAGGTTGCTCGGATTGTTGAGAATCTCAGTAGCCAGGTTGTTGACGATCTTGGCCTCTTTCATCGCCACTTCCACCAGCGCCGCGTTTAAAATTTGCTTGCGCTGATTCGTCAACTCGAGCGTGATTTGCTGGCGCACGCCCTGACTTTCAAGCGTAAGATTTTCGGTCTGAAGGCGCTTCTCTTGCAACTTGAAGATGTACCACTTGTTGTTTAGCAGCTTCGGTTCGGTAACGCTGCCCACGGTCATTGATCCCATGAACGAGTCAGTCAGTTCCTTTGGGAACCCTGCTTGTCGCATTCCATCTTCGCTGAAGAAGCCGATGTCGCCGCCCTTCAAAAGGCTCTGCGAATCCTCGCTCTTCGCCCGCGCAATTGTGGCGAAATCTGAGCCGCCCTTCAGGTCCTGATAAATAGAATCGATTTTGGCCTTGGCCGCGGCCTCGCCCTTCGCGTCATCGGTAATGTTCTGCGCCGCGTTGTCGCCGGGATCGACAATGATTACAGCCAGCCGCACCCCGCGCTCGGCTACAAAAAGGGCTCGGTTCGCTGTGTAAAAGTCTTCGACCTCACGATCATTGATCGTGATCTTGCCGGCGTACTTATCTTCGAGCTTCTTAATCGCCAAGTCCCTCTTCGCTTCTTCGCGCAAAGCTTCCATCGTTAAGTTCTGAGTCTTGAGCTGGCGCTGAAATTCGTCGTCGGTCATCCCGCTTTCCTGCTTGCGGGTGTTGATGATGTTCGTGATCTCGTCCTCACTCGGGAGAAGCTTTTCCTTCTCAGCGCGTTGGAACAGCACGTCGCGCCTAATCAACTGGTCGAGCACCTGAAGCCGCGCCTGCGCCAAATCGTGCGAGGAGAGCAGCGACTGTTTGCCCTGTGACTGCTGATGAATGATGCGCTCAACTTCAGCAAGCATGATCTTCTTGCCGTTGACGGTTGCAGCGACGGTGCTTTCCGGCGTGCTGGTGGTCGATGAGCACGCAGCGGCGGAAATCGCGATCACGACCGCGAACAACGAAAGCTTAAAAGGGGTTGAAATTCTGTACACTTGATTTGCTCCTAATGTAGAACAGGCGCCGACGGCCCGTTCCGGCTAAGCCGCCTTCGCAATCTTGCCGGCCTTGATGCACTTCGCGCAGACGCGCATGCGGCGCGCGGCGCCGTTCGGAAGCTGCACGCGCACCGGTTGAAGGTTCGGATTGAACCGTCGCGGCGAGCGATTGTTCGCGTGCGATACGTTGTTGCCAAACTGCGGTCCTTTGCCGCAAGCCTCACATCTTTTTGCCATTGTGAATTACCTCTGAAGTAGCGCAAGTTGTTAACTTGCGCTCAGCCACAAATCGCAAGTTACCAACTTGCGCTACTCGTTACGGTTATCTAATCCAGAATTGCGATTGCTTCTATCTCAACACGCGCATCCCGCGGCAGCCGTGCTGCCTGAACAGTTGCGCGCGCCGGCGGATCTTCGCCGAAAAAGCGGCCATAGACCTCGTTCATCGCGGTGAAGTCGTCCATATCCGCAAGAAAAACCGTGGTTTTGACGACCTGCTGTAAACCCGCGCCCGCGGCTTCTAAAATTGCCGAAACGTTTCGCATCACCTGCTCAGTCTGTTCAGTGATGCCACCGGCTACAAATTCACCCGTCGCCGGGTCTATCGGAATCTGGCCTGACGCAAACAAGAAGTTGCCGCTTCGCACCGCCTGCGAATATGGGCCGATTGCGCGCGGCGCACGTTCTGTTGCAACAATCTCTCTCACAGTCTGCTCAGACAGCGATTTAGGTCGCAAAACAAAACCGGTACTTTACCATTAGGACGCGGGAATCGGAAACGCTGCGCGTATCCCTATCTCAATTGGGATTGAAAAAAGGCCGCCCGGTCGTTCGCACCGGGCGGCAAATCACAGGAGGAACCGAGTATTATTGGGTGCCGCTCTCTCGCAACTGGCCATCGCGAGAGCCGGTCGCGTTGTTCGCGGCTCTTTGGCGGCACGTTCCGAATAACCTCAATTGTTCAGATGGCAAATTCGTGCGACGGGTTTCCTCGGCCCCGATCGCGCGTCTCCCAACATAAATCGTCCGTTCGCAAGTAGTACAATTGGCGTCACTCAGCGAATGTTGTAATCTGGCCGCCGTTCATCTTTCCATCGATGAGTTCTTCAGAAAATCGCAACAGCAACGCATTCGCCGCTTCGCAGACGACCGAGGCGACGACGGCATTAACAGAGGTACCGCCATCCTCAGAGTGTCAACACTGTTTCGGCAGCGGGATGGAAGTCGTCTCGGGCGAAGGCGCGCGCCGTTGCCGATGCCAGTCACCCGACAATCGCGACCGGCTTCTACAATCCGCGCGGATACCGCCGCGATATCAGCACTGCACCATCCAGGGGTATGAAGCCGCGAATGATGAACTCTCGAAGTGGGCCGCCAAGATGGAAGCCCAGATCATCATCGACGATTACCTGTCGCTTAAGGGCCGCGGGCTGCTACTCACGGGTCCGGTGGGCGTCGGCAAGACACATTTGGCAGTCGCGATTCTGCGCGAGTTGATTTCGCGTTACCAGGCGCGCGGATTGTTCTATCAGTTTGGCGCGCTCCTGCGGCAGATCCAGGACTCGTACAATCCCGTCTCGCAGAATTCTGAGCTGACTGTGCTGGCGCCCGTCTTTGAGGCCGAAGTTCTGGTGCTGGATGAACTTGGGGCGTCCAAACCTACCGATTGGGTGCGCGACACGATGATGCAAATCATCAATAACCGCTACAACGAGAAACGGCTCACCATTTTCACCACGAACTTTTCTGATTCTCGCAAAAACGAAAAGGAAGGCGAGATACTCGAGGATCGAATCGGCGTGCCGCTACGGTCGCGACTTTACGAAATGTGCAAGACTGTCGTGATTGAAGGTGAAGATTACCGAAAGCGACTGGGTGGTCAGACTTAAGCGAAGCGGTTTAGTTCCTCAGAGCGTCGGTCTCGTTTCGCCACTTTCAGCCTCGACTGCTTCCTGACATGACGCGTCGTAACGGGCCGTCGGCAAAGCCTCCAGCCGGCGCTCGTCGATCTTCCTATTACACTTCGTGCAGCGCCCGTAAGAACCCTCCTCCATTCGCAGCAGCGCCTGGTCGATGTCGGCGATCATCTGCGATTTCCGGTCGCCCAGCTTCAGCACCATCTCGCTCATTAGATCGCGCAAAGCCAGGTCAGCGCTCTCCTTTGCGTCGTCATCGGCGAGTTCCAGAGCGCTTGCCTGGTCGTCGCTCACATGGCGCGCGTGCTCACGCAATTCAGCTAACAGCAGTTTTTTGAAATGTTCGAGTCTACCGTTATCCATGAGTGAAGCTTTGGCGGAGAGTTTCTGAGCTGTTGATCGTGTTCGAGGGGAAGCTGGATTATATATCCCCGCTGTGCGGCGCGGCAAAAGCGACAACTGGTTAATTGCGGGAGCGACGTTGTTGAGCGGAGCTATTCTGCCGCTTTTCCGCTGATCAGCTCCGCCGCCAGCAGTGGGATAATTAGCTCATGATGGCCGGTGATGGCATAACCCTGACCCGCACCGTCAGCCGTGGGCCGCCGCACAACGTTTGTTAGCGGCCGGTAGGATTGAATGAAGTCAAAGTTTGCAGTCGTGATGTCGCGCAACTCGTGTCCGAGGTTTCTCACCAGCGTCACGCATTTCAAGAACACTTCCGGCAGCGTCACGGCTGAACCAATATTCAGATAGACTCCACCGCCGTTCATTTGCCGAACCATTTCAGCCAGCAAACGAAAGTCTGTATGCGATGTCGCACCCAGCGCGCCGCCGTCAGCGCTCGGATGAAAGTGGGCAATGTCTCCGCCGATCGTGATGAACGCCGTGAACGGGACTTTGTTCTCGTAAGCGGCGCACAGCAGAGAATGTTCAAGATGTCGCGGTTTAGTTTCCATCAACACGCGGCCTACAGTCTCGCCCAAACCTAAGCCTTGGCTTGCACCGCTCCGTGCGGCGTCATTCAGAAGTTTTCCGGTCTCGTCAGCTCCGCCAAAAATTCCCTCGCCAAGCGTTGCGTCAACATCTTCCGAAGTTGAGCCAACCATCGCAATCTCGGCATCGTGCACCAGTACCGATCCGTTGCCGGCAATTCCGGTGACGAACCCGCGTTTCATCAGATCGATGATCATCGGCGCCAGACCGGTCTTAATCACATGCCCGCCAAGACCCCAGATAATCGGCTTCTTGAGATCACGCGCCTGGCGCATACGCGCCGCAAGCTCGCGCAGATTTTGGACGGCCAGGATGTTCGGCAGGGACGAAAGGTAGTCTCTTAATGAAGACTCTTCAGTTATCGGTTTCGCGAAATCCTGAATGGTGACTTTGCTGGGACGCGAAGCCAACGGATAGGTTTTCACCTTTTCAAAACTGATGGGCTTGGCTTCGTAGATTGACATTTAATTTGTAGCGCAAGTTGCTAACTTGCGCGCGGAATCGCGGACCACACCACGCAAGTTAACAACTTGCGTTACTTCGGAAACAACGTCGACTCGATCAGCTCACACAAGATGTGACCGATCAAATTGTGGGTCTCCTGAATCCTCTGCGTGTCGTTGCTGGGAACAATCAACGCCAGGTCGCAAAGCGGCGCCACTTTTCCACCACCCCGGCCCAAAAAGCCGATTACCTTGATTCCCCGTGATCGCGCCTGCTCACACGCAACCACGATGTTCTCTGACTGACCCGACGTCGAAAGCGCGACACAGACGTCGCCTTCGCGGCCGAGCGCTTCGATCTGGCGCGCAAAAACGTTCGCGAATCCGGTATCGTTGGCAATACACGTGAGTACCCCGCCGTCTGTTGACAGCGCCATCGCCGGCAGTGCCTTCCGCTCTTGAAGGAAACGATTTACCAACTCGCCGGCAATGTGCTGCGCGTCGGCGGCGGATCCGCCATTGCCGAAGATGAGCAGCTTCCCGCCGGATTTCAGCGTCGCCGAGATCATCTCCGCCGCGCGCTCAACTTCGGAGCTATGCGCAGCGAAAAACTTTCGCTTTGTTTCCAGACTTTCGGCGACAATAACAGAGAGGCGTTCTGACATTTTTTCAGGGTTGAAAGCGCGGCGGCGGCGAGTATATCACGCGACCTTCTGGCTTTCTTCGGCAATCTGCACCGGTTCCGAAGTGTGTTTCGCGCCGTTGCGCTTCGTGTTGCCGTTGAGCAAAGGCTTGAGGACCTGACCCGTGTGCGATCGCCTAACGGCCGCAACTTCCTCCGGAGTTCCGCACGCGACAACCCTTCCGCCGTGCGTACCGCCTTCCGGCCCGAGATCGATGATACAGTCCGCGCTCTTGATGATGTCGAGATTGTGCTCGATCACGATGACTGTGTTGCCGAGACTGACGAGCCGTTGCAACACATCCAGCAGTTTATGAACGTCGGCGAAGTGCAAACCCGTGGTTGGCTCGTCGAGGATGTAAACCGTTCGGCCCGTCGCACGCTTCGACAGCTCCTTTGCCAGCTTAATTCGCTGCGCTTCGCCGCCTGACAAGGTCGTGGCGGACTGGCCAAGCTTGATGTAACCAAGGCCCACGTCGAGCAGCGTCTGAAGCTTTTGCTTGATTTGCGGCACGTTCTCGAGCAGCGGCAGGGCCTCTTCGACTGTTGTGTCCAACAGCTCCGCGATCGATTTGCCTTTGTACTTCACCGAAAGTGTCTCGCGGTTGTAACGCGCGCCCCGGCACACGTCGCATAGCACGTAAACGTCCGGCAGGAAATTCATTTCGATTCGCTTCAGCCCTTCGCCTTCGCAGCCTTCGCAGCGGCCGCCTTTGACGTTGAACGAGAAGCGACCCGGTTTATAGCCGCGCTCGCGCGACTCAGGCAGCATGGCGTACAGTTCGCGAATCGGTGTGAACAGACCGGTGTACGTTGCGGGATTTGAACGCGGCGTCCGGCCAATTGGTGACTGATCGATTTCGATAACTTTGTCGAGATGCTCAAGCCCGTCGATCGCCTGGTGCGCGCCCGGCTCAGCGAGCGAACCATAGAGTTCTTTGGCCAGCACGCGATAGAGGATGTCCTGGACCAGCGTAGATTTGCCTGAACCTGACACGCCGGTGACAACAGTCAGCAAGGCCAACGGAAAAGAGACGTCAATGTCCTTTAGGTTGTTGTGGTGAGCGCCGCGAATTTTGATTGCTTTGCCGTTTGGCAGACGGCGCTCGTGGGGAATTGGGATCTTCCTTTCGCCGCTGATGTAGAGACCCGTTACGGAGTTGCGATTGCGAGCCACATCGTCGGCGGTGCCGCGCGCCACCACAATTCCGCCGTGCGTGCCCGCGCCGGGACCAAGATCGACAACGTAGTCTGCGCGACGAATAGTCTCCTCATCGTGCTCAACAACTAAAACCGTGTTGCCCAGATCGCGCAACGCGGCCAACGTATCCAACAAACGCCGGTTGTCTCGCGGATGCAGTCCGATTGAAGGCTCGTCCAAAACGTACAACACCCCGCGAAGTTGAGATCCAATTTGCGTCGCCAGACGAATCCGCTGGCCTTCGCCACCCGACAGAGTCGCCGACGGCCGATCCAAAGTTAGATATCCCAAGCCCACTGTTTCGAGAAACCGCAGCCGGCTGCGGATCTCTTGCATGATCAAGCCGGCAATCTGTTGTGACCGCTTGTCCAGCTTCACCTGATCGAAAGCCTTGATGGCGTCTTCGATCGTCATGTTCGCATAGTCCGCGATACCGCGTCCGCCGACGCGCACCGCCAACGAATCCGATCGCAGGCGACGCCCGTCGCACTCAGAACAAACCGCCGGAGAAACCATTTCTTCCAACGCGGCCCGAATCTTTTCGCTTGGCGGCTCGTTCAGACGCTCGCGCAACCACGGCAGCGCGCCTTTCCAGGGCCCCTTGTAACTGTAGAGGCCCTGGCGGAATTTAATTGAAGCTGCCAGCCCGTGGAAGAACGCCTCACGAATCTGCTCAGGCTGATCCCGAAACGGCACATTCGCGTCGCCTTTAAAATGCGCAATCAGGGCAAGCAGCGCGCTGCGCAGGTACGCAGTACCAGCTTTGTCGGCTTCGGCAAAGGGCAACTCTTCCGCCGTCAGCTCCGGCTTCGGGATTAGCTTCGCCGAATCAACCTCCACAACTGTTCCGAGGCCGTGGCAATTTCGGCACGCGCCGTACGCCGAGTTGAACGAAAAGGAGCGCGGCTCGAGCGGCGGCACGTTGATGCCACAATTTACGCACGCCATTTTTTCCGAGTAGAGCTTCTCTTCCCCGTCAACAACCGACACAACGACCGCGCCGTTCGTCAATTTCAAAGCCGTGCGAATTGATTCACCGAGCCGATCGTTTATTCCGGGCTTGATCAGCAGCCGATCAACGACCGCTTCGATCGTGTGATTGCGCCGCTTGTCCAGGCGAATGTCTTCATCCAGCGCGCGTAACTCGCCGTCGATGCGGGCCCGAATGAAGCCGTCGCGCGCGAGCTTGGCCAGCTCTTTTTTGAATTCGCCTTTTCGACCGCGCACGATCGGCGCCAGAACCATCACGCGCTCGCCTTCAGGAAGACTGAGCACGTCTTGCAGAATCTGATCGACACTTTGGCGCGTGATCGGCGCTCCGCATTGCGGACAATGCGGAAGTCCCACCGATGAAAACAACAGGCGCAGATAGTCGTAGATTTCGGTGACCGTGCCGATAGTTGAACGCGGGCTGCGGGCGACGGTCTTCTGCTCGATCGAGATCGCCGGTGAAAGCCCTTCCACCGAATCCACGTCAGGTTTTTCGAGTTGGTCGAGAAACTGCCGCGCATAGGCCGACAGCGATTCCACGTAGCGACGCTGGCCTTCCGCGTAAATCGTGTCGAACGCGAGCGAAGACTTTCCCGACCCGGACAGGCCGGTAATGACGGTCAGCTTGTCGCGCGGAATATCAACGTCGATATTTTTCAGGTTGTGTTGGCGGGCGCCCCGGACGCTGATGCGATCAATTGCCATTGCTCTGAAACAAAGTCGAGCGCCACAGACGAGAATTTGGCGTGGCGCAGAACCGAGTATTCTAGCTGAGCGAAATCTCGCCAGCAAGCTCGCGAAACATCGCCTTGACGTTGCATCAGTCGCAACCTAGACTTCGATTGCCGGCTGAGATTGGGAGTCCACGTTGAACCTTCCGAATGCACTGACGCTTTCCCGGATTTTCATTGTGCCGTTGCTGGTCGTTGTGCTGCTAACGCCGCTCAGCAACCGCATCGGTGTGCCCCAGCACATTCTCGGCGTCCTGATTTTCACCGCGGCCGCGCTGACGGATTTTTTTGATGGCAGGCTGGCGCGAAGCAGGAAACAGGTTTCGAAACTCGGAAAATTACTCGATCCGATCGCTGACAAACTCTTGATTTCAGCCGCGCTGATCGCGCTGGTTGAAAATCATCTCGCGCCGGCATGGGCGGTTGTGATCATCGTCGGTCGCGAATTTGCCGTCACCGGTTTGCGTTCAGTCGCAGCGACTGAGGGAAAGATTATCTCGGCATCCGGCATGGGCAAATTCAAAATGGTGATGCAGGTGATCACAGTCGGGCTTTTGATTCTGTCTTTGCCACCCTCAGGCGGTGGCGCGCCCGTTTCAAATTTCGGAAAACCTTTTCCGGCGATCAAGTTTTGGACTGTGCCTGAATTGCAAACGGCGTGGGATCACTTGACGGGGCCGGGAAATACGACGTGGGCGGACTGGCAAGTGCTGCTGTACACGACCGGCCGCGCGATGCTGTGGATTGTCGTGGTGTCGGCAATTTATTCAATGTGGGATTATTTTCGGGCGTTTTACGCGCAGGTGGTGCGCGAGAAACAGGCGAAAGCCAAAGCAAGCGCCGCCGCCGCTGCGACCGCTCAGGAACGGATTTAAGTCAGGTTCTCGGTACGCAGGCCGGGCGTGTGCGCGTACCGGTGTTCAAGAAAGAAAAAGGCTCTCAAGCAATCGCTTGAGAGCCTTTTGTTGGTTCTTGAGCGCCCTCCCTCACGGTCGGGCTACCGCCCCGTTATGGCTCTGGCGACGGCGACGGCTGTGCGCTGGGATCGCGGCGCAATGTCGGCGGCGCTGGCTTGTTCGGTTCCAACTTTGGCGTCCCGTCCGGATTAGTCGCGGCCGGATCATCCGGGGTCGGCTGACGCCGTTTCAACGTCGGACGTCCAGGTGTGCCGTCTTCGCTACCGGCAATCACGCCTGTTGAGCTCGCGCGCGCATTCGATAGACGCAACAGACGATTCTTCACGCGCTGAAATTCTGACGAGCTAATGACGTACTCTTCACGTTCCGGAAAGCGCGCAGCTAAGGCGATGGCCGCGGCCCGTCGATCCGGCGGCGCGGGGTGCGATGCGAAGAGCTTCGCGAGCGTCCCAGGTTTCTTCTTGTTCTTGGCTTCCAGCTTTTCAAACATCGTAGCCATCGCGTTCGGATCGTAACCGGCGGCCCACATGTACTGCACGCCGAGTTTGTCGGCTTCTTCTTCGGCGCCGCGCGTGAACTTGAGATAACTGAGTCCCTCGATCAATCCACCCGCGTTGTACAAGACGTTCCCGATGACTCCACCGCCGAGCAGGATTCCCGCCAAGAGACCGAGATCCAGGGCACGCATTTTAGCCTGGTTCTCCATAGCGTGACGCGCGGCAACGTGCGCAATTTCGTGCGCCATCACGCCTGCCAGCTCGGCTTCATTATCAGCCGCGAGGACTAACCCCTTGTTTACATAGAAGAAGCCGCCCGGCAAAGCAAAGGCATTCACCTCATCCGAATCGATGACTCTGATTGTGAATGGAATCTTGGCGTCTGAGTGAAGAACGATGTTCTGGCCAACGCGATTGACATACTCAGTAATAATAGGGTCATCGACGAAGCGCGCCTCTCGATCGACCTGCGCGGCCAGTTGGCGGCCCATCCTTACTTCCGACTCCGTCCCTTTAGCCCCGAGAATTCCTCCTGCCCAGATGCCCTTATTGATGTTGCGTTTGCCAATCATCGTCGGGTCTTCGCCGGTCGAGAGCGGTTTGGTGCGGGCGCTCTGTGTAGTAGCAGGCTGCGGCTTCGCGTTCTTGTCTTTGTCTTTTTGTTGAGAGCTGGATGAGTTCTGATCCTGCGTGCGACGCGGCGCCGCGACCGCGGCCACGCTGGTCAGCCACAGACTCATGGCAATGCAGAGGGCGATGGCGGTGCGAGAGAGGCTATGCTTCATTCTTGTCCTCCAGACCTGCCGAGGATTTGATCCTCAGCGACCGCAACCATGTCACGGTCATGAATTTTTCCCAGGACAGCGCCCGAGGCATCGGCACTGAATTTACTGAGGCACCGCTTGGATGCCGGGCCGTAAGCCGAGGTTGCGCATTGCTTTCAGCTTTCTTTTCGGCAGCGAACCGCGAATTGCGTCATCAGCAGTATAGACTAGAAGCCACGAAAAACCACGGAATTGCGGTGGTGTTGAGACCATGCTAAAGTCCGCGGACGCAACCCACTCGATTTCAAACCCAATGCCGGCAGCCAGGAACCGACCGCAACTGAAGAAAAAAACCTCGCATTCGTCCACTTCAAGATCGAAAGCGAAGCGGCTGAGGATTTCCATTGTCGGCGCCGGCCGCATGGGCACTGTGCTTGGTGTAGCTCTGCGCCGAGCCGAGCATCACATTGAGGTAGTCGTAACAAAGACCGCGCCGAGCGCGCGACGGGCGGCGAAGTTAATTGGTGGTGGTGCGGAAGCGCTGGCTGCACACCAACTCGACAACCCGCCGGCAGTGACGTTGCGCCGGCTCTTCCAAAGTGACCTTCTGCTTATTTCGACGCCCGACGATGCACTTAAAGCCGTCGCCGCACGACTCGCCGGGGCAATTCGCCGCGCGGGCGCCAATCGAGGCAAAGCTCAACGTTTCGCGCTTCACACGAGCGGCGCCGTTTCGTCGGAAGTGCTTGCGCCGTTGCGGGCGCCCGGGTTTTCGGTCGGCTCGTTACACCCATTGGTCTCTGTTGCGGATGCCGCCGCTGCTCATGATCGCTTTCGCGGTGCTCATTTTTGCGTAGAAGGTGATCGCGCAGCCGCGCGTCTCGCAAGGGCGCTGGTCAAAGAGCTCGGCGGCCATCCGTTTATCGTTTCGTCTGAAGCTAAACCGCTCTACCACGCAGCCGCTACGGTTTCATCGGGGCACGTTACCGCACTATTTGCGCTCGCTGTTGAAATGTTGCAGGCGTGTGGGTTAACAAAGCGGCGGGCGCGACAGATTCTCGCGCCCCTTCTTACCAGCACAGCCGCCAACCTTGACGCACAAAGTCCCGCCGAAGCGCTGACCGGTCCGTTCGCTCGTGGCGACGTCGCCACCGTCGAAAAACACTTGGCAGCAATGAAAGCGAAGAAAATGACAGAGGCCGCGGACTTGTACGCGGCGCTCGGTCTTCGGGCCGTGAAGTTGGCTGAATCAACCAAGCACAATCGGAGATCCGCGAAAGACATCAAAAACTTACTCTCACGCTAGCGCCGACCCGTTTCGTGATAATCACTTAACACTAATTAACAATTCTCGGCGCAGATACATGCAAAAATCTGGAACCTCGGACATACGTCGCGCGTCTTATATGGTACCTTAGACGTTAATGAACGAAGCACCACAGCGTCATATAGAACCAGGGAACATACATGAGCACAGCTAAAGCCGAACTTGTAGAATCAATAAACAAACGCCATCTGCGCGGACTGCCGTCGCGAACTAAAACAGGTCAGACTAACGGCCGCCTCAAGAAAATGCGCGCTTTGGCGTCAGCGCTGTTGGAAGAGAGCGAAGCGCTTGAGCATGAAGGTAAGTTGACTGAGGCGTCGGCAACGATCGCCACTCTTAGCACCAATACCGCGATCGATTTCTTCGAGGAAGTCCGCCAGTTCGAGGTTAGATTGATCAACCGCGCCCTGGAACTAGCGGGCGGCAACCAGGCGCGCGCGGCGCAGCTGCTGGGACTGGGAACGACAACCCTCAACTACAAGGTCAAGACATACGGTTTGCTTTAGTGGCACAGACTTCAGGTGATTGCATTTGGAAGCACAGACTAACGTCTGTGACACTCAGTTGACGGCTTCTGAGCTTTCTTCGGCCGGCGCGATCAGTTGATCTGAGACCATCAGCGCACGCTCTTCAAACAGAGTCGAATCTACCAGAGTCTGCACCCAGTACTCTCCCGCAACCGGAAAAGTCACATTCACAAAAAAGCTAATGTTGTCGGCCGAACCCTGGTTGATTTCGAAGCGCGCCGGCTGCGAGACGACCAGCGCTTGCTGCCGATCCGGCATGAGGATTCTGACTTCTGAAAGGTGCGCGCCGTTCCCGCGCCAGTGATTCACCACTGCCAACTTCGGCAGCCAGACCGGCAACTGCGGCACGATAATGCTCTGAAACACTCCCATGTAAGAGAGTTTGTTGCCGACTTCAAGGCGCACATCGTCGCAAAGGAGCGTATAGACCAATTCGAGTTTCTGCTCGCCTTCCATCTGCTGAGTTGGTTGCATTTGAGTTTAGTTTAGGCTCGACGTGAGGTCAGTACAAGGAGCGGCAGCGACTTGGTCGTCGTTCTGCGTATCATGAATCTCAGTGGAACCGGATCGCTAGCGCTCGCCGTACTGACCCCACGATGCGAATCGCGAGACACCAGTCACTGCAGCAGCTTTCGAAATTCGGTCTCATCAATAACCTTCACTCCGAGCTGGTCCGCTTTATCCAACTTCGATCCGGGTTCGGCGCCGGCCAGCACGAAATCAGTTTTCTTACTGACGGACGAAGTTACGCGTCCGCCACGTGCTTCGATCTGCGTGGTAGCTTCATCCCGTGACAAGTTTGGCAACGTCCCGGTTAGAACAAAGATTTTGCCGGCTAGCGTCTGCGCCGCTAAGGGCCGCGCCGCGTCTTCGATTTCAGTTCGCACACCGGCGTCACGCAAACGCTCGCACAAACGCGCGTTGCCAGGATCGGCGAACCAATCGTGAATACTCTCAGCCATCGTCAAACCGATTTCGTGAACCGCATCCAATTCTTCAACCGTCGCCTGCGCTAGTTTCTCGAGCGACGCGAGCTCGCGCGCCAGAATTCCCGCGGTGCGTTCACCAACATGCCGAATGCCAAGGCCGTAAATCAGACTCGACAAATCGCGCGACTTACTTGCTTCGATTTGATTGAGGACGTTCGTCGCTGACTTCTTCGCCATCCGCTCCAGCGACACAAGATCGTCCAAGGTCAGGCTGTAAAGGTCGGCAATGTCCTTGACTAGCTTCTTTTCGATCAATTGATCGGCAAGAGCTCCGCCTAAACCCTCAATGCGCATCGCTCTGCGCGAAGCGAAGTGGAGCAAGCGGCCGATCAACTGCGCCGGGCAGTCAGCCGCGATGCAACGCGAAACGGCTTCACCTTCTGGTCGCGAGACACGACCGCCGCACACCGGGCACGTCGTCGGCATCTTGAACGGCTTTTCTTTACCGGTGCGTTTGGACTCAATGACTTTCAGGACTTTGGGAATTACGTCGCCGCCGCGCTCGATCAGAACCCAGTCGCCGATCTTCAAACCGAGCCGCCCGATTTCATCTTCGTTGTGCAGCGTCGAACGCGAAACAGTTACGCCTCCGAGCGGCACCGGCCCGAGCATCGCAACGGGGGTCAGCGCGCCGGTGCGGCCCACCGAAACCAGAATGTCCTGGACGTGGGTTGTCGCTTGTCGTGCCGCGTACTTGTAAGCAACTGCCCAGCGGGGGGCCTTGCCGGTGGCGCCGAACTCTTCCTGCATCGCAGTTGAATTCACCTTCACGACGAGGCCATCAATCTCGTAGTCGAGTTCTTCGCGCTTTGCTTCCATCCGATCGCAGAAGGCGACCACCTCGTCGATCGATTTGCACAACGCGCGATGCAGATTAACGCGCAGCCCGGCCTTTTCCAGCCAATTAAGCGCTTCCCAGTGCGTCGCAAATGCCTTGCGTTCGCCCGCCAACACGTCGTAGGCAAACATTTCCAGGCGCCGGCGCGAGGTAATCGACGGATCGAGCTGTCGCAGAGTCCCCGCCGCTGCGTTCCGCGGATTCGCAAAGCGCGGTTCGCCGGCTTCCTCGCGCTCACGATTGATCTTCTCGAACACTTTGCGCGACAGATAGGCTTCGCCACGCACTTCGATTTCGTTCGCGACTTTCTTTGCGCGATCGTTCAGCTTCAGCGGAATGCTGCGAATTGTGCGCACGTTCGAAGTTACGTCTTCACCCCGAAACCCGTCGCCGCGGGTCACGCCGCGGACGAACACGGCGTTTTTGTAATGCACCGCCAGCGAAAGTCCATCGATCTTCAGCTCAGCGACGTATTCCAACGACTGCCCGTCAGCCAGTTTCCGGCAGCGGGCATCGAACGCGCGCAGTTCCTCAATGTTGTAGCTGTTATCGAGGGAAAGCATCGGCCGCCGATGCAGGAATTCAGGAAAGCCCTCGGCGGGCCGGCCGCCGACGCGCTGCGTCGGACTGTCAGGTGTGATTAATTCCGGGTGTTCTGCTTCGAGTTCGCGAAGCTTCTCGAGCAGCTCGTCGTATTCCTGATCCGAAATCTCGGGATTCTCTTCGAGGTAGTAGAGGTCTTCGTGGCGACGGATCTCGGCGCGAAGGGCTTGAATCTGTTTTTCGATCGATCGCTGTTTGCTCAACCTTGATGTTCCGAGCTTTACGCGAGCTTTCGCTTCCTGGGTTGAGTTCGCTGAAAAGCAGGGGAATGAAATTCTATCTTGCGCATGGCATTTCGATCGTAAACACGTTCCCCGCAACTGGGACATTCGTAGTACTCAATATCTGGAACGACATACGCGACGCCGTTATGCCTTTCAGTGAGATCTTTTCGGATCTTTTTAATCTTGTTGCTGCCGCAGGTTGGACAAGTCTTTAGCTTGAGCATGATTGGATTATAAGGCTCGTTTTGAAGAAATTAGAAAATACTACGTCTCAACACCGGCCTCGCTAACTAATTTTCCTTTTGTGTAAATCGCGAGTCCGTCCAAGTTCGGGCTCTCAATAACGTAAAGGTATCCAGACCGGCGCTGCCTGAAGACACTCGTGGAACGAATCTTCTTGTAAATCGCGACGGCATTCAAAATTGATTCCGCAACATCCAGCTCGGTAGTTCTATCCAATTCCATTTCAAGTCGAGCCTTTTCGCTGAATGCGTAGTGGCCGGCGAGCACCCAGCGCGTTTAATTCTTGGAAGTATGTCGCTCATGTCATGAAAACTCTATTCACGATACAGCAAATACTTCGGCCGCTTGTCGTCGCGTTCAAAAGCGCGACACACCAGGCCGGCGCTGAAAGCGCGGAGGAACTCTTCACGGATGCGCAACGCCTCAGCTTTCGCCGCGGATAGATCGGATTTCAGGAGCGCGCCAAAGTCCTTCGGAATCTCAATCACTTCATCCGGAGCGCCTGCCGAAACGTCCCGACCCGTTGCTAACGCTTCGACACGGGGCGATTTCAATTCCCACGACGCAAACAAACGATCGCTGTCCATTCCGAGCGGGCCTGCTGAACGTTCCGTCGCGTTCGTACCGTAATCCGTCCCGTAAAAGTTCACCGCGTACGATCGCACGACCACTCCAAGTCGATTCAGGTTGAAATGCGCGTTGCGCGCGCGGACGGGTTCGAACGTCCACTTCATGAATTCCCTGCCCTCGGCCAAAGCGCGCGCGCGTTGCGCCCATTTGAGCTTCGCGCCAATGCCCAAATTCTGATACCCAGCCGCCACGGCCATCATGTGCGAGTAACCGAAGACTTCATTCCCACGCACCGCCGCAAGGTGATGAACAAAACCGACGAGGTTCCCGTCAACGAACGCTCCGAGAGTCCACCCCCCGGCTTGCTCCGAAACAATTAGATGCCGCCGCGGCGAAATTTCCAGGTCCGGCAGCCCGAACACTTCACGCTGCAGGTAGACGCACGCGTCGTACTCTTCGATGGTAGTTACCTGGCGAATGTCGACGATTTGCGTGTCCACGGCTGGAGATAAATTGAGAATAAGTCGATTGAACGGTTGTGGCAGGACGAGCCCAGGGGGCTGCCCCGCTGGGGGACCCCGCTTGCTGCGCTCCCAGTTGCGAGCCGACATAATAACACGTCAGTTTCGCGAATTATCGAGGGAAAGAAAGTTATGTGGCGAGACGAAGCGGCAGATTAAAGGTGAGTTGAACTTCTCCATGGCCGTTGCTGGCAGTGATCGAGCCGCCAAGGATTTCTACATTCTGGCGCGCGATCGAAAGCCCGAGTTCACCGGTGCTGGAATTGTCGTCCGCGTCCAGAATTCCTATCCGTGCCGGGTCGGCAATTGGATCGCCCACATCTGTGATTGAAATCGCCACGCCATTCGGTACGGCCTTCGCTTGCGCCATGACGATGGCGCCTTCGGGACTTCTGAAAATCGCGTGCGCCAGCAAATTGTAAATCACTAGCCGAACGCGCGCGCGATCCGAAATCACAATGGGCAAGTCGTCAGCCGCTGCGAATCTGAGCCGGACGCGCTTCTTGTCAGCGCTGCGTGCCAGCGCCGGCAAAACGTCGCGCAAGATTTCTCCAAGCGCTATCTCCTCCTGGGCTAATTTTGTCTCTCCGGCTTCCAGCCGTGCTAGATCCGACAATTGATTGAGGCTGCTTTGCAGTTGTTGAGCTGAACTTTGAATTCGTTCGCAGAAGCCGCGCTGCGCGTCAGTGATTTCTTCCTGACTCAGCAGAATTTCTGAGAAGCCCATTATCGAAGTCAAAGGTGTGCGCAGCTCATGCGCCAGCCGCGCCAGAAACAGCGAGCGGTATTTCGTCGTCTGCTGTAGTTCGCGAATTTGGTTCTCGAGAGTCTCGACGTCAGCTTTTGACGCGAAACCTGTGTCCGAACGCGGAAACGCTTCAGTAGCTTTCGCTCCTGAACCGCCCTCCGCGTCTGAATGAGCTTGAGTCATTGTTCGATTTAGTCAACCAGAGGTTTAGGGCCGTCGAACCGCGTCGATGACGGCCTGAGCTTCGTCGCGAATCGCCGCGTTGAGACTCGCTTCGGTTGTCTCTTCCTTCGCGGACGCAGACGACTGCGCGATCGGCGCAGAGCTTCCCGTTGGCACCAGACGATAATCCAATTTCGCTTCCGCTTTACCAGTGTCCCCCGAACCGATACCCGTTGCGCGTCCGAATACTCCGCCAATTTTCTTTCCAGTCGAAGAAGACTTCAAGGTCGCAATGTCCGTGTAAAGAATGTACGAGACCTGCTTCGCCTGCGCTTCTGCGACGGCTTCGCTCGGCGAAATCGCATTAAGCGCGACGGCGTCGATACCCTGGGCGGTCAGCCCTGCAACGAGTTGTTGTTGGAGCGAATCAGTTGCCGCCGAAGTTTTTGTCTTATTGTTGAACTGAACCACACCGACGCGAATTCGCGCGGCCGGAGCCGTCGGTTGCGACTGGTTGCTAAGTTCCGTCCGATTCTGCGGGCGCGAAGTGGCCGTCATCTCGTCCATCGAAGGCGCTGAGAACATCTCCTGCTGATCCCTGGCCTGGGTGTAACCGGCCGGAATGTCGAAGAGCGCAGCTTCAAGCGGCTGGCGAGAAATCTCGACGACCTCTTTCGTCATCGTCATCGTGACGCTGCCGTCGGGGCCGTACGTCGTCGTCGTTTCCTGCAATGGATAGCCGATATTCGCGGGCCCCGTTGTTTTGTAGATGTATCGATCGCGGCAACCGCCGGTCGTAGTCGAGGCCCAGTCCGACCCGCGATTAGCCGCCGGACAGTTTATTCCGTACTCGAGATTGATGTACCAGCCGTCCGTTTCAATCTTCATTTTCTGCTGCGAACACGCGTCTGGCGACGATTCCATAATCGTTGTTCGCTTCAGATGGCGCGCGGTGAAACCCATGACTACCTTGCGCTCGCCAGTGTCCACGGTGTTAACCGTCATCGTCACCACGCCGCCGCGCGTCGCAGGCGCGCCGGTGCGCGGCGTGCCGGTTAAAGTGCTGCCGCTGGACGTACCATCATCCATGGGCGTGATCAAATACTTACGCGCTCGATCGTTGATTTGAATTGTGCGCTTCAAGTCGCACTGCGTGAGATTAACCGTGGTCATCGTGTAAGTGCCGGCACTGACGCTGGTTTCGCTGCGCTCGCGCTGACCCTTGATCATGGTCGTGCTTTGCATTGTTTGACCAGAGACGGTTTGTTTGAAGGTAATCTTGAAATCACCCGTGAGCGGCTTGTCCGTTTCCGGGCGCTGGGCCGAGGTGACTCCGCCAACCACGGAAAGTGCGAGTAAGAGAAATGCGAAAAGGAAAAATCTTGACTTCATGAATGCTCCATTTGATTGATGATTCTTTTGAGGGGGAACGAAGCAGGAAACTACCAAAAACAGTCGCGTTACTCAAGAAGGCAGGTGTTGCGCATCGGGGCAGTAGCTCGACCGTAAGGGAGGGCGTTTCCAAAGCGAACTCAGCACGCCCTCCCTCACGGTCGGGCTAATGAACCGCGGGCTTCCACTGATTCAGAAACGCCACTAAATCTTTCTTCATCATGCTTCGCGCCGCTTCAAACTCCCCCTTCGTGCTGCTGTAAACTACGCGAGCTTCAGCGTCAATTATCACAACGGTCGGCACGCCAAAACCCAGAGTCGTGTCGTATTTCTTGATCAAATCGAGGTTCTTATCGCCTTCGCCTATATCCACATGCACAACCAGGAAACTCTCTTTAATAATCTTTGCTGCATCGCCCTCGTGTAAAGCCTGGTCCAGCACGTGACAGTCATAGCACCAGTTGCCGCCAAAGATCAGTATGACGCGTTTGTTTTCCGCGGCCGCTGTCTTCAGCGACGTCTCGATCTTTTGCTTCGCATCAACGCCCGCAGGATAGAGATCTGTTGTGCCTGTGACTGGCTTCAGCGGTTCATCAGCTACGACCGCCGGCTGCTGCGCCGCGGTGGAACCCACGAAGCAGACCACAAGAGCGATTAGAGAAAGTGAGAGTTTGCTCATCGTCTTCAGCTACCCACCCATCATCGCATCACGCTTCGCTTTGAATTCGCTACCCGACTTCCACGTGGGAAACGTGTCTGTCTGCGAGATGCGATAACCGATAATCATCAGCAACTGCGCGTCATCGACGGCGCCGGCCAAATCCCAGTCCGGCTTAATTTCGTCGGACACTTTGTGATAGTCCTTCGCCGTGTATTCGTCCCGTTTCTGCTTGCTGAACGCCGCGTCCTTGCCGATATAATCAATGCCCGAATCGGTGTAAAGCGCGGGCACACCCTGCTTCGCGAACTCGAAATGATCTGAACGATAGTAGAAGCCTTTCTCAGGTTCCGGATCGGGATTGACCACGCGGTTCTGCATCTTCGAAACCTCGCGCAACAAATCAATCAGCGTGCTGTTGTCGTCCCCAACCATCGTTATGTCTTTGGTGCGGCCCCATTGATTGACGCCGTCCATGTTGATATTCGCCAACGTCTTGTTGAGCGGATAGAGCGGGTTCTCGCCATAGTATTTCGCGCCGAGCAAGCCCTTCTCTTCCGCGGTCACGGCCAGGAACAGTATCGAGCGCTTAGGCGGCGTGCCGAGCTTGGTGAACGCTTCCGCGATTTCCAGCATCGCTGCGATGCCGGAAGCATTGTCCAGCGCGCCGTTGAAAATCTGATCGCCCTGAAGTTTCGGATCGAGGCCCAGGTGATCCCAGTGCGCCGAATACACCACGTACTCGTCTTTCTTCCCGGCGCCTTCGATTTTGCCGATGACGTTGTTCGATTGAATCTCGCGCAGCGTATTGTTCACCGTGATGTTCGCCTTCGCTTTCAATTCAACCGGCTTGAAGTCCTTGCTGACGGCAGCTTTCTTCAAGGCGTCAAAATCCTGACCTGTGGCTGTAAACAGCTCTTTCGCGCGATCCGTAGTAATCCACCCTTCGACACCGACGCGATTCATGTTCTTGTCCGGCCGCACAATGTCAAAGTTCTCGCGCGACCAACTCCCCGAAACTACTTCGTACGGATAGCCCGCGGGGCCGGTCTCGTGAATGATGATGGCGGCAGCGGCGCCTTTCTCAGTCGCAATCTCGTATTTGTACGTCCAGCGACCGTAGTAGGTCATCGCTTTGCCTTTGAAGATCTTGTCGTCGAGCTTCGTAGCGTCGTTTGCGTCGGGCACCGCCGGATCGTTGACGAGCATGACGATCGTCTTGCCGCGCACGTCCACGCCCTTGTAATCGTCCCAGCCATACTCGGGCGCGACGACGCCGTAACCTACAAACACCATGTCGGAGTTTTCAACTTTCGACTGCGCCACAAAACGGCGCGAGACCGCCACATAATCTTCCGGAAACTTCAAATCGATCTTCTTGTCGCCAGCAGTGAACGAGGCGGTTGGCTGCCCAGTGAAACCTGCGAGCGGAACCTTCTGCACGTAGGTGCCGTCAGGATTGCCGGGCTTGAGTCCCAAACGTTGAAATTGATCGCTGAGATATTTGACGGTCAACTCCTCGCCTTTCGTGCCGGGCCCGCGCCCTTCGTATTCATCGGCGGAAAGGGCTTTTGTGTGCTGCATCAGGTCGGCCGTCGTTATCGTGTCGAGTCCTGATTTCAACTCGGCAGGCATCGTAGCCGTGACGGCGGTTTCGTTGGGGCGAGTTTCGGTTGCCGGTTGACAGGCAATCACGAGGAACACAACCGCCGAGAGTAATCCGGCAAACAGAGCGAGTCTCTTGATCATTTCAGGCACCTCAGTTTGGATTTGATTTTAAGCAGAAAGTTTCTATGACGTTAGGAGGCGCAAGTCAAATCGCGGATTGACTCGCTGACGGTTCGCTTCAAACAGATCGGCGTGTAGAATGTTTGACCATCTTCAATGCCCAAGCGCACTGACATTAACAAAATTCTGATCATTGGCTCAGGCCCGATCGTCATCGGGCAGGCGTGCGAATTTGACTATTCAGGCACGCAAGCGTGCAAGGCGCTGCGGCAGGAAGCCTACCAGGTCGTCCTCGTCAATTCGAATCCCGCGACGATCATGACCGATCCGGCCATGGCCGACAGCACTTATATCGAGCCGCTCACCGTCGAATCAGTTGCCGCGATTATCAAGAAAGAAAGACCGGACGCGTTGTTGCCCACCATCGGTGGACAGACTGCTTTGAATTTGGCGATCGCTTTGGACGACGCCGGCGTGCTCAAAGAGTTCGGCGTCGAGATGATTGGCGCCAAGCGCGAAGCAATCAAGGTCGCCGAAGACCGCCTGCTGTTCAAGGGGGCGATGGACGAAGCGGGAATGCTGATGCCCCGCGGCGGCTTTGCCAAGACGTGGGCCGAAGCCGAAGCAATCGTGAAAATGACCGATTATCCCGCGATCATCCGGCCATCATTCACGCTCGGAGGAACCGGCGGCGGCATCGCTTTCAATCCTGAAGAATACGAAGAGCTTGTCCGCGCTGGTCTCGCCGCTTCGCCGATCCAGGAAGTTTTGATCGAAGAATCCATCCTCGGTTGGAAAGAATTTGAGCTGGAAGTGATGCGCGACCTGGCCGACAACGTCGTCATTATTTGCTCGATCGAGAACTTTGATCCAATGGGTGTGCACACCGGCGATTCAATCACAGTCGCGCCGGCGCAAACGCTCACCGATCGCGAATACCAGTCGATGCGCGACATGGCGATCAAGATCATTCGCAAAGTCGGCGTCGAGACCGGCGGCTCGAACATTCAGTTCGCCGTCAATCCTGAGAACGGCGAGATTCGGGTCATCGAAATGAATCCGCGCGTGTCCCGTTCTTCGGCGTTGGCTTCGAAAGCAACTGGTTTTCCGATTGCGAAAATCGCGGCGAAGCTGGCCGTCGGCTACACGCTCGACGAAATTCCGAACGACATCACTAAGAAGACGCCGGCCTCATTCGAGCCGACGATTGACTACGTGGTTACGAAGATTCCTAAATGGAATTTCGAAAAGTTTCAGGAAGCGGAAGATGTGCTCGGTACGCAGATGAAGTCGGTCGGCGAAGTCATGGCCATCGGCCGCACTTTCAAGGAATCACTTTTCAAAGGCCTGCGTTCGTTGGAAGCTGTAAAGCCTTTGCGTCTCGAAGACGTGCCGAATGATGAGCTGCAACGGAAACTTGCGCGGCCGAATTCGCAGCGCTTCTCGTACATCACGTACGCGTTGGAGCATGGCTGGTCGATAGACGAGATTTATCGTCTATCGAAAATCGACCCGTGGTTTTTGGATCAGGTTCAGCAGGTAATGGAAATTCAGCGCGAGGTCGAAGCGGTCATGGCAGTGCCCGGAGTGTCAGTACCGGGAGCGGTAGCGACCGGATCAATGGATTCCACGGGGTCTCTCGATCCCGTCGCTACCGCTCCGGGTACTGACACCGCGTCGAGCGCGCGGGGCAGTAGCCCGACGGTGAGGGAGGGCGTCGGATTATTAACCCCCGCGTTGGAAAACATCCCTTTCGATCTTCTCCGCGCCTTCAAGAAAGCCGCGCTTTCCGATCGCCGGCTGGCTTACCTAACACAACGCAGCGAAGACGAGGTGCGCGCCTATCGCAAGTCACTCGGCCTGATTCCGGTTTACAAACGCGTGGATACTTGCGGCGCCGAGTTCGAATCGCACACTCCTTATCTGTACTCGACGTACGAAGAGGAGGACGAATCTCAACCGACCGACAAACCGAAGATCATGATTCTCGGGTCGGGTCCGAATCGCATCGGCCAGGGCATCGAGTTCGATTACTGCTGCGTGCACGCGTCATACGCCCTCCACGAAGCCGGTTACGAAACGATCATGGTCAACTGTAATCCGGAAACGGTTTCGACGGACTACGACACGTCGGATCGTCTGTACTTCGAACCGCTCACGTTCGAAGACGTCATGAACATCGTCGACGTGGAAAAACCGACCGGTGTCATCGTGCAGTTCGGCGGCCAGACACCTTTGAACCTCGCGATGCGTCTGCATGAAGCCGGTGTTCCCATCATCGGCACGTCGCCGGATTCGATCGACCTCGCCGAAGATCGCAAACGTTTCGGCGCGCTGCTGCGTGAACTCGGAGTTCCGCAACCGGAAAATGGCACGGCAACTTCGATTGAAGAAGCTCGCGTAATTGCGGAGCGCATCGGCTATCCGGTTCTGGTGCGACCGAGCTACGTCCTTGGCGGCCGCGCGATGGCGATTGTTTACGATGACGAAGCCCTCGAACGGTATATGCGCACGGCCGTCGATTTCTCGCATGAGCGTCCGGTGCTGATCGACAAGTTTCTCGAGCAGGCAGCGGAGTTCGACGTTGACGCTGTCGCTGATGAGACGGCCTGTATCGTCGCGGCCATTCAGGAACACATTGAGGAAGCCGGCATTCACTCGGGCGATTCGTCGTGCGTGCTCCCGCCGGTGCGCATCGCCGAAGAGCATCTGGAAACGATGCGGCACTATACGCGCCGGCTGGCGACGGCATTGTCAGTCAGGGGGCTGATGAATATTCAGTTCGCGATCAAGCACGACCGCGTCTACGTACTCGAGGTAAATCCACGCGCGTCGCGCACAGTGCCGTTCGTTTCGAAAGCGACGGGGGTTGCGCTGGCGCGCATCGGCGCGCTCGTGATGGCCGGCCAAAAGTTGAAAGATTTTGGTTTACCGAATGATCTGACGGTCGATCGCTTCTACGTTAAGTCGCCAGTGTTTCCCTTTGCGAAGTTTCCCGGCGTCGATCCGGTGCTGAGTCCGGAAATGCATTCCACCGGCGAAGTCATGGGCATCGGCGAAACTTTCGGCGAAGCGTACGGCAAAGCGATGATCGCCGCAGGATTGAAACTGCCGGCGAGTGGAACGGCGTTCATTAGCGTGAACGACAACGACAAAGGTCAGGCCGTTCTGCTGGCGCGCCGTCTTGTGCGTCTGGGTTTCGAGTTGATAGCGACCCGGGGCACCGCGGATCGTTTGCGCGAGGTCGGTCTCAAGGTTGAGAACGTCTTCAAAGTAAATGAAGGCCGGCCCAACATCGTCGATCAGATTAAGCAGAACGAAGTTGCCTTGATCATCAACACGCCCCTGGGGCGCGCTTCGCATTACGACGAACAGGCGATTCGCCGCGCCGCTCTGCAATACAATGTGCCGTGCGTCACGACAATGACCGGCGCGCAGGCGTTGGTGGAAGCGCTCGGAGCGAGCGGTTCCCGTGAAGAAATCAACGTGCGTGCCTTGCAAGAGTTGCACGCGGTAACGGCGTCGGCGCGCTAGGAGTTCGATCGGTTTAGACCGCGGATTTGTCCGCCGGATGAAGTGAGGGCTTTGCCCTCTGATGTGCGGAAAGGCTTCGCCTTTCCGGATGTGCTTTCTAATTTAGTGGGGCTTCGCCCCAAACGCCCAGCACAGAGGCATAGCTTCAATCATTAGCTAGTCTTGTTTCGGAAAGGCGCAGCCTTTCCGCACATCAGGCGACAGAGCCGCAAACGGAAATGCCTACTGAAATCCACGCTGTCGTCATCACTGCCAGTGATGCCTGCTCGCGCGGTGAGCGTGAGGACAAGTCAGGCGAGTTGCTGGTCGAACTGCTGACAGGGATTGGCGCGCGCATCGTCGAGAAAGAGATTCTCGCCGATGATCTGGAACCGCTCGCCGACAAACTGTGCGAGTACGCGGATCGTCCTGATGTGAACCTGGTTGTCACGACCGGCGGCACAGGTTTCGGTCCGCGCGACAACACGCCGGAAGCAACTCTGCGCGTGATCGAGCGCGAAGCGCCCGGGCTGGCCGAGGCGATGCGCATTCAAACTTCAAAGAACACGCCGATGGCGATGATCTCGCGTGGCGTCAGTGGTATTCGCTCCGGCGCGCTCATCATAAATCTTCCCGGTTCGCCAAAGGCTGTGTTAGAGAGCTTCGATATAATTAGGCCGGTGCTGTCACATGCGGTTGCTCTCCTTGCTGGAGAGCAAGATCGCCACTGAGTCCTGCTGAGTTTTGATTTTGCGTTGGTTTGCGTCTTAGCGCCTTTGCGTGAAATCTCTTCTTCAATGTCATCACTCGAAGCCGGTACGGCGCCCCGCTGGGAGCGCGGGCGTCTTGCCCGCATTTAAAGTGCGCCGGCCGCTGCGAGCGCGGGCATCTTGCCCGCATTTGGAGTGCGCCGGCTTGACGGCGCTTTGGATCGGGCGCTGTCACATGAAGGAGTGAGCCGAAAATGAAGACCACACTCGCCATTGCTCTTGTCACGCTAGCGTTGTCGCTTTGCAATCTGATGGGCAGACGTAACAACTCAAATACGAATGGCAACTCGCGATCTTCGGGTGAGATGGCCGAATCATCGCCGACTTCGAGCCGGGCTGAAGAAAATTCGAACAGAACGATCGATGCACCGCCGCCCCCCATAACTCAAGGCGCGCCCCGAACAGCCGCCCCTCCGTCTTCCGTGCCGGCGGCAAATCACAATTCGGCGGCCAGCAAGCCGCCACTTCCGAAAACAATTTCGGGCGGCGTGCTGAACGGCAAAGCTATAAGCAAGCCCCAACCCGCGTATCCACCAATGGCGAAGGCAGTAAGAGCTTCTGGCACCGTTACCGTT
Source organism: Acidobacteriota bacterium (assembly GCA_052389795.1). Taxonomy (GTDB): domain Bacteria; phylum Acidobacteriota; class Blastocatellia; order Pyrinomonadales; family Pyrinomonadaceae; genus UBA11740. Next base: position 29,609 of record JBQTHO010000023.1, on the reverse strand, counting down.
CAGGTTCTGGTGGATGAGAGAGGCAATGTGATTTCAGCGAGCGCCGTGAGTGGGCATCCGCTGTTGAGACAGTCGGCAGTTGCGGCGGCCCGGCAGGCAAAGTTCTCGCCTACGCTTTTGAGCGGCCAGCCAGTGAAAGTGACCGGCGTGATTACTTACAACTTTGTGGCCCAATGAGCCGTCGACAATACTCGTTGACACTAGAGAACGCGCAACTTAGAATCGCGGCGAATTAACTTAGCAGGATCGCTCGGCAGCGGAAGCCAAGCTGAACATGATCAGCCACATCCTTCTACAGGCAGCAACGACAACGAAAACCATTGGCGGGCCATCGACGGCGTATCTTCCGGTGATGGTCTTTTTCGTTATTGCGATCATCTTTCCGGTGCTGCCCATCGTCCTCGGCCGGTTCCTGCGTCCGTATAAGTACGAAAAGAACAAGATGCGGCCGTACGAGTGCGGCATCGATCCGGAAACGGGCGCGCACGATCGCTTCACCGTGCGGTTCTATATCATCGCGATGCTGTTTCTGATTTTTGACGTTGAGACGATCTTCCTCTTGCCGTGGGCGATCATCTTCATGGGCGACGATTTCTCGTTCACTAAGTTCGCACTGATCGAGATGTTCGTCTTCATCGGCATTCTGGTAGTCGGTTATTACTACGCTTGGCGCAAAGGCGCCCTCGAATGGGCGTAACACATTGATGATTGCCGATTGAGGATTGCCAATTAGAGGTTTACTCTCATGAAACCCGACGATTTAAAGAGGCGCACAAAGCAGTTTGCATTGCGAGTTCTTAAACTTGTTGCGGCTTTGCCGAACACTTAGCCGGCAGAACTGTTGGCGGCCAGTTGGCGCGAGCTGGCACATCAGTCGGCGCAAACTATCGAGCCGCTTGTCGAGCGCGCTCAAAGGCAGAGTTCATTGCGAAGATAGGTATCGTTGAGGAAGAGGCTGATGAGTCCGGCTTTTGGATGGAATTGATAATCGAAGGCGAGTTACTAAGGGCTGAACTGGTTCAAGTGCTATTGGAGGAAGCTAATGAATTGGCGAAAATCATGGCCAGTTCAAGAAAGTCCGCTTCCGAATCGCTCCGAACGAAGTTAAATGGCAAATCGGCAATTGGCAATCGGAAATCGGCAATGATCTATGGCTGAACACGACGAAGGATTCGTCCTCACCACAGTTGATTCGATAACGAATTACGTCCGACGCTCAATCGCGGCGAAAGCCATCGATATCGGCGCGCCGGTCGTGAACTGGGCGCGAAAATCTGCGTTGTGGCCGATGACTTTTGGGCTGGCCTGCTGCGCGATCGAGATGATGGCCACGGGCGCGGGTCGCTTCGATATCGATCGGTTCGGCGCCGGCGTGTTCCGTCCCAGCCCGCGACAGAGCGATCTAATCATCATCGCCGGCACGGTGACTCTGAAGATGGGACCGGTCGTGCGTCGTGTTTATGACCAGATGCCGGAACCGAAGTGGGCGATTGCGATGGGCGCGTGTGCGTCAACGGGTGGCCCGTTCGACTCGTACTCGACGATGCAGGGCGTCGATCGAACGATTCCGGTGGACGTTTACATTCCCGGCTGCCCCCCGCGGCCCGAGGCGCTGCTTTACGGCTTGATGCGCTTGCAAGACATCATCATGCGCGAAGCACCTTCCGCTTACATCTTTGAATCAGACGGCAGCGTTCGGCGTCGGCGAACATTCGACGAAGTTGAGCCGCCAAAGCTTGCTCCAGCTCCCGAGAAATCAGAAGCAGCCGCTTAGTAGCAACCGCTCCCCTCCAAGCAACTCGTATAGATTCTGGGGCGACGCGTCAGTCTTAACAACTCTTTACAATCAACTCCGATCGCGATGGCTACGGGTAACGTACACTTCAGCATCTGGATAGGCAGCTATCAGCAGGAGGAACGGAAGATGAGTCCATCACGACCGCGCTCGGTATCGATTCGAAGTCACCGCCTCGTCCGCTCAACGACGGCGCTAATACTTATCCTGGCGGGTGGCTTTAATCTCGCCGCGTGTTCCCGACCTGCAGCCGCCGTCAAGGTCTCCGATCCTCCGTCCTGGAACACTAAGCTAGTCGCCGACAACGAACCGGGTGAGCCTCTGATTGTTTCCGGCACGATCTACTCTCCAGACGGTAAACAGCCGTTGGAAGGAATCACGCTTTTCGTTTATCAAACCGACGTAACTGGAGTCTATACGACCAGCGGCGGCGACAATCGCGCTACGCGTATTCACGGCGTCATGCGCACGAACGCGCAGGGCAAATACGAGTTCCGCACAATTAAACCCGGCTCTTACCCGAACAGTCGCAACGCGGCACACATTCACGCCTATGTTTCCGGTCCGGGCTATCCGGAATACTGGATCGATGAATATCACTTCAGCGACGATCCGTTCATTAGCGATGATGACAAGCGAAGAGCGAGCGCTCAGGGAACCTTCTCTCCGATCTTAAGTCCGACACGTGGGGCGGCTGGTATTCTTCGCGCGGTGCGCGACATTCGCATCGAACGCTGCACCAGGAATTGCACGGGAAGGTAGTCGCTGGCTGTTAACCTGGAGTTCGTGTAGGACGTCTCAGTCGTAGCAGCGACAGAACCTTCGAACGGCAAACGACGAAATGCTCATCAAATCGCTAACCCGGACAGCCGCGACGCTGGCTCTCTTATTACTCGCCTTCACGTTTGCCAACGCGCATCCGCCCACAGGCATTGTTGTGGATGGACGCGGTCGCATCTATTTCAGCGACCTCGAAACCGTTTGGAAGCTCGGGCCGGGGGGCAGACCTGTCGTTTTTCGAGCGCGCGTCGCAGGGCGGCACGTTCATGCACTGTCAATCGATGCTGACGGCAATGTCTACGGTTCAGATATCAGTTACGAACCTTCCACAAAGAAATATGCCGGTTCAGTCTGGAAGATGTCGCCGGATGGAAAACTAACCTGGCTGCAAGAGCCGACGGATAATGCCCCACCCGGCGTTAGCAATTTGATCGATCGTGCGGGCAACATGCATTCGATCGATCAGAACAATCATACGAAGACGAGGACGGTTCTGCTGCGACGCTCGCGGGACGGAACTGTGACGACCGTCGCGGGCGGCCCGTACGGCCACGCCGATGGGCAGGGCACAGCCGCAAAGTTCAGCAGCGTGGGCGGAATGACGTTCGGACCTGACGGCAATCTTTATCTGACGGACGGCACCGCAGTCCGAAGGGTAACGTTAGATGGCAAAGTGACTACGGTGGCAAGAAATTTGGACTTTACAACGCCAGAGGATCAAAAGCATGACGGAGGCCTTACCGGGTTGGCGGCGGATGCGAAGGGAAATATTTACGTCGCTGATACTGGACGGCGGCGTCTGTTGAAAGTGAAGTCTGACGGGAAAGTTGAGGTCGTGTATGGTGCGGGCGCGCCGTTTTTTCCCAACGGCGTCGCGGTGGGACATGAGGGCGTTATCTACGTTTTGGAGTTCGGCCTGACGCCGCCGAACATTAACAGCGGTCCACGTCTTAGAAAAATTTCACCCGACGGCAAGAATGTGGTCTTGGTGACGCTCGGAGAGGAAGCGGCTCAAACGCAATCCAACTCTTCAGCCGGCCGCAATGGCGGTGACACCTCGCACAGTTTTGCTCAATTCACCTTCTCGCGAGCCATGATTCTTTTCCCCATCGCACTGTTGGCTGGTGCTGGATTGGCGGCGTTAATCTGGCGCCGGCATGGAACCCAACGCGCATGAAAAGAACATTACTTCGAATTCTGAAATGGATAGCGATTGTCCTGGCGCTCGCGGCAGTCGGAATTCAATTTGTGCGTCCGGCGCGTACGAATCCGCCGCTCGAACCATCCCAGACCCTTGAGGCGCACACGCAGATGACTCCGGAAGTCGCAAAGATTTTTGAGCGATCGTGCAATGACTGCCACTCAAACAAAACGACGTGGCCCTGGTACACGAACGTGGCGCCAGTTTCGTGGTGGACGATCGATCACGTAACTCACGGTCGATCTCATCTAAACTATTCGGAGTGGGGCAAGCTCAAGCGCCCCGACCAGGAGAAGAGCCTGCAGGAAATCTGCGACGAAGTTTTTGACGGCAAAATGCCTTTACCGTCGTATCTGCCGATGCATCCACAGGCCCGCTTGTCAGAGCTGGACAAGAAGGTCCTTTGCGACTGGACCGAAGCCGAGCGCCAACGAATGGCCGCGCACCCAAGGTGAACTTGCCGTCTAAACCGTATTTTAAGCAAAAGACATACGCAACCCTGGGGCGCTACCGAACAGTACCAATTTGTGTCAGTCTGCTAAATTAGGGCTTGAGTCGGAGTGACCCTGCCTGCTATATTCGGTTAGCGCACCCCCGGTGCGCACTTGCCAACCCCTTCTCGCCCTCGGGAAACTGGGTAATGACAGAAAAAGATAACGGGAAGTTGGGTCAACCTCATGCAAGCGAAGCCACCGGTGCAGCCGTGGCTGCGACGCAAGCAACCTCACTTCTGATCATTGAAGACGACGAAAACATTTCGAGCGCCATTCAGGAATATTTCACTCGCGCTGGTTACAGTGTAACAACCGCGGCCGATGGTTTGGCCGGAGTTGAAGCAGCCGGCAAGGACAGACCTGACGTGGTCGTGCTCGATTTGATGTTGCCAAAGATGGACGGTCTGGCCGTCTGCAAAGAGCTTCGTCTCAAGAGTCCGCAGATGCCGATTCTGATGCTGACGGCAAAGGACGATGTGGTCGACAAGGTGCTGGGCCTCGAAATGGGCGCCGACGATTACATCACCAAGCCGTTCAGCCTGCGTGAAGTGGAAGCACGAATTAAGTCCGTGCTCCGCCGGTCGCGCGCGGGAACGGCGGTTGAGGGCGAAGACGAAGCGCCCATCCTCCGTGGGAATTTGCGGATCGATCCAGTCCGGCGCGAGGTGACAATTGGTGATCGGCACGTTGAACTCACCCCAAAAGAGTTTGACCTGCTGCGATTGTTCGCTTCGAATCCCGGCCGCGTCTTCCCGCGAAAGTACCTGCTCGAAAAGATTTGGGATTACTCCTACGAAGGCTACGATCGGACGATTGATTCTCACATCAACCGCCTCCGCGCAAAGGTCGAGCAGAACCCGGACAATCCTCAGTTGGTGCTGACCGTCTGGGGTATTGGCTACAAATTCACGGACGCCGAATAGCCCGGTCCGTTCTTCACTTCAATCTTGCCCGCGAATTGAGCCGAATCCATCGCGCTCTTTCAATCCTGACGCAAGCAGAAAGACCCGCACCATGAAGTCCACAGAAAATTTCCCCTGGCCTGGCACCGCTTTTCGCTCGTTGAGCGTGGCGCTGTGCTGCTTGTTGTTCTGCACGGTTGTCGCTGCGCAAGCCAGCACTGAACAGCCGCCCGACCCTGGTGTATTAGAGTGGGCGATGGACAATCATGTCTTCACCCTCGTGCTTATCGGTGGGTTTGTTGCGTTGATCGTGTACAAGATCCGCAATTCGAGAACGCCGGATGTGCTGGCGGCACGCAGTCCGGAGCCGCGCCTTGTCCAACTGCCGCGAGAAATGCCGGCGCAAGAGAGCCTAAAGTCCCCTGCCCCTTTGTCTCCCACCCAAGAATCAGATCAGCAGCCGCGCACACGCGCGCCCAAAGAGACAGCGGCGTCAGATCCTTCGCCGTTAGCATTCGGCGCGTATCGCATCGATCAGGAAGTCGGCAAGCTCGTGCTCGGCAAGCCTCACCGTATGGACGTAATGGCGTCGCGCGTGTCCGACGATCGTCGTGCCATCGAGGCTTCATTAATCAAAGCGTTATCCGCGCCCGACCTTGACAGTGCCGGTCGCGAACGCGCGCGCCGCGCTTTGGAAGATTACGGATTTGTCGCGCGCCAATGCGCGCTTATGCTGCAAGGCCGCGACGCCTGGGAGCGTTCATCGGCCGCTCGCGTACTGGGCCAGATCAGTTCTCCCGCGTCATTGCCGGCGCTGATTGAAGCATTGCACGACGCAGATTCGGTCGTTAGAAACCAGGTAGTCACCAGCCTGGGTCAATCGAAACAGCCTGCCGCGATCGGAGCCCTGCTCGATATCGCGCGCCGCCACTCAGACATTCCTCCAGCACTCTTGAGCGAGAGCCTGACTGCGTGCTCGGTTGATGACCTTAGCTTCCTGGATTCAGCGCCGTTCGATTTCAACGAACCACAGCTGAATGTGGACGGCGAAAGGCAAGAGCTTGATTCGCTGCTCGCTTCGGAACAGTTGCCGATGGGCGATGAAGACGACGCGTTGCTGGGCTTATTGACGAGGCTGGAGAGTTCAGACAACGGCGAACGGGCGCAAGTCGTCCGCGAACTGACCTCTCATCGGGCGCAGCGCTCGGTGTCGGCGTTAGGCTCTGCCGCATTGCACGATCCCGATCCAAGTGTTCGGGCGGCTGCGGTAGCGGTCCTGGGGAACATTGATCACGAATCAGTTTTCGCTCCGGTGCTAATCTCCCTGGCTGACGACACGCGGGAGGTGCGGGCCGCCGCTGCTCGCAGTTTGTCGAGTCTGCACTTTGATCGCGCGGAAGCCTACGCCCGTGTGATGAAATCCGCCGACCTGAAAACTCTTCAAACGTTTGCTCAAGCCTGTGTCAAGACAGGTATCGCTGCCCAGGCGGTTGACCGGATGGCCAGCGAAGACCGGAGACATGCGCAGGAAGCGTTCGCGCTCTTCTCGGTGCTGGCCAAAGCCGGTGAAGTGCAGCCCATCCTTGAGATCATTGAGACGCATCCCGACGTTCAGGTGAAGCTCGCCGCCGTCCGCGTGTTGAGTGTGGCCGGTAATTCGGATGCGGCGCCAAAACTCCGGGAATTAGTGGCCACGGAAGGCATGCCGGAAGATGTTCGCACCAGCATTCTCGAACTCCTCTACAAGTTCGACAAAGAACCCGCCACAGTCTAAACGCAAGTGACAACGTTCCCACGAACGTTGCATAATTCTCCCTGAGTCGTTTCGCGTTTCTCATTTGACGCCGCCCCAATTCATGAGCACCGCCAACCAATCCTCATTACCGCGAGTCCTGGGCCTGATCTCAGCATTCGTCTGCTGCGCGGCAGCGGCGGCGTTTACTGCCTCGCCGATCGCGTTGACGCAAAGCCGCATCAGCGCGCCGCAACGTTCAGCCAACACCAACAACTCACCCAAACGACCGCCCGTGGCTACGTTGCGCGCGAGCGATTCAACGAACGGGTCACGTGTGGCACTGACGGCCGCTCAGCCTTTAAACGATTACGAAGCGTATCGCCGCGGCGATCGCTTCTACGTGCGGATTCCGGCAGCTGATGTGCCGCGACCGGAAGCGGTGCGTGGTCGCGCGTTTGGCGACGTCAAGGTGCAACGTGGGGCAAGCGACACAGTCGTTTCATTCCGGCTGCAGCCCGGCGCAACCGCTCGGGTCGAGCAGCGCGGGAACAAGCTCGATGTTATTTTCACCATGCCCGGTTCGCGCTCAGCTAATACGACATCAACGGGTCGCGACGTGGCGCGCAACGATGCCGGACCGGCGCCGCCTGCAGCCGATTCGCAACGACGCGGCAATACCAATTCAAACACGTTAAGTCCGGCGGATCGTGCGGGCAATCGAAATTCGAACGGTCGCTCTTCCGGTGCCTCAGCCCGAGCGACGCCGACGCCTCGCGCAACTCCGTCGCCGAAACCTTCACCAACGCCTTCTGCTAAGCCGAGTCCGAGCCCAACCGCGACGCCGGGAGTTTCACCGTTCTTAGCACAACAAAGGAGTTCGCCATCTCCAACTGCTGCTACAGCTTCGTCGCAAACAACCGGGCAAGGCCTGACTTGGAACAACATGAAGCAGCGCGCGCGCTACTGGATCCTTTTGGCGCAACTAAATCCCATCCCCGTCGGCATCGGCGTCGCCGTACTTCTGCTGCTGATCGGATTGCTCATCATGCAGCGTCGTCGTGCGAAAGCACTAAGACGAAGTCGGCCGCGCAAGTCACCGATGAAGTCTGACGTCCTCGCCGCAGAGAAAGTTGCACCCGTCGCGATTGAACCTCAGCCGGTTGATCTCCGACAAGCCGAGGCCGAATCGGCTGGAGCCACGGCTGCCGCCGCGGCCATGACAACTGAACCGCTGCAATCCGCGCCTCCAGCGACTGACGCCCAACACGAACGCGTGACACGGGCTTCCGAGGAAGTGAAGACACTGATGGCGGGCGGCGATTATGACAAAAGCATTATCGCTTCGGACGATCGCTACACGCGCCAACTGGTTGGAGCTGAATTACTGTCGGCGCTCGTCGGGCGGAATCTGCAACGCCGCGAGCGTGCCCGCGCGGCTTTTATGAATCACGGCTACTTTGACGATGCCACGCGCGATTTGCGAATTGCGGAGTCGCCGAACGAGCGGGCTGCGGCCGCGCGCCGGCTCAGCTTTGTTCATGATCGCGAAGCGACCCCACACCTGATTGCTGCGCTTGAAGACTCTTCACCTGACGTGCGGCGTGCGTCCGTCGAAGCACTGATGGACTTGCGTGACCCCGCGGCGATCGCTCCGCTGAACTCGCTCATGCAAACAGAAACCGATCGAAGAGTGCCACGCAGTTTACTTAAGCACGCAGTCGAAGCTTGCGCCACAAGTGGGTCAGAGCCTACGCCATCGGCCGCGGAGAGTTCCGTGCCCGAGCCGGCATCCACTCCGATTTCGCAAACGGCCGATACTGAACGTGAGGTGATTGAGATATGAGTGCGCGCGAGCTGCTCGTCCAACTTCGGGAGAAAGGCGTCGATGTGAAAGCCAACGGCGACCGTTTGGTGATCGATGCGCCCAGAGGTGCTATTACACCTGACCTGCGCGACGCTTTGTCGGCTAACAAAGCCGAGCTTCTGCAGATTTTGACGGCGCCTCCGATCGAAAGAACCCCGGCCAAGCCCGCGCCCGTGCTTATTCAGGCACCTGTCGCCGCACCTCAACCTGCCGCAGCACAGCGCGAAGCGCCAGCACGGTCGTCGGAACCGGAAGCAATCTCTCCCGAAAGATCTTCGGTGGTTGAGGAGACTAACCAACTCGAAGTTGAACTGGTTCGGCTGCGCACGGAAGAAGAAGCACGCCGTGCTGAATTCGAAACGGCCCGTCTTGCTGCCGAGCGTGCTTTTAATCAGGCAGCGCACGGATGGCGGCAGGAACAGGAAGAGGCCGCGCGCCGACGCGCTGAGCACGAGAAGTTGCGAATCGAAGCGGAAGCACGCGAACGTGCGGCTGAAGAGACCCGCCGTCGCATCGCGGAGACCGAACTGGCTCGCGTGGAAGAGGAATTGAAACGCATGCGCGCAATGGAAGACGCGCGACGCGCCGAAGTCGAAGCGCAGTTTGCCTCCGCTGAAGCTGCGCGCCAGACCGAACTCGAACAAGCGCGCAATGTGGAAGCCGAACAGTCGCGCATTCGCGGTGAGGAAGAGCGCCGGTTTCTGGAAGGTGAAGCGCGCAAACGCGCACAGGAAGACGAGCTGCGCCGCCGCGCACACACGCGCATTGCCGCCGTCGAAGAAGAGATTCTGCGGCTGCGCCTTCGCGAAGATGCGCGCGTGAAATCCGCCGAAGAGGCCCGTCTGCTGACGGAACAGACTCAACGCCGCCGCGCGGAAGAGGAAGCCAGACGGCAAGCTGAGGTTGAAGCTCTGCGTCGTGCCGAAGAAGAGACCCGGCTGCGTGCTGAGATTGAGGCGCAGATGCGCGCGGAAGCCGAGGCGAAAAGAAAAGCCGAAGAGGAAGCGCAAAAAAGAGCTGAAGCGGACGCTCGCCGGCGCGCACAGGAAGAGGCAGAACGTCTCGCCGCTGAACAGGCGCTGCTGGCGGCTGAACAAGAAGCTCGTCGTCGCGCCGAGGATGAGGAACGCCAGCGTCTCGAAGATGAACGTCGCCTTCAGGCTGAAATTGAAGAGCGATTGAGGGCTGAAGAAGCCACGCGTTCACGGGCAGAAGAGGATGCACGCTTGCGCGCCGAAGCGGAAGTAAGACAGCGGGCCGAACTTGAAGCGCGGATTCGTGCCGAGGTGGAAGCAAAACTGCGCGCTGAGGAAGAAGAGCGGCAAGCGCTGCGCGAGGAGCCCGAACGAGAACAGTACGCAAAGCGACCTTCCGAAGGGATTAAGACAAGCGAACTCCTCGGCGGCGAGGAATCTGACTTTCAGCCCGTCAGCGTGCCTGAAGCGAGTCCAGTGTCGTCAGCGACGCGCCTGGATGCTCGGGCCCGAGCTGCGGAGCTGCAAAATCTCTCGACAATGGAAACTGAGGATGCTTTCCAGGAGATCACTGAAGCCTTCGATGACTCTGCGCCCGAAGTGCGCAATGCGGCCGCGCAAGCGTTGTACAACTTCCAGGAAGACCGCGCCGCCGCGTTTACGCGCGCGTTGCGTGACTCGCCGGCCGAACGCCGCGCGAGAATTGGCGCTGCCATCGCGACTTCCGGACTTGCGGACGAGGCAATCAACAACTTGACCGGCGAGAGCCGCGACAAAACGTACGACGCATTCTCTCTGTTGTTCCTAATGTCGAAATCCGGCGAAATAAATCCGCTGATGCGAGCCATAGAGTCTCACCCGAGTACCGAAGTCCGTCTCGCCGTCGTGAAGCTTCTCGCGTTAAGCGGACAGCCCGATGTGCTGCCCGCATTTCGTCGCATGGCTGTGCGCGGAACGCTGCCGCCTGAAGTTCGTTCGGCGGTAATGGAGGCGATTTATCAGGTCGGCAGTCAGACGCCGGGAGAAGGACAGCCGGCAGGATAACCTTCCCGTCCAGAAAAACAATTGCGCCAGGGCGCGGAGGCTCTTGCTTCCGCGCCTTTTGCTTTCGCATCGACTTACCATTTCACGATTTAGGATTTACTATGGCCGGTTATGCCTTTCGTCCTCAAATCGAATTATCGTCCCTGTGGCGACCAGCCGCAGGCAATCGAAGCCCTTGTGCGCGGCGTCAATGACGGCACGAAGGATCAAGTGCTGCTCGGCATCACCGGCAGCGGAAAGACTTTCACCGTTGCAAGTGTCATCGACGAGACGCAACGCCCCACACTTGTCATAGCGCACAACAAGACCCTTGCGGCCCAGCTTTACCAGGAATTCCGGACGCTCTTTCCTGAAAATGCCGTCGAGTATTTCGTTTCGTATTACGACTATTATCAGCCCGAAGCCTACGTGCCGGCCTCGGACACTTACATCGAAAAAGACGCGATCGTGAACGAAGACATCGACCGTCTGCGCATGTCCGCGACGCGCGCACTTTTTGAACGACGCGATGTAATTGTGGTCGCGAGTGTCTCGTGTATCTATGGTCTCGGCGATCCGGATGCTTACTACGGCATGCTCGTGTTTCTCGAACCGGGAATGCGCATCGCGCGCGATACCCTGCTCCAGCGACTGGTCGAATTGCAGTACGAACGCAACGATATCGATTTCAAGCGCGGCAGCTTTCGTGTGCGGGGAGACGTCGTCGAAGTTTATCCGAGCTATCAGGACGAGGCTTATCGCATTGAATTGTGGGGCGACGAAATCGATTCGATCTCGACAATCGATCCGTTACTCGGCGAGATTACGCAGAAACACACGTCGCGACTTCCTATCTATCCGAAGTCGCATTACGTGATGCCGCGGACGACTTTGAAGCGCGCCATCAAATCGATCAAGCAGGAGTTGGAGTGGTGGGAGCCAAAGCTGATCGAGGAAGGCAAGCTGCTTGAAGCACAGCGCCTGCACCAACGCACGATGTTCGACCTGGAGATGATGAAAGAGATGGGCTTCTGCCGGGGCATCGAGAATTATTCGCGGCATCTGACTGGAAAGAACCCGGGTGAGCCGCCGCCAACGCTGCTGGATTACTTACCGCGCGATACTCTGGTGATTATCGACGAATCGCATCAGACCATTCCGCAAGTGCGCGGCATGTTCTTCGGCGATCAGTCACGCAAGAAGACGCTGGTCGAATATGGATTTCGTCTGCCGTCTGCGCTCGACAACCGGCCGTTGAATTTTGAAGAGTTCGAAGAACGAGTTGCGCAACGGATTTACGTTTCGGCGACGCCGGGACCATACGAGTTCACCAGGACCAGCGGCGAGGTAATCGAACAAATCATTCGCCCGACCGGCTTGATGGATCCGGAAGTTGAAGTACATCCGGTCAAAGGCCAGATCGATCATCTCCTCAACGAATGTCGCATCCGCGCGGAACGCAACGAACGCGTGTTGGTGACCACGCTCACAAAAAAGATGTCGGAAGACTTGACCGAATACTTCACGGAAGTCGATGTCCGCGTGCGCTATCTTCATTCGGACATTGAAACGCTGGAACGCATAAGAATTCTGCGCGACTTGCGCCGCGGTGAGTTCGACGTGCTGGTCGGCATCAACCTTCTGCGCGAAGGACTGGATCTGCCGGAAGTCTCGCTGGTCGCCATTCTCGACGCCGACAAGGAGGGATTTCTGCGTTCCGAATCGTCTCTGATACAAACGATCGGGCGCGCCGCACGCAACGCCAGCGGCAAAGCGATCCTTTATGCCGACCGGATAACTGATTCGATGAAACGGGCGATCGACGAAACTAATCGCCGGCGGGAATTACAGAGAGGGTACAATCTCGAGCACGGCATTGTACCGCAGACGATCATCAAGCCAATCGAAGCAACACTGGTGACCGCTGCCGAAGCCGATTACTTCAAGGTACCGCTGGAGCTGGAGGACAGCGAAGCTTACAGCCCACAGCAGATTCATGACACGATCGCGCGTCTTGAGTTCGAAATGCGCGAGCACGCGAAGAAGTTCGAGTTTGAGAAAGCGGCTGAACTGCGTGATCGGATTAAGTATCTGCGTGCGCGGCAGTTGGCTGTCGCGTAAGAATTGTTAACCCAGAGGACACCGAGAAAAGTAAAACGCAATATCAGACTTTCAGAGAGTGACGAGGACTTCCTATCTTAACTGAACTGTCTTTTTCTTCTCTGTGTCCTCTGTGGTTCAAACGAATGCTTGTTAAGTCTCAACCAGACGAAATTCAGGACTACCTTTCCGACGCCAGTTACGTTCAGGGAGGCAATGCCGAACGCGTGCTCTTTCCGGAGTCGGCCGAGGAAGTCGCGAACATTCTCGCTGAGGCAACCCGGACGGACACGCCGGTAACCGTCTCGGGTGCGGGCACGGGCACGGTCGCGGGTCGAGTGCCCTTCGGCGGAATCGTCATCGCCACCGACAGACTGAATCACATCAAGAGTGTCGCCGGCGACGAGAATGGTGGCCACGCCGTCGCCGAAGCCGGCGTCCGATTGATTGATTTACAACGAGCTGTCGAATCTGAAGGCCTGCTATATCCACCGGACCCGACTGAGCGGACCTGCTTCATGGGCGGAACCATTGCCACGAACGCCTCTGGATCGCGCACGTTCAAGTACGGCCCGACGCGAAATTATGTCCAGCGACTGAAGATTGCTTTAGCCACTGGTGATGTAATCGATCTGCAGCGTGGTGAATCGCGGGCCCAAAGCGATGGGCAATTTACGATTCCGCTTTCTTCTGGCCGCACGATCGACGCGAAGCTGCCAACGTATCAAATGCCCAAGGTTAGAAAGCACGCTTCAGGATATTTTGTCGCACCGGGCATGGATGTAATCGACCTATTCATTGGCAGCGAAGGAACTCTGGGCGTGATCGTTGAAGCCGAAGTGTGTCTACTGCCAAAGCCTGAAGGGCTGCTAAGTGGGGTCGTGTTTTTTGATGGTGAAGAGGACCTGCTCGGGTTTGTTCGCGAATCGCGCGAGCGATCGCTGTGGCACAGACTTCAGTCTGTGGCTGATTTACCCGATTCACAGACTGAAGTCTGTGCCACTTTAGACGCTCGCGCGCTGGAATATTTTGACCAGGAATCGCTGCGCTTCCTGCGCCAGAAGTACGCCACCATTCCTGCTCAGGTGGTCGGGGCTATTTTCTTTGAGCAAGAAACCAGTCCGGCAACGGAAGAGTCCCTGACGAACGAATGGCTCGAACTGACTGAACGACATCGGGCTTTAGGCGATCAATCGTGGTTTGCCACGAACCAACAGGATCACGCGAAGCTACGGGAGTTCCGTCACGCGCTGCCGGTGCTGATGAACGAATGGTTCGCCAAATACAAGCAGCGCAAAGTCTCAACTGACCTGGCTGTGCCTGACGATTCATTCGCTGAACTGTTGAACTTCTATCGCGAAGCGTTGCGCGGGGGCGATTTGCGTTACACGATCTTCGGCCACATCGGCGACAATCACGTCCACGTCAACATCCTGCCGCGTGACGACGAAGAAGCCGCGCAGGCCTGGGAAATTTATCGCCTTTTTATCCACCGCGCCGTAGAGCTTGGCGGCACGATCTCGGCTGAGCATGGCATCGGCAAATTGAAGCGTGAGTACCTGCGCGAGATGTATGGCGATCGGGGCCTCCGCGAAATGGCCGCCGTGAAACGAGCCCTCGATCCGGCTGGGATACTGGGTCGAGGAAATATGTTTGATGAGAATTACCTGTCAGTTGTCAGTCGTTAGTTGTCAGTTGTCGTTTTGTGCTTTGTACTTTGAGCTTGGTACTTTGATGTGCGGTCAGAGTAAAGCCGAAATTTTGAAGATGCCTTTGGCTATACATCAAAGTACAAAGCCCAAAGTACAAAATACAAAACGCACTACTAGCACTAACAACTGACTAATCAACAATGTTCCGCTTCACCACCGCCGGCGAATCACACGGACGCGCACTGGTCGCGATTGTCGAAGGTCTGCCGGCCGGACAGCCCATCAACGTCGATCAAATCAATCATGAGCTGTGGCGACGGCAGCAAGGCTATGGCCGCGGCGGACGCATGAAGATTGAGCAGGATCGAGTTGAAATCCTCGGCGGAGTGCGTCATGGCGTGACCCTCGGTTCGCCGCTGGCGCTGATGATTGAAAACAAGGATTGGGCTAACTGGGACGAGGTGATGGCGGTCGAGCCGAAAGAGCTTGCGCCCGAGAAATCACGGCGCGTCAAACGCCCGCGTCCCGGCCACGCGGATTTAGCCGGCGGATTGAAATATGACGCGCGCGATCTGCGGAATGTTCTGGAGCGCGCGTCGGCACGCGAGACGGCAGCGCGCGTCGCTTGCGGCGCGATCGCAAAGCAGTTGCTGCAACAGTTCGGCATTGCCGTTCGCAGTCACGTGATTCAACTCGGCGGGATTCCTGAGCGGCTTTTGGAACTTACTTTCGATCAAATCTTATCGATTCCGGACGACTCGCCTTTGCGCTGCGCCGACGTGGACGCGCAACAGCGAATGATTCAATTGATCGATCAAACAAAAGCCGAAGGCGACACGCTCGGCGGAATTTTTGAGGTCATCGCGCGCGACGTCCCGCCGGGGCTGGGCTCGCATACGGCTTGGGACCTTAAACTGGACGGCAGACTCGCGCAGGCGATCATGTCGATTCCCGCGGTCAAGGCCGTGGCTATCGGCGCAGGCATTGAAGCGAGTGGGCTTCCCGGATCGAGTGTTCACGATGAGATCGGCTATAGCGCAGACGCTGGGGAATTCGTCCGCGAGACGAACCGTGCCGGTGGCCTGGAAGGTGGCGTGACGAATGGCGAAGAGATTCGGGTGCGCGGATTCTTGAAACCTATTTCCACGCTGCGGCGCGCATTGCGCTCGGTTGATATCGACACAAAACAGGAAGAGCGCGCGGCGTTTGAACGCTCTGACATTACGGTCATTCCCGCCGCCGGAGTAATCGGCGAAGCGATGGTTGCACTCGTCCTCGCTCAAGCCACCCGCGAAAAATTCGGCGGCGATAGCCTGGGCGAGATGAAACGGAACTACGAAGGTTACCTCGAACAGCTACGCGCGTACTGAAGAGATTAACCACAGAGGACACAGAAGAAGACAGGGCGGAAACCCGACCTTCAGGGAGGGTGCGGACGCGAGCGTTAACGAGCGGGTTAAAGATTCATGTTGAGTCTTCATCCCGCTCACTACCGTTCGCGGTTCTGTAATGGCTACTAGCGAAAGCCGGAACGTTCATCGTAATATCTAACTCGACACAACCAAACTTCATAGGAATTCCCTTTTTATTGAATGGCAGTATTGAAACTGGTTACCTGGCCCAATCCGATTTTAGAAACCCCCGCTGATCCCGTTACCAAATTCGACGACGATCTAAGGAAGCTGGCCGACGACATGTTCGAAACGATGTATGCCGCGCCCGGCGTGGGACTAGCCGGGGTACAGGTCGGCGTCGCGAAGCGTCTGTTTGTGATGGATTGTTCGGGCGGCAAAGACAAATCAAGTCGCTACTTCATGGCCAATCCTGAAATCATTTTGCAGGAAGGCAAGCAGGACGGTGAGGAGGGCTGCCTCTCGATTCCAGGTATTTATTCGAAGGTGGCTCGCAGCATGCGCGTGATCGCGCGCGGGCACGATCTCAATGGTAAGCAGTTTGAGATCGAGGGAATAGAGCTTGAGGCGCGCTGTCTGCTTCACGAAACGGATCATTGCGACGGCCTTCTTTATGTAAATCGCATAACGCCGCTCAAGCGGGAGATCGTCAAACGCAAGGTCAGGAAGTTGCAGAAGGCCGGCGAGTGGCCGGCGTAGGGAGCTAACAGATCGTGTCAGAAGCCCGACCGTCAGGGAGGGCATCCGGCGAGAGACGCCTTTGCTCACGCGTGGGCTTCTGACACGAAACAGGAGTGATATGCCAACTGAATTTCAAAACGAACCTTTCACTGATTTCAACACAGAAGAAAACGCGGCGGCTATGCGTGCGGCCATTGAGTCGGTAAAAACCCAATTGGGAAAAGAATATCCGCTCATCATCGGCGGTGAACGCATCAAAACCGGCGACACTCTGGACAGCATTAATCCCGCCAATCGAACGCAGGTTGTCGGCAAGTTTCACAAGGCCACCAAAGAGTTGGCTAACAAAGCTGTCGAGAGTGCCGCTCAAGCTTTTCAGACGTGGCGCAACGTCCCGGCCCAGGAGCGCGCAGACCTTTTGTTTCGCGTCGCTGCAATGCTGCGCGAGCGCAAGCATGAATTCTCAGCATGGATGATTCACGAAGTCGCAAAGTCCTGGCCGGAGGCGGACGGCGACACCGCCGAAGCAATCGACTTTCTCGAGTTCTACGCCCGCGAGATGCTGCGCTACGCGGGTGACCAGCCGCTCACGAAACTCAAAGGCGAGGACAATCAACTTGAATACATTCCGCTGGGCGTGGGCGCGGTAATTCCGCCGTGGAACTTTCCGCTGGCGATTATGGCCGGCATGACTGCGGCTTCTATCGTCACCGGCAACACCGTCGTGTTGAAGCCTTCGTCCGATGCGCCGGCCATTGCTTACAAGTTTTTTGAACTGTTGGAAGAAGCAGGAATGCCTGCGGGTGTCGTGAACTTCATGACCGGCTCAGGCGCGGAAGTTGGCGATGTCGTCGTCGATCATCCGAAGACGCGTTACATTGCGTTCACCGGCTCGAAAGAGGTGGGCTTACGGATCAACGAACGCGCGGCGAAGGTGCACGATGGACAGCTTTGGATCAAGCGCGTCGTGGCTGAGATGGGCGGCAAAGATGCAATCATCGTAGCCGATGATGCCGATCTCGAAGAGGCGGCGACGGGCGTGGTGCAAGCAGCATTCGGATTCCAGGGCCAAAAGTGTTCCGCCTGCTCGCGAGCAATCATCGATGCTCGGATTTACGATCCGCTGATCGAGAAGATTGCAGAGCGTACGGCGAAGATTAAGCTTGGCGACCCTTTGGATAACAGCACGACGATGAGTGCGGTGATCAACGAGAAGGCTTTCAAGTCCATCAACGGCTACATCGAAAAAGGGCAGGCCGAGGGCGGGCGTTTGATTGCCGGCGGCGGATCAGACGGTGAGCAAGGCTTCTTTATCGAGCCGACCGTGATTGCAGATGTGAAACCCGGCTCGACCATCGAGCAGGAAGAAATTTTCGGCCCTGTTCTGGCTGTTATCAAAGCTGACGACTACGACCACGCGTTGCAAATTGCCAACGATACGCAGTTTGGTCTGACAGGCGCGGTTTACTCTACTGATGAAGCAAAACTCGATCGCGCGCGTAACGAATTCCACGTCGGTAATTTGTACTTGAATCGCAAATGCACCGGCGCGTTGGTCGGGGTTCATCCATTCGGCGGCTTCAACATGTCAGGCACTGATTCGAAGGCCGGCGGCCGCGACTACCTTTTGCTGTTTATGCAGGCAAAGCTTTCGTCCGAGAAAGTTGGCGCGACGAGAAGACGTGCCGACGCCGGTACCGCGATCTAGTTATTCGCGCCGTAGGCGCGAGATGTTTATAGATTTCCGATTCACAAAAACGAGCAGCCGGTTGAAAATGCTTTGTGCATTTTCAACCGGCTGAATTCTTCATGGTGACTTCTGTTAATAAACATTCTGCCGCTACGCGGCTGCTTCATCTGTCGCGCCCGGCTCGTTAACTGTAAACTGCAGCAATGCGCATCGTTTTCATGGGTACGCCTGAATCTGCCGTGCCGTCTTTGCGACGGCTGGTCGATGACGGCCATGAAATTATTTCCGTGTGGACGCAGCCGGACAAACCGGCCGGTCGCGGAAAGAAATTGCATCAGTCGCCCGTTAAAGAATTCGCGACTGAACACAACCTCGAAATCCAACAGCCTCAGAAGATCAGAACTCCGGAAGCAAGAGAGTTGTTTGCTTCCCACAAAGCGGACGTCGCTGTCGTTGTCGCCTACGGGAAAATTTTGCCGAATGAATTCCTGGCCGCGCCGCGTCACGGCTGCGTCAACGTCCACTTCTCTCTCCTGCCAAAGTATCGCGGCGCGGCGCCGGTGAATTGGGCGATCATCAATGGCGAGGAACAAACCGGCGTGACGACAATGAAAATCGTCGAGGAATTAGATGCCGGACCGATTTTGCTTAAGAAAGCCACAAAGATTGGCGAACAGGAAACGGCTCCAGAACTCTTGTCCCGCCTTTCCGAAATCGGCGCTGATCTGCTCAGTGAGACGCTTAGAAATCTGAATGAGATCGAATCAAAGCCACAGCTTGATTCAGAAGCCACGCTCGCGCCGATCCTCAGGCGCGAAGACGGTCTTATCGATTGGGCCATGGATGCTTTTGCGATCGAGCGTCGCGTGCGTGGGTTTCAACCGTGGCCGAACGCGTTCACATACTGCAAAGGACAACGGCTGATCATCTGGCGGGCATACCCACGGGTCTCTGATCGGTCAGAGCCCGCGGGCCAGGTTGTTGAAGCGCACGGCCCTCGACTTGTTATCTCTTGTGATGACCACACCGTTCTGGAAGTGCTTGAACTGCAGGCTGAAGGAAGCCGCCGGATGACGACCCTGGATTTTAATAATGGTGCGCGTCTCGAAGCAGGCGCGATGCTACAATAGCCCGCCTCTCTTCGTTTGCTTTTTTCCGGAAGTGATAGGAAGTCTCGTTCTAGCTGCGGCTGACACTCAGACACGATGCGAAGAATCACTTCAAATAAGAATGCGATTCTCCTGGGGTTCTTGCTTTCGCTCGTTTCGGTGGCGTTCAATTCGCTGGTGATTTCTTACATCAGCGAGCGGTTGAAGAACGTTGACGACGAACACACCAGCCTGCTTGACTCGCTCGAGAGGCAAACTGCGGCGCTGAGCGAAGGTGACTCCCAGTTTGATCACTTCCGGATCATGCACAATCTGGCGCTGGTGGTGCCCCCCGCGAAAACGACTGATGCGCGGCGCGATGCGGAAAGTTTTCTGAAGACTTTTCTTACTAAGTACTACGCCGCCGCCAATGATATTCCGCCAACGGAGATTACCAGCTTAGAGGTGGAAGAGGCCGGCCAGGCAATTCCTCTTCTTGAAAAGGCATTGGAACTGGCTCAGGTACTGCAAACAACCACCGATCCTGTAGCGCGCGCCCGGCTCACTGCGGAACTGGAAAATCTGAGCAAGCAAATGCCCGAACCAAAATCTGAGCTGGGTAAGAAGTTGCGTGAGATCCAGAAATATTCTCAGGCTGAATATGCTGAAAACGACCTCATGCTCTATGCCGCGCTGTTGCCCGTCATGAAATCGCTTCGGGAACAAATCGTGACCAGCATCGAGAAAAAACGGGTTCGGATTCGGGATTTGCAGCGCGAGCGCGCATCGCTTGTAAAAAAATCAAATTATGCGACTTATGGCGCCATTGCGTTCCAACTACTCGGCTTAGCCTGCATTCTGGCTCAGGACTTGCTGAGCCAGCGTGAATCCTGAAACGGCATCAGCATGAGCAAAGTGGAATCGGTTTTTGACACCTGGCGACAATCGGTATTAAAGCCATCATCGGCTTTTTACAAGCATCTGTGGCCAGGTTCACAAGAAGATTACAAACGAACGCCGCCAGATGTGCGCGGGAATCGACCCTTGCGGCGCGGCAGTCAGCAGAATCGAGTAGTTTCCATCAGGCCGGTGCCCGCGCAACTCGATGCTTTCAGTAATCGCGTTCGGCCAGACATCACTAGGGATTTTCTCTTCATATCGCGCCATCGCCAGTCTTCTGAGACAGGCGTACAACTGCTCCGGCCCCGTGCCAAACGGCCCACGTTCGGCGCCGAGCACGAGTGAAAGTTCTGCGCGCTCGTCGATGAAGTGATTTACCAAAGACGCAGCCTGCACCACCCCATTCTCGAATCGAATCCGGAAGTTCTCGCGATCGATGTCTTCCGTCAGACGCGTATCCAGCATGATCGTAATGCGCCGCTCATCTTCGGCCGCGAACTCGCGCACAGTCAATCGACGGGCGCGCGCCGTCGCTTTCCAATCGATGTGCCGCAGTTCGTCGTGCGCCTGATAATCACGCAGTAGAAGTAAGTCGTGGCCAAAGCCGCGGCGAAATGAAGTCCGCTGGCCCATGAAAAGCGGCAGAAGGTGCAGCTCGTCAGGGATCGGTTGCGGCTTTGGATAGACGACGATGTCGACTTCCCGGGTCTTCAAGCGGCGGCGATGACGGAAGAATCCAAACGGAAATCGCGTCGAAAGCTCGAACCCGGTGACGAGGATGTGACCGCGCTTTGGGAAGAGTTGCTCGACTGTTTGCTCGGCCGACGCGCGGTGGGGCACGTAGGTGAAATAGCCGAGCGTGCGTTTCAAATACCGGACACGGTGCTTCCATCTCTGGGGCTTTGACTTGCCGGATGGACCACGCGCTTCGACCAGAACCGAGAACGAAGGCAGCATTCGCTTCTCATTCTTGACGGTGACAAGAACTTCGGCAGGCTCACCGGCGAAGATGTGATCGGGAAAGCGCGCCGCCGCCGTCAGGTCGCGCAGCGCCAGACGGGCCGCCGCCCAGGACACGAACAGAGTCGACAGCATGATGGAAAACACCAGAAACAACAGATTGTTTCCCGTGTTCCACGCGGCCAGCGCCACAATCAAAAGAATGACGATGAAAATGACTCCACCACTCGTGACCTCCAGCGGCAAACCGCGCCGCCCCACTTCAGCGTACGCAGAGCGCGCGAGCGGCGGCACGATCAGAATCGTGATCAGGAGGGCGAAGATAAGTGAAGCGATTGCGCCCGTGCCGGCCAAACCCGGGTCGCCAATGCGGCGGGCGAGGATGGTAAAGAGCGCCGTCGCGAGACCGGCAAGCACCAAAAGGGTCCCGAGAATCGGGTTACGCCAGCGGGAGAGCAAGGATGAAGGATGAGGGATGAAGGATGAACGTGTTTCCTTCTGGCGACGCGTCTCCTTGTCGCGGTGCCGTTCCTTTCGCGCTACCTTTTCCGCCGGATCAGACTGGCGCGAAGGATGTCTCTTTGTTCTTCTTTCATCCTTCATCCTTCCGCCTTCATCCTTGATTAGAGCGGCACGCTGACGGTTTTCAGGATCTCGTGAAGCACGGCTTCGGCTTCTTCGCTGCGGCGCATCGCCGAGGCATAACGAGAGCTGACCGTGATGCGGTGGGCAAACACGGGAATGACGAGTCGTTTCACGTCGTCGGGAATACAGTAATCGCGTTCTTCAGTCAGCGCGAGCGCCTGCGCCGCGCGGAACAATGAGAGCGTGCCGCGCGGACTAACGCCGAGGTCGAGCATCTCAGAGTTCCGCGTCGCCGCTACGATCCGCATTAAGTAATCCACGATCGCGTCATCGACTGTTACTTCGGAGACCGCTCTCTGCAATTCGAGAATCTCTTCGGCCGTCATCACGGTTTGCACTTCGTCGAGCGGCTCGCCGTGTTCGCGGTCGCGGAGCATCTGCTTTTCATCAATCAAACCAGGATAGCCGATTCGCAGACGGAGCATGAATCGGTCCACTTGCGACTCGGGCAGCGGATAGGTGCCGTGATGCTCGATCGGATTCTGCGTCGCCATCACGATAAACGGCTGCGGCAGTGGATGCGTGACGCCCTCGACCGTGACGTGCCGCTCGGCCATGGCTTCCAGCAATGCGGACTGGGTTTTTGGCGTGGTGCGGTTGATTTCGTCGGCCAGGATTACGTTGGCGAAGATCGGTCCCTGCCGCCATTCAAATGTCGTGGAGGTCTGATCGTAAACCGACAAGCCGATCACATCCGCCGGCAAGAGGTCTGACGTAAACTGAATCCGCTGGAATGAACAGTCCAGGGCCCGCGCCAGGGCGTGCGCCAAAGTTGTCTTCCCTACCCCCGGCACGTCTTCCACCAGCAGATGTCCGCCGGCCAGAAGCGTGACGATTGCGAGGCGCACGGCCTCTGCCTTTCCACGAATAACGCGCTCGATTTCAGCTTGCAGCAGATTGATTTTCTCTGCCGTGGTCACGAGCGGGGCGTCGGCGGTACGGAGGTTTCTCATCAAGCCGCCATTTTACATGCATTATCATGCGCTCGCTATCCTCGTTTTCTGCTGCCGACCTGATTAGCGCGTCGATTCTCGGCGGTGGTAAGATTTGGCGTCAGGCTGGCGCGCGGCTTCTTTTCGGAACTTGAGGCGCTACGCGTCGTTTTTACTAAAGGAACTTTCATGAAGAACACACTCAGGACGAGACGTAACGAACGAGGCTTCACGCTCATCGAGTTGATGATCGTGATTGCTATCATCGGCATTTTAATTGGCGCGGCTGTGGTGGGCTGGCAGGCAGCAAACCGTTCGGGAAACGAAGCGGCCACAATTCAGAACCTTAAGACAATCGCAGCCGTCCAAATCCAGTACTACAACACCCATTCTCGGACTTTTGGCACCTTCGAACAGCTAACGAAAGAAGAGTTCTTGAGTTCAAAATTCTCCGGGAATCCTCCAGTAACGGACGGCTATCTGTATACGCTGAACGTCACGCCAAAATCGGCAAACTCGAGCTCGTCCTACACGCTCAACGCGGATCCGGTAGACACGAGGTCTGGCACAAACCACTTCTACATCGATTCGAATGACAGCAGCATTCACGTCAACGCGGCTCAACCCGCCGGACCTAAAGACCCAGTACCGTAGCACTGTAGGTCGCCTGAACCGACGGCGCCGATCCATTTGAATGCTGATCAGGACTTAAACCAACAAGGAGAATCCGGATGCAGGCAGAGCAGAAAGTTGCGTCTTCTACCAACGAACGCGACGCAATCGCGCGCACCATTCAAACCTATGTCGATGGCGGCAGGTCAGGCAAAGGCGACGACATGAAGCCGGCGTTCCACGATGGTGCGACCATCTACGGCTACATCGGGCCAGACTTGTTCGGCGGCCCCATCCAGTCCCTGTTCGATTGGAACGACGGGAATGGCCCGGCCACTGAGCTAACATCCAACATCGCCAACATCGACATTCAGGGCACCATCGCGACCGCCCGCGTTGAACTCGATAACTGGACCGGTCACAAATTCACCGACATGTTCACGCTGCTAAAGACGGACGGCGAATGGAAGATCATCAGCAAGGTTTTCTATCTTCATCCCTGACAGTAACGCAGTTGTTAACTTGCCTCCGATTCGCAAATTACCAACTTGCGATACATCCTTGAGGTCTGATCGATGGCCAGACGCGACGATCCCATTGATGCCTTGTTTAAGCTTCCATTGACCGAATTCACCGGCACGCGCAAGAAACTTGCGGCTCTACTTAAGAAGGATGGGAATGCCGATGAGGCGCAACGCGTCAAGATGCTGGCAAAGCCGCCCATCTCTGCCTGGACTGTGAACCAGCTCTATTGGACGCATCGGGAGGCATTCGACGAGCTGTTGGCGACCGGGCAAAGATTCCGCAAGGCACAGACGTCTGGAAAGTTGGCAAACATGCGGGAAGCTCTGGACGGACGGCGCAAGGCGCTCTCGCAGCTTTCCGATCTGGCGACTGAAATCCTTCGCGACGCTGGCCACAACCCGTCGCTCGATACGCTGCGACGCATTACCACGACCCTCGAAGCCTTGTCGTCGTTCGCCTCAGTTTCTGATAGCCCCACTCCGGGGCGACTGACCCATGACGTCGATCCACCTGGCTTCGATTCATTCGGTTCCTTCGTTCCCAGCGCCGCCAACGCGAAGCGCCCGCCTGACCCGCCGCAGCAGGTGAGTCCTCCAAAAAAATCAGTCACTGCCCACCGCACACTGCAAAGTAGAAAATCTGCTGCCGACACAACTCAGCGTGAAGAGCGGCAGGCACGGATGAATGCCGCAAAGGTTTCGCTACAAGGCGCGAAGAAGTCGCTGGCGGCGGCGCGGGCTATGACAAAGAGCCTGGAAGCAGCGCAGAAGCGAGCCGAGGCAGTTGCAAAAGAAGCCGACAAGCAGAGGCGCCAGGCCGAGGAGCGCTTCAATAAAGCAAACGCCGCATTCGAAGACGCAATCGAACGCGGGCAGAGTATCGCCGCGGAATTAACTGAAGCGACTAAGACGTTGCGTGAGGCAGAGCGAGCCGTCGAGAAAGCAACCCGCGAACTCGAGACATCGTTTCGAGAAGCCTAGTGGCACAGGCTTCATTCTGTGATTTTCTCCATTCTAAACGGCAACACAGCCTAAAGTCTGTGCCACCTTCATTCCCGTTTTTAGAGATTGTCGGTCAACTGAACTGCCAGGACGGCGGAGATTAGTCCGAGGGAACGGATAGGAAGCCGCATGGTGAAAATGGGGCTTCCCATCCTGCCAGGGGAATTACATATCCATGCCGCCGGGCATTGCCCGTGGCTTGTCATCGTCCTGGAGCTCAGAAATTAGAGCTTCAGTGGTGAGCATCAGGCCTGCGATTGACGCGGCGTTTTGTAATGCGCACCGCGTGACCTTGGCAGGATCGATAACGCCGGCGGCCACGAGGTCCTCAAAAGTCTCCGTCGCCGCGTTGTAGCCAACGTTCGGGTTCTTTTCGGCGCGAACCTTCTCGACGATCACTGCGCCTTCTTTGCCCGCGTTAGCGACGATCTGACGCAGCGGCTCTTCCAATGCGCGCCGAACGATGTTGACGCCAATCTGCTCGTCTTCATCGCCAATCACTTCGCCGTCTTTATCCGTTTCGAACAGCTTGAACTTATCGAGCGCCTTCGCCGCGCGAATCAGAACCACGCCGCCGCCGGGCACGATGCCTTCTTCAACTGCTGCGCGGGTTGCGTTCATCGCATCTTCGACGCGGGCCTTCTTCTCTTTGAGTTCCGTTTCCGTCGCCGCGCCGACGCGAATGATTGCGACGCCACCGACCAGTTTCGCCAGCCGTTCCTGCAATTTCTCGCGATCATAATCCGACGTCGATTCTTCGATCTGGGCCTTCAGAGTCTTCACCCGGGCTTGCACGTCTTTGGTGCTGCCGTCGCCATCGATGATGGTCGTCGCGTCTTTGTCGAGCGTCACCCGCCGGGCGCTACCAAGGTCTTCAAGCTTGACGTTCTCAAGTTTGATTCCGAGGTCGTCGCTAATGACCTTGCCGCCAGTCAGGACTGCAATGTCTTCGAGCATCGCTTTACGGCGATCACCAAAGCCTGGTGCTTTCACCGCGGCCACCGCAATCGTACCGCGCAATTTATTCACCACGAGCGTCGCCAGCGCTTCGCCTTCGACGTCTTCCGCGATGATCAGGAGCGGCTTGCTCAGTCTGGCTGCCTGTTCAAGGATGGGGAGCATATCCCGGAGCGAGGAAATCTTTTTCTCGCTAAGAAGAATGACCGGGTTCTCCAACTCAACTTCCATGCTTTCCGGATCGGTGACGAAATAGGGTGAAAGGTAGCCGCGATCGAATTGCATTCCTTTCGACTACTTCCAGGGCCGTCTCCATCGTTTTCGAGTCTTCGACGGTGATGACGCCATCCTTGCCCACCTTCTCCATAGCCTCGGCAATCAACTCGCCAATGGCATGGTCACCATTCGCCGAGATGGTTCCGACCTGGGCGATCATTTCTCCCGTGACCGGCTTCGACATTTTCTCAATCTCTTTAGTAGCACGCTCGACCGCCTTGTCGATGCCGCGCTTCAGGGCCATCGGGTTCGCACCCGCCGCGACAGTTTTCACGCCTTCGCGGAAGATAGCCTGCGCCAGCACAGTCGCTGTGGTAGTTCCGTCGCCGGCGACGTCGCTGGTTTTCGAAGCCACTTCACGCACCATTTGCGCGCCCATGTTCTCCATTGGATCTTTGAGCTCGATCTCTTTAGCCACAGTTACGCCGTCTTTGGTGATGGTCGGGCTGCCGTACTTTTTATCGAGGACAACGTTCCGCCCCTTTGGTCCCAGCGTGATTTTCACTGCGTCGGCGAGCTGATTGACGCCGCGTAAAATTGCCCCTCGCGATTCTTCGCCATGAGTTATCTGTTTTGCCATAGTATTTATTTTCTTCTCCTAATTTAAACTAGTGAACGCAAACTCGCGGTTTCCGTTGCACCAAAACCTATTTGCCTTTTTTTCCACCGGCAGCTGCACCCGCGCGCGTGATGACGCCAAGAATCTCGTCCTCGCGCATGATCAAAAGCTCTTCGCCATTGACCTTAATCTCAGAACTGCTGTACTTGCCGAACAGGACGCGGTCTCCTGCTTTGACGTCTAATGCCTGGCGCGTGCCATCTTCCTTGTACTTGCCTAAGCCGGCGGCGATCACTTCACCCTCTTGGGGTTTCTCTTTCGCTGAGTCGGGAATAATGATGCCTCCACGAACCTGTTCGCCTTCATCAATGCGTTTCACTATTACGCGATCGTGCAGTGGCTGGATATTCATTTTCATAGCTTGTTTCAATCTCTTTCTACTGTGTTTCGTCAGGAGCTTGAGGCAGCGCGAATGACACAACGGGCTTGTGTGAATTTAAAGAATTACAGCAACAAGACGGTCGTGTGTCGGACTCACAACGGAGCTGATACACCCTGAACTCTTGGTGGTTGAGCTGTAGATGTCAGATGGTCTGGCAGATTCCAGAAGAGCTGAGAATGGAGGTAGCTGGTCTCGCTTCTGTTTGACCCTACGCTTCGCTGCGTCATATGTCAACGGGAGCATATAGGACGCAAGCAACATATAAGCACTTGCGATTGAGGACAGTGGCGCTTGCGAGAGATTTCAACGGCGAGCAGATGTCATGGAGAGTATCGCGGGCCGGGCCATTCCCTTTTTGAAGCCATTCTCAAGTAGGGTAAAATGTTCCCCCGGCGAGTCGACGAAGGTAGCTTTCCAAGGCTGACCGCCCGTGAATCCTCGAGTGTCTATGACAGCAGTACTCACCGAGACAGTTGAAAACCGACTGCTCGCCGCGCTTTCGCCGGATGAGTATGAACGGTTGCGACCAAATTTGCTGCCGGTTTCATTCTCTCTCGGTGAGGTTGTCTATGAATTTGGCGGGCAACTGGACTACGTCTTCTTTCCTACAAACTCAATCGTCTCACTGCTCTACACAATGGAAAACGGCACCAGCGCCGAAATGGGTTTAACGGGCAATGATGGTGTAGTCGGGATCGCTCTCTTCATGGGCGGCGGAACCATGCCCAATCGCGCCGTTGTCCAGAGTGCCGGTGACGCGCTCAAGATGAAAGCAAAAGTGCTGCAAGATGAGTTCGCGCTCGGTGGCAAATTCCAATACCTGCTGTTGCGTTACACCCAGGCGCTAATTACGCAGATCTCACAAACGGCGGTTTGCAACCGTCTGCACACAGTGGAACAGCAACTGTGCCGGTGGCTTCTGTTGAGCTATGACCGCATTCCAGGAGACGAACTGATAATGACCCAGGAGCTGATTGCGGACATGTTGGGAGTGCGCCGGGAAGGTGTGACGGTAGCCGCCGGTCGCTTGCAGGATTCAGGAGCAATTAGTTATGTGCGCGGTCGTATCAAGATCCTCGACCGCGAAAAGCTGGAAGCGACCGTCTGCGAGTGTTACCGGGTAGTGAAAGACGAGTTCGCTCGATTGCTGGGCTAGCTCATCTGCTCAATGCTTTCGCAAATTCTCTGCTTTGTGTGTTAGCGCACAGACCGCGATTTGCGCGCATGATATAAACCTCACTTAGCTCTGCTTAGAAATTGCCTTTCGACATCTGGGATCGGGTGGGCTGCGATAACCGGA
Organism: Acidobacteriota bacterium; assembly: GCA_052389795.1. Lineage (GTDB taxonomy): Bacteria > Acidobacteriota > Blastocatellia > Pyrinomonadales > Pyrinomonadaceae > UBA11740. Next base: position 1,109 of record JBQTHO010000023.1, on the reverse strand, counting down.
GCCCCATAGAAAGAATAGCGGCGTCTTAAAGGTGCCGCTATTTTTTTGCCATGTGTTTTCAAACCCAGAGTCTAGTGCATGTTGAACGGACCGCCGTGCGGTTCAGGCGGCAGGTCGGGCCGTGAGGAATCCTGCAGAACCTCGTGCAGCTCCAGCACATTAGTTTTGAAGTACGCGTCTTTTGGCAAAGTACCTGACTGGGCGTGACCCTTCACGAAGGCGTCGGACCGGACCCAGTTGAGAAAATCCTGACGGCTATTCCACATCGTAAAGACAACGTAAGGATCTCCATCGTTTACGGGGCGCAAGATCTGATTGGAGATGAACCCGTCCATCTTATCCACCAGACCGGCCCGCTCTCGGAACACCTTCTCAAAGGCGTCCGCGTACTCTGGCTTCACGTAAAGTCGATTGGCAACAGTGATCATTCGCGTGTATCTCCCGATTATGCTCGCACTATACCAAAACAATTTTCATTAAGATGGTTTAGAAGGAATCCCGTAGTCTTACTTTGCGTGTTCGGTATGGGCTCTGGACCTTTGCGTGAAGTGTCCTTCGCAAGAAGCTATTTCACGCGAAGTCGCAAAGACGCAAACACGCGCAAAGAGAAATCAAGAACTTTGAGTTCGCGTGCGAGATAGCGAAGATCGTCACGCCATGCCGCGGAAGTGATCCCAGTGGTGGCATTTTGTGGGCGCATGAGCTTAAGAGGATGAGAAGCGTTAGTCCTCGGCTTAGAAACTGGTTTAGGTTCAAGCTCAGTTAGATGCCCTGGCATGGACAACCTATTCCGCGCTCTTATCCTTCTCGTCCTGGGCGTCACCGCCCAATGTATCCTGAAGGAATAGTGGGGCGTCCGGTTCCTGCTTGATGGGTTCTTTGACCAGTGCTTTGGTCTCTTTGTCGCTTAACCCCTGACCGAGTTCGTAACCGGCTTGCCAGTACTTCGTGTCTTCAGAATTGAGCCCCGCTTCAACGCCCCGCGGAGCGTGTCAATAAGTTTGAGACAACTGGACGATCGAATTTAGTGTAGCGGTCGGCTGGATTGCGCCCGGGTTTGCGGGCGGATTGATCCAGACAGCCGCTGGTAATGTGAGCGGCTCGGGCCG
>JBQTHO010000022.1:0-165766 GCA_052389795.1 Acidobacteriota bacterium | reverse complement strand
GATCGTTGGCAAGCTGATCTCATCCGACTTGGTTCCAACCACGCGGAGCGCAAGTTACAAATGCCGCGTGACGTGAGGTTGAATGCTCCGCCTAAAACGAAGTTGCGAGTCAGTCGGAATCGTTCTCGAAGCGTAAGTTGCAAAAACAGAAAACAACCACCGGGGCAAAATCGGTTAATTGAACGGATGGCCCATGCGCCACGATTCTTAGCGACTCGCGCGGCAACCGTTTTCTTGTTTTCATGTTGTTCAATCTCGGCGGCACAGGAACCGAAACCAACACCAACTCCCGTCAGGCCCGTCCCTGCCGAAGGGATCGTCTCGGCGAATCTATGCAGCAGACGTTCGAGGATCTCTACAATGAACGGCAACGACAAACAAAGATGGGAGTATTCGGCTTCGTGCTATAAATATTTCTGGATACACTTGTAGCGATATTGAGAGAGCCGTTACAGCTTATGGCGAAAGGAGAAATTATGCACCTCACTTTTAAGAACATCGCGTCATCAGCCCTCATAGGGTCTCTCCTCATTCTTCCGTTGATGACCATGCAATTCGTCAACAGGCGGAACCTCAATGAAGAGTTTCCCTTCATGCTGTTCTTAGGAATGTGGCTTGGTCTGTTCGCCATCAGCATGAACCTGCTACCGATTGTGCGTGCCTGGCAGACAGGAAATCCTGACATGCCGAATCGTTTTGTGACGCAGAGAAACGCCCCCCTAACAACCCCAAGGTCAACTGCGGTGATTAGCATTCTCCTTTTACTGTCTACTGTTTTGGGCCTAGCGTTGCGCAACCTTGAATGGGAGCCGCTGAGACGCCTGTTTAATGGCCCGACCCCTAACGTGGATGATTATCTCCCCGGTCAGATCATCTCTTTCTGTCTTGGCTTGCTTCCAGTGGCGGCTGGGGTCATTGCTAGCGGGCCAATCGTCAACACTTTGCGGGCTGGAGGGAAGCTGTTTGCGCATCCCTTCAATCTCATCATCGTCTTTACTCTTTCGCTCCTCTACAGTGTAGGCTTCGTCTTCATGCTTGTAGACCAGTGGCCGTGTTTTTTAGGTGTTCCAAATTGTGACTAGAATGCCCCTATCCAGAACTTCCCCCATGCTTGCGGGCAGCTTTAGGATTGATCGTATCTCATGCCAGGTCAGTTTATGGTTGCCGCCGCTTGAGATGAACAAAGCGCCCAACGGCGGAGTTGACGCGGCGGCGCGATTTCATTCAACCATCGCCGCACCAATTATCTTGCGAAACACGCTCCCGCCGCTCGCGTCCAACGATTTGTTGGGCGTCGCCATCGGTTCAAAACAACCCGAAGCGTCGCACTAGCAAGACAAGCAGCACGATTACGATGCCAACCAGAAGGAACGCCATTCAAAGGGCACGTCGAGAAGATAGAGGCTTCGCCCGCCCTTGCGTTCCTTCCAGTGTACCCATAACGACATTCTTACATCCTTTCGCGAATTGAAGACGGCCAACGCCTTGGCGATCCGCGGCGGCCGCGAAGCGGCCGTCCGTCTGTATCGCCTTGTTGGGCGGCACCGGCGAAAACGGAACGACTCTTGATCGAAAGAAGAGGCTGGCCTCTGCTGGCCTCCTGACGGTTCATGGGCTAGAGCCGACCTCGTCGATGATGAGCACCGCCACGTTGACACGAGGCTGATTACGATAGCGCTTCGTCCAGAATCTTGAGGGCCAGCAGCCAGTTCTCCTTGTGTCCGTCGCGCGACTTCTCGGAGACGAAACCGGAGTGGGTCAAGCGGACTTCGGTAGCACCGCCTTTGGGGGCAAGCTCAATCCGAAGGACCGTCTCGGCTCCTTCTGTTCCCTCGGCGCTCCCGTTTCCCGTCATCCACGTCATTTCGATGAGCTTGTTCTCCTTGACATCGAGGAATCGGCCGTAGTGGGGATGCCTGCCCCAGTCATCCCGATTGTAGAAGAAGTATGGGCGCCCTGGCTCGGGTACCATGGCGAGCGTTCCGGCCTGGGCGAACCAGATGTCGAAGCGTTTCGTCCAGGCGGCGAAGACTTCTTCTGGCCTGGCGTTGACCGTGTATTCGCAGGTCATTCGGAGTGGTCGAGCGGAGAGATCGGGCCGGGGGATTGAGCTCACAGCAACCTCCTGACGAGACGTTGATCTTCCCAGGACAATACCACGGCGGCATGAAATGAAGCGTCCGCCCAACGGCTGAGTTGACGCGGCGGCGGTCAACCACATAAGCATTCAAGTCTCGCGAACGGCAAACAAGCTAATTCCGCTCGCGTCCAACGATTTGTTCGGCGTCGGTTGTTTGCAGGCCATTGATGAATTCTTCGATCGGGAGATTCGTCTCAAAGAAAGACTTCAACGCCGCATAAAGATTGTTCGTCCAAGTTTCACTGCCTTCTGTGTCCAAGAACTCAACGAGCTTCGGCGAGACGAGTTCCCCTTGGTAGTGGAAGACCGCGTTTCGAAACCTTCGGAAGGCGTCGAGATATTCTTCTTTGGCCAAGAGTTCGTCAACGGCCTGATCATGATAGCCAAGACTCTGAAACCCTTCCACTACCACGTACATTAGCCCGTAAAAAACCTCAAGGCGGAGCATTCCTGACCAGACTTGGGCAACCTCAATCAGTTCTTTCGGCACCCCGCTCATCTTGTCGCCTATGGGTACAGCGGAAAACAGAAACTGTTTGACGGCATCGGCCGCCAGCCAGTGTTTATGTAGTGCAATTAGCTTTTCCATCTGGGACGCCGAACCAAGTATTATGCCCAACAGATGGGTATAAGTACCCGATAGGGCGTCTTATACTGCTTCGGGTTGATAGATTCAAGAAAAACGAAGGCGGCGGTGCCTCCCAAGCTCTCTCGCGCTGAACGCGCTAAGTTGAAGCTGGCTGGTCACTTCTCCGACAGCGGGCGTGAAGCAGGTTCGTAACGCTACGACCGCGGGAGCGCGCCGGCTTAATCTTCCGGCAGCGTCTTCATGCCCACGCTACGCACAATTTTATCGCGATAACGGCGGGCGTCGGCTTTGATCGTCTCTTCGTTCAAGGTTAGCAGGCGGCGGTCGCGCATGACCACACGCCCTTCGATGATGACGGTGCGCACGTCGTCGGCTTTGGTGGAGTAAACCAGATTTGAATAAATGTTGTAGAACGGCGTCTGATTAAGCTCGTTGAGATCAACTACCACCAGGTCGGCGCGCTTCCCTTTCTCGATCGACCCGATTTCCTTCTCCAGGTGGAGAGCGCGCGCGCCGCGAATCGTGGCCATCTCAAAAGCTTCTTCCGCGGTCACGACTTTCGGATCGTTGCTGAACAGTTTGTGCAGCTTCGCGGCCGTGTCGATCTCTTCCCAAAGGCTCAGGTCGTGGTTCGATGCCGCGCCGTCAGTGCCCAGGCCGACCGGCAAATTCTCTTTCAGCATTTGCGGAACGGGAGCCACGCCGGAAGCCAGCTTCATGTTCGACTGCGGGTTGTGAACCATGCCGACGCCGTGTTTCTTCAGCAGATTCAGCTCGCCCGCCATCGGCCAAACGACGTGCGCCGCGATGACTCGATTGTTTAGAAATCCAATTCGGTCGAGATAGACGATGGGCGGCGCCCCCTTAGCCTTGATGCTGTCATCAACCTCACGCTTCGTCTCCGAAATGTGAATGACGATCGGACAGCCCAGTCGATCGGAAAGTGCGCGCGCAGCTTTTAGGTGATCTTCGGAAACCGTGTAGGGCGCATGCGGCGCCACCGCCGGAGTAATCAGCGCGTTCCCTTTCCATTTGTTCACGAAGCGTTCGACATAGGCGAGGCCTTCTTCGTACGTCTTGTTGTCGGCGACGGGAAAATCAATGATGGTTTCGCCGAGCACGCCGCGCATGCCCGCCTTGAATGTCTCGTCGGCGATCGCGTCTTCGAAGTAGTACATGTCGCAGTAGGTCGTCGTGCCCCCGCGAATCATTTCGGCCAGGCCGAGACGTGTGCCTACGCGCACAAAATCTTCCGTGACGTTCTTCGCTTCCGCGGGAAAGATGTACTTGGTGAGCCAATCCTGTAGATCGAGATCGTCAGCGATGCCGCGAAACAGGGTCATCGGCACGTGCGTGTGCCCGTTGATAAGGCCGGGAATGACGACCTTGTCAGTAGCGTTGATGACCTCACGAGCAGCGTAGCTACGAGCGATTTCAGCCGCGCGTCCGACGGCAACAATGCGCCCGCCTTTCACGGCCACGCCGCCGTTGTCGATCACGCGACGCGAGCCGTCCATCGTAACGATGGTGCCGCCCCTGATGATTAAGTCCACGTGAGTTTTCCTGCGCTGAGCGATTGTTTGAAGTGGCAGCAGGGACAATATCAGGAAAAGCGCCAGCAGCGCGAAATGTTTATAGCTGCAAGCACCGCCCGTGGTACGGAACCGCGAGCAGACCGAGGTCCCCGCGCGGGCAGCCCGCGTGGGGTGGTGGAAGCGAGCGGGATAAATGCTCAACTTGCGAACAAGACGGAACACTTCCTCGGCCAGGTGAGTGCTTAACCCGCTCGCTACAGCTCGCGGTTCTGTAATCGCGCCGCGCTGCGGCGCTTCGCTTGATTTCATTTCGACCTACTTCTGCTGACTGGAACTCTCGTTCAAAAACCTTGCATCAAAAGCGCGCGGCAGCAAATCGGCGATGTGCACCTCTTGTCTTTGGCCGCGCAGATTCGCGAGTGTGATCTTCGCCTCTTTGCAATACTCCCAGATGATTTGCCGGCAAGTGCCGCACGGAGGCGTCAGTTGTTCGGTATCCACTACCACGACGAGATCGGTGAAGTCGCGCTCGCAGTCGGACAAAGCTTTCCAAATCGCGACACGTTCAGCGCACACGGTCAGGCCGTAGCTCGCGCTTTCAATATTGCAGCCGGTGTATATCTTTCCTTCGGCAGTGCGCAGCGCCGCGCCTACCAGGAAGTTCGAAAAAGGCGCCAGCGAACACAGGCGCGCGTCCGTCGCAACCTTGATCAAGTTTTCAGTTTCGCTCAAATCTGGCCTCCAACTTTGAAGTCTCGGGCCAGCCTCTCGCGAATCTTTCCGCTAATCAAGTCGACGCTCACAAGATTATGACCACCCTCGGGGATAATTACGTCGGCAAAACGCCGGGACGGTTCGACGAACTGCATGTGCATCGGGCGCACCGTCGCCATGTACTGCTCGATCACCGAATCCAGCGTGCGGCCGCGCTCGGCGATGTCGCGGCCCAGGCGGCGAATGAAGCGAATATCGTCCGGCGTATCGACAAAAACTTTGATGTCCATCTGCTCGAGCAGCCGCGGCTCGGCAAAGATCAGGATGCCTTCGACAATGACAATCGGCTTCGGCTCAACGCGCGTGGTCGCCGGCAGGCGCGTGTGCGTCTTGAAATCATAAATCGGCAGCTCGACTGGTTCGCCGGCGTTCAGCTTCTTCAAGTGATTTACCAGCAGGTCGTTATCGAGCGCGTCCGGATGATCGAAGTTTGCCGCATTGCGATAGTCGAGCGGCATGTCTTTCAAGTCGCGGTAGTAGAGATCCTGCTGAATGAAGACGACTTCGTCAGCCCTGACCGATTCAAGAATGCGATTCGCGACTGTTGTTTTGCCAGAGCCGGTGCCGCCGCAGATGCCAATTATCATGAAGAAATCTCTTTACGTCTTACGGTGTCGCGCGTTTGTGCTTCGTACTTTGTGCTTTGTGCTTTGACTTCTTACCCAAGTGATTCTATTTCAGTCAAGGCCAACTTTGCTGACACATCAAAGTACAAAGTACCAAGCTCAAAGCACGTCACAGTTTCGGAATTACTCTCCTGAGCAACTCAGTAAACTTTTCCCGCACACCCTCGCCCGTCGCCATCACCTGGCTGTGATCTACGGGCTGATCTGAGACACCGGCAGCCAGATTTGTGATACACGAAATGCCCACGACCTGCATGCCCATGTGGCGCGCGACGATCGCCTCGGGCACAGTGCTCATGCCGACGGCATCCGCTCCCAGCGCGCGCACCATGTGAATCTCGGCGGGTGTTTCGTAACTTGGGCCGGTCAATGACGCGTACACACCACGCCACATCCGCATGCCCATTCCACGCGCCTCAGCCAGGACGATGTCCTGCAAATCAGGCGCGTAAGTATTGCTCAAGTCCGGAAAGCGCGGGCCGAAGCGTTCGTCATTTCGCCCAACCAGCGGATTCACGCCCATCAGGTTGATGTGGTCAGTAATCACCATCAGCGAGCCCGGGGTGAACTCGACATTCAGCGCGCCCGACGCGTTTGTCAGAATCAGCGTGCGCACACCGAGTAGCTTTAGCACGCGAATCGGAAACGTGACTTCTTCCAGCGAGTAGCCTTCGTAAAAATGAAATCGCCCCTGCATCGCGGCGACGGCTGAATCACCGATCTTTCCGACAACCAAACGACCCGCATGACCTGCAACGGTCGCGCGCGCGAAGCCGGGAATTTCGGAGTACGGAATCGCAGTCGTTGCGGACAGTTCGTCGGCAAATCCGCCCAGGCCGCTGCCCAGGATGATCGCGACCGAGGCGTCTGTTTGCGTGCGGCCGCGAATCATGCGCGCAGCTTTTTCTGCGCGTTCATAAAGTGATGAAGAGACTGGTTCTGCTGACATGGTTCCTTCGGCCATTACAACAATATCTCACTCAAGAGTTCAAGCCTCAGCGTGCTCCATTCGGGCAGACGATCTGAGTTAAGAGTTCAAGCTTCAGCTTGCTGCTTTCGTAGGGCAATCTAAAGATTGAACTCTGAACCTCGCTACCTTTCCTTTTCGTATGGAACGCCGATCGCTTTAGGGGCGCGCGATTGGCCGATGAAGCCGGCCAGCACGATGATCGTAACGACGTAGGGAATCATCTGAATGAATTGCACCGGAATGTCTTCACCCGAAGGAAGTTTGGCAACGCCCTGCATTTGAATCGTTAAAGCATCGGCGAATCCGAACAGTAAACACGCCAGCATTGTTTGCACCGGACGCCACTTTCCAAAAATCAGCGCCGCGAGCGCGATGAAGCCGCGACCGGCGGTCATATTGCGTGTGAACAGCGATGACTGGCCGATGGAAAGATACGCGCCGCCGATTCCCGCGAGCGCTCCCGAGAGAATCACTCCCAGGTAACGAATCTTGTTGACGCTGATGCCGGCGGCGTCGGCTGCCTCAGGATTTTCGCCAACCGCGCGCAGGCGCAAGCCGAACGGCGTGCGGTACAAAACGTAGGCCGTCACCAACACAAGGACCACCGCCAATACGGTGACAACATTAACCTCGGTGAAAATTCGCCACTGCGGAACAAAGCCTGGCAGAAGCTGGGACACGTTCGGCAGCAGGTGTTCCTTGGGAATCTGCGGCGTCGAGCCCGAAGAAAGAAACATCGCGCCACTCAGAACCGCCGGCAACCCGAGAAACATGATGTTGATGCCGGTGCCGGTCACGACTTGATCGGCCTTGAACTTGATACAAGCCAGCGCGATGACCATCGCGACCGCGATGCCCGCCACCATGGCCGCGCCCACGCCAACCCACGGGCTGGCCGCGTAGAAAGTGACCGAGGCGGCCGTGAAAGCTCCGGCGAGCATCAAGCCTTCAAGGGCAATGTTGATGACGCCGGCTCGCTCGGAATACAAACCTCCGATCGATGCCAACACCAAAGGCGTCGCGAGCCGCAACGTAGAAAACAGAAGCGAGATAGTGAACAGTTGGCGCATGCTGAAACTGTACTTAGTGCTTTGTACTTTGTACTTTGTTCGCTAGCGCGACTTGGCGCGCTCATTTACCGACCGAAAGAAATGCGTTGAGCTTTGGCGACAACTCCTGTACTAGAACGCGAAGTCTCTTGACCTCCGACTGCGTCAGCAACTTCCTCGTGTAATCACGACGAAGCCAATGAAGAGTTTCGTAGAGTGAGCCACGTGCCATTCGGACGAATCGCCGGTTATCTACCAAACTTCCTCGGCCGCTGCCCTCTGCAATGTTGGCACCTATGCTATCTGCTGACCGCACGATCTGTTTGCCAACCGAGTCACGGGCAAGCGGCTTCCAAGTTACAACGATATTCCAAATGGTGTCGGCGATCTTCTCTGACAGTTGATAAACCTGCAATTTCTCGAAGTTCGTTCTTTTTATGGGAGCCTCCAGATTTCGAACAATCAAGGTGCTCTACACATCAAAGTACAAAGCACAAAGACCAAAGCACTTCTTCTCAAACCTTCGCTCGCCTCATCAATCCCCATTTCTTCAGCGGCCCTCGGAACATCGCTTCAGCGGCAACGAAGACGATCACGATTCCCTGCAGCATGTCCACGATGTCTTTTGAAACGTGCAGCGTATACGCGTCGACGAAGATTCCCCCACGCAGCAGAATTGCGAACAGAATGGCCGCGAGGAAAACTCCGACCGGATGATTGCGTCCCAACAACGCGACGGCGATTCCGACGAAGCCATAGTTCGCCGAGAAACCGTCATAGTAGGTATAGCGGTAACCCAGCACCTCGTTTATTCCAACCATGCCGGCCAGACCGCCGGAAATCGCCATGGCCAGGACGATCTGTTTGCGCACCGAAATGCCACCGTATTCAGCCGCGCTGGGGTTTGCGCCCGTCGCGCGGATTTCGTAGCCCCACTTTGTTTTCCAAAGCAGGATGTAAACGAACACGCACGCGAGAATCGCCAGAATGAAAGCGAGATTCAGTGGAATTCGTTCCGGCAACCCGGGAATGAATTTTCCCAGGCGCGCAATGTGTGCGCTGCCGCTGACCGGAGCAGTCTGCATGATCGGATCGCCGGGAATTTTGTAGTGGTACTGGGTGAAATAACTGACCAGTGCGACCGCGATGAAGTTCAACATGATCGTGTTGATGACCTCATGCGATCCGAACTTCGCCTTGAGCAAGCCGGGAATGCCGCCCCAAATCGCGCCTGCCACAACTGCGGCGATGCAGCAGAGCGGCAGCAGAACCAGCATCGGTAAACTGGCGACGGGAGAATTGACCACCGGGCCGCCGGGTGCCTGAACTGCGACGCCGCCCAATTCGATCCCGACCCAGGCCGCTGCGAATGCCGCGACGTAGAGCTGCCCTTCCGCCCCAATGTTCAGCAGACCGCAGCGAAACGCCACCGCCACGGCAAGACCGGTAAAGATAAGCGGAGTTGCATTGAAAAGTGTGTAGCCGATCCCGTCAGGCCAGGAGAACGCACTACCAAACATCAACTTATAAGTTTGAATCGGACTGTCGCCAATAATAAGGATCACCATGCCGCCTACGACGAACGCGGCGAGCACTGCAATTACCGGAAAGAGGATCTCGCGAAGAAGTTTCATCCGTGTCCCCCGGTCATCATCAATCCAATTTCTTCAGTGGTTGCCACTTTCGGATCGACTTCACCGACGATCTCGCCGTTATGAAGCACGATTAAACGATCTGAGAGCGCCGTCACTTCTTCCAATTCCGCTGAGACGAGCAGCACGGCACAACCCGCGTCGCGCATCGCAACGATCTTTCGGTGGATGAATTCAATTGCGCCGATATCGACGCCGCGCGTTGGTTGCGAAACCAGCAGGAACTTCGGCGGCAGCTCAAATTCGCGGCCAATGATTAACTTCTGCTGATTGCCGCCCGAAAGCGCGCGCGCGGGCAGGGCTGCATTCGGCGGACGCACGTCAAAGTCACGGATCACTTGTTCCGTTCGACTCTGAATTCCCTTCTGGTCGAGAACCACGTTCCCGAATCCGGTGACGGCAGGCTTGCGATAATGAACGCCAAGGATCGTGTTTTCAGCCAGACTGAAATCCAGCAGCAAGCCGCGACGGTGACGATCTTCAGGAACGTGTGCGATGCCGAGTTCTTTTCGCCGGCGCGCATCGGTGCGCGTAATGTCACGACCTTCGAAATTAATAGTGCCGGTAGTGTGAGATCCGGGAATCAGACCGGCGAGGGCTTCGATTAACTCGGTCTGCCCGTTACCTTCGACGCCCGCGATGCCGACGATCTCTCCCGCACGAATCTCGAGGGAAACATTGTTCAATCGCTTCGTGCCATCGCGCCCGACGATTGAAAGGTCACGAACTTCGAGGACGACGCCCGCGGGTTTTGCCTCGGGCTTCTCGACGCGTAGAAGGACTTCGCGGCCGACCATCATGCGCGCCAACTCCGCCGCGTTTGTCTCGCGCGTCTTAACGTTTCCCACAACTTTGCCGTCGCGCATCACCGTCACGTGGTCGGAAATCGCGAGCACCTCATCCAGCTTGTGCGTGATGATCACAATCGTCTTTCCCTGGGCGCGCATCGAGCGCAGGATCGCGAAGAACTCTTCGACTTCCTGCGGCGTCAGCACGGCCGTGGGCTCATCAAGGATCAGCAACTGCGCCTGACGATAGAGCGCCTTAAGCAATTCAACGCGCTGTTGTTGGCCGACTGATAAGCTTTCAATCGTGGCGTTCGGATCGACTGCGAGTTTGAATTCATCTGAAACTTTGCGGATTTCTGAGGCAGCTTTCTTTAGATCGAGAGAAGCCGCGCTGCCCGGCTCCGCCCCGAGCACAATGTTCTCAGCGACAGTCATCGGTTCAACCAGCATGAAGTGCTGGTGCACCATGCCAATGCCGACCGCAATCGCGTCATGCGGCGTGCGAATGTCGCGCGCCTCGCCGTTTATCAGAATCTCGCCGCTGTCGGACGTGTAAAAGCCATAAGCGATCCGCATGGCGGTCGATTTACCCGCGCCATTTTCGCCGACGATGGCATGAATGGTTCCGGGCTCAACCTTGATGCTAACGGCATCATTTGCGAGTACCGCACCAAACCGCTTTGTGATGTTGCGTAACTCAATCATGCGTGACTTGTCAGTTATCAGTGGTCAGTTGTCAGTTGTGCCGATTCGAACGGGACTCTACTAATTGATTTGAAATAACCATTTAGTTTCGTCTCTCTTTTAGCCATTTCGCATCCTTCAGAGGGTGCGAAAACAATTGACTACTGACTACTGACTACTGAAACATGCGATCGATCACTGTGATTTCCTTGGCGATGATTTTCTTCTTGGCTTCTTCCGATGCTTTGATGGCCGCTGGTGAAACAAGGCTCTGGTTGTGACTATCCATCACGTAACCGACCCCGTCGCTTTCCAGCCCGAACACGTGAAAGCCTCCCTGAAACTTTCCTTCGACTACATTTTTCACAATGTCATAGACGGCGTTATCCACGCGTTTGATCATGCTGGTCAGGACAAAGCCCGGCTTTACCATGTTCTGGTTGGAATCGACGCCGATTACAAAATGGGTCGCGCGGCCGTTCACAGTTCCCGCTTGCTCGACTGCGTCGAACGCGCCGAGTCCCGAGTTTCCCGCCGCCGTGAAAATCACATCAGCGCCTTTACTAATTTGCGCCAGGGCGATCTCTTTTCCCTTTCCGGGATTGTTCCAGGCCGCGTCCGTGACACCTACGTAATTCTGGATGACCTGAATGTTGGGATTCACCGACTTGGCGCCCTGCTCGTACCCGCCCTGAAACCGGTGTATTAGTCCGATGTCCATCCCGCCAATAAAGCCGACCACGCCCGTCTTTGAAGTCATGCCGGCAATGATGCCGACCAGATACGAACCTTCGTGCTCTTTGAAGACCAGCGAGGCGACGTTCGCTTTCGGCGTCGTGCCGTCGTCTTCGAAAATCACGCCATCGATAATCGCAAAGTGTATGTTCGGATAATCGCGTGCCACGCTTTGCATGATCGGGCCCTGCGCAAAACCGACGCCAATGACCAAATCGAAGCCGCGTTCGGCAAACGCGCGCATCGCCGGTTCGATGGAAGTCGGATTGCCGGGCTCAACATCGCGTAGCACGACGCCCAGAGCTGGTTTGTCATTTCCCTGTGCGTCCTTGCAAAGCTGACCGTCGGGCTGCTTGCCCGTTTCCGCGCACTTAACCCCAACCCAGGCGGCCGCATTGAACGAACGATCATCTTTGCCCCCGATGTCGAAAACAATTCCGACTCGGATCTTCTTGGGATCTTCAGCTCCGTAACCGCCCCGCTGGCAAGCCACGCTGCCGAAAATTAAAAGCGCAATTACGGTGAGCGCGATGAGAATCTTGATCTTCATTAGACTACTTCAAAAGATGATTCAATTCCCTCTCCCTCTGGGAGAGGGAGAACAATCCAAAGCGCCGTCAAGCTGGCGCACTCCAAATTAGTCGATCACTTCTTTGACTAGTTGGGGTCGCTCTACAGGTGAATCGCCAATTTCATAAGCGGCCTGGATGCGCGCGGCAGCCGCCTGGCCGCGGGCTGTATCGTCGCAAAAAACAACGCCGATGGAATCACCGGCGCGAACCTCATCGCCGATCTTTATTTTCGTAACGAAGCCGACACGCGGATCGATTTTGTCTTCGATGCGCACGCGGCCCCCACCCGCTTCGGCGATGGTATGTCCGACTTCGGCGGTACTAACTTTCGTGACGAACCCGGAGCGCGGCGATTCTACCTCAAACGTTTTGTCTGTCAACGGCAGAATCCTGGCTGCGTCGTCACAGACGTGGGGCTCGCCGCCCTGGGCCGCGACATTGGCGCGAAATGTTTCGAGCGCCGCTCCAGACTCGTGGACTCGTTTGATTCGATCGCGCGCGGCGTCAATAGTATTTTCCAGTTTCGCCAACACAACCATGCGCGCCGCAAGTTCGATGGAGAGATTGAGCACCGGTCGCGCGCCTTCATCGACCTCTCCGCGTAACAAGTTAATGCACTCGAGCACTTCGAGAGAGTGCCCGACCGCGCTCCCCAGCGGCTGATTCATATCTGTAATCAGCGCTTGCGAATGCATCCCGAGTGAGTTGCCGGTCTTTACCAGCGCCTGCGCCAACTGCTTCGCCTTGGCCGGATCGCTCATGAAAGCGCCGGAGCCGGTCTTTACGTCGATTACCATTGCATCGAGACCTGCCGCGCCCTTCTTCGAAATGATCGAGCCCACGATCAACGGAATGGCTTCGATGGTCGCGGTCGCGTCCCGCAACGCGTACAGTTTCTTGTCCGCCGGCGCGATCTCGGCCGTTTGTCCGTTCATGGCGAAGCCGGTGGCGACGAGCACCTGACGAAATTCCTTCAGCGATAAGTCCACACGATAACCCGGGATTGCTTCCAACTTATCGAGCGTACCGCCCGTGTGCCCAAGACCCCGCCCGGAAATCATCGGTACGCAAACTCCTGCCGCGGCCGCGAAGGGCGCAATTAACAAAGACGTCTTGTCGCCGACGCCGCCCGTTGAGTGCTTATCAACTTTTGGTTTGGGAATGTCTGAGAAATCGAGAATCTCTCCCGAGTGCAACATTGCTTCGGTGAGCAAGGACTGTTCGGCGTCAGTCATGCCGTTCAAAAAAACGGCCATCAGCCATGCCGAGATCTGATATTCGGCGACCTCACCGCTCGTGACGCCCCTGACGAAAAACGCGATCTCCTCGCGCGACAATTCTGCCCCGTCACGTTTTTTGCGAATGATGTCCTGAGGTCTCAAGTGATTGCCATGAGGTCGCTACCGGGAGCGGACCGGGGTCCCCGCGCGGGCATCCCGTGTGGGTGGTGGTTGCGACCGGGTCTGTTCTAATAATTAGGTTGCGGCTGCAACAATATCCGGTCGCTAATCGCTCCCGGTACTGACCTCACACTCAACTCTCCCTTGACATTAGCAAGACCACTGCAATTGCGCTCACCGCTTCGCCGCGACCGACGGCGTCCAATCCTTCACCTGTCTTCGCTTTCACGCTCACGCACTGGACGTCCACGTTCAAAGCGCGCGCAACATTGACTCGCATCGAGCCGATGTATTCGCGCAGTTTCGGGCGTTCCAACATGACGGTCGCGTCAGAGTTGACGACATAAAACCCACGCGCTTCGACCCGCTTCATCACGTGCGCCAGCATGTCAAAGCTGTCGGCGTCTTTCCATTTGGGATTGCTGTCGGGAAAGTGACTACCGATGTCACCGTCTGACATCGCGCCCAACAGCGCGTCAATCAAAGCGTGCGCCAACGCATCAGAATCGGAATGGCCTTCGGCGCCCCACTCGAAGGCAATGCGGACGCCGCCGAGAATCAGCGGAGGTCCGGCCACAAGGCGATGCGTGTCCTGACCGATACCGATGCGAAACATTATGTCAGTTGTCAGTCGTCAGTCGTCAGTCGTCAGTTGTCAGTCGTTCGTCCTTCTTGCAACTGACTACTGACCACTGACAACTGACTTTAAGATTGCCTCACAAAAAGCCAGATCTTCTGCATTTGTAATCTTGATATTACGCGCGCTTCCTTCAACCGAGACGACGGCAACGCCAAGACGCTCAACTAACAAACTGTCATCCGTGATCTCAGGTCCCGAGGATTCCAGCTCATCCAGCGACTCGTACGCGCGCTTAAGAATCGCAAATCGAAAGCACTGTGGCGTCAGCGCACGTCGCAATTCAGCGCGCGAAACGGTTTCAATTATCCGGCCGCCTTGAACTCGCTTAATGGTATCAGCAACCGGCGCCGTGAGAACGGCTGCGCCATTCTCTCGTGCGGCAGCAACAACCTGATCAATCTCCTCAGGTGTCGCGAACGGACGCACGCCATCGTGAACCGCGACGATCTCAGCATCACTGATCGCATTAAGTCCATGGCGCACCGACTGCGCGCGGGTGAACCCGCCGGCGACCATGCGGCCTGCTTTCTTTAGTTCAAACCGTTTTGATAGGGACTCAAAACCCGCCGTATCTTCGGCGGGTAGCACCGTGATGACTTCGTTGATTTCCTGACAGCGTTCGAACTGTAGCAGCGTATGAATGATTACGGGAACGCCCGCCAACTCGAGGAATTGTTTCGGCCGCGCGCCGCCGAGCCGACTTCCCTTCCCGGCAGCCACGACTATGGCAACGTTCATCGGGCTACGGTTCCGTGTCCGAGATGCGCGTCAAAGCCGGCGCGGACTTCACTTCCCGCAATGGACGCCGCGAGCGTTCACCGTTTCCCGTTGCATCTCCGTCGTCCCACAACCGTCCAAAGATCATTTTGCCCGCCGTGGTTTGCAGCACGCTGGTCACTGCGATGTCTGCGTTCTTGCCGATCAAACGACGCGCGTTATCGACGACGACCATGGTGCCATCATCGAGATAAGCCACACCCTGGTTGTATTCCTTACCTTCTTTCAGGATGAACACGCGCATCGCCTCGCCCGGCAGCACCACCGGCTTCAAAGCGTTAGCCAGCTCGTTAATGTTGAGCACGCTCACGCCCCGTAGCTGCGAAACCTTGTTCAGATTGAAATCGTTCGTGACGATTACCGCGTCGAGCTGTTTGCCCAACTCAATCAACTTCAAATCCACCTCACGTACCGATGGAAAGTCCGTTTCGACAATTTGAATGTCGAGCGAGCTGTTGTTCCGCAGACGGTTGAGCATATCCAGGCCGCGCCGCCCACGCTGGCGCTTGGATGAATCAGGCGAGTCCGCGACCTGCTGCAATTCGCGCAGAATGAATTGCGGAATAATCAGCGTGCCGGTCAGGAAGCCGGTCTCGGCCACATCCGCAATTCGTCCATCGATGATGACGGACGTGTCGAGAACCTTGAGGTCGCGACGCGCCACCTTATCGCTGAAGATTCCGCCGAGCGCCGAGAGCTCGAGGTAATCGCCTTTCGCGGCGCCGACCATCAAACCGACGTACGCCATAAAGAACGTGAGCGCCAGCGTCAGAAACGTCTTCGTTTGCGGCGGCACGGCCATCGATTCCTGGCTGCTGATCAGCGATCCGATCAGGTACGCGCCGATAATTCCGAGAATCGATCCGACCGCTGCTCCAATCAGCGTCTTCAAGGACGAGCGCCGGATGCGCATCTCGAAAAAGATAATTGCCAAAGCGACCAGGCCGGCAGCGCCCATCGAAATGAATCGGTTCCCGGGAATCGGATGGAGGACGTAGCCTGCGCCAAGCAAAATCGCTGTAAATACGAGTCTTATGACGACGATATCAAAGCGCATGATGCGGCGAATGTTAGCACGCTGTAGGCCAGCCCGTCACCGATTATTCCTGAGCGGTGGGCCAAACCTGTCAGCGTTGTCGGCAGTTCGGTTCTAGCCTATGATGTCGGCGCTGAAACCAAGCCGGGGAGAAACGCTTTGAGCGAACGTAAATACCGCCAACGCGGCTACATGGACAGTGATCAGAGTGATCGAGGGCGCGAGGAGCCTAAGCCCAAGCAGCAGCCCCAGCAGCGTGACCGCGAAGGGCCGCGCTCGCCGCGGATGATGGCCTATGGCGAGAAGGTAAAGTGCGCGTCGTGCAGCGCAGTCGTTCCCACAAACCTCAGTGCCGACAGTACGTGTCCGAAGTGCAACTCAGACCTGCACACCTGCCGCCAATGCACCTATTTCGATCCCGCTTCCCGTTTTGAGTGTCGCAAACCAATCACCGCACGCATCATGAACAAAGGCGGGCGCAACACGTGCGAACTGTTTGCGTCGCGCACGGTCATTGAACGCGAAACTTCTTCCGGCAAGCCGACCGACGCGCGCCAAGCCTTCGCGAATTTGTTTAAGAAGTGATTCCATCCGTGCGTTATCTTCGGATGCGTAGCCCAACGCCTCGTTCACTACACGCGGATGTTCATTTCAGAATCGGTTTAAGTCCGGGCGCAAAAGGCGATCAATCTCCTGAAAGCGACTGGCGACCCGCATATACTCCGAATGGATAGCCTGACCTCTTTGTCTACAGCGTGCCAAATCGCCGCGCCTAAATCGAAGGTCGCAAACATTGACTCCGCATCTTGCAATCCCTTCTTCCAAGACTTCTGCAGGTTCCGTAGTGCTTTGTGGGAAGCACCCTGAGCCAATTGACAACTGCCATAGAAGACGTTCGACAATCGCACTGCCGGGTGGGGATGTGTGGCGGTGCGGTAGTCGGCGAGTGACGTTTTGCCGGAATCGAATAGAAGGAAAATAGCGGTGAGGGCTAATACCAGAGATTCGATCGCTTCAGAAACAGTTTCAAAAGTGCTTCCGGGTGGCAGCACATTAGGAAAGTGAAACCACTCCTGAGTCATAGCCATGACCGCCGTGCTGTCCGCGTTAATTTCGAGAGCTTGGCCGCCGAGTGCAACCGCCTCGGAGGTCCCGGACGCGCGCAGCTCTTCGATAACCTTACCGCGGCTTGCTGAAGGTATTCCAAATGACCGTTGACCAGGTGCCCCATTTCATGAAAGAACAAGAAATCCATCGCTAGAATCGCCAGCCTGTGCGCGTAAAGCTTTCGTTTAGGATCGATCGGAAAATCAGGTGGTGGAAGTTCGTAAATCTCAGCGTTGCTTATTATCGTTTCCAGCGGAGTCACAAACGAACACGACTCGAGAGAACGGAGCCATCTTTTCTCTTTTGCCGGATTTCCAATCCTCTTTAACACGTCTGGGGAAGACAACATCAACGTGAAGAGCCCTTGAATATTTTTCATGGCCCCGAGATAACAGCCAATCAGATAGCAGTTATCGTATTGAGCAGCGACTGCGTTTAGCGTCGGATTGTCGACAAAATCAAAATGTACGTTGGTCAGGTAATTACGAAAGGCGCGAATTGTGGCGAACTTCTTTATGTAGTCCCGATAACGAAGCTTAAACCACAGCGCGTCGGGCGATACGTCAGACAGTCGTCCACCATCCTTTTGGAAATATCGTTCGAACGCGCTTAGCTTGAGCGGATCTGCTTCCTCGGTGCTTTTGTCATAACTACGGATTTGCCTGATGTCCATCGCGGCCTTAGTTCAGACGAGGTCAGTTGTGTTAATTCCCCGACTAAGGTTTCACGACAATCGCCGGAATGTTCTGGTCCTTCACGACCTGATTGAACGCGGGCACGTCCGTCTTCACAATCTGCGACAACTTCATAAGCTGCGCATCGATCTTAGCGACCAGGTCGTTGTAAACCTCGACCGATTGATCGTTCGGCGCTGCCTCGCCCCGCGAGACTACGCCGAGCAGGGCTGCCAGTTTGTTGTTCAGGCGGATCGGATAGTTCAAAGGATCCTGGTTGCTCTGGTTCTTTGTTTGATAGAGCGTCTCTTCGACTTCAGTCAGTTTCTTAATCAAGGCGTTGCCGGTGTCGGCAATCGGTTTTGACTGCGGGCCGACACGCTTCACCAAATCGTCCACCTGCTTCTTGAGGTCGCGAATCTGAATGATTGCGTTGTGCGTCTCAGTCAGCTTGTCGCGAATCTTCAAAGACAGATCCAGTTGCTTCGCGTAATCCGCCGCGCTCAGTGTCAGACGTGGATCGCCTTTGACAGTGAACGTTTCCGTCAGCGTCTGGCCGTCAACCGTCAGCTTCACCTGATAGTTACCGGGCACGATGCGCGGCCCCTGTGTTTGCCCGGCCCACAAAATCATCCCGGGAAAACGCACGGCTTCCGGATAACGCATGTCCCAGACGAACCGATTGAGACCAACGTCAGTCGTCGCGCGCGCGGGCGCGCCGCCGCCGCCAAAGCCGCCTTCTTCGCCGGGTGGTTGTGCAGCCGCGGGTTGGCCTTCGGCTGTCGGCCGCGGGAGCCGCGTGGTGAATCTGTTGATCGACTTGCTGTTTGTGTCGAGAAACTCGAGCACGAGATCGGTCGTCGGTTTTGCGTTCAGCGAATAATAAACGACGACTCCCGGCGCGGGATTCTTACCGATCGTTGCGGTCGCAGGGAGTGGTCCGCCGCCGCCGCCGGGCATTCGGTATGCGTCCCTGGGTTTGAAGAGCTTCGATTCCGATGCCGCGCGGAAGCCGCCCGCGTCCATCAACTGATGCAGCATCGTCAGGTCATCGAAGATCCAGAATGAACGACCCTGCGTCGCCGCCACCAACTCCTTCTCGCGTTTGTGGACCGCCAGGTCGGTAATCGGGGTGACCGGCAGATTGAACTGCATCGATTGCCAATTCGCGCCGTCATCTAAAGAGATGTACATGCCCGTTTCAGTTCCCGCGTAAAGCAATCCACGCTTGTTCGGATCTTCGCGAATCACGCGCGTGAACGCGCCTTCCGGAATTCCGTTGGTGATCTTTCTCCACGTCCGGCCGTAGTCGCTCGTCTTGTACAAATACGGTTTGTTGTCGTCCCACTTGTACATCGTCGCCGCCACGTAAGCCGTGCCCGCATCAAAAGCCGAGGCATCGAGCGAATTGATCTGAATCCATTCCGGCATGATGTCTTTCGAAGGCGTGACGTTCGTCCAGTTCTTGCCGCCATCGCGTGTCACGTAAACCAAGCCGTCGTCCGAACCGGTCCAAATCGTCCCGGCCTGCACCGGCGATTCCATCATCGTAAAGATCGTGTCGTAATACTCGACGCTGGTGTTGTCTTTGGTGATGGGCCCGCCGGACGCCCCCTGCTTGGACTTGTCGTTACGCGTCAGGTCGGGACTGATGATCTCCCACCTCTGGCCTTCGTTGGTAGTCTTGAAAACTACATTGCCTGCGGTGTAGAGGGTATTCGAATCGTGCGGCGAAAAGACAATGGGGAAGTTCCATTGAAAGCGGTACTTCATGCCTTCCGCGCCGCCGCCCATCGGATTGTCAGGGTAGACATTGACATCGCGCTCTTGACGGGTCCGATGATCGTAGCGAGTCAACAATCCGCCATATGAACCGGCAAACACGATGTTGGAATCTTTCGGCGAGGGCGCAATCCATCCTGACTCGCCACCGCCCACGTCCCACCAGTCCTTTTCGGTGATTCCGCCCTCAGTCGTGCGACTCGCGATGCGGATTGTCGAGTTGTCCTGCTGCGCGCCATAGATGTTGTAAGGAAAATCGTTGTCGGTCGTGACGCGATAAAACTGCGCGGTCGCTTGATCCTGTTCAGTCCAACTGCGGCCGCCGTTAAATGAGACGTTCGCGCCGCCGTCGTTGCTGTTAATCATCCGGTTCGGATCATCAGGAGCAATCCACAGGTCGTGATTGTCGCCGTGCGGCACGCCAATCGTGGTGAACGTTCGCCCACCATCATTCGATTTGTAGAAGCCTGTGTTGAGCACGTAAACGGTGTCCGCATTCTTCGTGTCGGCATAAAGCCGAGTGTAGTACCAGGCGCGCTGGCGCAGATTTCTCTGCTCGTTCACTTTCGTCCAGGTTCGGCCGCCATTGTCTGAACGAAACACTCCACCGTCTTCGGCTTCGACGATCGCCCAGAGTCTTTCGGGATTCGCGGGCGAAACCGTGATGCCGACTTTTCCAATCATGCCGCGCGGCAAACCCTGATTACGGGTAATCTCAGTCCAGGTATCGCCGCCGTCAGTGGATTTGAAGAGGCCGCTCCCGGGGCCACCGCTCTCAAGCGTCCAGGGTTTCCGATAGACTTCCCAAAATCCCGCGTACAAAACATTCGCATTCGACGGGTCGATGATTAGATCGATAGCGCCGGCTTTGTTTCCGCGCGACAGAACTTTGTCCCAGGTCTTACCGCCATCTTTCGATCGGAAGACGCCGCGCTGATCATTGGGGCCAAAGATGTGACCAAGCGCCGCAACGTAAACGATGTCCGGATTTTTCGGGTGCACGCGAATACGACCGATTTGGCGCGTGTCTTCGAGCCCAACGCGCTTCCACGTTTTGCCCGCGTCCGTCGATTTGTAAACGCCGTCGCCGTGCGAGACGTTGCCGCGAATCGGCGACTCGCCCATGCCGACGTAAATTGTGTTCGGATCGGAATCGGACAACCCGATTGCGCCGACCGAACCCGTGCCAAACACTGAGCCATCGCTGATGGGCTCCCAGTTGATGCCGCCGTCCGTCGTCTTCCAAACGCCACCACCCGTCGCGCCGAAGTAATACACCATCGGCTGCGAAACAACGCCCGCAACCGCCGTCACGCGCCCGCCGCGAAACGGTCCGATTGACCGCCACTGAAGAACCTTTAGCGCATCAGTCGGAGCTTGCGTCGCGGGGGCTGGCGCTGGTCGCGGCTGCGCCTCGACGGAAGTTTCAAGCCAGGCAAGGGTCCCTAAAAGCAGGGCGGCAGCAGCAAAAGTCACGAGCGACTTTCTCAACATGGGCATCGACTCCTTAGTTTGTTTCAAAAATGCGCGGTAAACGGCGCGGAAGATACTCGATCTGGAAGTCAGTTGCCAACTCGCCGAATGAGGTCAGTACCCGGAGCCGGATGAGGTCAGTACCCGGAGCGGTAGCGACGGGGTAAACAAGCTAACCCGGTCGCTACCGCTCCCGGTACTGACTTCGCTCAGACGGTGGACGCATCAAAACAACTCACCCAAAGCTTCGTCAACCGAACGCACGCCCACGATCCGTAATCCAAGCAGCTTCTCCAGACCTGAGGTATTCGACGCCGGCATCACGATTCGTTTGAACCCCAGCGCCTGAGCTTCGCGCGCGCGCACGGATGCCTGCGACGCGCCGCGAACTTCGCCGGTCAAGCCGACTTCGCCGAACACCGCCGTATGAGCGTCGATTGGTTGATTGCGAAAGCTGGAAGCGATCGCCGTCACCAAACCCAGATCAACCGCGGGTTCGTCAACGTCCAATCCACCGGCGATGTTGACGAACACGTCGTCGCCGAGCAGCTGCATACCCGCGCGCTTTTCGAGCATCGCAATCATCAGGGCGACGCGGTTCTGGTCGACGCCCTGCGTCATGCGCCGGCCGGTGCCGTACTTGGAACTGGAAACGAGCGCCTGAATCTCGACGAGCACGGGACGCGTACCTTCCATGCAGGCGGTGACGACCGAACCCGCCGCATCTGCGGGACGCTCAGCCAGGAACATCTGCGAAGGATTTGCGACCGGCGCCAGACCGCTGTTCGTCATTTCAAACACGCCCACCTCGTTCGCGGCGCCGAAACGGTTCTTTGTCGCACGCACGATGCGATGGTTGTGATGGCGCTCGCCTTCGAAATACAAGACGGTATCGACGATGTGTTCGAGAGCCCGCGGTCCGGCAATCGAGCCTTCCTTCGTCACGTGGCCAATCAGAAAAATCGGGACGCCCCGAGTCTTCGCGAGCAAAAGCAGTTGCGCGGCGACTTCGCGTATCTGCGAAATCGATCCGGGCGCTGATTCTATTTCCGAAGAGAACGTGGTTTGAATTGAATCGATAATAACTGCGGACGGTCTTACGCGCTCGATTTCGCGCAGGATGTTCTCGAGATTTGTTTCCGGCAAAAGCAGCAGGTTCGGCGCCGCAATTCGCAGACGTTCGCCGCGCAACTTGATCTGCCGTTCCGACTCTTCCCCGGAAACATAGAGCACACTTGCGCCGCTTGCGCTCAGTTTGTCCGCAACTTGCAGCAACAGAGTGCTCTTACCGATTCCCGGATCGCCGCCGAGGAGAACAAGCGTTCCCGGCACAATGCCGCCGCCCAGGACCCGATCGAATTCAGTGACGCCGGACGAAACGCGGGTATCGTCCTGCGATTCGATCTCGGCATACGAAATTGCTTTCGCTTCGCGCAGACGAAAACCCTCGCGCCCCGCGCCCTTCTTCGTTTTAACGACGCGCTCTTCGACCAGCGAATTCCACTCGCCGCATTCCGGACATTTCCCCAGCCACTTTCGCGACTCGTAGCCACAGGATTGGCAGAGAAAGATTGTGTTCGCACCTTTGGTCATCTGAAGGTGTGCTTCACATATCGAGGTTCATCTGCCAGTTTCTGGTCTTTGAGAAAAGTCCAGGCAGTAAGGTTGATCTTCGGAGCTAGATCGTAATACCAGTGATCGTGACCTGACATTTCAATTAGTTGCGCATTGAACCCATTGCTGTTGAGCATGTCGCGCGTGGCGCGGACATTTGCGAGCGGAACCAATCGATCGACAGTTCCGACGGCGATATGAATGGGTATCTTGCGCGTGGCGCGCTCCACGATAACATTGTCGTCGGATCGGAGCCCGCCGGCGTGAATCGCAACCGCAGCAAAGTATTCAGATTCAAACAAACCCATGTAGAGTGCGAAACCGGCGCCGGCCGAGTGGCCGAACACATACATCCGGCGGACATCGATCGGATACTTCCCTTTCAGTTCGGATAGAAGCTCGTGAAGAAAATCAGGACCGTCGGCGGGCACATTCCACCCGCGCGAGTTGATGGCATCGGGACCCACCAGGATAATTCCTTCCTTTTTCGCGAGGTCTTTCCATTTGTCCACCAGCGAAACCCCGTTTCGACCGGAACCGTGAAGCAATAACAGCAGAGGCGCGGGACGATCTTTCGTCAGCTTGTTCGGAATAAACAGATAATACGCGCGAGCCTTGCCGCCCAGGTTGGTTATTTCTTTCTGAACTTCCTGACCAAATGCAGGCGAGCAGGCCAGCATTACGAAAAGAATGAGGAAGAGGCGCTTCATGGTGAATTCCTAAAGCAGGGCCTTCACGTTTTCCGTTGGTCGTCCCAGCACGGCTCGATTCCCGCGTTCGACAATGGGCCGTTGAATCAAGTCAGGATGCTTGACCATCAACGCGATGATCTCATCATCGCTCAATTCGCTTTTGCCAAGGTTGAGTTCGCGATAAACCGATTCGCTGGTGCGCAGCAACTCGCGCGGCTTGAGGCCCATCTTCTTTAGCAACTCGCGCAGCTTTTTGTCGCTCAACGGCTCGATATAATAGTTAACTTTTTCGAAATCGACGCCACTCTCACGGAGCAGCTTGTCCAGCTCGCGACATTTCGTTCAAGTCGGTTTTTCGTAGACGGTGATCCTGTCGGACATATCGTTCAATAACCACTAAGTCACAAAGACACAAAGAAGAAAATCAAAGTCGGTGGTTAGGCTTAGTGTCTTCGTGTCTTTGTGGTAAGTCGTTTCTACGGGAAGATCCCGCGCACCCGTGTCGCTTCGGCCACCCGCTCGATCGCCAGAATGTAAGCGCCGGTGCGCAGATCCGTGCCATGGCGATGCGCCGTTTGATACACCTGGTGAAATGCTTTGCCGATCGTCTCTTCCAACGTCCGATTGATTCGATCCTCGCTCCAGAAGAACGAGTACTGATCCTGCACCCACTCGTAATAACTAACGGTCACACCACCCGCGTTGGCCAAAATATCCGGAATCACCGTGACGCCTTGCTTTTCAAACACGCGATCGGCTGCGGGCGTCGTCGGGCCGTTGGCGAGTTCCGCTATTATTTTTGTTTTCACTTTACCCACGTTCGTCATGGTGATGCTGTTTTCCAGAGCTGAAGGACACAGGATGTCGCATTCGACCTCCAGAACATCGTTCGGCGCAATCTCTTTTACTCCCCGCATACCCTTTAGCGAGCCCGTTTCTTCCTTATGCTTAATGACCGCCTGGATATCGAGACCTGTTTCGGACACCAGGCCGCACTTTGAGTCGCAGACCGCGATGATGCGCGCTCCGTCTTCTGCAGCCAGGCGCGCGATGATTGCTCCGGCATTGCCGAATCCCTGCACTACGACGCGCGCGTCCTGCATACGGGCGCCGCGAACTTCACAGGCTTCGCGCAGCGCATACAAAGCCCCGCGCGCCGTCGCTTCATGACGTCCCTGAGAACCGCCCAGTGACAAAGGCTTGCCGGTCACCACGCCAAGCTCAGTGTGACCACGCACCATCGAAATGGTGTCCATGATCCAGGCCATCGTCTGCGAGTCGGTGTAAACATCAGGCGCGGGAATGTCTCGATCCGGGCCGATTATCGGGGCAATTTCGAAAGCATATCGACGCGTCAAACGTTCCAGCTCGCTAATTGAAAGACTTTTTGGGTCACAAACCACGCCGCCCTTGCCGCCGCCGTAAGGGATGTTCACCGTCGCGCACTTCCAGGTCATCCACGACGCCAACGCTTTGACTTCATCGAGCGAGACGTTCGGGTGATAACGGATGCCGCCCTTCGCAGGACCGCGGGCGATGTTGTGCTGCACGCGATAGCCCTCGAAGACTTTTGTCTCGCCTCCGTCCATCTTCACCGGGATTGAAACGATCAGTTGACGCTTCGCGCTGCGCAGCACGTTTCGCATTGAGTCTTCCAACTCTAGATAGTCCGCTGCGCGGTCAAACTGCTGCTTGGCGATCTCAAAAGGATTTAGCTCTTCGACTGGTTGGGGCGTAGCCATGATTCCTACCCTCCTTGAAGATCAGGGTTGCTAAGGCGGCGCTATCCTAATGGAATCACGCGGGAGTGTCCAAATCAGAATACGGTGCTTGTGTACTTCGAGCGGGCACTGTGCCTGGTACTTAGTACTTTGTACTTTGTTCTCAAACCCATGTTTGGAGTTGTTCCGCGCAAGCGAAAGCACGAGTACAAAGAACTAAGCGCAGCTTCACGGAACAAAGATAAGAACATTGGTTTCTAAGTTTGCAGCTTCTTCGACCCGAACACGGCACCGGCAACACAGGAGGAAGCTAAAATGTTTACCAATCTAATTGAGTCGAATGCCGACAAGTCGGCATTCAAGCGCCGCAGCTCGTTCTTTCTCGCCACGGTGGCCGGCTACGCATTGTTTCTGTTCGCCGCAGGCATCGTTGGTGTGCTGACGTATGATGCGCAAGTCAAAGCGCAAACGACGGACATGCAGCTTGAAATGTGGATTCGGCCGGTGAACCGCGAGCCCGACCGCCCACGGCCCGCGCCCCGACCTGCATCAAACAACAACCGGATCTCACCACGGCCGACACGGCCGATCCTTTATGAAAGCGTAAACGACCCGATCAAACCACCGGATATAGTAAGCGCAAATCCGCATTCGATTCCGCCCGCGCCGCCGGGAGCAGTCGAGGCGCCCTACGTTTCTGATCCACCCGCCGCGCCAAGTTCGTCACCTTGCGAAACTTGCACCGGCAATAACACTCCGACGACACCCGTCGCAGAGAATCGTACGCCACCTCCGGTCGTTGACCCGCCGAAGCCGACAACACTTCGCGTGAGTGAGGGAGTGATGAGGGGGAACGCTATCGCGCTGCCCGCACCGGCGTATCCAATTCTCGCCAAGCAAGCGCGAATCCAGGGCCCTGTAAATGTTCAAATCCTGATTGATGAGACCGGAAAGGTTGTCTCGGCACAGGCCGTCAAGGGAAATGCGATGTTAACCACAGCTGCTGTGGAGGCTGCGCGGCGCGCGCGCTTCACGCCTACGAAGCTGGGCAAGGAGCCGGTGAAGGTGCAGGGAGTGATTACCTACAATTTTGTGCTGCAGTAAAGATCTGCGGCTCCTGTTATTGCGGACGGCCGGTGCGAGGGATAATCAGTGCCGGCGTTTGAGACGGCCAGGCAAAAACTTGCCGAAACGCGGTCTAAATTTCGCAAGACCAGAAGGCTGTCACTGTTTTGAGCAGGAGTCCTTTCTGCATGCGGCTTTGCTGCCCGATGTGCAGAAGGCCTTTGTCCTTCCGGGCAACGCTTGTTTACCAACAGTTCGCTTTGAGGCGCCCTCAAAGCGAACTGGAATGATTGAGGTCGTGATCCGGTAAGGCAAAGCCTTACCCCACATCAAAAGGCGGAGCCGATGCAACGACTTCAGTTTCTCTTCACCTGATCGAACGTGCATTTCCTGGGATTTTTGTCCGGCCGCCAACGAAGGAACCTGGTGCCGTGGCGAAAGCGGCCACCGGTGAAGTGATCGTACTGGACTTCCACGACGAGCTTTGGAGCGAGCGGTTGCCACTCAGCCGATCGTTCGGTGGCCCAACGACTCGGCCCACCGGGAGCATTGCCGGTGAAGCCGGGCGGCTTGACCAGCTTTTCGAGTTTCTTAGTCAGCGCGGGCTTTTCGGCTGCTTTGAAACTCGAGCTGAAACCGACGTGATGCAGGAGGCCGTCTTCGTCGTATAAACCGAGCAGCAACGAACCCATAACCTTGCCCTCGGATGCATAACGAAATCCGCCAATCACGCAGTCGGCGGTGCGCAGACGCTTGACCTTGACCATGCCATGCCGATTGCCGCTCTGGTACGGCAGGTCCGCTCGTTTCGCGATTACGCCGTCGAGATCGCCGCCCGCGCCGCGTAGCCAACCCTTCGCGATCTGTAAATCCGGTGTGCACGGCGACAGTTCGATTGATTTGTTCTTCGGGAAATATTTCTTCGCAAAGGCGTCGAGCTTCTTCCTTCGTTCTTTCAGAGTCGAATCCACGAGCGATTTGGCGCGGTCATCGACCAGGAGATCGAAGACGATCAGCTTGGACGGAGTTTCCTCCGCCAGCTTCTTGATACGACTCGCGGCCGGATGAATGCGCATCAACAAATCATCGAACGAGAACTTGCCCTTCACCGGCACGACAATCTCGCCGTCGATCACAAATTGCTTTGCCTTCAGTTTTCCGAGCGCCTCAACCAGTTCGGGAAAGTAGCGACCAAGCGGCTGTCCGCTCTTCGATTGCAGATCGACGTTGTCACCGTCGCGAAACGCCATGCAACGAAAGCCGTCCCACTTCGGCTCGTATTGCCAGGCGTCGCCGGCGGGAAGCTGCGCAACGGACTTCGCTTCCATCGGCAAGTAAGGCTGCTTGAGAGGTAGGTTCATAAGTCTCTACTCTGTGATCCTTAGTGGGCCGCTGTGTCTCTGTGGTGAAGTGACCGCCGGAAGACGCAACCACAGCGACACAGAGGACGCACTGAGATCCACAGAGTCACTTCAAGTACGGCTTCAAATCAAACCGCTTTCGTTTATCCAATAGAGGCTTCCAGAGATCGCCGAGCTTCTCAATTCTCTTTCGCACGTTGCCGAGATGGAAATCCTCGATGCGAACTCCCTTTTCGATTTCTTTCCACCTCACCGGAGTTGAGACCGCTGCTTTCGGCGTCGGGCGCACTGAATAAATCGAAGCCAGTGTTCGGCCCCAGGCGTTCTGATTGTAATCGACCAGCACGCGCCCTCTGGGACGCTTGGCGACTTTGTAAATCGCCGTGATCAGTTCCGGGTGTGCGGAAGCGAGGACGTGACCGATCTCTTTCGCGAGGGTCCAAACCTGCTTCTGCGTCGGGCCACGCACAATCGGAACGTAGATGTGAATACCCTTGGAGCCGGTCGTCTTGGGAAAAGAAGGCATCTTTAGACCGTCCAAAGCTTCCCGGACAACCAGGGCCGTCTCTAAAACATTTTCCCAAGTCGCGCCCGGCACCGGATCGAGATCAAAATGCATGTAGTCAGGCCGATCGACGTCGTCACAGCGCGCGTACCATTGGTTCAAATCGATGCAGCCGAGATTGATCACCCAAAGCAACGCCGGCAGATCCTGAATGATCGGAAAGTCGATAATGTTTCCTGAGCCGTGCTCAATCGAACACAATTCGATCCATTCGGGCCGCGGTGACGGCGCGCGCTTCATAAAAAAGAATTCGCCCGCCGCGCCGTTCGGATATCGCTTCATCACCATCGCGCGGTCCTGCAAATGCGGCAGCAGCACGTGCGAGACGTCGGCGTAATACTGAATCAGATCGCGCTTCGTGATCTTCAGTTCCGGCCAGAAAAGCTTTTTAAGATTTGTGAGTTTGACGTTGCGGCCTGAGAGCGTGACTTCAAACTGCTCGGCGTTTTTCGGGATCTCGACGCGGCGTCGCACAGTCTTCGCGCCCGACGCGCGGGTGTGCTTCGCTGGATGATAATCGCGATGAGCTTTGGCGGCCATCTGAAGCCACAGATTTACACAGATTTGCACGGATAAGAAACGGCAACCTACGTCTCTTTTTTCTAATCTGCGTTCATCCGTATAATCTGTGGCTGACTTCCCCGCCGATGTTAACGCCTTGTTTCATTCATGGTACACTGGCCGCCCCATGAAAGCGCTTGAGTCATTTCATCCAGCCGTTCGCGCCTGGTTCCTGAAGCAGTTCCCGGCTCCAACAGAGCCGCAGGCGGCGGCCTGGCCGGCCATCAAGTCCGGCAAACATACGCTCATCGCGGCTCCCACCGGGTCGGGAAAAACTCTCGCGGCGTTTCTTTCTGCGATTGACGACCTGGTTTGGAAAGCCGTGGAAGGAACGCTGATCGATGAAACTCACGTTGTTTACGTCTCGCCGCTGAAAGCGCTCAGCAACGACATCAAGATCAATTTACAGGAGCCGCTGAACGGAATTCAGCAGAACCTCGAGGCCGCGGGCATCACTGGCGTTGAGATTCGCACGTTCGTGCGCACCGGCGATACGCCGGCGAAAGATCGCGCGGCGATGACGAAGAAGCCGCCACACATCATCGTCACGACCCCTGAATCGCTCTACATCCTGCTGACGAGCGACGGCGGGCGCCGAATGTTAAGCACCGTGCGCACGCTGATCGTCGATGAGATTCACGCGATGGTGGACGACAAGCGCGGGTCGCACCTCGCGTTGTCGATCGAGAGGCTGCAAGCTTTGGTTGAGGCATACAATCAAGCTCAAATTTCAGATTCGAAATTACAGATTCACGAACCAATCGTCCGCATTGGCCTGTCCGCGACCCAAAAACCAATCGAGGAAGTCGCTCGCTTTCTTGTCGGCACACGAAACATCGAAGCTGAGGGCGCGCCGCGCTGCACAGTCATCGACTCTGGTCACGTGCGCAAGCTTGATCTGGCGATCGAGGTTCCGAATTCGCCACTCGAATCGTTGATGTCCAACGAAGTCTGGGAAGAAATATACGATCGCATCGCCCAACTGATTCGGCAGCACAAGACGACACTGGTGTTTGTGAATACGCGACGCATGGCTGAACGCGTCGCGCGGCATTTGGGCGAGCGGCTGGGCGACGAAAATGTCACTTCTCATCACGGCAGCCTCGCGCGCGAGATTCGTCTGGCCGCCGAACAGCGCTTGAAATCAGGAGAGTTGAGCGCGCTGGTGGCGACTGCCTCGCTCGAACTCGGCATAGACATCGGCGCGGTCGATCTGGTGATTCAGATTGGTTCGACGCGTGCCATCTCGACGCTGCTCCAACGTATCGGCCGTTCGAATCATACCGTCAGCGGCTTTCCGAAAGGGCGTGTCTTTCCGTTGTCGCGTGATGAACTGGTTGAGTGCGCCGCGCTGATTGACGCAGTTCGTCGCGGTGAACTCGATCATTTGGAGATACCTGAACAGCCGCTCGACATCCTCGCGCAACAAATCGTCGCGACAGTGGCGCCGGAAGAATGGACCGAAGACGCTCTGTTCGAGACGGTCACGCGCGCGTATCCGTTCCGCAATCTCAAACAAGAGAAATTCGACGAAGTCATCCGCATGCTTTCGGAAGGATTTACCACGCGGCGCGGCCGTCGTGGCACATTCCTGCATCACGACGCAGTCAACCATCGCATTCGCGGGCGCCGCGGCGCGCGACTCTCAGCTATCACCAACGGCGGCGCGATCCCCGATACTTCGGACTACCGCGTCATCCTTGAACCATCCGAGACATTCGTCGGCACGCTCAACGAGGACTTTGCGATTGAAAGTCTCGCCGGCGACATCTTTCAGCTCGGCAACAGCTCATACGAGATCAAACGCGTCGGCGCCGGCGAAGTGCGCGTGCTTGATGCACACGGGCAGCCGCCATCAATTCCTTTCTGGCTGGGCGAAGCGCCGGGGCGATCGGAAGAATTGTCGATGTCAGTCTCGCGACTGCGGGGGGAAATCGCGACGAGGCTTGATGAAAACGAAGATGTGGGCGAGGACGCCCGGGCTCCCCAAGCTTATGGCCCCGCGATGGGTTGGCTCGTGCATGACGTTGGGCTCACACAAAGCGCCGCGGAACAAATCGTTGAATATCTCGCGATGACGAAAATTGCGCTGGGCACGATGCCAACGCAGAAGCAAATCGTCGCCGAGAGGTTTTTTGACGAGAATGGCAGCACGCACGTCGTCATTCATGCGCCGTTCGGCAGCCGTCTAAATCGTGCTTGGGGGCTCGCGCTGCGCAAACGGTTCTGTCGCAGCTTCAATTTTGAGCTGCAGGCGGCGGCGACCGAAGATTCGATCGTTCTTTCGCTCGGACCGACTCACAGTTTTCCGCTCGAAACGATTTTCAAATTCTTGAACTCCAAAGGCGTGTGCGACGTGCTGACCCAGGCGCTGCTGGACGCACCGATGTTCAATATTCGTTGGCGCTGGAACGCGACCCGCGCGCTGGCGATTCCGCGATGGCGCAGTGGCGGCAAAGTGGCGCCGCAACTCCAACGCATGGCCGCGGAAGACTTGCTGGCGCTTGTCTTTCCTGAGCAGCTCGCGTGCGCGGAAAACCTGACTGGACCGATTGAAGTCCCGGCGCACCCCCTCGTCGAGCAAACCGTTCGCGATTGTCTGGAAGAGGCAATGGACATTCGCGGGCTTGAGCGTCTGCTTCAATCGATCGAGCGCGGCGAGCGAACACTGGTCGCGCGGGAAATGAACGAGCCATCACCACTTGCGCAGGAAATCCTGACCGCGAAGCCTTACGCGTTTCTTGACGATGCGCCTGCGGAAGAACGGCGCACCCTGGCGGTGATGAATCGGAGGTTTCTCGATGCGGAAACCGCGGCCGATTTGGGCCGGCTCGATCAAGCGGCTATCGACCGCGTGCGCGAAGAGGCGTGGCCCTCGGCTGAGAATGCGGACGAGTTGCACGATGCCCTGATGCAGTTGGGGTTCATGACGGTTGAGGAAGGTCGCAAGAGTGATTGGCAGGCGTTGTTCGATGAACTGGTCATACAGAATCGCGCGACTGTGGCGCAAGTTGGCAACTTGCGCTACATCTGGGTTGCCGCAGAACGCCTGCATCAATTGCGCGCAGTTTACCCGGACGCATCTCTAAATCCGCAAATCCAACCTCCGGCGAGTTACGCAAACGAGACCTGGACGCCTGGGGAAGCGACGGTTGAAGTCCTGCGTGGACGACTCGATGGACTCGGGCCTGTCACTGTTTCCCAGCTCGCGGATTCGTTTTCGCTGCCCGCGAACCAAATTGAACAGGCTCTGGCGAAGCTCGAAGGTGAAGGATTTGCGATGCAGGGACAGTTTACGCCCGGCGATCGGGGCAGTAGCCCGACCGTCAGGGATGCCGGTGAACCGCGGGCAGGGATGCCTGCGCTCCCACGGACCGAGTGGTGTTCGCGGCGTCTGCTCGCGCGAATTCACAGCTACACGCTGAACCGTTTGCGCAAAGAGATCGAGCCGGTTTCGGCTGCCGACTTCATGCGCTTCCTATTCGTCTGGCAAAAGGTGGCGTCTGAGCACAAGGTTGAAGGCGCGCAGAGTGTGGCTGCGATTCTCGATCAACTGGAAGGTTTCGAGGCGCCCGCCGGTTCCTGGGAGTCTGAAATTCTGCCGGCGCGAATTACCGATTACGACCCGGCGTGGATCGACGCGTTGTGTTTGTCGGGCCGGCTGACGTGGCTGCGTCTGTCGCCGCCGAAGATATCACCTGAGAAGACAAGCAATTCATCGCCGGTGCGCAGCACGCCCGTGGTACTGCTCAATCGCAAGAACCGCTCCGTGTGGAGCAAAGCATTTCCCGCTCGTGAGAACGGAACGAACCTCAGCACAAACACGCAGACGGTTTACGATTACTTGAAAGAGCACGGCGCGTCATTTTTCGTCGACATCGTTTCCGGCACGAATCTTCTGCCGAGCATGGTTGAAGAAGCTCTGGGTGAACTCGTCTTTCGTGGGTGGCTCACCGCCGACAGCTTCACGGGTTTGCGCGCGCTGCTGACGCCTTTGAGCAAGACTACCAGTCGAGCGATTGAGAGCCGTCGTCGCCGTCGAAAACCTGTCTACAGCATGGACGAGGCGGGACGTTGGGTTGTGCTTCGGAAAACTGAGCGGGGGCAAGCCCCCTTCCCAACTGCGCAATCCGAAGCGCCCGTGATACCGCAATCGGAAACAGTCGGGCGCGAATCACTCGAAGCGGTCGCCATGAAACTCCTGCAACGGTATGGCGTCGTGTTTCGAAAATTGCTCGATCGCGAATCGATCAACATTCCCTGGCGAGACGTGCTGCGCGTCTATCGTCGCCTGGAAGCACGCGGTGAGATTCGCGGTGGTCGCTTCGTGGGCGGGTTTTCAGGCGAGCAATTCGCATCGCCGGACGCAGTGCATTTGCTCCGCTCGATCCGCCGGACCGAAGCCGACGGATCCATGATCGCGATCAGCGCCGCCGATCCTCTGAACATGCTGGGCATTCTCCTGCCCGGACCGAGGCTGCCGCCGGCGGCTTCGAATCGTCTGCTGTATCGCGACGGCGTTCCCATCGCCGTACTCGAGGCCAAAGAGATTCGTTTCCTTATCGAGATGGACGCGGCCGATGAATGGCAGGCGCGCAACGCGCTTTTGCGGCGACGCGTGCCGCCGAAAGTGCGCGCTTACCTGAATCAGTCCGGATCTAGTGCGTCTCCCACGACGGTGTCACGACTTACGCACTAAAAAAATAAGTTCCGCTCGTTATCGTGCCGTTTAGAACCGGGACGTGTCCCGCTCATTAACTCGGCGGACACGTCCGCCGCTAAACGAAAGAACTCCTTAGCCGTTCTAAACGTGAGACCCGCGGCATCGGGATTGCACTCCATTAAAATGATCGCGTTTTTAGAAGGCGAAGTGGATCATTCGCGAACACTTTCGCTGATTGTGTTCGCCAAGGCGACACGTGCGGACTTCATATTCCAAGAAGGAGAGTGCAAGATGGCTTCAGACAAAACCAATAAACGAGAACTAATCGACACCGGCACCGACAAGCGTTTCGTCAGACGCGACGATAAGGGTCGCTTCGACGACGTAGTGGATGTCGGCAAATCGCTGACCCAGGACCGTCGTCAGCAGGCAGAGACCGAAGTCGAACCTGGCCAGGGCGACCGGGGTGATCAAAAACGACGCTCGGAGTGAGTCGGCGTAAAAGAACTTAACTGAGAAGGAGTTTTCATGAA
This sequence comes from Acidobacteriota bacterium, assembly GCA_052389795.1. Classification (GTDB taxonomy): domain Bacteria; phylum Acidobacteriota; class Blastocatellia; order Pyrinomonadales; family Pyrinomonadaceae; genus UBA11740. The sequence continues at coordinate 131,988 of JBQTHO010000022.1, read as the reverse complement.
TAAAAAGATTGCGTTGATTGGCGGCCTTGGATTGGGCGCCGCCTTAATGTACCTGTTCGATCCCGATCGCGGCCGGGGCCGGCGCGAGTTGATTCGCGAAAAAGCCGAAGGCGCCGCGAACAAGGCTGGCGAATACGCCGAAAACATGTCTCGTGACTTGCGCAATCGCGCTCACGAGGTGGTCGCTGAAGCCAAGGCGATATTCAAGAGCGCGGACAATCAGTTAGATGTTCACGCTAAGGAGGACGCGCCGTCATCGCAGGGCACGCCTGCGCCTTTCGGATCGGGGCCCGCGACACCTGGGAACCCTTATCCGAGTCTCGGCGAGCCGCACGTACTGTAATTTGGATACCCCAGTCTGCGACATCTGCGGGACCATTCCCGAATTGCCGCCGCAAACCTGCGTGAAGGCGAGAGATTGGCCCAACGGCGTCGCAGACCTCGTGGACGCTTATCCTTCTCCGGCGGCCTTCCGGGACACGAGCAAGGACTACGAGATTACCAAGAAGTGCCCGCACTGCCGGCAACTCTTCACGTATCATTACTACTGCGAGTTTTCGGTAGGCTACGTGGAAGAAAGTGTGTGGATTGAACGTCAGAAGAAGTGAGCTAGGGGCGATCGAGATAAACAGATGGGCGCGGCCGGTTTGCGGTTAGTTGACAGCAAAACTACCGGTGACTCGCGGCGTGTGATTGCCGCTGCCGGACATTTGTTGGGCGGCACTGCGCCGGCGCAGGAAGCTCATCCCGTCTTCCTTCGAAATCAAACCTTTTTGAATCAGATCGTGCGTGGAAGTCTCAAACGTCGCCATGCCGTTGGCCCGACTGGTCTGCATGACGGTATGGATCTGGTGAGTCTTGCCTTCGCGAATCAGATTAGCAACCGCAGGCACATTTACGAGAACTTCAATCGCCGGAACCCGGCCTTGACGATCCGGACGCGGCAATAACGCCTGCGCCACCACGCCGCGCAAACTTTCTGACAACATGACGCGAATCTGCGTCTGCTGGCTTTCCGGAAAAACGTCGATGACGCGATCGATCGTTTTGATCGCGCTGTTGGTATGCAGCGTAGCAAACACCAGGTGGCCGGTTTCCGCGGCCGTGATCGCCAGTGAAATCGTTTCGAGGTCGCGCATCTCGCCAACCAAAATAATGTCCGGATCCTCGCGCAAAGCCGCGCGCAAAGCCGTATGGAACGATTTTGTGTGACTCGCAATCTCGCGCTGGCTAATCAGTGAGCGGTGATTCTGATGGACGAATTCGATTGGGTCTTCGATCGTAATGATATGCGCTTGCTGCTTCAGGTTAATTTCGTGAATCAGCGACGCCAGCGTGGTGCTCTTACCCGAACCCGTCGGTCCGGTGACCACAATCAAACCCTCCGAAACGTCAATCAACTCGCGGAGCTGCCCAGGCAGGTCCAGTTCTTCGATCGTCTTGATGTCCTCCGGGATAAGGCGAAAGCACGCCGCGACTCCGTGTCGCTGCATAAAAACGTTCACGCGAAAACGACCCACGCTCTTGAGGGGATAGCTGAAGTCCAGATCCAGCCGGTTCTCGAACAACTCTTTCTGGCTCTCGGTGAGAATCTCAAAGATGAGGCTCTGACAAGTTTCGGCGGAGACAGACTTATAGTTTTGTTTGACCATCGCGCCGTCGATGCGCATGTAGGGCGCAGAGCCGCTGGTCAGGTGCAAGTCGGATGCGCCTTGCGAGCGCATGAATCTGAGAAGGTCGTCGATTCTGGCCATGATGTTTTCTCTCGAGGGCAAAGCTGGCGTGAAGCCGGCGTGATGAGCAAAGAGTTGAAGGAATAAGGTGGGAGATCCTGAATCTGTCTAAAATTCGTGAATGCCGAGCACGCGCGGTCCGGCACTGTTCAAAGCCTGTCGCAGGGCCCTCGAGTCGTATTTCATCAGCGAATTTCCACCGCCGTTCGTATTGAAAAATGGAGGCAGAAAGCCGCCCGTGGCGTTAAACCGGGCGACCGCTACGGCCCCATAAATGTCGCCGTTGCCGCCACCGTTTCGTTCAACCCGGCCGTTTCCAAGAACCAGGATTAAGCCGTCGAAACTGGGGTTGCCATTCATTCGGAGCGTACCCGTGACTATCAGTAGTCCGCCGCCGCCGTCCAGGTCGCAATCCCCATCGACAAAGGTGAAGGCCGGCGAGGTTGTGCTGCCCGAGTAGCCGCTGAACGACGTGAAATAACGGCCCTGCCTGATCGCGTCTGCTTTCTGCTCGTAGACAAACGCGCGCGCGTCGTTTGCGGAACGCAACCAGACCGGCAACGACGGATTGTCAAACTTGGCGGCCTTGGGATTTTCAACTGTCCCTTTCGAGTCAGAAGCCTCTTCGATGGCCAGGTCACCATCGCAGGTCGAGCCGAATGCCGGAAGCACTCCGGTTCCGTTGCGATCATGACCCGAATACTCTTTGGCGTTACTTGCGCCGATATCAAAAGTCATTGCGGTGCAGTCGTCAGCGCCGCGCATCATCAGCATCGTCGGAGGCGCAAAGTCAAAAGTTGTCCGCCGAATGATGGCTTCGAGACGCTTCTCTGCTCCCTTAGGTCCATAGCCTCGAACGCGAATCAGCAGGCGAGTTGGTTCACCGGCGATCACCGGCGTGTTGTCGGGATCGCTAACTTCAACCGCATACGCCAGTCCATTCAAGGGCGAGTAATTTGCCGTCATTGCTACACGATCATCACCATTGTCGCCCGCATAATTGTAGTTCAGCCAGCCGGACAAGCGCGCCGTGGTGCTGGTGTCGCCAGGTCGATTAGAAAGCAACGCCGTTACGGCTTTCCGAAAATCGATTTTGCTGCCCGCCGGCATGCCGGCTCGTGGATTCACGTTGCCCCGCAAAACATTCAGCGTGTCCTGAACGCCGGCTTCGGCGCTGTAATAGGCCTGCATCTCGGCGGTGGCGTCTATAGCCGTTCGGTTCGCCAAGCCCGTGACTAAAACCAAAGCACCACCTGTCGCGAGCATCAGCGTTGACATCAGCAACACCGTTATCAGCGCGGCGCCGCGTTGGCTTTTGTCTTGACCTTTGTTTTGCGGTTTCTGAGTGTTCATCGCAATCTCCAAACTAGTAGTTCTCCAGGTTCGCATTTCGCAGTGTCACCTCGCTGGTCAATAGAAGGTTATGAGCCGGTTGATAACCAGGACTGCCGGGCGCGCCGGTCGCCCCTTGTCTCACGCAGACGGCGATCACGACGTACTTTGCGGCCCCGGGTAACACCTCGGCCTGGGACGAATCTCGGATATCGCAATTCGCAAGGTCGGTGTTGTAAGTGACCCTTTGGGCAAAGTAGTGCAATCGCATCCGATCGAGACGATTTGCCACCACCGTCGATTCGGGACCGCCGGGCGCATTCGGGTCGTAGCGGGCCAGCAATGTTGTGTTCCCGCCCGGGTGAATGAAGAACTTAACGTCTTCGCCTGAATCCCATTCCGGCTCAGTTGTTCCATTTCTGGCGGCATCCGGAGCGGCCGTGTCGAACCGGTTCAAATTGGCGCGCACGCGAATCGTGCTGTTGCCGTTTCCATCTATCACCGAATCGGCTGCCACAATCCCGTTGTCCTGGAGATTGAAACCGGCCTGCGATATTTCACGCGACATGATGTTAAGCGCGCGCTCGGCATCGGCCAGCGCGTCAACATTCGCGTTTGCACGCGTGCGGATGTTTAGCGATTGCGCGATCAGTGTCGTCGCGACCGTCAACACCACCAGCGTGATGGTCATCGCAATGATCAATTCGAATAATGAGAAGCCGTCTTCCGATTTTTTTTCAGTCAATCTTTTGCTCATGAAATTAGCCTCTCCTCAAAGAGCGCGATTAGGACCAACCGCTGGGGCCGTTCGCTGAGAAATAATCGTGACCGAACCAAACACACTCGTGATATTGCGCGCCCATCGTTCGGTGCCACTCCAGGGAGTAACGCGGACCTGAATCGTCTTTGTCCTCGCGGTCCCATTCTGGACGTTCGTATCGGTGATCGTCGTTTGCACCACGTAGCGCCGGCCGGCGCGCGTGATCGTGCTGGAGACTCCAGCGGTGGCGGTCAGCGCAGCATCGCTGAATGAAGCGTTTCTGAATTGCTCCATCTCCTGTTGGGCCACCGCCATTGAGAGTTCGCGGTCGCGGGCGCTGCTGTTGTTTTTCGCGGCATAGAAGAAGCACGCGGCTACTCCCAAACCGGCGATCGCCAACAGCACCATGGCGATGGTAGTCTCGAGCAACGTGAAGCCTGCTTCGCTGCGGTGAGCTTTGCCCTCCGTCTTGGGTTTCGAATCTGATGAATCTCGGTTCACGAATGACCTCCCGAATTACTTAACCGTTATTCCCACCGTCTTGGACGTGCAGCCGGACGATGCGAACGTGACTGAGCCGGACTGCTTCTTAACCGTTACAGTGAACGACCCTGCCGCTGTCCCATTGACTGATCGCGAAGTCGGTGCGACCTGAATCTGACCGCTGCTACTCGAGGTCGCAGTGATTGTGCCGGTGCCGGTCACATTAGTGCGGTTCACACTAACCGTGGTCGAACCATTTCTAACAATCGTCAGCGAGTTCGGGGCGTTCAGCACACAAGGCTGAGGTGTCGGCGTTGCTGTCGGAGTAGGCGTCGGAGTGGCCGTCGGTTGTGCAGTCGGCGTCGCCGTTGGCGTGGGCGACGGATTAGACGTTGGAGTTGGAGACGGATTGGCTGTCGGCGTCGGACTCGCACCCGGCGACGCTGTGGGACTTGCGCCTGGAGAAGGCGACGGCGATGGCGAGCCGGATCCCGAGCCGGGGGACGCACCGGGCTCAGGCAAAACGCCTCCGCCGGTGCCAGTCGTTGTGACGGGCGGGAGCTGGCTGTCAAAGAAGTATTCCGCATCAAACGTAACGTCACCCGATCCGGTTACGCCCACGCTCACGGTCTTTTCCCAGACCGTGTTGCGGTTTACGGCAAAACCGAATGATTGTTCTCCAGCAATGCGGCCGCGCCAGTTGAACTGAATCGTTGTCATGATTGTGGTGAAAACAACGCCGCGTTGCAAATCGAAATTTTGAACTCTGGTGGTGCCGAAACCATCCCAATCCATCGTAATTGCATAGGTGTCGTTATCGACGACTTCGATTTGGGCGTTGCCGTGTCGCCGTACGGCGTCGGCGCGCGCGCGTTCGACATAGGCCGCGAACTGTCGCGCCGAGTTCATGAGTCGAACGTGATCGCGAGCTCGCGTGATGCCCACCACCGCGAAACCCGAGACGATCATCATCACGGCAACCGTGATTACCAGTTGTAGAGTGCTGAATCCGCGCGCGTTGCTGAATGCCGTTCTTTTCATAATCTGTCGTCGGCGCCTTTCCGTCATTTCTAGTCCGCCGGCAAAGGCGGGCGCTGCTACGTTGCACTGACCATGCCAGCTCTTTTCATGTGGTTTTTGCTGGGGTTTTGTGCAGTCGTGCCGCGGGATGGCACTTCAGGCGTAACTTTGGGTAACAGTGAGTGGAAGTGGGCTTCCTATCTAGGCCGGGGTCTAAGGTTCAAAGTCCAACGTCCTCGCTCTACCGCTGACGTCAAACGCCCCCGCGTTTTGTTCTCGGCTGACACAGACGACAATCGACTTTGGACATGGGAGATTGGACTTTGGACTTGTCCGGGCGTTGGACGTTGGACTTTGGACTAACTCGCATGTTAGTTTCCGAATTTACCGGATCGTTTATTGAGAATACTCCCTCTGCCAGTGAGGTTTGCGCACGAGTGTCAGCACCCGCAGTTGAGTTGAAACGAACACCGCTGAATGAAGCGCATCGCCGCCTGGGCGGACGCATGGTTGAGTTCGGTGGGTGGGACATGCCGGTGCAGTATCCCGCCGGCACCGTCAACGAACACGTGCGTACGCGCACCCATGCGGGACTGTTCGACGTTTCGCACATGGGCGAGGTCGATGTCCGTGGCCCCGATGCGATTGCGTTCGTTAATCGATTGACGTCGAACGACGTTTCGAAGTTAGTAGATGGTCAGGCCCACTACACGGCGTTAACGACGCCGCAGGGCACTGTGATCGACGATTTGCTGGTCTACCGTTTGGCCGAAGATCACCTGCTGCTGGTGGTAAACGCGGGGACCACCGGCAAAGACTGGCAATGGATCAAATCGCATCACGCCGAAGAAAACGTCGAGTTACGCAACGCGAGCGCTGAGTATTGCCAGCTTGCACTGCAAGGTCCCGATGCAATCTCAATTCTCCAACAGTTAACCGAAACCGGTCTGGAAGAGATAAAGTATTACCATTTCACTCGGGGCAAAGTTGATGGGATTGACGCGATTATTTCCCGCACGGGTTACACAGGTGAAGACGGTTTCGAGGTTTACGCCGCCCCGGAAAAGGCTGAACAACTCTGGAACAAGATTCTCGACGCGGGAAACTATGGAACCGATGAGGGCGTGATGCCGTGTGGCCTCGCCGCGCGAAACACTTTGCGGCTTGAGGCGGGCATGGCCCTGTATGGCCATGAGATCGACGAGAACACGACTCTGTTTGAAGCGAACCTCGGCTGGATCACCAAACTGAACAAGGGCGACTTCATCGGACGCGAGGCGCTCGCGAAACAAAAAGAAGAAGGCATCAAACGGAAGTTGATCGGTTTTGAAGTCACCGATCGCGGCATCGCGCGTGACGAACAGGATATTTTGGTAAACGGTGAACGTGTCGGACGCGCTACTTCGGGAAGCCCTGCGCCTTTCCTGAAAAAGAACATCGGCATGGGTTACGTGCCTAAGGAATTTTCAACGGTTGGCACTGCTATCGAAATCGATGTGCGCGGACGCATGGTAGCTGCGCAGATTGTGCCGCTGCCTTTTTACAAGCGAGCGAAGTCGTAGTAATTTTGCTGACTTCTGATTTTCTGACTTCTGACTTCTGATTCGAGGAGAGTCAATGGCTAACGTTCCCGATGATCTGCACTACAGCAAGGACCACGAGTGGCTTCGCGTCGAAGGCGACACCGCGGTGATTGGAATCACTGATCACGCTCAGGAACAACTCGGCGACGTGGTGTACGTCGAACTACCGAAGGTGGACGAATCGTTTCCGGCGCACGAATCATTCGGCTCAGTCGAATCGGTCAAAGCCGTTTCGGAAATCTTCACGCCGATCTCAGGCGTCATCACTGAAGTGAACGAATCGCTCAACGACGAGCCCGAAAAAGTGAACAAGGATCCGTACGGCGAAGGCTGGATGATCAAGATGAAGATGACCGCCGCCGGCGAGGTGGACAGCCTTTTGACCGCCGCCGAGTACGAAGATTTCACGAAAGCCGAAGAGTAAACGCGTTGCGCTACATTCCCAACTCGCCCGACGAACGCGCCGAGATGTTGCGCCAAATCGGCGTCGATTCAATAGAAAACTTATTCGATTCAATTCCGGAAGGGTTGCGGCTGCGCCGACCTTTGGCCGTTCCGGCCGCGCTTTCGGAATTGGAGCTGTTGAAGAAATTCGACGCGATGGCGGTTCATAACGAAGCGGCTCGCCGCATCAGCTTCCTCGGTGGGGGCGCGTACTCGCATTACAGTCCGACGATTGTCGATCACCTGATTTCTCGTTCGGAGTTTTTCACCGCCTACACGCCTTACCAGCCGGAGATTTCCCAGGGCACGCTTCAGGCAATCTTTGAATTTCAGACGCTCGTTTGTCAGTTGACGGGCATGGACATCGCGAACGCATCAATGTACGACGGCTCGACGGCGATGGCCGAAGCCGTCTTGATGGCTGAGCGGGTGACCAAACGTTCGAAAGTCATCGCGTCATCCGCAATTCATCCTGAGTACCTGCAAGTGGCTCACACGTACGTGCAGCATGCAGGGATTGAATTACAGCACTCAGCGTATTCGACCGAAACCGGGGCAACATCGGCGGACAGTTTGACTGGCCTCGACGACAAAACTGCGGCCGTCGTGGTGCAGTCGCCAAACTTTTTCGGCAGCGTCGAAGATGTGCCGGCCCTGGCCGCCAAGGCTCACGCTGTTGGCGCACTGCTGATTGTGGTTGTCACGGAAGCGATCTCGTTTGGTTTGTTGAAGTCGCCCGGCGCCTGCGGCGCGGACATCGTCGTCGCCGAAGGTCAGTCGTTCGGCGTGCCGCTTTCGTTTGGCGGGCCTTACGTTGGTTTGTTCGCCACGCGCGCAAAATACGCGCGACAAATTCCCGGCCGGCTAGTCGGGGAAGCTTTCGATGCAAAAGGTCGGCGCGGATACGTGCTGACGCTGGCCACGCGCGAACAACACATTCGCCGCGAAAAGGCGACGTCCAACATTTGCACGAACGAAGGACTGGTTGCGCTCGCGGCGACGATCTACCTGGAAACGATGGGTCCGCGCGGCATTGAAGAAGTCGCGAAGCAATGCGCGCAGAAGGCGCATTATGCAGCGCGCAGGATTTCGGAGATCGAAGGCTTCTCGCTTCCCTTCTCCGCTCCGTTCTTCAACGAGTTTGTCGTAAGCGGGCCGGGCGCAGCAGCTTTGCTCCTGGCGAAGCTCGCGAGCGAAAGCGGAATCGACGGTGGAATCGCGCTGTCGCGTTACGACGCGCGTCGCCCCAAAGACTTTCTGGTTTGCGTGACCGAGACGAACACACGAGAAGAGATAGATGCGTTGGTCGCCGGCCTGCGCGAAATTGTTTAGGGGCGGGCGTTGCCCGCCGAGATTATCAGTTTAGAAGCCGCACTTGTGCGGCTATGCGGAAGGACCGGCGGACAAGTCCGCCATCTAATCGAGCAAGGCGGATTTTTGGATCGACGGCGGGCGACGCCCGCCTCTAAACATTCATAGATGTTTATTACTAAAGTCACCACCCACATCAGCCCTAACGAGCAACTCATCTTCGAGCGCTCGCAGCCCGGTCGTGCCGGTTTCAGCTTGCCGCCGCTCGATGTTGATGAAACGCCACTCGACGAAATCATTCCGCGCGAACTTCAGCGCGATGACGCGCTCGCGGGCATGCCGGAAGTTAGTGAGGTGGACGTGATTCGTCACTTCACACGAATTTCTACGTGGAATTATTCGATCGACCTGGGTATGTATCCGCTCGGTTCGTGCACGATGAAGTACAACTCGCGGCTGAATGAGAAGGTCGCGCGTATCGCCGGTTTTGCGAATCTACATCCACTCGCGGCCGAGGCAGAAGCACAAGGCGCTTTGGAAGTTATTTACGAACTTCAGGAGCACCTTGCGGAAATCACGGGACTCCCGGGTATTTCGCTGCAGCCCGCCGCCGGCGCGCACGGCGAGATGACCGGCATCATGATCATCCGCGCGTTTATCGATGCGCGCGACGGCAAGGAAAAGTCGGCGCAACGTCGCACGATGCTGATTCCCGATTCGGCGCACGGCACAAATCCCGCTTCAGCGCACCTGTCAGGTTTTACCGTTAAGACAATCAAATCGACTGCGGAAGGCTTAACCGATCTCGATCACCTGCGCGAACTGTGCGCGCGCGGCGACGTCGCGGGCTTGATGCTGACTAACCCGAACACGCTCGGCCTGTTCGAAAGGAACATTCGCGAAATTTGCGACATCGTTCACGATGCCGGCGGTTTGGTTTACATGGACGGCGCAAACATGAACGCGCTGGTCGGTGTCGCGCGGCCGGGCGATATGGGCGTTGATGTGATTCACCTGAACCTGCACAAGACTTTTTCGACACCGCACGGCGGCGGCGGGCCAGGTTCAGGTCCCTGCTGCTGCACCAAAGAACTCGAACCGTTCTTGCCCGTGCCACGGATAGTTCGACTGAGCCGTGATGAGGTCAGTACCCGGAGCGGTAGCGACGGGGTCACGCCTGTTTACAAGTTAGATTTCGACTGTCCCCAATCGATCGGCCGCGTGAAAGCATTCTACGGAAACTACGGGATGATGTTGCGCGCGCTCGCTTATATCCTGACCCACGGGCGAGACGGACTGCGCGAAGCGACTGAAGCCGCGGTGCTGAACGCGCGTTACATCGCGCATGGCCTCGGGTCCGACTACGAGAGACCTTTCGCCGGCGCGCCGATGCACGAAGTCGTCTTCACCGACAAACGTCAGGCGCGCAAGGGTGTGCACACGCTCGACATTGCCAAGCGGCTAATCGATTACGGCTTTCATCCGATGACGATTTACTTTCCGCTGATCGTTTCCGGAGCCATGCTCATCGAGCCGACTGAATCAGTGGGCCACCAGGAACTTGATCAATTCATCGAAGCGATGCGTTCGATTGCGAAGGAAGCTCTCGAAGATCCCGAACTTGTTTTAAACGCGCCGCATTCAACGCGCATCGGCCGTCTGGATGAGGCCGCTGCCGCGCGCAAGCCAGTGCTGCGCTGGAACCCGGCGCCGGCGGAATCCCACGCAACCGCTACTCAATCCTAAATGCGGGAGACGAACAATGTCCGCACCACAACCCTGGACCGGCATTCAAATCGAAACCAGTTTCTTTCCCCTGTCATTTTTTCTTTACGCGTGCACGCCAACCATCATCATTGATGGCCAATTGACGCGCCGCGCCTGGGGCACACACCACTTTCCCATGGCCGGCGGCCTGCACAACGTGCGGATCTATTTCCACTACTTGTGGATGCCGACGTGTGGTGATGCGTCGATCAACGTGGTCGTCCAACCCAACTGCGTCCACCGAATCGCGTATGAAATGCCCCCGTGGATGTTATCGGCAGGGTCCATCAGAGAGTTGCCGCCAATTCGCTTTCAATAACTTCAACGCTTTATGAATTCAAAAAATCAATTGAATTGCCCGGTCGATAAGAACGCCGAACTCCTGCGAACTGAGCTTGAGCCCAATCTGTCATCGTTCAGTTGTTACGAATGCGAAGGCCATTGGATTCGCGGCAAAGAGTACTGGGCCTGGCTCGAAGAGCATGCCACTGACCGCGCAGAGCGGCTGCACGAAGACGAAACCCTTTCGCTCGCCGAACCCGGCGTGCCGATTGATTGTCCCGAATGCCGCTTCAGGATGGTGAAGTATCTGGTCGGCCGCGGGCTCGACTTCTCTGTCGATAACTGCGCCGGGTGCAAAGGGATCTGGCTGGATCGGAATGAATGGGAAGCGCTGAAGAAGCGTAATCTGCACGACGATCTGCACGGGATCTTCACTCAGTTCTGGCAGGCGGGCGCGCAGCGCGAACAGAGAAAAAAGCGTCTGCGGCAAATCTACGTTGACCGGTTCGGCGAAGAAGACTACGAGGAAATTAGCCGCATCCGGCACTGGCTGGAAACGAAAACAAACCGCGAACAGTTGATTGCGTATCTGACTGACAAGGATCCGTACGAGGTGTGAGGTTTGAAGCGTGTCGGTACCGCGAGCGGTAGTGACCGGATCATGCGACCTGTTGAGTTTCGCATGATCGCCGTCGCTACCGTTCCGGGTACTGACAAGGAGGACTGATGAAACCAGCTACAACTTACTTTGTGATGCTGACGATCTGCTTCCTGCTGATTGCGTGTTCCAGGGAATCAAAGACCGTCAGCGGCTCAGTCATTCGCGGCGAGCGCGCCCGGCATACAGTCAATGCCAAAGCCGGTCAGACCCTGGAGGTGAACGTCACCTCCGACGAAGACAACGCGGTATTCCAGATCTACCTTCCCGGCGAGAAAGGCACGCTTTCCGGCGCCGGCGAGATGGATGACGCGAAAAAGTTTTCGGGCACAGTTCCGTCGGATGGAGAATACGTAATCGTCGTCGGTCCGACACGCGGCAACGCAACCTACAAGTTGAGCTACTCAGTTAAATGAAACGGATCGTGTTTCGTTCGATTGCCATCGTGCTGGCGCTGCTGGTGGGCGCGTTGCTGTACGATCTGTATTACCCGCGCACGGCAAAGATGCGCGAGTTCAATCCGAACGAGGTCGCGCGGCTCGAGACGGCGATGTGGCGTTCGTATTACGACAAGAAGCAGGTGCAACTTTTCAATCAGTTGTCAGAACTGCTGCGCACGCAATATCACATGCCGCTGGTTCGCTCGAACCAGGTTGCGTACTACGCCGCCAATGCGGCTTTCGCTTTCAAAGACGGCAAGACTCGGGCTGATTATGAAAAGGCACTGCCGGAGTTGGTGAAGTTCTACGGCGCAATTCGCAAGATAAGCGATATTCCATTCGACGTGGATCGCGTCGCGCGTCTGGAACTGCAATGGTGGATCGTTCATCGCGAGCGCTGGAAACGCGGGGCGGATGAGCTGCCGCGCGCGCTCGCGGAACTTCAGTCAGCTATTTATGGAGTGCCGGTCGAACAAGTGTTGGAGCACGGGCGGCTGCGGGCGGAAGCGATGAAGATCCGCGACACGAAAGCGGAAAACGGCGCCGCGATGAGTGAAGAAGATTGGTCGAAGATTACCGAACTGCTGCGGAAGTCATGGCATTCTCTGGCTGTGGCCGTGAAGACTTCGACGAACCTGACGCCACCGAGTAACCAATCAAACGGTTCCCACTAGCCGAAAACAGGATCCCAACAACTTCATCCGTGACGAACCGCTCGTCCAGGTCTTTTATGCGGACGGCGCGATCAGTCGCGCCCGTGTGAATGTTAACGCCGGCCAATCCGTTTCCATCTACGCCTTTGAGATCGGTGTAGAAATACATCCGATCTCCACGCAGGGCCGCCAGACGCTCGCGGTGCCAAAGGAACCGCGACAGTCTTTCAAGCTGCCGCGCCGGATCCAAACGATCCAGCAAACGTTCTTCGATATTCACTGAAGGTCGTTTCGTGAAACGCTCGCGCACGCGGATGTTTGGGATGTTGGGCCGCGCCCGAGACGCCACGCCGAACGCCCGGAACCGATTCGTCACGTATGAACGCGCTGAGTTCGTGGCCAGAGCCTGCAAGTTGGAGAATGATGAGCGGCCCGCCAACCCGGACCAACTTAAAGACGAACTCAAGGAAGACAAGCCGCGCGCGATCTGCACGCCGCGAAAGGCGGTGGTCGCGACGCCACCGTAGCGGAAGTAAACCGACGCTGCGCGCGCCGCCACCGCGGCAATCGTACGCAGAACGCCTCGGCCAGGCGGCGGATACTTTGCGCGCCAGACGCTTCGACCCGAAGCGTGATCGAAAGCGGCGATCTCTTCACGTCCGCCGATAACAACTTCGTTCCGTTCGTTCAGAAGCGCGAATGCGGCGCCCTTGATTTTGTGCGGCGCGTGACTGCGTCGCTTGCCGTTTGCCGTCTCAACCAGGATCACATCGTCGCGATCCGCGATCACAATCGTGCTCGCGTCCGGAAGGACGATGTTTGTGATTCCCTTGTCCGCGCCTTTGTACCGCCAAAGGATCTTTCCGGTCCGCGAATCGATGGCACTTACGCCGTAAGGCCCGCGCTCGACGGTTTCGCCGTCCTTCAGACGCGTGAACTGACCGCCCGTGCGCGCGTAGATGACTCGGCCGGCGAGCACAAGTTCCGGCGTCATCCCAATATCTTTCGCTTCCCATTCGACTTCGCCGCTGTCACGGCTAATCGCGCGTACATGGCCGCGGCCGGAGGTGTAAATGAACGCTTCATCACCGACTGGAGCGGCCTCAGTTAACGCCAATCCGCTTTCATTGACTCTGTATTTCTCGCGCGTGCGTTCCTTGCCGTTGCGCGCTTCGAACGAAGTCGCGCCTTCGTAGAACAGGTAAAGCCGGCCGCTAATGAACATCGGCGGATGATAATTGTCGAGCGTAAATCCGACGTCGTCGTTTTCGCTCCAACGCGTGGGCATCATCTTGACCTCGCTGCCTAGTTCATGTTTCCAAATCTCATCGCCGGTCGATAGATCGAGCACATGCACAACGGGCTTTCGTTTTAATCCGCTGCTTGCCTTCCCTTTCGCGTCCCTCGCGAGCACGACCGCCAGCAGGTTGCCGTCGATGTCCACCGCCATCTGCATGACTGCGCCCTTCAACTTCTCGCTCTGCCAAATCGCATCACCAGAGAGAATGTCGGCGGCCTCGATGCGCGTGCGCTTGTCTTTCTCAAAACTGAGCAGCACTAGATCCGTTCCCGGCACCGGCGCAACCTCGTTTTCATCCATCGTTGCGTCTTTCCGCCGCCACAGGACGTCTCCTGTTGCGCCATCCACGGCGTAGACAGATTTCTTCGTGCCAACAATGATCGCTCCGATGTCAGTTGGTTGGTAGAAGCGAATTGTTTCGTCGAGTTTGGCCGTCCAGGTTTGCGCGCTTGCCTCAACGCCGCTGAACACCAGAAGAAGCAAAAAGAGGAGCGTGCGAATTGGACTGCGAATAATGTCCATGATTAACGAGGAGTTTAACTCAAATCCAAAGGAGAGATGAGGGCGAGGCGTTGGGAACTCGGACGCCCTCGTCCGCTTTCCTAATTCATCCAAAGACCTGGTTTGGGCAACGATTGCGGACGAGGGCGTCCGCGCTCCCAGCTGCAAACGTCACAAACCCACGGAGGCCTGCTGGTTTTCTTGACTGTCCCAGACCAGTTCGACCGAACCCCATTCGTTCAGCCACAGCCCGAGCACGCGGACACCCAAATTGTACGAAAGCAGCACCCGCACGCCTGCAAGTATTTGTTCGACGTGCTCTTCTCGGTCCGCGTGGTTGGCGGCGCAGTCGTGGTGGCCGCACAACGCGACGACAGGAGACTCATGATACTTCACGGAAAAGCTGACTTTCCTAATGATTTCATCGACTACGTAGGTTGATTCCTCACTCAGGACCTTGTCGGGCCCTGGTTCAGTAATCAGATCGACGTATTCGACGTTCGTGTTCAGCTTCATCCAGTCGGCGACTGGTTGTTGGACGCGTCCGTCGATGCAGGTGATGGCGGTGGCGAATTTGTGATGAGTCATGCAAGGTACGAGCGTTAGCGTGGAACTGAGTGTTCTCTGTCCGCGAGCAATAATCGTAGCGCCTCATTTACAGCCTTCGCATCTGGGAAAGCGGCAGCCACGTCAGGGTCAAGCAGCACAAGGTTCGTTCCCTCTCGATAGCGGTCAACGTATTTGCCGCGGACACCACCTTTCATACGTGAGAAATCATACTCTGGCCGCAAGTCGTCTTCTTCTGGTTCAATCCTCTTCATAGGCTCTTCTTTCGGTGTTCGTCGCCTCGCGAGCACTGATGATGCGAACTAGTTCACCATCATCCGTATGCGATACCACGAGGATTGTACCGCGCTCTGATGCTCCAATGATAATGAATCGATGCTCTTCCTGAGAGTGATCGGTATCGGGAAATGTCTCTGACAGCGATCACCAAAGACCGTTGATGCCTCTTCAAACGAAACGTAATGCTTGGCAAAACTCGAGGCGGCTTTGCTTTGGTCCCAGGTAAAACGCACGGCGAGAAATCATAACCGTGACTTCACGCGGCGGCAATTAGTCGTCCGTCACGGTTGAGGATTGAGCTTATCAATCTCTTTCTCGATCAGAGGATTCAGTCGCTGACGAAGTCGCTGAGCCAGCCCGTCAGCCTGGCGAACTTCTTCTTCCAGCCGCGTGCGGCCCTCGGTGGTCAGCGCGAGCAAGCTCACATAGCCGCGGCGATCGGTTTCCAGCACGCGACGACGCGTGTCGCGCAACTCGGCGGTACGCGTTGTCCCGTACGGGTTCAACGTCCGTTCGACGTTCTCGGGCCGCATATCTTCTTCGATCTGCGTGATTCGGGTGCGATAAAGAGTTTCCTTTTCGATTAATTCCAGCAGTTGCCGCCGCAGCATCTCAGCGCGCTGCTCGGCCTGGGTCAGCAGAGTAAAGCTGCTCGAGATTCGCCCTTGGGTTTCGGCCGCGGCGTCCCTCGCTTTTGTGAATACGGGAATCAGCTTGTCGGCGATGTCGTTCAGGGTTGCGTCGAGCGACTGCACCGATTGCCGCAGCATGCCGATTTGTTTCGCGACGTCGTCAGTCGAAGCGCCGGTCGCGGGGATACCTGCTGCCTGCCCGCTCGCCACTGCAGTCGCAAAGGTAAACGTGAAAATCACAACGAGCAGTTGGGTTGGTCGAACTCTCATTAGGGTTTCTCCTTTTCATACGAGTTCATACGAGGCATTTGCCGCGCAGTGGCTCAATTTCTGCGAACCCATCAGCGAACCCTCGACGAGGGCGGTGCTGTTTCTCAATAAATCATGGGAATCGGGGAATATCCTTTGACTGAGGGCTCTTGACCGGCTCTTCCGAACCGCTTTGCCATTCGCCGAACTCATTGACGTAAAAGTTAATGGTGCGAATCCAATTTTCACCGACCACCGTCCGAGTGCGGTAAAAGGTCTTCTCGGTGTAGGTTGCTCTCACCGGATAAATAATCGTACCGGGTCTTCCGCCGCTGTCGCGCGAAGCAACCCATGGCCGCGGAGCAGCGATTTGCAGCGCCGTCACATCAATCGTCATCGCGCCGTCCATGCCCTTTTCGGCGGGCTTTTCGCCTTTGTCGCAGCGGATGATTTGCTTGAGCAGTTCGGTTGAGGGGCGTGCTCCGTTTTTGACTCGAGTTTGCTTAACCGGACAATCGAGAATGGGCCGATCAGCCGAAAGTGTGTTGTTTTCGTCAACCGTTACTTTGCCGACCGAATTATCCACCGGGGGAGGCGCAGCCGCCGCTCCTGTTAACGACCGCGTCCGGTCGGTAAAGCACAGTCCGCCTTCCGGTTTGGTCGATGCGTATTTATCCAGCCGCACGCGGTGGATGTAAAAGTACCTGCCGGTCTTATCTTTCTCCAAGCTGGGATTATCGTTTTCTTTAAAAGGCAGAACCGTTCCTTTGAGCCAATCGTTGATTCCGCTCGCGTCGCATTCAACGCGGTCGCCCGGTTTGAATTTCGCGCCGCCCAATTCATTTTTTGCCGTTTCGTTTCCGGCCCGCTGAGTCTTGTCGGCGTCAATTTGGTTTTGCTGAGGTTTCGCGGCCCCATCTTTGGGCGCGCGAATATGTTTAGTCTGAACTAAAACGCCCTCAGGGTAACTCGCTTTCCATTTATCAATCAGCACGCGGGCTAGGTAGTATTCCCCTTGAAAGAGCGGCTGATCTTTGTCCAAAAAAGGGAGAACTATTCCCTTCATCCAATCTCCGGTTCCGCTGGGATCAACTTCAACAAGTTCGCCGGGCTTGAACTTTTGCGCGACAGCCGACGAACTCGCGGCAAACATCACAAATAGAATTGCGAACGCGGCAAACACTAATTGTTTTCGCCAATTTGATTCTGCTCGTCTTTTCACTTTGATTCTCCTTCTGAATGGTCTCTTCTACAGGGAACCGGCGCCAAAGTGTTCAACCCTATTCCCTTTGAACTGTTTGACACGATGCCGAACGGTGGAGTTGACGGGCGGCGCGAATTCATTCCAGCATCGCCTCACCAGTAATGATGAAACAGCCCAACTGCTTATTCATAACTCAATGCCTCAACTGCATCCTGGCGCGCGGCGCGCAGAGCGGGATAAAGCGCGCCGATTGAGCCGCCGATCAAACCGACGACCAGCGAAATCACAATCCACTTTGGCTCGATGTCAACGATCAGAGACGTGGACCGCATTACGGTCACGCGCAGGAGCAGCGTGAGAACTACTCCGAAGAAAACGCCGAGCACGCTGACCAGAATTGCTTCCTGCTCAATGACCCAGGCGATGGAAGCTTTCGACATGCCGAGCGATTTTAGAATGCCAATCTGCCGCGTGCGCTCAGTCACAGTCGTGTACATCGCCAGCAGAATCACGAGCGTGCTGATTGTCGCCGCGACGCCAATCACGACTTTCAAAAAGATGTTCAGCGCCGGCACGCTGGACAAATAAATCTCCGGCAGGTCGCGGGTGAAGATGATCTGATCGTCAGGGAACTTTTCTTTGATACGCGCGGCGACCTGTTCCTGAAGCTCCGGATCGTTGCAGGCAATCAGAATCGCGTTGCACCGGTTCTCGCTGCCGACCTGATCCTGCATCGTCGTCAACGGAATCTTCAGGCGCCCGCCACCGGGCGGCTCGTAGACTCCGACAATCCGGAATGGACGTTCATACAGAGTGATTATCGAGCCCGCTTCAACTTGATTGCTTTCCTTCCAAGCCGGGTCGACGATGACTTCGTCGCCTTTATCGAGCCCTCTTCCTTCACGCATCTGAAGTCCGGTAAGCGCAGCATACTCGGCGAACGGAATGCCTTCGATCAGACGCGAGCCAAAGCCGCTGTCGCTGCGATCGAGACTCTGGCCGATTGGCACCGCCATGCGCACGCCTTCGACTTGCTGGAGTTCGGCGGCATGAGCGACCGGAATCGTGAACGATTGCGCGCCGCTCAATCCCAGAGTTCCCGCCGGGCGCAGAAGAATCTCGGCGCCGATCTTTGCTTCGCGCCGGCCCCGCTCACGCAAAACGCCGTGCGCCAGACCGACCGTGAACACAACCAGCAAGACACCCAGCGCTATCCCGGCGATGCTGACCGCCGTACGCGCGGGGCGATGCGCGATGTTTGAAAGTACCAGGCTGTCGGCAAGCCTTTGCAGACGCGGACTGCGGTGCAGCAGGCTCGCCCAGGCATTAGGCACGGCGCGCGAGGTCAGCACGAGCATCCCAATGACGGTCCAGAAAATGATTGCGGCTTTGCGCACGATGGCCAGCGCCAGGCCAATCGCCGTCGTATAGCCGAGCGTCGCCAGGATGATTCCGTTGCCCGTTTCGTACACGCCAATCGTGCCCGGCACAAATCCAAACGCGAAGTTGATGACTTTCGTCAGCGACTCAATGATGTAAGCCGCGCCTGCGCTGGCCGAGAAGCCGAGCAGGCGCAGCGTCATGTAAACCTCAACCACGCTGCTGACGTGCGCCGCGATATCGAGACCAATCATGGTGAAAAACGCCGCACGCCGGCGCTTAAAGAAAGCGAAAATGGTCAGCTCGACCCGATAGATGTGATGCCGGCGCGTCCGAAGAAACTTTGGACGAAAGCCTTTGCGACCCAGCTTGTCGATAAGCGAGGTGATCAGCGTCGCGCGACGTCGCGTCGCCAACGCCGCGGCGAGCAAGCCGAAAAATGCAATCGCAGCGATGAGAATCAAAACTTCGCGCGCGACCGGCGGCACCGCGTAAGTGAGCAGCAGCAGCGTCGCGCCGCCGAAAATCATCAGCACAACCGAGAGGTTGTACAAAAGGTTGTCGACCACCAGCGCCGGCACGCCGTGCACCAACGGGACTCGCTTTCTAAGGAGGGCGATTTTCGTCGGCTCGCCCAGCAACGGACCGGCGAACGTGAGGAAGCTCATCGCTTCTCCGCCCAAACGTGCCGCGAACGCTTGCACGAAGGTGAAGCGGCGATGCTCAGCCGGCACCGAAATGCGCATCGAGATTGTTCGCAGCACGTGGCGAAAACCGTTGAGCGCCACAATAATGAAGAACCCAAAACCGACCCGACTCAACGCCGTGAAGATTGGTTGCACACCGACGCGACGCACGACGTACCACAGCAGTAGAGCGCCGAGCACGAACGCGACCGCTTGTGCCCATGCGATGATGCGTTTGGTCCGAGCAGATTTGGTTGAGTCAGTCATAGGGACAAGCTTTGTAAAGTTGCAGGTAAGGAGGGAGGTTTACCCCCGCTGTCCGAAAGAGAGCCAAAGCAGCGGGGGCAAGCCCAGCTTCCCGACCTGTGAGGTTGATTAACTTGAGCGATTTCACTTCCGGTACCTTAGCTCCAGCAACAGTTCACCCACCCGCTAACGCAGGTGGTTCTGACTCGCTACCACTGGTGGTTCTGACCGGTTATCTCAATTACTACCCGCCCTGGAAACTTCACGAAGCCGCGCTTCGATAAATCTTCGCTTGGGCTGTTGTCGCTTTTAAGATTTCCCGTCAGCGTCAAAATCGTGGGCACGACACTTAAGCTGTCGTAGGGTTCGTTCACCGCCAGTCCGCGTGGCACGCCGTCTCCGGCAAGCATGAATGTTGATTGCGTCGAAATACGAAAGAACGAACCGTGATTACCTCCGGGATTAAACCCGCGCACGTCGAAATTCCAGTGATTGTTCGCGAAAACCTGAAAGTCGGTTTCGGCTAAACGCCGCTGCCGCCGGCGCAAGCTGCGCATCAACCTTTCGTCTTCCGAAATCCCCACACTGTTTACGTCCGTGTTAGGCGCGACGTGCAGCGTGAACTGCTCGTGCAATCCAATCAGGGCGTTAGAGTATTGCGTCTTATGCAGCGCGCGCAACCACTCGACGTCGGTGTGCCAACTGTCTAGCCACGCCGCGCGATCGCCACCTTTCGTGTCCAGCCGGGCATCTTCGAAGATGCGAAGCGGCAAGTCGGCTCCCCAATCGATCCGCTCGAAACGAATGGTTCCCTGTTCGTCCTGAGCCAGGTCGGCGATGGGCAGATAGCGCAAGTGAAGTTGTCCGGTCCCTTCGCCACGCGGAAGAATGAGCACCTGCCGATCGGGACCGCCATAAAGCCAGATTGGATCGCCATCCGGCCGCAAGTCGTCCGCCAGCGATTGGCTGAGCCACTCGCGCGGAATACGCGTCGCCAGAAAATCTATGGGCGCGTTCGAGATGCCCGGCTGCACATTGTTCCGCACCGTCTGCCGCTTCAACAGATCGAAATAATTGATGCGCACAAAGCTTCGTTCAACGTCGAGTGAGCCATCGCTCTTCAACACCAGGCCGGCGCTCCCGAGTCCAACGACATAGTTCTGCAAGTTGTGGATCGAGTTCCGCCGGCCCATCGCGTTCTTCGGAATCAGTTCTTCGATCTTCAGCTTCGCCGGCACAAATGTCTCAGCATGCAGTGACAGCAAACGCCGCATCGCGCCGACGTACACGGCATACTTCGCCGCCATTTCAGTCCATTGCGTGACGTGGATACAGATGCGGCGGGCATTGTCGTCGCGGCCCATCTCTCGATCCTCGACCGAGAACTTTTTCGGCTGCGACTCGCAGCGCGCGCGCTCGGCCTCAGTTGCGCGACGCAAGGCGGCCACTTCTTGATCAATCTGTGTAAGTTCCTCGCCCAAAACCGCTCGATTCCGCGCAATTACCGCAAAAAATGCATTCATCGCCGCCTGTCGCTTATCTGTCGTAAGGTTTTTCCGCTGCAACTGCTGAAGCAGAATGTGCAGCACGTTCAGATCGCTGTTCCGCAAGTGCAGGCCGGCGCGTTCGTTGCCGTCAAAATCCAAAAGCACCGTCGAATAATCAGTGCTCTGCCCTTTTAGGTAATACGTCTGCGAAGTTGTCGTTACGATCGGAGGCACAAACGGATTGATGCCCTTAATCGAATAGTCCAACAGCAAACGACGTTTGGTGATGACGTGATGGCCGCCGCCTGCGCGCGTGCCGAGCAGCTTTACCAGATTGAATCCCTGGCTGAGCACGCGCTCGTCGGTGTTGAAGCCATGGTCTGAGACGACCACGAGAACCGTTTCCGACGCCAGTGGACTCTTTTCAATGCCCGTCCAGACTCGTCCCAGCAGCGCATCAAATTTGCGGAGCACTGCCAGGTGAGATTCGCGATCGTTCGTGTGGTGCGCCGCGTGATCGAACGACATGTCGAACAGATCGAGATAACGTATGCGCGGATCGTTCAATGCTTCGATCAGCTCGCGTTCGAACTGACTAAACACTGTGTGACGCAGATCGAGGCCGACATAAAACTCCTGCGCAAGCTGCATTGGGTTCTTGGAAATCTGTGCTTGCCCCGCCCGTTGCAAAGTGGCGAGTCGCGCGCCGCGACCGTAAAGCTGCGGGCCCGGCAGCCTTTGGTAATTGTCGTACGCGTCCATCAACAGAGGCATGCCCAGTAAGTCGATGACTTCAGTGCCCGGCATATCCACGTTGCCGCGATAGGCCTGCTTGATATAGAACGGAATGAAGTTCAGATAATCGTAAGTGTGAAAAGTGTAGCGATCGAACTCGACGTTGCCTTTGATTTGCAGATGATGCCCCGTGTCGATTAACGACCAGGAGGGGCCCGATAGGCTCATGCCGCGCACGTAGAAGTTCGTGAGCCGCGTCCCGTTTTGGTAGAAGATGTGCTCAAACCAGGGTAAGCGGCTCTTGCCGGTTTGCGGATCGCGCTCGCGCACGAAGCGATCGACCGTCGGATAAGGAAGACCGTCGACTTTCAGCACGACGACACGTTTGGCCTGGGCGTGAGCGGTTAATTGAAAAACCGATATGACAATTGCAACGGCAATCAATGAGCATGGGTGCTTAAAGCCCAAGGATTGTTTTCGGTAGCCCAGGCGTTTACGCCTGGGTTTGGAGGGCCGTAACAGCAATGAAACCTCCTTCAGGAGGTTTCTAAATGGGGCTTTAGCCATTTTGCAAAACCAAAAACATGCCCCGTAAACGGGGCTATCAATAATCCTACCGGTTCCCAGGCGTAAACGCCTGGGCTACTTAAACCACTTAAGGTTGGCCAATCTCTGCCAAAACCGTCTTCGCGTCGGCCGGTTTGATGCGCTCGCCCTCGCTTACAGCTTTCCGGAGGCGCTCAGCCACCGACGTGCGCCATTCTGAATTCGGTTGCTGCTCGCGGAACAGCCGCAGCATTTCTTTGCGCGCCGTCTTGTCGTTAATGCGCGATAGCACGTCCAGACACAACGTGCGCGATTCGCTGTCAGTCGTCCGCTCAAACACCTTAGCCGCAACCTTGGCCGCTGAACCGTTCGCTGCGTGCGCATTGTCCGCCAGGAACCGAAGTGACGCGCGCACATTCGGCAATTCCCAGGCCACCTCGATCTGCGGCGAGGACCTGGCAACTCGTTCAAGCAACTCAGTGTGGTAACGAACGCGCCGCGCCAATTCTATCTGATGTTTAAGTTCCGGCGTCGCATCTTCCCGATGAACGTAGCGACCAAAAGTCACAATGTTTCCCAGTCCGAAGAGAAAGCGCATCGCCGGCCCGTGCGCGAGGGAAACCATTTCTTCGCGGCGATCGCGTTCGACCTTAGCCGGCAGTCCACTCTCACGCCGCGCAAATTCGATCAACGCCGCATACTGCTTGCGTGCCAGTTCAATCTCGCTGTTCATGTCGTTCGACAGCGGATTCAGCGAGACCGTTTCCAGGCGCCGCTCGAGCTCGTCGCGGAGCTTGGGATTAACCGTCGAATTGAAGGCGAGCAGAAGCTTCAGTTCAGAATAGCTGCGCACGCGCGACGGCTGATTTATGTCGATCCCCCGCCGGCCGGTCAGGAAGGCGTAAACTTTGCGGCCCGCAAAGTACGGCCAGTTACCAAAACTGGATACCGAAAGAACGTTGCTTGTGATGTCATTGAAAACGCGGAGGGACATCTCGCGTTTCTTCGGATTCATGCTGGCGCGGAAATCGATCAAGAGCGCCGGAATCTTCGGATGATTCAAGCCGTAAACCGCCAGCGGAATCATCTCGACGCGTCGGGCCGCACTCCCGTCAGTCGTGCGGCGATTGTCGGCGTCGAAGTAACGCGTTTCGGAATAGCCGCTCCACTGTTTCAGGCGTTTGTCTTTCCACGGATTCGAGATGTTCAGGAACCGTCCGCTGAAGCGCCGCCCACTTTGCGCGGCCACATCATCTTTCGAAATCCACAGCAGGGCGTGTGTCGCAGTCCCGTCCGGCATCGTCAACGGCTCGAAATAAAGGCCGGCAGCTTCGGCTTGTTGCCGCAGAAGCTCCCAGTTGTGGCCACTGACATCGAGCGACTTCGTGCCGTAGCTCGTCACGGTCGATTCGTACTTGTCCGGTCCGAATAATCCGCCGAACGTCTTGCTCGAAAGCAACAGGCGCGCGCGCAGCTCAAGCATCTCGCCCGGCGCAAACGCCGATCGCATATCGAGGAGGGGTGTGCTGCCGTCGTTGATCTCGCTCACTGAGGGCGCTTCGTCTACACGTCTCGCGAGGAACTCATTTTCATCACGCGCGCGCTGTTGCAACTTCTCAAACGTGCCGAGGATCGACAGCGCTTGAGTGACGTGCGCCTTCCGATAGTCCGAGAGGTTCTGCCGGTACGAGCGACTCGAGGCTTTCAAAGGCACCCCGTACGTATCAAAGAACGTGTTCTGCACGCCCCACAAAAAGAATCGATTCCAAGTGGCGCGCTTCGCGTGCGCGAGATTGAGAATGGGAATAGGCGGACCCGAAATATTTTTCTTGTTACCGACGCGTCGGTAGAGGAACGGGATCGCCGCAGCGATGCGTTTTGTCATCGACGGCTGCGTGTAGGTCAACATCCAAACGTAACGCAGGCGATCGTTTTCCGGATTGTCGTCGCCGAGGGTGTCGCGCAGAACGCTTACCAAAGGGACTTCCGGCGCGGGCTTCCCCTTCTCTGCCAAGCCGTCGAGGCGGCCGAAGATCGTCATAAGCTCTGCGCCGCTTGATATTGGGAGACGTTCGACTCGGAACTGAGGCGCCGTTTTATTTTCGGCGTCGGCCTTCTCTTCAGTTTTCTCTTTGTCGGTAATCGCGACAACGGCGCGAACGGATGGGTCTTCGCTGGGCGAAGGTTTGACGGTAGGAGCTAAGCTGATCGCGGTTTGTTCCGGCGTCTGCGCAGGATTATCGCTCCAGCCGAGCGAGACAACTGCCAGCAAAACGAGTGTCCGCGCCACCGCGCGCCAGGGAAACTTGGGGCAACTTCGATTCATCATGCTGCGGCTGCTACTCGGAAAAACGCTCCAGTTTCAACAAAGTTCCTGCGCTTTGGCCGTTTAGTTGATCGATGCTCGATTGGTTCGCTGATTCGTTTGGCAATCACCATGCCGTTCCCAGGGGGTTGTCTCAATGAGAACTCCCCGGTACTGAGTTGGAGGCTTCTTTCTGCTCTGCATCGGGATTTTCAGGCGCCTTCCATCCCGCGCGTTCCAACAAGGTCAAAGCGTACCGCACGGGCACGGCGAAATTAGACGCCGTGTTCTCAGTAAAAACCGCGAACGTCACCCCAATCACGCGTCCCGAAGGTCCGAACAGTGGCGCGCCTGAGCCACCTTCTCCGGTCCGCGCGTCGTAAACGATCTTCCGCGTGTTGAGATCCGTGATGTTTCCCTGAGTCATCAACGGCTGGATGTGTTTCGTCTGGGCGAGATAGCCGAGTGACGCTTCGACTGATCCGTAGCGCGCCAAAACTCCACGCGCCTCATTCTCATCGAGCAGAGCTAACAAGCGATCGGGGCCGTTCGGGTAGCCCATCGTCACCACCATGTTGCCGACGACTTCGTTTGCGTCACTTTCCAGCGGCAGCACCGGAACATTCTGCGGGACATCTTTCACGTCCAGAGTGCACACGGCGACGTCATCTCGGTTTGATGCCTGCTTGAACTTCAGCCCCAGCGGTTGAGCTTGATCCGGAAAGTAAGCAACCAGCTTTTTCAGACGGGGCTGTCCGCGCACCGTGCTGTTCAGACTTTGCGCGCGATCGTCGGTGTCCCACGGTTGGACGACGTGACGGTTCGTGAGCAAGTAACCGTTGCCAACGTGAAAACCTGTGCCGACAAAATCGTATTCAGCGATCGCGCCGTTGCCTTCGGGCGTCAGTGTCGACGAATCTGACCCTGACTGAGTATTGTTGCCCGATTCATTGGCCTGGGATTCCGGATATCGTAGCGGCCGGCCAGTGCCGGCTTCGACAAACATGTAGGAACCGTAGATTAGCGCAACGCCGCTACCGTAATCGGCGCGCAGCTTCGCCGCCAGCGAAAGGCTGCGAATGATGTTGTTGTTTGACTCGCCCAGCATCTTCAGTTGCTGGTTGGTTCGTTCAAGCTCGGCCTTCGCCGCTTCCGTTTGCGCGCGCAGGTCGTCATTGATGCGGCGCGTCCGGCGCAGCTCGCTTACCAATCCGAAGCCGATGTACAGCGAACCAATTACCAAAGCGATCAGAATGGCGAAGGCGATTATCTTCGTACTGGGGTTTATCTCGCGCACCAGTTCGCGCGTGAACTCGCGCAGAAAGATCTTAGCGTCATCGCGGCGGGACGAAGTCGAAGCTTCCATCGCCGCCTGCTCAATAAAGGGCGCGACGTGCGCTCCGCCGCGACGGCCTGGCACGAGCGCAGTGTTTGCCTGGATTGGGAAAAAGTGGATCGAAGGGCCACCGGGTCCGATCCAAATTTCGTCGCCGTCGTCGATCGTTTTGTTCGACCTGATCGGCCGGCCGTTAAGCGTTACTTCGAGATTCGAGTCGTAGCTGGCGATGCGATAGACGCCGTTCGCACGCGCCAACTCGATCACCGGACCGGTGGCTTTGGCTGCCGCGGCCTCAGTGAGGCGAATTTTCACATCACACTCGTCCGTCGCGCCGATCGTAATTCGATCGCCCATGACGACCTCAGTCGAACGATCGTTCATCGACGAGATGTGAATGACCACGCCGTCGGACTTGCGTTCAGTGTTTTTGCGAAAAGTCTGCATCCGCTTACTAAATCAGGCGCCCACCCACCCGTCCCCGCCCTATGTCCGCGGCGTCGGTCAGTGGTCGCCTGTGTGCAAAGGAATCTTACAATGAAAACAGATGCACGCAAAGAACTTAAAGCCGCCTGGAAGATGCGCGCGGACGCGCTGTTTGCCAAATAAAACGGCGCAATCGTTCGTGATACGATGAGGCCATGGCGCAAGTTGAGTTTATCGAGGATTTTGAAAGGCTGCGCTCTCTCGCGCCGGTGACGGCTGCGCCGCTCAGCCATCACGTGTTCGTTTGCACCGGCAAGTCCTGTGCGGCGCGCGACAGTGCGGCGGTGCGCGACGCTTTTGAACACGAGTTGAAACAGCGGGGAATTCTTTTTGGCAAAGAAGCCAAGGGCAAGAACCCGAAGGGCAGCATCATCGTCACTGAATGCGCGTCGGTTGGCTTCTGCTCGATCGGGCCGACGGTCTTGATCTATCCGGATGGGGTTTGGTACGCGCAGGTACAGCCAAAGGATGTAGCCGAAATTATCGAGGAACACCTGGTAAACGGGCGCGTCGTTGAGCGACTCGCGTTGATGCGAGTGCCCAGTGCGCCCGATGCCATAAACGATCAGCCCACGAATGGCGGCGATTGGGAAATTTAGTTGTGACGTTGTAATGACATTTTCTTCTCGGTGTCTCCGTGAGGACTCTGTGCCTCTGTGGTGAGAATACTCAACAACAATTCACCGCAGAGACACCGAGATCGCACAGAGTCACAGAGTGCTCACCTCTGCCGCCGGTCGGTACTAGTATTGGCAGCACGCAAATGCCGCAAAGACCTTTCAAAGCGATTGGATTCGCCGTCCTGATTTGGATGATCGGCTTTGTCTGGGGCAGCATCGTCTTCATGACGCCGGCGCTGAAGGCGACTCCGCCCATTCCTTACATTTCAAACAATCCGGCAATTAGCATTCCCATTTTGTTGATTTGGACTCCGCTGATCTATTTTCTGGCGAAAGCCTGCCTGTCGAGGTTCAACGATCCCGATCGGGAAGGATTCGGGCTTGGCCTGATCTTCGCGACGACGAATTTCATTCTTGACCTGGTGGTGCTGGTGTTGCTTTTGAAGGCCGGCGCAGGCTATTTCGCAGCAGTCGCCATTTGGTTTGCGTACCTTCTTTTGATAATAA
The DNA here is from genome assembly GCA_052389795.1 of Acidobacteriota bacterium. GTDB lineage: Bacteria > Acidobacteriota > Blastocatellia > Pyrinomonadales > Pyrinomonadaceae > UBA11740. The sequence goes on along the minus strand of JBQTHO010000022.1, from coordinate 104,456 downwards.
TTCCCTGGCTCACGGGCCGGTCGCTGCAAAAGGCGCTGCCGTGACATTCATTTTTGAGAGGACGGACATGGCTTACACACATAATGAACTGAAGCACAAAACACTGGCCGAACTGCGTGACATCGCGAAAGACATCGAGCACGACGCGGTGCAGGGTTACACGCAACTGAACAAGGAACATCTCGTCGTGACGCTCTGCCAGGCCTTGAACATCGAAATGCACGAGCACCACGATGTCGTCGGCATCGACAAAGCCGCGATTAAGGCACGCATTAAAGAACTTAAGAAGAAGCGCGACGCGGCGCTCATCGCGCACGATCACGCGCAGTTGAAACAGGCGCGGCGATCGATTCACCGTCTGAAGCGACAGATTCACAAAGCCACGGTGTGATGACATCCATAGTTTAGAAGCCGCACTTGTGCGGCTCTGCAGACGGCGGACAAGTCCGCCGTCTAAACGTTGGGTGGGTGGAAACCCTCATTGACTTTCCTCACGAACTGGCATAGAAAACCGTCCCAGTTTCGCCTTCCGGAAAATAGAATCAAAAGCGAGGTAGCTCATGAAGCAGGCTATCAGTATCAACGTCAATGGTGTCGATCACGCATCAGAGGTCGAGCCGCGCGTTTTACTTGTGCACTTTCTCCGCGATGTGCTCGCGCTGACGGGCACGCACGTTGGCTGTGAGACCTCCATCTGCGGCGCATGCACCGTGCTGCTCGATGGACAGGCGGTGAAATCGTGCACGATGTTCGCCGTGCAGGCGGACGGGACGAACATCACCACGATCGAAGGGCTCGCCGCGACCGGCAACCTGCATCCTGTGCAGGAAGGGTTCTGGGAGTGTCATGGCCTGCAATGTGGCTTCTGCACGCCGGGCATGATTATGACCTCGACCCAGATCATCGATCGTAATCCGAACCCTTCCCGCGAACAGATTCGACACGGACTGGAAGGCAATCTCTGCCGCTGCACGGGGTATCAGCACATCGTTGAAGCCGTTGAGTACGCGGCGAAGAAAGGGAGCGCATAGCCTCCGAAAGGACTGAACTATGAAACTCGGAAGACTCATGCCAACTTTCGTTCTGATTGCGTTGCCGGCAGCTCTCTCTTGCAGCAGCCTCGCCGGCGTCAAAGGCAAGTTTAGCGAGCCGGTCAAAGGCAAGGCGCTCTCGATCGTTGTCCGACGGGTCAGCGACGGGGGACTCATGCTGGAAATCAGCAATCCATCCAGCGAGAAAATTACGATCACGCCACTCAAGCTTAAGGTCATTGACGATAACGGTTCGGAAACCGACACCACCTACGAGTTGAAAAGAAAGAGCCCTCAAGAGATCGATATTGCGGGCGGATCAATTCTTAGCGGTACGCTGGCCGTCGCTAATCCCAACTTGAACCAGCCCACACAACCAGGTTCGCCTGCAGCGCTTTCTCAAGGTGAAAAAATTGTCTTCAATCTGGGGCCAGGCAAACGCGTCCAGGAAAAAGTTCAAGTGTCGATTGGGCCTGAGGGGGCAAACACGCGAGAGGTCTTTGCGATCACCAAGTGAGATCGGTTCGGATCCTCAGCCTACTGATCGAAGTGCAGGAGCAGTTATGGCAAACAAATATATCGGCAAAAGAATCAAGCGGACAGAAGACCCGCGACTCATCAAAGGCTTGGCGCATTACGTTGACGACATCCGCTTGCCGGACACGCTGCACGTCGCGTTTGTGCGATCGATTTATGCGCACGCGCGCATCACTGGCATTGACACGACTGAGGCTTTGAAAATGCCCGGCGTCGTGGCCGTTTACACCGGTAAGGACATCGCGACGAAGATCGGTCCGGTTCCCTGCGCCGCGGCGCTCCCCGATTTGAAAGTGCCGGATTACCGAGTGCTCGCGACTGACAAAGCTTTGTTCGTCGGACATCCGATTGCCGCGGTGGTCGCCACAGACATGTACGCCGCACGCGATGCCGCCGAGGTCATGTACCCAGGCGTCATGGTGGAAGAGTTGCCTTTCGTCAGCCATCCGATCGACGGAGTAAACACCAACACCCTCATCCACGAACACTTCGAGGACAATATTGCTTACAAGCTCACGTCCGGCGAAGGCGACATTGACGCGGCGATGAAGGCCGCCGACAAAATCGTTTCTCAAGAGATGATTCACCAGAGGCTCGCGCCCATTGCGATGGAGCCGCGCGGTGTACTCGCTCGTTATTTCCCCGGCGAAGAAGAACTGACGGTCTGGTCATCGACGCAGATTCCGCACCTGCTGCGCACGCAGCTCGCGATAATGATCGGCATTCCGGAGAACAAGCTGCGTGTGATCACGCCGGAAGTTGGCGGCGGTTTCGGATCGAAGCTGAATGTTTACGCGGAAGAAGCTTTGCTCGGCTGGATTTCAGTTCAGCTCGGTAAACCCGTGAAGTGGATTGAGTCGCGGCGCGAAAACATGCAGGCCACAATTCACGGCCGGGCGCAGATCGGCACCGTCGAAGTCGGCGTGAAGAACGACGGCACGATCACTGGCTTGCGTTACAACGTCGTTGCTGATCTTGGGGCTTATCACCAGCTACTGACACCGGCGATTCCGACCCTCACCGGCTTGATGTTGAGCGGCGCTTACCGCATTCCCGCGATTCAGATGAACGTCACCGGTGTGTTCACGAACAAGATGTCCACCGACGCATATCGCGGCGCCGGCCGGCCGGAAGCCACTTACGTCGTCGAACGCGTGATGGATATCATCGCACGCGAACTGAACATGGATCCGGTCGAGGTTCGTCGAAAAAACTTTCCTGCGGCAAGCGAATTCCCTTTCCATGTTGCCACCGGACTGGATTACGACAGTGGCGACTATGAAGGTGCTCTGGCGAAGGCACTCGATCTTTCGGGTTATCAGAAGTTGCGCGACGAACAGAAGAAAGCGCGTGAGAACGGCAAGCTAATCGGAATCGGCCTGTCGAGCTACGTCGAGATTTGCGCGCTCGGCCCGTCACAAGCGATGCCGGCCGGCGGCTGGGAAAGCGCGACCGTGCGTATCGAGCCGACCGGCAAAGTCACGGTTCTCACCGGCGCGTCACCGCACGGCCAGGGACAGGAAACTTCGTTCGCGCAAATCGCGGCTGATGAACTCGGCGTTGACCTCCACGATGTGACTGTCATTCACGGCGACACCGGCATCGTGCAGTACGGCATCGGCACATTCGGCAGTCGCGCGACCGCGGTCGGCGGCACGGCGGTGCTGATCGCGATTCAGAAACTGAAAGAGAAAGCTGCGAAGATCGCCGCGCACATGATGCAATGCGATGCTTCGCGGATGAAATTTGAGGCCGGTTGCTATTCGAAAGAAGAAGCCGCGGCTGCCGCGGTGACTGGAAAATCCGAACCTGTCGTCCCGGTCGGCGAAGGTCCCGCCGGAGCTTTGAACGAAATTCCAACGCCCACGAATGGACGTTCGAAGCTGACCATTCAGGAAATCGCTCTCGCAGCGCATATTGCGAAGGAACTTCCGCCGGATACCGAACCGGGGTTATCCGCCACTTACTTTTTTGAACCGAAGAATTTCACGTTCCCATTCGGCACGCACGTCTGCGTCGTCGAAATCGACAAGGACACTGGCGAGACAAAGATCATCAGGTACGTCGCCGTCGATGACTGCGGCAAAGTGATCAATCCGCTGCTCGTCGATGGCCAGATCCACGGCGGCATCGTGCAAGCAATTGGGCAGGCGCTGTACGAAGAAGTGGTTTACGACGATCAAGGCCAACTGATCACCGGCGAGTTGATGGACTACGCACTGCCCAGGGCTTCGCAGATGCCCTGGTTCGAAACTGATCGGACCGAGACGCCTTCGCCGGTGAATCCGCTTGGCGTAAAAGGTGTCGGCGAAGCAGGAACGATCGGAGCAACTCCGGCAGTCGTGAATGCTGTGGTTGATGCGTTGTCGCCGTACGGCGTAACGCATGTCGATATGCCGGTGCGGCCTGAAAAGATCTGGCAGATCCTGAACCTACGTTGATTAGCTGGTTTTGAAAAGCGAGAGACAACAATGAAAAAGACCCTTCTGGCATTTGTTTCGCTGGGCTTGTTTGCAATGTTTGGTTGCGGCACACGCATGCCGGCCAGCCTCGGCCAATTCGTAGGGACTTGGCAAGGCACTTACACGATTTTGAATTCCGAGGGAGCCCGAGTTAGTTCGGGAACAATGACCGTGAAGCAACCGACGCCGGAAGTCATTAATTTCGGAGAGTCCACGTCAGTCGTTACGGGTGTCGGCATGTTCGGCGTGCCCAACACGGTAACCAAAAGCTTCGACGTCACCTTGAAACAAGGCTCGAACAATTACCTCTTGAGTCTTAAGAACGATGGCGAATTGATCTTGAGTGAGTTTCCGCTGACCTATTCAGACAGCGATGGGTTCAACGGTCAGGGCTCAGTTTCTCTTGACGGAAAGCAACGACCAGTCGCCGCTTCTATCAAGAAAGATGGAGCCGGCTTCACTTGGAAAATCTCCGCAGACGAATCCACGGGTCCAAAGCACCTTTACGAGTTCACATTCAAGGAAAAGAAATAACTTGCGGTTTAAGGCTGGAGGTTAGGAATGATTGCTGCACCATTTGAATACGTCCGCGCGAATACGCTTGATGAAGCCCTTGCGCTACTGGCGCAGAACGAGGATGCGAAGGTCCTTGCCGGAGGTCATAGTTTGATTCCGGCGATGAAGCTGCGACTGGCGCAGCCGTCCCTGTTGGTGGATATCAGTCGCATCAAAGACTTAACCTACGTTCGTGAAGAAGACGGCCAGATTCGCATCGGCGCAATGACTACCCATTATCAAATCGAATCGTCAGACCTGCTGAAGAGCATTTGTCCGCTGCTGCCGGATTGCGCTTCACAGATTGGCGACCTGCAAGTGAGAAACAAAGGCACGATCGGAGGAAGTGTCGCTCACGCTGACCCGGCGGGTGACTGGCCGGCGGCAATCATCGCGCTCAACGCAGAGTTGGTCGCCACGAGCAAAAACGGTGAACGCACGATCAAAGCGGACGACTTCTTTGTTGACATGCTGACGACGGCACTCGAACCTAACGAAATTCTGCGCGAGATTCGGATCACCAAAACGAACGGCCGGACAGGACATGCTTACGTGAAGATGGCGCATCCGGCGTCGGGTTTCGCGGTTGTCGGCGTAGCTACGAATCTATCGTTCAATGGCGGCAGCGAATGTAAGTCCGCAAGCATCGGCATCACCGGCGTTTCGGCGAAGGCGTACCGCGCTTCCGCTGTGGAACATACCTTGATCGGCGCCAAACTGGACCTGCAAACAATCACGAGCGCAGCATCGCGCGCAACGGAGGGTGTCGATATCAACGGCGACCTGTTCGCCTCGGATGATTATCGCCGTCATTTGGCCCAGGTTTACACCAGGCGCGCGATCTCGGCGGCCATCCGATAGCTGCTAAGCGGTGGAAGTATTTAGCGACTCAACGCACTGTGCCGATTTGGAAAAAAGAAGTTTTTGCAGATGGTGAAGCGTGGGTCGAAGGCTAGGGATCAGCACGACAAGTCCGGTCCGAAAACACCCATAAACGAATCGCGTAAGGTGAATGCCGCATGTGCATTCCTGGCGTTGCGGACCGTTCGTCTTCGCTCCGTCAGGAGCGAGATGTTTATAGCAACTTGATCTTTCAGACTCAAAGCTCCTCCAGGAGCGAAATATAAGGTAAAGTTAACCATCACATTTCGCTCCTAAAGGAGCTTTAAATTCTTTAACCCCTTGGTCGTACTATAAACATTCTGCCCCTACGGGGCTCTTAGTTAAAATCTATTCCTCTTATTCAGCCGCCGCCTCAACCAACGACGCGCTGGTCACTTGTCGCCTTCGTCGGTCTTGTTCAGTCGCACGCCTTGCGACCCAGTGGCAATTAGCACGTTTTACGAAAAGCTGATAACTACGGTGACTTGAATGATCTGACCAAGAACGACGTTGATTGGGGTAGGCACGTTCGTTTGAGTGAACGGCCAAGCGGCAAACTCGCCCCCGCTAACGTTTGGATTACACGGTTCCTGAGTATTCACAGGGCACCAACTCAGTAGCGTAGTCACAGAGTCAATGACGCCGTCTCGCCGCGCTGTCGCCGAACCGGTGAACACAGTCTTGTTAATATTCGGTCCTCCTTCGGACGAAATAGTCAGGGTTTTGAAAGAGAAGAAGGCATTTGACACCCCGACCTGGCTGTTGACCTCGTAAATGGTACACGGTATTAGCTGCCCTAAGTCATGTCGGCATGGCTGTAGAGCGTTAGATGCGGAAGCAAGCTGAATCCCCCATTCACGGGCCTAGAGGAACGTTATAGAAATTGCCCCAGCAAAGCTCTCCTCCGAGGGGCGTAAGAGCGTTTTCAAACTTCTGATGGCTGACGAGCTACTTGAAACTTGGGCCACTAAACCTCAAACTGCCAGCGTGAAGGTTGACGCTACATACGAAATTAAAGCGCCACGCGAACGAGTCTATGCGGCGCTCATTGACCCCGAAGTTCTTCGTCTTGTCATCCCCGGCTGCGAATCACTCGAAAAAGTTGACGAGAATCACTACAACGCCACGATGAAAGCCGGCGTCGGCCCCATCAAAGGAACTTTCACAGGCGAAGTCCGACTGGAAGAGATGCGCCCGCCGGCTCATTATCGGATCGTCGTGCAAGGCAAGGGCGGCGCGGGATTCGCGAAAGGTTCAGCCGATTTCGATTTGGAAGACAAGGCCGGCGGGACACTGATCAGGTACTCAGGCGAGATGCAGATCGGCGGCACGATTGCCGGCGTCGGCCAGCGCATGATTCAAGGCGCGGCCAGGATGATGGCCTCGCAGTTCTTTGCTAAACTCGAAGCCGAAGTTAAGAATCGCGAGTAACCCTCCCGTTCCCCAAGCAATTTCCCCGAACCAGGAAGATTAACCACCCGCTACCGCAGGTGGTACTGACTCAATGCCTGCGCTGCGCTTTCAGATTATTGAGCTTTTTCTGCTGGCGATTCCGATTGCCTGTGTCGCCTGGACTGTGACGCACGAAGAGGTCTTTCGCGAACCGCGTGAGTACTGCGTACGCCGCAGTCAGAATTGCCGTCGCTGGTACGAAAGAAAATTCTCCTATCTCTTCACCTGCGAGTACTGCTTCAGTCACTACATCGCCGCCGCGTTCCTGGTTATCACGCACTTTAAGTTGCTGTTTCCGGATTGGCGAGGCTATCTGATCGCCTTTTTTTCGCTTGTGTGGATTGCGAATCAATACATGAGTGTCTACAACCGGCTGCGGCTGGATATCAAAACCGAAAAGTTGGAAGGCGAGATCAAAGAAGTAGCAGCGTCCGCTAAGAAGAAGAACGACAACCGTTAGCGCGGCCTTTAACAAGGCACACGCGGCGCCGTGTTATACTCCGCACAGTTTCACCTTCCCAATAGTCATGTCAATCAATCTCGCCAACCATCACAACTTCACGGTCAGTGAATACGAACGCATGGGCGAACACGGAATTTTTCCGCCCGATGCGCGCGTCGAACTGATCGCAGGAGAGATCATCGAAATGTCTCCCATCGGAAGCCGTCATGCTGCATGTGTTGATTTGATAACCGAGGTCTTCAACGAACAGTTACGCGGAAGGGCCATCGTCAGGATACAGAATCCGGTCGTCCTTGACGATTTTTCCGAGCCCCAGCCCGACATAACCGTCTTGAGGTATCGCGACGATTATTATCGCGCCGCCCATCCACGGCCTGGCGACATCCTGCTGGTAGTCGAGGTCGCTGAGACCACCCTCCAGTTTGATCGAAGAGTGAAGATTCCACTTTACGCCCGCGCCGGGATTCCCGAAGCTCTATTGTTCAACTTGCCCGACGATCGGCTTGAGTATTTCTCGCGGCCAGAAATGGGAGAGTACCAAGTAAACCAGATTCTCAGCCGTGGTGAAAAGTTTGAATCGATGAGCGCGCCTGGGTTGACGCTCGACGTCGAAATGATCCTCGGCTAATTTGCTGAGAAATCCTTCAGAGTATTTCTTCTCTTCTCCGCTTTCTGCTCTTCGGTCAATTTCGACGGGTCGCCGTAAATCGTTTCTTCCCACGCGCCGTACATCACATTGGGAAGAACGATAAACCGCGCACCGAAATTCGACTTGTTCTGGTTCGTGGCGGCAAGACGACTATCGATCGTTTTGCTCTGTTCGAAAAGCTCTGCGAAGTCATTCAAATTGTCACCGATCAAGAGCACGACGCGATGTCGCGCAGCAACGCCTTGACGACGCGGTTCTTTGCTCGAGACGTCAGTTCGCACAAGCACCGTAGCGTCGCTGACATCGGGAAAGCCAACCTGTTTGAGATTGCGCGCGGTGCATTGCTTCTCAGATTCACGGCGGTTGGTGACGTAGAACACGCGTACCCCACGCGAATTCGCGTAGCGCAGAAACTCGACGGCCCCGGGAATTGCCGCTGCCTGGACCTTTTGACACCAATCATTCCAGCTCTTCGATTCGTACGCGCGACGTGTTTTCACCAGCATTGCCTGGTAAGGACTGTTGTCGAGCACGGTCTCATCAACATCGACGATCACGGCGCGACGGATTCGCCGGTTGCGGCTTGCGCGAAGATCCTGATCCAGCCGCAGACGCGCAATCGCGAACGCCTGATATGACAACGCTTTCCACTCACCCGACGTCTGCGTCCAAAGAATGCCGCCGACCTGATGCTCGTTATCGACCTTTTGCGCCGGGGCAGCTGAGACCATGGTCAGAGAAAGCGCGCCAACGATCGCAATCTGCCGGACCAGTTGCTGAAACGTGTATTCCATCAGTTGTCCTCCGAAGTTGATCGCAAAAGGCGGGCAGCAGCCCGCCTTGATAACATTTCCGATGTTTTGAAGAGTTAGCGACTGCCACCTTCGCGGCGTGCTCGGGCCATGAACGCTTCGATATCCGGAATGCTGCGCGCCAGTGCCGCAGACATCCACTTCGCGCCGGTGTCGGTGACCAGCATGTCGTCTTCGATGCGTACGCCGATGCCTTTGTATTTTTCGAACGCTGGTCGCACGGCTGCGATGAATCTTTCGTTTTCAGCCGTCTTCGGCAGATTGTCGAGAGCATCCGGGCGAATGTAAATACCCGGCTCATTCGTGAACACCATGCCTGGTTCAAACGTCGCGCCGCCGCCGACGTCGTGAACGTTCATGCCAAGCCAGTGCGAAGTGCCGTGCATAAACCAGACTCGATACTGCTCAGTGTTGCGATCTGTAATCAGGCCGAGCTTTAACAGTCCATCCTTAATTACTTCGGTGGCCGCATTGTGAACCTGCGAAAGATTTGCTCCGGGTTTGGTCGCGCGCGCCCCGGCTTCCTGCGCGTCGTAAACGATCTGATAAATCTCAGCCTGCTCTTTCGTGAACTTGCCGTTGACGGGGAACGTTCGGGTGACATCCGCCGTGTAATGCTGATATTCCGCGCCGACGTCCATTAGCATGAGCAGCCCCGGATGGACCGGTGCTTGCGACTCCTGATAATGAAGCGTAGTGGCGTTCTTGCCGCAGCCCACGATGTTCGGATAGCCCCAATTGTCGGCGTTGCGCAGCTTGAATGTGTAAAGCACCTGCGCATCGACTTCGTATTCCCATTTTGCCTGGGGCGCGAATGCCTGCGCGCGCTGATGAGCCTCGATGCTGATATCGATCGCGTGTTGCATGATCGCGAGCTCCATCGGCGATTTGCGCAGACGCAGTTGCGTAAAGATTGGCGAAGCGTTCTGCACGTTGAAACCGGACTCCTTCGGCCAGGCGCCCGCGAATCGTTGCTCCTGTCGATACTCGCGACTCTCGCCTTCGCGCGGAAAATTCAAAAGGTAGAGCGCGCCTTCATTTTTCTGCGCGGCCGCAAACAACGACGCCATTCCTTGGCCATTTGTAGTCGCTGATTGGGTGGACGAGAGCAAAACGTTTTCGGGTTTCGGGTGGTAGGACTCGCGTTTGCTCAGCGCGGCGATAAACGGCGCGAACTCGCTCGCTTCCCAAATCTCTTTCACGCCGGACAGCTCGTTGGCCTGCTGCGGACTGTACATATAGCCGTCCCACGTCTCGCGCAAGGCATTACGTCGCGGCAGAAAAAGGATTTCGGGCGTGGCTGTGCCCGGCATTAACACGAGCACAGATCGTTTCTGGTTCAGGTGCGTCAGGTAGAAAAGATTGTTCTCCTGCCGAAAATGATAGTCGACGTCGTTTGTATACACGCGCGGCTCAGCGCTGAAGAGAACCATGATCGACTTTGCTCCGATCGCTTCCGCAACTTTCTGGCGCCGACTCGCCAACTCAGCCCGGCGCTTCGCGGTGTCGAATACCGGTGCTGGAGGAGCAAGGCGAATGACCGAAGGTTCAGCGGGAAGCGCAGACGTTCCAGTCGAGAGCGGTGCAGCCAGAGCCGCTACCGTCAGAGCGGTAACAAACAGAATGGATAATGTGCGGCGAAATGTCTTCATCGATGAACCTCTAAATATTTCTTGAGTGTTTTGGCAGTCCGGAAAACGAATCGAGCATTCAGGGCCGCCCCGGGCGCCTTCGCGGATTATTGGGTCGCGTGCCAGGCGGAAACACACGCGTGCGGCCATCCGGGAAAGTGACAACCGTCGAGCCGTCCGCACGCCTCTCGACCCGTGTTCCGTTCGGAAAGGTTTGAACCGGTGGCGGCGTCGGTCGTGGTCGCCTTTCAGGTGATGGGCCGAAATCGATTAACGGTGGCTCAGGCGAGCGCCGATTTGGATCGTGACCAGCGTCGCGTTCATTCGCAACCTCGGGCGTCGGATTTACGACTGGTTTAGTCGCGCTCGTCTGTTTCACGCGTTTGTCAGCGTCCGCATTTGGATTGACGTCCTTCGGTTCTTCGACAGTTGGCCGGGCTTCACTCGCCGAAGTGTTGGTTATTGGCGCCCCTTCAGCCGCAGGACTTGGAGTAGGCGTCGGCAGCGATGCCGCGCTACCGGATTGGCGCGCGCGGTGGATCAAGAAAACGGTCGTGCCACCGGCGATTATCACGATCATCATGACCACAGCCGCGGCCAGCAACCATTGGCTCCGCCGATGTCCCGTGGCCGGTGCGGCGGCAACGGCGCCGGCAGACTGGCTGCGAACTTTCGTGGCATCATCGGCCAGTAAAGTCTGCGCTTCGTTACCGCCAGGCTGCGTGTGTTGGCCCACCATCCGAGTTCCAGAAGCCGGCGCCACAGTGTCGGCGCGCGTCGTGGCGCCCGCCGAAGTCAAAACCGTTGGCATCTCGCCGAGAGCTCGCGTCGACGCGGAACGCAGCGCTTCGCGCATAGTCTCAGCTGACTCGTATCGATCGTCTCGCTTCTGCGACATCGCGGTTTGCAAGACCTGAGCAACCGCGCGACTCACGTTCGGCGAGACCGAGTCAGCCGGCGCCAGGGGATCTTCCAGGCCGTTAACGATTGCAGATGCGCGGCTCAGCGCGTCCGGCGGCTTCACGTTCGTCACCATGTGATACAACGTCGCTGCCAACGAATAGATGTCGCTGCGCGGATCAGTTCCAAGTCCCTGCACTTGCTCGAGGGGCGCGTAGTTCGGCGTGTAGCCAAAGATGCTGGCCGAAGTCGTTACCACGGACATCTGACCGCCCGAACCTTTCGCCAAACCGAAATCGAGCAACACAATCTGCCCGCGCGCGGTCAACTTCAAATTCTGCGGCTTAATATCACGGTGAATGATTTGCGGGTCCTGCGTATGCAGATAATCCAGCGCGTCGCAAAGCTGATCCGCCCATTGCAAAACGTCCGCTTGCGGAAACCCACTGCCGCGCCGCCCCTGCATCTCGAATAGATCTTCGCCCGGGATGTACTGCATCACCAGAAACGCGCCTTCGTTTTCGGTGAAATGATCACTAACGCGCGGCAGCGCCTGATGATGAAGCCGAGCCAGCAGACGCGCCTCGCGCTCGAACTGTTTCCGCAGCCGCTCTTCCGTGAAAAGCGTCTCTTTCAAGGCGACGACGGTGTCCAAACGGAGATCGACTGATTCGTAAACCGCGCCCATGCCGCCCTGGCCTAGCTGCCGCACAATCCGGTAGCGACCTTGTAAAATTGTTTCTGGCGCGAGCATTCGTTACCCAATAACCCTAAATTCGCTGGGAAGTTTAGCATTGCCCCGTCAGGCAAGGCTAACCGTATTCACGGTTCTCTTGAACATTACACGAAGGCGCGAAGAAATCGTTTCGCTTTTGACGAGCGACGGGCCCGGCTGGTCTTTGCTGCAGCCCCGAATGTGAGTATGCTAGGTGCACTTGAGCACGCCCATAGAGTTCGACGACGACGATGACGTCATCGACGTCACGCCCGACCAACTGCGACGAAAACGACGCTGGTGGCCGTGGATTGTGCTTGCCGTTCTCGCGCTCCTGTTCATCAGCTCGCGCGCGCTTTCTATCTACGTTTCGGCGCTTTGGTTTGGCTCGCTCGGCTACGCAGATGTTTATTGGTACATCTTCAAACTGAAGCTCGAGTTGTTTCTGATCTTCCTTGTCCTAACTACAGTCATTCTGCGTGTCGGTTTTTGGCTGATTGAAAGAGCGTTTGGGGCTTTCACAATCGGGCCGCGCACTGTTCTGATCAATCAGCAGCCCGTGCAGATCTCGCCGGGACGATTCATACGTCCCTTGGCGTGGCTAGTTTCAATCGGTGCCGGTTTGATATTCGGGCTTGGAATGCGTGCCGCATGGCGCGACTTTGCGTTGTATCTTCACGCGCCACAGACGCCATTGGCCGATCCGATTTTCAACCGGCCGGTCAGCTTCTATCTCTTCACGCTGCCAATTTATGACGCGGTTAGCTCGTGGCTGCTGTACCTCGCGGTCATTATTCTTATCGCCGCAATCGCGTATGCGTTACTGGCAGGAACGCAGGAGACGACCCTCGCCACCAGCAAGAGCGGGCCAGTCCGTAAACGCGCCATCACAATTATCTCAATGGTCCTGGGCGCGGTTTTACTAATTTTCGCCTGGAAGACTTTGCTGTCGCGTTTTCCATATCTTTGGCAGGATCATCAGATTTTTTCCGGCGTCAGCTACACGGAAGCGAACCACGTGCTGCCCGGCCTTCGCCTGGTCGCCATCGCACTCATCATCGCTGCGCTGGTCGCCGTGGTTAACACTTTCACGCTGCGCAAGGTGCGCGTGCTGATTGCCGGAATCGCGCTCCCTCTCGCGGTCTATCTCGTCGCCGTCGTTTTCATTCCTGCGTATGTCCAGAACTTTGTTGTTAAGCCAAACGAACTAGGCCGAGAGTCGCCCTACATCGAGCACAACATCGCGTGGACGCGCCGCGCTTTCGGTCTCGACAAAATCGAACGGCGTAACTTCGAGGCAGAGATAACTGTCGAGTCGTTCGCTCTCCAGGACAATCGCGAAACGCTGGAAAACATTCGCCTTTGGGATTGGCGCGCGCTTCAGGACACGCTGAAGCAGATGCAGGCGATTCGCATCTACTACGACTTTCCCGACGTTGACGTCGATCGCTATCAAACCGGCGGGCGCACCCGGCAGGTGATGGTGGCCGCGCGCGAGCTGAACATCGAGCGATTGCCTGAAACGTCGAAGAACTGGGTGAATCAACGCCTGATTTATACGCACGGCTATGGCGTGACGCTGAACACCGCCAACGAGTTCACGCCCGAGGGCCGTCCGCGTTTTCTGCTCTCGAATATGCCGATCGAGGCGAACGCCGACATCAAACTAACGCGGCCGCAAATTTATTTTGGGCAGGAAACGAACACGCCCGTTTACGTCAAAACAAAGCAGAAGGAATTCGATTTTCCCCAAAACGAGACTGAGGCTGCCTTCACCAGCTACGAAGGTACCGGCGGGATCCAACTCGGCGGCGGACTGCGGCGGTTGTTACTGGCGTGGGCCGTCGGGGACATGACGAAGCTGCCTTTCTCTGATGATGTAACGTCCGAGAGCCGGCTGCTGATCAATCGGAACATTCGGGAAATCGTCAACGGCCTGGCGCCATTTCTAATCTATGACCGCGATCCTTACACGGTTATCAGCAGCGATGGGCGGCTATTCTGGGTCCTGGACGCTTACACCGAAACCGCCAATTATCCGTACTCCCGTCACCACCAAATCGAAAGCAACCGCGTCAATTACATTCGTAACAGCGTGAAGGTCGTGATTGACGCGTATAACGGCACGACGAACTTCTACGTGTTCGATCCCGAGGATCCGTTGATTGCTGCGTACCGCGCGACGTTTCCCAGCCTCTTCCGCGATGCTAACCAGATGCCCGCGGACCTGCGCGCGCACATCCGCTATCCCGAAACGCTGCTGCGCGCGCAGGGTGACGTGTATGGTCTGTATCACGTTGAGAACGCGGTTACCTTTTTCCAGCAAGAGGACGCGTGGAGCGTCGCCCAGCAGATGACCGTCGATCAGCAGAACAAGAAACAGAATCAACCGATCGATCCCTATTTCGTGTTGATGCAGTTACCTGGTGAAGATAAGCAAGCGGAGTTTGCATTGATTCTCCCGTTCACGCCGGCCAACCGAAACAATATGATTGGCTGGATGGCCGGACGCTCTGACGGCGAGAACTATGGGAAGCTGCTGGCCTACAATTTTCCGAAATCACGCCTCATCGACGGGCCGCTCCAAATCGAAGCTCGCATCGATCAGGATGCCCAGCTCTCGGCGCAGTTTTCACTTTGGAACCAACAAGGTTCGCGCGTCCTACGCGGCCACCTGCTGGTGATTCCCATTGGCAAATCGCTTCTCTACGTTGAGCCAATCTACCTTCAAGCAGTAAATAGTCCGATGCCTGAATTGCGCCTGGTGGTGTTGGCAACACAGGAACGGCTGGCGTTTGGTCAATCGTTTGACGAAGCACTGGCCAATTTGTTTGGTGAAGCGGGAAAACCAGCAGCGGAACAACCGCCGTCAGAGCAGAAGCCGGCCGTCCCGGATCAGGCGAAGACGACACCCACACCGGCCGCACCAACCACGACCGGCACAACGCAGCAGCTAATCAACCGCGCCGTCCAGGAGTTTGAGGATTATCAGAAACTGATGGCGGCCGGACGGTATGCTGAGGCGGGGAAGAAACTTGAAGACCACAAGCGCACGCTGGAAGAACTGAAGCGCGCGGCCGGCAAGCCATAACCACTATTTCAATTTCGCCTCAAGCGCCCGTCCTTCTCTAACCGCATCGTTATGCTCCGGCTCGTATCCCGGCGCGGGTTGGCTCTCGAACAGGACTTTCAATTCACGACGCGCATCTGGCATGCGCCTGGCTTCTGCATATGCTTCCGCCAGCCGCAGTCGCAACGGCGCGTTGTTAGGACCGAACCTCAGTCCCTTCTCAAGGTACTCGATCGCTTTGCTGACATCGCCACCCAGGATGCGCGGCGCTTTCAGGTAAACCTGGCCCAGGGCCATGTACGCACTACCTGATTGAAAGCTCTCGTCGATCTTCAGCACCGCCTCCATTTCCCGCTTGATGTCTTCGATCTCGGCGAGTCCGGCGAGCGTGCTGATCTCGGCATTGCCGCCGTAGTTAGCGCCCAGCCAAAAGTGACCTTCGGGCCGGTCATTGTTCAGCTTGACGGCCAGCTTTCCAGCTTCAGTCCCATCGTGAAAAGCCTTCTCCTGTTCGGTCTCGTCGGTTGTGTGGGTGCCCAGGTAATAGTTGTACTTCGCCACCCGCCAAGCCAGTTCATAGTTCGTTGCGTGCTCGGCTGTCGCCTGGCGTAAGGCGATAAGACCCTGCCGCACCTTCATCACGTCGGCCCGCTGAGCGTAGAGTTCGTCAGCCTGAGCGATGCTTTCGGCCGCCGAACGTCCGCTGTAGGGTGCCGAAACCGCCTGTTCGACGGGTTTACTACAGCCCGAAAGGGCCGCCACGAAGAGCAGACCTGCGCCTAAAACAGCCCGTTTTCGCAAAATCTGGCGGTTAGACCGCTCGCGAAGCTTGATATTGTCTAGTGTTGCCATACAGTGACTTTTGCGCTTCCCAATTCCAAATCTCTCATGTATATTGGCTGCCCTGAAGCAATCCGCACACAACGGTAAACCAGTGAAGGCCGCGGCATTTTACGACCTCGAAGGGACCCTCGTCAGTACGAACCTGGTCCATACGCTCGGGTTCTATGCGCGCAACCAACCCGATCTGTTCCGCAGTGTCAAAAAGAGCGCGGCCACCCTTTTGAGCGTCCCTTTGTTCGCCGTGAGCGACCAGTATAGCCGAAAAGTCTTTAACGACCTGTTCTTCAAACGCTACAAGGGCGAGTCAGAAGACCGGATGCGCTACTTCGCGGATGAGTTGTTCGAGAAGGTGTTAAAGCCGGCGGTCTTTCCCGGTGCGTTCGAATTGATCGAAAAGTCGCGAAGCTTGGGGCATCGTCAAGTTGTCGTCACTGGCGCGCTCGATGTTTCTGTAAAACCGTTGATGGAATATCTGGGCATCGACGATTACGTGTCGAATCGTTTGGAGTTCGTGAAGGGAATCGCGACCGGACGATTGCTTCCGCCGGTGCTCGCATCAGCGACTAAGGCCTCGTGGATTCGCACCTACGCCGAACGTGAGGGAATTAACCTGAGCGAATCGTTTGCGTACTCGGACAGCATGAGCGACCTGCCGATGCTTTCGATTGTTGGTCACCCCGCAGCAGTTAACCCGGATTTGCGTTTACGACAAACGGCCCTGCATCACGATTGGCCGATCCTGAATCTGAAATGAAGCCACGGATGAACACAGATTTCACAGATAAGTTTTGCCTCTATCCGTGTCATCCGTGTGTATCTGTGGCTAGTTTTTCCTAAGCTATGGCCCTTCAACTAAGAAAGAAAACACACGAATCGATCGTGTACATCGACAGCGACAGCGCGCCGCGCATCATGCCTTCGGGTGAGGACTTTATCCTCGAAGACATTCCCGTCGGGACGCGCGTGCTCTATCCGAATCCGCCGCTCAAAGGTTTGCCCAATCGCGAGGCAGCGATTCGCTATGCGCTGAACCATCCGCTCGGTTGCGATCCGCTCTACGCGCAACTTGAGCCCGGCATGAAAGTGACGATTGCCGTTGACGACATCAGTCTGCCTCTGCCGCCGATGGCTACGCCGGATATTCGCCAGACGATGCTGGAGGTCGTGCTCGATCTCCTCGGCGCCAACGGCGTAGACGACGTGCACATCATCATCGCCAATTCCCTGCACCGGAAAATGACTGCGTGGGAAATGAAGCGCATGGTCGGGCAGACGATCTTTGATGCGTACTACCCCGATCGCTATTACAACCACGACGCGGAGTGGAAGGAAGGCCTGATCAAAATCGGCGAGACGCGGCACAAAGAGCCGCTGGTTCTTAACCGTCGCGCCGCGGAAAGCGATTTGCTGATTTACTGCAATATCAACTTTGTTCCGATGGACGGCGGCCACAAATCCGTCGCCGTCGGGCTTTGCGATTACGAATCGCTGCGGGCTCATCATGATCCGCAGACCATTCGCGATTCGGACAGCTACATGGATCCGGCGCGTTCGGAGTTGGCAAACAAATGCGAACGGCTCGGAAAGATTGTCGACAAGGAACTGAACGTCTTTCACATCGAAACGGCCATCAACAATCGGATGTACAAAGGCGACATGGATTTCCTTTTGAAGAACGAGGACGACTTCACTGCCTTTGATCGGATGAAGTTCGAAGCCATGCGGTACACCATGAGTAAGCTGCCGCGGCCCGCCCGTCGCAAGTTACTGCATTCGCGGCCGGCGCATTACGAGATGACGGCGTGCTATGCGGGCAAGACCGAGCCCGTGCACGCAAAGATCATCGAAAAGGGATTTCAGCAATACGCCATTCCGGTGCGTGGCCAGTGCGACATTCTGATCACCGGCATTCCTGATATTTCCCCGTACAACGTCTATTCGATTTTGAATCCGCTGCTGGTGCAGGTCATGGGCCTGGGCTATCACTTCAATTTCTATCGGAACAAGCCGCTGCTGAAGAAGGGCGGCGTGATGATCGTTCATCACCCGTGCTACGACGAGTTCGATCACAACCATCATCCCAGCTACATCGAGTTCTTTAACCGGCTGTTGCCGGAATCGCGCGATGCTTTTTATCTGCGCGAAAAATACGAGCGTGAGTTCGCGAATAATCCGAGCTACGTCGAGATGTATCGCCGCGGCAACGCCTATCACGGCGCGCATCCCTTTTTCATGTGGTATTGGGGCGAGAACGGGCGGCAGCACGTCGGCAAAGTAATCGCGGCCGGGGCGGAAAACGCACACGTGCCGGCCATGCTGGGTTGGGACCGCGCCGACAACCTGACCGAAGCGATCGCGATGGCGCGAAATTACATGGGCAACTCAGCGGAAATCACGATGCTGCATCAACCGATGATTGGCATCGCGGACATGGAGTAAGGAAGTGAATCCACTCACCATCAAAGCGTTTCTTCCACGGGTCATCGCGTTTGCCGGCACACTGCTGCTTTCCTTCGCGGTCCTGAACTTTCTGCCCAGCGCACGCGTGCGGCGGCAGACCCACTTCGCGCGCGCGGCCGCCGACGGCGACCTTCAGCGCATGCGCATGCTGCAAATGGCCGGAGTGAGCGTGAACTCGCGCGCGGGTTGCTGCTCACCGCTGTTTCTCGCGGCCGGAGAAGGCCGGCTAAGTGCAGTGCAATACCTGCTTGATTACGGGGCGGACATAAACGCGCGGGAACGCGGCGGACGGACCGCCCTTACCGAAGCGGCATTTTCAGGCAGCAATCCGGTAATCAAAGAACTGATTTTGCGAGGCGCGGACGTGAACGCGGTTTCGGACGCAGGCACACCGCTCGACGTTGCAACGCAAGCGAACCACGCACCGGCAATCGATTTGTTGAAGTACTACGGCGCCAGGCGCGGCTGCGAACTTCGCGGCGGTTGCTAACGGATTCCGAATAGCGATGACCACCAATACACTTTCGCCAACCGAAATCTTCAGAGACCGCAGCCTTTTTCTGATCGGCGGCACGGGCTTCCTGGGCAAAGTGACGCTCAGCATGCTGCTGCATCGCTTTCCGAATATCGGCAAAGTTTACGTGACGGTGCGCGCGCGTTCGCAGGAGGAGTCCGAAACACGTTTTTGGAACAACGTTATCAGCGCGCCGCCGTTCAATCCGCTGCGCGAGCGATACGGGTCGGCCACGGACGGATTCATTCGCGACAAGGTCGAGATCGTCGGCGGCGATATCGCTGAAGACAACCTGGGGTTCACGGAAGAGGAAGCCGAACGCATCGCGAAGAATGTCGATGTCGTTCTTAACTCGGCCGGCAACGTCACCTTCAATCCAACTTTGGAAAGCGCCCTGCGCACGAACGTAGTCGGCACGCAAAACGTCATCGCGTTTACCAGGCGCATGAAGCGGCCGTGTCTCGTGCACATCTCAACCTGTTTCGTCGCCGGCAATCGCTCAGGCTCGATTTGGGAAGACGATAAAGTGATGGGGTATTTCCCGCGCCGCGAGGAACTAACCGGCGTCGAGTTTTCGGTCCAGGAAGAGATCCGCGACTGCGCCAAGATGGCCGGACGCGCGCGGGAAGAAGCGAAAGACGCGATGATGGCGGCGTATTTTCGCGAGCAGGCGCGCAAGCGCCTCAACGAAGAGATGCGCGACGCTGATGATCCCGACGCGCTCGGGCTCGCGGTCGCACGCGAGCGTAAGGTTTGGGTCCGCACTCGCCTTACCGAAATGGGAATGCAGCGCGCGGAGTTCTGGGGCTGGCCGAACATTTATACCTACACAAAGGCGCTCGGTGAACAGCTCGTGGCCGCGGAAACCGAAATGGTTCGCAGCATCGTGCGGCCGAGCATCGTAGAATCCGCGAAAGACTATCCCTTCCCAGGTTGGAACGAGGGCTTCACCACCACTGCGCCGATCGTCTTCCTCACGTTCAAAGGCCAACGCCAGCTTCCGGCGAACAAGAAATTGATTCTCGACATCACCCCGGTCGATCAAGTTGCGGCGGTGATGCTCGCGGTCTCAGCTCAAGCATGCGTTGAGCAGCCTAAGCTTGTTTACCAGGCCGCGACCGGCGATTCGAATCCCAACACCATGGACCGAATCATCGGCCTGGTCGGTTTGTATCGCCGTCAGGAAGAGTTGAAGAAAGGGACCGGTTTGCGCCTGTTTCGTGAGATTTCAGCTCGTTTCGAGCCGTTTCCGGTCTCGCCTGAGCGCTTTGAATCGGCCTCGATTCCGCTCATGAACAAGGCGGCGAAGAAAACCTCTGAGCTGCTCAACCGCGCGCGGCCGCGTTGGGGCGGCGGCCGCTATGAAGGCGTGATCAATCGACTGCAGCAGACCGTCGATCGCGTTGACGAGCAGACGCGCGAAGCCCAGGAAGCATTCGAGATGTTCCTTCCCTTCACCGTCAATAATGAATACGTCTTCCGTGCCGACAATGTGCGCGCGTTATTCAATCGCATCAGCGAAGACGAGCGACAGCTTCTCACGTGGAACCCGGATAAGTTCGACTGGTACGACTACTGGCTGAACCAGCATCTACCGGGACTGACGAAGTGGGTGCTGCCGACGCTGGAAGAAGATATGCGCGCGCAGCCGAAACGCATCTACACATATCGCGATCTGGTCGAGCTGTTTGAAACGACGACGAAGCGTCACGCGACGCGCGTGGCGATGCGTATCGAGCGCGATGGGCGCAAAGAACAATACACGTATGGCGATCTGCGCGAGCTGGCGACCCGCGCCGCTGCCTTCTTCGCGAGTCAAGGTATCAAGTCCGCCGATCGAGTCATCCTCTTTAGCCACAATGCGCCCGAGTGGGGCATGAGTTACTTCGGCGTGCTGAAAGCCGGCGCGACGTGTATTCCGATTGATGCGGAAAGTTCGACCGGCGAGGTCGTCAATTTTTCGGGCGCGGGTGACGCATCGGCGATTGTCATCAGCGCAAAACTGCTTGAAGAGCAT
Source organism: Acidobacteriota bacterium (assembly GCA_052389795.1). Lineage (GTDB taxonomy): Bacteria > Acidobacteriota > Blastocatellia > Pyrinomonadales > Pyrinomonadaceae > UBA11740. The sequence goes on along the minus strand of JBQTHO010000022.1, from coordinate 83,463 downwards.
TCCGATTTGCGCGACAAGCTAACCGCGGCCGGGCTGAAAGATGTTCGCGTTTGGACTTTCGATGAAGTGTTCGAGCTGCCCACGCAGGAAGTAGAAGACCAGCGCATCGCGCTACTGCCGCAACGCATCTCGCCACAATCCGTGGCCTCACTCATCTTCACATCGGGAACCACCGGGCGACCCAAAGGCGTAATGCTCTCGCATCGCAATCTGACGAGCATGGTCTCGATGCTCGCGTCCGTTTTCGATATGGATACGAGCGACGGAGTTTTGTCGGTTCTGCCCCTCCACCACACGTTTGAATTTTCGACTGGTTTCCTGACGCCGCTGAGTCGCGGCGCGCAAATCACTTATCTGGACGAGCTCAACAGCGAGAGTCTCGCCAAAGCGATTAAGAACGGTCACGTCACCGGCATGGTCGGCGTGCCGGCGCTTTGGGAGCTGCTGCATCGCCGCATCAAAACTCGTCTGCACGAACGCAGCAAGCTGGTGGGTGACACAGCCGATCTGCTGATGAAGTTCAACGCGTGGCTGCGGGACAACACGCCGCTTAACTTTGGACAGCTGCTGTTCTATCCGATTCACGAGGGAATGGGCGGCCGCGTCCGCTACTTCATCAGCGGCGGTTCAGCTTTGAGCGAAAAAGTTCAGCGCGACTTCCAGGGCCTCGGCTTCACCATTCTCGAGGGCTACGGTCTGACTGAAGCGTCGCCCGTTTTAACCGTTACTCGTCCCGACAACCGCATGCTTTCGGGCACGGTCGGACGGCCTTTGCCGGGCGTTCAGATCGACATCAAGAATCCTGACGCGAGCGGCGTCGGCGAAGTAATCGCGCGCGGCCCGAACGTGATGCTCGGCTATTTCGGCAATGAAGAAGCGACGCGCGAAACGCTCGTCGATCGCTGGCTATTCACCGGCGACCTCGGGCGTTTGGATGACGACGGCAATCTGTATCTCGTCGGGCGATCCAAGGACATTATTGTCGACACAAACGGCAAGAACGTGTATCCGGATGAAGTCGAAGAGGTCTACCAGGATTCGCCGTACGTGAAAGAGCTGAGCGTGTTCGGTCTGCCGGACGGCATCGGCGAAAAGGTCGCGTGCATTGTCGTGGCCGATAAGGAATATGACATCGCGCTTTCCGACGCGGAGTTGCGCATCAAGATCGAAGAGCATTTCCGCGAAGTGTCAGCGCGGCTGCCTTACTACAAGCGCGTGAAGATGCTTCACTTCAGCGATGCAGAGTTGCCACGCACCGCGACCCGGAAGGTAAAGCGGCGCGAGGTTTTGAGCATGGTGCAGCAGATGGAGGCGGGCCGTTCCGGTGAAGTCGGATTGGAGCGGGAAGAAGTTAGCGGCGACGCCGCCTGGTTAGCGGAAATCGTGGCCTCCGTTTCGAATCGATCGGTGCAGGAAATCACGATGAACACGCGCCTCGCTGATCTGGGCTTTGACAGCCTGATGTTTGTTGAGCTGGCGGCAGCGGTTGAAAACGCCGGCGGATCGCTCAGCGCGCCTGAACGTCTGAACGAAGTTCAGGACGTTCGCGAACTACTCACCGTAGTGGATCGCGTGGCTGCGGCCGCGCGTCGCGAAGCGCCGCGGCTGCGTCTGGAAGCTGAGAAGGACGACGAGATTCACGTGCCTGAGGGCGTACGCATCGCCGGCAACAAACTCGTCGAGATCGCGCAACGCGCTTTGTACGAGCGCATCCTGCGCGTGAAATACGACGGCCAAACGAATATTCCCTATCACACGAATTTCATCGTCGCCGCGAACCATCAGTCGCATCTCGACATGGGCCTGGTGAAAATGGCGCTCGCCGAAGCCGGCAAGGATCTGGTGGCCCTCGCGGCGGCTGATTATTTCTTCGACACGAAGTACAAGCGCGCGTACATGGAGAATTTTACGAACCTGGTGCCGATGGAGCGCTCGGGTTCTCTGCGCCAGTCACTGCGCCACGCGCGTTCGTTTCTCGATCGCGGTTACAACGCGCTGATCTTTCCTGAAGGCACGCGTTCATTGACCGGCACGATGACTGACTTTAAACCTGTGGTCGGCTACCTGGCGCTGGCCGCGCGCGTGGGAATTCTGCCGATTTACCTGGAAGGAACCTACGACGCGTATCCGAAGGGCGCGGCCGTTCTTAAAAAGCGCGATGTGGCCGCGCGTATCGGGAGGTTCATTTCCATCGAGGACCTCGAAGAGATGACCAAAGGACTGCCGCGCGCCGAGGCTTACCGTTTGATTGCTGAACGAGTGCGGCACGAGGTCGTGAACCTGCGCGATCGCACGAATGTAAAGTTCGACGCCACCGCCGTGCATGAGCAATGGAAAGCCGAACGCCGCGCCGGCAAGCTGCGCATCGAGGCGAGCGACGAAGAGTACGCCATGGCGGACGCCTAAGAGATGAGTCCGCAGATTACGCAGATTACACAGATAGAAAGGAAAGAGATTCGCGTGGTTTCACAGTTTATGGTTTGGTTTTTGAATCTGTGAAATCTGTGTAATCTGCGGATAACTCCTCTGTGCCGACGAAAACTCCAAAGAAACGCACGGCTCAAATCGTGCCAAAGAAGAGCACGAAGCGACACGCCGCCATCGTTAAGAAAGTTCCGGCGACCACGCTGATCACCGGGGGCACCGGATTTCTCGGCTCGCATCTCGTCCGGCAACTGGTTGAGTCCGGCTCAAAAGACATTCGCGTGATGGCGACTTCCATTCCTGAGTGGCTTAACGGGCTGGGCGTCGATACGTTTGAAGGATCAATCACTAACGACGAGGATGTCGCGCGCGCAGTCGAAGGCGTGACAGAGATTTATCACCTCGCGGGCAAGGTTTCGCGCGACAAAGACGACTCGCGCGAAATGTACAAGCTGCACGTTGAAGGCACGCGCTTGCTGTGCGACGCGGCGAAGAAGGCGGGCGCGAAAACAATCGTGCTCGCCTCCAGCAGCGGCACGATTGCCGTCACGGAAAAAGGCGATGTGGTTCCGGATGAGAATTACAATCCGCCGCTGGACATCGTCGCGCGCTGGCCCTATTACGCCAGCAAAGCCTATCAGGAGATGGCCGCGCTCGAGCGATTTAACGGCGACGGGTTACGAGTCGTGATCATGAATCCGAGCCTGTTGCTCGGCCCGGGAGATGATCGGCTCAGTTCAACGAAGGTTGTTCTGGATTTCATGGCGCGAAAAATCTCGGCCGTCCCCAACGGCGGATTGAATTTCGTCGATGTGCGCGACGTGGCCCAGGCGTTCCGTGTGGCCATGCAGAAAGGTCGCCACGGACATCGTTATTTGCTAGGCGCGGTTAACTGGACGTTTGTGAAGTTTTTCGATCGGCTGGAACGACTGACGAAAGTCGCTTCACCGCGGCTGGCGTTTCCTTCGAAATTCGCCGTCACCGGCGCGCACGTTATCGACTCCCTTTTCCGCCAATGGAACTTCTCGCCGCCGGTCAACGCTGAAGAGATCGAGATGGCGGAATACTTCTGGTACTTCAAGCACGACAAAGCCCGCCGCGAACTCAGCTTCATGCCACGCGACCCCGGCGACACGCTCAACGATACTGTTCGTTACTTGCGGGAGAATTTTTTGGGTGGGAAGTGACCCTAAGAGCGTCTGTCCGTCTAAGGCCTCACTTTTGATTGGCTAGACGCAGTGCTGTTGCATGATGGATCCAGTCCTTTAACTTCCACTCTTGCGTAAACGGTTCGTCCTGCCAAACCTTCAGTACCAATCGAAAGATAATTATCTCGGGCGGTAAGCCTTTCGAGAAGCTCTTGGTCAGTCGAATCAAGAGCAGACCAAACGTATTCGACCGCACATTCTCGTTGTTGGGGCATGGCAACCTTACACGTAATCGGAGTTCCCGCCTTCACTTCGTCGTAGCACACCACAGACAGCGGTGGACAGAAGCATTTGTGATCATTCACACAATATCGACACTCCGTTACTGTTACGGTCACGGAAGAAACTGAACGATGTTTCTTACTGTCCCGGACTTCAACCGTCGCCGTGTAGATTCCTGGCAACACTCCGCTGAGATCCCAGACCACCTTGTTCCCCTCACCGACGATTTGCCCGACTGCGGATTTATAGGCGTAAAAGGGATTTCGGAAACCGTCTGACAGGGATGTCAAAGAAACTCGAAGGCCATCGGGAGGGCAGGCCCCAGAGAAAGGGCGCATGTTTGGCGGACACGGAATCATGACCGAGGTCTTTGAGGCTCGAAGCACTACGGATCGTTTGCTTTTCAACCATTCGTTTGGAGTCGCCCCCGGTGACGTAATAAATGCGAGTAAGATACATGAAACTGCTGCGAGCGAGATGATGCGGATTCTTTTTGGCGTGGCCCCTTGCATGCGACCGTGATTCTGCGCGAGAAGTATCGTCACCTCAAACACCCAACTGCTTATACATCCTCGCGAAGTCAAAGCTGTTCCAGGTTTCGACAAACATTCCGTTTTCGACTCGCCCGATCGCTATCCCGTCGAAATCGACCATTGCCTCAGTCGCTTTGAATCCCAAACTGTCGCCTTCGTGTTTGCCTCTGACCGAGCAGCGCGCGGCCACCTTGTCTCCTTCAGCCAGCACATCTTCGACGACGACTTCGATGTGGGGAAACGCTTCACGAAACTGAGTGTGAAAAGGCAGAAATTCGCTCGCGCCCCGCAGTGGACTGCCGGCGTCTCCGGACAAACCGTGATTCACGCAGTCTTCGGACATCATTTCCGTCACGGCGTCGGCGCGGCCTTTGTTCCAAACCTCTTCGAACCAGCGGCGCATTAGAGCTTTGTTCGTTTCGAGTGTGTCTGGTTGTGTCATGAGGAATCTCCATTGTTAGGTGTCAGCGCGGCTTTGCCGCCTGATGTGCGGAAAGGCCTGCGGCCTTCCGGCCAGTTGTTTGATTCAGTTTGGGCTACGCCCAAAAATGTAGCGGCGTAGCCGTGATATTGATTGAAGCGAGTCACGGAAAGGCACAGCCTTTCCGCACATCGGGCGGCTAAGCCGCAAGGCTTGAGCCGTGTATGTCCCTCATGCGACTCTGCGTTTCGCATAGTCGCATGAGGGAAGGAAATTTCTAACCGTCGCTAGACCCTCACCCCAACCCTCTCCCAGAGGGAGAGGGAGATCTCACGGAAACCGAACGCGCAGTGCCTTCGGCACGATTTGAAAAGTTGATGGCAGCCGGCCGACGACTTCGCCATCCAATTCCAGGCGCACTTCTTTTTCTTTATTAGCCGGCCGGGCGACGACCTGCTTCGCCAGTGCATGCGTGACTTCGCTCATGCGCAGGTGGGCGCCGAAATACAGTCGCGGAGCGTTCGTCAATAAACGGAAAGAAGTTGCGTCCCCGATCGTCACGACATCGAAATAGCCGTCATCGAGCTTCGCGTCGGGAGCAATCATCATCGCCCCGCCATAGTAACGAGCATTAGCGACGCAGAATTCCGCCACGCGCAGTCGCCTTCCTGCCGCTTCATCGATCTCTACAAGTACATCGGCAGGCGAAGCCGACAGCGTGGTCTGAACGGTTGCCGCCGCGTACGAAAGCTTGCTGGTGACTTTGCGCGGCGTAAATGCCGGGACCCATTTTTTCGCTTCACCACTCGCCGCCCGATCCAGGACTTCAGTGCTCATGCCGAAGCTGCCGACGTTAATCGAGTAACGTGTCTCACGCTCGCCGGCGTCGTTGATAAACGCGACGCGGACTGCATCAATCGTGTGCGCTCGACCGGTGCGTAGGGCGCGTGCGGCCTCGGCCGCGTTGTTCGAAATGCCGATGCTGCGACGAAAATCGCTGCCCGTGCCCGCCGGCAGGATTCCCAATTCGGATTCAGTATTCGACTCGATGATGCCGTTGGCGACCTCCGAAATAGTCCCATCACCACCGCAGGCGATGATAAGTTTAGTGCCCTGCTTCGCGGCATCGGCGGCCAGCGCACGCGCATGACCAACACTCTCTGTGAACGCGACGGTAAACGCGCCAAAGTGAGTTCTCAGATCGCTGGCAATCTTTGGCCACTTATCTTCCGTCGCGCCGTCGGCGGACGCGGGATTAACGATTACCAGCGGTAGAGTTCCCAAAAGTGTTCTGCCTCACAAAGAGACCGAATGTTATAGGAATAAGACTGAATTAGGAACACTCGCGATTGCGCAGTACACTCCGCTGCGAGTTCGTAAGCGTGGGCAGATAGAAGCGAGGTCGTTTGAACATGAACTTTCACGGGAAGTTGATTGGCGCCGGTATCCTGCTGTTTGTCGTGCTTGCGTGCAACCTAAGCGCCAACAACAACCAGAAACCGACAAACAGCGGCGGCGACACGGCGGACCCCAAGGTGCTCGGCGAGTTTACCAATCGACTTAAAATGGTGAACAAGTATGTGCTGGTGCAAAAGGGCCTGACTGATGGTCAGCTTATCGAGCTGGCGAAAGACCTGCATCGCAAGGAACCTGCAGTCACGTTCTGGTTTCTGGATGACGATAGCAAGTCTGAGGAGATGATGACGTGGGTCAAAGCCTACGCAGCCGGTGAGGCAGAGGTAAGCGATCCGATTACCAATTGGATGAGCGAACACATCGTCGCTAATCTACAACAATACTTTGGCGAAGGCGGACGCTACTGGGCCCTGTCAAAAGGAATGATGGGTGATCAGATTGCCAAAATCGAATAAGGAAAACTTCTTGTGATCTTTAAGGCTGATGTCCCAATGTCCCATCGAGGCGCGTTTGTCCTCGCCGGGTTGGCAACGATAGCCGCGCTTCAGCGATTGGTGAGGGGTGCTGGTCTCGATCCAATCGATTTTCTTCCCGCAGCCCTGTTCTGGCTCGTGGTCGTTTATCAATGGCAGGCGCGCAAGACATTGAAGTGGCAGCTTAGAAACGCGGAAGGCCACGGTCACAATACTCCAGCTGACTGGATTCAGTCAGGGATAAACCGCTTACCAGACTCGATCTATTTGATACTGGCGATTCTTGCGGTTTTCGCGGTCTACTGGGCCTTCACTCGCGGCTGAGTACTAACGCGCCGGTCTTCTTCTCCCAACTCCGCAATCTTCCTCATCACAAACTCGCCAATCGCCTTGTAGGTGCGCACGTGATCTTTCTTCGCCATGAACTCTGACAGATCGAGCCGCTCTCCGAAATGAATCCGAATCTTCGGGCCGCCGAACCAATTTCCCAAAACCTGTTTCGGCAGATTGTTCCCGAGGCCGGCGATGAATACTGGAATAACTTGTGGGTTCGCGTCCTTGATCAGTTTCCCGACGCCGGGCTGCGGACGCAGATACGAGTACGGATCGTCATTCTTGTTGCGCGTGCCTTCAGGATGAAAACCAATCACGTTGCCCGCGCCTTCGCTGCTAAGTTGAGCGAGCCGTCGCATCGAATACTTGTCGAATATCCGCTTCTGGGGCATCGGCCGCGTGCCCGTTACAAAAAATGGCGGATACATCGACCACCAACCCATGATGAGATTTACGAACATGCCGAGCGGGTTTTGATAATAAAACCGGCCGCGCACCGGAAAGAAAAGCTGCTTCCGCCAGGGTGTCTTGCGAAACAGCGTCGTCGAAACCACGTACATATCAAAGAAAGATCTGTGATTGGCGACGAGCAGCAACGGGCGCGAGTGATCGATGGCTTCAACGTGCTCCAGCCCATACACGCGCATCAGGTTGTAAGTCGAAAAATGAATCCAGCCGGCCCCAAAGAAGCTCTGGCACCAGGTCCAGAAACGCTTCCAACCGCCCAGGTTCATGCGATGCGTGACGCGAAACGCTAGCCGCTCGAAGGGGGAGAGGACGGCGAGTTCTTCTGAAGTTGGAACGATGGGATTAGGCATGATGAATCCGCAGATTACACAGATTACGCAGATTCATTTTCGATTACACCCGGAGATTAGGGCGAATTTGATAATCTGTGGAATCTGCGTAATCTGCGGACGAGTCATTCGATCGAGAAGTATCGCGCTTCCGGATGATGGATGATGATAGCAGAAGTCGACTGCTCGGGATCGAGTTGGAACTCTTCGGTCAGCTCAACATCGATGCGCGCAGGATCGAGCAAGTCGAAAAGCTTCGTTTGGTCTTCGAGATTGGGGCACGCCGGATAACCGAAGCTGAAGCGCGAGCCTTGATAGCCCTGCCGGAACAACTCATTCAAATTTCGAGCGTCCTGGCCGGCAATCCCAAGTTGTTCGCGAATTCGTTTGTGCCAAAGTTCGGCTAAGGCTTCGGCTCCCTCGACACTCAGCCCGTGAAAATACAGATACTCCGCGTAGTTGTCGCTCTTGAAAAGCTCTTGCGAGTACTCGCTGGCGCGCCGGCCCATCGTCACCAGATGAAAGGCAGCGACGTCCGTGCGGCCGGAATCAACTGAAGCGAAATAATCCGCGAGACAGAGATGTTTTCCGGAAGGCTGTCGTGGGAACGTGAAGCGTGTGCGTTCCGTCTTTCCGTCGTCCTGATAAATAATCAGGTCATTGCCGGACGACTGGCAGCGGAAATATCCATAGACAACTTTCGGGATCAGCAAATCCTGCTGCTCGCTGCGCGCCTTGAGTTCTTCGTAAACGGGTCGCACGTGTCCGGAGACGAGGGCCTGATATTCCTCCGCTGATTTCCTTCCCTGCTTGAACTGCCACTGACCCTTGAAGAGCGCCGTCTCGTTAACGTAAGCAAAAACATCTTTCAGCGGGATGTCATCAACGACGCGCGAGCCGAGGAATGGCGGCCTAGGAATCGGAACGTCAGTCGCGACCTGAGAGCGCGTCGTGTGGGTCGTGTCGCCGCTTAAACCCGATGCGCGAACACGCGTAGGTTTGCGGATGCCGAGTTTAGCTTCCTCGGCGAGAAGTTCTTCCTCCTCGGGTTGTGCGTCCGACCCGGTCGCTACCGCTCCCGGTTCTGACATCGCAGCGGCGGTTGCGGCATTCGCCTCGCCACCGTTGGTGGACATCAGCTTGTCCATCGTATGCAAACCGGCGAAGGCATCGCGCGCGTAATAGAGTGTGCCTTTGTAAAGCGACTTCAAATCATCCTCGACATAACGACGTGTCAGCGCTGCGCCACCGAGCACGACCGGGACCTTGATGTCACGCTCGTTCATCACTTCAAGGTTCTCTTTCATGATGAGTGTCGATTTGACCAGCAGGCCACTCATGCCAATCGCATCGGCCTTGTGTTCTTCGTGCGCGCTGAGAATCGTGTCAATCGTCTGCTTGATGCCCAGATTGATCACGCGATAGCCATTGTTCGTGAGAATAATATCGACCAGGTTCTTGCCGATGTCGTGCACGTCGCCTTTGACGGTCGCCAAAACCATCACGCCCTTCGAAGTCGCGCCACCTTTCCTTTCCATGAAAGGCTCGAGAAAGCGCACCGCGGCTTTCATCGCTTCGGCCGATTGCAGGACAAACGGAAGCTGCATCTGCCCGCTGCCGAAGAGATCCCCGACGACCTTCATGCCTTCGAGCAGAATGTTGTTGATAATGTCGAGCGCTGAGTATTGCTCTAGCGCCAGCTTCAGATTGTCTTCCAGTCCCAGCTTCTCGCCGTCAATGATGTGATACTTCAAGCGTTCCTCGACGGTTTCCCCACGCGCTTCCTTCTTCTTCGATTTTGTCGTGACACCCTCGAAGAGCTTGGTGAACTCAATGAGTGGATCGTAGGTGCAGACGTCCTCGGCAAATTCGCGCCGGTCGTAAATAAGATCCAGCGCGACTTTCAGTTGGCGCTCTTCAATCCGGTTAAGCGGCTCGATCTTGCTGGCGTTGACGATCGCAGAGTCCAGGCCCGCGGCCACTGCTTCATGAAGAAAGACTGAATTAAGAACGATGCGCGAGGCCGGGTTTAATCCAAACGAAACATTTGAGACTCCAAGGATGGTGAAGACACCGGGAAGCTCAGCTTTGATCCGGCGAATTCCCTCGATCGTTTCCAGGGCGTTGCGACGATCCTCTTCAATGCCGGTGGAAATCGGCAGCGCCAGCGCGTCAAAGAAAATATCATCGGCGGGAATTCCGTATTTCTCCGTCGCCTGCTCGAAAGCGCGCTTCGCAATGTTGAATTTGCCTTCAGCGGTGCGTGCCATTCCTTCTTCGTCGATCGTGCCGACGACGACGCTGGCGCCGTACTCCTTAGCCAGATCCAGAACTTTTGCAAAGCGCGGCTCGCCGTCTTCGTAGTTTGTCGAATTCAGAATGCATTTGCCGCCGGCGTGCTGCAGGCCCGCTTCCATCTTCTGCCACTCAGTCGAGTCAAACATCAAAGGAATTTTAATGTTCGTGACCAGTCGCGAAGCGAGTTCGTGCATGTCTTTCTCGCCGTCGCGTCCAACGAAATCAACGTTGACGTCGAGCACGTGCGCGCCTTCGCGTTCCTGCTCGCGCGCGAGCGAAACCAGGCCGTCCCAATCTTCGGCGTTCAACAAGTCCCGCATCTTCTTCGAACCGCTGGCATTGACGCGCTCGCCAATGATTAGAAACGAAGTGTCCTGCCGATAGGGCTGCTGCATGAATATTGACGACGAAGCGGCGGTCCGCGGCACGTCGCGTTTCAGCGGCGTCAGATCCTTCACCGCGTCAACGACCGCCTTCAAATGTGCCGGCGTCGTCCCGCAACAGCCGCCGACAATATTCACGCCAAAGTCGCGCGCGAAGTGCGACAAGTCTTTGGACAAAGACGCGGGCGATTCTTTGAAGACTGCGTGACCGCCAACGTTTTCGGGAATGCCTGCGTTGGGAATGACGGACACCGCGAATTTCGAATTCTGGCAAAGATAGCGAACGTTCTCAGCCATCTGTTGCGGGCCGGTCGCACAGTTCATGCCGATAACATCGATCGGAAAAGGCTCGATCGCGGTGAGCGCCGCCCCAATTTCGGTCCCCATGAGCATCGTGCCGAAAGCTTCGATCGTGACCTGCGCAATCACCGGCACGCGCCGCTTTGACGATTCGAACTCTTCGAAGATGGCAGCCAACGCTGATTTGGTTTGCAGAATATCCTGACAGGTCTCAACAATCAGCAAGTCAGCGCCGCCGTCGAGCAGTCCGCGTGCCTGCTCGCGATACGACGCTTTCATGTCGAGGAAAGAAATGTGACCGAGCGTCGGCAGCTTTGTCGTCGGACCCATCGAACCGGCAACCCAACGCGGCTTTTCTTTGGTCGAGAAATTTGCGGCCACGCGTTTGGCTAGTTGTGCCGCCTTCACGTTCAAGTCATAAGCCAGGTCCGCGATCTGGTATTCCGCCAGCACGATTGAGGCGCCGCCGAACGAGTTTGTTTCGACTACGTCGCAGCCCACCTCGAGAAATCCCGCGTGAACTTTTTCGACTGCGTCAGGACGGCTTATCAGCAGGTGCTCCGGACAGCCTTCAAACTGCGGGCCGCCGTAGTCATCGACAGTCAGGTCTTGCGCGTGCAGGTTGGTGCCCATCGCGCCATCAAAGACGACGATGCGCTCTTTTAATGTTTGGAGAAACGTTTTCATTTAACGAATCGGTTTTGGTCTTTGGTCTTGGGCCCAGGTCTTAGGTTTTTGGCTCATACTCTCAGGCAAGTTGCCGAAAAATTCCAAAGGCCTAAGACCAAAGTCCAAAGACCTTCTTCCAAGCAAAAGCCCCGCGCTGCCAACAACGCGGGGCCTTTCTTTGAACCTTTTAGAAAGCAGCGGTTGAAAGACTCGCCGAGCTGTTTAGCGGATTGTTTTACGTGGCCGCAAGTCGCCTTAACTCACCACGTTTTATCAACGGCTATTGAAACATTGCATTGTTAAGCTGTCAACGCGCCGGCACCCAGTCGCGTAGCCTTTTCTATTTAACGTTTACGATTTACCATCTTCGCTCATGCGCCGCGCCATCTATCCCGGCTCGTTCGACCCCGTCACCAACGGCCACCTCGACATTATTCAACGCGGCTGCAAACTGTTCGACGAAATCATCGTTGCCATTCTGGTCAATCCTGACAAGACGCCTTTCTTCTCGGTCGAAGAGCGCCGCGAGATTCTGGCCGTCGTGCTCAAAGACATTGAGCAGGGTGGCTGCAAAGTGATCGTTGAGAGTTTCGAAGGATTACTGGTTCAGTATGCCGCAGAACGCAAGGCGCACGCGATTGTGCGTGGCATTCGCGCCATTTCAGATTATGAGTACGAGTTACAAATGGCTTTGATGAACCGGCGACTCGAGCCAAGTCTCGAGACCGTGTTCATGATGCCTGCCGAGGAGTATTCGTACGTTAGTTCGCGCCTCGTGAAGGAGGTCTTTCACCTCAGCGGCAACATTGATGGGCTTGTCCCGCCGCTGGTCGAACAACGCATGCGTGCGAAGTCCAAAGTCCGAAGTCCAAAGTCCAAAGCCGGAAACTAGGTTATGTCAGCTCCAAAGTTCTCTTCAGGTTTTCCAGTTTCGGAAAGCGTCAGTGAGATGAAAGCGTCGTCAACGCTCGCGGCGATGCAGGCTGCGGAAGGAATGCGCGCGGAAGGCGTTGATGTGGTCGATCTCGGAGCGGGCGAACCGGATTTCGACACGCCTCAGAACATCAAAGATGCAGCGCTTGAAGCGATGCGCGCGGGACAGACAAAGTACACGCCGACGGCCGGCACACGGAAACTTCAGCAAGCAATCATCGACTTCTACCAACGCGAGTTCAGCGCCACGTACGAACGCAATGAAGTGATGGCAACGGCCGGAGGCAAGCAGGCGGTCTTCAATGCGGTCGTGTGCCTGATTAATCCGGGCGATGAGGTTCTGATTCCGAAGCCCTACTGGGTGACGTTTCCCGAGATCGTTACGTTTGCGCGCGGGAAATCGGTTTTCATCGAGACCGAAGAAAACGATTTTGTGCTGACGGCTGACATGGTGCGGGCCGCCCTGACGCCCAGGACGAAGCTGATCATTTTGAACTCGCCGTCGAATCCTTCCGGCCGCATCATTCCGCCCGAGGAATTCGAGCGCATTCTCGAAATCATCGCAGAGCATGATGCTTACGCGATCTCTGACGAATGCTATCTGCGCTTCGTCTATCCACCGAACAAGGTTTTCAGTGCAGCATCTTTGCGACCAGAACTGCGCCGCCGGCTCTGCATTGCCGGATCGTTTTCAAAGACGTACGCGATGACCGGCTGGCGTGTGGGATACTCGCTCGCGAATGCCGATTGGACGCGCGCCATGCTAAAGGTGCAGGGACATTCGACCAGCAATACGACTTCGATTGCGCAGGCGGCGGCCACCGAAGCCTTCAACGGCCCGCAGGAATCAGTCGCGCAGATGCTCTCTGAATACACGAGTCGTCGCGAATGGCTGCTGAATGCGCTGAACGAGATTCCCGGACTTCGATGCCCGCGTCCCGAAGGTGCGTTCTATGCTTTCCCGGATGTGCGTGGATGCCTGAAGGGCAGCATTCGAACTTCAGCCGATTTCATGAACGCCTTGCTTGAGAAGGAGCAAACGGTAATTACGGATGGCACGGGGTTCGGAGCAGATGGATACGTTCGAATCTCGTATGCGACTTCTTTGGATCGTTTGCGGGAAGGTGTGGACAGAATCAAAAGGGTAATCGAAGGGTTGTAGCGCAAGTTGTTACTGGCGAACGGCTCCGCAAATTAACATTTGTGGCGGAAAATAAAAGAGGCGGGACAAGTCCCGCCTCTAAACGTTTGAGGATGCGGACCAGATGTCCGCGCGTTCCCAGCTAATACAGATTAAAGTTGTATTCCAACTGCATCCACATTGAGACTGAATGCCCGTCCTTCTGGGCCGGAACGAATTTGATTTGCTTCGCGGCGGCGATGGCGCGTTCAGTCAAGCCATCCGGCAAACCGCGAATCGTGGAGATATTCGTGACTGAGCCGCTGGACGAAAACACTGCTCTTAGCACCACGGTTCCGGTGATCTGATTTTTCCGCGCGGATTCCGTGTACGAAGGCTCAGGCTTTAACAGCACGCGGGCGCGGCTGTTCACTTCGCTGCTGCGGAAGATTCGGTTGTAGTCGGTTCCGCCGCCGCCACCGCCCGGGCCGCCGCCGCCTTCACGACGCGGACCGCCGCCTGTGTTGCCGCCTTCACCCGGCCCGAAACCGCCACCCGATCCGGGGCCCACACCGCCACCGGTGCCGGTGCCAATTCCACCGCCCGTTCCCGGACCTGACGAGAGCGAAGTCGATTTCGACTTTGGATCGCCGTACGCCAGATTACGCGTGTCAGGTGGGAATAGAACCGGATCGGCATCGAGCGTCGCCGGCATCGGCAAAGATGGATTCTTAATCGGGGGAGGATTCGGATTCGGAGCCACCACCTGCGGGATCGTCAAAGATGCCTGCGGCAGTTTTCCCATGGACGCAGGCTGCTGTTGTTCGCGGCCACCGCCACCGCCGCCGCCCGGCTTAATCTTTTCGGCTTTGCTGCCGCCGCCGCTTCCCTTCGCCATGCCCGCGTTTCCTTCGTCGGGCGTGGGCTGTTCGTTCGGTATTTCCGAAATCATCTGCGTCAGCTCGACGTCGTCTTCAGCAGCGGCAGCCAAAGCCGCTTGTTGACGCCTGTCGAGGAAAACAATGCCGCCAACGAGCAGCAACAACACCGCCAGGGCCGCGACGATACCAGAAAGGACGTTGCGCGAATCAGACGGCTTGGCGCCCATCACGGCACCGTCGCGATCCTTGCTGAGCCATGACGCAAAAATCGCCAGCAGCGCGCAAAACCCAACGACCAAAACGATGGCGATTGTGCGACGCGACGGGCCGCCGTCGCCCTGAGTCTTGTCGAGGACGAAAATCGCACCAACCAGCACCGCCAGTGAAACGATAGAAAGCACCGAAGCGATAACCACGTCGCGGCTGGAGAAGAACTTGCCGGCCATCTTGCCGTAACCCTGGAACGAACGCTTTACGAAACCAAACGGATCACGCTTGAAATCCGGCCAAGTCAACTGATAGTTGTGCGCCACGTTCCCTAACTCGCCCGCTAGTCGCGATAGCAATCCGCTGTCTTCCAGGATTGTGAGGTGAAATTCGCCGATGTTGCCGGGGGCAACTGCTGAGGGCGCCGCCGACACCGTCGCCGGAACTGCGAAAGCTGCCGGTGCTGCCGTGGCCGTCTCAACGGGGGAAACCGTTTCGGCCGGAGCAGACTGACTGACTGCGGCGACAGGCGCTGCGGTTAAAGGCGTGCCGTCGACCGGACAAAAGCTAAACCTGTCAGCGAATTCTTCCTGGCAAGTGTTACAAAATTTCATGTTTACTACCTCGCTATCCCGCTGGGAATAAAGTGCTGAAACGGACGCCGTTTGGCTGGTACTTTGTTGATAAGCAGCCGCCACACGGTTGTCCAACGCCGCGGGAGTTTCGGGTACTCTCCACTGCTGAAGTAAATCCTTCAGGTCTTCGTCCTGCATGAACTTACCGTCAAAATCATTCATCATAAAACTCCGTCACTCATGCAGGCGGGTCTCTAACGCCTACCCCGCCTCAATGTAGCAGCTTCGCGACCGATTCGGAAATATCTATCAAGTCGGGCCCGAAGCTTCTCTCGCGCCCGAAAAAGCCTCTGCTTGACCGCGTTCGCGTCAGCCCCGACAACCTCGCCAATCTCAGCCAGCGATAACTCGTCGTACTCAAAAAGAACCAAAGCCTCTCGCTGAAGCGGCGGCAGGCTGGCAATCGCCTGCTGCACCTCTGCAGCTAACTCTTGATCAAGCAGCCGCGCGGCTGGTGCCTGCCGTTCGGCCATTGCCGGTTCTTCGGCCAACTCGTCGATCGCCGTCTCGCGTCCGAAGCTGTGGTAACGAGTCGCAGCCAGGTTCCGTGCCGTCGCATAGATGTACGTGCGCAGCGACGCGCGGTTCGAATCAAACCGACTCGGCTCTTTTATCAAACTCAGAAAGCAGTCGTGCGCGACGTCCTCTGCGGCCTCGGCCGATCCCAATAGCCGATACGCAAAGCGGAAGATCGGGTCGCGATACCGTTCGTACAGGATCTGAAATGCGGCCGTGTCGCCGCCGGCTGCGCTCGCCAGCAGCCTTTCATCTGTCACCTGATTCGCCAAACAAGCTCGATCCTGCAGGAATTGCTTCCTACTTGTTATTACTACCAATCGCCCGGAAGTTACGAAAATTTCTTTGGGGCCGGCCCGGAAAAATGCTCGGCGGCACTAGAATTATATCCTGCTCACGGCGCTTCAGCACATCGAAAAGGGCCCAAGGCCTTTCGGCACAGGGCTTTGATGCACTTTTGCAACCACGGGTTGACGCTCTTTTAGGCGACATCTAAACTCTTTGGCACCGCATCCCAGATTGGCTGTGGGAGCGCGGGCATCCTCCCCGCATTCCGGATTGACAAGAAGGGCCGACAAAGTAAAGCTTGTCCGCGACGCGCGAACTCCGCATCTTCAAACGAATGATCCGCAGAACACTGAAATCGTCACTGCTTAGCCGCAGCATGCTGCTTCTGCTCGTCCTCGCCGCAATTTGCCCGACGACCGCCAAAGCGCAGACCGCGCCAGAGCCGGAACGGGAAATGCTCCTCAACGGCCTGCGAATTTTGTATTGGCCGCAGCCGGGCAATCCGAATGTTTTGCTGAAGCTGAGGATTCATGCAGGCGCAGCGTTCGATTTGACCGACAGGGCGGGAATGATGGCGCTGCTGGGCGACGCTCTGTTTCCCGACCCGGCCACGCGCGAGTACATGGCGGAAGAACTCGAGGGACGGCTGGAAGTCACCACAACGCACGATGCGATTGACATAACCCTCGTCGGCAAATCGAGCGGTCTGGAACGGATGATCGACTTCTTGCGCGGCTCTGTTCTGACCACGCAGTTAGGCGTTGAGAGTGTTGCGACCGTGCGCACCGCCCGGGTCAAACTGCTCTCTGAGAAACCGGCAACGTTAGCCGACACCGCCGACCAGGCGATCGCCGCGCGCGTGCTCGGAAATTTCCCGTACGCGCGTCCCGCGACAGGAACCGCGGCAAGTGTCGCGAAAGTTGAACGCGCCGATTTGCTTCTGGCGCGAGAACGTTTTTTAAACGCGGACAATGCCTCGCTTGCGGTTGTCGGTGGCGTTGAGAAGGCGAGGATGATGCGCGCGCTGCGACAATTGCTCGGACCCTGGGGCAAATCGGATCGGACTATTTCCCCAACGTTTCGTCAGCCGGGCGCCCCAGACACGCGCGTCCTTGTGGTCGATAGCCCGGAGGCAACGAACGCGGAAATTCGGCTCGCGATTCGCGGACTGGCACGCGGTGACAGGGACGCTCTCGCCGCGGAGGTCCTGGCGCTAATTATCCGGGACCGTTGGAAAACTGCTGTGCCTGACTTGTCCCAGGTTTCAGTTCGCGATGAGGCACATGTGCTACCGGGTATCTTCGTTTTAAGGGCGTCCGCGCCGACCGGCAACGTTGCCAAAGCGACGACGGCGGCGCAGGACATCATTAAGTCCCTTATCCAGACCGGTCCGACCCAACAGGAGCTTGAAAGTGCGCGCGGTGCAATCCTGAACCAACTCTCAACCGAATTTTCGCAGCCGGAACCGATGAGTACGCATTGGCTCGACATGGACACTTTCAAGTCCACGCGCCCGAGCACCGTGGCGACTGTGATTCGCAGTCTTACGCCGGGGGATATTCAGCGCGTCACTGCCAGACTCTTCAAAGACGTTGCGATGGCTACGGTCGTCGCCGGCAACTCTGAGCAACTCAAAGCGACCTTCACCGGCAACGTCGAAATCAAATCAGCGGTTGCGCCCGAAGCAAAACCGATCGATCCTGTCGTGCCGGCAAAAAAACCCTGACGTATTTATTAACCTATCGCAAGGCACTTGCAACCATCGGCCTCATGCCATGGGCTTAACTAAACCTGCGAACAATTCACCAGAAGATCATGCGCGGCGGGTGCGCGAAATGTTCGCGCGAATCTCTCCGCGGTACGATCTCCTAAATCATCTGCTGTCGGGAAACATCGACCGGAGATGGCGGCGACGGGTCGTCAAAACGTTGGCGCCGCTACTGCCGGCCAACGCACACGTCCTCGACGTAGCATGCGGAACCGGCGACCTGGCTATCGAGTTCTTTGAAGCAAGCAAAGCCAAAATAATCGGGATCGACTTTTGCCGGCCCATGTTGGATCTGGCAAAAGCGAAGACGCGCGACGTTCAACTCATAGAAGCAGACGCGCTGTGTCTTCCGTTCAGGGACGGAACATTCGACGCCGTCACGATCGGTTTTGGCCTGCGCAATCTTTCCAGCGTTGAAGACGGACTGCGCGAGTTGCGACGCATCCTGAAACCGAATGGATGGGCGGCCGTGCTTGAATTTTCGACACCGGCGCGCGGTCTGCGCGGAATGGTTGGCTTTTACTACGCTCGCGTTTTACCGCGATTGGGTGGATGGTTGAGCGGTTCACGTAGCGCTTACGAGTATCTGCCGGATTCAATTTCGCACTTTCCGAATCAGACGGAATTGGCCGCGATGATGCGGGACGCGGGCTTTGCTGAAGTGAAATTTGAAAATTTGACAGGTGGCGTCGCGGCTTTGCACTTTGGCCGTCGCGCGCCGTAGCGCAAGATGTTTATCTTGCGCCGAATCAAGAGTAGGTACGCAAGATAGCATCTTGCGCTACAGAGGTTGGTTGGGCTCAAGAGGGCTGTCAACCAAAACAACGTAGTCCGTAGGATTTGCCAGTTGGTGGATGCGGTTGTCGGGGCCGCTACTGCCGGCGAAGCGGGTCCGCGCGGACTACGTTTGTTTTGGGAGCGCAGGCATCCTGCCTGCTTCTTGTTGCCAAGTGCGCACGCGTCCTGCCTGCTAATCTGCTATCATCCGCGCTCGCTCCAAATTTATTCAGCTTTCTTTCAAGAATGAAGCAGAAACTGTTCGGAGTACTGCGCCGCATTGGCTTCCTCGTACTCGTCGTCTGGACGGTAGTCTCGCTGGTCACGGTGCTGATTGAACTCGTGCCCGGCGACCCAGCGATTGCGGTGCTCGGTGAGCAAGCAACCCCCGAACAGCTCGCCCAGTTCCGCGCTAAACACGGTCTCGACCGCCCACCCTTCTTTTTTGGATTTCCCGTCGATCAAAGCGGTCAGCGTCAATTCGCGTGGCACGGGCTCAATAACCGTTACGCCGATTACTGGAGCTCGATCCTCCGCGGGGACCTGGGCACATCCTTCCGCACTGAGCGGCCCGTGTTCGAACTAATCGCTGAGCGCTATCCCGCGACAATTCAACTGGCAATTACGGCGATGTTCATAGCAGTCTGCATCGCCATTCCACTGGGCGTCATCGCGGGAAAGAATCGTGGCACGTGGATCGACAACGGGCTGTCGGTGGTTGCGCTTGTCGGGATTAGTCTGCCCAGCTTCGTCATCGGCCCGATGTTCGTTTACATCTTTGCCGTGAAACTCGGCTGGCTCGCGCCTTCCGGCCGCTTTGATTGGAGCGACATAATCCTGCCTGCATTCACTTTGGGCGCAGCCTTGTCCGCCATTCTGACGCGCATGGTGCGTTCATCAGTGATTGAAGAACTCGGCGAGCCCTACGTTCGGACCGCGCGCGCGAAGGGCCTCAGCGAACGAACGGTTGTTTACAAGCACGTGCTTAAGAATGGCTTGATTCCGGTGGTGACGGTCCTGGGCCTGCAACTCGGCGTACTGCTGGCGGGCGCGATCATCACGGAAAAGATTTTCGGCTGGCCGGGACTAGGGCTTCTGTTAGTGGAAGACGGAATCGGTAAGCGCGACTACAGCGTCGTGCAAGGCTGCGTCCTGGCGATTAGCACGACCTACATCATCGCGAACACTTTGACAGACGTTCTGTATCGCTGGCTGGATCCGAGGATTCGCGTGTCATGAGCAGATTAAGCATTG
This sequence comes from Acidobacteriota bacterium, assembly GCA_052389795.1. Classification (GTDB taxonomy): domain Bacteria; phylum Acidobacteriota; class Blastocatellia; order Pyrinomonadales; family Pyrinomonadaceae; genus UBA11740. Next base: position 63,607 of record JBQTHO010000022.1, on the reverse strand, counting down.
TTGGTTTGGTTATCGTCGTCGTCGTTGTACTCGTCGCGCTGTTCGCGCCGTGGATCGCGACGCATCAGGTGGGCGACACCAATCTTTCGATGCGCTACATCGGACCCTCGGCGAGTCATTGGTTCGGAACGGATTCAACCGGCCGCGACATCTTTTCGCGTGTAGTGTTTGGCGCGCAAATTTCACTCAAAGTCGGAATCATCGTGGTGGCCGTCTCGGCGTTCTTCGGGACTTTCATCGGTTCGATTGCCGGATTCTACGGCGGCTGGATCGATCGATTTCTGTCCGGCTACATTTTTAATGTGTTTCTCGCGTTCCCCGGATTGTTGCTGGCGATTGCGCTGGTGGCTTTTCTGGGCGCGGGTCTCAACAAACTTATCTTCGCCCTGTGCATCATTGGTTGGGTTGGTTACGCGCGTTTGATTCGCGCGCAGGTCCTGAAAGTGCGCGAGTACGATTTTGTGCAGGCGGCGCGAGCGCTCGGCGCGGGCGATTTGCGCATCCTGACAATCCACATTCTGCCGAATGCTATTCAGCCGCTAATCGTGCAGGCGAGTCTCGGAATGGCAGGTGCGGTCCTGTCGGAAGCAGCCCTTTCATTCCTCGGCTTAGGCGTCCCGCCGCCGTCGCCTTCATGGGGCGTAATGATTGAAGAAGCCCGCGACCTCTCAACCTTGCAGGCCGCTCCCCACGCGCTAATCTTTCCGGGAATCGCCATTGCTTTGACGGTGCTCGCGTTCAACTTTATTGGCGATGGTTTGCGCGAGTACCTCGACCCAAAACAAAGAAGGCGATAAGGGCTCGATATGCCAAAGCGAACCTCCCACGGTATGATGAGACACGATGAAGCTGATAGGCCCACAGCGGAAGCAGCACGCGACAAACTAGCGGCAACCGAGATTTATCGTGACCTTGAGAAGGGCAAATGGGAAAGTTTGCAGCCCGAAGATCTTCCGGAACGGTTGCGATAGCAAAGTTGAGATGGCAATGGAAACAATAACGAAAGAAATAGTTGCATCTGTCGGGTTGGTCACGTCGAGACTTTCCGAAGATGAAATTGCAGTGTGCGAGACGGCGATCAACTATGCACTCGAATCGCTTGACGACGCCGCAATTGAAAAACGGTTTGGCGCGTCCCGAGATGAGTTAGAAGGAGCGCGCGGTGACCTGCGCCAAGCTCTCGCAGCCCTACATCAAATGGAGCCGCAGCCCGTCGGCTGAATTAAACCAGCATCCTGCATGCGCGCTGGCCCAACTGCTCCGATGTCTCAGCCTAACTCCGTATTGTCCGTCGATCACATTTCAAAGACGTATCCCGTCTCGTTCCTGCGCCTGAAAAAGGCGTTGAAACGAAAATTCAAGCCGCCTGTCGAAGCCGTCCGCGATGTTTCATTCGAAGTTCGCGAAGGCGAGATTTTCGGTCTCATCGGACCGAACGGAGCCGGCAAAACGACGCTCACGAAAATAATCGCCACGCTGATTCAACCGACCGAAGGACAAGTCACTGTCAAAGGTTACGACAGCGTGCGCGACGACCAGGAAGTGCGACGGAATGTCGGTCTGGCCGGAGCTGAAGAACGAAGTTTCTATTGGCGTCTGACTGCCGAAGAGAACCTGCTCTTCTTTGCGCGATTGCACGGGCTCAGCGGGGCGCAGGCGAAGAAGCGAATTGCCGAGCTGTTTCAGATGCTGCAACTGGAGGATTCAACGCGCCGCAGGTTCGCCGAGCTTTCCACCGGAAATAAACAGCGTCTGTCGGTAGCGCGCGCAATGCTGGCCGATCCGCCAGTGCTTTTGCTGGATGAGCCGACGCGTTCGCTTGATCCGCTCGCCGCGGCTCGCATGCGAAACACGATCAAATCCCTGGCGCAGGATGCGGGCAAGCCGGTCACAGTGTTCCTGACGTCACACAATCTCGCGGAAGTGGAAGAGTTGTGCGAACGCGTCGCGATCATCAGCCGCGGACAAATCAAAGCACTCGACACTCCACAAAACCTGCGCGCCACGCACAGCAACGACGAACAGATTTCGATTACGTTTGCCGTCGCAGATGCGATGCAGGTTGAAGCGGCTCTGCGCGAAGCCTTCAGCGATCAACCGTTTACGCTGGGACGAAGCGAGCTGAAAGACCACTGGACGTTGAGTTTCGCGCGCCAGGCCAATGATGATGTGCTCGACAACGTGCTGCGGCTGCTGCTGCAAAGGGGCGCCGTGATCCAGACTGTTCAGTCGGAACGAGCAACGTTGCTTGAGGTCCTGGAAAGTTATGAAGCGAATGCCGCCGCGCGGGAGGAAAAGATCGGATGAATCCCCTCGTCTTCCTGCGCCGGATTTGGGCGTTCATCGTGCGCGACTGGCGCCTGCAACTCAGTTACCGCATGCAGTTCTTTCTGCGCGTGCTTTCGATTCTCATCGTAGTGACCACGATGTTCTTCATCTCGAAAATCTTCGCCGGTTTCACCGATCCGCGTTTTGCACAGTGGCGCAACCCTCTGGCAGCCTGGCTGACGGGACTTGCGGTGCTGAACTATTTCATGACGGGCTTCTCTAGCCTCGCGAACGCTATCCGGCAAGAGCAGGTACAGGGAACTTTGGAAAGCGTTCTGATGACTCCCATCAGCGTGCCGACCGTAATTGTCGCTAGTTCAGCGTGGGATTTCGTGCAGGCGACATTCTTCTCGTCGCTTTATCTTCTGTTCGGCTGGTTGTTTTTCGACGTCCACTATCAAGGAAATTACCTGCTGGCACTGGCCTTCCTGCTGCTGACGACAGTGGTCCTGTCGTGTCTGGGCATTCTCTCCGCAAGCTTTGCGATGGTATTCAAGCGCGGCGACCCGTTTGGGGTCTTTCTCGGGGCCGGCTCAGCGCTTTTCTCGGGCGTCTTTTTCCCAACTCAACTTATCAGCGAGTACGCTGGCGGCCTCGCATATATCTCCCGGATTTTGCCGGCCACGTACGGTCTCGACGGCATTCGCCGCGTGCTGATCGAGGGGCAGGGGTTTGGGCAAGTGCGCGATCCTTTAATCACGCTGCTCGCGTTTCTCGCCGTGCTGCTTCCGTTGTCTCTTTGGGTGTTCGGACGCGCCGTCAGAAGGGCTAAACGTGAAGGGAGTTTGATTCAGTATTAAAGCCACAGAGTCGGGGCAGGTAGCCCGACCGTTAGGGAGGGCTCCAAATCCGCGGCTTAACGAGCCCTCCCTAACGGTCGGGCTACTGCCCCGGACCATCTCCGCGCGAATCTGCGGCTAATCTTTTTGGGCCACGGCCGATGTTGAGAAACTATCCCGCGTCCTCACGACCATGTTCGGATAACGCACCTTCACTTTGATCGCGCGCTCGCCGTCAGCGTTCGCTGCCTGCTTTGAGTAGAACCCCAGACTGTAGTGCACTCCCAATTCAGAAGTGATCGCTTCAAACGCGGGACCAACCTGACGCAAATCATCGGCGCGATAGAACCGTCCGCCAGTCTTCTCAGCCAGTGTGCGCAAGTAAGGCTCGCTGACCGCATAGCCCTTCAAAAGACGCTCGCGCACTTTGCGTCGCGCCTTTTCATCTTTTATCCGGCTCAAGCGTTCCGGCAATTGCGGCAGCGTATTGTATTGGACCGTGTAAACCAGAATGTCCTGCTCGGCGATGCCTTCGAGAGTCGCGTGCATCGACACGCGACTATCCTGATCGACGCCGTCGGTCATCAACACGATCGCTTTGCGGCCGGGAATTTGAGCCATTCGTTTGAGCGCGAAATCGACTGTATCGTAGAGCACCGTGCCGTCCGTCACCGCCGGAATGTGCAGTTTACCACGACGAATCACGGCCACTCGTTCCGGCTGGGTGAGCACGTTCACTCTTCCGTCGAAAGTAATCGCGATGAGCCGGTCGTTCATGCGCAGGCGACCCACGAACGCATTTGCAGCTTCGCGAATTTGAGCGAGCTGAGACTGCGTCGAGCCACTGACATCCAGTAACAAGGCAACCGTGAAAGGCTTTTCGACGGAAGCAAAATAGGCCACGTCTTGTTCGACACCGTCCTCGTAAATCCGAAAGTCTCCTTTGCGCAGGTTGCCGATGTAGCGGCCGTTGCGATCCATCACCACCGCGGGGACAGTGATCAGGCTCGTGCTGACCCGCACGACGCTACCTTCTTCGACATCTTCCGGCTCTGAACTCTTGTCGTTACCGTCTGATGAGGTGACTGGCCGCGCGTTCGACCCGCGCAAGACTGGCGGTTGTCGTTGTCCCTGCGCCAGCGTAACTGCGCAGCAGCTTAAGGAAAGAATGGCGATCGAAATTGTTCTGATCATATCGTGGGTCCGCAGAGATGAGACTCGTGCTACTTCATCGTGAATTAGTTGAAAACGACGAAACAAGGCCGTATTTCAGTCCGTACGGCCTGGGTTGTGTCCTACTTCGCGTTTCTTTGCGTCCCGGCGCCTGTCAGAACCACCTGCGGTAGCGGGTGGTTGAACTTTCGTCACGAGTTCACAGAATCTTTAGATCAACCGCCCGCTACCGCAGGCGGTTCTGACCTCCCCAAACGATCGCAAAGGCAAAATAGGTATCACCCGCTTGCGCGCTTTACCCGTTTCCCCATTCAGCTTTACTCTCATGTTCAATGTGGCGGCTCATCAGATACGTTTTCTACGCCTTTGTTGGCATGTTCCTGGGCGCCTTACTGTTTCAAGTGGCCGTCGTGCCAAGTTTCTCTGAGCTCGCCACGCAGAAACCCGCGACTACTTCACTGATCGAAGCCCGAAATCGCGAAGCGCGCCGTAAGGGTGTTGAGCCGAAGCGTTTCCAGGTCTGGGTCCCGCTCGAACGGATCTCGCCGAACTTACAGCGCGCGGTAATCGCCGGTGAAGACTCGAATTTCGCGACGCACAACGGATTCGATTACGAAGCGATTCAACGCGCCTGGGAGCACGCGCAGAAAGAAGCTGATAAAGAGGCGAAGCAGACGGGCGAAAACGATTCGTGGCTGCCGAACCTGCCCGACTTCAAACGCGGCGCTTCCACCATCTCGCAACAGCTCGTGAAAAACCTCTATCTCTCAAGCGAGCGCTCGTTCATGCGCAAAGGTCAGGAAGCCGTCATCACTTACTTCATGGAACGTAACCTTCCGAAGAAGCGCATCCTCGAGGTGTATCTAAACGTGATTGAATGGGGCGATGGGATTTACGGCGCTGAAGCTGCTTCGCAATACTACTTCCACAAGCCGGCGTCCAATCTCAACGCGCGCGAAGCCGCTTTTCTGTCGGCGATGATTCCGAATCCGCGCACGGTTTTCAATCCGCAAGTGAATCCAAAACGCGTTGCCCGCCGTCAGCGCATCATCATGCGGGGCATGCCGAGCGTAAAGATGCCTGGTTGATTGAAATTCACGTCCATTGCGTGAGCCAGGTGGCGAAAGCAAGCCAGGTTTGGGTGCCGCCGATGAGCATCCGCAACGGGTGTGAAATCACGATGAGCGCACCAGCCACCAACGTCGCTCGATGCGGCCGTCCGCGAGTGATGATGTCGAAGACGAGCAACGGCAGGATGAAAAGATCGCTAAGGCCAAAAAAGACGAGCGGTCCGCCCGTTTGTATGAAACCGATCGGCAAGCGCGCCACCGCGGCCGGAAGAATGGCAATCGTCGCAAGCAACATCAATCTTTTGTGCGTATCGGCGCGCCGTCGAAAATACAACGCGGCGCCGACCAGAAGTCCGAACAGCAGCATGTCGCCCAGTGGTATCGTCAAGAAGCTAAGCGGATTTACGTCGGGTATCGGTGATGGACCCTTGGCGCGAACGATCGACGTGTACACGCCAATAACAATCATGACGCTCGCCAGCACGCCCCCCAGGATTCCTAAACGCATGTGAATACGCGTGCGCCGGGCCGCAACGAGCGTCGTCTGCGTCAAGAACAGAACAATCCAGGCAGAGAAGATGATTCCGTGAGCGATCAGCAACGGCAGTAGCGGCTGCGTCTGAAAGTACGGTCGAAGAAAAAACGTCCGCGAAAAGCCGGCAAAGACTGTAATCAGAATTGCCACGGACATCGCCGTGTAGAAGATCCGTTCGGCGCGTCTCTTATCGATTGAGGTTCCGGTGTTTAAGACTTCCGCTCGTGCGGCCATTCTTCTCTTCTCTCCTCTCAGCTCCCGACTACCCTTTCTGTGGCTGCTTCTTTAACTCAGGCGAACGAGAAATTCAATAGCAAACTCGCTCGGAGCGCGGGCATCCCGCCCGCATCTTACTTTTGGAGGCGTTTCTTGATCCAATCGACGGATGATTAGAGTCGGGCTAAGGCCCGACAGATGGGCGGTAGCCCGACTCTAAACTCTCGGGAAGATGCGGGCAGCATTGCCCCCGCTCCCAGGGTTACGGAATTGTTCGATCGGTGCCGCTAATCAAGTCTCTGAAGCGCGGATCGGAACGCAAGTTGTCAAGATGCGGATCGACGCGGACGAAAGTAAAACCGACGGCGTGTTCCTGCTCAGCCTGAACCAGCCACTCAAATCCTTTATCGCGGTCTCCCAACAACGAGTAAATGATCGCAATCTCGTAGGCCGTCACCCACTGTTCGTCACGTTTCGCAATGATCTCTTCGAGAATCTTGCGCGCTTCCTCCTGGTGACCGGTCGCGGCCAGAACGTGTGCTCGTTTCGCGCGCGTCGTCGGACTGTCGCCGGCAAAACTGCGTTCCGGTTCGTACGCCGCCAAAGCTTCAGAGACCATTCCCTTCCTCTCGTAAGCCCAGCGCAGCACGGTGTGCGCCGCCACGGCGCCCGGATCGAGTTCAAGCGCCTTGCGACACTGAGCAATCGTGTCGTCGAAACGCCCGGCGAGAAACAGCACGTTGGCCAGCGCCGTCGCGATCACCGCTGACTGTGGCGTTATTTCTCGGGCGCGTTCAATCTCTGTGTACGCTTCCTCGTGCCGCCCCATCGCCGACAAACTGTAGGCGTACCACCGATGCGAAACCTGGTTGCGCGGATTCAAAACGATGGCTTTCTGAAGTTCGCGTTCAGCGCCTTCCCAGTCTCGATCGAAATGCAGCCGGACAAAGCCGAGGGACGCGTGCGCTTCCGCCAGATTCGGATCAGCTCTCACGGCGCTCAGCGCAGCCTGCTTCGCGCGTTGCCACGCCTGGGCCGGCGGCGGCTCGACGTACCAGTTCAGCAGCGCGTAGCAGTCAGCCAACTCGGCATAAGCCACTGCGTAATCCGGTTTGAGTTCGACTGCGCGCTCAAGCCTTTGAATCGCTTGCCGCAAGCCTTCGGCCGTGCGGCGAGTCGCGTAGTAGCGCCCGGCAGTAAATAGTTGGCGTGCTTCCTCGTCTTCGCCGGGTGATGTTTCCGGCGCCGCTGTGGCGACCGCCGACGTTTCCAGTGAGCGTGACGCGGCGGCGGCACCTTTCGCGCGTCGCGCAACGACCGTTTGCTCGCTGAGGGACGTTTGCGGGGCCGGGTTCCTGGTCTTGCTCAACAAGTCTTCGAACACCGGGTCGCCGCGTACGACGTCCCAAGCCGGCTCGACGCCCAGCCAAACCAACCAGCCGTCGTTGATCTCGTAGGCTTTTTGCAGCAGCGCGAGGGCCTTTTCGTATTCGCCGAGGTACAGATGGATCAGCGCCGTGTGATACGGCGAGACATAAGCACGCGCGGACATCTCTTTCAGACGTCGCAACGCCGCCCGTGCATCATCCACGCGACCGGCGGCCGCGTACGACGCTCCTAAGCCGGAGATGAAGAATTGTCCACCGCCCGAAAGCTGCAAAGCTTTCTCGGACGGAGCTATGGAATCCTCACCTCGACCTGCGCCGCGCAATATCCAGCCATAAGTCGCCAGGCCGTACGCGAAATCCGGCGCCACCTCGAGCATGCTTTCGAAAGTTGCGCGGGCTTCGTCGTAGCCACGAGCCTGGTAATAGCACCACCCCAACGCCTGCACGACGCTCGGCGACAAAGGATCGAGTTCACGCGCCCGCAGAATCTCTCGCAACGCATCGTCGAACCGTCCCGTCATCTCGAGATGAAAGCTGTACCAGTGATGGCCCGTCGCATAATTCGGATTAATTTCAATGGCGCGCCGGTGATGCCCTTCGGCGACGGACCAATCGAAGTCCCGTGTTACGGTCGCAAAACCGAGCGCGCTGTACGCCTCCGCCGCCGAAGGATCGAGATCAATGGCCTTTTTCGCAGCTTCCTTGGCCGCCGCTGAACATTCGCTGAATGACTCTACGCCGAACACGCCGAGCCAATTGTAGTAGTCAGCTATGCCGGTGTAAGCGAGCGCGTAGCTCGGATCGAGCTTAATCGCTTGGTTGTAGCATTCGATCGCGCGCGCCAATCCTGATTCGGTGTACGTGTTCCAGTAATAACGGCCGCGCAAATACGATTCGAATGCTTTCGGATTTTCCGTGCCACGCTTCGAAAGCTGCAACCGCTCGTCGCCGGTCAGTTGCGGCAGCAGCGCCTTCGTCACGCGCTCAGAGATCGAGTCTTCGATCTGCAGTACGTCCTTCGATTCTTCGTCGAACTGTTCGGCCCAGCTGGTAACCCCTTTCGGGACGTTCATCAGTTGCGCCGTCACGCGCAAGCGCTCGCCGACGCGACGCAGGCTGCCATCGATGACGTATTCAACGTGCAGATCGCGGCCGGCTACCAGTGGATCAACCGCCACGCCGCGGTACCGCAAGACGCTACTCGTGGGCCGCACGACCAACCGCCGCACGTTGCTCAGCCGCGTGATGAGCGCATCGGCCAAACCTATGCCGAGATATTCGTCGGCTATGTTTTCAGACGGTTGCGTAAGAACTTTGAACGGCAACACCGCGACCGATTCCTGCCCGAGGTGCGATTCGATCGGCAGCGTCGGCAGCGACGCGAGCCGGTGATTCAGCTTCCGCAGCAAAGCGTCGAACCGCGGATGACCGTGCAGACTGTCCAACTCAGGATCGACCGCGGCATAAAGGACCCAGGCGTCTCTGACTTCTACCGCGCGCTCGAGCATTTCGAGGGCGGCTTCCGTGCGACCCAGCGCGCATTGCACCAGCGCGATGTGATACGGCGAGATAAAGCGACGCCCGGCCACTTCGCCCATCTCTTTCAAGATAGCTTCGGCCCGCTCTAGCTTGCCGGCTTCGGCGTACGCCGTGCCGAGCCGCCCCAGAGTACGCGAAGCTTTTCCTATTGACGCAACGCAGCGCTCAGCGTTGGCAATCGCTTCCTCGTGTTGGCCCTGGGCGCTCAACATGAAGCTGGACATGTAGACCAACATCAGGTGTTCGGGGTCTGCGCTCAGATATTCGCGGCACAGATCAAGCGCCGCTTCAAATTGCCGGGCGTGGTACAGACACCAGACCCGGCAAAAGCGCGTAATGATTGAGAAGGGGTCGAGCAAAACTGCCGCCTGCGCCTCGCGCGAGGCCTCGGTGAAACGCCCTTCCATTGCCAGTTGAAACGCATACCACGTGCGCGCCGGCGCATAATTCGGATTCAGTTCAATGGCCCGGAAGAGTTGTCGTTCGGCCCCGTCCCAGGCAAAGTCGCGACAAAGTTTCGCCTGGCCCAGCGCACAGTGAGCTTCAGCCAGGAGCGGATCGATGGCGACCGCCTTCGCGGCTGCCTCGTAGGCAGCTATCCCACACTCATTCGAAGGCAGGACAGAATAGATTCCGAGCCAGTTGTAATACTCGGCGATGGCGGCGTGCGCGACGGCGTAATCGGAATCGATGGCCGTCGCCTGGTGATAGCAAACGACCGCCTTCGCGAAGCCTTCTTCCGTGAACTTGTTCCAGTAAGAACGTCCGCGCAGATACGCCTCGTGCGCCAGCGGATCGTTCGTGCCGCGCTTGGCCAGCTTCAACTTCTCGTCCGCGGTCAGGTGCGGCACGATGGCTTCGGCAACGTGGGAAGAGATCGTGTCTTCCAGCGTCAGCACATCCGTGAAGTTCTCGTCGAACTGGCCGGCCCACGCCGTTGTGCCCTCGCTTACGTCCAGCAACTGCAAAGTCACGCGAATGCGCTCGCCTGAGTGACGAACACGCCCGTCGAGCACGAAGGCGACGCCAAGTTCCCTTCCCGCCTGCAACGAATCGGCATCAGCGCTATAACGAAGGACGCTGCTCGTCGGCCGCACCGCAAATCTTTGAATTGAGCTCAGCCGCGTAATCAGCGCGTCCGTCAGTCCCGCGCCCAGGTAATCAGAACTTGAATCCGAGCCGCCGGGTACTTCGATCAACTTCAAAGGCAGGACCGCGAGCGCCGTCTCGGATGAAGCCGGACTCGGCCTTATCTGGCCGGCATGCGGCGCGTCGGGAAGACTGGAAAGCGGCCGGCCTTCCAAAAACGAAGTAACGTCTTCGCCCAGTTGCGCGGCCGACGGGTAACGCCACTGCGGTTCCTTCCGCAGCGCGCGCGACACGATGTCTTCCAGGACACCCGAAAGGTCGCGACGCAAAATCTCGACGCTGGCGCCGCGCGCGAGATAAACATTCTCGAGCGTAGTGGCCTCGTTTCCCGAGGGCAGCAGATCGTGCGGGCGCGTGATGATGATACTCAACGGCGCCGGCGGCTCTTCACAAATCACGCGCGCAATTTCGTGTGGCGCGCGATTGAACAAACGATATGGCCGATGACCACTCAGTAATTCGTAAAGCAGAACGCCAAGCGAATAAACGTCAGTCGAAGGCGTGATCGGCGCACCCTGCACTTGCTCCGGCGAAGCGTATTCCGGCGTCATCAAGCGCATCGCCGTTGCGGTTGGATCGTGAGTGATGTCGCCGGCGAGCTCTGGATTCAAGAGCTTGGCAATGCCAAAGTCGAGCAACTTCGGCACGCCGTCGCTTGTCACCAACACATTCGAAGGCTTGATGTCGCGATGCACGACCTGTTTCTGATGCGCGTAGTGAATGGCTTCACAGACCGCGCTAAACAGCTTCAGCCGTTCGCCAATGCTCAGCTTGTGGTTGTCGCAGTACTGGTACAGCGGCTGGCCCTCGATGAACTCCATGACAAAGTATGGCAGGCCATCGTCAGTCGTACCGCCGTCCAAAAGCCTCGCGATGTTTGAATGGTCGAGGGCGGCGAGAATCTGTCGCTCTTTGCGAAAGCGGCGCAGGATAAAATCAGTGTCCATGCCGCGCTTGACCAGCTTGATGGCCACGCGCCGGGTGAACTCTTTGTCGACGCGCACGGCTTCATAAACCGCACCCATGCCGCCCCGGCCAATCTCGCGCACAATCTCGTACGCGCCGAGACGCTTCCCGATTAAAGGATCGACATCTTCTCTGAAAGGATCAAAACGCTTTGCTTTGATTTCCTCGGGCACGAGGTCTTCGAACGAGTAATCGCCCGTTTCATGACTGGCGATGAGGCTGACAACTTCCTCATGCAAGGTGGAATCGGTCCCGCACGCGTCAGACAGATATGTGGCGCGTCTTTCCACGGGCAGATCGAGCGCGGTCTGGAAAATGTCTTCGACTTGTCGCCAGCGTTCGGGGGTCATAACTCACCAGTGGCAAGCGTTCACGAACTTCGATTGTTGGGGAGAACCCGTTAGATTCGAGAATGCACTTCTCACAACAAATTCGACGCAAATTGGGTCTCGCAATCCTAGTCGAGCGAGATTAAAAGATCAATCGCAGTAAGTAGTGTCCTGGTTCGCTTTTGCTCTGTGTCTCTGTGAAATGCTCTGTGTCTCTGTGGTGAGTTTCTGTTTAGATATTCTCACCACAGAGACACGGAGCGCACACGGCGGCACAGAGAAGACCGCAAGGCACGCGACCACCGTCCACTAGTGATTTCTTCCGAGGATGAACTAAAATCCGGCCGTCTCTTCATGGTTGATTTTCCGGATCGCATCGCCGGCATCAAGCTCCGTCTCGACGTTGACCACTGCCATGCCAACAAACAAATTACTCGCGGGCTTAATCATAGGCGCCGTTGCTTCGCTGCTCGTCTTAACCCACTCGTCCGCCGCAAAGCCCACGTTACTTTCCCGTGCGCCTACCGACTGGTCTCAATTTCGCGGACCGAATGGTACCGGTGTCGCCGAAACTACTGGGCTGCCTATCGAGTTCGGACCGACAAAGAACGTCGTGTGGAAGACTGAACTGCCGCCGGGTCATTCGTCGCCCGTGCTCACGCGGGACCGAATCTTTGTTACGGCTTACAGAAAAATTCCTACGGCCACCGCTAAAAGGCGTGCTCATACCGTCCCGGCGAGTCCGATTGAAAAAGAGAACTATAAACTTTTGGTGATCGCCCTCGATCGCGCCAGCGGGAAAATAGTTTGGCAACGCGAGGTGCCGCGTGCGCGGACCGGCCGTTTGCAGAACGTGAATAATCCGGCTTCGCCCAGTCCGGTCACCGACGGCACGAATGTCTATATCTTCTTCCAGGAGTTCGGCCTGGTCTCGTACGACCGGGCGGGCAAAGAGCGTTGGAAGCTGCCGCTTGGGCCTTTCAGCATGTTCTACGGTTTCGGCGCTTCGCCAATTCTGGTTGACGACAAGATCGTCCTGCCCGTCGATCAGGACAATCCCATCTCATACCTAATCGCGGTCGACAAAAACACTGGCAAGGTGAGTTGGAAAGTTGACCGGCCTGGTGTGATTTCGGGTTACTCAACGCCAATCGTTTACCAACCAAAACAGGGTGCTAAGCAGATCATCGTCCCTGAATCATTTCAACTTTCCGCCTACTCAATCGCTGACGGTAAGCGCGTTTGGTGGGTGCGCGGCCTGGCGTGCGAAATGAAATCGATTGCCAGCCACGATTCCGAATATCTCTACATCAACGGCTGGGGCTTTCCGCAGAACCAGCAAGGCCAGCAGATCAAAACTATTTCTTTCGACGAGGCGCTGCCGATTTACGATAAGAATGGCGACCGGCAAATCGCCAGGACTGAAATCTCAGGCACCGAGAAGATAGATCGGATGTTGAGCAATGCTTTCGAGGCGTTCGACATGGATCGTGATGAGAAGCTGAATGCACGCGATTGGGAAGTATTTCGCGCGATGATGGCTTCTGAGAATGGTTTGCTCTCGATCAAGATGGGCGGCGAAGGGGATCAAACCGCGACAGCCGTCCGCTGGCACTATTACAAACCGGTGCCGCAGGTTCCTTCGACGCTGCTCTACAAAGGCGTGCTCTACATGATTAACGACAGCGGCATCCTGCTCACGTTCGATCCCGCGACCGGCAACGTAATCAAGCAGGGCCGGCTGATGGGAGCGATCGATAAATACTTCGCGTCCCCGGTCGCGGCTGATGATAAAATTTTCGTCATCGGTCAGGGCGGTCAGGTCTCAGTCTTGAAAGCCGCCGGCGAATGGGAAGTCTTGAAAATAAACGAGATGGACGACGAAGTTTACGCGACGCCGGCGATTGCGGATGGCCGAATTTACATCCGGACGCGAAGCGCGCTGTATAGTTTTGGGAAGGTGTAGAGCGAGTGTATTCACGGCGAAGCCGTGAAAGAAGGTAGCCGGGTAAGTCACGAGGGTCGGGACGCCTCTTAGGAAAGCGTCCAACGGATTTCACGGCGTAGCCGTGACAGACAGTAGCCGGGGGTAAGCGAAAGCGAGCGCCACCTCCGGATCACGTAGAATAAATTTCGCGCCCTGTATGGGCGCAATGAGGTTTTCTCAAGGCGCAGAGCCTGTCGCCCGGTTCGTGGTAATCGCCGATGCTCCAGAAAATTATCCTCATTCTTTCTCCGACTCTCCTGTCTGCGATGCCGATCGCAGCACAGCAGGAGATTCCACCCATCAGGAATTTTGTGCGAGTCAACAAAGAGTTCTGCACGGGCGGCCAGCCGAGACTGGAACATCTGCAGCAACTAAAAGACGAAGGCGTTCAGTCGATTATCAACCTGCGTCCAGCGAGCGAGCATCGGGCAGCCGAAGAGGAATCTAAAGCCAAAGAACTCAGTCTGCGATATTTCAACATCCCGGTCGTCTTTGGCGATCCGAAGGATGAACAAGTTACTGAATTTCTGAAAATCACCGACGACGCGGCGAATCGTCCGGCGTTTATTCATTGCGCGGCAGCGATTCGGGTCGGTGCCTTTTGGATGATCCGTCGGGTGCTGCGCGATGGTTGGACGGTAGAAGCGGCCGAGGAAGAAGCGAAGAAGATTGGTCTAAAAGAAAGTCCTCATCTGAACGAATTCGCGCGACGATACATCGAGCAACACCGAACCGTTATTAAGTAACTTCAGACACCAAATCAAACGCGCTTCACGCACCGCACCCGAAATTAATTACGCCCGGAAAGGCATAGCCTTTCCGCACTGTGCTGCGGCAAAGCCGGCGCTCGGCTACGGAACCGTGACCGGGAGGGAGCGGGTTAAAGATTCAACTATCGCCGTTCGTCCACCCAAAAAAGCCAAACTGCCTTGGCAACTCGCACTCTTATCCCGCTCACTATCGTTCGCGGTTCTGTAACGCACCTTTGCGCGAACTCTATTCACATTGTATCGTCGGATTAATCCCAATCAGGCAAGGACCGAAGATTATGTGTCGCAATATCAAAACCCTGCACAACTTCAAACCACCGGCCACTGAAGATGAGATTCGCGCATCCGCAATTCAGTTTGTGCGAAAGCTCAGCGGCTTCAACAAGCCTTCGAAGGCTAACGAAGCAGCGTTCAATCACGCGGTTGAAGAAGTAACCAGAGTTGCAACTGAACTGCTCGACTCGCTCGTCACCAACTCTCCACCGCGCGACCGCGAAACCGAAGCCGCCAAAGCCCGCGCACGCACCGCGCTGCGTTTCGGCGGAGCGCCGGCAGTGTGAGGGCTGTGAATCTATTTACGCCAGCTTCACAGTTGGACTAAACTCTGAGGCGTGCAATCGAACGATCTCATCACCATTGATCCCGAAATCCTTGGCGGCGCGCCGGTCTTCAAAGGTACGCGCGTACCGGTAAAGACTCTGTTCGAATATCTCGAAAACGATTATTCGGTTGAAGAATTCCTTGAATGCTTTCCTTCTGTCAGCCGCGAACTGGTGAACAAGGTGTTGGAACGCTCTGAACAGGCGTTACTTTCTCCCGCGGCATGAGAATTCTGTTGGGCGAATGCGTACCGTGGCCGATACATCGGCTGTTTGCGAATCACACATGCAAGAGCGTTCAAGCACGCGGTTGGAGCGGCATTCGAAACGGAGACTTGTTGCGACGTGCTGAAGGAGCATTCGAGCTGTTCATCACTTCTGATCAAAACATTCGTTACCAACAGAATATGTTAGGCAGACGAATTGCCATTCTCGAACTTTCAACGAATGACCTACGCCGGATTGAGGCTGCGCGTTCTTTTATTGAAAGCGCAATCGAGGAAATGCGAATGGATGAGTTCAAGCTTTCTCCGGCTTTTCGTCTCAAGTAATCGAGCGCAAGCAATGTAACGTGTCCATTGTGACGAAGAAATTGGTAGACGATTTCGTCCAGTTTGTAGAACAACCCAGGTTCGTGATCACCATACCAGTAGTTCTGTGCAGAAATTCCTTGGGTCCGACTACATCTCTTGCACTTGAAATTCTGTGAAACTTCATCCAGCTCTGAATCAACTTCTCTGAATCGTAGCCGACGCCGTCCTTGAAAACGATTTCGACGTTTGGAGTGGGCTGACTTGTCAGCGCTTTCAAAGCGGCGACGAGTCGCCGCACTCCAAATTACCTCACCCCCACCAATCCCTGCACACTCTGAATCAACTTTTCGCTGTCATAGCCGACGCCGTCTTTGAAAACGATTTCGACGTTTTGGATGTCGGTGATCTTCAAGGCAGGGTTGCCTTTCACGATCATCAGGTCGGCTTGTTTGCCGAGGGCGATTGAGCCGATGCGCGCATCTTCGCCCAAAAACTTTGCGCCGTTAAGGGTCGCGATCTTGATTGCGTCGAGCGGAGTGAAGCCCGCTTCAACCAGAAGCTCGACCTGGCGCAGATCGCCGAAGCCAGCGACGATGCCACCGTTGCCGGTTGGATCGAGGCCGGCGATTAGTAAACCTCCGGCAGCGACGAAGGCACGCTCAAATTCCATCGACTTGCGAATCAGGATTGGCGTCGGCGAATCGGCAGAGATGCGCGAGCGGGCGTTCAGGTAACGGAGACGGGCGTCGGCATTCATCACGTTCAGCACGCGCTGATTGAGAACGGCGCTTGCCGCGCCAATAGATGTTGGGCTCAGCCTGGCGCCCTCGCCGCTACCAATTCCTCCGCTTGAAGACGGAGGAGGTGGGAAAACCACCGGCGCATTCGCTTCAAAAACCGGCAGCGTCGAAGTAATCGCGACATTCTTCGCCACCAGAGTTCTGATCGTTTCCTTCACCGGCTCGCTGTTAATATCGAGTTGACGCAGACTGGCAGGAACGCCCTGCGGACACTTATCCGGCTGCTTATTCGGAACGTATTCAGAATTGGCCAGCAGTCCGTGCTCAAGATTGTCTATGCCGATCTCAGCCGCTTCGCGATAGCCGACTGAACACAGGTGGCCGGTGACTTTCAGGCCGCGCTTGTGCGCTTCTTCCACCGCCGCGCGCAACTGTTCGCGCGTGATGTTCATGTAGGCTTTGAAAGAAGTCGCGCCCTGGTCGGCCCAGTAATTCACCAACCGTCGCGCGTCGTCCGCGTCTTTGAGCTGATGCATCACCGGAGTGAATGCGCCGGCGCCTTCGAGGTAAGGCGCGGTGATGTGCATCTTTGGCCCAATCATACGGCCGCCGTCGATCAGCTTCTTGATCTCCAAATCCAGATGAGGCTGAACGCTGCCGGTTGTGCGAATCGTCGTCACGCCGAGTGCGAGGTAGAGCCGCGGGAAACTAAAGCCCATGTTCGAATACATCGGAGGTGAGCCGCCCATCGGAAAGAACATGTGGTTGTGCATGCCGACGAGACCCGGCATGACGGTGTAGCCTTTGAGATCGACAATCCTGACCGTGCCCGTGACCTTCGCATCGGCGGCCGGACCAACCCAATCAATTTTCCCGTCGCGAATGACGATGGTTTGGTCTTCACGAGCAGACGCGCCGGTGCCGTCGATCACGCGTACGTTCTTTAACGCGATGACGGGCGCGTCGTAGCGAATGAATTGTTGGCGATCGGATTGCGGTTGAGCGAAAGTTGGAAGACAGATCGTTAGCAGAAGCAGGACAACCGTTGTCGTTTTCATGGGAGGGGATTATAGAAGCGCAACGGAGGTTTCACCACAGAGGACACAGAGAGGACGGAGGAATCAAAAGAAATAATCCGCTGATTAACGCAGATTACGCAGATGTCAGGAAAAGCCGATCGGCGCGTATCCGCGTTAATCCGCGGCTAAATTGCGTGTTCAAATCACTACGGTGCGCGCTCGCGTGCGGACGCGCGGCGGTCGCGGTGCTCTTTGCGTTCTCGATACGCCAAGTTTCCTTTGCACCAGGCTCTCTACATTCAAGGCGGCGCCTTCGGCTTTTACTTTGCGGATAAAGTCGCCGTCGATCTTGAAGATGCGCAGCTTCACGACTTCTTCCATCGAGAGATCCGTTAAGCCTTCGTTGCGAACCTCAGCGACAAACTCAGGCGTTACCTTGAAGATGCTCATCTTCACGAGATCTTCAAAACCCTTCTTGCCAAAGCCCATCTCCGTGGCGCGTCTCACAAAGGCAGCGTCGATTTTGAAGATGCGGGCTTTCACCAGGTCTTGCATACTGAGGTTCGGGAAACCGGTCGATTTCATTTCGCGCATGAACGCGCCATCGATTTTGAAGATGGCCGCCTTGAAGAGATCGCCAACGTCGAGGTTCGGGAAGTTTGCTGAGCGCAGGTCATCGGCCAGCGCCGTGGTGACGTTCAGCACTGCCGCCGTGAAAAGCCTATCTTCGAGGCGGTTCTCGTGCTTAGAGTTCGATTCCTTTTCAAAGTCGAAGCCGCGGGTCTTCATGGCGGCGAGAAAACCTGAGTTGCCGATGAACCGGTACGTGCCGATGCCCTTCTCGTTTTGAAAAGTGCCTTCGCCTTCGATCGTCCCGGCCTCGCGCGTTAGCCGGAAACTTACGGGCCCGCCGTTCAAAACCTGTTCGCGGCTCAAGCCCACTTCGGAAAACTCAAACGTGTGGCCAATGGTGTGATTCAATTTCTTGTCGCCATCCGTTTCGCGACGCAGCACGAAATTCAGGTTGACCTTCGATTTGTCTTTAACGAGCGAACCCTTCCACTCGCCGGTCAGCGTCTGGGCTGAGGCGCTCAAGCCAATCACGCCCAGCGCGATGAATAAACTCAGGGAAAGGACTGTCAATTTTCTACTTGGCATTGGCGATCTCCTCGGTTACAGGAATTGAACAGACACGAGTTCATTGGTGATAACGCGCGAAAGCGGCTGGAGTTCCGGAAACTGAAGCGGCTATGCCGCGTGATGTACGGAAGGCCCTGGCCTTCCGGCAACGGGTCACCTGCTATTGGGCTACGCCCGATTCTTGGGGCATAGCCCCAAATTTGCAAAAACCGATGGGAAGCGCATAGCGCTTCCGCACATCAGTCGGCATGGCCGATATCGCGCTCGGCCTATCCTTCCGGCGCCCATTCCATCTGAAAATGCGTGCCGGTTTCGCTGATGCGCTGAAAACCGAGCCGCTCGAACAACGGAATGGCGCGGCTGAACCGAATCACCTGCAAACGCAGGGGCTTCTTTTGCCGCTTCGCCTCGGTCTGTAGTTCGCGCAGCAAGTGCGCGCCGATGCCTGCGCTGCGATGCCCCGGCTGTAAAGCGATATCTACACAGCGGATTTCGTGTTCCCGCGGCTCGAACATCAAACGGCCGATGGGCTCGCCGTTTCGCATGACGATTTGATCCAAGGGTCGCCGGTACTCGTTTGCATGAAAGCGCTGCTGCGCTTCGTACTGCATGTCGAGAAACTCGCTGACCCGCTGTTCTTCCCAACCAAGCCCGCGCAAATCGTCACCGCGACTGCTCTTGTAAAGCGTGAGCAGGAACGGGGCGTCTTCCGTTGTCACCGGGCGCAAACTAATCGAGTTCCCCGGGGTCGCTTCAGCCATCGCCCGAGATTCTAATCGAAGTGATCGGATTTGAATACGACGGAAAGTTTGCTGACCGCGTGGCTTCGAGTCTGACTTTGCCTACTGCAGACTGGAGTAGTGGCGTTAATACGTGGCGCTGAACTCGGGGCAGTAGCCCGACTGTGAAGGAGGGCGCAATACGTGACCTAATACGCCCTCCCTTACGGTCGGGCTACTGCCCCGGATCTTACTGCGTGACGAGTCGCAAAGGGCAACTAAAAGTGACATAATGCGGACGCTTTCCCAGGACAAATCAACTTATTTCGGAGAGGTTTTATGAAGCGTTCTCTAGGCATTCTTGTGACTGTGTTGGTGCTCGTGTCTGCGGTCGGCGCGCAAGGGCAACGGTTTACCATTGACGATCTTTTGAAAGTGCGGCGCATCAGCGATCCGCAAGTTTCGCCCGACGGTCGTCAAGTGGCGTTCGTCATTGGTGACGTGCAGTTCGATGACAATCGGACCGTCAATCAGATTTACGTCGTGCCAATCGGCGGTGGCGAGCCAAAGCAACTCACCAAAGGCGGGAGTTCATCGAGCCAGCCGCGTTGGTCGCCGGACGGAAAAAAGATCGCCTACGTCACCGGTGGTCAGATATGGGTAATGGACGCCGACGGCGACGACAAAGAGCAAGTCACCAAACTTTCCACGGGCGGGAGCGGGCCGGTCTGGTCTCCGGACGGCAATTGGATCGCGTTCGCCTCGGACGTATATCCGGAGTGCAATGACGACGCTTGCAACAAGGCGAAAGATGACGCAGCTGAAAAAAGCAAAGTTAAGGCGCACATAACCGAACGACTATTGTTCCGTCACTGGGTTGAATGGCGCGACACGAAGCGGACGCACACGTTCGTGATTCCGCGCAACGGCGGCACGGCTCGGGATCTGACACCGGGCGATTTCGATGCTCCGCCGTACGCGGTGGCAGGCGACATCGATTATTCGTTCTCGCCTGACTCTAAAGAAGTCGCTTTCTTGAAAAACCCGGACAAGGTCGAAGCGATTTCGACGAACAGCGACATTTGGGTCGTGCCCGTGACGGGCGGCGCCGCGCGAAACATCACCGCGAGCAATCGTGGTTACGAAGACAGTCCCATTTACACCGATGATGGCAAGTCGATCATCTACCGCTCGCAGGCGACTCCCGGATTTGAGGCTGATCGTTGGCGGCTAATGAGTTATGACCGCGCGAGCGGCACGAGTCGCGAACTTACGCGCGGCTTTGATCTAAGCGTCGAGGATGTCGTCTTTTCGCCGGACGGAGGCACGATTTACTTTCTCGCCGGCGAGCGCGGCCGTCACAACGTCTTCAGACTTCCGGTGAACGGCGGCACGCCGCAAAGAATCCTTAATAACGTGTTCGCGACAAATCTAGGAATAACATCTGACGGACGAACCTTAGTTTTCGCAAACAGCACGCTCGCGGCGCCGCCTGAGGTCTACCGCGCAAATGTTGACGGCAGTGGGGTCGCAGCAGTTACACGCACGAACGCTGACTTGATGGCGCGTGCCGATCTCAAACCTGCGGAAGAGATGGAATGGACCGGCGCGCTCAATCAAAAGGTGCACGGGTTTCTGCTCAAGCCGCGCAACTTCGCCGCAACCAGGCGTTATCCTTTGCTCGTCCTGATTCATGGCGGGCCGCAAGGCGCCTGGAACGATACCTGGAGCTATCGCTGGAATCCGCAAATCTTTACCGACGCAGGTTACGTCGTGTTCATGCCGAATCCGCGTGGATCGACGACCTACGGTCAGCAATTCACAAACGAGATCAGCGGCGATTGGGGCGGCAAAGTCTTCATCGATCTCAAGAATGGTATTGCTGAAGTTCTGCGCCGCAACTCGTACGTCGATCGCAATCGCATCGGCGGCGCCGGCGCGTCATACGGCGGCTACATGGTCGATTGGATTCTCGGTCACAACACCGATCCGCGGTTCCGCTTCAAGACCCTCGTGTCGCACGCCGGCGTCTACAACCTGACCAGCATGTACGGCGCGACTGAAGAGCTCTGGTTCCCCGAATGGGAATTCAAAGGGACTCCCTGGACCAACAAAGCCATGTACGAGCGCTGGTCACCGCATAACTTTGCGCAGAACTTCAACACGCCGACGCTGGTGACGGCGGGCGAACTCGACTATCGCGTGCCTTACACGGAAAGTCTGCAGCTTTACACGGCCCTGCAACGCCGCAACGTGCCGTCAAAGCTGCTGATGTTTCCGGACGAAGGTCACTGGATACTGAAGCCGCAGAACTCGAAGCTGTGGTACAACACGGTGCTTGATTGGCTGAATAAGTATCTGAAGTGAATCTGAACCGGCCGCGGATCGACGCGGATTAACGCCGATCAGATACATTCAGAACTTTTCGGCGTCCTAACTTTTATCCGCGGAAATCCGCGTTAATCTGCGGCTAATCAATACCCTATGCCTGGTTGGCTTAAAGTATTACTGATCATCCTGCTGGTTGGGATTCTGTTGGTGGTTGGCGTTATCGCCGCTGGCGGTATCTGGTTCTATCGCAACAAGGACGCGCTGAAAGCGAAGCTCGACACCGTCACCACTGAGGCGCGCGACTTTGGCAAGAACACGGACAACCAGGGCTGCGTTAACGAAACAATCTCGCGCTACAAAGCTGAACCTGGGATTACGTCAGCCATGTCTAACGCGATTTTCGTGCGTATCTGCCTCGACAACAGTCGGGCCACCCCGAGCTTTTGTGAAAGCGTCCCGAAGCAAAGAGAGTTCACCAGGACCGCGCAATGGAGGAAAGAACAATGCCAGCGGGCCGGGCTGGAACGTGACAGTTTTTGCGAGAGTCTCTTCACCCCAATTCAGCAGTTCTGCGAAAAGCCTTGACGATAAGCGTCCCAGTCTGTGTCAGTACCGAGAGCGGTAGCGACCGGATCGGAACGCAACGTCGCGCTTACGTCTTAATCCGGTCGCTACCGCTCCCGGACTGACAGAGCTACTGCTCCGGATACTCACACAATGTTATGAAAGATCGAAAACATCTTACCGACCTTGAACGTCTTGCCATCCGCGAGCGGCCGAGCGGGCAGCCCTTAATGCATCAGACCTGGGGCAAGCTCCTCTTCATGCATTGGCGCATCGAAGAAAAACTTCTACGCCCGCTGATTCCGGAGCAACTTGAAATTGACACTTACGACGGCACTGCCTGGATAGGAATCATTCCCTTTACGATGTGGGACATTCGAGCCCTGCCGCCGTTCGTGCCGCCCGTGCCGGGTTTGAGCTCGGCGCATGAACTCAACGTGCGGACGTACGTCCACTACGATCGCGTACCGGGTGTCTGGTTCTTCTCGCTCGACTGTAACAGCGTCGCCGCGGTGCTGGCCGCACGCGCGTTTTATCACCTGCCGTACTTCAACGCCGATATCGATCTGAAGCAGCGCGGCGAGACGATTGATTACGCGCTCAAGCGCACGGATGAACCGCCCGCGCGTTTCAAAGGTTCGTGGAATGTCGGCGAGACAATTCCCTACTCTCATCCCGGCTCGCTCGAGTTCTTTTTGACTGAGCGCTATTGTCTGTATGCCGAAGAGGAGGATCGGCTTTACCGCGCGCGCATTCATCATCCGCCGTGGCCTTTGCAGAAAGCCACGATGAACGCTTATTCATCTACGATGATCGAATCGTTAGGATTGCCCTCGCCGTCGGGAGAACCGGTGTTGAATTACGCGGAAGAGTTGGAAGTGGACATCTGGCCGATCCATCGCTTGTGAACTCGATCTTCGCTATTGGGCGCAGATTCGGCTCCGCCGTCTGATGCGCGGAAGCGCTACGCGCTTCCGGTTCTGCTGGATAGAGCTTCAGGGGCTACGCTCCGACAGGCCGGGCATAGCCCAAACATGATTCTGGAAGTTGTCGGAAGGCCGGAGGCCTTCCGCAGATCAGGCGGCAAAGCCGCGTCTACTGCTGCCGGCTTGGAGTTCTGACACGACAAACAGCTCACGCGAACCCAACTTGTAAGCCTCACCCTTCAGCGAGCCGAAGCAATCCAAAACCTCGAATCCCGCGCGCTCCAGCATCCTGCGAATTTCCGCAACCGTGTAAATCCAATGCTTCGCTTTGCGTGAGTCAATCGCGCCGTTGCGCTCAAAGATGTATTCGCTGTCAACACAACTCTCTTCAGCAAGGTATCGTTCCTTGATGGTCATGACGATGTCGCCCATTTCGTGACAACTCTGCTCTTCGAAATCCGGTAAGACTGACTCTGCGGCCATCCCAGTGTTGACGATGAAGCGAGCGCCAGGTTTCAGGGCACGCGCGACTCCGGCCAGAAACGTTTCCATGTCGGCGTACGCAAGAAATCCGAAGCTGTTTCCAAAGCAGAACGCGCCGTTGTAAACGCCAACGCCTTCGATATTCCGCATGTCGCCAAGAATAAAATGGGCCGTGTCAGAACCGCCTGCGGACCGGGGCCCCCGCGCGGGCAGCCCGCGGGGGGTGGATGCGGGCGGGCCCAGAGCGCTAGCTGCCGACGCGCGCGCCTCTGCAATAAACTCCTCGGCGATGTCGACCCCGGTGACTCGATATCCACGATTCGCCAGCTCAAACGTGAGCCGGCCGTTGCCACACGGCACGTCGAGCAGGTGCGTGCCCGGCGCACACTTCAGGTTCTTAATCAGGAACTCAGCTTCTGCCTTTGTCTGTTCCGGAGGAATCGCCCGGCGCCAAAGCTCGAGCGTGACGCCGTGAAAAAAGGTCTCGTACCAATTGGGTGGGACGGACATTGGGCGGAATCACTCGGGCCTCTCAAGCGGCGGCAGCACGGCGATGAAATCATTCTCAAATCGTCGCGCGTAATCGTTTAGTAGCTCAGTCACGCGCTCGTGGCTCTTCGACCGCACAATCAGTCCGGCGTGATGCTTCTTCTTCACGCGATAGGCGATCTCCGGATCGTCATAGGCTGACGTGTCGGGAAACTCCTGCTTCGCAAGCGATAGAACGATTCCGGCGTGTTCCCGACGCGGGCGCAAACGTGTTCCGTGACTGACGCCGTTAACCTCGAGCTTTGCCCATTCGCGCCACAGATTGATTCCCGAAGCGGCCTCCAGAACGTCAGCGATGTGCGCACCGCCCACACGCGAGGCGATCTCGAGAAAATAGAACTCGCCATCGGCTTCGCTCTTGATAAATTCGGCGTGCGTGGCTCCGATTTCCATACGCATCGCTTTGATCAAGCGCCGATTGATCGATAAAAGCTTTTTCTTATCGGGTGCGTTGTGCGGAATCGTTTGCGAAATGTATGCGCCGCCGCCGTGAGCAACTTGCAAAGGCGGCCGGCCATACTTGTTCACGCCGGCGAACGTGACGCGTCCATCCCTGACCAGTGAATCCACGTGAAAGACTTCGCCCGGTATGAAGCGCGCGAGCACGTGATAAGAAGCGCGCTCGCGCAAAGCTTCGCGCTGGTTCAGCTCTTCGATGGCACTCCAGGCTTCGTCAGCGCTGTCGAGTTTGCGAATGCCGATCGCGGAAACATCCGAACGGGGCTTCAAGACCCAGGGCGGCGGCACCCGATTCAGGTACTCGGCAATTTCATCGTTGTTGATGGCCGGCACGAACTCGGGAACCGTCAATCCTGCATCGCGCGCTACGGCAGCCATCGAATACTTGTCGCGAAACGTTTTCGCGGTTGAGCTACTCATGCCCGGCAGGCACAAGTGTTCGCGCGCCAGGGCCGCGACGAGTACGTCAAACTCTTCCAGCGCGACGATTCGATCGGCCGGGCGCGTTTTCGCGATGTGCGCAACCAGATCGAGAAACAACTCGACCGGCGCGTCGTTGGGCAGCGCGAACATTTCATCCAGCACGTCGCGCGGCCACTCTTCGTTCAGCATCTTCTCTTTTGTGACGAGGATGACGTTGCAACCTTCGGCCTGGCACGCGCGCATGAAGTCGCCGCCTTTGAAAAACGTCACGAAACAAATGATGTTAAGTGGTGCCACGACCTTCGGAGTTTAGAGTTCAGCCTTTAGGCGGCGATTCTAAACAGCAAACTAAAGTTTGAACTCAAAACCGCGTCACTATATAACGGATGCTCCGTCAGGTGCGCAATGTTTATAGAACCGTACGCCCAGCCCGCGTCGCCAAGTCAGGAGCGAGTCATCGATCTGACCTGGCGGTTGCTCAATTCATACGTCGTAGGCTATAAACATCGCGCTCCTGCGGAGCATCTTTGGAGTGCGCCGGCAGATCGCAGCGGCGACGGCGCTTTGGATTACTTTTCCGTGGAACAATCCAAAGCGGCGTCGAAGCCGCCGCACTCCAAATCCACCACATATGATTTTTCGCGGGCCATATCCTGACGTCACGATCCCTGAAGTTTCCCTCACCGATTTCATCTTCAGCTCGACGCAGCAGATCAAAGATAAGCCGGCGCTCATCGACGGCCCGAGCGGCCGCGTGCTCACCTACGGACAACTGGAGGGCGCAGTCCGGCGCGTCGCCGCCAGCCTGGCGCAGCGAGGATTCAAGAAAGGTGACGTGCTGGGGATCTTCAGCGTTAACTGCCCCGAATACGGCGTTCTGTTTCATGCGGTTGCAATGCTCGGCGGCATCAACACGACGCTGAATCCGCTTTACACCGCTGAAGAAGCGGCCGCGCAACTGACAAATGCGGGCGCGAAGATTCTTGTGACCGCGCCGCCATTCATTGATAAAGCGCGCGAGGCAGCCGCTGCAGCACACATCGAAGAGCTGTTCGTGTTTGGCGAAGCGGAAGGCGCGAAGCCGTTCGCGTCGCTGCTTGAAAGCGACGGCCATCCACCGAAAGTCGAAATCAATCCACGCGAGGACCTGGTGGCGCTGCCTTATTCCAGCGGCACCACCGGTTTGCCGAAGGGCGTGATGCTCACGCACTACAACCTGGTGGCGAACATGCGTCAGATGGATGGGCTCGATTACTTCCATCAGGACGACATCCTGCTTTGCGTGCTGCCACTCTTTCACATCTATGGTCTCGTCGTCGTGCTCAACATGGGTCTGCACATGGGCGCGACCGTGGTGACGATGCCGCGCTTCGATCTCGAACAGTTCCTGGGCACCATTCAGAAGTATCGAGTGACTCTTTCGCACATCGTGCCGCCGATCGTTTTGAAGCTGGCGAAGGATCCAGTCGTTGACAACTACGACTTCTCAACTTTGAAGACCATCTTTTCCGGAGCCGCGCCCCTGGGCGCAGAGTTGACGCGCGAATGTATTGCGCGCATCGGCTGTACGATTCGTCAGGGCTACGGCATGACTGAGACCAGTCCCGTGACGCACAGCAGCCCGGCTGATTCGGCAAAGATGAAGCTGGGCTCGATTGGGCCGCCCGCGCCCAACACGGAATGCAAACTCGTCGATCCGGCGACCGGCGCCGAGCTTGGCCCGAATCAGGAAGGCGAGGTGTGCGTGCGCGGGCCGCAGGTGATGACCGGCTATCTCAACAATCCTGAGGCGACCGCGCGCACGATCGACGCCGATGGTTGGCTGCACACGGGCGACATCGGTTACGCGGATGAGCAGGGCCACTTTTATATCGTCGATCGCGTCAAGGAACTGATTAAATACAAAGGATTCCAGATCGCGCCCGCGGAACTCGAGGCCGTTCTTGTCACGCACCCAGCAGTCGCGGACGCCGCCGTGATTCCCTTCCCGGACGATGAAGCCGGCGAAGTCCCGAAAGCGTTTATCGTGCTCAAGAGCGAAGCGTCGCCCGAAGCGATAAAGGACTTCGTCGCCGCTCGCGTCGCGCCCTACAAGAAGATTCGCGAGATTGAGTTCATCGATCAGATTCCTAAATCGCTTTCAGGTAAAATCCTGCGCCGCGTGCTGGTGGAAAAGGAGCGCGCAAAAACACAGACCGGCTGATTGAGGCTGACCACGCAATGTCTGAACAGGTTTCCCCGGAAAGAATCTCACGCGCCGTGCGCGCATACTTTTTGGCGATTCGCGCCATGGACCCGGAAGCCATAGCCAGCACTTTCGCCGAAGACGGCATTACTTATGATCCGGTGGGCTCGGCAGGAGTCACGGGTCGGGATGCGATTCGCGAATTCTTCAGTTCCATCTACAAGAACTTCAAGAGTGTTGCATTGACCGAAGATTCGATTTTCGTGGCCGGCGGTGGCGCCGCCGTTAAATGGACCGGAAAAGGAACGAGTGCCAACGGGAAGAACGTGAACTTCGAAGGTATCGACGTGTTTGAAGTAGACGCGGACGGGAAGATTCGAACGGTGCGCGCATATTGGAATCCCGCCGAGATGATCGCGCAGTTGTAAGATGCGAAGTTTCAAGTTTCAGGTTTCAGGTTTCAAGTTTGGCCGGCGAACTTGAAACCTGAAACTTTAAACTTGAAACTGAACTTTTATGTCAACAGTAATCACTGCGCCCGCCTGGACGATTCCGGGATTTCTCGAAGCGCGCGAAAACAATCATCTTTTCATCAGCGGCGTTGACGCGACGGCGCTCACGCACAAATACGGATCCCCTTTGTTTGTCTTTTCTGAGCCGCGGATTCGCGCCAACATCGCACGCCTTCAAGCGGCGGCAAAGTCTGTGGATCGGCCGATTAAATTCTGCTACGCCTCAAAAGCAAATTCCAACATGTCCGTGCTCGGCGCCGTGCGCAACGCGGGCATCGATATCGAAGTAAACAGTGGGGGCGAACTTTTCAAGGCCTTGCGCGCAGGCTTTCGTCCCGACCAGATTATTTTCAACGGCACGAGCAAGACGGATGAAGAACTGGACGAGGCAGTGCGTGCCGGCATCTACGCAATCAACGTTGATTCCATCTACGAAATCGAGTTGGTCGAGAACGCTGTGCGCCGCGCGCGTTCGGAATTGAATTCAGGTTTGCCGCCCGCGCGAGTGGCGCTGCGTCTGGTGCCGGAAATCGGCACGCGCTCGCATCTCGGATTGCAGACGGCTTTGCTGACTTCAAAGTTCGGCATCTCTTCATCAGAAGTTCTTGATGCGTTTCGACGCGGGTTGCAGAACCCTGAGTTGATTCACGTCTGCGGCATCCACATTCATGTGGGCTCGCAGACGCCGGACGTTGAGCCGTTCGCCGAAGCGTTCAGGAGCATGTGGAACCACTTGATGACGATTTATCGCGAGACCGGCCACACGCTCGAGCACATCAATCTCGGCGGCGGGATTCCGGTGAACTATCTGCGCGACCGTTCGCAGGCTGATGAACTGCCTGAGCATGAACGCGACATGCTGGGCGCGGACCTTGAACCTTCGGCTGTTTTGTCTGAAGCGCTGCGCGTCGCGCGTGAATCAGCCCGCGATGTCGAAGCGGAACATCTGCTCGATCGCGTCACAATCCTGCTTGAGCCGGGCCGTAGCGTTATTGCGGACACAGGAGTCTTGTTGACGCAAGTCCGCAACATCAAGCAGCGTCCGGAAACGGGCGACGTGTGGTTGCTGACTGATGCGGGCTACAACCTGCTTTTGTCGATGAACAATTACAAGTGGTATTACCACCTGGTTTCGGCGTCGCGCGCGTGTGATGCGCTGGATGCGCAATACAAAGTCGCGGGGCCGTTGTGCGATTCCGGCGATGTGTATTTCGACATCGAGCGACACGGCCGTTTGCCGGACTATCGTCTGCTGCCAAGCGAAGTTAAACCCGGCGAAGTGCTCGGTCTATTGAATGCCGGTGCGTACTCGTTCTCGCAAATGTTTCCGTACAACGGCCGGCCTCTTCCGGCGGCGGTGATGGTGCGCGCGGGCGGCAAAGCGGACGTAATTCGAAAGCGAGACACGTACGAGGATCTTTTGTTCAATGAGGTGTGGTGAATCTTTCGAGTTTCAAGTTTCAAGTTTCAAGTTTCAAGTTCGTTGGCTTTCTCAATTTCTTCTCCCGAAGGTCAGTCATGGCCACATTCAAGAAATTCGAAGACATCACCGCATGGCAAAGAGCGCGCGAGTTGACTCGCCAAATCTACGAGATCACGTCTACTAACCAATTCTCACGCGACTTTGGTCTCAAGGATCAGATTCGGCGGGCAAGCGTTTCGATTATGTCGAATATCCCGGAGGGGTTCGAAAGAAGTGGGACAGGAGAATTCTCACAGTTCCTCGCGACTGCAAAAGGATCTGCGGGCGAAGTAAGATCGCAGCTATACGTTGCGCTTGATCAGCAGTACATAACTCCCGACACGTTTAAAGAGCTCAACTCATCGGTCACCGAAATTAGCAAGATGGTTGCTGGTCTGATGGACTATCTAAAGAAATCGGGTCTGAAAGGAACAAAGTTCAAGTAAGTGTATTGAACTTGGAACTTGGAACTTGGAACTTGAAACTTGAAACCTGAAACTTCTCTTGTTCGCGGATTGACGCTGATCGCTGCGATGTCAGTCGTCGTCGGCAACGTCATCGGCACGGGCGTCTTTCTCAAAGCGCGCGTGATGACTTGCAACGTCGGCACGCCGGGGCGAGTCCTCGGGGTGTACGTAATCGCCGGACTGCTTTCGCTCGCGGGTGCGCTGAGTTACGCAGAACTCTCTGCGATGATGCCGCGCGCCGGCGGCGAGTATGTCTTCATGCGCGAAGCATACGGCCGCCCATGGGCGTTTCTGTACGGCTGGATGTCATTCTTCATCGGCAAAGCCGGCTCCCAGGCAGCGCTCGGAGTGCAACTCGCTCTCTTTCTCAACACCATGGTCGGCGGACGCCTGGGCGGCGACTTCTATTCCGCGAATATTT
Source organism: Acidobacteriota bacterium (assembly GCA_052389795.1). Taxonomy (GTDB): domain Bacteria; phylum Acidobacteriota; class Blastocatellia; order Pyrinomonadales; family Pyrinomonadaceae; genus UBA11740. The sequence continues at coordinate 33,846 of JBQTHO010000022.1, read as the reverse complement.
TTGGCTATGCGATCCCATTTGGAAAGGTTCAGATCATCGCCTTGGCGTCCATTCTGATCGTGACGGGCATTAACTGCCTGGCCGTCAGAGTCAGCGGCGGCGTCGCTTCGATTCTCTCAGCCGTCAAAGTCGGGCTCGTGCTGGTCATCGGCATTGGCGCATTTCTGTTGGCGGATGGCGCCGACTGGTCGCATCTGACAATGGTGAATGCCGGCGGGACTTGCGAAAAGGTTAGCGCGGCCGCGCAGATCGGGTTTGGCGGATTCATGGCCGCGATGCTGGGCGCGCTTTGGTCGTACGACGGATGGAATAACGTGACGCTGGTTTCCGGCGAAGTGCAGAACCCGAGCCGAAATCTTCCGCGCGCGCTGATTGGCGGCACTCTTCTGATCATGGCGCTCTATCTGTTTGTGAATCTTGCTTACTTCTACGTCATGTCGCCGACCGACGTCGCGAGCGTCTCGACCAGTTCGTCGGTAGCTACCGAAGTCGCGCGCAGATTCCTCGGACCAATCGCGATCACGTTCATTGCAGCGGCGTTGCTCTCTTCATCATTCGGCACTTTGCACACATCGATTCTGACCGGCGCGCGCGTACCGTACGCAATGGCGCGCGACGGATTGTTCCCACGCAGCCTTTCACACGTTTCGCCGCGCACGCACGTGCCGACTGGCGCTTTGATAGTTCAGGCAGTTTGGGCTTGCATCCTGGTTATCGTCTTTTCATCGTCGTTCGACACGCTTACTGACTACGCGATCTTCGGCCTGATGATCTTCTACGTGCTCTGCACCGCCGGCGTATTTGTGCTGCGCCGCAAGATGCCGGACGCCGAGCGACCTTATCGCGTGCTGGGTTATCCCGTTGTGCCAATCCTTTTCATCTTGTCAGCTACTTTGATTTTGGCGAGCACGCTTCTCGGCGCGCGTGGTGACTTTGTGACCGGGTTGAGCTCGATCGCCGGTGGCAACGTGCTTTCCGGCCTCGGTGTACTCGCCCGCAGTCCGGCGATCGCCGGCGTCGTCTTGATTGCCGCTGGACTGCCAGTGTATTGGCTATGGACTCGTCTGGATCAACGCGGCCAGAGTGCATAGCTTCCTGTCGACAGCCGGGTTCCCAGCCGGGCAGCCCGGCTGGGGTGGGCGTTAGGTAAACAAAATGAATCGCATGAGAACTACAGTTGTTCTTTCGCTTCTTTTTACGTTTTTTCTCGCACTGCCTCAGGACGGCCGGGCGCAGGCGCCGCAAAAACGGGAGACACCGCAGGGCCTGGTCGATGAAGCCGCGCGGGTGACGCTGGCTAAGTTCGCGGACAAGAAGCTTACCGAGAGTCAGCTTTCGATCACGTTGATCGACTTGCGCAATCCGCAGAAGCCCGTAACCGCGAGCTACCGCGGCAACGAGCGAATCTATCCCGCCAGCGTCGTCAAACTCTTTTACTTTGCCGCCGTGCATCGGTGGCTTGAAGACAAAAAGATTCAGGAGACGGACGAACTCAAGCGAGCCGTGCGCGACATGGTTGTCGATTCGGGCAACGAAGCGACGCAGTACGTCCTCGACGTCCTCACACAGACGACGAGTGGGTACGAATTGCCGCCGAAGGAAATGGAAGAGTGGCAACACAAACGGAATGCGGTGAACCGGTACTTTGCAACGCTTGGCTACACGAATATCAACATCAACCAGAAAACATTCTGCGAAGACGCATATGGGCGGGACCAAGTCTCGCGGGGGCCAAAAGGCGAGAATCGAAACAAGCTGACGACTGATGCGACCGCCCGTCTGCTTGCGGAGATCGCGACAGGCCGTGCCGTCAACCCGGCACGCAGCGCCCAAATGATGGAACTCCTGAAGCGCGATTACGCCAGCGCGACGAACGACCATGATGATCAAGGGCACGGATTCACCGGCGTTGCTTTGAAGGACGTCGCTGGAGCGAAACTCTGGTCGAAAGCGGGCTGGACGAGCACGACTCGTCACGATGCCGCTTACATCGAGTTGCCCAGCGGAGCGAAATTTGTGCTGACGGTATTCACCGAAGGTCACGCAAACGAGCGCCAGATTATTCCGACCGTTGCGCGAGTCGTCATTGATGGAATGAAGTTAGTACCACCTGCGTCAGCGGGTGGGTTAAAGAGCTTGCAGCGTTGAGCATTTGACCCATCCGACGCGGGTGGTTACCGACCTTTTCGCATTCACCAGATGTGTAATGGTTGCCGACCTCTCAAAGAATCACCAGCCCATTACGGAGTTGTTCGAGCTGCCATCCAGGGCCGACGATTGGAAGCAGTATCGCCTCACTGACCATCAAATTCAGTTCTTTCAAACAAACGGCTATCTCGCCGGCATCCGTGCCCTCAACCATGAACAGATCGAGGCGCTGCGGAGCGAACTAACAAAGCTGATCGATCCCGGCCATCCGGGCCATTGTCTCTTCTACGAATTTCATTCAAACGAATCGATGGATGCTTCGACGGTGCTTTTTCACGCTTTGGGTGCGTGGCGAATCTCGCCCGGCTTTCACGATCTGCTTTGGCACCCAGCGATCCTGATGGCGGCTTCACAGCTCATCGACGGCGCAGTCAGATTTTGGCACGACCAGCTTTTCTGCAAACCCGCCGCTCATGGCGGCGTGGTCGCGTGGCATCAGGACTACTCATATTGGACGCGGACGCAGCCGATGGCGCACTTGTCGTGTTGGATTGGCCTCGACGATTCAACCGTTGAGAATGGCTGCGTTCATTACGTCCCCGGCAGTCATCTCTGGAATCTTTTGCCAGTCACCGGCCTGGCGAACGACATGCACGCGATTCAGTCCGTGTTGAGTGCCGAGCAGAAGTCACAATTCAAGCCGGTCGCAATTGAACTGAAGGCTGGTGAATGTTCTTTTCATCATCCGCTGATGGTGCACGGCTCGTTCGAGAATCGCAGCGACCGCCCGCGCCGAGGTGCGGTTATTAACGTATTTCGGGATGGTGTGCGTTCAGCTTCCGACAATTCTCTGCTCCAGGGCGTGCCACCGATTCCGTCCGGCGAAAAGATGCACGGTCAATTCTTTCCGCTGCTGTTCGATCCTGCCGAAAGCCTTTGAAACTGTTGCTCGGTTAGAGGCCGGACTTGTCCGGCTATTGCTCGGCGCACAAGTGCGCCGTCTAAACGCAGCCCGGATCTAGTTGGAACCTTGGCGTCTTCGGCGTGTCTAATTCGCAAGACAGGAGGACACACCGAATGCGAACGAACGCCTCGACAGGCGCGAGGGACAGCTCTGCCAAACCCAACATCAATGTCACACCGCTAATCGATGTTTTGCTCGTGATGCTGATCATCTTTATGGTGGTATCGCCGCTGAAGCCTTCGCGGTTTTTGACGAAGACGGCTTCAAAGCCCGACGAGACGCCGGTCACAGCGCCGCCACTGGGGCTAGTGGTGACGATTAACCGCGACGGGACGCTCATGCTCAACCGCACGCCTAACATGGGCTCAGTGTTTGACACAGCGAAGCTAAGCGGGGCGCTCCGCGATGTTTTCGAAGAGCGTCTGCGCAATCGGGCTTTCCGTTACGAATTGCGCGAGCGAATTGATTTGCCCGACAATGCTCGCCTGGAAAAGACCGTTTTCATTAAGGCTCCGCGCGCGGTTCTCTATGCTGACGTAATGCGAGTGCTTGACGCAATTAAAGGTGCCGGCGCCAATCCCGTCGGCTTACAAATCGACGATCTAAACTAGCCGCCGCGAACTGGTGGAGACCACCCCAATCTCTGACTGTCGTCCGCACTACTCCCGCAAAACTATCATCTGCTAGAATCGCGCAGCAGCAACTTCTAAATTCATTAAGCCGATTTCTGGGGAGACGTCATGAAATCATTCGGACTTTCGCGGTCAGTTCATCTACTTCGCCGGCCGATTGCGACTAAGTTTGCGGTCACCGTGTTTGCTTTGTGCTTCTCGGTTTCGTCAGTGGCTTGCAACCGGTCGAGTGGCGCACCGGCCGTAAACTCGGCGCCCGTGGCGGACGCGCCGCCGCAGAACTCCTACGCCGATGTGGTTGCCCGCGTGGGACCAGCCGTGGTGACGATTCGCGCCGACAAGCGCGTAAGGCGCTCGCAACAATTCCCGTTTCTCGATGATCCGACGTTGCGTGACTGGTTCGGCGATCGACGCCGCGACCAGCAGCAGCAACCACGCGAATCCCTCGAGCGCGCACTAGGCTCAGGTGTGATCGTGAGCGCGGACGGCTACATCATCACAAACCATCACGTCGTCGACGGCGCGGAAGACATCAAAGTGGATCTGACTGACGGTCGTACCCTTGATGCGAAGCTCGTTGGGTCAGATCAGCCGAGCGATCTCGCTGTGCTTAAGGTGACACAAACGAGCCTGCCGTTCTTAACCCCGGGCGATTCCGACAAGGTGCGCGTCGGGGACGTGGCGCTGGCGATCGGAAATCCGCTGGATGTTGGTCAGACGGTTACGATGGGCATCATCAGCGCAAAGGGCCGTTCGACGCCGGGAACGGGCAGCGGCAACTTCGAAGACTTTTTACAAACTGACGCTCCGATTAATCGTGGAAACTCTGGTGGCGCGCTCGTGAACACTAACGGTGATTTGATCGGCATTAATTCGCAAATCATCGGCGGTCTGTCAGGAGGAAACATCGGCATCGGCTTTGCGATTCCTTCGAACATGGTGCGCTCGGTGATGGATCAGCTCATCAAGACCGGGACCGTGCGTCGCGGCCAGTTGGGCATTAGTGTGCGGCGAGTTGATTCGGACATGGCGCAAAGCCTCGGCATGTCTGAGACGAAAGGCATCATCGTCAATGAGATCGTAGCGGGCAGCGCGGCGGAACGCGCCGGTATCCGTCAGGGCGACGTGATCATCGCGCTGAACGGCGCACCGGTGAAGGAAACGAATGCTTTTCGCAATCAGATCGCGAGTATGGCACCAGGCAGTCAGGTGACCTTGACGCTCCTCCGCGATAACCGCGAACAAAAGATTAGCGCGACCCTGGGAGAGTTCAAACCTGAAACCGCGCGTAAAGAAGAAGGAGAGTCGACCCGGCCCGGCTCTACAAATCAGGGAAAACTGGGGCTGACCGTGATGCCGCTGACACCGGAAATAGCTTCGGAACTGAGCCTGCGCGCGGGCACGCAAGGCGTTGTCATCGAAACAGTTGATCCGGCGGGGCCGGCCGCCGCGGCTGGTCTGGCGCGCGGCGACGTAATTCAGGAAGTGAACCGGCAGCCAATTCGTTCCGCAGCAGATTTGAGCGGCGCGATCGATAAAGGCGGGAATAGACCTGCGCTGCTGCTCATCAACCGGCGAGGTAATCCGTTTTACGTGACGGTGAGGCCGCGAGCTTAACTCCCATCTGAAGATGCTTTCCAAGTCCGACAGGCTGAAAACGCTTGTCGGACTTTTTTTGTTGTCGAAGAGCTAATATCGGGGGGGCATGTACGCCGGAGGTTGCTGAGGCGCGAAGTACCCTTGAGTCGCGAAATTGAATCCGCAAAATCCGCAGAGGCGCGCGTGCGCGTGAGACGCTTGCTGACAATTCGGACAGCGTTGCAACGGAGACAGGCAAGCCATCACGATCAATGTAATCAATAAGCCAACTGGATGAACGGCAAACCAAAACCAATGCGGCGAACGATTCTTGCGCTTCGCCATGTTCACTCCCAAAACAATCAGCCCGACGTAAACAGTCAGGGCAACCGCCGAAATCACCAACACCGCAATTAGACCAATAATTTCGTCGTCTCGCATGTCCGTGTCCCTCTCCCGGTCGCCTTCGCGCGACAACTCCCCCTCGCGATTTGTGTCCTTCTATCCAGTTCGCGCACTTTTGTCAACGGTCGCCGACCCTTGAAAGTTTCAGTTCGAACGTTTATGCTGCGTTTCACCGATAGGACACGATTGCAGACATGCGTTTCATAGCAAACCCACCGAATCCCTGGCTACATCACTCAGTTGAATGGATTGGCGAGCCTCCGCCCGCGAAAATTGAGGTCTACGAAGAGACTGAAACCCGTTCGATCATCAGCCACAACGACAGTCCCGACGTGGCGTTCGATCATTCAATCAACTGTTACCGGGGTTGCATTCATGGCTGCACGTATTGCTTCAGCCGGCCTACGCATGAATATCTCGATTTCGGCGCCGGCACTGATTTCGAAAGGAAGATCGTTGTAAAGGTGCGCGCGGCTGAGCTGCTCCGAAAAGAATTGATGAAGCCTTCATGGAAAGGTGAACAGATCGTTTTCTCGTTCACGTCCGATCCCTACATTCCGCTCGAAGCCAATTACAAATTGACGCGCCAGTGTCTGGAAGTGTGCGCTGAGTTTCGCAATCCAGTGGGCATCGTTACAAAGTCCGCTTTGATTAGACGCGATATTGATGTGCTCCAGACTCTCGCCCGCGATGCGAGCGTCGGAGTGTACTTTTCAATTCCGTTTGCGGACTACGACACCGCCCGCGCCGTCGAGCCGTTTGCGCCTTCACCGAACGCGCGTTTTGAAGCGATGAAGATTCTCGCCGATGCCGGTATCCAGGTCGGGATCGGGATCGCACCTACGATTCCCGGCTTGTCCACAGACATTCCTGGCCTTCTCCAACGGGCGAAAGACTGTGGCGCGACGAAAGCCTTCATCAACATGCTGCGCCTGCCGGGCAGTGTGGCTCCGTACTTCGAACAACGTCTGCGCGAAAAACTTCCGACCAAAGCTGATCGGGTTCTGAATCGAATCCGCGACGCGCGCGGCGGCAAAATCAACTCGAGCGTCTTCTACGATCGCATGCGCGGCAAAGGGCAATACTGGAATGCGCAGGAAAAACTCTTCGAGGTCTATTGCCGGAAGCTCGGCTTCAACGAGCATCGTGTGGGCAGCGACACCCACCGCAACGAAAACACCTTCCGCCGGCCGACGGCGCAGGGTTGTTTGTTTTATTAGGTCGCTTGTGAACTGCTTCACGCGGCGAGCGACTAATCCTCACTAATTTGTTCGAAATTTGCTAGAGACAGCACGGCGCACATCTCTTATAATGCCGCCAAGCCTGACAACTAGTTTCCCAACAGGAGGGCGCGGCGATGCTGATTAAAGATGTCATTCGCGACCGTGAGCCTTATTCCATGAACGCTTCGGCGACAGTCATGGAAACGGCTGAGTTCATGGCCGGGCGCAAAATCGGTGCGGTGTGCGTGCTGGATGAGGAAGGAACGCTGATCGGCGTCTTCTCTGAGCGTGATTTGCTGAATCGCGTCGTGGTGCTGAAACACGACCCGACGACGCTGAAGCTCGGCGATGTCACCAGTCCGCTGCGCGCGGTTATTCGTTGTGACGAGACGCCCCATCAGGCCCTGGAACGCATGGACCAAATTGGCAGTCGTCACCTGCCCGTGGTCGATGGCGAGAAGTGGGTCGGAATGCTTTCGATGCGTGACTTGCTGCGTGTTGAATTGAGTGAGCAAGGCGACGAGATTAAGCTGCTGCACGAATATATCAGTCTGTGAGCGGTGAGCAGTGAGCGGTGAGCAGTGAGCAGTGAGCAGAAAATAATAGATGAGAAATGACAGATGGAAAATGGAAAATGATTTTTTCAGCGTTAATACCCATCGCCTTGTCCCTTCTCGCCGCGTCATGCAGCTCTCCGCCTCCCGGAAGTGGCGCGGGAGAAGTTGAAGACTCGTCGCAGTCGCAAACCAGCTTCAAAGTTGAAACTGTCGTCGGCAATTTGGAAGTGCCGTGGTCAATCGTCTGGGCGCCGGACGGCCGAATGATCTTCACCGAACGACCGGGGCGCGTGCGGGTGTTTGAAAACGGAAGACTGCGGCCGCAGCCTTTGTACACCGTGCCCGATGTCGAATCCAGAGGTGAAGCCGGTTTAATGGGTCTCGCCCTCCACCCAAACTTTTCCTCCAATCAACTGCTTTATCTCTCGTACGCGTATCCCGGTGATGGACTGCAAGTCAGGATCGTCCGCTTTCGTGAGACGTCCAATGGGTTGACCGACCGAAAAGTAATTATCGAAAGCATTCCTGCGGCGCCGGCGCACGCGGGATGTCGTTTACGTTTCGGCCCTGACGGCAAGCTGTACATCACGACGGGTGACGCAACCGATCGAAATCTGGCGCAGCAGCTGAAATCAATTGCCGGGAAGATTCTGCGTTTGAATGATGACGGCACGATTCCGTCCGACAATCCTTTTGTGGGCCGCAGCGATGCGCGACCTGAAATCTTCGCCTACGGAAGTCGCAACGCGCAGGGTATTGATTTTCAACCCGGCACGAACCTTTTGTTTGAAACTGAACATGGCCCGAGCGGCTTCGACGGTCCGGGCGGCGGTGACGAAGTAAACATCATCGACCGCGGCAAAAACTACGGCTGGCCGGCGATTCATCATCGACAGACGCGCGCCGGGATGGAAGCGCCTTTGCTTGAGTACACGCCGGCATGTGCGCCCGCGAGTGGCATGTTTTATCGCGGCTCACAGCTGCCGCAGTTCAAAGGAAATTTTTTCTTTGGCTGCTTGCGGGGTACCAGGATCATTCGCGTCGTGCTCGACGGCCGGCGCGTTGTTAGCGAAGAGAATCTGCTCGCAGGAAAGTATGGCCGCATCCGCGATATCGCGGAAGGACCGGACGGATTCATTTACTTCTCGACTTCTAATCGTGATGGGCGGGGAAGGCCGGCAAGTGATGATGACCGAATCATGCGACTGGCGCCGGTCAAGTAATCGCACAGACCGCGAGCATGAGCGAGCGGCACAAAACTTCGACGCCACTAAGACGCGTCCTTATCCCGCTCGCTACTGCTCGCGGTTCTGTACTAAATCTTCTTCCCAAGAACGGCAGTCTTACTCCAGCCAATAATCTGAAATCTTGGAAAGCGATAGTGGCTGACGACTTTGAAGTGTCGATTCGTCGTCTCAGAAAGTTCTGCGGGCGGGTGTGCTTTGAATCTGAATAATAGTTCGAGGAAGCGGGTCGCGATTGACGGGCGCATCGGCAGGTTCAGAAAATAACCGCCCGGTGTGAGCACGCGCGCGAGTTCGCCAAAGCCCTCATCGAGCGGCACGTATTCCAGCACGCCACTCGTCACAATCAAGTCAAACGATTCATCAGGAAAAGGCAGCGACAGAATGTTGCCTTGCATGAACTCGACTTTTTGTTCGCGATGCTTTTGCTTGCTCACGTATTTTTTCGCCGTCGCCATCGAGGAGGCCGAAAGGTCGAGCGCCGTCAGCTTCACCGGGACCTGGAGGTTCCGGAGCATCGCCAGCGTCAGCGTCCCAGTGCCACAGCCCGCGTCCAGTACGCGCGAGCCCGGAAACACCGGCAGCGGATGTTCGTCGAAATATTGATCGAGCGACCGGCCGTAGCCATTAATTTTGAACGTGAAGTCATACAATCGCGCGATGCGATCGTAAAACGATCCGGCACGCGCTTCGGTTTTGGTCGCTGTCAGAACATATTCCGCCATTATGAACCCTCATGCTGGCGCGCAATCGAACTGCGCGCGGCTTGGCTGGTATGAGAACCGCGCCATTCTAGCCTGCTGCCGCTGATTTTCCAACACGATTCCAAACATTCTGCTTGTCCGCACGCAGTTTCCGCGCAAGCGGGTGAAATTCGGCCCGTTCTGACATGGGGTAACTCCAATTCTCGCCGCTAAGGAGAAGAAAAACATGCGAAAGAGAGTTTTGATTGGCTTGGCAGGGGGCTTGAGCTGTCTGTTTCTTTTGGCTGGTGCAGCCATCGAATACGGTTCCCGGAGCGTTCTGGCTGGTTACATTGCGACCGGTCGGGCTGAAATAGCTGCCGAACCGGTCGCGGAAGTGAATGGTTTTTCGGTTGAAGTGCTTATCGACGGCCGCCGGACGACCGAGTACGCGGCGCGCGGTCGGCGTTACATTGAGGCGCTGGAGAGGGCCGAATACGAACTGCGCATTCATAACCCGACGGGGACTCGAGTGGCGGTCGCTCTGGCGGTTGACGGCATGAACACAATTGACGCGCGGCACTCGAGCGCCTGGGAAGCGCGTAAGTGGGTGATTGAGCCGTACGGAACGATTCACGTGCGCGGATGGCAGATGAGCGCGGATAACGCGCGCCGGTTTTATTTCACGACTGAGCGCGATTCGTACGGCGCAAAGATCGGCCAGACCCAGAACCTGGGCGTGATATCGGCAGTGTTCTTCCGCGAACGGCGACCGGTCACGATCATGCCGGTTACCCCGGGTGGTCGCGAAGAACGGCCGACCTACAAAAGGGGAGATGCGAACCGAACTGAAAACTCGCCTGCCGAGTCGTCGCCATCAGCCGGCGCGAATCGCGACGCAGCGAAGCCTCGAAGCACGACGCCTTACCCGCCACCTGATGACGAGTCCGCGGCGACGGGAATTGGCCGCAACGTTCAGAACGGCGTGACGTGGATCAAAATGGATCTCGATCAGCGGCCGATCGCCGAAGTTACCATTCGTTATGAATATCGTGAGGCGCTGGTGCGTTTGGGAATTCTCCCGCGTAATTATCCTCGACCGGATGTTTTGAATCGTCGCGAGCGGGCGGAAGGGTTTGAACCGAAGTACTGTCCGCAGCCTTAGGCGGCGAAGGGTGTCAGAGTACCGACTTGAGTCGGGCTTTTCGCCACGAACGTCCAGCTAAAGCTGGTACTCTGACGCCGCTACTGCGGATTCAGCTTTGCGTCGTACAATTGTTTGTACGCGCGATAATTGCTCATTACTTTAAAGACGTAATTCTTAGATTCGGTGAAGCCAACTTCCGAAGCAAACACGCCGTTGTCGTTTCGGTTTGAGCGTGCCAACCAACGAGCCACATTGTCTTCGCCGCCGTTATAAGCTGCCGCCATCGCTTCCGGCAGTCCCGCGAACATGCGTGAAAGCTCGCTCAGGTACTCCGCGCCGACTGCGATTGAAAAATCAGGTCGATAAAGCATGTCCTCAGTCACGTGCGCAAAGCCGGCTCGCTTGCCGTATCTGTTCGCCGCGTCAATCGTCAGTTGCAACAAGCCGCGAGCGGCCGCCGGCGATCGCGCGCCGGCTTTAAACTGACTTTCCTGCTTCATAATTGCGAGCATTAGACGTGGATCGAGACCGCGCTTGCTGGCTTCTTTCACGAGTTGGAAACGGTATGGAGCTGGAAAGTCATTCGCAACCCGGGCAATCGACGCGTTTACTTTCGCCGTGCGCTCCTGGGCCATCTGGTTCGCGGCTGCATCCCCTGACGCCCGCAACCGTGCCGTCGCCAGTCCGCCGTAGTACGAGTTTGCGCCGTCGGAAATCAGCAAATAGGTGCGGATGGCATCGTCCCGGCGACCGGCACTTTCCAGAGCGTGAGCTTTCAGATAGAGCACCTCGTCAGTGGTCGTGTTGGATCCAGCCAACCTCGACCGTAACAAGTCGTCTGCAGTCGTGACCGCGCTCGGCCAATCTTTGGCGCCGATGTCCACGCGCAGTCGCGCGAATGTGGCGTTGCGTTCAATTGCAGTGCCCGCAAATCTTTGTCGCGTACGTTCGACCCAGGTGATGGCGTCCTGCAATCGGCCGGATTCGCGATATCCATCGATCGCGTTCAGATGCGCCGTGTCGATGCGTTCGCCGTTCGGATATTTTTCGATGTATTCAGCGTAACGTTCAGCGGCTTGCGCGCCGCGACCCATGCGCAGCAACGATGACGCCGAAAAGTTCAGGCCCTCCCTGCCCTCTTTCGTATCGGGATAGGTCCTCGCGAGCCGCTCATATACCTTGCGCGCGTCTTCGTATCGCCGCTCGACGTAGTACGACCGGCCCATGCCCAGCAGTGCTGAGGGCACGCCGGGGTCGTTCGGATAGTTTTCGACCAGCGCTTCCCAGTGCACACGCGCATCCGAAAACAGCCGGTTCGCCAGATAAATGCCCGCCCGCCGCAAATGTTCCGCGGGCGGCAACGCGACCTTGTTCTTCGCGGAGCGTTCAGCGCGATCGCTCGAACGAATTGCACTCAACGCCGCGTCACTCGTGGACTGACCCGTAGCGATGGTGGCAAGAGCCGCGATGACAGCAAAAGCGAGAAATTTATTCCGGTAATTCATCTTCGATTATTTCGTAAGTCGTTACTATTTCAGCGGCCCCCCGCAGCGTCGCGGCAACGCTACAGTACTTCGTATCAGAGAGTTCGATCGCCTGGGCGACCGCCTCTGGGGATACGCCACGACCGTGCACGACGTGCTTTACAAACATCCTGGTGTACGCGCGCGGATGATCCTCGCGACGCTCGCCGCTTACTTCGATGCGGTAATCCGTCACGCGCTGTCTCTTCCTTTTGAGAATTGAGATAACGTCGACGCCGGTGCAGCTGCCCAACGCGAGCAACAGTAATTCCATCGGTGTGGCGGCAATGCTGCGTTGCGAATTCGTCTCGACAACCTGGGCATGGCCGGACGGGCTGACGCCAACGAAAACGTCGTCACCGGCGAACTGAATCGTCGCTTTATTCTGCGTCTCGGGCATTAATAATCGCCAGATATCAATCTCAATGAAAGGATAACACGGCTGTTTTTAAAACGCCTGATGCACGAAGATCGTACTGAATCCCGCAACCTGAACATCATCAGCGCTAACTTTGTAACAGAGATGTCTCCAACCCAGTTAGTTTTAGCCGAATCACACTTAGGCCCCCCACTACTTTCAAATCTCTCTCACGTCTCTCTCTTATGTTCCTTCACCAGTGGTACGGCATTTGAGTACTAGCTAGTCTGGCCCTTGAGCCCTCCCCGATTCAACATGCGATTAATGTCAACATGCGATTAATGGAGGAGAAAGTAAGATGAGACGACGCCTGATTGCAACAGCTTTATCGATGACCTGTTTGCTGCTAATACCTTTCGCAGCGCAGGCACAAACCAGAACTTACAGAGGAACATTCCAGACGGTACGACGACTGATTGTTCGGATCGAAAATCGCTCCGCGAACTTCAGCAATAGCCTTCAAAATTGGGCCAGTCGCAACCCGAACGCGACATACTCGCCGGCGGCCGGTGAAGACATCAACCTTTTCGTGCGTGACTTCGATCAGAGTGTGCGCCAATTGCGCGACCGCTTTGACGCGCGCCAGGCGACGTCCTCGGACGTTCAGGACGTGCTGAACCGGGCCGCCCGGATCGATGTTTTCCTGGGTCGCCACGCAATGGACGCGCGGACGCGGAACCAGTGGACGCGGCTGCGAACTGATCTAAATCAGCTCGCGACCGAATTCAACGTGCGCTGGCCGCAGGTGGGCACGACGTATCCGCCCAGCAACACGTATCCGCCATACGACGACACGCAGGGTCAATTCCGCACCGGTCTGACCGGTACGTATCGCGTCGATGTCTCGCGTAGTGATAATGCGCGTGATGCGGCGGAAAGAGCCACGCGGAATCTGGCGCTGAGCGAGCGCCGGCGCGTGCTCGATGCGGTGACGCAGCGACTCGAAGCGCCGAACGAGCTGGCGCTTGATGTACGCGGACGCAACGTGACGATTGCTTCGACACGTGCACCTCAGATTTCATTCGTGGCTGACGGTCGCCAGCGGATCGAAACCAGCCCCACAGGTCGGACAATTTGGTCGCGCGCCACAGTGAGCGGCACTCAGTTGATGGTTAGTACGACCGGTGATCGTGGCAATGATTTCAGTGTCACGTTTGACTCGGTTGATAACGGCCGGCGACTGAACGTCACGCGCCGAGTGTACGTGCAGGGCCTGACCTCGCCTGTCGTGGTCCGGAGCTCGTACGACAAGACGTCCGATGTCGCGCGCTTCGACATACACGATCCGCGTAATGTCCCGGGGTCAACAGCGGGCGGCGGTTTCGTCGTGCCTGACGGTACGCGTGTCGTCGGAACCCTCGAGAACACTCTTTCAACGCGGGCAAGTCGCGTTGGTGATCGATTCACCATGCGCGTCACAGGCCCTCGTGAATTCGCAGGGGCAATCATCGAGGGTCATGTGTCACAGGTTGAACGCAGCGGACGTCTGACGGGACGATCAGTCCTGACGTTGGACTTTGACACTATTCGACTGCGGGACGGTCGCAGCTATCAGTTCGGGGGCATTGTTGAAGAGGTGCGCGAGACTGACGGCGACATCGTGCGCGTCGACACGGAAGGAACTGTGCGCGATGACAACCAGACGTCGCGAACCACCACGCGCACCGCAATCGGCACGGCCGTCGGTGCAATCATCGGCGCCATTGCCGGTGGTGGTAAGGGTGCGGCGATCGGCGCAATCATCGGCGCCGGCGGCGGCGCCGGTTCGGTGTACGTCGAGGGCCGAAACGATCTCGAGCTTCAGCCAGGAACCGAGATTACGCTGAGAGCTGGGGCGCCAAACACGACGTTTCGGTAACCTCGATTGATTGTTTATGGAAGGCGAGATCGAGCGATCGGTCTCGCCTCTTTTTTATGGAGTCAGTTCTTTTCGCAGTTCGCGTTGCGTGTCCTCGCGAAGCTGCTGTCTCGCTCGTTCATTCTCGAGACCAAGCGGAATATTCTTACGGCCCTCGTCCAGGCGCTGAAGCATGAAATTCGTTTCGGCCCAACTGGCGCCGCGACTCGCCGCCGCTTCGATCATCTGCAAACGCGCTTCGGCTTCCGCGCGTCGTGCCGAACCTTCCTGCTTTAGTTGTTCCAGCCGCACGCGATCGCGATTCAACTCTTCCATCAGCACTTTCGTATCAGGCGAATTAAGATAGCGTGCGCGACTGATGCGGCGCTCGACCAGTAACAACTCACGCCGCGCATTTGACGCCAGACGCGTCGCGTTAAGTCGCAGCGCAATTGTCTCGCGATACGCATCGGCCAGGAGTGGCTGTTGCTGCTCCATTGATTTCAACGCGCGCTTTTCGTTTTTCGTCAGTTCCGAGCGGAACCAGTCAACCTCGTCCGCCGTGATGCCGTCGGACGCTAACCGATTGCGAACGGTGTTGGCCCAATTGCGACGAAAGAAGAGCAGAGTGACCGCGACAACGACGGCGATTAGAAACGAAACGGGCAGCGAGGCGATTGCCAGCAACCAGAGTGGCGCGCCGCCTAACAGCAGCGCAATGAACGAGAGCACGACCGGCGGCACCAGCGTGATAAACATCAGCGCCAGCCACGGTGCTGCGTTCCACATACGCCCGGCGCGGCGGTCGGCTTGGGTCAGTTTGCCTGTTTGTTCTATAAGTTCCATCGACCAGTAATTGTAAAATCATACCCTGCCTGACATTTCAGGCCAACGAACCGCGTTTTGGCTGAATCAGACCCTTGTAATATGATTCCTGCCCGTTAACATACGATTCGAACGCATGCCCCAGTTTCCAAAAGTGTTCGCCCCTTTGCTTCTGTTCGTTCTCTTGCTGGCAGGGCAGCTCGCCGCTGGCCAGGGCGGCTCGCGCCGGTCGCGTGGCGCTCCACGTCCGGTCACGATTCCTGTAACCATCAAAGTTAATAAGCCCGAGACCGAGATACGTGTTGTCGATCTGATGGTCCGCGAAGACGGCGAGGTTCAGAGTCTCCTTTCCATCCGCCGGCCTGCCGACAACCCCGTGACGCTGGCGGTGTTGTTACAGGACGATTTAGTGTCGTCGATTGCAAGCGAAGCGCGGGGCGTTGCTAATTTCATCCGCGACTTACCCGCCGGATCACGCGTGATGGTTGGCTATATTCGCAGCGGCAGCTTGCAAGTGCGGCGCCGGTTCACCACCGATCTGGATAGGGCTGCGGCAAGTGTGCGACCGCCTCTCAGCAGTGCGAGTGCCAGCCCTTTCAATCCTTACGTTGAGATAATCGAGGCCCTGCGCCGGTTTGATTCGCAGCCGCTCGGACGCCGAGCGATACTGGTAGTCTCAGACGGCTTGGATGTTTCGCGCGGGCTCGACAGCTCTTCTCCGTCTGACAGCCTCGATCTCGCCCGGGCCATCCGCGAGGCCCAACGTCGGGGCGTCGCGATTTATTCAATCTTCGCGCCGCCCGCGGTTTCGGGTAACCGGCTTCTTACCGCGAACGGACAGAGCTCGTTACAAAAGCTTTCTGATGAGACAGGCGGTCGAGCTTTTTTCCAGGGCACATCAGCCCCCGTCAGCTTTCAACCATTCTTGAGAGAGATTTCTTCTACGCTCGAGCGGCAGATTGCGCTGACGTATCTGTCAACGCATCCGAACAAGGGATTTCATCGGCTGGAAGTGAAGCCGCTCGATCGTGACGTAGAGGTTCGTCACCCCGCCGGCTACTCGCGCTGAGGTTATTGAGTTGTTGCAGGCAGCAGCGAGCCGCGACGATCACTAGCGATTGCCGTCCCGTCCGCAATCTTCCCAATCATTCCATGGAAATGAATGTCGGTGCCGGATAATACCAGAACGACGTCACCCGCATGGTAGCGAGGATCATCCAGGCTGAACCGAATCACAGTAGCCTGTCCATTTTCCTGCTCGACGGTTTCGAATTCGAAAGTCTCGGCGTCCGCGACAAATGTTTGCGAATGAGTAGCTGTTCTTTGAGATTCCGGCATTTAATCTCCCGTGGGATTCTGGTGGGGCGGCTAGTGGGACTTGAACCCACGACCTCCTGATCCACAATCAGGCGTTCTAACCAACTGAACTATAGCCGCCACAAATAATCCGGCTTAGAATTGCAATCAACTCTTGTTTACAACACTGGCCCGGTTTCGACAAGCGAGCGTGGATATATTCACATGGTGCTCCCGGCAGGACTCGAACCTGCGGCCCTCTGCTTAGAAGGCAGATGCTCTATCCGCTGAGCTACGGGAGCCCAAGTTGCGTCGAGATGTTAGCACGCACCGTTACTCGCGAAAACTGACTGAGCAAAACAAGAGGCCGCCCCACTGGGGACAGCCTCAGTACGAATTGAATTGCAGAGTTTCGGTTAAGCTGCGCGGGTAATTTCCGCCGCCTCGGCGTACACACGTCGTCCGTTGAGCGCGTCGTCGATGATTTCTCGCACCGCAGAAATATCCGGATTGACATCCATCCGATCGCACGCGGCGAGATGTCGCAGGATACCCTCAGTTGCAATCTCCAACACCGTGCCGGCAAGCTTTAAAAAGCGCCGTGCCTGAATGTGATCGAGTCTCTGAAGCCGCTCAGCCAGCGGCAGGCCCTTGTCAAGATTCACGATTGAATATTCTCTCTTTCTAAACAGCCAAAATCAGCTTGTTGATTTGTATAACTATAGATGCAGCCGAAACTTCGCAGGATGCAAAGTCCTTGCAGTTTCGGTGGTTTGCACAGTACTAACCAAGTCGAACCCTAAAAGAGGGGCCACAGAACGCCTAAACTGTGACTTTGAAACCGGAAACTATACCATGGCGGGGCGCCTATGAGAATATTTTTTTACGCGGGATTTGTAAATTCTTTGTCACGGACGATAGAGGCGGAAATGGCCTAAAACGGAGGGTTCTTTGGCTGCGCTGAAGAAAACACCGGCGAAGCGCCCGCTCAGGGACACTACGCCGGCGCAGAACTGCTCGCCGCGATACTGAGATTCGGCGAAAACGAGTTACTTACGTGGCAGAACGGAATCCTTCATCGCTTTGCCGACGCGGAATTTCAGCGTGGTTTTTGCGGGGATTTGAATCGTCTCGCCGGTCGCCGGATTACGGCCTTCGCGGGCCTTTCGCTCTGAGCGGACGAGCTTTCCGAATCCCGGAAGAACGAATTCTCCGTTCGACTTAACTTCAGTGGTCGCAAGGTTTGCGAGGTCTTCGAACAGCTGCTTAACCTGCGCCCTTTTCATGCCAGTCCGCTCAGCAAAGTAATTAATCACATCCGACTGGGTCATGCGTTTCTTACCAGTTGCCGTGGTCGCCATTTGTGGTTTCCCACCTCCAAAACATCAGCAAAATTGAAAAACTGCCTGCAAGATATACCACAGACCGTCGATAAAGTCTGCAAAAAAGCGCAAATTTCCGGCCTTTTTTGCAGGGCAGTTGTGGGAAAGAGGGGCCGGTGGAGTAAGCCCGAAACCGTCCCTGGGGTGTTCTCTAACGTGTTGGTCGGGGCGAGAGGATTTGAACCTCCGACCTCTCGGTCCCAAACCGAGCGCACTACCAGGCTGTGCTACGCCCCGTCTTGTTCGGCAAATGCCTGTCCAGAAATGCGTAACGGACGCGCCATTCTAGCCAGCGGCAGAAGTAGTGGTCAAGGAAGCGAGGAATTGATGAGCTTTTGACAACGCCCGGCCGCGATGGCTGATTCCGTTCTTGATGCCGGCCGACAACTCGCCGAACGTTTGCGTGAAACCCTCAGGGAGGAAAACCGGATCGTAGCCGAACCCACCGGATCCTCGCGGCGCTTCGGCAATGCGTCCCTTGCACGTTCCTTCAGTTGTATAGAGCATCTCTTGTTGGTCCGACGCAATCGCAAGGGCACAAACAAATCGGGCGGTTCGGGCATCGCGGTTTGCAGCTTTCAGGGCAGTCAACAAAGCGTTCATGCGATCTGCGTAAGAAGCGTGGTCGCCAAGATAGCGTGCGGAGCGAACCCCGGGCGCGCCCCCAAGCGCATCAACTTCCAAACCTGAATCGTCAGCAAGCGTAAGAATCCCCGCTTGTCGAGCGTAGCCGAAGGCCTTGAGCGCGGCATTGTCAACGAAAGTGGATCCGGTTTCAGCGACCTCTTCGATGGTTGGAAAATCGGCGAGGCTGAGCAGCGTTATCGGTAAGTCGCTAAGTAAGGCACGAATCTCTCGCAGCTTACCGGCATTCCCCGTAGCGACCAACAGGTATGTAGGTTTCAACGAAGTCTCTCCGGAGCGAACGCTGTAAAGAGCGACCCCAACAATCCGAACGATGATCGCGACGACCACTCAATCGCGTCACCTTTCATCATGGTTACGCTGACGGAGTATGGCAACGATGCTGCGCCTTGCTGAATGACAGCAGCGTTCGTCGAAAACGCGGATCGCTCGTGGGATGAAAACAATTCGACGAAGGAAATGGCTGCCGGCCCGTCCGGACTGAGTGTGAGCGAAACGACGGGAAGTGACACATCTATTGTCGAACGCGCGCGCGTAAAAGGAGCGTTAGTCGCGATCGATTGCCCGCGCGCTTTTGCATCCAGACAACGTCGCACGGCATCTGCGGGACCCGTCACAAAGTAATCGCCGGCAAATGCGAAACTCCACCCGTCGGAACCGAGCAAGATCTCGGTGTCATCGGATTTCTCGGTTTTCAGCTGACCTAAACGCTGCTCGGCAAGCTTGCGCAGTGCCGGTTTGTCGAAAGTCTGCGCAATTAGCACGGCAGGCGTGACGTTATCGAGCCGAACGAGCTGGAGACGCGGGCCGATCGCGGGAAAGAAATTATCCGGGTCGCTGATGCCATACGGCTCAAGCAGCGCTTTTAGCAACGGTCGTGAAGCCACCGCCGTCAGGACATCCGAACGCGACGATACGACCGCATTCAATTCGCGCCAGAAACTCGCTGGGTTGCGTAGCTGATATGACGTCACGGAAATCGCTTTGGCTGGAACAAAGGAAAAGTCCAGCTTGTCACCTGGCGGTTCAGGTGTGAGATCGTCAGAGAGTTGATGACTGACACCTTGTGCTAGAGCGACTCGACATTGATCTTCGACGGCCGATTGATCCAGGCGGGACGTCCAGGCGAAACCATCAATCAGGTTGCCGAACGCATTCGAGATAAGCGGGGCGATCGCTGCGGCATCGGCCGCGTTTCCTGCACGAGCAAACGCCCACGCCTGAATTACCGCTTTGACCCCTGCCTTCGGCACGAAGCCAAACACTGACGCCTGCGAGCCTCGCAATTGCTGTTTCATTGTTTGAAGCTGCTGGTTGGTCGCCAGAGATGGCTGCCGACCGCGGCGAATTTCAATGCACCGCAGCACGACAGACTCGTCATTGCCCACAATCGCAACGGTGTCGACGATCGCAAGGAGGAGTTGCCGAGTGTTATCTGGCGATTTCCACTCTACGAGTTCGACACCGTCAATCTGTTTGCGCGCGATGCTTGCTCCTCCGAACGAACGTTGCGCAAACTGACCGACGTGTTTCTCAAGTACCGTCTTCATCCGACCTTGGGTTGTGTGCGTTTCAATGACCAGGGCCGCGAGCGGCTTAATTGTGAGGGTGTTGGCACTCTCAGTCGCCTGGGCTTGGGTGAAGAAAAGACCGAACTGCGACCGGGAAAGCAGCACAGCCTCTGCCGATCCAATTCCAGTCCAGCGCGCGAGTTTGATCGACCAACTGTAAGGAATTAAGTGTGATGGCGCTCCCAAAGGCGGCCCCAGTACTCGCCATGCCTCGGTTCCCGTGATTCCGTTTGCAACGCCCATCACGTCGTTAACTTCGATGAAAGCGAGCGACTCGGCGGGAACATACGCGCTCATCTCCGCTCTTGGCGCGCGGTTCCAAAACAGCCAGGCTGCACCGAACGCCACTAAAACCAGCAGCAAAATAAACGCTTTGCGGTAATGTTTTAGCAAGCGCGCATCGTAACCCCTCCACACCCCGCCGACAAACCGATGCGCCACGCTTCACCCTCCGCAGGCCGTTACATTAAGGCTGGTTAAACATGGCAAAATGCTGTTGACAACGCTTTGGCCGGTATTGTAGTCTCGCTATGGCGGTTGAGCGCCAAGCTTTCGACCGGTTGCTCTGACCTTTCACCTCCGCCAACTCTCGCGGGGACACCCGCCAAACCGAGCGCCCCGCCTTCGCAAAGCGAAGCCTCAAAAAACAAAGCATTTGCCGAGACAACAAATGAAGAAAGCAAGCTATTCCTGCCGAATCCGGTTAGTGCGCGCACGCGTGTCGCGCGCCCGTCGCGCGCGCCTCCGCTTGCGGCGTCAACGCCTTTTGACAGTAAAACTCTTAAGGAGTCACGCATGATGTTCAAACGTGGAAAGAAAAGCATGGTGGGCGTTGACATCGGCTCAAGTTCGGTGAAAGCCGTCGAACTGCAAGGTAGAGGTAACAACCTCCAACTGCTCAGCCTGGGTTTCGAGGCCCTGGAGTCCGACTCAGTCGTCGACGGACAAATCATCGAGTTGAACGCCGTCTCGAACGCCATCAGCAGCATCTTCAACGAGCACAAGATCAAAACGACGCAGGTTGCGGCCGGCGTGAACGGTCACTCAGTCATCGTGAAGAATATTGTGCTGCCGCAGATGAGCGATGATGAACTTCAGGAATCGTTTGCGTGGCATGCCGAAGAGCACATTCCTTTCGATATTTCGGACGTCAATCTTGATTATCACGTCATGGATCGATCAGGCGATGCGATTCACGTCCTGATGGCCGCTTGCAAACGCGATAAGGTTGCGAACCTGAAGCAAACGATTCAACTCGCCGGCAAGCAGCCCACGGTTATCGATGTCGATGCGTTCGCGCTTCAGAATTGCTACGAACTGAACTATGACCCGCAACCGGGACAGGTTGTAGCATTGCTGAACATTGGCGCTTCGACTACGAACATCAACATTCTGAACGGGGTCCGCTCGGCATTTACGCGTGACGCGACGTTCGGAGGTAATCAGTACACTTCCCTGCTCCAGAAAGAATTGGGCCTCACCTTTGATCAAGCCGAAAGCGTGAAGCGGGGCATGCCTTTACCGGAAGGCGCTGAAGTTCGCGACGTGGGCCCGATCATGGACACGGTCTCAGACATCCTCGCCCTCGAAATTCAGAAAACGATGGACTTCTATCGCGCGACGGTCGAAGACGGCGAGTCCGCGGTTCAGAAGATTCTCGTTTCGGGCGGCGGTTCGAAACTGACCGGCCTGGCGGATTTTCTCGCGCGGCGGTTTGAAATCTCGGTCGAGATGTTCGATCCGTTCCGCAAAATTAAAGTTGATGCTCGCGGTTTCGATCCAGACTACATGCGCGAGATTGTTCCTGAAATGGCCATTGCAGTCGGCCTGGCGCTGAGAGGAGTTGACGCGCGGTGATCAAAGTTAACCTTTTAGATTCGATTACAGATCGTTCCGTGAGCGTAGCCTTCGTCGAAGACAAAGTCTCGAGCGCACGCACACAGACGTTCCTGGTGGCATTGACCGTGATGGCGTTGCTGATACTCGGTGTCGGCTATGACTATGTGAGCACGAACCGCAAGCATCAGGACGCGGTCCACGAGCTTGATCGTCAGACGCGGATTAATACCCAGATGAACGCGGTGAAGAAAGAGCAAAGCGAACTGGAAAAGAAAATCGCCGACATCAATCTTCGCGTGCAGGCGATTCAAACACTGCGCGCCTCGCAGCAAGGTCCCAGCACCGTGCTCGAAGAAATTAAACTCCGCTTTGACGGCGTTCCCGGGCTGTATCTGAGGAGCGTCGAACAGAAAGAGAACGAGATCATCATCAAGGGTGAGTCTCCGAACGAAGCCGCGGTGACGCGCTTCGGTCAAAGCATGGAATTCTCGTCCGGCATGTTCACGAACCTGAACATTGAAACGGTCAGAGAGACGCTGCAGTTGAAGAGTGCCGGTGGCAGTTCTTCCACGGCAGCGGCGGCCGCGGCCGATTCGGCCCTGCCGCAGCCCGAAGTCGTGGCCTTCACGATAAAGGCCACCTACGGCCGCAACAATAACAAACAGCAGAATTCGAATCCGGGGCCCAACGGTCAAGTCGCCAAGAAGTAACGCACTGCCGAGGAACCAAACATGAAAATCGGAAGCTTAAACAACATTCCCTGGTACGCCAGACTCGGCATTTTCGTCGCGCTTGCGGTCGGTCTCTACGCCGGATTCTGGTATTTCGTGACCCGCGGCAAGCGCCAGGAAACGAAAGAACTGACCGCAAAAATCGAAGTGCTTAAGAAGCAGAACGTCGAAGCGCAGATTGCGTCGCAGCGCTTGAGTGAGTTCCGCACGCAGTACAAGAACAAGCAGCAGGAGCTGGATGAGTTGCGGGCGTTATTGCCGGAACAGCGCGAGCTAACGAACGTGCTGCAAGGCATCCAGGATCGCGCGAAGGCGTCGAGCCTGCAAGTTCGCAAGTTTACCCCGAAAGACGATGTACAGCAGGATTTCTACAGCGGCAAAAAGATCGACATTGCCGTGCAAAGTTCGTTCTCAGGTCTGCGCCAGTTCTTTGATCAGATGGCGAAGTATCAGCGCATCGTCTCGATCACCAACTTCGAAATCAAGCAGATGGACAAGCAGATGGCGAACAAAACTGTCGAAGCCCGCTTTGATCTGACTGCCTACTACGTCTCGAGCGAGAAACTTCAGAAGCAGGCGCCACCGCCGCAAGGCACGCAGCCCGCGCCGCCGGCCCCCGGAAAATGACCACCAGTTCAACTGATTTAGGAACAACAGAAATGAACTACGAACGCATAATCAGACTGAGTTTAGCCGTTGTCATCGCCGCCACGACAATCACTGCCTCGGCAGTGCTGGTCAGCGCGCAGGAAGCTAAGAAACCTGAGGCGCCTGCAAAACAGGCAAGGAAGGGCGGCCGCGATCCATTCAAGAGATACGAGCCCCCGGTGAGGCCGGTTAAGGCAACAACGAAACTCGAGGCCCCGCCGATTCAAGTTCGCATCGAGCGTTATCGCGCGCAGAAATTGGCCGCCGCGGCCGCGCATGTGCCGCCGCCGAAACCGACAACGGCGCTCCTTATCAGCGAGATGCAAGTCACCGGAATCTTTCGCACGCCGCGCGGTTGGGCGGCGATGATTGAAGCCACTCCCATCAAACTCTCCTACGTAATTTATCCCGGCGAGGCCTTCTTTGACGGTCAGCTCGTCGCGATTGAAGAAGGTAGCCTCACCTTCCGACGAGAAGTCGTTTGGCTCGATGGCCGTCGTGAAAAGAGCACCGAAGTAAAACCGCTGCGCAAGCCGAGTCCGGTCGAGGACATGACGGCCAAAGCAGCTCCCGCCAACGCTCCGGCTATCGAGGCCCCCAAGACCGAGGCCCCCAAGCCCGCCGCGCCGGAAAAGCAATAACAAGTTCCGGCAGTCACCATCGACTGTCGTAATCCGTCGAATGATTAAGCCGTCCTGGCCCAATGATTCGATATTGACAACTAAATGACTGACCTACCGCTTTAATGCGGCGCGTTCGAATGTTCGTACAGGCATTTCGAACCCAACGTGTAGCGGCGAGTGAAGTCGAATCCCTGAGGAGGGAATAATGCCTAAGCAGTCTCTGAAACTTAAAGTCGCGAAAGCGTGCGCCATCGCGTGCATCGTTGGAATGTCGGGTAACACGTTCGTGGTTGCCGGCAAATCTATCGCTATCAAAAGCGGAACCGCCGCGGTCGCGCGGACTGATTTCAGTCCCGAGCCGCAGCCGACGCCGCCCGCAGATTCTCCCGCAGCGCAGAATCAGACGAGGCAGTCCGAAGAAGGCCGCCGCTACGGTACGCCGGGCTTTATGGGCGAGCCGATCAATCTGAATGTCGTCAACGCGGACATTCGCGACATCCTGAACTACATCACTGAGCAGTATGGCATCAACTTTGTCATCGACAGCTCAGTCGGCGCCGTGCCGGTGACGGTGAACGTGCAAGACGTACCGTGGAACTACGCGCTCGATGCTCTGCTGCGAGCGAACCGGCTTGGGGTCGAAGTTAACGGCAACATCCTGCGCGTAGCGACTTCCGACATACTCGCAAAGGAAGCCGAGGTTCAGAAGATCATCAGTGACGCGCGGCTCGATAATTCACCTCTGGTTACTGAATTCGTGCGCTTGAATTATGCGCGCGCCTCGGGCACATTGGCCCAGGCAGCCGGTTCGACCGCGGGATACGCGGGTGGTGCGACGAGCACCAGCTTTAGTGGCGGATCGGGCGGCGACGCGACTGGCGGCGGCGGCGATCAAGGATTGCTGCCTATCATCAAACGCCGTCTCTCCCGTCGTGGCGCAGTCGAAGTCGACGGCCGCAGCAATACCCTGATCATCACCGACGTCAAAGAAAATATCGAAGCCGTACGCCAGCTCGTCGCGATCCTCGACCAGCCGGAACCGCAGGTTGAGATTGAAGTGCGCGTGATCATTGCGCAACGCAACTTCAGCCGCGACCTCGGCGCGCAGATGTCGTTGTCGATTTCCAATCCGCTCAGCGGCGCAGTTGGTTCGTTCAGCACCCTACCCCAGCCAAGCCTGGGCGGTGGCAACTCCGGCCAACAGGACGGCGTCGCGCCTCGCAACCAGGATCCGATTCGCGATGCGACGTCGAGATTCATGGGGCCGTTCCAGCCGAACGGAAACCTCTCGGCAGCGAGTCCTAACACCGTGATTGGCTTGACCACCGGCATGTTCGGTACAGCCCAAATTGGACTCTTGATTAGCGCCGCGGAAAATCGCGGTGAGGCCAAAACTGTAGCGACGCCGCGCGTGACTGCTCTGAACAACCGTCCGGCGCAGATCGAGAGCGGCACGCAGATTCCGGTGCAGACGACTCAGGCTACCGGCGGCGGCACGACCGTGACGACCACCTTCGTGTCGGTTCCGCTGCGCCTGTCAATCACGCCGCAGATCACCGATGCGGGCACAGTCGTGCTGCGCGTCACCATCGAAAACAACACGCTCAACCCGGCGATTGCGGTGGGCGGTGTTCCGGGTATCGATACGCAACGCATGCAGTCCGAAGTGCTTGTGCCCGACGGCGGCACCACCGTCATGGGTGGCGTGCTGGCGGACATCGACAGCACCAGCCGACACCGGACGCCTGGCGCGGCTTCGATTCCGATTCTCGGCAATCTCTTCAAGCGCAAGGCCGTGATGAAGAGTTCGCTCGAGATCCTCTTCTTCATCACACCCAAGATTTATCGGCCTGACTACTTCGGTCGTCCGACGACCAACACGCCGCAGCAGGGCCACCGCACGACCACCGTGCCGCAACCCGTGCCGCTTGGCAATCCGGGCACGAACACTCCAACGCCGACCGAGTTGCAGCAACCCAAGCCCCCTTCGAATCCGCCGGCGAATCAGCCGTCGACTGGCCCGGCCATTCCGAACAGTTCGAACCGGCCGAGCGAACAGAAGTAGAAGGGTTTATCCAGTAGCCAGCGAGACAGCTGTGAACTTTGAAGCTGTTTGAAGCTGCCCATTCCGCCGGTGGTCGAAGCGCAAGCATAGACCACCGGAATTTTTTCAAGTAGATTCACTAAAATAGCCGAGCGCGATGTTCAAAGAAGCCCTTCAGACGATCGTGGAAAAGACCGACGGCAGCCTCGGCGCTTTGATTATGGGCGCTGATGGTTTGTCGGTGGAGAAGTTTTTCACGGAAGAAGGTAACGCCGCGAACCTTGACGTCGCCGCCGCTGAGTTCACTTCCCTGGTGCGCAACGCGATGCGGTCGGCGAACGATCTCGGTCTCGGCGAACTTCACGAGATGGTAGTCGCCCTTGGCAAAGTCACTTTCCTGATGCGCCTTTTCAATCGCGAATATTTCGTCTGTCTCGCGATGAGAACCGAAGGCAATCTTGGCCGCGCCCGTTATGAATTGCGGAAGGCCGAATTACAACTCGCTACGGAATTCGCTCTCTAAACTACCCACCCACATTCTTTCGTGGACGTGATTCAATGAAGATCACTCGCCTTTTGCTCACCAGCTGCGCGTTCATTTTGGTTGCGACCGCCGCCGTCGCGGCGACACTTCACGTGAAAGTCACTGAAGTGCAGTCGGGCAACACCCTGGTCGTGAGCAACACGAGCCGTGCTTTGAAGGTCCGCCTCAAGGGGATTGCGCCGCCCGAAGCCGGCCAGCCGTTCAGCGATGTCGCTCGCGAGCACCTGAAGATGCTGGTGCTGGACAAGGCGGTGACGCTCGACTACACGAATCTTTCGGATGGCTATTTCGAAGCTAAGATTTCGCTGAATGGAATTGACGTTGGATCCCAGATGCTGCGTGACGGCGCCGCCTGGTACGATCCCAATAAAGCTAACGGACTGACCGACGCCGACCGCGAGCTTTACAAGACATGCCAGCAAGCAGCGCGCGACGAAAAACGCGGACTGTGGAACGATGCGGCCGCGGTTGCGCCGTGGGAGTTCCGCGAAGCCAGCAAAACCGAAGCCGCGAAACAAGACGACGCCTCCAGAAAGTCCAAACGCCTTAACTTCTCGGCACATCAGGAAAAAGAGGCCCGGAAAGCCGCTGCCAATCGCGTGCTTACGAATAAACACTTTGGTCGCGGAAATGTGCAACCGGGTGATATCGCCGGTAATCCGACGATCAGACTTTTGAACCCAAAGGCAGAGCCGGGAGATTGGATTCCCTACCGCTCGGATTCTCCGCGATTCTCCATCCGCGTGCCCTGGAACAGCTACGCCTTCGAGTTTCCGCTCCTTACCGACGAACTGAAGATTGTGAACCTTAACTACGTGATCGGGATCAGCGACGGCGCCATCTACACGCTCACGTGGCTCAAAGGCTCAAGCCTCGTTCATGCTCCTGACAAGACGATTGCTGACGCGGTGATGGATGAGTGGGTGAAAGGCATCAATCATTACTTTCAGAGTGAACGGCTGCCTTACACCGCCAAATACAGTTCTGGACGAAATATTAAGGTTGGCACCTATGCAGGAAAACAATATTCGATATCCGCGGACGCGTTCATGACCGGTTATGCGCGCATTATCTCGAGACGCGTAGACGATCAGCACGAAGTATTCGCGCTGGGTGTATTCAGTCGTACCGGCGATGAGTCCGCTTTTGACTTCCTGAACTCACTGAAGTTACTCGAACAACAGAAATAGTCGGACTGTCGAAGTCCCTGAAGAAGCGGCTCCTGAATTCGGGGAGCCGCTTTTTTGTTTGGCGCTTGCCCCGGAATGCAGCAGCCGTTATAACGACCACGTGACTGCAACGCTAAAGGTGGAGCCAGTCGTTCTGGAAGGCGAGCACGTGCGACTCGAGCCGTTGACGCTGGCACATGCAGACGATCTCGCGCGCGCAGCGGCGGACGGAGAACTCTGGAACAGCGACGTAACGATAATTCCCAAACCTGACGGCATGAAGGGTTACATTGAAGCCGCACTGAAAGGGTTCGCGCTAGGCTTCGAGCTACCATTTGCAATCGTCCGAAAGACGAATTCAGCGGCTCAAGTCGTGGGCACGTCCCGCTTCTACGAGATCTCTTCCGCCGATCGAAAAGCTGCCATCGGCTACACCTGGCTAGCCAGGCGCGCGCAACGCACACCAGTCAACACAGAAGCCAAGCTGCTGCTGCTCACGCATGCATTCGAAACCTGGAAGTGCGTCCGGGTTGAACTGATTACCGACGTTCTGAACGATCAGTCCCGCGCGGCGATTCGGCGTCTGGGCGCTAAACAGGAAGGCATTCTGCGCAAGCATCTCATTCTGCCCAGCGGACGCGTCCGCGACTCAGTCGTTTTCAGTATCATCGATTCTGAATGGTTCGAGGTTAAGACAGGTCTGCTTAACAGGCTTCGTCCATCCTCGCCATAGCCATTCGGCCGTTTTCCGAAACGCAATGTTCAGGCGAATTCTCTGTGCTGTCCTAAGACTTGCCCTGCGCATTTACTTCCGGCGCGTGGAAATCGTCGGCCTTGAGAACGTCCCCGCTGACAAGCCCGTCATCTTTGTCTTGAATCATCCTAACGCGCTGGTGGATCCGGTTTTCCTTCTGTGCCTGGCGCCACGACGGGTTTCGTTTCTCGCGAAGGCCCCGCTGTTCCGGATGCCTCTGATCGGTTCTCTCGTGCGTGCGCTCGATTCTCTGCCGGCATATCGGCAACAGGATGCAGGCGAAGATGTGACGCGGAACCGCGAAACGTTCGAGGCCGCCTGGAAGCTCCTCTCGCGCGGTGGAACTATCGGTATTTGTCCGGAAGGAGTTTTGCACAACGAGCCGCGATTAAAACCATTGAAGACCGGCGCGGCACGGATCGCCCTGGGCACAGCGTCTTCTGGTACTCGACTCGATGTGAAGATTGTGCCGGTGGGATTGTATTACACGGAAAAGACGACGTTTCGCAGCTCCGCGCTGTTACGCTTTGGCGAACCAATTACCGTCGAGCCGGTTGAGTTGCAACCCGACGGCGCGCCGCCACGCGAAGCGGTCCATGCGCTACGCAAACAAATCGAGGAGGCGCTGCGCGATGTGATATTGCATGCTGAACACGACGAAGCGCTGGCGTTGGTCGACAGAGTAGAACAGATTTTTTCTGCCGACGAGTTGAGCGAGCACGACGAGGAGCAAAGCCTCGCAAGGTCGCTACAGGTGCGGCAACGTCTCCTCGAAGGCTATGGCATTCTCCGAACCCACTCACCAAAACGCATCGCGGCGATCGACGTGCGCGTCAATCGCTTGCACTCAGAGCTGCAGCAGGCCGGGATCGATCCTTTCGATCTCTCGCTGCCGGCATCGGCGGCCCAGACGATCACCTGGCTGATTGCGCAGTTCGCGATTTCTCTGTTCCTGGCGCCATTCGCGATTGTCGGTGCGTTGCTGCACTACCCGGCATATCGACTGGCCGGTTATTTGGCGCGAACCCTTTCACGCGGTGAGCAGGACGTCGTCTCCACCTTCAAAATCGTTGCGGCGCTGCTGTTCTTTCCCCTGACGTGGGTCCTGACGGCCGTCGTTACCTGGGTATATGTGAGTTCGTTTATGGCATTGGGAGCGCTGATTATTGTTCCTGTTTGCGGCTACGTGGCCATTCGCTTCGCAGAGGAACTAGATCGATTAAGCGGCGGTTTTCAGGCCTTAATGCTTTTCCTGCTTCGCCGGCGTTGGTTCCTGAGGTTGTTAGCCGAGCGCGCGGCGATTCGAAAAGAAATCCTGGCACTCCGTGACGAAACAATTCCAACGAAGACTTGATAGGCCTTACCGCCTCTTGGCTGATTTCTTCACGCGTTTCGAGGTGGCTTTCGCGCGACTTGTCCTGGAACGTACCCGTCGGCCGGCCCGGCCTTCGCGCTTCACTAGTCCAGCCTTTTCCAAATAGTCGTAGCTGCCGCGCACAACGTTGCGGGCGACCCCGAGCGAGTCGGCGAGAGTGCGTTCGCTGGGAAGCATATTTCCAACCGCGACCGCGCCGGTACCGATGAGGCTAGTGAGTTGATTCGCGATTTGGCGCGTCATCGAATCGACACTCTTCCTGTTGACACGAATTTTGAGAGTCACGTCCGTCTCCTCCTGCAGTGATTAGTGTGGGGCGCGTATTCTAGAGAGTCGCTGAGAGAGTGTCAACGAATTTGGAGTGCGCCGGCAGAGCACCGGGGTCCCCGGCGCGGCAGCCGCGCTGGGGTGGTCGTAGCGGCGACGGCGCTTTGGGACGTGGATGCGCAGCGTGCCCGTTGTGATCCAAAGCGGTGTCGCGCAACGCTTGCCGCCGCACTCCAAAGCTCGCTACCGCTCGCGGTTCTGTAACGCTCCATATTTCTGCAGAATTTCGAGCGTGCGATTGATTGGCAATGTCTCCACTGTCCGGCCCCGACCCGTCGTCGTCGCGGCGCGAAACAGCGAGTTGTAGATTGCTTCTTCTGTAGCTTCGATCACCGCAAGAAACAGCGGTGACATCGCTTCGTTGGCTAGTTGTGCTGCGGTTGGTTTGAGCCGCATGTTAGGAAAGTTGCGAATGCGAAGCTCAGGCGCGGTCGAAAACGCAATCGCATAATCGCCGCTGCCGTTTGTTCCCGCCGCGCCGGTGCGCGCCAGACCCAGCATCGATCGCGCCGCCAGCCGATTCAGATTCCGATGATCGATTGGCGCGTCAGTGGCGATCACGATAATTATTGAACCGTCGGCTGTGTGCGCCCGGTTCATTTGCGCGGCGGCCTTCTCCAACTCATCTTTCAGATAGTACTTCCCGAGTTCCCGACCGACCGGCGCGCCGTTTATCGTTAAAATCCCCCCGTAATTCGACTGCACCAGCACGCCAACCGTGTAACCGCCAAGGTTCTGCGGCAGCTTTCGCGAAGCCGTTCCGATGCCGCCCTTCCAGCCGAAGGCCACCGTTCCCGTGCCCGCGCCCACCGCGCCTTCTTCAACCGGACCGCTGCGTGCGCTCTTGATCGCCGCGAACACGTTGTCGCGACTGACATGCCGCCCGCGAATGTCGTTCAGGTAGCCGTCGTTAGTCTCACCAACCAATGGATTGATCGATTGAACCTCCTCGTTGCCTGGGAGCGCGAGCATGTAATCGATGACGGCGTCTGCGGTCCGCGGCACACTCAGAGTTGACGTCAGCATGATCGGCGTTTCGATCTCGCCCAGTTCGTTCACCTGCGTCGAACCCGCGAGCTTTCCGAACGCGTTGCCGATGAACACGGCTCCGGGAACTTTCTCGCGAAACAGATTCCCGCCGTGCGGCAGAATTGCCGTCACCCCCGTCCGCACATTGTCGCCGCGAAATATTGTTGAATGACCGACTGTAACTCCACCGACATCCGTGATCGCGTTTAGCGATCCAGGCGACAGCACACCTACGACGATGCCTGCTTGACGCACGCGCGGGCGTCGCTCGTCTTGTGCGTCTGTCTGGTTACTTACAAAGGCGAGAACGAGAACGAACAGCGTGAGGGACGCGAGAACGATTCTGAAATGTCGCATCTCAGACTTTAATCGAACGCGAGAACAGCCAAGACTGCGGGAATGAGTAGCCACAGCAGCCCCTTAACCAGGAAGAACATGAAGCCCCAGAAGCCGAGGCGCTTTACCCAGGTTTTGAACTTTGCGGAATTCACTGATGCGAACTCAAAAAGATGTCATCATTCGCCGTCGCGCGTACACCGGGACTGAGCAGCGAACGCACAAAGATGTACATCGCCCAGCACTCGATTGCAAATGGCGGAAAGCCGAGAAAGCCAAGCACGGGCATTTCGAAGATTTTAACGGCACCCAAGTACGGAACTGTGTACGTCCATTTCGACAACGCCCAATAGTTCCAGAACTCCCAGAGAAAACCGCAGACGAGGCCGCTTCCCAGCAAAGACCACAAACGCCGCCGGTCGCCACGACTGAGATCACCTATGAGCGATGGATAGCCTCGCATGGCATTGATGGGATCGAGCAGGAATATGAATGAAAGCCAGATAACCGGAGCAAACCAGGTAGACGGATAAATCAAAGGCACGACTACGCCGACCGCTCCAAAAATGATCAACCCGATCATGAGCGGCTTCGAAAGCTTTAGCTGAATACGCCGAACCGAGCGTTTGAAGGTTGTGACCGCAAACAACTCAGCGGTCAGGAACAGCAACGGAAAGATCGTGGCAAACGCCCAATCATAACCGAAGCGGCGCACATATGGATTTGGTTCGAGATTGTGATAGTGCCACCACAGTTCGAGATCCGATTGCCAAAACCGCGGCGCATTGTAGAACTCAAACAGCCACCAGCCGCCGACTGAAATCAACGCGACGATCAAAAACTCGAGCCGATCAGTCATCAAAGGCGAACGGCCCCTGACCTTGTACGCCAGCGCATCAACGAAAAGGATGTAACCGGTCCAGACAATAGGGGTGAACCAGTGCCCGACCAGGCGGTTGCCGGAAAACAGCAGCACCTCGGCCGCGACGATGACAAACAGCCCAAAGTACCCGTGGAGCGCGAACCTTCCGGCACGCGCAGTTCCTCTGCTGACAGTTTCCATGTTCGTAGGTATTATGTGGCGGCGCTTTTCGCGCGGCAATCGTAAACTACCGGCACGCGGCAACCAAGAAAGGGACAGACAATGAAAATCATTGCGCGGACAACTCCGTTTGCTTTGACGGCCGTGATTCTATTCGCGGCGTGTGTGAAAGGCCCGGAGTCAACCAACACCGGCGGAGGCGCCAAATCCGGCGGCCCGGTGCGCATCGGCTTTTCGATGGACACTTTGAAGGAAGAACGATGGCAGCGCGACAAGGCTTTGGTCGAGCAACGCTGTAGAGAAGTCGGAGCGCAATGTGAAGTGCAAGTCGCGAACGGCGTCGATGCTGATCAAATTAAGCAGTGCGAAAACTTTTTGACGAAGGGCGTGGACGTTCTGATCGTGGCGCCGCATAACGGCCAAATTGCGGCCTCAATCGTCGAAGCGGCACACAAGCAAAACGTGCCGGTGATTAGCTATGACCGGTTGATTCGCAATTCAGATGTCGACCTCTACGTGTCGCACCAGGTCGTGAAGATCGGACAGATGCAGGCGCAATACGCCCTCGATCACGCGCCCAAAGGCAACTACGTTTTGATTGGCGGCTCGCAAACAGACAACAACGCGCTGCTTCTGATTGAAGGACAGATGCAAGTGTTG
This sequence comes from Acidobacteriota bacterium, assembly GCA_052389795.1. Classification (GTDB taxonomy): domain Bacteria; phylum Acidobacteriota; class Blastocatellia; order Pyrinomonadales; family Pyrinomonadaceae; genus UBA11740. The sequence continues at coordinate 647 of JBQTHO010000022.1, read as the reverse complement.
AAGCCGGCAGTTGATAGCGGACAGATCAAGATCGTGACCCAGCAATACGCCCGCGAATGGTTGGCGAGCGAAGCTCTGCGCATCACGGAAGACGCGCTGACTAAAAACAACAACGACATTCAGGCGATCGTTGCTTCGAACGACGGTACCGCCGGCGGCGCGGTGTCTGCTTTGCCGCCACAGCTCGTCGGCAAGGTGCTGGTGACGGGTCAGGACGCCGCACTCGATGCCGTGCAGCGCGTCGTCGAAGGCAAACAGACGATGACGATCTACAAGCCGATTCAGCCCCTCGCGTTCGCCGCGGTTGATGCAGCAGTCAAACTTGCGCGCGGCGAGAAAGTCGATGCCAAAGACAAGATTAACAACGGAAAGGTCGATGTTCCTGCGCTGCTCTTTGAGCCAATGGTACTCGACAAGAACAACGTGATGCAGACGGTCATCAAAGACGGCTATCACAAGCTTGAGGACGTTTATAAGAACGTGCCGCGCGACCAATGGCCGAAACAGTGAGTCGTGATGAGGTCAGTACCGGGAGCGGGAGCGACCGGGGATCAATCAAGGCAAGTGCGAAAATACAAGGCAACCCGGTCGCTAACGCTCCCGGTAAAGACCACAAGGCGCTGCAAACTCCGCGACTTGAAAAGAAA
>JBQTHO010000021.1:0-214901 GCA_052389795.1 Acidobacteriota bacterium | reverse complement strand
TTCACTGGTGCTGCTGGCCGCGTTCGCTTTCCGGTTTGCACTTGCGCGTTATCTCGCCGTCGTGGACCCGGACGACGGGAAGGTCTACGCGCAGCTTGCGCGCAATCTGCTCGACCAGCAGATCTACTCGCACTTCAGCGAACCTCCTTATAAGCCATCGCTAATCCGAGTGCCCGGCTACCCGCTTTTCCTTGCCAGTGTCTACAGGCTGTTTGGTGATGCAAACGACGGCGCGGTGCGAGTTATCCAGGCTTTGATTGACACCACCACGTGCGCGTTAATCGCCCTGATTGCCTTTTACTGGGAGCCGGATCAGAGTCGTAAGCACGCTGCCGCCATCGCCGCGCTGGCGTTGGCAACTATATGCCCCTTTTCCGCCATTTACACGGCAACATTGCTTACTGAGACCCTGACAATTTTCCTTGCTGTCTTGCTGTGTCTAACCGCCCTTCACGCCTTCAGGTCTTTGACGCGCAAACGCTCAATCCTGCTTTGGTTTGTCACGGGAGTCGTCGCCGGCATCGCCGTGCTCTTCCGGCCCGACAGCGGGCTATTTGCTGCCGCCATCGGAATCACACTGGTTGGCGATGTGCTGCTGGATCGAAACGGACAGGGGTTTGCAGCGACAGCAGCCACCGGGAGACGAGGGCGGCTGTCCCATACGGTAGTCTTAGGAGCTGTTTTCGCGGTAGCTTTTTGCCTGGTGCTGGTTCCCTGGACAATTCGTAACGTGCGCGTTTTCCATGTTTTTCAACCGTTAGCGCCAAGGCACGCTAAGATGCCTGGAGAGTTTGTCCCTCGCGGCTACTTTGCCTGGCTACGCACCTGGATGCAGGACCAGCGCTACGTTGGACCCGTGCTCTTGAAACTGGACCAGGCGCCAATCGACATAGATGAAATGCCTGATGCGGCTTTTGACTCGCTGGCGGAAAGAAAGCAGATCGCCGCTTTGCTGGAAAGATACAGCTACCCGGCAGGAGTGACGTCCGAACAGCGACCACCGCCGGGGTTTGGACCAGCAATTGATGAACCTCGTGACGCTCAACCTGCGAGGTCGGCCGAGAAGTCGATCGAAGATGAATTCGCCTTGAACGATCGGGAAAATTTGGCCGACGAACCTGTCGGCAACCTGAAAGCGGAAAAGGAACAGGTCGAGGAAGGGCAGGAAGTAAGAATGACCCCGGAAATAGATGCAGCGTTTGGCCGCATCGCCCGGGAGCGAATATCGCGCTCGCCAATTCGATACTATTTGATTCTACCTTTTAGACGGGCGGTTTCGCTCTGGTTCGATACCCACTCCCAGTATTACCCGTTCGAGGGTGAGCTGATGCCCCTGGAAGAGCTCGACAGGACCACTCATCAGCAGATTTGGTTGCCACTATTTGCTACGTTGACCTGGACTTACACGCTCTTGGGAATTGCCGGGGCTTGGTTACTTTGGCGGACGGAGGGGTTTGAGGCGCGAAGATGGGTTGTCCTGGTAAGCTTGATCATTTTCTTGCGGCTCGGCTTCTTCGCCACCATCGAGAACCCCGAGCCCCGCTATGTCGTGGAGGTTTTTCCTTTCCTTTCAATCCTGGGAGGAATTGCCGCCGGCCGAATTGCCGGTCTGCGGATCCGAGACTGGTATCACGGAAAAGGAGTGAGAGTGCAATGAACACGAGAACGTGACTTCTTCGTGTTTCATAGTGGTGGCGTTGGGCTTGGCGAAGGTATTGGTGAAGCCTGCTCAGACGGCAACACTCGAGATGGATCCTCCTTATCTGGCGATGTGTGCAGATGAATCACTTTCCAGTCGTTGCCTAGACGTTTGAATACCAGAGTCATCCGTCCTGATGCGGCTTCCGGCGTGCCTTTGTAGGTCTGAGACTGAGTCCAAAGACAGTTAACCACTGCTCCGTCACTACCTAACATGTTAACCGCTACATCGCGAACGTCCAGTTTCACGTCTTTGACATCTGGATATGAGCTTTCGCGGTTCTTGCGCAATTGCTCCCATCCTCGGGTGACGGTGCCGTTGTTGTTAAAGAGCACCAGTCTGGGCGAGTTCCAATAAACCTCCGTCACCGCTTTTACGTCAGCTTTGCGAATGCCATCGAGCAACTTATTAAAGGCGCCAACTACGGCGGTCGATCCGGGAGCTGGGGAGGACCTAACAGATGGCCTGGGTGAGCTGCTACGCGCCGCGGGACTGGTTGTTGAAGGCTTGACGGTATCAGTGGCCTGCTGCGTCGCCGTTGTCTGGGGTTTAGTGTTACTCTGCGGCCGCGTGCTTGTGGACGAGTTTGTGTTTTGTGCTATTACAGAGGAGAGTGCCAGGACAAACGAAACGAAGAAAACGACTGTCTTGATCATCTTCAATCCTCACTTTGAAAAATCCGGCAGCAGGGGGGCACTGCCGCGTGCGGATTGGCTCTTTGGCCTTTCCGAAAACCTATCATACCGGTTTAAGGTAGCGCTCTGCCTGATATTCCGGTTGTGTAATCGAAAAATAATGTTAGCTGATCGCGGAGGGTGGGTAACCTTCTCGATTTGTGGAAGCGAGCGCTGCTAAGCAACTGGGTTACCTGTGGGTTTGTTGTCGTCAGACCAAGGAACCCCGCTGCGCAACCGTGCAACTGCCTGCGTTCGACCGATGATCTCAAAAACTTCGAACATTGAAGGCCCTACCGCCTGACCGGTTAGCATCGTGCGCGACGCGTTGATTAACAAACCAGCTTTCACGCCCCTCTTTTCGGCAAATTCTCGCAGCGCTTTCTCAGTGGTTGTTGCATCAAAAGGCCCCACCGTTTCCAGGGTAGCCGCCAAAGCTTTCAAGAGTTCTTTCAAACGGGCGTCTTTCTTCAGATTCTTGTTGACGGCTCCCTCCTCAAAGTCGAAGTCATCCGAGAAGTAAGCACGACCCTGAGAGGAGAAGTCCTTTAAAGTGAAAAAACGCTGACGAATCAGATCGACAGTGCGCGTAAACCATTCACGCTCATGATCCTCATATTCCTCACGCCAAAGCCTGTTAGCTCGCAATTCGGCCTTGACCAGGGGCGCTACCTCTTCGACAGACATCGTGCGGATGTACTCCGCATTCATCCACAGTGCTTTATCGTCTGTCCAATGACGCGAATCGTGCTCCTGGAAGTTAAAGATCGAATTGGCCCGGCCAATAGCTTCGAGCGAAAATTCCTTAATCAGTTCGTCCTTGCTTAGAATCTCCCTGCCTTCGGGAGGCGACCATCCCAGCAAAGCGAGAAAGTTACGAAAGGCACCCGGCACAAAGCCGCGATCACGGTATGTTGTCAGGGAAACCACTTCACCGTGTTTGCGCTTTGAAAGCTTGCCCTTGTTGGGTGCGAGAATCAGGGGCAGGTGGGCAAACTCTGGTATTTTCGCTCCCAACGCTTGATAGAGCAAAAGCTGTTTATGGGTATTGGTGAGATGGTCCTGTCCACGGATGACGTGGGTAATGCGCATTTCAATATCGTCGATCACAACTGAAAGATTGTAGAGCGGGTGGCCGTCAGATCTGAGCAGGACCAGATCTTCAATTTCTGCGTAGGCGCGCTCTTGTGGTCCATAGACTATGTCTCTAAATTGAGTTTTGCCGTCTAGTGGAACTTTGAGGCGAACTGCGTATGACTCACCTGCGGCCGCCCGACGGTCCGAATCTACTTTTGTCAGTTCGCGAAAACGATTCTGGCGATGATCGACACCTTCGGCTGCCAGTGTACGGGCGCGTTCTGCAATGCCCTCTTTGACCGTGGCATCGTCGCGCTGCTCTTTGGGGGTGAAATCCCGGTAGGCTTTACCCGCGGCGACCAAACGATTTGCTGCTGCTCGGTGTTTCGCCGCATTGTCGGATTGGAAAACAATCTCTTCGTCGTAGTCCAAACCGAGCCACGCCAATCCATCGATAATCGAGCGTGTAGACTCTTCCGTCGAGCGCAGCAAATCAGTGTCTTCGATTCTGAGGAGAAACTTGCCACCGAGTTTGCGCGCAAAGAGCCAATTGAAAAGCGCCGCCCGAGCTGCACCGATGTGCAGATAACCGGTTGGAGATGGGGCAAAACGAACGCGAACCATGCTGTTATTTGCGATTTTTGATCGCCGATCTTGGAGTGGTCAGGGTCTTGTGGCGAGCTAAAGTTGAGCTGGAAAGCAGGAAACATCCGGACCCCTCCTGACCGCTTCGGCAAAACAAAACGAGTGACAGGTGGGACTGCGACAAGCCCATTCACTTGTCACTCGTCACTAAGTCACTCGTCACAATTTTTACTGGCGGAGATGAGAGGATTCGAACCTCTGAAGGGCTTTTGACCCTTAACGGTTTAGCAAACCGCCGCCTTCAGCCACTCGGCCACATCTCCGCGCGATCCGTGAAAAGTTATTCTAAGGCGCGAAGAAGCAAAGTCAAGGTAAGTCACGGCAGAGTCGGCTTCACGCCGGCGTATAACTTCCGGCCTTCTGTGCTGAACAAAAACCACAGCGCGTAAATCGCCAGGAACGTTCCTACCGGAAAAGCCCAGAAGATTAGGATTGCGGCGATGATGCCCCAGCCGCGCGCGCCGCGCCGCAATTTCCACAGCTTGCGGCTCGCGGTGGCGGGCGGCAACACGAGCAACAAACCCAGACCGACGTAGAACACAACCGCAAAAACGCCGCCGAGAATTCCGAAACCGGCCTGATTCATGTCGCCGGTTTCATTCGCGAACGAGACACCCAAGGCGACGAACACGCCCAGGCTAACCAGCATGAGCAAAAGAAATGTGAGGCCGAATAAAGCCGCGAATACCCCAAAGCCTATCGACAGGTATTTGTTGTGTTCAAGCGCGGTCATGGAGAGCGAGCTATGCCACGACCTCGATCGGTTTTGGCGCGTGTCGCAGTTGCACGGGAAGCTGCGGCGCGCAGCAGATCTGCATGAGCTTCTCCCGGTCGCGCTGCAACTCAGGAAGTTCGACCAGCGACGCGCGCACTTCGCGGAAAATACGAGCGGCGTGGTCGTCAGGTGGATCGATCAGTCGGTAGTGCATCCATTTTCCTTCACGGCGCGCCTCAACAATCTGCGCGCGCCGCAGGTATGCGAGGTGCCGCGAAATCTTCGGCTGACTGGTCTTAAGAATCGCTACCAGAAAGCAGACGCATACTTCCGAATCGCCAATCAAACTAATCAACCGCAGACGCGTGCGGTCCGCCAGCGCCTTGAAAAGGTCTTCAATGTCGTAAGGCTTCTTTGCCATTCTTAATCGACGCCTACTGTCCTGCTGCGTCGCTCGAGCAGAATCGTATCGCGCCAGTTACCATTTAACTTACTAATTCGCTCTCGCCTTCCTACTTCTCGAAAACCAAAACCCTCGTGAAGCGCAAGCGTCGCGGCGTTTTCCGGAAACACGGACGCTTGCAGAGTCCAAATCCCGTTCTGTTCGGATTCCTGGATCAGTCGCTGCAGCAAATCTCTGCCAACTCCCTGGCCGCGATTGTGCGCAGCAACATAGATACTGACTTCGGCCACGCCTGCGTAGGCCTTGCGTCGAGACACTGGACTCAACGCAGCCCAGCCGACCAGATCACCGTCGTGCGCTACCAGCCGCGCAAATTTAAAGTGGGCCGCGTCCCATGTCTCCCAGGAGGGCGCTTCCGTTTCAAAGGTCGCTTCGCCCGTCGCAATTCCCTCCAGATATATCGCCCGCACCGCCAGCCAATCGTCAGCAGCCATCGACTCAATAACGACCTTTTTCATATTCGGCTTGACAGATATATTCAACTCCCGTTAGTATCGCCACACATTCGCACGGGCGAATATGATTTTAAAGGAGAATTGAGATGGAAAGCAACATTGAAAAAAGCGGAGTAGCAGTAAACGTCCTGAAGGCTCACCTGGCACTGAACGTGAACAATGTGACGGAAAGCATAGCGTTTTATCGCAAGTTGTTTGGGATTGAGCCGAGCAAGGTTCGCACGGGATACGCGAAATTCGACGTGCAGAACCCGCCGCTGAATTTCACTCTGAACCAGGGTAGCGTGCCGAATCGCGGCGCCCTGTCGCATCTTGGTATTCAGGTGCGCTCGACAGAGGATGTGCTCGCAACCCGGCAAAAATGGAACGAAGCTGGCCTTTTGACGCGGGACGAAATGCAGACGAACTGTTGCTACGCGACCCAGAATAAAACCTGGACGCGCGACCCGGACGGCAACGAGTGGGAAGTTTTCGTCGTGCTGCAGGACAATCTCGCGGAAACATCCGCGTGCGAATGTAATGAGCCGGTGTTGATTGAAGGTGCGGCAAGCCAGGCTTGCTGCGCTACCGAGACGAAGGAAACAGTCCAGGCGCCCGCCGCCAATTGCTGTTCGGTATAGGTGAGAATGGCAGAGCCAAATTGTAATCCCAAGCTCTCGTTCCTCGACCGTTTTTTGACGGCTTGGGTTTTCCTCGCGATGGTGGCGGGCGTGGCGATTGGCTATGTTTATCCCGGCGTGGAGGCCCTTATCAACCGCTTCCAGGTGGGCACTACGAACATACCAATTGCCATTGGCCTGATTCTGATGATGTTTCCGCCCCTCGCCAGAGTCCGCTACGAAGACATGGGAAAGGTCTTTCGCGATTGGAAGGTTTTAGGACTCTCCCTGCTGCAGAACTGGTTGATTGGCCCCATTCTTATGTTCGCGCTCGCGATCATCTTCCTGCCAGATCATCCGGAGTACATGGTTGGCTTGATAATGATCGGACTGGCGCGTTGCATTGCGATGGTTATCGTATGGAACCAGCTGGCACGAGGCGATAACGAGTATGTCGCGGGTCTGGTGGCCATTAACAGCGTATTCCAGATTCTCTTCTACAGCATCTACGCGTGGATTTTCATTACGGTGCTGCCGCCTCTTTTTGGCCTCAGCGGCAGCGCGGTGGAAGTCACCATGCGGCAGATCGCCACAAGCGTAATGATCTACCTCGGCATTCCCTTTTTTGCGGGATTGCTGACCCGCTTCGTGATGCTCAGGGCCAAAGGCAAAGACTGGTATCAGAGGCAGTTCATTCCGCGAATCAGCCCAATCACGCTGGTGGCGCTGCTGTTTACGATCCTTGTGATGTTCAGTCTCAAGGGAAACCTGATCGTGCGGCTGCCGCTGGATGTTGTGCGCATCGTCATCCCTCTGATTATTTACTTTGTGGCGATGTTTCTGGTTAGTTTCTACTTAGGTCGCAAAGCAGGGGCCAATTACTCGCAAACCGCTGCGTTGTCTTTTACCGCCGCCAGCAATAATTTTGAGTTGGCAATCGCTGTGGCCATCGCTGTTTTCGGCATCGATTCCGGTGTGGCCTTTGCTGCAGTGATTGGTCCACTGGTCGAAGTCCCGGTGCTAATCGGACTGGTCAACGTGGCCCTCAGGTTTCAGACGAAATACTTTGTTGCCGCTGATGCGTAAGAGCAGACAGGACTAAGTGATGGTTAACAAAAAGAATCGGAAACGAGTTCTCGTCCTTTGCACCGGAAACGTGGCGCGCAGCCAGATGGCTGAAGGGCTGCTGCGCCATATCGCCGGCGATCGCTTTGAAGTTTTCAGCGCGGGCTTGCTGCCGAGCTACGTTCGTCCGAATGCGATTACGGTGATGAACGAGCTGGGAATCGACATCTCGCACCATCGATCCAAGTCGCTGAATGAATTTCTCGAAACGCCGTTCGATTACGTGATTACCGTCTGCGATCACGCGAGTGAACATTGCCCGATCTTTCCCGGTCCCGCCAAGCGAATTCACTGGAGCATCGACGACCCGGTGGCACCCGGCGGTGAAGAAGCCCAACTTAACGCATTTCGCGAAGCCCGCGATGAACTCAAAGAAAGGCTGCGCGCGTTCGCCGAGGAAGAGGGTTGAGAATTCAGCTCAACAATTCATGGGGAGAAGTTTCGAAACGCCAACGGCGCGAAATGTAAGAGCCCGGGCCAACGGCCCGGGTGTAGACATCTAACTCAGTTCGGAGCGCTGAATGCGCGGGATATTCAAGTTCGGCTTCGGATTGACCGGACAAAGTATTCGCGAAGCCAGGAATTTCGCACTTTCAGCGCTTCATCAATCTCGGTCGATGAGACCCGGCCCGATGGGCCGGGCTATTACATTTAGCGCCTTCGGCGCTTCCCACTAGTGACCTCGTGTGAATGAAAGAAACTCAACAAAAAAAAGCGCCGCCGGGCCATTTAGCCTGACGGCGCTGTTGTATGCGTTTTCGCGAAGCAGCTAAGCCGGCTGCTTCGTGCGATCCCGCCGGCCCAATCGCTCGCGACGTTCGCGGCGATTTTTCATCCGCTCTTCGAGTTTCGTCTTCTGCTCAGTGGTCAGCAGTGAAGACACCTGGTCCCGCGCACTCAACCTCGATTCGCGAAGTTGTTTGCGTAGTTCCTTTGCCCGCGCCTTGTCCGCGTCACTTAGCCCGGTACGTCCTTTTTGACGCAGTTGTTTGAGTTCTTCGATTTGCGCCTTGTGGCTCTCGAAGTTGGCGCGCATGATGGCCCGCGCCTGCTCTCTCTGCTGGTCAGTTAAATCGAGCCCGCGCAAACCGGCGCCGAGCTTTTGGCCCCGCATGTGACGCCGTTTGCCGCGGCGGCCCAGCCCGTCACCACGTTTCTGCTTTTGAATTTGGGGAGTGCCGGTCGCGGGCGGTGGCTGGTCCTGGGCTACCACAACCGCACCCGACACACTTAACACGGCAATCAGCGCCGCGCTCGAAAGTTTTATCTTTTCAAACATTTTCATTACTCCTTTTACCTAATAGTCCGTTCGGCGCGATTCGGGCCGAATCCAAATTAAGGCTCCTCAGCGACCACTTAGACGCGCGGCCGGTAGAAAGAGTTGAAACTATTTCGGTGTGGCTTGCCACATGCCGGGAACGGAGTGCGCCTCGCTTGCGTCAATGGTTGGGTAGCATTACTCTGGTTTCGATAGCTAAGCTTCGGGTTACCGTTTACAATCTCGCGCGCATGAAATTGCTTCAGAACATCGACTCGCCCGCAGACCTGCGGCGCCTGAAAATCGATCAACTACAGGAAGTCGCCGAGGAAATTCGGCAGCACATTCTGGAAACGATGGCACGCGTTGGCGGCCACACGGGGGCGTCCTTAGGCGCAGTCGAGTTGGCCGTGGCACTGCACTACGCGTTTGACACGCCGCAAGATCGGCTGATTTGGGACGTCGGCCATCAGGCGTACGCGCACAAAATTTTGACCGGGCGACGCGACCTTTTGCCGACCGTGAAGCAGTACGGCGGCATCAGCGGTTTCCTGCGTCGTGACGAATCTGAGTACGACACGTTCGGCGCCGGCCATGCCTCTACTTCCCTTTCGGCCGCGCTCGGAATGGCAATCGCGCGCGATCACAAAGACGAAGATCAACACGTCGTCGCGTTGATCGGCGACGCATCGCTCGCGGGCGGGATGGCGATGGAGGCCGTCAATCAAGCCGGGCACTTGAAAACGCGTCTGATCGTCGTGCTGAATGACAACGAGATGTCGATCGCGCCCGCGGTGGGCGCGTTGACCGGATATCTCAATCGCATTCGCGAAGCCCATGGTTATCACCGTTTCAAAGATGAAGTGGAAGAGACGCTGCTCTCGATTCCCGCACTCGGCGGAGCGCTGCATCACGCCGCGAAAACGATGAAGGATGCGATTGCTTCTGCGGTTTTGCCCGGTGCGCTCGTGAATGAACTCGGCTTCAAATACATCGGCTACGTTGACGGACACAACGTCAAGTCGTTGGTTAAAGCGCTTAACGAAGCCAAGCAAATCAAAGACGGCCCCGTCATCGTTCACGCGTTGACGACCAAAGGCAAAGGCCACCCCGCAGCGGAAAACGATTACTACAAGTGGCATGCGACTGGGCCCTTTGATCTGAAAACCGGCAAGCCGGTCAAGTCGGCAGCACAGGCGCCCACCTACACCAAAGTTTTCGGCGCAACGTTGTGTGAGTTGATGGCCAAAGACGAAAAGGTCGTCGCGCTCACCGCCGCCATGCCCGACGGAACCGGTGTTTGCGATGCGCTGGAAAGGTTCCCCGAGCGATCGTTTGACGTCGGAATCGCCGAGCAGCACTGCGTGACGTTTGCGGCCGGATTGTCAGTCGAAGGACTGAAGCCAGTGTGCGCGATTTACTCGACTTTCCTGCAACGCGCGTTCGATCAACTGGTTCACGACGTCTGCCTCCAGGACCTGAACGTCAAATTCTGCCTGGATCGCGGCGGAATCGCGGGCGGCGATGGCCCGACGCATCACGGCCTTTTGGACATCGCGTACCTGCGCGGCGTTCCGAACATAGTTGTGATGGCGCCAAAAGACGAAGGCGAAATGCGCGACATGATGTTCACAATGATCGAGCATGTCGGCCCCGCGGCGATGCGTTACCCGCGCGGTAACGGCATGGGGGTTCCCATCGATCAGCCACCGCAGCTGCTGGAAATCGGCCAAGCCGAACTGCTGCGGGACGGCGGCGAAGTAGCAATCGTCGCGTATGGCTCGATGGTGCATCCTTCGCTTGAAGCCGCTGCGAATCTGGCGAAAGACGGCATTGAAACAACCGTCATCAACGCGCGATTCGTGAAGCCGCTCGACAGTGCGTTACTGCTGGCCCTGGCGCGAACCAAGCGCCTGATTGTAACCGTGGAAGAAGCTTACCTCGCGGGTGGCTTCGGCTCCGCCATTCTCGAGTTGCTGGAAGAAAACGGACTTCAGGACAAGGTCAGCCTGGTTCGCATGGGCATTCCCGACCGCATCGTGACGCATGGCGACGCCAAATTGCTGCTCGCCAAGTACGGCCTTGATTCGGATGGGATTTACACGCGCGTCAAAGAAGCCGTCGACGTGCTCGACGATCGCCGCGCGCAGCACCATAAGGTCATCGCCTGACACCATATCCGGCATGACTGGAGCGCAACCGCCCCGGTTGCCGTTCGGTAAAGCAAGCGGGACGCTTGCGCTCCACTCGCTGTGAGTATCCTCAGCACGCAAACCGCAATACTCCGCTTACACCCCAGGAACGTGAGGCCTTAGAGTTGCATCTAAGCGCATCGGACAATTGTCCGTAACTAGAATGAGCACCTCGAGAATAGAAATTCCGCTGACCCTTCAGCCGCCGCATTTCGATGACGATGCCACGATCGCCTCGGCGCGCCAGGTTGTGCCGATCAAAGGCGGTCGGAAAATCCTGGGGCGACGTAAGGTTCTCGCCCTCTTGCCGCTTCTGCTTGCCTCAACTTTGTGTGGCGCCCTGGGCGCCGTTGCGGTCAATTATTTTGAGCGACAAGACACGGCTGCACCCGTCACGCAGCAGCCGCCGGTGCAAAATGTTTCGACAGCGGCGAAGACAGAACCAACACCAGTTACCAGCGCGCCGGAATTGAACGCGAAGAACGACGAGATTCAGGCTCCTGTTCAGCCCGAAAACTCGTCGGTCGCGCCCGCTGACGAGCCGTCCACCAAAAGCGAAGCGCCAAAGATCGCCAGACCTAAAGACGAAGATCGGAAATCAGCGCCGACCGCCGCAATGAAACGCGAACCTGCTCAGGACGCCGCCAAATTGGTGCGCAAGCGAAGAGTGCAACCGGCAAACTCAGAAATTCCCTTGAGACGAAATCGAAGAACCGACGCTGGCCGGATCGAGGATCTCTTCACTGGTCCCAATCCTTGACTGAGACGGGTGCCCGTGCTTTCACGGTCAAATCGCCGGCATTTCATTTACAATAATTTGAGTATTGACCGCCTTGAATGAGCGTGGCATTATGCGCTCTGAGGCGGACAGCAGATTTGCCCTTTCCTGGTTCGCCCGCCCTTCCTCAAATTTAATAAGCAGCCCGACTGATCCGGATTTCGTGCGCTCGCGCGGTGCGGCGCGAGAGGAAGGTCACCCCTATGAAGCGGCAATTTTTTTACGAGCGCGAATGCTGCCATCGTGACAACGCAACGGATGGCGACACCTACAACGGAATATTCTTTATTCAGGCACTTCAGCGACTACAAAGCGACGACGCCGTGAAGATGGCCGCCAAAGTATCTCCGTTCTACTGGGTCGATGCCCCCAGAGTCCTGGTTTGGCTTTGCAAACCGTGCGCGGCAGAGTTGTCGCTGATCGACTCGCCGCGGGCGGTCATGCAGGGCGCGCGGCGCTAGTGTCAGAAGTGGCACAGACTTTAGTCTGTGATTTTCCAGTGAGTTCACACACTTGAGTCTGTGCCACTGAACTCAGGCTTCTGTTACGATGACCGCATGCCGCGCGAGCGGATTGATAAACTCCTCGTCGATCGTGGTCTAACCGATTCACGCACGAAGGCACAGGCGCTGGTAATGGCCGGCGCGGTGCTGGTCGATGAGCAGCTTGTCCGAAAGCCCTCAGAACTTTTCGACAAATCGTCAAACATCAGAATCAAGGATGATGCGACGTCGCGTTATGTTGGCCGCGGCGGAATAAAGCTGGAAGCCGCATTGCGCGAATTCAAACTCGACGTCCATGGACTGCTCTGCATCGACGTCGGCGCGTCAACGGGCGGATTCACTGATTGCCTTTTGCAAAACGGTGCGCCAGGGGTGGTCGCGATTGATGTTGGTCACAATCAGCTCGATTGGAAGATCCGCAACGATCCCCGGGTGAAGGTGCGTGAAGGCGTCAACGCGCGTTACCTCAAACCGTCCGACTTTGATGAGCAGTTCGACTTCGCCACGATCGACCTTTCCTTCATTTCGCTAACGAAGGTCTTACCTGCCATTAGGCCGCTGCTGACCGAGGCCGGTCGCATCGTCGCGCTGATCAAGCCGCAGTTTGAAGTAGGGAAAGGCGAAATCGGCAAAGGCGGCATCGTGAAAGATCCGGCGCAACATCAGCGCGTCGTCCAGGAAATCAACGCCGCCGCCGAATCACTGGGCCTGCAAACCGCGGGTGTAATCGAATCACCCATCAAAGGCGCTGACGGCAATGTTGAATTCCTCGCGCTGTATGTGCCAGCGTGAGTCCTCGTTTCCGTGGCTTCGCCACCGCGCACTGCGGTAAGGCTTTGCCTTACCGTCGAGACTCAACCGTTTACTCTGCGGCGAGGCTAGCCTCGCCGCAAATCTTGATTAGACGGTAGCCGGTCAGGCCGAGCCTGAGCGCACTGTGCTGCGGCAAAAGCCGCAAACCCAAGTGACGGCGACTTTCGTTTCGTTGACACTCCGATCAACCGACGGCTATCATCCGCGCGTCCCGCAATCACTCGAGACAATGGCGTCCATCAAACGCATCGGCGTTGTCGTTAAACCGCATCAGCCGGATGCGCTTGCCACGCTTTGTCGCCTCACTGAGCGGCTCAATCAATTAAACGTCAGCCTCGTCGGAACGCCCGATCTCGATCACGAGCGCATCGAGCACGAAACCGGTTGCGTCGTTCCCGTCGTTGCGAACGAAGAGATTGCGCGCCAGGTCGATCTGATGCTTGTTCTCGGGGGCGACGGCACGATGATCGCGACGTCCCGATTGATTGGCGACACCCAAGTGCCGGTGATGGGTGTGAACTATGGCGGTCTTGGTTATCTCGCCGAGTTTCGAATCGAGGAACTACTCACGGCACTCGAGCCCATCCTCGCCGGCGACTACAAACTGGAACGACGGCTGATGTTGGCGGTTGAGTTGCGCCGCGGCGACGAGCTTGTCACCCGCAATCGCGTGCTAAATGACGTGGTCGTGAATAAGTCAGCGCTCGCGCGCATCATCGAAATCGAAACGTACCTTGACGATCAATTCGTGAATTCATTTCGCGCCGATGGCCTGATCGTGGCGACGCCAACGGGATCGACGGCCTACAACCTTTCCGCCGGCGGCCCAATAATTTTTCCGTCGATGAACGCCGTCGTTATCACGCCCATCTGTCCCTTCACGCTTTCGAATCGGCCAATTGTCGTACCTGACGATTCGTTAATTGAAGTGCGCTTGAAGACTGAAAAAGAAGAAGTCGCTTTGACGCTGGACGGTCAAGTTGGTTTTCCTTTGGCCGCCGGCGATCACGTCGTGATTCGCAAAAGCAAGACCACTTTTAATCTCGTACAGCCGAAGAATCGAAATTACTTTGACTTGCTGCGCGACAAACTGAAGTGGGGACGATAGACGCAGTAGGCAGTAGGCAGTAGGCGGTAAGCAGTAAGCAATCGGGGCAGTAGCCCGACCGTGAGGGAGGGCGTGAGAGTCGAACTCCAAAACGCGAGGCTGAAAATCCACATGGCTGACAAAAAAGACAAACCGACCAACGCGAAGCTCGATGCCGACGCTTTCGAGCGCGAACTGACTACCGATCTCGACGAAGAGACGCCGGATAAACCCAAAGGCCTGGCCTTGCACACGCGCATCCTGATTGGTCTCGGCGTGGGTGTGGTCGCGGGCTTAATTTGCAACTGGGTCTTTCTCGGCGGCGCGCGCCGAATGGCGCTGGTTAACCTTTTCACGGGCCAGCAGCTATTCACCGTCAATCTCAATTGGATAATTGCGCATATCACTGAGCCGATCGGCACGCTGTTCCTTCGTCTGCTGCTAATGATTGTCGTACCGCTCGTTTTTGCGTCCCTGGTCGTGGGCGTCGCCGGCATTGGTGACATTCGCAAACTGGGTCGAGTCGGACTGAAGTCATTCGCGTACTGCCTGATTCTCTCTGCAATCTCGGTCGTCATCGGTTTGACTCTGGCGAACACGATCAAGCCGGGCACGCGCATCGATCCGGCGACGAAAGTTGCACTCGAAGAACGCTACTCCACTGACGCAACGAAGCAGGTCGAGGCCGCAAAGAAAGGCGGCAGTGTTCCTTCGCCGCTGATGCAGATCGTCGAGACGATTGTGCCTTCGAATCCGTTCGCCGCGATTTCCGGCGTGCCTTCGAATCCCAGCGCGGCAACGTCAGGCGGAACGCCGAACATGCTTCACCTGATGTTCTTTGCAGTGATTATCGGTATCGCCATCACGCTGATTCCAGTGAGCGTGACCGCTCCTTTCTTGCGCGGCTGCCAAGCGCTCTTTGAAATCACGGCAAAGATCATCGAGATCATTATGAAGTTCGCGCCCTACGCCGTGGCGTGCCTGCTTTTCAATAACACGGCGCGGTTCGGCCTCGATCTCTTGCAGGCGCTCGGGTGGTTCATCGTCACGGTGCTGGTCGGACTGTCGCTGCACATGTTCGGCGTTTACTCGATTTCGATCGCGCTGTTGTCCCGCATGTCCCCAATCGATTTCTTCCGCCGGATCAAGACAGTAATTCTCACCGCGTTCTCGACCTCGTCATCGAACGCAACACTGCCGACAGCTTTGCGGGTCTCTGAACAGAACCTGGGCGTGCCACAGGAAATTAATAGTTTCGTTTTGACAGTCGGCGCGACGGCGAATCAGAACGGCACCGCGCTGTACGAAGGCGTCACCGTTCTCTTTCTCGCGCAGCTTGCCGGAATCGACTTGTCACTTGGTCAGCAGTTGATGGTTGTGTATCTCGCCATCCTCGGTGGCATTGGAACGGCCGGCGTTCCTTCGGGGTCGATTCCCTTCATCATCGGTGTACTGGTGACGATTGGCGTAAATCCGGCCCTGATTGCGATCATTCTCGGCGTCGATCGCATTCTGGACATGTGCCGCACAACTCTGAATGTGACCGGGGACATCACGGCGGCAACTTACGTCGCGCGCTCGGAAGGTTATGAGCTGTTGAAGCCGCATGATCCGGCCATTGTCCGCGCGGGAGTCGGGCGTGCTACTTAGGCGGTACGGAGGCCGCTGGCGTGCAGGCGTTTAGAGTCCGCACTTGTGCGGACAAACTGGCCGGACAAGTTCCGGCCTCTAAACGATACGCCGCGGGAGGCATTCGCACCTAACGAGCATGAAGATTTGTGCACAGGACTGAAACAGTCTGCGCAACTTTCCTGCTAAAGATACGCAGGCTGAGCCATGCTTTTTCCGATCGCTGACGAAAACACAGATCGCCGTACGACGCCGTTCGTAAACTACGTTTTGATCGGCATCAATCTGCTGGTGTTCGTGTTTCTGCAAGGGCTCGGGTCAAACGAGAAATTCACCTACGCGTACTCAACCGTTCCCAAGGAGATCATCACCGGCCGCGACATCGCCGAGACTGATCGAGTGGTTGAACATCCGGTCACGGGGCAAGCAGTCGAAATACCTGGCCTGCAACCGACCTTGATTCCGGTGTGGTTGACGCTGATCACCTCGATGTTCATGCACGGTGGCATCGCACACATCTTCGGCAACATGCTCTTTCTATGGATCTTTGGCGATAACATCGAAGATCGATTGGGCCACGTGCGCTACATCATCTTTTATCTGATCTGTGGTGTACTGGCGAGTCTTGCCCACGTCTTCACGACAGTCGCATTTGCGACCAGCGAAGCGAGTCTGCTGATTCCCAGTCTGGGCGCGTCGGGCGCGATTTCGGGCGTGCTGGGCGGGTACTTGCTGCTTTTTCCGACGAAACGGGTAATGGTACTCATCTCGTGGTTTGTGACTGCGGTCCCCGCTTTCATTGCTATCGGCTTGTGGTTCGTCTTCCAGATCATCAACGGTCTCGGCATGCTGGGCTCGGGCAGCCAGGCCGGCGGTGTGGCTTATGCGGCGCACATCGGCGGTTTCGTCGCCGGATTGGTTCTGATCAAGATTTTCACCATCGGCCGGCCGGCACGTGAGAATCAGCCGCGACGCGGGTATTATGAACAGTGATGAGCGCGCCAATATCCGCACACAACCAGCAAAGCCTGAACATTCAATCAACTCCGCGCGAAGAGATGCAGCTCTATCCGCTGGACACGTTCGCGTACGAGTTTCCCGGCAAGGAAATCAAGATCGAGTTCGAGATTCCTGAGTTTACGTGCGTCTGCCCCTTTTCAGACTTTCCTGACTTCGCCACGATTCAAATCGAATACGTGCCGAATGAACGCTGCATCGAGCTGAAGAGTCTGAAGCTCTATATCAATTCATTTCGTGATGTGAAGGTCTTTCACGAGCACGTCATCAACATGATCCTCGAAGATTTTGTGAACGCGTGCGATCCGCTCAGCGTAGAAATCGAAGGTGACTTTAACGTGCGCGGTAACATCAAGACGACGGTCAAGGCGAAATACAAGAAGTCGGTACACGATAAGAATTTACCAGTTAGGCCATGGAAGGATTGACGACAGTCGCAATAGTTTCCGTTGTCCTCCTTCTCGGAGGAATCTTCCTGATCATCGCGAGACGCGTATTGCGACTAGCCCTAAGATTCGCATTTGCGATGGCGCTGATGTTAGTGCTAATGGTCGGCGCCGGCATCGGGCGGTGGTAAGTGTGGTTTTCATCGTCATCCTCCTCCGCGCGTCGCCCATCAGTGCCGACGAATCAGCGGAAATACAAATCGGCGTTCGCCGGTGCGATGAGTTCTCAGGACAGCGAGTGTGCCTTGGCACCGCACAGTGCGGAAAGCGTGTGGCTTTCCGGTTGATCTCTCACTTTTTTCATTTCGCCTGAGGCTCAGCCTCAGGCGCGATTACCAGAAGGGTTGAACGGTAAGAAAGGCTTACCGCACTGTCCTGCGGCAGAGCCGATTATTAAGATGGACATTGAAGTTGAACACTGGGGCAAGGAGAGCCCGCCCAATCCCGCAGAATTACGCCAGCGACTACAAGACCAAGGTTACAGCGTCTTTCGAATGGACTGACGCGCCGGGAACAAAGTACGGCCCGCACTCTCATCTCGAAGATCAATCGCACTGGATTCTCAGCGGCGAACTTGAGCTGCGCGTCGGACACGAGACTTACACGCTCCGCGCCGGCGATCGTGATTATCTTCCTGCCAATACAATGCACTCCGCGTTTGTTCCCGGTGACGAGCCGGTAACCTATCTGATCGGCGCGAAGCACTGAGTGTCTTGTTCCCTCTCCCTCTGGGAGAGGGTTAGGGTGAGGGCCTGGCGCACGGAACCGTTTGACTTCAGGTTTCCGCGACTCTGCGAATTCGCTGAGTCGCGGAAGTCTTTTTTAGTTTTTACGTCGCACTAAGCCCTCATCCCCAACCCTTCTCCCAAAGGGAGAAGGGAGTAACAATACGCAGTCTTACAATTGGGCTCTTGGCACGATCCGCTTTTGTGCATTTTGTGCCTTTTTGTGGCTAACTGTCTTTTCGTTTACGCCCAATGAACACGCAGTACGAACTCGTCACCACGCCTGAGGAACTGCGACTTGCTGTCGATCAACTCGCAAGTCGACAGGTTGTCGGTCTCGATACTGAAACCACAGATCTCGATCCGTATGTTTCGCGGTTGCGTTTGATTCAACTCGCGACTTCCGAAAATGTTTTCATCGTCGATCTCGACAAGTTTTCGGGTTTCGACCTGAAGCAGAGTGACGAGTTAGCGCCACTCCGCAGGTTAATCACGTCTGCGCGTCCGATCAAGATCGCCCACAACGCAAAGTTCGACGCGAAGTTCATCAAGCACAACTTTGGCGTTGATATCGGTGGATTGTTCGATACGCTCCTCGCCAGTCAACTCGTTTCCGCCGGCGACATCGAAGAGCGGCATGGCCTGGAAGCCATCGCCGGTCGCTATCTGAACGAAGCCGTCGATAAATCAGAGCGGTTGAGCAACTGGGAGTTCGAACTCTCCGAGTCGCAGCTGCAGTACGCTGCGCGTGACGCAGCGGTGCTGATTCCACTACGCGAAAAGTTATTCGAACGGCTCATGTCGCTGGGGCTGAAGGATTGCGCGAAGCTTGAATTTGACTGCGTGATGCCGGTCGTTGATATCGAGCTGACCGGCTTCTACATGAACAAACATCGCTGGCTCGAACAACTTGCGATTGTTGAAGAGCGGCGAGGCGAACTCGCAAACGAATTGCAGGAAATGCTTGGCGAAGGCGCAGCGCAGGCTTCTCTGTTCGGGCCGCCACGCGCGAACATCAATCTCGATTCGCAACAACAGGTGACTGAGGCGCTGAATCGGCTTGGCATTCCCCTTCCCGATTCGACGCGCAATTGGAAGCTGCAGCCGCTGGCGTTGCAATATCCGGTCGTGGCTAAGCTGCTCGATTACCGTACGATGCAGAAGGCTTTGACCAGCTACGGCCAGAACATGGTTGAGCTCATCAATCCGAAGACGGGCCGCCTGCACGCAGACTTCCGTCAGATCGGCGCGCCGACCGGCCGCTTCGCCTGCACGAATCCGAACATTCAACAGGTGCCGCACGCGGCTGAGTATCGTCGCTGCTTCACGGGTTATCCCGAGGGGCGGCAACTGATCATCGCTGACTACTCGCAGATTGAGCTGCGAATCTTAGCTGAGTTTTCCGGCGATGAGGCGTTCACGAATGCATTCAAGTCTGGCGCGGATCTGCATCGCGTCACCGCCGCGCAAGTGTTCGGGGTCGGCGAGGATCAAGTCACGAAGGAGCAACGCGACTTCGCCAAACGTTTGAACTTTGGCGTCGTGTACGGCATCGGCGCGCAGAGGTTTTCGCTGATGACCGGGCTCGGTGTGCCGGAAGCTGAAAACGTCTTGCGCCGCTACTTCTCGACCTACCGCGGCCTCGATACTTATTTGCGAGAATCGGCGAATCGCGCCGTCGATGAAAAGCAGGCGCGCACCGGATCGGGCCGTCTGGTTCGCTTCAACTACGACCCGTCGGATCGTCAGCAGATTTCCATGACGCAGCGCAACGGAAAGAACGCGCCAATTCAGGGCACCAGCGCAGACATTCTCAAACGCGCGTTACGCCTGCTGAATGACGAACTGGGCGACACGTCGGCGAAAATCGTGAACATCATCCACGACGAAATTGTCGTCGAAGTTAATGAAGGCGAGGCCGAATCCGTGGCCGCCAAAGTCGAGCGCGCCATGATATCTGCCGGCGAAGAATACGTGCACAGCGTGCCGGTTACGGTCGAATCTCATATTGCCTGCGATTGGACGAAGTAGGGGCGATATCCGGGGCAGTAGCCGACCGTGGACAGGGCGTGATCAAAACAAATCCAGAGCCCTCCCTCACGGTCAGGCTACTGCCCCGTTTTACGACTCAAGACTTGTCATATAATCCGGTCGCCGCGTGCGACTAATTCACTGAACACGGCGCTATACCGTGAAAACACAGCAGATCGACATTGTTGAGCTCCAGGACGAGCTCGAAAACCTTCATAGCGCCAGTTTCGGCTGGGCCTTGAGTTGCTGCCGTCGCGACCACGCCGAAGCCGAAGAAGTCCTGCAGACGGTCTATTTGAAAATTCTGGAAGGTAAAGCGAAATTCCGCGGCGAGTCGAGCTTGAAGACATGGCTCTTCGCGGTGATTCGCAAGACGGCGATCGGCGAGTATCGGAAGAAGCTTTTGCGTAATCTGGTGTTCATCGGCGGACTGGAAAAGGGTGACGATGCGACGCCGTCGGTCGAGGCGCCCGGCGCGGCTTTTGAAAAATCCGAAATTCAGAAACAGTTTCGGGCCGCGCTCGCCAAATTACCGCCGCGACAACGTGAGGTGCTGCACCTGGCGTTCTACGAAGACATGAGTTTGAGTGAAGCCGCGGTCATCATGGGCATTTCAATTGGCAGCGCGCGGCAACATTATGAGCGCGGCAAAAAACACTTGCGCGAGTGGTTGAGCGGAACGGAAACGGAAAATGGAATTGTCTGGCGAAGAAAAGAAACTCCAAGCGCTGTTTAGCGAGCTGAAGACAGCGGACGAAGAAACCGCTCCGCGATTCGCGCGCGTGTGGAACGGCGCGACCCCGGGGGCCCGCCGCGCTTTCGTCTTCAAGCCGGCTTTCGTCGCCGTGACCGCGATGCTGGTTTGCGCCATCGTTTCACTTGCAGTTTGGTCGCGGTACCGGCAGCAGACAGTACCCGCCGTCGTGCGCATCGAGACACCGCCTGCGCCTAACACCCCACACACGATTGTTTCGCCAACTGTCGCACCGGTTGCGGCTCCTGCGACAACACCGACGAAGGAAAATACGACTGCGCGCCGTAACCGACCGACGGTGCGACGAAACTCAATTCAGCTCGCCGCGAACCGCAAGCTGACGCGCGATGCGAAAGCGATCACAGACTGGGAGTCGCCGACTTCGGCTCTGTTGAGTTCGTCGAGTGACGCACTGTTTAGCTCTTTGCCGCAATTGAACGAAAACGCGAACGGGCTGCAATCGTTTTTGCCGAGCCGCCCGAACTAGTTTTCTGAAGGAGAGACTTGATGAAGAAAATATTGGGACTTCTGATCGTGGCCGTGGCTTTCGCTTTCAGCGTTGTCCCCGCCATCGCCCAGGAACCGCAGCCGCCGGAGCAACCACAACCGCGCACACCAAAGCCGCCGCATGATCCGTTCGGCCCCATGTTTCCGCCGGAGATGGTCATGCAAAACCAGCGTGAGTTGGGTCTGACCGATCAGCAGAAGACATACCTGCGGACTGAAATCGGTAAGACCTCGGCACGCTTCAACGATTTGCAGTGGCAGTTGCACGACGCGATGGAAGTGCTGCACGAATCAATGAAAGCGAACCAGGTCAATGAACAACAGGCGTTGGCGCAGCTTGATCGAGTGCTCGAGACTGAACGCGAAATAAAACGCCTGCACATGGAACTCGCGATCAAGATTAAGAACAATCTGACGCCGGAGCAGCAGCAGAAACTACACAGCCTGAGACGTGTTCGCGAACCTGGCGGGCGCGGAATGGGTCCGGGACACGGACCGGGTGACGGCCCGGGCGTCCGCCGGCCGGGTGGACCGGGGATGGGTCCGGGAGCCGGACCACCGCGACCCCCACGACCAAACTTCTAAGGCAATGGCGCCATTGATAACCTGACTAACCACGCCCCCTGGCTCTGCCACTCTGATGCGCGGGGCTTTGCCCAAAAAGTGTTAAGGGGCGCTAACTGCTCTTTGTTGACCGCTCTTTCACGTCAAAGTTGCTTCAACAAGCTGCGAAGACGAGTTTGTTCGCTCGCGCGCCCTCGCTTTTTGGGCAATGCCGATCCGCGGCCAGTCTCCGACTTGCCGATGTGCCTTAGTTAGTCCCACCGGTCTTTGACCGTGACCGGGTCAGAGACCCAGAACGAATAACGGTTGGCGCCGGCAAGTCGTAGATTTGCCGCGCATCAGAGTGGCAGAGCCATTGAAGCTGTAGCGTGAAAGCCAAGTGGCCCATGCGTTGAGTTGAGTATGTCAATAACGTCTAACGGGTTTCCCAAACCTGCCCTGATTTATCCACCTAGCCTAAAGCCACCCCTGAATTAAATTAACTGAATCGCTCTTCGAGCAACTCAGCCCGCGCCGAACTTTGGAAACAATTGACCGCGACGCGCGTTTCTATAATGCGCTGCTGGCGGTCGTAACGTCCGCAGTCATTCACTGACGCACGCGCAAATGAACCTGATATACTCCGACCGCAATGGCTGAATTTGTCTGTCGTTTGGGAACTCCCGCGGGCGAGATCGTCACCCGCACGATCGAAGCCTCGGCCGTGCATGAAGCCCGCGCGCGGCTCGAGCGCGAAGGCTTCAAAGTTTTCAACATCACTCCTCCGAAAGTCGAAGGCCTGACTTCGTTTACGAGAATCAGTGGCAGCAGCGGTCGCGCGAAGGTTAAGGCCAACGACTTTCTGCTTTTCAATCAGCAACTCGCGGCGCTGTTGCGCGCCGGCATTCCTATTCTCCAGGCGATTTCCATGTTGCGACGCCGCGCTACTTCGGTGCGGCTGCGCGCGGTTCTTGAAGCTGTCGAAGACGCAATTCGCGGCGGCGCGGCGCTGTCGCAAGCGTTCGCAGCGCAAGGCGCAATCTTCCCGCGCATCTATACCGCGTCGATTCTTGCAGGCGAACGATCGGGTGCGTTGGACGAGGTTTTGTCGCGGTACGTCACCTATATGCGTCGGTCAGTCGCACTGCGTCGAAAGATTCGCGGCGCGCTGGCGTATCCGTTGTTTCTGCTGCTCGCGTCGCTCGGCATGGTTGTATTTCTGACGGTTTACGTGGTGCCGCGCATGTCGGAACTGTTCAAGGGCTTTGGCGGCAACTTGCCGTTCATAACACAGGTCGTGCTGACACTTTCAGGCTGGCTGACGGGAAATATTTTCTGGCTTGCGCCGGTTCTTATCGTCAGCGCAGTTGGTCTCGGCATCTGGTCGCGTACGCCCGGCGGACGACTGACGATCGATCGGCTGAAGTTGAAAATTCCCATCGCGGGGAAGCTGCTGGTGCAATTGTCCGTGGCGCAGGCGGCGCGATCGCTCGCCACCCTTCTCGCAGGCGGCATCACGCTGGTTGAGTCGTGGGAGATTGCGGCTGAATCGATCACAAATCTCGAATTACGCCGGCGCAGCTCGGCGATTCTGCCGATGATTCGCGAAGGCCAGTCTTTCACGGAAAGCCTGGAATCAGCCGGATGGCTGCCCGCTCTGGCGATCGACATGATCGGAATCGGCGAACGATCGGGCAGCTTGCGCGAAATGCTCGATGAGGTCGCCACCTTCTATGACGCCGAAGGCGAAGTGAAATTAGAGCAGTTGACGACTACTCTTGAGCCTGCGATCCTTGTCGTGATGGGCGGCATCGTCGTGGTAATTCTGTTGGCGATCTATCTCCCGATCATCGAATCGATCTCCGGCGGTCCGATGATAAAGCGATAAGTAGCGCAAGTTGTTAACCTGCGGATCCATTTCGAAGAAGAGCGCAAGTTAGCAACTTCCGGTACAGAGTTATGAAGCAGTTTTCTGACGAACAGACCGACCAGACCGTTACGGACCCCGGGCAAAGCAATGGGGGCGCGCCTGCGGACGACGACCTCCCGCAAGCCATCGAACCGCCGGAAGTGCGCCAGGCAAAAGACCTCGCGCGCCGTTATCGCCTGCCGTTCGTAAACCTACTGCCGCAGGACGGCGAGTCTCCAATCGACTACACCCTTTTGAGCGAAATTCCCGTCGATCTGATGGTGCGCAATCAGTTTGTGCCGCTGCGGCGCGAGAACGGAAAGCTGCACATCGCGATGGCCGATCCGACCGATTTGGATCGGCTGGACGATCTCGCCGGAGCGCTGCAAACACGGCTGGTTCCACACGTCGCGACCGCAGGCGCAATCGACGTGGTGCTGCGCAAAGGCGATGCGACCCAGCGCGTCCTGCAGGAGGCCGCATCAGGTTTCCGCATTTCGCTGGTGCGCGAGACTGAGACGGGTGAAGAGGTGCTTGATCTCGATCGGCTCGCAACCGACAGCGAGATGTCGCCGATCATCAAGCTGGTCGATACGGTTATCTACAACGCGATGGAATCGCGCGCGTCCGACATTCATATCGAAACGCGCGACACTGAAGTACAGGTCAAATACCGCATCGACGGCGCGCTTTATCAAAAAGTCGATCCCATCGATCTCGCTTATCACCAAACATTGATTTCGCGTATCAAGGTCATGTCGGAACTCGACATCGCCGAACGTCGCGTGCCGCAGGACGGGCGCTTCCGCGTTCGCTACAAAGGCCGGAACGTGGACTTCCGCGTCTCGATCATGCCCACGGTACACGGCGAAGACGCAGTCATTCGTATTCTGGACAAGGAACAGATCAACGAGTCATTTAAGAATCTCGATCTCAACGTCGTGGGTTTCGATCCGGAAGATTTGCGGAAGTTCAGGCGCTACATTGCTGAGCCGTACGGCATGGTGCTGGTAACGGGGCCAACTGGTTCGGGTAAAACGACGACGCTGTACGCGGCGCTCAACGAAATCCGCAATGAAGAAGACAAGATCATCACCATCGAAGATCCGGTCGAGTATCAACTGCACGGCATCACGCAGATTCCGGTGAATGAAAAGAAGGGTCTGACGTTCGCCCGCGGCTTGCGATCGATTCTGCGTCACGATCCCGACAAGATCATGGTCGGTGAAATCCGCGACGAAGAGACGGCGCAAATCGCCATTCAGTCAGCGCTGACCGGCCACCTGGTTTTCACGACCGTCCACGCGAACAACGTAATCGACGTCATCGGCCGTTTTCTGAACATGGGCGTCGAGCCTTACAACTTCGTCTCGTCACTCAACTGCGTTCTGGCACAGCGGCTGGTGCGCATACTGTGTACGATCTGCCGGCGCCCCTATCACCCTTCGGACACTGAGTTGATCGAATCGGGCCTGCAACCGGATGAGCATCGCAATCGAGTGTTCTATGTGAATACCGGATGCGAAAGCTGTAATCACACCGGTTATCGGGGCCGCACCGCGATTCACGAGTTGCTGGATTTGAGCGACAACATCCGCGAGATGATCGTTGAACGTCGTCCGGGCTCAGAAGTTCGTCGCGCGGCGGAGGCCGAAGGCCTCACCAGCCTGCGTGAATCGGCGCTGAAAAAAATCTTTACGGGTGTGTCCACGCTCCACGAGATCAATCGCGTGACCTTCGTCGAAGAGGTGAATGTGAACACTCAGCGATAGAAACTTTCCTGGTAATAGTTGCCAAAATAGAACCTGGGCTACTCCCGATCTTTTAAAAAGCTTCGATTTTTCTGCTAAACTGCGCTAGTTTTTGTCATTGAGGAACCGACTATCCGCCGCTCGCGTGTAACGAGCAGTGAACCAGGGCCGGAGCGGCATCAAACGGTAGCCAACCGCCGAAAGGTAACACTTATGAAAACGCAGACCCGTAATCCCATCGTTTCCCTTGTTGTCGTCCTGTGCCTGCTGGTTGTGCCGTTGACGGCCTTTGCCAAGAAGGGCCGGGACCACTTCAAACGCGGCCTGAAACACGAGCAGGCGCAGCAATGGGACAAAGCGGCGCAGGAATACACGCTCGCGCTGGCGGCCGATCCGTCGAACGCGGAGTTTCAGCTTCATTATCGGCGCGCGATCTTCAATGCATCGCAGATGTTCATGCAGCAGGGACGCGCGATGGCAGAGCAGCGGGACTACATCGGAGCTTACAACGCGTTTCGCCAGGCGTTTGGTTACGACCCGGTAAATCAATTAGCTGTTTCTGAGATGGAGCGCATGCTCCGTCTTCAGGAGGTGAAAGAAGGCGGCGCGGTCAAGTCTAATTTAACGTCGACGGAGGGAACCGGCGGCACACCGGCCGGAGCTTCAAAGCCGGGCGAAGAGCCATTGCCGCAATCAACCCGGCCGGAACAACTGAGACAGGGAAACTTCAACGGCGATCTGAAGCATTACATTCGCACGCTGGCCGAGCAGTTGGGTCTGAACGTCGTTTTCGACAAACAATCTTTCGCTCAACCGCGCACGCTTGAGATGGTGCTGACCCAACCCGTCACGACTGCCAAAGCCCTCGACTACATCTTTTTGCAGGAGAGTTTGTTTTTCCAGAAGCTCGATCGGCACACCATCCTCGTCGCCGACCAGGCGCGAAGGCCGCAGTATCAGCAGCTGGTTGTGCGCACCTTCTTTATCTCGAACGCGGATCCGGACAAGGTGAAGTTGCTCATTGGACAGGCGTTACCGGCTTCGGTAGGACGGCCCTCGATGATCGTCGTCGCCGACAAGGATACGAACAGTTTGACCGTCCGCGACACGGCTGAGAACGTGCGGCTGATTGGCGAACTTATTCAGAGTATCGACAAAGATCGCGCTGAGGTCGTAATGGACGTGGACATCTATGAAGTTTCACAGTCCGACTTGCTGCAGTTCGGTAACCAGATCGGAGGCCCCGGCCTCTTCAACCTTGGCGGGTCACCCGGCCTCAGCGTCCTCAGCAGTTCCGGTGCGGTCAATAGTTCTCAACCAGGCGTAAATCTCGGCAGCATTGTCGGACAAGTACCGACCGCGCTGGCGGCAGCGTTGGTCATTCCGGGGTCTGTCTTCACCGCATTTCAATCGAAAGACAACACGAAACTAATCGCATCGACGCAGGTGCACGCGTTCAACGGCGAAGAATCAAAGGCGCGCATCGGACAACGCGTGCCCGTGCAGACGGCGCAGGCTTTTCCATTCGGCGTCCAGCAAAGCGGCACTACGCCAACGCCAACCCAGCCTTTTGGAGGCGGTGGTTTTCCGGTAATCAACTATGAACCGACGGGTCTGACGCTTACTTTCACGCCGCAGGTGTTTCCGAATCTGGATGTGCAAGTGAAGATGAACATCGAGTCGAGGGATGTGCTCGGCTCCGGCACCCTGACGCCGACATTTACCGAACGCACCATTACCGGCACAGCGCGCGTGCAGAACAACCGCACCATGCTGCTTGCGAGTGTCTCGCAGGACGTTGAGACAAAGGGACGTCGGGGACTTCCCTTCCTCGGCGGCCTCCCGATTGTGGGACGCCTGTTCACGTCGCCGACGCGCGATAATCGTCGGGTCGATATCGTCATCGCGGTCACGCCACGCGTGCTCCGCGCGCCGGCGCTGACTCCGCGCGACGAAGAGATGCGTCCGAGCGGTACTTTGCAGTCGCCAACGACGGGTTCGCTCGAAGCAATGCTGCGCGAGAACTATCGCGAAGAACAGATACTTGCCGCGCGCCGGATACCAAAAGAAGTGAACGTTCAGTTGCCTGACGCGCCAGCGTATGTTCCGGCCGCCAGGACTGAAACACCGACGCAGCCGGCCGCTAACAATGGCGCAGCGACGCAAACAACGCCGACACAAACAACGTCCGTTGCGCAGAACACCGGCGTCGCCGCGAAGACGGAGCCGGCAGCACTGACAACAAATCAAGCGCCGGCCAACAACGGGACAAACTCGCCGATTGCAAACGATTCGGCGATGCCGCAACCGAAAGCGGCTGCGTTCGCGCCGCAACCTACGGCGACTGACACAAACAAACTTGACGTGGCGACGGCGCTCAAAAATGTCATCACGCCGACTACGGAAGTCACTGCAACGTCGGCCACAGCAAAGACCGACGCAAATGTGACGGCGCCGGTCGAAGACCTCGCGCCGAAACCGGCCGTGACTGACGTGACGGCGACGTCCGCACCACTACCGGCCGTCATTGAATTAGGATTTGCGGCGGGGACAACCGAGTTAACAATCGGCGAGAAGCGTCAGCTCTCGCTTGAGTTGAATTCGCCGGCGCCGTTGGGCGTGGCGGTTCTGATGCTTCGCTTTGATCCAAGCATTTTGAAAATCATTAGCGTGACGGCTGGAAAGATACTGACCGACGCGAAATCCGCGGCTACTATCTCCGTCATGAAGAATGAGGGCGGTGTTTTGCTCGTCTCAATTGCGCCGGCGGCCGGCGCCACGATCTCGGGCGAGGGGGCTCTCCTTAACCTCGAAGTTGAAGGTCTCGTCGGTGGCAATAGTTCGCTAGCGTTCGACCTTTCGAGCGTCCACATCGTCACTGCCGACGGCAGCGCTTCGGTAGTTCAGGTGTCTTCACCGGTAACTGTGGCAGTGAAAGCGGCGGTGGCCGCGAAGCCATAACGAAGCGGGATTGGCTGTGAAGGTCAGAACAAGGCATTCCTTTCGACCGACAACGCGCGCCGCGCGACTCCCGCAACGCGGGTTCACCCTCATCGAGTTGGTGATCACGGTTTTCGTGTTGGCGATTCTGACGCTCGGCGTGATTCCGCTGGTTCAGGTTTCCGTCAAACGTCAGAAAGAGGAGCAACTGCGCGCAGCTTTGCGCGAAATGCGGGAGGCCATCGACCAGTTTCACCGTGAAGCTTTAGTCGGTGCGCAAATGCAAGCAATGCAGGGACAGGGTACGACCGTGCAACAAGAGCAGGCGCCGCGACTACCACAAGCGCAAACGCAGACGAGTCTTTTCAGCGACCCGCGCGTACGAGTTTTCATCACTGACCAAACTATCTTTGGCGTCGATAATCCGGATCGTTTTCCCCCTGATCTTGAAACGCTGGTCAACGGCGTCGACGTATTGCCGATCACGGCCGGGGGTCTGGGGCGTCGCGGAAACATGAATTTTAGCGCGACTGAAGCGGCCAGCCAGGACTCAGTGATTCCGAAGATCAAGATCTATCTCCGCCGCATCCCCGTCGATCCTATGACAGGCAAGGCTGAATGGGATTTGCGGTCAGCTTATGATTCGGCGGACGCCAATTCCTGGGGTGGCGAAAACATTTTTGACGTTCGGTCGAAGTCAGACGGAACCGCATTGAATGGAGAGAAGTATCGTGACTGGTAGCGTCAGCAGGCGGGAGGCAGGAGGCAGGAGGCAGGAGGCGGAACAAAATTTCCGGCCGTCTGCCGCCCGCCGTCTGCCGCGTGGCTTCACGCTGCTCGAACTGATGATCGTAATCTCGATCATCATCATCCTGGCCGCCGTGGCTTTGCCCCAGTATCACAAGACGATTATGCACGCGCGCGAAACGGTTCTGCGCGACGATCTCTTCCGGATGCGCTCGCTGATCGACCAGTACTCCGCCGACAAGGGAAAGCTGCCGCAGTCGCTTGACGACCTCGTCAGTGCCGGCTACCTGCGTGAGATTCCAACCGACCCGATCACCGAACAGAAAGACTGGAATATCGAAGTAGGCGAAGACCCTTATTCGAGCGAAGGCGGCAGCGGGATCCGCGACATCCACAGTACGTCTCCCGAAGTTTCGACCGAGGGTACGCCGTACAGCCAATGGTAAAAAACCGTCAGTTGTCATTAGTCAGTGGCACAGACTTTAGTCTGTGATTCCGACCCTTGAATTCACGGTCTGTGCCACCGGGACGACTCGTATTTACAACTGACCACTGACCACTGACAAAATGCTAGACAGACTCCTCCGACCACGATTTCCCTCTGCCGCCGTCGGCATTGAAAGCAGTACGGCATCAGTAGTGCAGCTTGACCGCGCGCGCGGCGCATTTGTAATCAAACGCGCCGCGACGGTGCAGCTTCCGGCGAACCTAATCAAAGCCAGCTTCGATGAAAGCAACATTGCTGAGCCGGAAGCGCTGCTCGAATCTTTGTCGGACCTGGTGACCAGCGCCGGCTTGTTACGCCAGCGAAAATGGTCAGTCACCTTGCCCGAAGCTACGACTCGCTCCGCCATTCTGACGATTGAAGCTGCCGGCGGATCTCGTCGCGAAATCGAAGAAGTTCTGGAATGGAAAATCGAACGCGCCTTTGGCGCCCCGCTTTCTGAACTGCGTCTGGGCCGCGACGAATTGCCCGCCAATAACCAGAAGCAGGCGCGCTATCTGATCACCGCAGTCCGCCTGTCTGTGTTAGCGGAATACGAATCGGTATTTGCCACACTCGGTTGGCAGATGGGACTTGTAGTGCCGCGCCATGTCGGCGAAGAGCAGTGGCTGCGGGGCGGCGCCTCTGGAGGTGACGGCCTGCTGCTCAGCGCGCACGACGAAGGCTTCACGGCCGTGCTGATCCGGAACAACCGGCCGCTGACGTTGCGCAGCGTATTCTGCGAAACTGCAGAATGCGACGACGAGCTACATCGCATACTCCTTTTCTATCGCGACCGGTCGGGGTCCAACGGGGACGGAACTTCAGTAAGCCGGCTGCTGGTGATGGGCGACCGCCTCGACAAGCAGCGCGTTGCGGAAATCGCCGAAGAGACATTAGGCGTGCGACTTCAGCCTTTGGGCGCGGCCGATGTGGGTCTGTCGGTGCCCGGCGATTTGCCTTTCGATACTGTCGCCGCGCCGGCGGGGTTGGCGCGCATGGCGTGGTAAAAAGCAGACAGCAGAAATCAGAGGTCGGAGTCAGGAAGACGTGCCGCGGCCGCCGACTTCTGACGTCTGGTTTTGAAACTTTAGCTTTCCTCGGGACGTAAACCCGAAGCAATTGCAAGAATGAGTACTCCGACGGCAGTGGCGAACTGGAACGTGTTGGCCGATAGCGAGCTTGTGCTGAGCGCGCTCGCCGGCCGCGAGTCCGGGTTTGAAGAACTGGTGCGCCGCTATCAGCGGCCGATTGCGGCCTACGTCTATCGCATGGTCGGCGATTACGACGCGGCACTCGATCTGACGCAGGAAGTCTTCATCAAGGTTTACGGTTCGTTGTCACGCTATCGCCCGGAGTTCAAGTTCTCGACGTGGATTTACAAGATTGCGCACAACGCCGCGATCGATCATTTGCGACGCGGCGTTGTGCGCGGGACAACAATCGGATCCAGGGAAGACGATCGGCCGGCAATTACCATCGACAGCCGGCGACTGACGCCGGAACAAGAGAGCGAGCGTAACGAACGCTGCTCGGACATTGAAACGGTGGTCCAGATGCTGCCGGCGGCGTATCGCGAATTAATCGTGCTGCGACACTCAAATGATCTGAGCTATGACGAGATTGCCGAAGTGACGGGTTTGCCCCTGGGCACGGTGAAGAATCGGCTGTTCCGCGCGCGGGAGGCGATGCGCGATCTATTGGTGCAGAGAGGAATCACAAACGCGTAAAGGAATTCGCCACCGAGGCACAGAGACAGAGAGACACAGAGAAATGGCCACAGATAAACACCGATCGGCACAGATAACGCATTCATATCTGCGTATATCTGTGTCCATCCGTGGCTAATTCTTCCCTGCGTCTCTACCGCTGATAGACATGGCTTCTGCGAACGAAATCATTTGCCCGCGTGAGGAAATTGCCGCCTATCTTGACGGCGAGTTGAGCGGCGTTGCGCTCGAACATTTCGAAGCGCACGTAACTGAGTGTTCGGAATGCGCGGGTGAACTGCGCAGTCAGCGCCAACTTCTATGCACCCTTAATGCAGCGTTCAGCAGCTCGTCACGCATTAAGCTTCCGGAAAACTTCACGCGAGTCGTGACCACCCGTGCTGAACACAACCTGCGCGGGCTGCGTGAAAAATTCGAGCGACGGCGAGCGCTGCAAATGTGCGCGCTGCTCGCGGTCACCGCTTTCGCGCTGCTGGGCGCCGCCTCCGGAGCATTAGTGCTTCAACCGGCGCGCAATTCTTTTCGCATTGTCGCGCGCTTGTTCGAAGTTCTCTCGCAAGCTGTCCTGGAAGCCGCGGAGGGCTTCGCGATCGTTGGTCGCATGATTGGCCGGGCCGCCGTGGCCAGCCCTTACGGTTTGGACGCGGTGATCGCTTTCGTTTTCATTGGCTCAATTTTCCTGCTGCCTCGGTTAATCGCCAGTTATCACCGCACCCAAATCATCGAATAGGAGACACTCAACGTCCATTCGATGAATTCGCTTCAGTTCATTTTCCATTTTCTATTTTCCACTTCTCATTTGCCATTCACTGCAAATGGCCCGATTTCCGTTCAAGCCACCGGGGGTGAGAATGAAAAATGCCAAATGAGAAATGACAAATGGAAAATGCTCGGTCGGCTTGGGCGGCTCGTCGCCTTTGTCATGGCGGCAATATTGCTGATCTCGACCTTGGCTAACGGACAAACCGCAACTGTCCCTTTGCCGGATCCCAATGCTCGCGTCATCGAAGGCGTCAACAATGGAACTGTCTTCGGCATGGGACAATCGATTCGCATTACCGGCACGGTGAAAGAAGGCGCGCTCGCGTTCGGCGGCGATGTCATCGTCGAGGGGACAGTCGAAGGCGACGTTGCGTCGATCGGCGGCTCAGTCGTGCAGCGAACGGGCTCGCGCATCGGCGGTGACGTGATCGTCATCGGCGGCGTTTACCATCACGACAAATCCGAGCAGGGCCGCGATCCGAAATCCGTGACGATCATGTACGCGGGCTATGAAGAGCAGCTCAAGCGAGTGATGCGCGAGCCGTTTAGCTTATTGCAGCCACAGTTCTCAGCCGTCTTCTTCGGTATTCGGCTGCTGGCAATTCTCTTTTGGTTCGTCATTGCGTTGGCGCTGACCGCGGCGATGCCGAACACCGTCAGCCGCGCCGTCGCGCGTCTGCAACTGACCAGTGTGCGGGTCGCCATCATCGGGCTGGTTGGTTCGATTGCCCTAACGGTCGGCGTGTTTTTCTGTTTACTGATTTTGCCTTCAATGATTGGCGCAATCGTCGCGCTACTGGCGTTTCTGCTCGTGATTGTGGCCACGCTCTTCGGCCGCTCGGTTATTTCGGCGGCCACCGGCCGTTGGTTACAGCGCCGATTTTTTCCTAAACTTAATTCCGAGTCCGTCACGCTGCTGCTCGGCGTTACATTTTGGGTGGTCATGGCCTCACTGCCGTATGTGTGGCCGATTGTAGTCGCTGGTTTGCTGGTCACTAGTCTGGGCCTGGCGTTGACGGCCCGATATCGCATCAGTTGGAAGAAGTCCGAGTCGTAACGCAAACTGCCAGTTTGCGTTCGCGAGATACCGAGACGACGCGCAAGTTATCAACTTGCGCCTACTCGAGCAACGATTGTGCATCCGGCCGAACAACCGACAGATGACGCGCTGGTCGCTTGTCAGAACCGAGAGCGGTAGCGACCGGGTCCGGGAATCAATTTGACGCTGCTAATGCATCTCGCGGACGAACCTACCGATGACGCACTCGTGATGGCAGCGAGCACCGGGGACGAAGGCGCGTTCGAGACGCTCTTCAATCGCCATCGCCGCCAGGTGGGGCGCATCGCCGGCCGCTTCTTTGCGCAGCGCGAGCAGATCGAAGAGATAATTCAGGAGACGTTCACGAAACTTTACCTCGCGCTGCATACCTATCACGGAACCCACGAAGCATCATTTAAAGCCTGGCTGGCCCAGATCACGGTCAACGCCTGTTACGATCAGTTGCGGCGCCAGCGTCGCCGCTCAGAACAGTCGCTGGGCGACCTCACCGAAACCGAGACGCACGATTTTTCCACCCAGCTTCGCTCCGCTCGCAGCAACATTGAAGGCGCGCTGGTTTCCCGCGATCTGGCTTTGAAGCTGCTAACCCGTTTGAGCGCCGAAGACCGTCTCGTCCTGACCCTGCTCGTCGTCGAAGGTTTTTCAGTGGCTGAAATCTCCGAGATGACCAACTGGTCGATCTCGAAAGTGAAGGTGCGCGCGCATCGTGCCCGGGCGCACTTGCGACGGATCATGAAGAAGTTTGTGTAGGTTGGCCGCCTTTAGCGGCCAGAACGACAACAACTACAACTGCGTGTAACCCCGGGGGCGGCTTCATCGTCTTTGGTTTGTGGGGCTAAACGCACGGAAAACGGAGACAAAGCACCATGTTTGGAAAGGATCCCCAAAACGATGAGCAACTTGACCGCCTCGGCGAACTGGTTTTGCGCGCCGTGGCGGCGGACGAGCAGGAAATTGAAGCAGCCTCGACCGCCCCATTCCTGTTTACACGCGTTCGCGCACGGATTACTGAAGGACGACGCGAAGAATCGACCGGCTGGCAATCCTTGCCGCTGATCGCCTGGCGGGCGATACCGGCCATGGCTTTGATTGCGATGCTTGCGGGCGGCCTGACGATTTGGACGGCGGAATCAAACACGACCCCGGTCGGCTTTGGCATTTACGAAGAGGCGCTCTCTGATACGACTAACCCCGGGATCGAGCAGGCAGTCCTCAACCAAAACAGTTTGTCGCGCGATGACGTTCTCACGATTGTTGTAGAACGCAGCAATCGGGAGAACAAGAAATGACGTTAACAGGTCGAACGACATTGAAGATTTGGTTGGTGCTGGTTGTAGTGTTCCTGCTCGGGTCAGTCACGGGCGCGGCGTTGACCGGCCTGTATCGTTCGCGCGCGAGCGCGGGACGCAACGGGCGCGATCGCGGCAAGCATGAACAACGGTTCGAGAAGATGCGGCAGGAGCTGAATCTCACCGATCAGCAGGCCACCGACGTGCG
This sequence comes from Acidobacteriota bacterium, assembly GCA_052389795.1. Classification (GTDB taxonomy): domain Bacteria; phylum Acidobacteriota; class Blastocatellia; order Pyrinomonadales; family Pyrinomonadaceae; genus UBA11740. The sequence continues at coordinate 180,286 of JBQTHO010000021.1, read as the reverse complement.
CACGATTTTGGATCAAACACGTTACGATTATCGCGCGCTACGCGAGGAATTGCGGCCGCGTTTCGAAGAGCCGCGGTTGCGGGCCCGGACGAAGATTCGCGCGCTGCTGAACGCTGAACAGCAGAAAAAGTTTGACGCGCTCGTAGCTCAGCAGGACGCCGACCACAAAGCGGAAGAGAAACGGTAGGTGGCAGCTCAGAGTTCAGCCTTCAAGGCTGCGGACGATTGGCAAGCTAAAGCTTGAACTCTGAACTTCTTAACTTTGTGCAACTAACGACACGTTTGCGGCGTAGATAAGTTACTTCCACAGGGGGCACTCGGAACATCGTGAAAAGAACACTTTCATTCATTGGGCTTGTTATTGTCTTTGCCTTTGCGACCGCGCAAGCCATTTCAATATCACCCCAGCAACCCAGCGACCCGTCCATCAAAACGACGAGCGTTTTGGGCAAAGTCACCGAAAAAAACGCGGCCGCGGGCACCTTGACTGTTAAGACCGACGCGGGTTCCGTCGTCCTGGTTAACACGAGTGAAAAGACGACGTTCGACCGCATGCCGCCGGGCGAAACCGATCGCACGAAAGCCATTAAGACGTCGCTGACTGAAATTACTGTCGGCGACGGCGTCTACGTGCGCGGTTTTGTCGCGGCTGATCGCAAATCGGTTCCGGCGCAACAGATTGTTGTCGTCAGCCAATCCGATATTGCGCAGAAGCAGGAAAAAGAACGGATGGAATGGCGTCGTCGCAGCGTGAGCGGCATGGTCGTCTCCACGAACCCGGCAACGAAGGAAGTCACGATCACCAGTCGTACGGTGATGGGCGCCCCGCAATCGATTGTCATTCCAGTTACCGAGAAGACAAGGGTCCTCCGTTATCCGCCGGATTCGATTCCCAAATACAGCGACGCGAAGCGGAGCAGTTTTGACGAAGTGAAAATAGGTGATCAATTACGCGCGCTCGGCGAAAAGAGCACCGACGGTTTGCGTTTGACGCCTGAAGAAGTGGTTTTCGGAACATTCAAGATCGCGGGCGGAACAGTCACCGCCGTCGACCCGGCAGCGAACACGATTACGATCAACGATTTGCAAACCAAGAAGCCCATGACGATCGTGCTGAAACCTGACACCGTCGTTCGTCGCTTCACCGGAATGATGGGTGGCGGCCCGGGAGGCCCGGGAGGTGCACCGCCGGGAGGCGGCGCGCCACCGCAAGGACAGCCGCAAGGGCGGGGTGCGGGACAACGTCCTGGTGGTGGAGGCCCGGGCGGCCCGCCAGGCGGAGGCGGAGGCCAGAACATGGCCGATCTGATCGATCGCCTGCCGACGATTGCCATTAGCGAGATCAAAGTCGGCGACATGATCATCATGTCCACACTGCCCGGCGCGGAGCAAAACCGTTTGACGGCAGTGTCGATGGTTACCGGAGTTGAGCCGCTCCTGACGATGCTTGCGCAACGGCAGGCAACCGGCGGCGCACAACCGCGACCGCAGAATGTTGACCTGCAAGGAAACTTTGGCGGCATGTTCGGCGGCGGCGGTCCGTGATTTTTTTTCGAGTACCGTTACGCGAACCTCAATGAGCGCCCCCCTTCGCATTTCGAACCACGCTGCGCTCGCAGTTTTGAAAGAGATTGATGATGACTAGAAAATTAATAACTTACCTATCTGCTTTTCTTCTTACGGTCGTGATTTGCGCGACTGTCGCCGCACAGACTCGCGCTACTTTGCGCGGTTCGGTGAACGACGAAGCCGGCGCCGTTATTGTAGGCGCCACTGTAACGCTTACTGACGCTTCCGGCGGAGCGGCGAAAACCGCGACGTCGGGGGCCGATGGCGGTTTTGTATTCACTGGCCTGACGCCGGGAAAATACATGATTCATGCCGAGGCCGGCGGCTTCTCGGGGTCCGCAGCGGTCGAGGTGGACGTCACGACGGCGCGGCGCGATCCGCTCACCGTCACTTTGAAGGTTGCCGAAATTGAAAGCGAAGTTAGTGTGGCCGCGGACACGCCGATTAATACAGACGCTGCGAACAATGCGAATCAGCAAGTGATTAGCGGCAAAGATCTCGAAGCTCTGCCGGACGATCCGGACGAACTCGCGGCAGCTTTGCAGGCGCTGGCGGGTCCTTCGATCGGTCCGGGCGGTGGGCAGATTTTTATCGACGGTTTTTCGGGAGCGAACATGCCGCCGAAAGAATCCATCCGCGAGATTCGCATCAACCAGAATCCGTTCGCAGCCGAAAATGATCAGCCGTCAGGCCGCATAGACATCCTGACCAAGCCCGGCACGGACAAATTTCGCGGCGGCGCATACTTCAACTTTACTGACGAGAGTTTGAACTCGCGGAATCCATTCGCCGTTAGCTCGAGCAAGCGGGCGCCGTTTCAGCTTCGGCATTTTGGCGGCAACGTCAGCGGCCCGCTAATCGCGAACAAGATGTCTTTCTTTTTCGACATTAATCGTGATGAAACCGACGACAACGAGCTGGTGCGCGCCACCATTCTCGACCCGAACTTCAATATCACGCAGTTCGGCATCGGCTTTCTTTCACCGCGCAGGCGTACAAGTGTCAGCTCGCGTATCGAATACGCGATTAACTCAAGCAACACCTTGATCGGCCGGTACAACTTCAACCGCAATCGTACTGAGAACAACGGCGTCGGCAACTTCTCGCTGCCCGAGCGTGGCTACGATTTTGTTTCGACCAATCAGAACGTGCAGTTGACGGAAACCGCCGTCATAAACGCGACGACGATTAACGAGACGCGATTTCAATTCTCGCACAATCGCAACGAGTCGCTCGGCAACAACACAATTCCGACTTTGAACGTCAGCGGCGCGTTTAGCGGCTGTATCGGCAACGCGATCGGCTGCTCTCAGGTAGGTCATGCGACCAACCAACGCACCGGCTGGGAGTTGAACAACTTCACGCAGATGCAGAGGGGCATGCACAACATCAAATTCGGTGGCCGCGTCCGCAACACCCGGATTGAAGACATCAGCCCGAATAATTTCGGCGGGTCGTGGGCGTTTAACGGGGGCGCCGGACCGCAACTCGATGCGGCGAACAATCCTATCGGACCGAACATCGTACTCAGCAGCATCGAGCGCTATCGCCGGACCGTCGCGATTGGTTCGCAAGGAGCACTCACGGCGCAGCAGCAAGCCTTTTGCGGCCCTGGAGCTACAGTTGCCCAATGTATCCGTATGCTCGGCGGCGGCGCTTCGCAGTTCAGCATCAATACCGGAAATCCGGGGGCGTCGGTTTCGCAGACGGATTTGGGAGTTTACGTGCAGGATGATTGGCGCATCCGTCCAAACTTTACTCTGAGCTACGGCCTGCGGTACGAATACCAAACAAACGCCGACAGCAGATTTAATTTTGCGCCGCGCCTTGGATTCGCGTGGTCCCCAGGTGGCGGTGCTAATGCAACGCGTCCGCCGAAGATGGTTATTCGCGGTGGCGTCGGCGTCTTCTACAACCGCTTTAGTGAAGGTGAGACGCTCCGGGCGAATCGCTTCAATGGGCTCAATCAACTTCAGTTCGCAGTTCCGGAAGTGATTATTCGCGAGAATGGCGGGCAGCGGCCACCCACGGTGGCGGAGCAGGCCGCGAATGCCAACTTCGCGCTGCTCAACATATTCCCGGTTGTGCCTAACAACGCCCTGCTCGCTGCGATTCCACCGACTCAGCAGACCGTTTACCGCGTCGATTCGAATCTTCAAGCGCCGAACCTCTATTTGACGGGCTTGCAAGTCGAACGTCAGTTGCCGAAGAACATCACAATGTTTATCGGCGCATACACGATGCGCATGACTCACGGCATCCGTCTGCGTGACATTAATGCACCGCTGCCGCCGAATTTCACGACTCGGCCCATCGCCGGAGCCGGCGACATTTATCAGTATGAGTCGAGCGGCAAGTTCCGGATGAGCCAAATGTTTATCGGCTTCAACAGCCGGCTTAATCCGCGGCTTTCACTTTCGGGCAACTACAGCTTGGCCAAAGCCAGCGGTGACTTTGATGGATTCGGTGGCACTGGCCTGCCAATGAATTCCTACGATTTGTCGATCGAAGACGGTCGCACCTCGGGTGATGTGCGGCATCGCTTCACGATTTTCGGGACAATCACTTCGCCGTGGTGGGGACTGACCTTTAATCCGTTCGTCATCGCGAACACAGGACCGCCGTTCAATATCACGACCGGTCAGGATTTGAATCTCGACCGTGCTTTCAACGAACGGCCAACCTTCGCGCAGTTGAACGCCTACTGCACGAACCCGATCAATACCTCGCGTTGCAGCACCTTTGATTTTTCAAACACCAGCAACGAATTTATCCCGCGCAACTACGGACAGAGTCCCGGCTCACTTTCGGTCAACCTTCGGGTCGGCAAGACATTCAGCTTTGGCGGTGAGTCAGCCCCACGCACGGCAGGTGGCGGAGGCGGCCAACGTGGTGGTGGGGGCGGTCGCAGCGGCCCATCGATGCCCGGCGGCGGTGGCCACCGCGGTCCCGGGGGCGGCGGCCCTCCAGGTGGCGGCATTTCGATGGGCGGCCCGGGTGGTGGCACAGGTCGATACTCGCTGAACGTTTCGATTAACGTGCAAAATTTGTTCAATAAGGTGAATTTGGGACGGCCCGAGGGCAATCTAACTTCGACAAACTTTGGCCAGTCGCTGGGACTCGGCGGCGGTTTTGGTGGCTTCGGCGGCGGCGGCGGTGGCAGCACTGGCGCGGGCAATCGGCGCGTCACTTTAAATTTGCGTTTTAATTTCTGAACTTACGCCTGGCGTGGGCGTAATAAATCCCGGAGCCTTAAGTTTCATTCAAAGGCTTCGGGATTCTTTTTGTCCCGAGGCCAAATATTCTGACGAGAGCCATCTCGCGATTCTTCAGGGAGACTCACGATGAATAAATTCACTCTAAGCTTGCTCTTGCTGGCCTTTTCTACCGCTAGTGCGTTCGCGCAAACGGCCACCACCGGCACAACGCCAGCCGCAAACGGCAATGCAGCATCAAGTGCGAGTGCGGCGATTCCGGCGCCACCGCCAATCAACGCCAACAGTACTCCGGTTGAACTCGCGCGCGCGGCGCTGGCCGCGCAGGGTGGAGACAAATTCAAAAATGTGAAAAATATTTGGATCTACGGCGATGTTAACCTGTACTCGCCGAACAGTTCGTTCCCTCAGCCCGGCAAGTTTTCGTTGGTCACCGCCGGGGCGAAAATGCGCCTCGAGGTTGACTCGCCGGTTATCAAGTTCAAACAGATCTTCGACGGCCAGCAATCTTACAGCTCGATGCCTGGCGTACAGACCCCGCCCGCGGACAAGTTCGGTCTGTTTGTTTTAGCGAAATATGACCAGTCGGGCTACACCGTCTCTGCTTTGGCGAATGAAAAGAAGCTGCGCGGCTTTCGCATCGTGGATCCCGAAGGTAACACAACCGACTTCTACATCGATCCGGTCAACGCGCGTGTGATCAAGTACGTCAGCCCGTACATGGGCTACACGTTCGGCACTGAGAATTCAAAGTTTAAAGAGATTGAGGGCATCTTGATCCCATTCAACTTCACGCAACGCCTCGAGATGGCGATGGGCGCATTCTTCGCTGACTACAAAGTGAAGGAAGCGAAGATCAACCAGCCGTTAGGGGACGATCTATTTCTAATTCAGTAACCTATGCCTCGAACTGGGGCCACTCCGGGTGCGACGCTAGATCAGCCTTGCCTGTTCGAGAGATAATTCGAATGAGCCGGTATGCGCTAGCGAATGCGTGCGGTGAAACTCACGCTGCCAGCGTTGTTCGGAGTTGTCTGGCTGAGGTTTCCGGAAAACGTCCAGCGGATATTTGTCACGTTCCGATCGTAACCGGCCAGCGCGCCGCCTCCGCCGCTTGCGGGCGTGTACACGTAGGTCGAGCCGCCGTTGTTTGAATACGCGACGACAACATTCAAGCCGGTCGTGCCGAGATTGCTGGTGACGGAGCCAACCTTGAAATCGGTGTTGTTAGGAATCGGATCATCGATCACTAGCGATTGCGCGGCGCTGCCACCGTTGTTCGTGAAAGCGATCGTGTACGCCAAGTCGATCCCGGGGGATTGCTCGCCAGGGGGGTTGACGCTCTTCACCAACTCAACATTGGGCGGAGCGATCACATTGATGTCTTCGCCCGTGCTCCCGGCCAAGTTGTAGCTCGCGGTCGTCGTGCCATTCGAAACAGTCCGTTTCGGATCGGTGTAAGTCGCGACGGTAGGATTCTGATAAGTGCCCGAAGCAGCGGCGGGAATCGCCACATTGAAAGTCACAGTAACGCTGCCGCCTCCGGGAATCGTGAAAGTGCTCCACGCTGGAACCGCATCGCCGGCGGTCGGATTTGTCGTGCTCGGCCGCGTGGCGCCGCCTGCGAGCGTCACCGAACTTGTGGACGCGTACGTGAATCCACCGGGCAGCGTGTCGGAGATCGAGAGATTACTGGCCGCGCTCAAATTGGCCGCGTTCGAAACGACGATCGTGTACGTGCCGGTGGCGCCGCTGGGGCCATTGTTGACGGTCGCGGTGCTGGTAGTCTTGGTGACGGTCAGCGAAGGAACACACACTGCGCCTGAACTCGCGCCGGGAATTTGATTCGCGGTGATTGTCAGCACAACGCCGTTGGCGCCCGAAGTTGCGCTGTAGGGATCCAAAGCGGTTGTCGTGACACCATTCGTCCCGCCAGAAACGTTTGTAGTCGCGCCGGCGTTCACCACGATGAAGCCACCGCCGCCGCCACCGCCCGGGCCGTGTCTGTTACCAGGACTACTGCCGGGGCTTTGGGTAATCCAGGCGTCGCCACCGTTACCACCGCGCGCATTTATCGTCAGCGCGCCAAAGCCGCCGCTGTTAACCACCACGACGACGCTGCCGCCGGCGCCACCACCACCGCCACCGTCATTGGCAGCGTCGTTTCCGTCAGATCCGTTGGCAGAGATAGTTCCTGAACCGCTCATGGCGCCGGCGCGAATCATAACGATGCCGCCACCCGCCGCGCCGCTGCCGGCCGTGCCGCTCGAGTTGTTGCGTGAACCGCCACCACCGCCGCCTCCCATCGCAACGCGATCCGCTGCCCCCGTTACCGCCGCGCCACCGTAACCGCCACGCGCGAGATTCGAACTCCAGGTGTTACCGCCCAAGCCGCCGGCGCCACCGTTCGCGCCGCCACCGCCGCCGGAGTTCTGATCGTTGGCTGACGGATTGCCGTCGGTACCGCCGCCGCCGGCGTTGCCCGGAGCGCCGCGCGCGGTGCTGCCGTTGGGATAGCCTTCGACGCCGGTGTTAACTACTGAATTTGAGGCCGCGTCATAAACGTAGCGAGGCGTGCCGGCGATGCCTTCGCCTTTGCCGCCGTGATAATTCGAGGTTGCGACGTTGCGATAATCCGTGCTGCTCCCGCCACTCCCACCTGAAAGCTGGCGCACGCCGCCGCCGCGAAAGCCCCTCCCACTCAAATTCACCGTCGCACTGCCAAGAGCCAAATTCCCAGCGACGTCGATAACCAAAATTCCACCGGTCGTGCCGTTCCAGGTTAGAGCCGTCAGGCCAGAGCCAAGCGTTGCGCTCGAGTACTGCGGAACACGGACCACCTGAAAGCGTCGCTGGCCTTGCGAACCGCTGGCCGCGGCGTTCGTGTAGCTGTTGACCAACCCCTTGCCCGCGCCGGCGCCGCGAATCGAAACGGAAGCACCGGCGGCGCTGGTGGCGACGACATATTCATAAACGCCCGAATTGTTGACGGCCGTTGAACCGCTCGCGGAGCCGCCGCTGAAACCATCGCCATAGGAATCAGAGTTGGTCGAGTTGATCGCCGCATCCTGCATCTGGATCACGAGCAGAAGATCACCGCTGGCGATCGGCGTAGCTGAGCCGGTCGCAGTTCCGATCGAGATAGACGTTGCTCCGGACGACGCGCTCGCTGTGCCGGGATAGTAAGTGTTGACGACGCCGGACAGCGTTCCGCCCGGACCGTCTCTCCCGGGATTCCCGCACACCTGCGCCTGCGCGCTGGCTGAGATAATTCCAATCAGCAACACGAGAAACGTCAGGCGGGTTGAGAGGGGTGCGCGCATCGTTCGTTACTTCTGCGGATCGGCTGGAGTGGATGCCAATCCCGCTTTCGACGTGCCGAATAAATTGAAGAGATTCGATAGCTTCGAAGAGATCGTGAAGTAGAAGCCGCGCTGCGTGGGCAGCACGCGCGCGCCTTCTGGTTCGCTGACTGCGGTGAAGTTGTAGCCGCCGCCCAAACGCAAATCAGGAAGGGCCCAGAAGCCTATTTCGGTGGCGTAGGTCGAGCGCATCGTGTGGGAAGACGGGTGGAACAACGCGCGAGTTTCAAAGGCCCAATCAATCCGGTCGGTAAGTAAATACTGCGCGCGCGCCTGCGCCAGATACGAAAGGTTCGAGACAAACGGAAGGTCTGCCTGGCCGTTGCCGGTAAAGCGCAGCGAGAACCGGCCGTACAGTTCGAACCGCTTTGTCACTTGCTCGTAAGCGTCAGTCGAAAGCGAGTCGATTCGATCACGCGTCGGCTCGCCACCGTTAACCGACAGCTGGTTTAGAGATCGATGCGTGTAGGTGAACAGCAATCCACGTCGATCGGAATCGCTGGGACGAACAGCCAGCGCGGCAGTGGCATCAAAAGCCGAGTTGTCGCTCGCGCCAAACGCGCCGCGTGACCACTGAACACGTGCAAGCGCAGTAACGCCTGCTTGCACACGGCCGGCCGCGCCCGCGGCAAACAACTGGCCGTTGCCGTTGCGATTTCGAAATTCATAACGCGCGTTGGCGCGGAAGTCTTCGTTCGGTTGCCAGCCAAAACCCAGCGTCGCGCTGTTGAAGCTTTCATTCGGGCCAGTCAGATGGAAGCCGCGCTCGAAACCGAGCTCGAGTGAGAACTTTTTCGTGAGCGGCAGGCGATTTTGCAATCCAATCACCGCGAAACTGTCGGTGCCGCTGATACCATTCTCAAGTTGATACCGGCCGACCACCGAAGTGTATTTCCCGAACCGCGTTTCGACGCCGAACGCCGTCTCGCGACGGGCCGAGGTGAAAGCGAAACCGGTGTTCGTGTAGTCGCCAATCGGCGTGATGGTTCCCGCAGCCAGTCGCTGGGTGAAGAACAACTTCGTTAACGAGCTCATCTGATAGGTCGCGCCGAGCGTCGTCTGGTTCGGATAGCTTGGATCGGCTTCACCGAGGTTTTGTTCGCGCTTCACAGTCAATTGCAGCTTGTCAGTTACCTTTACTTCTGCCCCGGCGGTCACCAGGTTCGAGTCGACCTTGCGGTTGTTCAGATCGTCAGAAAATGCGCGATGGTCAAAGCCGAATTGCAGCCGCACGCGCTCGTGCAACAGCTGCTCCCAGGCTGCAGAAAACGTCACGCGGCTGTTGTCCACGTTCTCAGTCTTGTTGTCTTCGCTGGTAAATCCAAGTCGTAGGACCGAGTTTTTTAGCGGCTTCATTTCCACATTCACTTCGCCGCGACGCGAGCCGGGCGTGACTGTGCCGCCGAAGGGATTGAAGAATCCGGCCGACGCGCTGAGGAAGCGGCCCCGTAAAACGGCGCTGGCGAACGGCAGCGGCTGCTGCAACGCGATCTGATAAGCATTCCCGTTATGCGTCGATTCGTCAGAATTGAAGACGTTGCCGGTACCGACCACTTCGCCGTTGCTCATTGCCCAGGCCATCTGCAACGTACCTTTGCCCGGCAGTTTCTTTTCCGCGTCAAATCCGGCGAGGAAGAAATTTCCCTCGTTGGCCTGTGTCTGCATCACGGCCGAGAACCCGAGCTTCAATCCGATCGACTTGAAGTTCTTGTGCGCGCGCGCGGTGTACACGGCGCTGTTCATTGAGTTCGCGCGGTGTTCGTAAGTGACGACGATCTGCGTCAGGTTCAACAGCTGATCGAAGGTCGAAATGTAGCGCAGGAAGAAGAGATGACCCGTCACCGGATCGAGATTGTAATCAATTCCCCGCGTCAGCGTCTCGCGCGAGATGACGACTTCCGGATTGCGCCGATCGCGAATCTCGAACATGACATTCTCGGAACCGGGCAAAATCTCACCACTCGAAAGTTTCAGGATGCCGAGGCTGCCCGCGGCAAACACATCGCGCGCGAACGCGGTGTCGGGGCGCGCGCCGGTCAAAGTTAATCCGTCGCCAACTGAATTCTCGAGATGAAGCTTTACGCCGGTCAGCTTCCGGCCGTAACCCATCAGTGGCGCGTTCAGGTCGGCTTCGAAATCGCCGAACATCAAATACGACCGCTTGCGATCGATGCGCGCGTAGAGCTTCGAATTAGTCTGCGCGGCTTCAAAGCGCGTCGATGAATCGCCAAATAGCGGATACACGCGGTCATTCGGATCGAGTTGGAACAAGCGATCGCGGCCGGCAGTGCGATTAATGGGACGCTGCGAATCGTACGAGAGCGTCAGCATGCTGTCGCCGAACAGTTTGCCGCTGTAGAAGAAGCTGAGGCGGCTACGGAAGTTCCCTTCCTCACGGCGCAAACCAACTTCCGGTATGCCTTTGCCGAAACTCATCTCGGCCATCCCGACAAGCATGCGCGGACGGACCTCAGCGGTGATGCGCACCAGGCCTTCAGCTTCCGCCAGCCCGTTAGTTGCGCGTAGCCGAGCCTCGCCCGGGGCGCCGGCACTGACAAGCTTCACGGTCGCCGCGCCGCCCTGCAATTTCAGAACCAAAGGAGCGCGCGACTTGTTCTTCTCGAGCGATGTCGCAGCGTTTTTATCGTTTGCGGCATCGAGGTTTCGCACCAATTCGCCAAGCGAAGTTTCCACGCCGACGTCGCCATCGAACGCAGGATTGCCCCACTGGTCAAACGCGCTGACGCGCACAATCGTTGAATCCGAACCGCCGGCCTGAATCTCAGTTTTCTCAGTCGCGATTTCCAGACGACGTGCCGGGCCGCGACCCATCACAACGATTTCCTGTGGCTGTCCGGCGGAACCATTTGCCGCAATCGGAGTCACGTGAAGCTTGTTCGGTCCGGGACGTACGTTGAGGCCGACGAAAGTGAAGCCCGCGATCTTGTTCTTATGATCGACACGACGCTTGCCGATGTTTTTGTCGGAAACTTCCTCGCCATTGATCTCGACTTTCACCGTCGAGTTGATTTCGACTTCGGCTTCGACTTCCAGCGCCGGCGCCATGACTACGCTGTTCGGCTTCGGAGAAACGACGCGCACAGTGCCAGCCGGAACCGGCTCGAGGTCTTCGGTCGAAGCGAACTCGTAGGTGCCGGGGGTGGTTGGCTGGGACTTGTCGTTCGCTACGGGCGAGGAAGAGAGTGCTGACGTCGCTGGTTGAGTGTTCGATCCGGTCGCTATCCCGACTTGTCGGGATTCTGACACCTTTGCAGGCCCGCCCACTACCGCAGGCGGTTCTGACTTGGGTGTGCCCGTATCAATCAGCGCGAAGTTCTGCCGCAGCAAACCGCCGCCGCCAATTGGCGTACGCAGCAGTCGCGTCCAACTCTTGCCCGAATATCGACCACCGTCCGACAGTGCGTAGTGCGTCGGCAGGCTGACGGGATCGAGTGAAATGACGATCGAGCCGTCGTTCAAAGCCGGAAAATTGTAGAGGCCTTCCGAGTCAGTGATTACTGATTGTCCATTGTTCAGATAAAGGCGAACGCCCGGCGACGGCCGATCGCCGTCATCAAACTGGCCGTTCTGGTTCGTGTCGACAAACACGCGGCCGAGCAACACTTGACGCGCGGAAAACACACCCGCGGCAACAAATACGGTGGCGCCCGCCTGAGAACTGGTCGTGCGTTCACCTGACGGGAACGAGCCCGAAGCCACCGCCACGTTTTCGCGATCGCCTTCGCCGGCATTCGCGCCGATGCGCACGCGGTAGAGCAGCTTCGCAGTCGAACCGGCCGGCAAATTACCAATCGTGAACAAGAGGGTCGAGCCATTCACCTGCGGCTCGATCGCTTGCTGTGGAGAAGTGCCCGTCGAAAGCAAAGCTGAGCCTTCCGCGTAATGGAAAGATTCCGGCAGGCGATCTTCGACGGTTACATTGCCGAGCGTTGTTGCGGTCGGGTTATGAACTTCGACTCGATAAGTCACGATGTCGCCGATTTCGACGCGCGCGCGATCGGCTGACTTGATCACTTGCAGCCCTCTGGCTTCGAACATCGGAATGTTCATCACGAGCGCGGCGAGGTTTTCGACACTGATGTCGTTGCGCACGAGGACAAAGGCAGAGTCCGCCAATTCCTGTCCGTCAGCGGCGTGCTGAGTCAGTGCGAACAAACCGCTGTGCGTCGGCCGTAGAGTCAGTTGAATCATTCGCGTCAGGAATCCGGGCGCGGAGATCTTCATGAAATAATTTGTTTCGCCGACTATTGATTCCGACGACAATTTGAAACTGAAGTGACCGGCGGAATCGGTGGCGAACGGATTCGCGTTGGCGGAATTAGGCACAAAGCCGCTGTTCGGCGGCAAAGTCACCAACCTGGTGCCGTCTGCGTTGGCAAACAACTCGATGCGCGCTCCCCCGATTGGCGCTGAGCTGCCGCCACGGGCTGCAAACACCAGCCCCAAAGGATCGGCTACCACAACCGCGTCGGTTGTCCGCACGGGCGCTGCATTGTCTGCCGTAAAGTTCGCTTTGTTGACCACGCCGACGCCGGGCGTGACTACGTTCGCCAGACGCGCACTTAAGGTAACGCGAAAAGCTTCCCCGGGATTTACTCGCGGAAGCCGCATCTGGACCGTGTTGTTCACGACCGATCCTTCGTCAGCGTCGATAGCGTCCGAAACCAGGTTGTGGTTGAGTCTCAGCGAACTCGTAACGTATTCCATTGTCGGTGGCAACCGGTCGGTCATAACCACGTTGCGCGCGGGCGTGTCGCCGCTGTTGCTGAACGCGATCGTGTAAGTGAATTGAGTACCCAGGCTCACGACGGCCTGCATGCCGCCGTTTACGAGTTTGTTCGGCGCAAGGCTCGCGTTCGACGGATCGGTCAGGCGGGCGCCGGAACCGAGGGCGTTGATGATTGTTCCCGCGTCCTGGTTGCGGCCGTTGACTGCTCCGGGAGCAGTCGAGCGCGCGGTGATGGAAATCGAGAGCGTGCTTTGCGCCGCGACGTCATTCGTGTCGATGACGGCAAGCACGCTAATGCAGCCGTTGGGCACGAGCTGTGGCGAGACGGTTTGGTTGAGCGTAATCAGCTCGTCACCGGCAGTCACTGTGCTACTGGCATCGTTGTCCAAGTACAGCGCAGTGATTACCGCCGGCGGACTGATGCTACTGTGCGTCAGCGTCACGCGATCGGTCGTGTTGCCGGTGTTGCAGACGCGAAAGACACGCGTCACTTGCTCGCGCGGGCCGACAGTGTCCGAGGCGACAGTCTCATCCGGCGTGACTGTAATGCTCGCGACTGCAACAACCGTCAGCGTGACAGTCTCTGAAACGGTCTCGAATGTTTCACCCGTGCTGTCGCTGTACGTCGCGTGCGCCTGGTTAGTGATGATTAAGCCGCCGGCCGTAGGACCTTCGGTAAGACGGGCCCACGAACTGCTCGCAACTCCGAACACCAGCGCAACTACCGTGGCGATCAGTTTGATTTTTGCTCGTGAGAATTTCACTTGTTTAATGGGCCAGAAGCGGCCCGCCGGTTCGACTACCATTTCAGGCTTCGTAACCGACGCGCCGCTTCGCAAGGGGCAGGTGGCGATTACTCGCCCTTAGTTGATGGAACGTTGGAACGAGAAGACTGCCGACACGCCCGGGCCGAGAGAGGCAACCGTGTCCGTGTAAGTCGTCGCGTTGACGATCACGACCACGCCTGAGCCTGTATCGCTTGGTGTGCCGGTGTGAGTGGTGAACGTGCCCCAATTGTTTGGAGCCGCCAAGCCGTCTTCTGTGATGACCACATTCTGGGCCGTCAGTTTCACGCAGCTGGCATCGCCGTTCGAGGTGGAGATGTTCTCGTAGGTGATGTTGTACGTGATGACTGCTCCCGGAACCGCATCGGTCGCGCCGCCTACGCCAGTTGAGTTGCTGACCGTGTACGACTTAACCAAACGAACGAAGCCGGTGTAGAGGCGGTCGATCGTTCGGTTGCTAGCGGCCGGGGTGACAGTCGAAGTCGCACGCAGCACGGTGTCGAAGCCGGTGAGAACAGTGTTACCGGCGGGCTCAGTGATGCGGACGTGAATGTTGGCCGAAGCGCCAAACGCAACCGCGAGTGAAACGGAACCGCCGCCCGAGACTGTCGTATAGTTCGTGCCGCCGTCGGTCGAGACTTCGACCGTGAAGCCGGCGGGCACAGTCGGCGCGTCAATCGTAAACGTGTCGGCACTGTTGCCGGTGTTCTGGACGGTGTTCACGTACACGAGCTGACCCTGAGCGGTTGTGGCACCGCCCGGAGCAATCCCGGCGATACCGGTGTTGACACTCTTGTTCGTGTAATCGTCGTTGTTGTCATTCGGGCCGACCGCTCCCGCAGCACCGCTCGGTCCAATTAGAACTGAGCCGATTTGCGTCAGCGTGGTCTGTTGAATGACACCGTGTCCGGCGCCCGCGACATAGCCTTCGTTGAAGTTCGCGTTGCCATCGCCGTTATTGGGCGTGGCGTCACCAGACTGATCGGTGATCGTCGCGCTGACAGTGTTCCTGCCAAAGGCGTCGCCGATTTCATCGATTGGCACTGAGGCGTCGATGCCGGTATTGATCGTGACGATCATGTTAATGGAAGCGCTGCACGCGCCACCCGCGGCCAGGGTTGCTCCCACGGGAAACGCCAGGCGCGTTGTGTTCGACAACGGCACCGGCGCCGAGGAACTCCAGGTCGCCGACAGCGGAGCAGTCGTCAGGGCGCTGGTCGTGTAGAGCGTTCCAGCCGGGAAAGTCTGGCCGGACGTCAACACTGTGCGCGCCGGAACGGGGGCGATGATGTAAACCTGCGTTGAAGCGTTCAACGTCACGCCCGAAGCGTCGCGTGCGCCGTTGTTGCACACTTGCCACCCGTACGTGATGTCCGATCCAACCGCGACCGGGCCGGAGGGCGCCGTCAGCGTCAACTGCAACAGCGCGTCGTTTGCGACGGTCACTGAGATGTCGCCACGGCCTTCGCGCAAACCGTTCACGGAGGTGGCCGAGACGGTGCGCACTTCATTGGCCGAACTGTTTGCGGCCTGGTTGTCGAATGACGGGCCGCCTGTTGACGCGTCGCCGAGCAGCACTTGCACAGTCTGTCCCGCGGTCGCGCCGGCGTTCACGCTAACTTCAACCAACACGCGAATCGATCCGCTCTGCGCGATATTCGCGGACAGCACGTCCGCGCCGTTCGTAAAGATGTCCGCGTCACCAGCATCGAATCCGTTGTTATCGTCATCGATGACCGCGCGCGTAATCGCACCGGGGCCAACGACGCGAACACTGGCGCCGCTCGCGAGGAAGCGAACCTGATCGGTGAAGTTGCCGGTATTCGAAACTGTGAAGTCATAAAGGACTCCAGTTTGACCGGCGACCACCGTCGGATTGCTGCCCGCGTCAGGCGTGATCGTGATACCAGAAACGTTCGACACAGTTACTGTCACGGTGTTCGAAACGGTTTCGTACGTGTTCGTTCCGTCAGAGTAGGACGCGCTGGCCTGGTTCGAAATCACAGTGCCGCCGGGCGTTTGCGCGGCCGCGCGACCGAAGAAAGCCAACACGATCAGCGCTGTAACCAGCAGCCGAAGCACGTTGGCGCCCGTAGAATGTTTTCGTGGGTTGTTCATGGTGGTCCTCATTGGATTTGGAAAAGATTGGCAGGTTGTGAGGCGCGCACTACTTGACGCGCAGTTTGTAGGAAGCAGACAGTTTGCCGCCCTGGGCGAGCGGATCAGACCATTCGTAACGGATGTCCGTGTACATCGCCACCGGGGCTGCGACGCGCTTCACGGTTCCGTCCGCTTGCTTCTCTTCGACGGTCGGTTTGTCGGAAAACGACTTGCCGCTGTCGATGCTGTAAACGGCCTTCGCGCCGTCGGCTTTCGCGCTGCCGGCGATGAACTCGGTGCCGCGAGGAATGCGCGCCACAGCTTTGTAGTCGTGCGCCGCCGCGTTGCCGATGTTCTCAGACACGATGGCCCAGTCCAGAACTTCACCTGGCTTGACTGCTGAAGTTTTCTCTAAAGGAATAAGCTCGGAGTCTCGCTCAACGGCGGCTGACAACTGCACTTTGACTTCGGGGCGAGCAATGGCAGTGATCAGATGGCGCTGGGCAAAACCAACCGCAGTGACCGCGAGCAGCGACAGCGTCGCCAGGGTGAGTACGGCAATTTTCTTTTTTGAGTTGAACATTTCGTTTGCTCCTTAAAATTTGTGGTGGGCTCGCAGTCCCATGTGCTTCGCATCGGTGACCTGCGGTAATTCTTCCCAAATTCCGTGTTCGTCTAGGCAGGACTGGAGGTGAAAGATAACCAGCCCCGCAGCAAGCCATTACAAGGGGCGTGCCGCGCGTGGCGAAGTGGGGCCGACATCTGCCCCAACCGCGGGCGAATTGCCGCTATTCGCCAACTTTCCTAATGTTTTCGAGGTTCTTGGGTAGACACGAAGCTGCGCTAAAGCTCCGACTTTTTGTCAGCGACTGCCATTCTGTCAGGCTGCTAAGCGCCAAAGAATGTTAGGGGAAAGAGCGTTGGGCGGGACTGGCTTGCTGGATCTTAGTCCTCGGAATCAATGCCGCGTTCGTGTTCGAACTTGCGAAGCTGACGATAAAGCGTCCGTGACGAGATGCCCAGAATCGCGGCCGCACGCTCGCGATTGCCCTCGCTTTGTCGCAGCACATGCACGATGTGCTCGCGCTCGAGCCCCGTTTTGCAACGAGGTGTCATTGGTCAGCGACCTCAGGCGCATCATCGAGTTGGCGCAATCTTTCATAGCCGTCAAGCCTAAAAAGATCCGGCATCATCACGTCTGGTTAGACGCCAGTCGAAATTACGTACGTGCGACATCGACAGCGCTGCGCACGTGTGGCCCTATTTGAAATCAATTTATTTTTTTGGATCGAGACGGATGTCTTGTCAGTCTGTCGACCTTGTCGGTTTTCACCAATTCTTCATGTTGGGCTATCGCCCTATTGACAGACTGCTCGATTTCGGCGAGGGTGAAGGGCTTCATAACGTAATCGAAGGCTCCCATTTGGATCAACTGCTTCGCACGGTCCTGCGTGCTCAGCCCGGATATTAGAACTACTGGGGTTTTCTTTTGCGTGTTCCGAACGTACTCCAGAAGATCCAAGCCGCTCAGTCCCGGCATCTGATAATCCGTCACCACGACGTCATACTGCTCAACGGATAAGTAAGTCAGAGCCTGTTCGGCGGTGGCCGCCATGTGACAGGTATGGTGGGTTGTAAACAGCTCAAAGAGGTTGTTGCGAACTACATCTTCATCATCAACCACCAGTATGTTAGCCACTAAATTTGCTCGCCTCCGGGGCATTATTCATGACTAAGTTAGTCAAGTCGAAACGTATTGCGTGGGGGTTCAGCAACTTCAATGCAATTATCTTTAGTTCATGTGCCGGTTGCGGCGATCGGCAGAACCGCGGTTGCTATGCCGTTACGCTTGGCGATTTCCGCAGCGATCTCGGCAATACGAGTCAACGAAAATGGCTTTGCTATAACCCAATCAACTTTTGCTTCTTCCTGCTCCGCCGACCCAACGGCCTCGCCCCAGCCGGTGATGACCGCCACAGGTATCTTGCTGTCACGCGCCCGTATTGCTCGGGCCAGCTCCCAGCCCGTCATCCCCGGCATGCCTACGTCGGTGAGGACAGCCGTGAAGGTTTGGGCGTCAAAGAACTTTAGTGCTTCTTCTCCGTTCTCGGCCACGGTTACGTCATAACCTTCGCCCGTAAGTATCTCAGCCAGCAGTTCGCGGACCGATCGCTCATCGTCCACAACCAGGATTGCTGGCAAGCTTGGACTCGGAACCAACGTCAACCGAGGGATGATATCGATTCTGGGTTCAGGGGCGGCCTTAGCTTCTGCAATGGGAAGTTTAATCAGGAAAGTTGTGCCTTGCCCTGGCTCCGATTCGATTTCGATAACCCCTCCATGTCGCTGAATAATGCCGTAGCAAACCGCGAGGCCCAGGCCCATGCCGGCTTTGCCTTTGGTGGTAAAGAATGGATCGAAAACGCGCGAGCGAACTTCAGGACTCATACCCGTACCGGTGTCCCTTACGGCGAGCTCAATCGCTCCGTTCACTTCCGCTGCCGATAACGTCAGTCGGCCGCCCTCCGGCATTGCGTCAACAGCATTGAAAACGATGTTCACCAACACTTCTCGCAATTCAGAGGGGTCGCCCATGATTGCGGCTTGGGTATTAATTTGTAAACTGAGACTGATCTGGACGTTATTCGCTTGGGCCCGATCTTTCCAGCGCGGCCGCGTGATGTCATTAACGTCAATCAGTAGGCGGTCCACTGCCACGGGTTCGAAATCATGGTCGCGACGCTGGCGCGCAAAATCCTGAATTCTTTTGACAGTGCCGGCGCCGTCGTTTGCCGATTGAATTATGATTTCAAGGCCGCGACGGATTTCCGGATCATGTACTTTCCGTAACATCAATTCCGCCCTCCCCAGGATTCCTGCGAGCGTATTATTGAAATCGTGCGCCACGCCCGAAGCCAACTCGCCAAGCGCGGACATTTTTTCGATCTGACCAAACTGTTCCCGAATTCTCTCTTGTTCTTCAATGTAGCGCGAGAGTTCCACGACGTGTTGCTTTGCCTGTTCCGCTTTCTCTACAGAGGTCTGAATGTTCTTGAGATAAGTCTTATAGGTAAAGTAAATGATCGCCAGAATCGGCGCGATCATTACCGCCGCGTAAACGGACAAACCGCCGAAAATGTGGATGGCAGCGCTCGCGACCGATGCCCCGGCAAAATAACTAATAGATGTCCAAAGGTAAGAATTGCGCCAGGTGGCAAAGAGGGGTTGGTCCATCTTCAGAGCCGTGTATATTGCCACGAAGCCAGAGTTGCCGGCGTACTGGACCAGGGCCATAACAGATACACTGCCGAGGAGCTTGAGCGAGTAACTAGCTTGATTGAGATGCTGGATTGGGCCAAAAAATAAATGCAAGGTCCACACGGTGAGGAATGTCGAAAACGCCATCTGGGTCGCATTGAACAACCACACTCTAAGTTTTTTACTGACGTACAACGAGGAACTCAAGCCATCTACGGCGGCCATCAGCACGGCCGCCTCTCCACCATAAATCATCATGGTGAGGAAGATGAGCGTGTCACCCACCGTGACTTCCCCTTTAACGCGCGGGATCGGAACACTCAGGCGTGCGGCAATGGTCGCCATGGCGACGATCAAAAACAGAAAGCGCCAATCGAGCTCTTGCAGACTGAGACGGTACAGCGAAAAGAGGATCGCCCCGGCGCCCGCGGCAACTATGAAAACTAAAAATGGCTTAAAAAAACGTTGCCTGCTCATGGATAATTCTGATCGTCCTGTTGTGGCTTGAGATAAAGCGTGTCGTAGTACTCACGGAATTCGTACCCTGCTTTTCGGTAACAGGCTTGCGCTGCCAGGTTCGCTCGGTTAATCAGTAGGCAAACGGAACTCGTGCGCGCCAACAGATGATTCGTCAGTTGGGTCAGGCATCTTGCGCCATAACCATTTCCGCGATGCTCTGGACTGACATATACGCCTTCGAGATAAATCACTTCCGATGTGTCGCTCACGATATCGGCCTTGAACTTTAACTTTCCATCTTCCAGCGCCACCCACACTCTTCGTTGCTCGATGCGACGCAGACAGCGTTGGCGGAAACCTGACGGATCGGTTTCCAATGGATTCACTCCGCTTTCTTCAAACGCCGACAGCGCATGAATCGGAGCGACTAGCTCAAGCTCTTCAGGTCTCGCGGGGCGCAAAGAGGTAACTGTTTCGACGTTAGCCGTCGAACTTTTCTGGAACAGTAAGTCGTAGCACACCAGACGCGGCTTGATTGGCCCTAGCGTGTAATAGCTTAGAAATCGGTCAACCCTCTCAGCCTTGCCCAGGACTGCGTGCGCGAACGGGCAGGTTTTGGTAAGCCGGGCAAAAGAGGCAAGAGCACTGTCAATCTCCGTTTCGAACAACGTGATGTGTCCAATCAGAGCGACACCTCCGAGCCGGCGCTGCGCGCTGCGGTAGCCATAGAAAGTGCCGCGATTCAAGGCGCTATCCAACCCGTTGTCGCGTATCCAACCCGACAGGATGAACGTGTTTAGCGGCCGGTTCCCAAGAAAGCTTAACACTTCTTCCTTGTGACTCTCGTCGAGCGGCTGAATCCACGGGCCAGGTTCTAAATCCAACGGCGGCCGCGTATTTTCTGTGGGGACGGTGTGCATCGCTTGAGTCCTTTTCTTGTAGATGTGTGGGTCGTCTTACAATTTGAACTCAAGCTTAGTAGTCGAGGCAGTCGATGCCAGTGTCCATGACCGCCGTTGAGACGCTCGCAAGATCACCGTTAATCATCGCCGAGTGAGCCTGGACAAAAACGTCGCTCACGATGGTGCCGTCGCTAACGATCGTGCCATCGCTGGCGATTACGCCGTCACTGATGATGGTGCCGTCACTGATGATCACGCCATCGCTGGCGATGGTTCCCAGGCGGAACATCAACACCCCATCGCTCATAGTAATGCCGCTGCTGAGCAGGACGCGATCGCTGATGATCACACCATCACTGATGATCACGCCGTCACTCACAATCGCCCCGTCAGTAATAATCACTCCGTCGCTGACGATCGTGCCGTCACTGATGATTACGCCGTCACTGATGATTACGCCGTCACTGACAATCGTGCCGTCGCTGACAATCGTGCCGTCGCTGATAATCGT
Source organism: Acidobacteriota bacterium (assembly GCA_052389795.1). Classification (GTDB taxonomy): domain Bacteria; phylum Acidobacteriota; class Blastocatellia; order Pyrinomonadales; family Pyrinomonadaceae; genus UBA11740. The sequence continues at coordinate 159,375 of JBQTHO010000021.1, read as the reverse complement.
CCCCAGCGCATAGACTGGCTGATACTTTGTAATCAGGCTTGTGCCTTTCGCCCAATGCCGGCCCAGGACGATGCCCTGCGACCAGGTGAAGGTGTGCCCCGTAATGGTCGTCTGCGGAATGGGCAGAAGAACTGTGTTCAAGAAAGGAGCCCCGACAGGCTTGGTCGTGCCAAAATCCGTGCGCACCAATCGAGCCAGACGTACAGCACCTTCAATGTTCAGTTGCCCGGCGCCCTGCTCGAGTATGTTGAATCCGGCCAGGGGTTGAGCGGTGTACATCAGAATCGCCTTCACCATATTGGGCGTCAGGGTAGGATTCGCTTGCAGCAGCAGCGCGGCCGCGCCCGCGGTCGCGGGAGACGCCATCGACGTGCCGCTCAGATACATCTGGTCGCGATTAGCAACCGGACTGACGTTAGCCGCCAGTTGCGGGTTCTGGGTTACCAAAAGATTATTTGGAGACTTGGCCTCGACGATCTTGTTGCCAGGAGCAACCAGATCCGGCTTCATCAGGTGATCGTAATGCTTAAGTCCGTTGGAATCAGTCCAGCTGCTTCGCGTCGGACCGCGTGAGCTGTAGGTCGTCACGCCGTCGTCGTTGCGAGCGTTTGTGCCAAAAGTATTCGAGGCCCCGACCGTGATTGCTGACGGTTCGTTACCGGGACAATGGATCATTCCGTAAAGTTTCTGGCCGTCGGCGTTCTTGCCATTGTTGCCGGCAGCGACTACCACGACCACGCCTGAATTAACCAGGCGACGTACGGCGCGGCAAATGGGATCGTTCTTGTAAGAGTCAACGGCTGCAGTGCCCAAACTCATGTTGACGACGCGAATGTTGTAGGTGGCTTTGTTGGCCATCAGCCAATCGAGCGCGGCGAGCGTGCCTGAGACCGTGCCGGTGCCCTGCGAGTTCAGCACGCGTAGATTGATCAATTTTGCATTGGGTGCAATTCCCAGATAAGCGGCATTCGAAACCCGACCGCCGCCGGCAGCAATGGCGGCGACGTGACTGCCGTGCCCATAAGGGTCGTCAGTCCGATTTTCGCCCGTAAAGTCCTGGCTGTAAGCCACACGCACATTGTTGTTTTTGTCCAGGAAGTCCGTGTGGGCCGAATAAATGCCCGAGTCCAAAACGGCGATTCCTATACCGGTTCCATCAACGCCGCTGACGTTGATGCCGCTGGTGGTACGGGCCGCGTCCGCGCCTGTCGTTGCCGAAAGATGGCCCATCGAATGAGTCGGCCTGTCCAAAGAGACGTAGGACACTTCGTCAAACTCTGAAACGAGGTTCACAAGACTCGCGGGCATTTCCACTAAATGCGCGCCAAGATTCTGGAATGTCTTCCGGACATGGACGCCGTTACTATTTAACAGCGAGTTCAAGTCGCCACTAATCGGCGCGCGAAGCTGAACAATAACCTTGACGGTCTCTTCAGTAGTTGCCTTCGCCTTCGCGTCGGGTGATGTTTTTTCGCGCTTGACCAGCGATTGTGCGCCGGCCTTGTCACTCACCATGATCCCGCCGCTTAAGGAGACGAGCAGCGATAGACAAATCAGCGCGACCACCATGGAGGAACGTTTGATCCTGGGCGCGCGAATGACGTCTGAAACCATAATGCCGCGTAACGGCGCCGGCAATTTCAGCCCCGTTGATTCGGTTAAAGAGCGACGGGGGCGGTTCGATTTTTCCATTTTTTCCTTTACCTCTGAAACTTTGAATTAGAAGTTCGTTAATTAAGCTCCATCGGCAGATACAAAACTGGCCGTTCTTGCTGGGAAGAACGGCCTCAAAAAACTAATGCTTTTTCGGCAACGTCCTTCGGGAACTCCCACTGCCATATCCCCGGCAAGCCGGGACTTAGGCTGGTAAGTACTTGCCGACATCTGCTTTCGCGCGAAGGCGGCCTTTATCGGTGACGGAGTTAAAAGAACAGGCCTGAGCTTTCCAGGCGGCCTGCTATTGGCGAACGTCGTGCCAACGCACCAATTGATGTATTTGTGGGGATTTCCAGGGAAATCGTGCGGTGGGGTTCGCTACGGCTCTCCAAACGAATGACAGGGCTTGCACATTGACCGGTCAGTGTGACGGCGCGTTTCAGCTCAACGCGGGTTTACGGTCGGCCCAGCTATCGATACCCCGTTCGTGTTCGTACTCGCGAAGCTTACGATAAAGCGTCCGTGACGAGATGCCGAGAATCGTGGCCGCACGCTCGCGATTGCCCTCGCTTTGTCGCAGCACGTGCAGGATGTGCTCGCGCTCGAGTTCTTCAAGCCGGCGCGGAACAGGTTCAGGCGAAGCAGCCTCAATTTCGGCGTCGGGCGAGAGCTCAGGAATTTGGTCAGCTTCAATCGTATCGGTGAGAGAAATCGCAGCCGCACGTTCGAGATAGTTTCTTAACTCCCGCACGTTACCCGGCCACGGGTATTCGCGCAGACGCTGGATCGCCTCGGCCGTCAGATTCAGTTTCGGCCGGTTGAAGCGCTCACGATAGACGCCCAGAAAGTGTTCGATCAGTTTTGCGATATCTTCACGGCGTTCGCGGAGCGGCGGAACGTGAAGCGCGACGACATTCAGGCGATAGAACAGGTCGGCGCGAAACTCCTTACGTTCTACCGCCACCGTCAGGTTGCGATTTGTAGCGGCAATAACGCGCACATCCGATGTTTGATCGCGCGTGGATCCCACGCGGCGAAATCTTCCCTGCTCGAGAAAGTGCAGAAACTTCACTTGCATTCCACGCGGCAGATCTCCGATTTCATCGAGGAACAACGTCGAGCCATCGGCCGCCTCGACTAAGCCGCGACGCAAGGAAGTCGCGCCGGTAAATGCGCCGCGCTCGTGGCCAAAGAACTCTGACTCGAAGAGAGTTTCGGGCAACGCGCCGCAGTTGACGGTAATCATGGGCATGTTTGCGCGCATGCTTATTGAGTGAATGAATCGCGCCAGGACGTCTTTCCCGGTTCCCGATTCGCCGGTCAGAAGGATCGTCGAATCTGTGCGCGCGGCATTCTCAGCCTGCGCCACGACTGATGCCATCAACGAATTTTCCTGCACGATCGGCACCGCATCGTCTTCAGCGGTCGCCGGCCTGACAACCGAACGGAGTGACGCGTTCTGCTTTACCAGCCGTCGCTTCTCGTCGGCCTTGCGAATGACGGCTTCTATCTCATCCAGCGTCGCCGGCTTTGTGAGGTAATCGTACGCGCCGTGACGCATCGCCTCGAGTCCCGTCTGTAAAGAAGTGTCGGCCGTCAGCATTATGACTTCAGGCGGATCGTCTAGCTGGCGGATTTGCTTTAAGGCGTCGAGACCGGAAAGATCCGGCATCATCACGTCAAGCAACACCACATCGAAATCCCTGTCGCGCAATGCCGCCAGCGCTTCGCTGCCGCTCGAGGCGGGCGCTGCGCCGAAACCGGCTTGCGAAAGCTGACCCGTAACCAGCTTCCGCAGCAGGTCGTCGTCATCAACGACGAGGATGTTGATTTTTCGACTCATTTACTTTGAAGAAGCACCGTTTAGACGCGGGACTTGTCCCGCGTGCGCATCGGCGGACAAGTCCGCCGGACTAAACAGATGCAATCTCAGCCTCGGGCGCGCGGCGGGGAATCCACAGCCGGAAACGGCTTCCCTCCCCTTCCTTCGATTCCACCGTCAAAGAGGCGCCGAGCGCTTCCGCCAGCGCCGCGCAAATCGCTAAGCCGAGCCCATAACCCTTGCCGGCCCGCTTCGTGCTGACAAAGGGATCAAAAATTTTTGGAAGCAGATCCGCGGGAATACCTGCCCCGTCGTCGGCCACTTCGATAAGTGCGCGGTCGGTCTCCCGGGCCGTCGTCACTGTGACACTTCCGGCGTTTTCACCGGCAGCGTCGGCCGCGTTGCTCAGAAGGTTATCCAGGATCTGGCGCACCAGGGCCGGGTCGGTCGCGACCTCGCCGACGTTTTCATCAAGTGCGACTTTGAATTCGATTCGTCCCGACTCAGGTCGCTGCACCGCGACTTTGAGGCAATCTCTGACAATCGCGTTTAGATTCGACATCGATCGCTTCGCCTGACGCTGCTGCGTCAAATCCAAAAGCCCACGCGTGATCTCTTTGCAGCGCTGTGCCTGGCGCACGATTTCTTCGAGGTAGTAGTTCCATTGATGTTCGCTGGCGAGCTTTTGCGTATCGTCGCTCTTGCGCACATCGCGAATCACAGCCTCGGCACAGGTAGAGATCGCGGCTAGAGGGTTGTTGATTTCGTGCGCGACGCCCGCCGCTAATTGACCAACGCTGCCCAAACGACGAGAACGCGAAAGCTGCTCCTGCACCTCGGACAGTTGGGTCACGTCTCTCCAGGTGGCAACGTTGATAGTGTTTTCCGCCCGTTCGCGAATCGACGCGATCGAAGTCAGGTAGCGCCGTCCTGCTTCGGTTTGTACTTCGAATCCGGAAGACAAGTCGCGAGAATCTGCCAAATGGTACGCAGCCGCCGGCTCGCCAAACATGCGTGCGAAGGCTGCTGCGAAAGTAAGGTCGGTTACCTCTTCGGTTTTCATTTCGAGCATCTCGGCTGCGCGCGCATTGCAGCGCAAGATGCGCCCGTTTTTATCGTAGGCGAGGATGCCTTCGCCGATCGCTTCGAAGGTCTGCTCCCAAATCTTCTCAGCCGTCGCGAGCGTTTCCACCAGCCGCGCGTTGTCCAGCGCGAGGCTGGCCATGTCCGCGAGACCGCGTAGCGACTCTTTCTCCTCAACCGTAAACTCATGCGGAGAACGATAACCGGCGATGAGCGCGCCGAGCGGCACGCCGCGCGATCTAAGCGGTATCATCGCCAAATCGCAGACGCCTTCGAGCGTGTGTATGGGAAATTCATCAGCCGGATATCCGTCGCGCCGGCCGATCCCCTGAACAATTACTACCGAATCGCCAATGAGGACGCGATCGGCCAGAACATTATTGAGTTGCTGCGTGATCGGTCGCTCGGCAGCGAGTGTGTTGAAGCCGGACGCAGCTTCCCAGGTGATCGTGTTGTCGATTTGCGAAATGCTAACGACGGAGGTTGTGTCCGCATGCGTGATGCGCCGAACCAGGTCGACGATGGTGCCTAGCGTGGTTGCGCTTTCCGGTTGCGCAGTCTCGCGGCAAGTTACATCAATTGCTACGGCCATTAATCGGATCAACTGGGGACAGTTCAAATCCGCAAATCGTCGGTTGCCAAAGCTTTGTACGCGGAATTTGAATGCCGGTCAAGTGCTGCATCAGCAGCGTCGGCCGATGTCCGCGAATGCGTTCGGTTGTGATAACTTCGATGCAAATGGCGGAAGTAAGCATCACCTCGCGCGGAGCGAAGCGCATCCGCAACGGTCACTTGTGGGTCTATCGCAGCGACGTGGCCGAATCCCGACTTGCCGGGAGTGAAGGCGGCGCCATTGTGCGGGTTGTCGATCAGGCACACAACTTTGTCGGCCAGGCTTTCTACAGCGATGCATCCGAGATTGCGCTTCGGTTCTTGACAACGCGCGCAGAGACAATCGATCGCGAATGGTGGCGTCTGCATTTGCGCGCGTGTGCAGTGCGACGTTCGCGGATCGCGGCGGACACAAACGCCTACCGGCTGGTTTACTCAGAAGGTGATCTGTTGCCTTCTCTGATTATCGACAAGTACGACAACGTCTTCGTCATTCAGACTCTGTCGCAAGGCAGCGAACAGGTAAAAGCGACAGTGGCTGAACTGCTGATCGAAGAATTTAAGCCAGCCGCGATCGTTGAGCGCAATGACGCGCGCGTACGGCAGTTGGAAGGGCTCGAGCCAAGGAGCGGTATTTTATGGAGTGCGCCGGCAAAGCGTAGCAGCGACGGCGCTTTGGATTTGCCGGGCGAAGTTGAGATCAACCAACACGGCGTGCGCTTTCTAGTTTCGCCGCTCGGCTCGCAAAAAACCGGGGCGTTTCTCGATCAGCGCGAGAATTATCTCGCCGCACAGCGCCTCGCGCACGGTCGCGCCCTCGACTGCTTCACTTTCAACGGCGCCTTCGCGCTACACATCGCCAAAGAATGCGACAGCGTTCTCGGCATAGACATTTCCGAGGACGCAATCATTGGCGCGCGTGGCAATGCTGAGCTTAACCAAACGGCCACCGTTGAGTTCCGCGCTGCCAACGTGTTCGACGCGCTGCGTGAGTTCGAAGCCGCCGGCGAAAAGTTCGACACGATCATCCTCGACCCGCCGGCATTTGCTAAAAATCGCGCGAGTGTGCAGTCCGCCGCGCGGGGGTACAAGGAAATCAATCTGCGCGCTTTGAAACTCCTGAATCCCGGCGGGGTACTGGTGACCTGCACGTGTTCGTATCACATGCAAGAGGAAATGTTTCTGGATGTGATTGCAGCGGCCACGCTGGATGCGCGCCGCCGCTTGCAGATTGTTGAAGTGCGCGGTCAATCTAGCGATCATCCGGTGCTTCTGGGCGTGCCGGAGACGCATTACTTGAAATGCGTCGTCGCCCGCGTGCTTGAGTAGCGAAACCAAAAGAGCTAGTCAAAAGGCGGGGCAACTCCGAGGTTGAATGCCATGGCTTCTGCCTACTAGAAAAGCGCGCAGACAAAATTCGGCTGCGGGGCTTTTTGTTTTTGAGAATTTACGGCTGCATTCCGGGATCAGGTTCCACCACAACCTTCGTAGTGAAATCCTTTCCGCCAACTGACAGCTTCAGATTGTAAATCCCCGGCTCGAGCAGCGGGCCCTGCGTGAACAGCGCTCCTAAGCCGCCACCACCGCCTCCGCCGCCAAACTGCGGCAGGTTAGCAGGACGAGGCGGCGGATTGCCGCGCATGTTCCATTGCACCCGATTGAGCCCGACTTCCTTCGTGCCCGTGATGTTCCGCACCACTCTGCCTGTGTAGTCTGAGATTGTGATCGTCACATCACCCGACGGTACGGACTTCAGGTAATAGCTAATGGCGGTTCCCGGCGCCGGGTTCGCGGCGCGATAGAGCTTCGACCCGCCGCTATAGCGACTCAAACGAACGTCGTTTAGCCACTGCGTCGCCGGCCGGACGTCGAACAGAAATGATTCTGTATCTAGTACTTTACTCCGCGTGAGCTGTTGCAGCGCCGTGATGTCGTCGAGGATGTAAATCCCACGACCGTGCGTGCCAACGATCAGATCATTGTCGCGCGGATGAATCAGCAAATCGTCAACGCGCACAGTCGGCAGGCCCGACATAAATTGTCGCCATTCGCGGCCGCCATCGATCGATATGTACAGACCGTACTCAGTCCCCACAAATAGAAGATCTTTGTTCCTGGGATCTTCGCGAATCACATTCACGTTGCCGTTCGCCGGCAAATTGCTGACGATTGAACTCCACGTCGCACCGTAATCACGCGTCACATACAGGTAGGGCTTCAGATCGTCCAGACGGTGTCCGTCAACCGCGAGGTAAGCGGTGCCTGCATCGAAATGCGAAGGTTCAATCTTGCTTATGTGAAACAGCTCGCCTGACTTTTCCGCGAGAATGGGAATGTTCTTTGAAATGTTCGTCCACGTCGCGCCACTGTCGCGGCTGAGTTGTACGGTTCCATCATCGGTTCCAATCCAGATGATGCCCGGCATGGCCGGCGATTCAGCGATCGACACCACATAGCCGTAGCCCTGATACCCATCATTCTTCGAAGCCATCGGCTCGCTGCCTTTCACACCCATTATGGAAAGGTTATTGCGGTTGATTCGCTTCGTCAGATCGGCTGAAGCAGTCCAGGTGTCCCCCCGATCGAGCGAACGGAAGAACCGATCGCCACCGGCGTAAATGATCCGCGGATTGTGCGGTGACAAGACCATCGGCGTGTTCCAGTAGAAGCGGAACTGCTCGCCGGGCGAAGGCACCGGCACGACATTCGACTGCAAATTCGCGCCGCCGAAACCCTGCTGCGCTGCAAACTGGGCCAGCGCAGTTTGTGGGTCCTGCGGACTCGCCGCTGGAGAGGCTCCGGGTGATGGCGATGCGCCCGGCCTTGCCCCACCGGCACCGCCTGCTCCCCCGCGCGGACGTCCGCGAGGCCGGATGCTAACGCTGCGACCGGTCCGTAAATCGATCCGGCTCATGTTTCCGTTCTGCGATTCGGCATAGACGGTGTTGTAGTCAGTCGGGTCCGCCATCGCGTAGAATCCGTCGCCTCCGGCGACGCGATACCAATCCGCGTTCGTGATGCCCGCGGCGTTGCGCGTCTGGCTCGGCCCGCCCCACGAACCGTTGTCCTGCAAACCGCCGTAGACGTAGTAAGGCTTACGCATGTCTACGCCGATCGCATAGAACTGCGCTGCTGCGATGGTGTTGATGAAGTCCCAGGTGACGCCTTGATCGTAGGTGACGTTCAGCCCGCCGTCATTGCCGAGAACAATGTGGTTGCCATTCTTCGGATCGATCCAGATCGCGTGGTTGTCTACGTGTCCCACATTCGCCTGCATCGAAACGAAGGTCTTGCCGCCATCCGTTGACTTACTAAAGTTCAAGCCACCAACGTAAACATTTTCCGGGTTCGAAGGATCGACGCGAATCTGGCTGTAGTACATCGGCCGGTTGTTTTCATTGCTCACGATGCGCCAGCTTTTGCCTTTATCGTCTGAGCGCCACACACCCGATCGCTTTGGATTCGGAGTGGGTGAGCCAGTCGGGGTCGCGCTGGGCGTAGGCGTCGGAGTGGGCGTAGCCGCTCCCGGAGTTTGTTCTTCGCCCCCGGTGCCGGAGCTCGCGCCAACTTCCATTTGCGCATACAGCACGTTCGAATTTGATCGTCCCAGGTCCAAACCGATGCGGCCGAGAAGGCCTTCCGGCAATCCGCTGCCTTGCAGTTTCGCCCAGGTCCTACCCGCGTCCGTGGTTTTCCAAATGGCCGATCCTGGACCGCCGCCATTAAATCCCCATGACGTCCGTCGCCTTTGATACGACGCCGCGTACAACGTCTTCGGATCAGACATGTCGATCACGATGTCGGTGAAACCCGTATCTTCGTCGATGAACTTTACGTTGTTCCAGGTCCGGCCGCCGTCGGTCGTCTTATAGATGCCCCGCTCTCTGTTCGGCCCGAACAAATGACCCAGCACCGCCACGTAAACCGTGTTCGCGTCCTTCGGATCGATCACAATGCGGGCGATGGTTTGCGAGTCTTCCAGACCCATCTTCGCAAACGTCTTTCCGCCGTCCGTTGACTTGTAGATACCGTCGCCAAAGCTCGAACTTTGACGGTTGTTGGGTTCGCCGGTGCCAACCCAAACGATGTCCGGATTTGACGGCGCGATTGCGATATCTCCAATGGATGCTGAGGAGTGACTGTCGAAAATAGGCTGAAAAGTCGTGCCGTTGTTCGTCGTTTTCCAAACGCCGCCCGTTGCGAATCCGATGTAGCAAACGTAGGAATTTGTTTCGACGCAGGCGATGTCGTCGATGCGGCCGCCCATGCTGGCTGGTCCGATTGCGCGAAACACAAATCGGCGCAGGAGCGGATCGTTCGACCAGTTGATGGGCGTTGGCGTCGGCGACGGGGTTGGCGTTGCCGTGGCCGCGCGCGTAGGCGCCGGTGTCTGTGTTGCCGACGGCGACTGAGAGCCGGCGGGATTCTGTGCGCCTACAGCCAGCGCGCCCAACGTGACTGCGGTTAACGCGAACCCAACGATGGCAAGCAGCAGACCACGGAGATCGCGAGTCGAACGACACGTGTCTTTCATAGGGAAATTCCTTTCCGTCAAATGTGAAAGAAGGTGCAGCCACAAAGAACTGGCGGCTACATCGAAGAGCAAGCGCTTCAGATCAGCAAAACGTTATGGCGGGCCCTTCGGTTACAACTTCGGCGAACAGCAAGCTTCAAGCCGCAAACATTTATCCGATCAGCGTCAGATAGTCAACGTTGATTCGCCTCTGGCATGCGCAGCTTGCGCGTGAGTTCACGGGCGGGGCGCCCGTGCCACTCCTAAAAAACTGAACCAGCACGCCGCGCCCAGAAATCCTTGACGATTGAGACATAGCGAGACTAGAATCGCTCGACTCACGAATTAGGTTTCCTAATGCTGCCTAGAACGCAACGTCAAAAAGAAGTTCTGGATTACATCACTCGCTTTTTGGCGAAGCATGGGCACGAACCTTCGTATGCACAAATCGCGCGACACTTTGGTGTCAGCTCCAAAGCAACGATCGCCAAGCATATCGCCGCACTTGAAAAGCGGGGACTCGTCAAACGCCAACACGAACCGGGTCACTTCACCCTCGCGGTGAGGTTTGAGGAAGCGGCGGCTGACGCAACTTGCGAGGTGCCGCTCGTCGGGCGCATCGCTGCGGGACTACCCATCGATGCGATTCAAGATGTTGAGATGATTTGCGTTCCCCGCTTCCTGCTTGGTCGCGTTCGCCCCGAAAGAATCTACGCGTTGCGCGTCAAAGGCGATTCAATGATCGATGAGCACATCTGCGACGGCGACATCGCTTTGATCGAAAGCCGTAACGAAGCGCGCGACGGAGAGATCGTTGTTGCGCTCATCGATCAAGCGCGCGCGACGTTGAAGCGTTTGTTCCGTCGCGGTCAGGAAGTCGAACTGCGACCTTCAAACGCGGCGGTGGAACCGATTCGCCTGCCTGCCTCACGGGTCGAAATCCAGGGCATTTTCCGCAGCCTCCTCCGTCCCAGCGCCTAGCCAACAAACGTGAAAACCCCACAAATCAGCGAGTTTTTCAGCACTTTTGCGTATGTCTCTAGAAAATGATTCTCACGCTCCTCCATCACGAGTCCCTAATTCAGGGCGCGCAGATCCTGCAAGCTGTGGTGGCCCTCGGTTGGATGGCGCTCGGCTGTGGCGTAATCAAATTGTGGTGGCGTAAGAAGTAGTTCGCGGGCTACCTACCGGCGACGCTTCTTGACCGTCTGCTCCGTATCGCGTTCGAATTCGAACCTACAATCCTGGGCCTTTTTGTCTTCGCGTAACCCGATGAAGATCGGATGTCGCATTCGCTCGTCAGCCGTCCACTCGGAAAACTTCACTTCCGCAACCAGTTTCGGCTTCGCCCATTGCACGGGTTCGTTTGTCTTGGGCTTGACCGCGAACGGACACTTATCAGTCTTGAGCGGCTGCAGGAGTTTATGAATCTCGCGGAGTTTCTGTTCGTTGAATCCGCCGCCTACATGAGCCACATAGTGAAGTTTGCCCTCACGATATAGTCCCATCACCAGCGCACCGAAGTACGAACGCGCGCCACGAGGTTGCGTATAACCGCCGACAACGACTTCCGACCGCTGAACTGTCTTTACCTTGAGCCAGTCTGACGTGCGCTTCTGCGCGTACCTACTTGCAGCGCGTTTCGCGATCATGCCCTCCAGACGAAACTTTGCGATCTCGTGAAAGAAAGCTTCGCCGTCGCCTTCAACGTGGTCGGAGTATTTTATGAAGCTCGCCGGATGCAGGATCTGCTCAAGCCTTGCTTTCCGCTCAACGACGGGGCAACCCATCAGGTCGTAGCCATCCAGGTGCAGCAGGTCGAACGCGAAATAGACAAGCTGCGCAGTCCGCGCTTTAGCATAACTGCCACTCCTTATTCCCAGCTTGTTCTGCAGCAATTGAAACTGTGGCCGGCCGTGTTCGTCGAGCGCCACTATCTCGCCGTCGAGAATCGCCTCTTTTGCAGCAATCTGCTTCGGTATGTTTGCCAACTCGGGATACTGCGGGGTCATCTCGATCTGATTACGTGAAACGAATCGCGCCTTTCCCTTGCTCACGAAGCAGACGGATCGAAACCCATCCCACTTCGTTTCGAAGATCCAATCCGGATCAGAAAATGGCTCATCAACCAAAGTCGCCAGCATCGGCTGAATGATTTCCGGCATGCGTGCCTTGCGCGCGGCTGAGCAGATAGCCGAGTCCCGACTTTTCCTGGTAGATTTTCTGGCAGGCATAAACGTCGTTCGGACGGAACAGGCGGTTGTTCGCGGCTGGGCCGCCTGATGTGCGGAAAGGCTTCGACTTTCCGGAGGAATTGCCCTTATGACTCCGTTCGCGGCGAGGCATAGCCTCGCCGCGAAGGTCAGAAGGAAACGTAACCCGGTAAAGGCAAAGCCTTACCGCACATCAGACGGCAAAGCCGACGATTTTCGACGCCGCATTGTCTGACTTACCCTTCGTACTTTAGAAGCTAGAGTGATGCTACGCAAAGAACCACCGTTCAAGCCAACCAAGCAGCAACTGGTCGAAGCCGCCGGCAAAAAAGTCCCGGATGTGATCGCCCCAAGCCTAAAAGTGCTGTTTTGCGGAATAAATCCGGGGCTCTACACGGCCGCGGTCGGTCATCACTTCGCGCGCCCCGGCAATCGGTTCTGGCCGGCGCTATTCAAAGCGGGCTTTACGGATCGTTTGGTCTCGCCGTTTGACGAGCGTGAACTGCTCGAACGCGGAATCGGAATTAGCAACGTCGTACCGCATGCGACGGCCACTGCCGCAGAACTTACCAGAGAAGATTTCCTTGCCGGCGGACGCGCGTTAGCGGCAAAGGTAAAACGATTCCGCCCGAAGGTGGTGGCGATTCTTGGCGTCGGCGCCTACCGCGACGCGTTCGCGAAACCCAAAGCGCAAGTCGGCGAGCAGCCGGAAAGAATTCACGACGCTCGCGTCTGGGTGCTTCCAAATCCCAGCGGTTTAAATGCCAATTATCAGTTGCCGGAACTTGTAAAGCTTTTTGTCCAACTGCGTGAAGTGGCTGGTATCGGTTTGCCGCAGGATCGGATCTAAACGCAGAAGAATCACGCGCGGTTCTGTAACCGGCAACTCGTGTGCTTAAATGTCATCCGCACTATTTTCATGACTGATTTTCTCTCGCAACTCAATCCTCAACAACGCGAAGCTGTAGCGACAGGCGATGGGCCCTTGCTGATTCTGGCGGGCGCCGGGTCGGGGAAAACGCGCGTGATCGCTAATCGGATTGCTTATCTGATCGCTGAGCGCGGTGTCTGGCCGCGCAACATTCTCGCGGTGACTTTTACGAACAAAGCCGCCGAGGAAATGCGCAAACGCGTCAGCAAATTAATTGAAGGTTTGGAAATCGGCAGCACCCCTTTGATTTCGACTTTTCACAGTCTGTGCGTGCGCATTCTGCGAAGAGACATTGAGGCGCTGAACGCGGGCTACACGCGCTCGTTCACGATTTACGATCAGGATGACACGGTGCGGCTGACGCGCAACTGCATTCGCGACCTGGGCATCGACGACAAACAACTTGCACCTCGTTCGGTGCACGCGGCGATCAGTTCCGCGAAGAATCGCGGCGAAGATGCTGAGGCATTTGCAGCAAAAGCGCAGTACGTTGACGAACGTCGGGCGTCGATCGCGCGCGTTTTTCAGCTGTACGAAGAGCGTATGCACAGGAACAACGCGCTGGATTTCGATGACCTTCTGATCAAGACCGTGCGTCTGCTGCGCGACGTGCCTGAAGTTCGAGAGCGGTACAACGAACGCTTTCATTATCTGCTTGTCGATGAGTATCAGGACACAAATCAACTTCAATTCGCGCTGATTCGCCTGCTAACCGAGAAGCAACAGAACATCTGCGTGGTCGGCGATCCGGATCAATCAATTTATCGCTGGCGCGGCGCGGACATCAAAAACATTCTCAAATTTGAAGAGTATTTCCCTTCAGCGAAAGTAATTCGCCTCGAAGAAAACTATCGTTCGACGCAGAACATCCTCGACCTCGCCAGCGGCGTCATCAAACACAACATCGAGCGCAAGGAAAAAGCGCTTTGGACGCAGAATCCGGCCGGCGAGAAGATTCGCTACTATCAGGCCCTCGACGCTGACCTGGAAGCGCGCTTTGTCGCTGGGAAGATTCAAGAGCATCTGCGCGCCGACCGTGATGTGCGCACCGCCGTGCTCTACCGCACAAACTCGCAGTCGCGTGTGTTTGAAGAGGCGATGCGGCGCGCCGGTCTGCCATACAACATCGTCGGCGGCTTCTCGTTTTACGAACGAATGGAAGTGCGCGACATCATCGCGTATCTGAAGCTGGCGCTGAATCCGAACGACTCGATTGCTTTGCAGCGCGTTATAAACACTCCGCCGCGCGGCATCGGCAAAGTGACGATCGATGAAATTGAGATTCGCGCGCGCGAGGCCGGCAACTCTTATTGGGATGCCATCTCGGAACTACTCAGCGATGGAGACCGACTATCGCCGCGCGCCATCACTTCGCTGGCGAATTTCCAGCGCATTATTCGAGACCTCAGCGCTAAAGCGAAAGCCTTCGGTGCCACCGCCGAGGGAGAGTCTGAGATCGAATCAACCTCACCCGTTTCAGATCTAGTGAAAGCGGCAATTATCGAGACCGGCTACGAAAACGCTTTGAAGTCGGAAGACAGCGAGGAATCCGAAGGCCGTCTGGAAAACCTCCAGGAGCTCGTCAACGCCGCGGTGGATTACGATGCGCAGGGACCGGACGGTATTCGAGACTTTATCGATCACTCCGCTCTGGTCGCCGACACGGATCAATACAAAGCCGACGTGCCTGTCACCCTAATGACTGCGCACTCGGCTAAGGGACTCGAGTTCCCGGTCATTTTCATCGTCGGTTTGGAAGACGGCCTGTTCCCGCATTCGCGTTCGCTAAGCGACTCGTCGGACATCGAGGAGGAGCGCCGGCTTTGCTATGTGGCGATGACGCGAGCCGAACGGTTTCTGTACGTGACGCATGCAGTGAAGCGACGGGTTTACGGCGAAGAACTCGCGGCAGAGCCCTCTCAGTTTCTCAACGAGATGCCGCTCGAGTTGATCGAAGACCTGTCCCACGGCCGGTCCTGGCTTTCGTTTGCCCGAGGCTCGACAGCGGTGGACGGGCAATTGGCCGCCCACCGAGAAAACAAAGCGCGGGCGCGGTACGAAGGAAAGACCTACGATAACGCGCAATCGGTCGCTGATTTTTTCAAAAACCGAGCGACCCGGATGGGTCAGCCGGAAACCTTTCGATCTCCGCAAAAACCTAAACAAACCGCGCAAAGCGGCCCCGCCGCGGACGCCCTGCCAGGGTCCTATGTGCGTCATGCGAAGTACGGACGGGGCTTGGTTCTGCGTCGAGAAGGCTCTGGCGACCAAACCAAGTTGACCGTCAGTTTTCCCGGCTATGGGCAAAAAAAATTGGTCGAAAAGTACGCCGGGCTGGAAAAAGCCTAACCATTTCAGCAGTTGCTCCCAAGCCTCGAAATCCGTTGACCGGAATCACCGCTTACCCACTAATCTTTTGCAATGAAATCGTACACTGCGGAAGCCGTCGTTCGGTGGACATGACCAGATCGCTGTGCTAGCCTTTTGCTCGGTTCATAGGCGAACCCTCAGCAAAAGGGTTCGCTTTCTTTTGATTTCTTAGGCTTTATCTAGTATGTCGTCCGCCCGACGTGGGCGACTGACAAGTCTTTTCAGCGCAGCGTTAAAGAGAAACTAAGCCCTAGCTTCGGCTTTCACTGCTTCAGTCTCCAAGCCGGAGGTCGAGTCACAGAATCCGACTCGCGCGCCCGCTGCTGAAAAGTTGACACAAACTAATCGGACAGGAGAACCCGACTTGAAGAAGTTATCCATCATTCTGGGAAGCGCTTTTGGTGTGCTTCTCGTCTTTTCAGTAATTTCCTACGCCCAAAAGTACATACCGCAAGACCCGAAGCCGGCCGTTAAGCAGGAGCCGGCTCTGGAAGTCGCCGGCCAGATACCTGAGGACGAAGCGACGCCCGCTGAGGCCCCGACGACCGCCCCGGCGGCAAAGCTGGTTGGCGTTATCGAGAAGCCGACGGAAACCTACTCGGCCACCGCGTACAGCCTACGCGGCCGGACTGCCAGCGGGCAGTACGTTTCGCGCGGATTGATTGCCGCCGACCCAAGACACCTTCCGCTTGGCACGCGTGTTCGGCTCGATGCCGGGCCGTGGAGTGGCGAGTACCTGGTCGCCGACACGGGCGGCGCGATAAAGGGCCGCAAGATCGACATTTGGACTCCATCCACACGAGAAGCCCTACAGTTCGGTCGCCGTAACGTCAAGCTGACGGTTCTGTCACTGCCGGTCAAACGCCCCAACCCGAGAGCGACTCGCGCGCGCCTGGCGACGCCGCCGGCGGCGATGGCAACGGCTGCGAAGCAGGAGAAGTAAACCGCAGCGTTCATTTAACGAATTCACAAAACAGTGTCGATTGAAGCGGGAGCAATCCCGCTTTTCTTTTTTCTCACGGCAACATTAAGATGCTTGTCCAGTGTCCAACACAGATTGCGCAGCTCCTCTGGTCGAAGTATGGCGCGGCCCAATTATCGAATCGCTACACCGCGGTCACTTAGTCGCCGTCGATGGTGCCGGCCGAGCGGTGGCGGAACTCGGTGCGCCGCAAACCGTCACTTTCATTCGTTCTTCAGGAAAGCCGTTTCAGGCCATTCCGCTACTCACTTCAGGCGCCGCCGATCGGTTTGGCTTCACTGACCAGGAGATTGCCATCGCATGCGGATCTCACAGTGGCGAACCGATTCATGTCGAAACTGTCCAATCGATGCTGAAGAAGATCGGCTTGGGCGAAGACGCGCTCAAGTGCGGCGTGCATGAGCCGTTTAGCGTTGATGTCGTTCGCGAACTGGCCAGGAAGCAGCAATCGCCAAGCGTCCTGCAAAACAATTGCTCAGGGAAGCATGCCGGAATGCTTGCCGTTGCGAAGCACCTTGGTGCGCCCATCGAGAGTTATGACGAGCCTTCGCATGCTGTTCAGCGATTAATTCTGCAAACTGTTTCGAAGTTTTCGACTATTCCTGCCGATGATGTAGTTATCGGGACGGACGGCTGCGCCGCTCCAGTTTTCGGCATGCCGGTGCGCGCAATGGCCTTAATGTATGCACGGCTGGTGGGCCCTTCGGCCGATTTCGAGGCGGCGGTGAAAGACGCTGGCCGCCGCATCGTCAATGCGATGGTTCAGTTTCCGGAAATGGTCGGGGGGTCTAAAGATCGTCTGGACACAGAGATGATTCGCGCCGGAAATGGCCGTCTTATTTCGAAAATTGGCGCCGAAGGCGTATACACAGTTGGCGTTTTGCCCTGTGCCGATTGGCCGAAGGGGCTCGGTTTAGCACTAAAAGTAGAAGATGGTGACGACCGGCGCGCGCGCCCGCCGGCCGTAATTGAGGCGCTTCGGCAACTGGACGTTCTAAGCGAAAGTGAGATCAAGGCACTCGCGACTTTCGCGCCCACGCCCATCACAAATCGACGGGGTAAGCGTGTTGGCGAAGCGCGGGCGGCCTTCTCTCTCAACGTCGCCCGTGACAAATGAGTACGCCAAGCACCACGCCAAAC
Source organism: Acidobacteriota bacterium (assembly GCA_052389795.1). GTDB lineage: Bacteria > Acidobacteriota > Blastocatellia > Pyrinomonadales > Pyrinomonadaceae > UBA11740. Next base: position 142,053 of record JBQTHO010000021.1, on the reverse strand, counting down.
GAACCCGCTCTCTTGCGCGATGCCGGTGGGCGCATCGACTACGATTCGATTCCGGACGTGATTCAATGGTTCCTCGACTATGACGAAAGAGTCGCAATCATCAAGCATCCGAAGATTGAAGAGCTTTTTCAGTGGAAGCAGCAACAAAGTCGAGACGCCGGTGAAGCAGTCTTCAATTTCAATCGCGCCGAAGATCGTCTGGCGGTTGGCATCATTCAATCGCTCGCGCACAACCAGACCGAGGAAGCGCTGCACGGATGGATCGCGCAGTTGCTGAACGCTCTCAATACAGCATCGAAAGCAACTGAGAACGTCGCAGAGGCTTACGCCCTCGAAATGAACCAAGCTTCCGTGGTGGCAGAGTCGGCCAAGATTCCTGCCACGTCGGAACGCGCTGACTTTCTCTTCAATTGCTGGCTTGAGACGCTGTGCACGGCCGAGGTGCGCGTGCTCGGCTGGCTCTATCGAGAGTTCTACAACCGTCCTTTCCATCCCGATAGCTTCTGACCCATGACGCGGCCGTCGCGCGTGAGGTCAGTACCACCTGCGTTAGCAGCTGGGTCAGATGCTCAACGCTAGCAGGTCGATCATTGGTTCCATCCGCTTACGCGGACGGTACCGACTGGGCGCGCCGCGAGCGGTTTTAGTGCAAACACATTCTCTTCTGTACCGAACACTTACAACGCGCTCGCAATACTGAGAGGTACAGTCAAACGCGCCTGCGCTTTTTGTTCGGAAGATTGAGAGGAGTGCTGCGCGAAAGCGCTGGCACAACCGTTGCTGAAGCTGAACTCGACTAAGTAAGAAGGACAGAAGCTAAATAGGGTCAAGGCTCTGAGACAGGTTGAGAGGCGCTTTGGGGGAGGCGCTTCACATCTTAAAAGTGATGTCGGCTCTTTCGGGGGAACGGAGCTGCCAAGACAGTCGCAGAGCACAAAGGCAGGGCTGTTGATAAACGGCCTGTAGAGGTTAGGGGGAGCCTCGCAGGTATTATCAGCAGCCCGTTAGCCTTTTTAGGGAGTCAGAACCACCTGCGGGAGCAGGTGGTTTTCTATTGTCAGAGAACGTTCCCTGCCAACTTCAACCACCCGCTACCGCAGGTGGTTCTGACCTGATACACTCACATTTCCGTTCTACTATTCACGATTCACAATTTACGATTCACTAACCTGTGTCTGCTCCAAACATCGAGACGATCGTTTCTCTGGCAAAGCGTCGCGGCTTCGTTTATCCATCTTCAGAAATCTATGGCGGGCTCGGCAGCGCGTGGGACTATGGGCCGCTGGGTGTTGAGTTGGCCAATAATGTGCGCCAGGCCTGGTGGCGGTGGATGGTTTACGAGCGCGATGACATCGAAGGGCTGGATTCTTCGATCATCCTGAATCGGCTGGCTTGGAAATATTCAGGACACGAAGATACGTTCAGCGATCCACTGGTTGACTGTAAGGAATGTCGTAGCCGTTGGCGCGCGGACAAACTCGAGGGTGGCAAGTGTCCCAACTGCGGCTCAACGAATCTCACTGAGCCGCGCCCTTTCAACCTGATGTTCCGCACGCACGTCGGTGCGACGTCAGAAAACGATCCGGCGTCCCTCGTTTATCTTCGTCCCGAAACTGCGCAGGGCATCTTCATCAACTTTCTTAACGTGCTGAACACCAGCCGGCGCAAACTGCCTTTCGGCGTCGCGCAAATCGGCAAATCGTTTCGCAACGAAGTCACGCCCGGCAACTTTATCTTTCGCACACGCGAGTTCGAGCAGATGGAGATGGAATACTTCGTCAAACCCGGTGAAGACGAAGCTGCGCATCAGGAATGGATTGACGCCTGCAATCAATGGTTTCAGAACATCGGCATTTCCAGTGCGAACCTGCGGTTGTATGAACAGCCGAAAGAAGAACTAGCTCATTACGCAAAGCGTACCGTGGACATTCAGTACCGCTTCTTCCCTGAGCGCGAAGAAAACGAACGCCAATGGGACGAGCTGATGGGTATCGCTAATCGCACGGATTTCGATCTGAAGACGCACTCGAAAAAACCTGAAGACACAGAAGGCAAGCGTCTGAATCCGGATTCTACCGAAGACCTTTCGTACTTCGACGAGCAGACGAAACAGCGTTTCTATCCGTACGTAATCGAACCGGCCGCCGGCGTCAATCGCACGGTGCTCGCGCTCTTGATGGATGCCTATTCTGAAAAAACAAATGACAAGGGCGAGACGCGCGTCATTCTGAAGCTTCATCACGCGATGGCGCCCATCAAAGTCGCGATCCTGCCGCTCGCGAAAAACAAACCCGAGATCGTCGGCATGGCTAAAGCCATCAAGCGCTCTCTGCAGCCGGTTATGCGCGCGGTTTACGACGACACGGGCGGGATTGGAAAGTTGTACGCGCGGCAGGATGAGATCGGCACGCCGTTCTGCGTCACGGTCGATCACCAGTCTCTCGAGGACGAAGCCGTGACGGTGCGCGACCGCGATACGTGGGAACAGGAACGCGTGAAAGTGGCAGATCTCTCGACGCATCTTCTCGCGAGATTCGCGCCTGAGCCCTCGCAGTAGTCTTGCAGAGCCGCGGGCGGTCGCGGGTTGCGACGCGCTCGTGTCAGAACCCGGAGCGGTAGCGATGGGATCGACCACTCAAGTCAGGAAAAAAGGAGCAGTCTTGCCGGCGAGTTGCGTCTTGATCCGGTCGCTACCGCTCGCGGTTCTGACACAACTCACCGACAAGCTAAAGCTCGTCGTACATCTACCTTCTACTTGCCGGTGTTGACGAACTGGATGCAGTCGCCCTGGTTCTTGAAAGGTGAACCGTCGGGACGGGTTACTGTCTTCCAGCCGTTGTTCTTGCACTGGTCTTTGTTCGTCGGCACAGTGGCGCAGGCCGACTGCACCTCGAATGCGCCCACGTCGGTGCCGTCGCCGCCGGTGGCGTTGGGCTTGTTCGGATCGTCAAATGTGCGCGCAAAGCCTGGGCCACGCTGATCGTTGCCCCCGGTGGCGACACTGATCGCCGCGTCCTTCGGAGGGATGTCAACGAAAGTGTTCAAGCCTTTGTCAATCGCCACGCTGCCGCACGAGAGCGCCATCGTTTCGGTCGGGCCGCCGTTATTCGCCAACGGGCCAAGTTTTAACTGCGCCGCTGTGACGCCGACCTGATCCTCTGGGCCCGGGCTGAAATTATCGCCCGTACCGATGACGTTGTAGCCGTGCGAGGCTACATTCCCGAAAGTGTCCGTGCCGCCACCTGTGTTAAGGGCGACGATACTGCTGGTCATTTCCACAAAAAAGTTAACGCGCAGGCCGCTGCCCTGCGGCGCTGAGTTCCCGCTAATGGTGCAGTTTTTAATTTCGCCAATGATCAGCCAAAGCCCGCCGCCCTCTTGGTTCGCGGAATTACCAACAATAGTGCTATTGGTAATCGAGCGAAAAACACCATTGACCCCACCACCGTTGATGGCCGCGCTGTTGCCGCTAATGGTGCTGTTGGTGATGTTTCCCCTGCCGGAAACGCCGCCCCCATTCCGACCGGCATTGTTGCCGCTTATCGTCGTGTTAGTTATCGTGGTGAAGCCGTTGAAGGAGGAAATACCGCCGCCATCTAGAGGGGCGCTGTTGCCGGTGATAACGCAGTTGGAGATATTCAATTCTGCGGTGTTCGAAATGCCGCCGCCGTTAGGGTCGGTGTCAGGCGCGAGCCCATCGCTAATGGTGAGGCCGTCGAACGTCACCGGGTCTTCGGAGTTTGCCTCAACAAGAAACACTCGAAAAGAGTCGGCGCCACTTACTGTCAGTTGACTCGCTCCCGGCCCATTGATCGTCATAACGGTAACGATGGCAGGCAAAGGAGAGGTCAAGGTGATAGTGCCGGTGACGGTGAAGTTGATTGTCGATCCGGGATCGGCGTTAGCCGCCTTGATCGCCTCTCTGAGCGTACAGTTCGCCGCGTCGCACACGGCGTCGTCCGTGTCGGCCAGAGAATTGACCGTGTAGGTTGAGGCCGCGCGCACCGGCGGGTGCGCCAGCGACATAAGGAATGCCACCCCGCCAACGAGCGCGGCGAGCACAAACATTAACCGAAGGGTTGTGGATTTTGTCTTGGGGGACATAAGTTTTTCTCCTTGTTGGTTAAGGCGGCCCGTTAAGGCCGTGTTGATGTAACCGCCCATGTTCGGCTTGCAAATGGCGGTGGCCAAACAGCTGGCCCCGTTTCGGGTTCTGAGACGGATTCATCTGCATCCGGCGACGCAGAGAAGTATTCAATTCGACCTGGCGATTCGCAGAGCGCCCCGCACGGGCTCCTGCGAATTAAGACGGGTGCTTTTTGATAAAAAAATCACGCCGGTACAGGCTGGAATCCGGGCAACTGAGGATTCATCGGGTGACCTTGTCAGCGGCGGCGGGCATTATATTTGCGGGGGGGGGTGAGGTCAACAGAGAAATTTGCGGCTGGCTGATAATTTAGAAGCGGGTTCTGAGAGTCCATCGAAGGGCGGTGCCCTTCGCTAAACGAGTCGCAGCAGATGATAGTGCTTCGCTCCCTTTCGCAGCACCAGCACCTGGCCGTCAATAAAGTCCGAAGCCGAGAGCGCTTTACGCACATCGTCCGCGCGCATGTTGTTGACGGCCACACCACCACTCTGTACTAAGCGCTTCGCTTCGCCTTTGGAAGGCACCAATCCGGACACAACTAACGCATCGCCGAGAGTGAATCCATCGCTCGCCAGCTTCGACTTATCCAACTCAGTCGACGGCACATCGGCGAAGATGTCGAGAATCTCGTTAACACTCATCCCGCTGATTTCTTTTCCGAACAAAACCTCTGACGCGCGCATCGCCTTCTCTAATTCTGTTTCGCCGTGCAGCATCGCCGTCACTTCCCGCGCCAGGCGCCGTTGAGCTTCGCGCTTCTCGGGGTCGGCCTTAACACTTTGTTCCAACGCCTCGATTTCGTCCTGCGAGAGCCAGGTGAAGAACTTGAGATACGTCACCGCGTCGCGGTCGTCGGTGTTCAGCCAGAATTGATAGAAGCGATATGGCGAAGTCAGCTTCGCATCCAGCCACACGGCGCCTGCTTCGGTCTTCCCGAATTTCACCCCGGTCGCCGCGGTGACCAGCGGAAAGACCAGCCCATGCGCGCGCGCGCTGCGCAGACGTCGGATCAGATCGATGCCCGCGAGAATGTTGCCCCACTGGTCGCTACCCCCCATCTGCACAGTGCACTTGTGGCGATCGTGAAGCACGAGAAAGTCGTAAGCCTGCAACAGCGGGTAAGTAAATTCCGTGAACGAGATTCCTTCTTCAGATTCCAAACGCCGGCTGATCGCTTCTTTGCCTAGCAGATTGTTGACCGTGAAATGCTTTCCGACGTCACGCAGAAACTCCATCATCGTGATCGGCTCGAGCCAATCCGCGTTGTTCACAATCTGGGCCGGGTTCGGCTTCGCATCAAAGTCCAGAAAGCGGCCTAATTGTTCCTTGATGCCCGTCAGGTTCGCTTCAACTTGTCCGTGATCCAGAAGCTGGCGCTCTTTAGTCTTTCCGCTGGGATCACCAATCAGTCCCGTGCCGCCGCCCGCAATCGCAATCGGCGTATGACCGAATCGCTGTAAACGCGCCAGGCCCATGACCGGCAGAAGCGATCCGACATGCAGGCTGGGCGCGGACGGATCGAAACCTATGTAAGCGGTCACCTTTTCCTGCGCCAGCACTTCGCGCAGATCAGGCGTCGTTGCATGCAGCATGCCGCGCCATTCAAACTCGTCGTAGAGATTCATCGCAAGGAAAGGATAATAACACGTGCTATGCGAACGCCGGGTCGCCGCTTTAAAGCCCATGCATCGCTATTTTTTGATCGCCTGACTCGGAAGTGGAGTATAGTTTTGCCGAGGCAGTGGCAATATTCCGGGCAGCTGAGTGGTTTGCGCCTGAATGAGTTTGGCTCAGCATAGAGTCCTCCTGAACTAGCCGGCTCGCAATGGATGCTCTCATTTCCTTTCTGTTCTTTCTTTTTCTCCTGTTAGTGCTGGTCACGCTGGTCGGTCACGGAATATGGGTGGGCCTCGGCTGGTTCTTTCGTGAAATCGGTGCCCCAAAACCTCAACCTGATCTTACTTCGCTGTCGATCTCACCATCCTCGCCCGTGTCGCGATCCTGTCATAACTGCGGTTACGGCCTCATGGTCCAAATGAAGTTCTGTGGCGTCTGTGGCGCTCAGCGACTTTCTCCAAACCAGCAGGAGTCAATCCGCGAATTGGAAATCACTTCGCGGCAGTTGGATCGGCTTCGTCAAATCGGGGCAATGGACGAGGTTAGTTGGCGGATCCTTAAAGCAAAGATCGACAACGAGCGTGAGCTCATGATCTTCCCGTATGGTCGTCCTGGTACGGCCCGTCAGCGGTCGCTGTTCGCACCCGCCGGTAAGCCTCAAGCTGTCCCGCCTAAGACTGCGGCGAGGACTGTCGATGAGAAAGCGTTTTTCGCAAGTCCTGCCCATGAGGGTGAGCAGGCATCCCAACCTGCTGCGCCCGATTCAGGCGCGTGGACAAAGAATTCAGATGAAGCAAAACCAGTTGCGCCGATCTTGAAACCGCCGCGTAAGCCTTTCGCGGAAGTGCTGGCCGCGTTCATGGAAAAACGGAACGTTCGCTGGGGCGAAATCATCGGCGGCATTCTGATCATTGGTTGCTCGACCGCCCTGGTCATCAGTTTATGGGGGCAGATTTCACGCGTTCCCTTGATAAAGTTTCTGATCTTCACGACGGTCACGGCCGCGTTGTTCGGCATCGGCTTTTACACTGAGCACCATTGGAAATTGCCAACCACCAGTCGCGGCATTCTCACGATCGCGACGTTATTGGTCCCTCTGAACTTCCTGGCAATCGCCGCCGTTTCGTCGGGAGCAGCGTCTGCCGGCACGTTACTGATTGTCACTGAACTCTTTGCCCCGGCGCTTTTCCTTTGTTTTGTCTATCTTGCAGGCCGGGTGATCACGCCGAGATGGCCGCACCTGCTGGCTGCGGGGGCCCTCGGTTCGTCGATCGGTCAACTGCTTGTGAGGCATCTCGGGGCACCGGACAACTCGCCCGTTTTGATGATCGGGCTCGGCGCATTTCCGGTGCTTTGTTACGTGCTGGCGACCAGCTGGTCGCTGAAAATCGCTTTGGCTGACAGCGAGATCGATGAATCCGAGGCCAATGCGATCTTCATAACCCTTGGCGCTCTTACTTTCGCCGCGTCCCTTCCAGTTGGGCTCCTGCTGCATAAAACAGGTTCGCCCGCAATGGCCATCGTGCATTTGGCGCCGCTGGTCACGTTGGCCGCAGGTCCGATGCTGGCTACGGGCCTGCTGCTCTGGCGACGCGTGGAACGCAAACGGCTGGCGGCTACTCGCACCGCGGGCGGCAGCATCGCAATTCTGGGAGGGCTGACCGCGCTCGCCGGCATGGTGCTGGCCTGGCCCAACCCCGCGAGTATTGTGCCGGCCGCGTTGTTCAACTTTCTGCTATTCACTGCTGTTGCTGTGTACCTCGCGGAACCGCGCGCTCACGTTATCGGCGCGCTCTGTGTAACGCTCGCCTATCTGGTCGCATTCCATGTTCTGGTGGGCCATGTTGCCTGGCAGAACCCACGCGTCATTTCGCTGCTGCCAATCATAGGAAGAGCCAGCACTGGCCAAGCCATGGCCATTCCGTTTGTTTCGTTCGTGCTTGTTTACGAATGGTTTCGCCGCGCGCAAAAACAGCGCGACGCATTTTCATATTTGCTCGCGGCAGGTGCCGTGGCCGTAGCTAGCCTTGTTTTCCTTTTCATCTTTGGAGTTCGCCTTGACGGTGATCCGCACTATGTCTCGGCAATCTCCGCGTTGTATGCGGCCGGGGCGTTCTGGCTGGCGTGGCGCGAAAGGTCTGTCGCGTTATTATGGACGGGGGTTGCGCTGCTCTTCTTAACGTGCGCGCAGGTTTGCCACTCGCTCGTTTCGGTCCGCTTCCCGTGGCAGGCTTCGTTTCTCTTATTCGCATCCACCTGCACCGCCGGCGCGTTGCTCGCGCGCCAGTTCCAGGGAAAAGACCTGGAAAATCTCCTGATCGGCCCGCTACGAAGGGCGGCAATCGCCGCAACGGTTGCCGGGGCCATTCTCTTGTTAGTGCAGATAGGCTGGCGTGGTTTTGAACCAGCATCACTGTTCGCTGTTCGCAGCTTCATACTCGCCGCCGTCCTGCTCGGTCTACTCGTCCTCAGTCACGCTCGATCGTTTTTCACACAGTTTCAGATGGCGGTGACGCTGGGCGCTATTCTGACGACTAAGTCCGCTCTACAAATCTTTGATTGGTACGCTTATCGGCCGAACGTTTGGCTGCATCCCTGGGCGTTGCAGGTGCAGGGGATTGTTCTGGGGCTGATTTGTCTGGGTTGGGTCGGTTCCCGATTGCTGGTGCGAAAACGCGCTGCGCGCCTTGAGAAAGCAGGTAATAGTTGGTTCGCGCAGATCTTTCTCGAGCGGTCATTAGCTTTCGATCATTTGCTGGCCGCCGCGCTGGTGATCGGATTCGTCGTGCTCATGGTGTTCGGAACCGCCAGCGGAATAAACCGGGAACTAACCGCAGCTACGCGGACCGCCTTGGTTTTCGACCTCGGCGGTTTTCCTTACCGCTTGATCTTCGGCACCGGGAGTTTGGCCCTCCTGGCCACATTGCTGGTGCTGATGTTGGCAAACTTGCGCCAGCGCGCCCACTTCGGTTTTGCGCTCGGCGCGTTGATTATTTTGTGGGCTTTCTGCCCCTATCTCGCCGGCAGTTTTGATTCGCAATTCGCAACGGCCTCAGCGGCTCGCTGGAGTGTCGCGATCTTCCTGCTCGTAATCTCAGTCGCGCATGCTTTTGGCGGGAAGTTCACACTCTTAAAATCGAGTCACAACTTCGCCACGGTGCGCTTCGTGGTCCTCTTTCTCACGCTTGGGCCGCTGCTCGTGCTGACCTCCTCGTCGGTCATCAGTTTCATTAATTACATCACAACTCACGGCCCGCAAGGCGGAGTTTTCCGCGCCATGGGTGGCATCGCTTTGTACGGAGTCCCGCTGGTTTTTGCCGCCGTCGCGCTGGGAATTCATGCGGTGCGTGAGCGCTCGGCAGTGTTCGCGTTTTCGGCTGGATTGCTGGTGAATCTAACGGTGACTACGACCCTTGTCGTTGCCGTGGCCGAAGTAGATGGGGCGATGAATCGGGTCGTGCTCGTGAATGCGTTGCAACTCAACGCGATCGCCGCGGCGTGTGTCGCGTTGGTCTGGCTGGCGTCACGCCCGTGGTGGGCAAGCGGAATCGATTTGCCCTCGCGGAATGAACACGTTCTTTTAACCTGCCAGAAGTGGATTGCCATCGGCTTTCTGACGCTTTTCATTGTTCCCATTGCCCTGCATCTAATCGTGGTTCCGTATCAAGTCAAAGCGGCGATGTTTGCGGCGGGAAGTATCAACGGCTGGCTGGCGCTGCTGCTGACGGTTCCGGTTGTCGTTGCCTTCAATAAGGTATTCAGAAAACCGTTAAGCGTGGCATGGCTTGCTGGTTCTTTGCTTGCTGCCGGATCGCTCGCTGCTTTCGGAGGGGCACGATTCGGCGTTTCGCGTTGGGCCGGACTGCATGTCCTGCTCGGTGCGCTCGTTTTGATCGCCTGGATGCTGTTGCTCGGCAAAGATTTGCCAGAGCTTTTCAACAATGTCGAACGCAAGGTCGCGCGCTTATGGACACGTCTTGATTTGAGCCTGGCTGATGACTGGCCGTGGGACAGTTTGCTGTTCTCGTCGATCGTCGGCGCCCTCGCTGTGCTGGTAGCTCTGCGCGGCCCTTTCAGTGATCCACTCGGCGCGTGGTGGTCGATCGCTTCGCTGTTGGCAGTCTGCGTGCTGGCCGCGGCCCTGCATTGGAATTCTTTCAAGCGCGCTTATCTTTATGCAGCGGGGATTCTCTTCAACCTCTCCGTTTCGATCTGGCTGATCAAGTATCACAGCCATGAGATCAGAAACCTCAGCGCTTTTGTCGAGGCAAACATCATTGCGCTCTGTCTCGCCGGCCTGCTCTGGTTGTGGCTCGAGTTGCGAGCGCGCCGGGCACAGGCAGAAGCTAAGTCGGGTGCGGCGGCTTCCTTTCACAATGTCGCGGCGATCGGGTCACTGCTGGCTTTTAGTAGCGTGATTATTGTTCGTCTGCAGGACGACTTTTCAGGCTTCTACCAGACACTCTTTCCGACACTGGATTGGTTTGCGCTTGGCTCCCTCGCGGTGTTGATGGTCGCTTGTCTTTGGGACCGCGAAGCTAAGTACGCGGTGGCTGGCATTTATCTCGTTGGCCTGCTGGCGAGCGCAACTGCCTTGCACAATCTGAACCTGCCGCCGCGACGTCTCGCCTGGGGACTGATGATGGCGGCAGCGATCCAGGCGCTTCTGGCGGCGCTTATCTGGCGCGCGCGCAGCCGGGTTGTTGCGTGGCTGAGCGGGTTGAAAGTTCCCCAACGGCTCGATCCCAAAGACACCGAGCTTCTCTGGCTGAGCATCTTTAACAGTCTCGTGGTGGCGACAATCGTGTGTCTTGCTCTGTGGATCAATCTGAGTTTCTTGGAATGGCCGCTGCGCACCGCCGCGTCTATTGCAGTTGTGGCGCAGGCGTTGACATTCGGCCTGATGGCCCAGGGGACTCACCGCGCGAAGTGGCAACGCGCCGCCATCTCGCTATTCCTCGCGGGTGCGGTCTTCCTCGGCTGGTCGTTCCTGACGCCGCACGTGAATGGAACCTGGCTGAATCGGGCAGTCATCCTAATGGCATTGATGTCCGGGATAGTCGCGCTGTTCGGCATTGAGCTGGACAAGCTAATCGAGCGCGAACCTGGTTGGTCAAAGGCTTTTCGCGATTGCGTGCCGGCGATGGTCGTCGCCGGAATTCTCGCGCTCGTATTTGTGCTGAGTGCTGAAGTCTATTACCAAATTCAGTTCGGTGCCGTGCGGGTTAGTTACCTTGCGCTGATCACAGTCGCCGTCACGCTCATCGCCGGGGTCGCGGTTTGCATTTTCTTTGCGGTTTCGCCAAAGCACGATCCGCTCAGCCTGTCCGAACGCCGGCGGACAATTTACGTTTATGTTGCCGAAGTCATGATGGTTCTACTCTTCATGCACATTCGGCTGACGATGTCCTGGCTCTTCCGCGGTTTCTTTGAGCGTTACTGGCCGCTCGTCGTGTTGTTGATTGCTTACGCGGGCGTGGCCGTCAGCGAGCTTTTGAAACGGCGGCAAATTCACGTGCTGGCCCAGCCGATCGAACGCACCGGAGCGTTTCTGCCATTGCTGCCGGTAATGGGATTCTGGATCGTGCAATCGCAGATCGAATACTCGACGGTGTTGTTCGTCGTAGGCGGCCTGTATGGATTGCTGTCGATCCTGCGTCGTTCATTTTGGTTCGGGATGGCGGCGGCGCTGGCGGGTAACGGTGGGCTTTGGCACATGCTGAACGAAACATCTGAGTTTCGCCTTTACCAGCATCCGCAATTGTGGCTGATTCCCGCTGCGATCTCGGTGCTGATTGCGGCCCACTTGAACCGCAAAAACTTTTCCGACGCACAAATGTCCGGCATCCGTTACCTCTGTCTGATTACGATCTACGTATCGTCGACCGCCGACATTTTTATTAACGGCATTGCGCAGTCACCGTGGCTGCCTTTGGTTCTGGCGGGATTGTCAATCGCCGGCGTCTTCGGCGGAATCATGTTCCGCATTCGCGCGTTTCTGCTTCTTGGTTCGATCTTTTTGTTGCTGTCAATCGCGACCATGATCAACTACGCTTCGGTAAACTTCCACTGGACGTGGCTGTGGTATGTAGCCGGCATTGTCACCGGCGCGATGATCATCGCTACGTTCGCCGTGTTCGAAAAGAAACGTGCCGAAGTCCTGCGCGTGGTCGATGAATTGAAAGACTGGAAGCGTTGATAAGTCCGCCGACCGCGTGATAGAAGAGCAAACGAATGCGTGGCACAGCAATCCTTATTTCGTGATGTCGATGAACCGCAGGCAATTTAATTTTGCGCTTCTGTTTAGCGCAGCCGCCAGTGCCCTTCCAAAACCGCTCTGGGCCGGACAGTCCGTCTCGATGCGCGTGAACGGTGCGCGTCTCAACAAACATCTCAGCGAACTCGCCGAGTTCGGCAAGAACCCGCAGGGCGGTGTGAGTCGGCTTGCTTACACCGAAGCTGACGCCCGGGGGCGCGAGTACGTGATGGGACTGATGCGCGCAGCAAAGCTCGATGTATCGATCGACGCCGCGGGAAATATTATCGGCCGACGCCACGCGGCGGGCGGTGAAACCAAGATGGCGCCGCTGGTTCTTGGCTCGCATATCGACAGCGTTCCGGACGGTGGCAATTACGACGGCGACGTCGGCTCGCTCGGCGCGATTGAAGTGGCCCAGACACTCGCGGAAAACAACAAGAGACTGAACCGGCCGCTCGAAGTGATCATTTTTCAAAACGAAGAAGGCGGCCTTATCGGCAGTGCGGCGATCAGCGGCATGTTGACTGAAAAAGAACTCGATCTGGTAAGCCGCAGCGGCAAGACGATTCGCGAAGGCATTAAATTCATCGGTGGCGATCCCGCAAAGATTGCTTCAGTTCGTCGCAGGCCCCACAGCATCGCCGCGTACCTCGAGCTCCACATCGAGCAGGGCGGCATCCTGGACACGGAAAAGATCGACATCGGCGTCGTCGAAGGCATCGTCGGCATCAACTGGTGGGATGTGACGATTGAAGGCTTTGCCAATCATGCGGGCACGACACCGATGAACAACCGCCAGGACGCGCTGCTCGCCGCCGCGAAATTTATCGAGGCCGTTAACCGCATCGTGACCAGCGTTCCCGGACGTCAGGTCGGTACGGTCGGCCGCATTCAGGCTTTGCCCGGCGCACCAAACGTTATTCCCGGCAAGGTTGTTCTGAGTTTGGAACTGCGCGATCTGGACGCAGTGAAGATTCTGTCTCTCTATCAAAGGATTCGCGCTGAGGCCGATCAGATTGCCAAGACAAACAAAGTCGCGTTCGACTTCAAAGAAATCAACACAAACATTCCCGCGCCCACCAATCCCGTGATTCGTCGCCTTATCGATCAATCAGCGAAAGAGTTGGGATTGACGACCAAGTCGATGCCGAGCGGCGCCGGTCACGACGCGCAGGACATGGCGCGCCTCGGTCCCGTCGGCATGATCTTCATTCCCAGCGTCGGTGGCATCAGCCACTCACCGAAAGAATTCTCGCGCCCAAAGGACATCGAGAATGGCGCGAATGTGTTGCTGGGGACGTTGCTGAAATTGGATCGAGCGGTGCTGGCATAGCGCGCACGACGTTTCAAGGGGATGGGCAATTCTTCAGGCTGAAAGCCTGAAATGTAATAGCCCAGGGTAAGCGCGAAGCGCGCCACCCTGGGATCACGCATCGACGAGAGTTGTGTGAGCCCTGAAGGGGCGACATAATGCCCTCGCAACGGAGTACGGAATGCCGTTCAATCGACATGAGGTAGACGAACTATTAACTGCTTGTCACCGTCGATGCTGCATCTGCCATCGGTTTTGCGGCGTCAAGATGGAAACTGACCATATCGTTCCGCAAGCTGATGGTGGTCCAGACGAGATTGATAATGCAATTCCAGTTTGCTTTGAGTGCCACGCTGAAATCCACAGCTACAATGATCAGCATCCACGTGGTCGGAAATTTCGGCCAGAAGAACTTCAGAAACACAAGGAGCAGTGGCTCGAAATCTGCCGAAATCGCCCTGAAGCATTCATTAACGCAAGTCGAAATGCCGACGTGGGGCCGCTGCAAGCGTTGATCGATGAACTAGAGTTCAACGCGACGGTTGCCCGACTTCAAAATCACGAGATGCAGGGTTGCCTCTTCTTAGACGATCAATTTCGTCGTGCGATTCGGGAAGGATCCATTGCGACTCTGCGCGACGATTTAAAAGGCCTTATTCTCTCGGCCTACGTCGCTATAGGCCGTGCCAACCAACAAATATCAGGTGTGATGATTCATGCGCCCCGCGGTAATGCTTGGGCCGAAGCCGTCAATCGAGCATCCGCAGGGATTGGTCACGCGAAAAATGCGATTGCCCCTGCCAAAGATGCATTGCTCAAATTCTTGAGATCAGATCCGTAACCCCATGAATTCTGCCGCCCCTTCAGGGCTATGTACTTATTTTTCTTAAGGCACCCAGGGTGGCGCGTTGCGCGCTTACCCTGGGCTATTACATTGAGCGCCTTCAGCGCTCTTGATCACACAAGATACCGATCGATGTCCAACGCTCCGTGAAAGACGCCGAGAATATCGATGTTGCCATCGGGCTTTATCAGATAAGTGATTCGATAATGACTGTAGAGAAGAATTCGGATGGCGCGAGGGGGTTCAGCATCGTACTTGTATCCAGCTTCGGGATGTCGTTTGAGTAACTGCGCTTTTTCGTAAATACCGTTGACGGTTCGGGTGGCAGCGTCTGGGTTATCTGCCGCGATGTATTCGTAGATATCCTTGAGCCAGGTTTGAGCTTCCTGGGTCCAGTTTAATTCTGCCAAGTCTTTATCCGTCGATGCATTTCTTCGTTTGTGATCGTGCGGCCTTCATCTGAATCCTTCAGGCCGCGCTTCACCATCAAGTCAAACGCAAGCACACGAATAATCTCGTCGTATGAACTATCGTCAGGTTGTTTCTTGACCAGCTCCGTTATCTCTTCCTTCGCGGTAGACATGTCTTGACCTCCGGCGAGATTCTATCGCATCCGCGGCGGCATTTGAACGTAGGCACTACGCAAACCCGGTCGCTGACGCGGCGGTTCCGTTACCGAGCCTCCCTCACGGTCGGGCTACTGCCCCGCTACCGCCAACCGCACCACTCCCGCTCAGACATCGTCCACCAATCAGTGCCAATCGGCGGGCCGTCCGGCGGATCGCTTGGGCGCGTCAGGTTCATCTTTTTCGGATCGTCCTGAAAGCGCTTGATCTGATTGGCCGCGTAAAGCAGGAACGCGCGTTGATTCTGATCGCGAGTCGCATTCGCCTGCGTGGCTGACCAGTTCTTCAGTTCGTCCAGTTGCAGTTCTGCAATGGCGCGCACCTGGTTCGAAGCGCGTTCGTTTGCGGCGAGCGTCATCAACTTGTTCAGCACGACAGCGTTCACCGTACGCTGAATCTCACCTTCATAGCCGCTACTCACAGTTGCGCGAAAAGTTTCGTCGAGAATCTTGTCGAACACATTTCCAAGCGTCGGGTACTCCGTCGGCTGCCGCGCGTGAAATTCCACAATACGCGCCGCGCGTTCGGGATTGAAAAGAAATTCAGTGGCATGATTCGCGTAGGCTTCGGCCGGCGCGAGCGCATCAAACGCCGGCGATGTGCGAATCCGAAAGTGCTCGCGATTGCGCGGATACCCGGGAGGCCGCGGGGGAATCAAACGTAACAACGACTCGGGAAGCCTGAGATTGTGGGGCTTCAAAGTCTCGAGCACCGCATACAGGGCTCGTTTCTGCTCGTCGGGCGAAATGATTTGCGGATTGCGATCGCCTTTGCCGCGCAGGCTAAAACTATAATCCTCACCGCCAATCAGTTTCGCGACGGCTTCAACTTGATACCGATGCCCCATGTAAAGCGGCACCAGAACGTCTTCGAGCGTCGCCAGCGGCGCGCCTTCGCGAATGTTGTTCTCTCCCAGGCGGCTGAGCGCGACGCTTCGCACGCGCGTGATGTTGGCGAGGCCATCTATTACGTTCGTGCCGTTGTCCCAAAGATGCGCTACTGAAGTCGATGCGCCGCCGGGACGGGCATCCTGATCGGTCAGGTACATCAAGCCGCGCTTAAACGCGTCGCTCAAAACCTTGTCGAGCGCGGCCTTCTCGTCAGCGCCCGCGGGATAATCCTGATAGCCGTAGGCGATCGCTACCTTGTCCCATTCGCCAATCCCCTTCGCGTAGGCTTCTGAAATGTCGGGTGAGCCGTCCGCGCCAAGCTTCACAAACGGCGCCGGATAATCCATCACTGATGCGCGATTGTTGATGCTCGCCGCGAAGTTATGTTGCAGCCCGAGCGTGTGACCAACTTCATGCGCCGAAAGCTGTCGCAGACGCGCGAGCACTACCTGTTCGAGAATCTTGCCAACCACTGATTTGTCTTTGCCGTAAGGAGCAATCAGACCTTGCGCAATCAGAAAGTCCTGCCGATCGCGCAAGGAACCGAGCGACACGCGTCCCTGAATAATCTCGCCCGTACGCGGATCTTCGAGCGCATTTCCATACGACCAGCCGCGTGTCGAGCGATGCACCCACTGAATCACGTTGTAACGCACGTCCATCGGATCGGCGTCGGCCGGCATGACTTCGACGCGAAATGCGTTTTTGTAACCGGCCGCTTCGAACGCCTGGCTCCACCAACTTGCGCCTTCGATCAAAGCCGAGCGCACCGGCTCAGGCGCGCCACGATCGACGTAGTAAACGATCGGTTCGACAGCCTCGCTGACTGTGGCTGACGGATTCTTCTTCTCAAGCCGGTGACGCGCGATGTAGCGCTTCGTGATCACATCGGTGATTGGCGTCGCGAAATCCATGTATTGAATTCCGAAGTATCCCGCGCGCGGATCGTTTTCGCGCGGTTTGAACCCCGGAGGCGGCAATTCGACGAATGAGACGCGTTCGCGAACCGTGATCGCCTGGGGATTCGGCGTGACTGAGCGCACGAGGCCGCCCGGATCGCCATCTGTGGTAAACGTCAGCGTGACTTCGACTTCGGTGTTCTTGGGAAAGTTCTTTGTGTTGGGCAAAAAGAACGCCGAGCGCGACGCGTCCAAACGAAACTGTCCCTGCTGCAAACGTTGCAGCGTGCCCGGAATTCCGTGATGGTCACGCAGATAGAACGCGGTGGCGTCGACCAGAACGCGTCCGCCCGCTTCAGCCGCGACTTCAAATCCCCACAGGGTCGATTCCGCGAACGCTTCTCTAATTGAACGTCGCTCATCGGCGTTGTTACTGATCGCGCGATAACTCTGGTTAGGGGCGATCAGCAAAACGCGGGGGCCGGTGCGCTCAAAACGCACGATGTAACTGTCGCCTAACTGACCGCGGTCGAGACCGATGTCATTCGATCCGATTCCCGCCGGGAGAGCTTCAACGTAAAGGAACTCGGAATTCCACTTGTCGATCTCCAGCCAGACTTTGCCGGCCTTCGCGTCCCAATAAAACGGAAAGAAGCCGGCGAACTTCTGCATGCCGGCCACTTTCTCGGTGATGGTTGACGGCTTGGTCTCTTGAGTCGCGCGTCCCTGCGCACAGAGAAGCGCGGCGGCGCACAGGATTAGAATTGATGCGATGGTTAAGCGTCTCATGGTTTTTGCTATACCGAAGATCAACACCCGCTACCGCAGGTGGTTCTGCCTACTTCTCCAGCTTTCTTCCCGCGTTCAAATTATCGAAATTCAGAATTACGTTGAAGACAAGCGAATAACTGCCCATCGTCTGACCGCGCCACATTGGATTGTTTGAGAAGAGAATGACGTGACCTTTCTCGAGGGGTGAGTCGATCACGGCGGCGTGTTGCGCAAGCTCGTCACCACCGTCAAGCAAGCCCGAAACAAGCAGTTCATTGGCGTTGCCCCAACGCAGTATCACACGCGGCCTCTGCGCCGGCGGAATCAATCCAATTAGATTCCGGCGTTGCTCTTCCGGAACCGGCGCAGCTTCCCAAACTTCGACTGCGGGTGGCGGTTCAGGCAGTTCCGCAGGCGGCCGGCCTTGCACAACGTCCGGATCATCGACAGTGCCGCGACCGGTCGCGCGTTGACCTGCGCCGCCAGGGCGTCGACCGCCACCGCCGCCCGCAACATTGCTGAGGTTGAAGATCGGTCCGTTGAAAGTGTAGGCGGAAAGCGTGTCGCCATAGCCGTAAGCAATTGGGCTGGAAGAATCAACCATACGCGTCTTTAGCACCGCGCCGATCGCGCGCAGACGTGTGCTTCGCTGAATCGTTACGCCGGGGGTGAAGCCGGTGGACACCGCGAAGTCCGCTGAATCGTCACTGCCAATGAACACGCCGCCGTTCTTCACAAAGTTCTGAAGGTTCAAGACGCCAGTCCAGCCGAGCCCGGGACGAATGTCGTCGGTCGAGTCGATCTTGCCGATATTGGGCGTCAATGAGGTTGTTTTCCACGGGATCGGGTTCCCGTACATTGGCCGGCCTTGAATGACTGCATTTATGTTGCCGCCGCCCGGCCCAAAGATAATCACGTCGTACTTTTTGTTCAGGTCGCTGTCCTTCGCAACGTCCTGCGTGCTGATGTAATCGAATGGCACTCCCATCTGATCGAACGCCAAACGCCACCAGCCTTCATCCTGCGTACTCAACCACGTGTGCATGATTGCGACGCGCGCGGCTTTAACCGGATGAGTCTTTACGGTTGGCGCCGCCGCGATGGCGAACGCCTGCAAACCGAGTTCAGACGTAGCTTTGTTAACTTCATCCGCCGAAGCATTACGAATGATGAACGAGCCGCGATTGAATTTCTTTCCCGCTGACTCGAAGGGTTCTTCCGCTGCGTCGAAGGAAGCTCTGCGCAAGCGATAGCGAAGCGTGATCAGACTGTTGTCAGCATTCGCATTCACGAGATAGATGGATCCGTTGCCGGTGACGCCGCCCGGCGAACGCATTTCGCCGTTGACGCGATCCATCGCCGCGTTTAGAACTTTTGCGTCCGTCACACGCACCACCTGAATGTTCCCGAGTTCGCCGAATGTCCAGCCGGTATCGTCGTAAACATTCTGCTGCGGATCCCTTGGACTCCAATACTGATAGTCCAGCAATGCGTCGGCAATGCGACTGTAAGGCTGATCCATGCGCACGAGATAACTGCCGGCGGGAAAAGTGCGCATTTCGGTTTCAGGCGCGCGCGGAGTTGCGGTCGCGGGCGATGGACTTGCTGAAGCACGCGGCCCAGCGTCTGAGGGCGTCGCTGCCGGATTGGGCGATGCGGTGACAATCGCGTCTGCGACACGGGGAGCGCCGCCGCGGCTGCTCGATTTCTTTTT
Source organism: Acidobacteriota bacterium (assembly GCA_052389795.1). Classification (GTDB taxonomy): domain Bacteria; phylum Acidobacteriota; class Blastocatellia; order Pyrinomonadales; family Pyrinomonadaceae; genus UBA11740. The sequence goes on along the minus strand of JBQTHO010000021.1, from coordinate 122,974 downwards.
CACACTCACCGTGAACGGCGCAGTCGCACGATGAACTTCGCAGCCCTGCGCCTGTAGCACTCGCAGGATGGTTGCTTGATTGCCCGGCCGCGGATCATCACTCGGGAAAACGTAAGCCGCCGGCCCTTCGTTCTTCGGCTTTTCGACCGAACGCTTCGATTTCAAGTAGAAGTTCTTGAGAAATAGTTTGCTGTTTCGGTTGAAGTTATCGAGGGTGATAAGAAGCGCCGTCTGCTGATAATTGTTGTTGTTGCGCTGCGACCAACGCGCACGCGGCAGCGGCGGATTCTGTTTGTACCAGGTCCGTTCGTAATCGCTGGGCGAAAGCGTGCGCACCAGAGTATCGGCGCCGGCGTTGCCGAAGGTTTCATACAGACGGCTAATGCCGTTGTGCGTCGCCGCGATGAACATGAGATAACCGGGCGACCAGGTGTCGAATGTGCCGTGCGCAAACACTCCGGGCATGCCGAACTTCGTCATCTCGGAAACGTTCTGCCAGCCGATCATCTGCCACTCGTCCGTCAGGATCGGATCGACCCAGGCGTTGTACGGACCGTCGCCAATCGTGTTGTCGTAGAGATACGGAACCGACTCGTGCAGATCGTGCAGCACCTGCGGCTTCCAGGTGAGATAAGTGTTGAGCACATTGCGCGTCAGTTTCAGCGACAAACCCATCGCGTCGCGATTGTTGTCGTGCGCCACGTAATGACCCCAATAAAGCAGGTTCGGCCAGTTCTTTCCCGGGTTCGCGAGATGCCAGTTGTAAACATCGACCATGCGATCGCGGCCATCGACCTCGACGACCGGCGTGATCAGCGTAACCATTCCATCGCGAATGGACCTGATGTAAGGACTTTCATCGACCGCAAGACGATAGGCGAGTTCCATCAGCGCGGTTGGCGAACCGGTTTCGGTTGAGTGGATCGTGCCGGTGATGTAATAAATCGGAAACGTATCCGCCACCAGTCGATCAGCTTCTGCATCGTTCAAGTTGATCGTGCGCGGGTCAGCCAGCTTGTTCAGCCGCGCTCGATTCTCGTCGAGCCTCGCCAGTAGTGACTCAGAGGCAATCGCCACGGCAATCATTTCGCGGCCCTCTTCGGTGGTCCCGATCGAATACACCTTCACCCGCGGGCTCGCTTTCTCGAGCATGCGCATGTAGCGATAGACCTCTTCCGAGTACGGCAATTTCCCTGGCGCACCAGCGACATCGCCGAGCACTGCTTTCGGAGTCGGCACGTTCGGCGACGCGGGCAAATAATCCGTCAACGGCGAGTTAAAGAATTTCTCCGTCGTGTACTCGGCTATCTTGCGCGCGTATTCCTCGTCCGTCGGCTGGTTCGGGTCGCGCGTGTAGTTGGATTGTGCGTGCGCCGTCAACGCCGCGGCGGTGATGAAGAGAAGGCTTGCGCCCAGAGAGATGCTGATGCGTCTAAGGTTCATTTGAACTCCTTGAAGGCCCTGCGACATGAAAGCTTTTGAGAACTCACCGAATTGAAAAGAAGAAGATGCTTTTAAGCCAAACGTGAGGGTAAGTCAATGAGTCCGCGAAGCGGACTCTTGAAATTAGCCCAGCACTTTAGTGCTGGGTACAGCACGAATTATGTTCAAAGCCCGTGAAACGGGCGATAGACCGAGACGCCCAGCTTCTGTCGCCCGCTAAAACGGGAAGGGATGTTTACGGCTCGCGACCCAGCACTGCAGAGCTGGGCTTGCTACTGTCAAACGTCCGCTACGCGGACGAGACGCTTTGCAAAACTGAATTCCGGTTTCTACAATCAATCGATTAGATCTTACCCAGCCGTGGCTCAATCAAAACAACAAGTCGATGAGGATGCGCCTCAGTCTTCCGACCAGGCGATAGCAAGTGCTCAACCGCCTGTTGAACCTGCGTCGCCTGACGTCAAACCAATCAGCAAAGCTGCCGGGGGCATGGCGTCTGCTCTTACGGCCGCGCGTTTCGCGGTAAGCGAAATGGGCATCGTGCGCGGCGCGCGAACTTTGTTGCAGGTGAATCAGCCGGATGGGATCGATTGCCCCGGCTGCGCCTGGCCTGAGCCCGACAGCGGGCGCTCGCACTTTGAATTCTGCGAAGAAGGCGCGAAGCACGTCGCTGATGAAGCGACCACGAAACGTGTCACGCCGGAGTTCTTCGCGAAGTGGAGCGTGAAAGAACTAGCCGACCAATCGGATCTCTGGCTAAACCAACAAGGCCGCCTTACGCACCCGATGGTGATGCGCGAAGGCGCGCAGCATTACGAGGCTATTGATTGGACGGACGCTTTCGCGCTCATTGCGAACGAGCTGAATGCTCTGGCTTCGCCTGACGAAGCGATCTTCTATACGTCGGGCCGCACCAGCAACGAAGCGGCGTTTCTGTATCAGCTCTTTGTGCGCCAGTTCGGCACAAACAATCTGCCCGACTGCTCGAACATGTGTCACGAGTCGAGCGGCACCGGAATGAAAGAGGCGCTCGGGTTCGGAAAAGGAACGGTAACGCTTGAAGACTTCACGCTATGCGACGCGATTTTCGTTATCGGTCAAAACCCGGGCACGAATCATCCGCGCATGCTGTCCACGTTGCTGGCCGCAAAACGGCGTGGCTCCAAGATTGTGCACATTAATCCGCTGCCGGAAGCCGGCCTCACCCGCTTCAAACATCCGCAGGAGATTTGGATGTGGCTTGGCAGCGGCACGAAGCTGGCAGATTTGTTTTTGCAGGTACGTATCAACGGCGATGTCGCTTTGCTGAAAGGCATCATGAAGGAAGTCTTTGATGCCGACGAGCGTCAGGCGGGCCAGGTTCTCGATCACGATTTTATTGAACGGTACACGACAGGTTTTGAAGACTTCCGCGAAGCGTTGCGCCCCGTTCGGCTCGAGGACATCGTCGAACAATCAAGCATCACAAAGGCCCAGATCGAAGAGGCCGCGCGCATCTTCATTGAATCCGACAGAGTGATCTTCTGTTGGGCGATGGGTCTGACCCAACACAAGAACGCCGTCGGAAACATTCAGGAGATCGTCAATTTGATGTTGCTGCGCGGGCAGATGGGAAAGCCCGGCGCAGGCCTGTGCCCCGTGCGCGGCCACAGCAACGTGCAGGGCGATCGCACGATGGGCATTTGGGAGCAGCCAACCGCGCAGTTCCTCGACAGTTTAGAGAAGGAATTTAATTTTAGGCCGCCGCGACGTCACGGCCTGGACACGGTGCATGCGATCCAAGCGATGCACGACCTTTCGGCTAAAGTCTTCTTCGCGTTGGGTGGTAATTTTCTTTCCGCGACGCCGGACACGGAATTCACGGCTGAAGCCTTGCGCCGCTGTCGTCTGACCGCGCACGTTTCAACGAAGCTGAATCGCGCACATTTGATCACCGGGCAGAAGGCTTTGATTCTGCCATGCCTCGGTCGCACTGAAATTGATCAGCAGGCTACCGGTCCGCAGTTCGTGACGACAGAAAACTCAATGGCCGTCGTTGAGGAATGGCGAGGTCGTCTGGAACCCGCATCAGAACATCTGTTAAGTGAACCGGCGATTGTCGCCGGCCTGGCGAAAGCGACTCTCGGCAGTCGTCCCGACCGTGCCGAGATTGATTGGGACGCTTTGATCGGCGACTACGATCGCATCCGCGAACACATCGCGCACGTGATTCCGGATTTCGACGATTACAACGCGCGCGTTCGACAATCAGGCGGCTTTTATTTGCCGAATCCAATTCGCGACCGCAAGTTCATCACGCCAGATGGTAAAGCGCACTTCACCGTTCATCCGCTGCCGGAAATTAATTTGGAGCCGGATCAGTTTCTGATGATGACGATGCGCAGCCACGATCAATTCAACTCGACGATTTACGGCCTCGACGATCGCTATCGCGGGATTCAAAACGGCCGGCGCGTTGTGTTTCTTAATCCCGAAGACATTCGTTCGTCAGGGTTGAAAGACGGACAACTTGTAGATCTCGTCAGCCACTTCGATGGTGAAGAACGCGTTGCTCGTCAATTCGCGGTCGTGCCGTACAGCATTCCGCAACGCTGCGCCGCGACGTATTTTCCGGAAGCGAACGTGCTGGTGCCGCTGCGTCACTTCGCGGACAAGAGTCACACACCGGCATCGAAAAGTGTGGTCATTAGCATTCGGCGAAGAGATGAACAAGACTGACGGTATTTCGCGGCTTGCCGCCGCACAGTGCGGAAAGCCTTTGGCTTTCCGGCGCGATCGGTTTGATTCTTTGAGGCTATGCCTCAGCTGGAGGCGTAGCCTCAGAAATTGATCTTCATCGCAGACGGTAAGGCGAAGCCTTACCGCACTGTGCTGAGGCAAAGCCTCAAAACGGGCATGAACGCCCGGTAAGCATCGACTGTGAATCCTAAGGCTAAACGCGAACTCTACGAGCAACTAGCGGCACAACTTTCCGCTCTGCTCGCCGGTGAACGCGAACTGGTGGCGAATGCGGCGAACTTCTCTTCCCTGCTTTTTCATTCGTTGCCTGATGTGAATTGGGCTGGATTCTACTTTATAAAGGATGACGAGTTGGTGCTGGGCCCGTTTCAGGGCCAACCGGCGTGCGTGCGTATAAAGGTTGGCCAGGGTGTGTGTGGCGCGGCCGCGGCAAAATGCGAAACGGTAATCGTGCCGAACGTGCACGAGTTTCCGGGCCATATTGCCTGCGATAGCGCTTCGAACTCGGAGATCGTGGTACCGTTGTTGAAAGACTCGCATCTGATCGGTTTGCTGGACCTGGATAGTCCGAAGCTCTCACGATTCGATCGGGAAGACGCCGCGGGTTTGGCGCAACTCGTGCGCATTCTGCTGTCATCGGTAAGTTCATGAACGATCACCGCCCCATAATCGTTGCAGTCAGCGGCTTGTCGTCGAACACGGGTAAGACCACGCTCGTTTGTGAATTGCTTGAACGACTGCCGGGCTGGGAAGCCATCAAACTCACACGCGGCCACTACCGTTCGTGTGGCAAAGATCCAAACGGCTGTTGCGTCAGCGAGCTGCTGCGCGACGAGCCGCTGATTCGTTCGGGACGAGCCGGCAATTACGAAACAGGCAAGGATACGGGACGCTTTTGGGACGCCGGCGCAGTGAATGTACACTGGGTCATCGTCGGTGAAGATCAGGTCGAAGCGGGCATCAACGAGGCGTTATCGCGCGTGCAATCCGCCGGCGTGATCGTCGAAGGCAACAGCTTTCTCGACTATGTCCAAGCAGATTACGCGATCATTTGCGCGCGGGCAGGCGAGAATAAATTGAAGACGTCATCGAAAAGAACGCTGGCAAAAGCTGACGCGATTTATTTATCGACAATCGACGATTCAGATCGCGAGACGGCAAGTCGCAACTTCGACGGGTGGCGCGCGGGTCTATCGACTGAACTGAATACTGAAGGGCTTGAGATTTACACGCGAGAAGATCTGCCGAGGTTGATTGAGCAGATCGAGTTCAATGTTCCACCCGTTACAGAGCCGCGAGCGGTAGCGAGCGGGATAAAAACTCGACTTGTCCAAACATGATAGGGTTTCCTAAGTTAGCTTAACACAAGTGGCGCTTTAATCCGCTCGCTACCACGCGGTTCTGTAAAGGGCGAGGGCGCCCGCGCTCCACAATGCTCACAATTCGCAAATCAAAAGAACGCGGCCACTTTGATCTTGGCTGGCTCGACACTTATCACACCTTCTCGTTCGATCAGTATTACGATCCCGCGCATATGCACTTTCGCAGCCTGCGCGTTATCAACGAAGATCGGGTTGCCCCCGCGAAAGGTTTTCCAACCCACTCGCACCGCGATATGGAAATTATCACGTACATTCTCTCGGGCGAGCTGGAGCATCGCGACAGCATGGGCAATGGGTCAGTCATTCGTCCCGGCGACGTGCAGCGCATGAGCGCCGGCACAGGCGTCGCACACAGCGAATTCAATCCCTCGCAGGCTGAGCCGGTGCACTTGCTGCAAATTTGGATCATGCCGCGGGCGCGCAATCTGCCGCCAGGCTATGAGCAGAAGTTCTTTTCGGAAGAAGAACGTCGCGGGCGCTTGCGTTTGGTGGCATCCGAAGATGGTCGCGACGGCTCGGTGACGATTCAGCAGGACGCGCGTCTGTACGCGACGATCTTCCCACCCGGCTCATCGATTGAGCACACGTTCTCAGACAAACGTTACGCCTGGATTCAAGTCGCGCGCGGCCACCTCAACGTCAACGGGCATGAATTAAAGCAGGGCGACGGCGCCGCGGTCAGCCACGAAGACCAACTGCGGCTGGCGGCTAACGACGAAGCCGAAGTGCTGCTGTTTGATCTCGCTTAGAAGGTACGCGGGCGGGCTAGCCTTGATTATTAACGGCGCTGGGCGGCGCCTGGACCGCACGCAGTTCTCCCACGATTTGTTCGATCCTCTTGGCCTGACTCTCGATAGTTTCGGCGCGCCGGCGCGACTTCTCGCTCAGCTCTTCACGCAAAAGTAACTGCGCCTGGCCCAACAAGGCTGCCAGGGGGTTGTTAATCTCGTGCCTGACGCGCGCGACTACCTCGGCGGCCTCGGTGAGTTTCTTTTCGTAGTCCTGAACGAGAGTACGCAAATGGTCCAATTCGGTGTCGGGGGATTCTGTTTGGCTCATTGATCAGAATAGATTCTTTCGAGTCGACGACCGTGAAGAGTCGGTAAATCGAAGACGGCGCCGCCTCAGCATTCTGCTGATTGTCGCGCTGCGGCGCAAGACCTTTTTCGCTCGCGGGTGTCATTGCAACCGCGCTGGCTTCGCAAAAAAATCTGCGGCGAATCTAATTTAATGCGGCTCTGCCGCCGCACACTGCGGAAAGCCTCAGGCTTTCCGGCGTGCGAAATAGGATTTTTCGAGGCTGCGCCTCGAACGGACGCGTAGCCTCCTGACCTTTTTATCACAATGACGGTAAGGCATAGCCTTACCGCACTGTGCGGAGGCAAAGCCTCGATAACGCGCGCATTGTGGTTTGACTTTGGCGGCGTGGCGCTTGTAAATTCGATTTCGCTGCTGGGAGGTCGTCCAATGGTAGGACTCCAGACTCTGAATCTGGCTATCGGGGTTCGAGTCCCTGCCTCCCAGCCAGTCTTTTCGCATGCTAATCCAATAAAAGAGCTAGCTACCCGGGATTTGATCGACGGCGTCAATCACGCGCTCCAGTTGGTTTAAGTACGCGCCGAAGATATCGTTCGCGTCCGTCTCGTTTGGTTTCGCGCGTGGCGAGCTGCTGAGTTCGAGAATCCGGTCAAACGGCGCTACCTCCAAACCCAACTCATTTGCCGTGGAATGGATCGCATCTTGCTTCGCGACGGGAACTTCCCGGCCCCGCAGCATCAACACCGCCCGAAACAGCGCCGCGAAACTGGACAAGCTCTCGACCATAAGCGCCGCCAGCTTTTCCGCAGAATGTGCCGCGGGAAAATAGAGCCGCCGCAACTGCAGAAACTTCGTTCTTAGTTCGTACTCGAGCTGGTGACGCAGATTGGCGTCCGAAGTTTCGACTAATTGCAACGGATCTGAACCGTGTAGCACCCGCCGCGCCTTCTGCATTTGGAGAAACTCAATGGGAAAGACATCGGCCGCACGTTGCAGCTCGTCGAGCGAGAAATAAACGGGCATCGGCTGACTGGCTTTTGACCAGACGCGTAAAGGCTCAACCGAAAGGCGCAGGTCTTCCAAAGCAATTCCGCGCAGCACTACCAGCACGTTGTGATGTGCATGGTCGTCGGTTGTATCCTCGACCGCAGTTGATCCGTACAACGTGATTGAGGCCAGGTTCTCGCCATGCGCGGCGATTAAAGCTTCAACCAGACGTTGAAGCACTGTGAATTTCGTTTCATCAGTCATCGTTCTTCCAATGATCTGCGGTCACTTGCTGAAGTCGACCGTTGGCGCTTTCTGGGCACCCGGATCCGCTTGGAAATACGGCTGGGCCGGAAATCCCAAAAGGCCCGCGATCAGCACCGTCGGAAATTTGCTTCGCGTTGTGTTGTAACCCTGGGCCGCGCCGGTGTAGTCAAATCGCGCCGTCGCCAGGCGGTTTTCGGTCCCCGCCAATTCATCCTGAAGCCGCAGAAAATTTTCGTTCGATTTCAATTGCGGATAATTTTCGGTGATCATCAGGAAGCGACCACCGGTGCCGAGCAGTCCACCGTCGCGCATCGCCGTAGTCAGATTTTGATCGGCGGCGATCTTCTGCTCGGTCGTCGCGTTAGGATTCTGTATTGTCGACAGCAGTTGCGAACGTGCTTCGGCAATTCGCGTGAATACTCGCTCTTCGAGACCAGCAATGCCTTTGACCGTGGCCACGAGGTTTGGAATCAAATCCGCGCGCCGCTGCATCATGTTTTGTACTTGCGCCCACTGCGCGTCAACGTTTTGTCTCTGGGTTACCAGCGTGTTGTAGCTGCTAATTGCCCACACGGCCAGGATTAGCCCTAACAGCACAATGACGCCCAGAATGATCAGACCAACTTTCTTACCCATTTGCGATTCTCCTTTTGATGTAGCTTAACTTAACCGCTGTCTTTGCAGTAAACGACGGTAGCGCAAGTTGTAAACTTGCGTGTTCGCAAATTAAAAATTTGCGCTACTTATAATCACCAACTTCCGCCGGCACCACCGCCACCAAAATCTCCGCCGCCGCCGAAGCCTCCGAAACCGCCCCCGCCGCCGCCACCTCCGCCACCACTGAAGCCGCCAAAGCCGCCGCCCGACCAGCCACTCGAACCTGAGCCGCTCCGCCCGCTGAGCAGCATGCTCAAGAGCACCCACCCGAGCCAGCCGCCGCTGCCACCGCTTCCGGGTCCGCCCATTCCGCCTCTGCGCGCTGCCGCAACGAGGCCCAGAACCACTAGCGCAATGACGCCGAGTACAATGATCGACACGCAAATGCTCGCCGTCGGACGCGACTCTCGAGGGCGGGGACCGCTCGCGCCGGACGCGAAGATCTTGTCCGTACTAAAGCCTTGTTTGCGCGCGACCGTGCGGATGTATTCGTGGATCGTCTCGCGAATCCCACCGCTGTAGTCACTCTCGCGAAACGCCGGTACTAATTTTTCGCGCTGAATCTGGCCGGCAAGACCGTCAGGAAGATCACCTTCGAGATGCCGGCTAACCTGAGTGAAGTACTTTCGATCTTTGATCGCGACCAGCAGGAGCAGACTGGGCTTGTTCGTGTCCTTTGAGCCGAGGCCCCAGCCACGTGCAACGTCGCGAGAGTAATCCGCAATGTTTTGGCCCCCGGTCGTGTCAACAATCGCAACTGCGAATTGTATCTTTTGCTCGCGATCGAGATTGGTGAGCGTGGTCTCGAGTTGGGTCTTGGTTGCGCGGTTGATGACGCCGACATAATCATTTACGTAGCCAGTCGGCGGCGGCAGCGGTGATTTCGTCGTTTGCGCAGACGCATTCACCGCCGTGAGCAGAAGCACGGCGAGAATTGCCCAAACGTAGTGTCTCGTTTTCAACGCCAAACAGTGGTCAACGGCTATTGTCCGCAATTTAGGTGCCGTCGCAAACCCGACGGAGTCCCACTAGTGACGCCGAGTTGATCGAGCCATTCTGGCCGACGCCGGTAAGGGCAACCCACTACTCAATGTAATACATCGAAACGCTTGACTTACATTTGTCCTTAAGTTATAGATTAGCCTGCTGGTTGGAGGGCGATGCGGAATGGAAACTACGACAACATCAAAAGGCCAGATAGTGATTCCTTCTTCGATTCGGCGGAAGCTCGGAATCAAAGAAGGCACTCGCATTAAGATCGAGGAAAACGGCAAAGAAATCATTCTTAAGCCCATAACTCGTGAGTACGTTCACAGCTTGCGTGGCAAGTTTCGCGGCAAAGGGCTCATGAAGGCTCTGACGGCCGAGAAGAAGCGCGAGCGAGAACTCTGATGTCCAAGAAGCCCAAAGCCATAGTCCTCGATTCCTGGGCCGTCATTGCATATCTCGAAGATGAACCGGCCGCAGAGAAAGTGGCCGATATTATTGGCGACGCGCATGATGACGGAATTCCACTGCTGATGACCGTGGTAAACGCCGGCGAAGTCTGGTACATCGTCGCGCGCGAAACATCAGCCGTCGACGCGGATGCGAGCATCAAGCAGCTTGGCGATCTTGGAATTGAGTTCGTTGAACCGGACTGGGATCTCGCTAAAGACGCAGCCCATTTCAAATCGCGAAACAAGATGTCATTCGCGGATTGCTTTGCCGCGGCGCTAGCGAAACAAAAAAGAGCGCATCTGGCGACAGGTGACCCGGAATTCAAACAGGTCGAAACGGAGATAGCGATTGCGTGGCTCTTATCTGGCCCAAATTAATGGAAATGTTTGCACAAACCGTTGACAAATAACATGCAATCCAAGAGAGGCTTCAAACCTTCACACAATATTTTCACATCAGCCAAGACCACTTGGTTGTCGTCGCATTGTCATCTCTTTTGCAGGACGGGAAGCAACCGTCGTTTGAGATAGTAGCTTGAATCAACGCTTTAGGCCCATCCTGTTCGTCCGTCATGAGACAAAGCGTCTCGGCTCTAGAACTTCCAGATCGCTCCCAGTCCCGCATCCCACATCCGCTTGTTTAGTGCAGGAATGTCTTTCTCGCGGATCTCAGTTGCTCGCGCTTTCAATGCAGCCCATTGCGCGTTCAACTCCCTCATCCGATCGAGCGACGGTTGATTGACTCTTGGAATGTCGCTCTCGGTCGCGTTGATCATGAAAAGATAGTTGGCCGTGAACTTGTTCGGAAAATTCTCGACGTCGTCGTACGCCTTCGATTTGCGCTGGACCATCTCTTCGTCCCACGCTTTCATCTTCCGGAGCAGCGCTTCGCCGTCCTTCTTAATTGCTGCGTACTTATCGCCGGCCGGAATCGAATTGATTAGGGACTCTAACTGTTTTTGTTTGTCGTAGAGGTCGTTCACCATTCGATGCATGGTCGCCAATTCGGTTTCCATGCTCGACATGGTGCTGTGGTACTCGCGGTACGTCGCCGCATCAGTCGGATAAAGCGGGTTCGCGAGGATCTCGACCTCGGTCGAGAGTGTCTGGCTGCCACTCTTCAATGTGATCAAATATCTGCCCGGCGGAGCTTTGTGCCCTGAATAGCCAGCCTCAATGTAAACGCCCGGAACCCCCGGCATCGTCGCGTAACGCGTGTCCCAAACGAAACGGTTCAAGCCCTGCTTTTTCGGCAGGAGAGGCTCCGCGCGCGGACCGCCGTCCCAACGCTTAAATTTCTCGTCGCCTTTCGAGGAAATTGTGCGCACGACACTACCGTCGGCATCTTTGATCTCCAGCGAGATGTGCTCGTCCTTTTTCAACTCTGGCAGGTGATAATGAATGACCACGCCGGTGGCCGGATTGACGCCGCGGAATGTATTTGCGCCGGTGAACTCTTCACTGGTGGCATCCAGTTCGCTCGATCCATTCACGACATAGGAATTCGACGGCCGGTAGAGGCTGAAAGCCGGCGTGTCCTTCTTGTACTGGCGCAGCACATTCAGATCGTCGAGTATCCAGAACGATCGGCCCGACGTCGCCGCGATTAAGTTTCCTTTGTGTACGCGAAGATCCGTTATCGGCGTAACCGGCAGGTTCAATTGAAACGGCGACCAGTTTCTACCGCCGTCCCACGAAATGAACACGCCAAGTTCCGTCCCTGCAAACAAAAGATCTTTGCGGACGTCGTCTTCGCGCACCACGCGCGTGAAAGCGTTCGCCGGAATGCCGTTGTCGATCTTTGTCCAGGTCGCGCCATAGTCAGTCGTCTTGTAAAGGCCCGGCCGGTGATCGTTGAACTTGTAGCGCGTCGTCGCGATGTACGCAGTCGCTTTGTCGTACGGCGACACCTCGATCGCATTGATGAGAGACTCCGCCAAGCCGCGCGGCGTAACGTTCTTCCAGTTAGCGCCGCCATCTCGCGTCAAGTACACGAGTCCGTCATCGCTGCCCGTCCAAATCACGCCCTTCTCATGCGGCGATTCCATGATGTATGCCAGCGTGCCGTAGTTCTCTGCGCCGACGGCTTCGTTCGTGTACGGGCCGCCGCCTTTGCCCTGTTTCTCTTTTTCGTTGCGCGTCAGATCGGGCGAAGCTTCCTTCCAGGTCTTGCCCCAGTCGCTCGTCTTCAAAACGTATTGCGCGCCGTGATAGAAGGTGTTCGGCTCGTGCTTGCTCCAAATGATCGGCGCGTTCCAGTTGAACCGGTATTTCAGATCCTTCGCGTCCATTCCGAGGTACTGGATGGGCGCAGCCATGATGCTGGTGCCCCCTTTTGCGTTTACGTTCAACACCTCGATCGTCCCTTGATAGCTTCCGCCGAGCACGAGTTTCGGATCGTCTGGATCGAATGCAAGGAAAGCGCTCTCGCCGCCGGCTGAGGAGGTCCAGCTCGCGGTCGTGATTCCGCCGCCGCCCAGTTCGCGGTGGGCAATCGAGACTGAAGTGTTGTCCTGCTGTCCGCCGTAGATGCGATACGGAAACTGATTGTCCACGTTGATGCGATACATCTGCGCCGTCGGCATATTGCTTTGCGTGCTCCACGTCCGGCCCGCGTTGAAAGTTATTGCCACGCCGCCGTCGTTCGAGATGACGAAGTTTTTCGAATCGTCCGGATTGATCCAGAGGTCGTGAAAATCGCCGTGGGTACCCGATAACGTTTCCCATGTCCGCCCGCCATCGATGGAGCGCAGCGCGGGCGCGCTCAACACATAGATCGTGTGTTCGTCTTTCGGATCGATGAACAGTTCGATGTAGTACCAGGCTCGCTGCACGAGACGATGATCGTTCGTAATGCGGCTCCATTTCTTTCCGGCATCGTTTGAAACGAACAAACCGCCCGCTTCTTTGTCGGAATCGCTCTCTATCAGCGCATAAACTTTTTCCGGATTAGAACGGCTCACGGTGATCGACATCTTGCCCATTTCTTCCGGCAGGCCTTCTTTCAATCTGTCCCACGTCTCACCCTGATCGGTCGATTTGTATAGGCCGCTGCCCGGTCCGCCGCTAATGACTTTCCAGGGCAGACGTCCGTGCTCCCACATCGCCGCGTAAAGAATCCGCGTATTCGTCATGTCCATAGACAATTCCGCTGCACCGGTTTTGTCGTTCACGAACAGAACGTTCTTCCACGTCGCGCCGCCGTCAGTTGATTTGTAGATCCCGCGTTCCTTCGAAGAACTGTAAAGCGCGCCCTGCGCCGCGACGATGACAATGTTTGGATTCCTGGGATCGATCACGATGCGAGAAATGTGTTGCGTCGCATCAAGGCCCACCTTCTTCCATGTCTTGCCGGCATCGGTCGATTTGTAAACGCCATCGCCGTGGTGTGTCATCACGCCGCGCACAGCGTGTTCGCCCATGCCGACGTAAACAACGTTTGGGTCGCTTTCCGCGACGGCGATCGCGCCCACTGAACCCGTCTTAAAGTAGCCGTCTGAGATGTTCCGCCAACTCACACCCATGTCGTCAGTCTTCCACACGCCACCACCAGTCGTGCCCATGTAGTACGTCTTCGGATCGCCGACCACGCCGGTGCCGCTCACCGAGCGTCCGCCGCGAAACGGCCCGATGGATCGCCACTTGAGCGCTTTGAAAATCGCGTTGTAGTCATCAGCCGCAGGCGCTTGCCTTGTTTGCGCGGACAGATTGGTCAGAAACAAGCAAAGAACGAGCAGGGAAATCAGGCGCTTTGTCATTGATTGATCCTCGAGCAATAAAATTTCGCGGGATGATACACCAATCGCCCGAGAGATTGCATTGAGACGCTAGTGTTCCGGGGTGGAAGCCGGTCTACGATTTCGATGCGGCCAATTCGGTGGCGGGTGACGTCGCGATCTGGAGTCGATGTCGGGAAAAGAATTGCGTCCAAAGAAAACATGCCACGCAAACGAACGTAATAGCGGCAGACGCATTACACCGCAAGCCAGTTCAACCAGCGCCGGCTGGTTTATCGTCTTGAGCACGCGTCGCAACCAAAGGCGTGAAATGAACCGCGCCCGAAACTGCCCACCGGAATAGTTGGCGAGAGAACGATGTCCGTCCGTCAGCAGATATTTAGTGATTTCGTTGGCAGCAAACGTTGAGAGCCTCATACATGGATCCAGACCGCCGGCAGTGAGTGGTGAAACAGCGCCCGCGGCATCTCCTACCAATAGACCTCGCTCGTTCGCAATTCGCCGCATGACGCCCCCGACGGGAATACGGCCGCCGCGTTTCTCAACGAACCTGGCATGCCGCAGGTCAATAATGTCGTTCAGACTGCACCTGAATTCCTCCAACGCTTCCTGCGGATCAAAGCGGGCCGAATAGCCGCCGACGCCGACGTGAACCTGCTCACCATCATGAACCGCCCATGCGAGATAACCCGGAGACAGCCGCGGATCAAGAAAACAATGAAATCGCGGCGGACCGTTGAGGGGTACGTCTTCCAAGACCTCTTCGATGCCGACAATCCATTCCTGATTTTGATCGAGCCCCAGGGCGCGAGCCACGCGCGAATTTGCTCCATCGGCGCCGACAATCAAATGCGTTCGGACGAGATGCGTTACTCCTTGACTCTCCAGATATACGACCGAACTGGTTTGAGAGTCCATCACGCCAGTGAAACGTGTTTCCGGCAGCCACTTGACGCCGGCATCGCGACACTGATTTAAAAAGCGCTGGTACAGCATGCCCATGCGCCCAACGCGAAACTCATCATGCGGACTAGCGAGATCCATCGACCTCCGCGCGGGCGAATAAAGCCTCACGTGCCGCACCGGCGGACCGAGGCAATCTTCGGGTAGATCAAAGTCTTCCAGCGTCCGCCGCACGAAGATTCCGGTGGTGTGTACCGAATGCGCGACCGTCGGTTTTCGATCGACAAGCAGTATCCGAAAACCCTGTCGGGCCAGCAGCCGCGAGCACTGTAATCCGGCGAGGCCGGCTCCGATGACCACTACGTCGAATGTCTTCATTGCTTCTGGCCGTCTGGATTCAAGGACTCGGACACATTAATTCTGGGGGCCGCGGCGCGGCAACGTGGTTTCCCACAGCCGAGCATCGTGTGCGGTCAAAAAGTTGTGGACAGCGGGACACAGTTGTGATAAAAACCGCGCCATCTGGCATTCAAGTCAAAAAGCTGTGAAGCCTGCTTATGGTCAATTGATCGAAATGGGAACAAGTTGACCGACTGAAACCTTGGATTCATATCAACGGCTTTAATTTCTACGCGCGTCCGCAACACAAACACCCTCGCTTTAAAGAAGTCGCTGCGAAGTTCAACGGCTCGATCGGTCCTCAACACGGTCCGACCCGCTGACAGGCTCGGCAAGGAATGCTTAGAAGGAGAAGTTTGTTATGCCCCCCAGAGCCGGATCCTGAACATCGCATCGGGCATAAGCCGGCTCGTTCTTTGTCTTAGGCTAATCTTCTTGCGCGCGGAAGACGGATTGATAGTTGGGTGCGCTAGGTGCGGCCCGATTTCCTTCACTGGAGACTACGTCCTTTGCGGCACCGGCGGCGAAGTAGCGGGAAATGGAGAAAAGAACAATGAGCTACCGTTCTAAGTCGATCACTCGTCGCTGGCGCCTCGTGCTCTTGTTAGCGACCGTGTTTGTCGTAGCGGCATTAGCACACGCATACGACAAACCGAACGGCCGCCAGCAGCCAAAACCGCAGAAGTCTGGAGTGATTTATTACGTCGAGCCGGCTGACGGTTCATTACAGCCGTTGGAAGCGTGTTCCGGAGAATTCAGCTCTGGCAAGGGATCGCCGGCAATTTCTTTTCTCGCGTGTCGGGGCGCAAAAGGATCGTTCCGATTGAAGACCAACGCGAAGTTAGAATTTGTCGTCCGGCTGGCAGCTGATTCAAGGGAGAAGTATTTTCTATATCCGGTGCTTACTATTACTAAGGGAGACGTACGCAGCCTAAATATACACCAGCCAGCACGAACTCCAATGCGGCCGGCAATTTCAACAAACGTGGTCAAGTCGGGCGACTTAATGACAATCAAACCGCTCAGGCCTCTGGCGGCCGGCGAGTACATCTTCGTTTTTTTCATTGAAATCGCGGGGATGCGAACCGTTATTCCCAATTTCGCGTTTAGCTTTGGCTTGGACGCCCCGTAAGCAGGTTGGCGAACCGCCACAAGACATGAATGGAGACGCCGAATGAAGTTTTTACTGATCGTTTTTCCTCTGGCCTTTCTTATTTCCTGCGCTGGAAACAAAGTGAACCTGCCGATTGACACTTCTCTTGGAAAGCTGGTGCGGATTGAGCAGAAAGAGAATTTCGCAACCGATGAACGCTCCGTCTCTGCTGAAGAAGGAAAGGTTCTCTATCTGCTCAACTTTGAAGGCAAGAATGAGATCTCTTACCAGGGCGGACAGCAAGATGCACTCCAAGGCTTTCCGCTGGTAGACGCCAAGGGAACGGAGTTCCGGACTGTTTTCGCGGGCAGTCCCACCGGTGCTGGCGCGCTGTCCAACAAGGATTGGCGATACCACGGACAGCTAAAAGGGGAGAACGGCAGGTTTGTCTTCGTCGGAGCGCTCTCAATACCGGCAGGCAAAATCACGCTCGTCTATTCAGTGCCAAAAGGCGTTTCCGGCTTGTCACTTAAGGACGGCGAGCGCAGGCACGCGATTAATTGACGCAACACAAAGATGAACAGCTCCATTCAATGGCGATTTAGGTTTGCCGGCTCGCAAGGCGTTACCAGATTAAGTTTGTTATCCAAAAAAATATTATGCCGGAAGAACAACTCACTGAGGCTGCGAGACGTTCCTCGAGTGCGAGTCAGGCGATGATCACCACCTTGGTTAGTGGGGCAATTCTGGCTGGCGGACTTTATATTTTCAAAGTCTGGTCGCATCTTTTGCTTCGAATTCTCGGTGGAACCTTCATCCTCTTGGGATGCTTTGGGCTGGCATCCGGAATTGGGGGATTCGCGACAAGAAATCTCGACAAGGGTTGCGCCGAAGATTGAACACCGCGCTGGTGTCGTTCGCGCTTATGGGAGCTGGAGGTGCGATCGGCGCTAACAGCCCAACCGGCAGTCTTGCATGGGGTTTCGGCGGCGTTTTGGCAGTCATCGGATGTTTTACGCTCGTGACGATCTTTCAAATTAACGGCCGCTAACCGTTGGTGCAGGGAACGCTAACAAAGGTATTGGAACGACCAAGGCGGAGCTTCACACAGGTAGTGTCATGGAGTGGATTTCGATGCCCGATTCCATCACTTCGGTTATCCAAGCCGTGCTTGGCGTCATTCTGCTGGTCGTTTTCATTATCGGACTTAGGGGGATGGTGAGGGATGCGCGCCGTAAAACCAGAAGGTTTAACATTGCACTAATTCTGAGCCTGCTGGTTTTGCCTGCAATGTTTTCAACTTGCGCAACAATAAACCTGACTTCGAAGGACAAAGCCTTTGATGGGTTAGGCTTCCGCCGGCCCGTCCCGATGAGCATGCCCGTGAAAAGCTTCGAGACGCGCGGAATACGAAGAGAAAGATCAATCGGAAACATCTGGCTGTACGTCTCTTCGGTTCACGGCGCTGTATCGATGGTGGCTGCGATGGGCGTAGGAGTGCTCCTCCTGGTGTTGGTGAGCAAGTTTGGCAAGCATGAAGGTGCTGTTAGCCGCGCTGATGGCTATTGGGCAGTTCTCGTTCCATTTGCCATCGGGTTTCTTGTTCTGTGGAACTTCGCGGAGATATACAAGTACGGCCCCAACCGCGATGATGAATTGCCGGTGAATGTGCAATCAGCGGATGAGAGCTCAACACCATTTCCTCCGCCCACAACACCGCCTCCTCCGCCCTGGGCGCAACCGCCGACAGCAAAACAATCTCCGAGTCCGAAAACGCAAGGCTTCCAGCAATAAGCGGGTGCCGGGTGGCCAACAGAAACGTCCACCTCAGCAATTCGCTCGTCCGCCTGCGCCTTTTTCGTGGTTATCGATCGGGAACCAGCACCACTTTGCCGATGTTCCTACGCTGTTCCATATAACGGTGGGCTTCGGCGATCTCGTCGAAAGGAAAAGCTCGATCGACGTGTGGGCGAATCCAGCCTTCGGTGACACCGCGCATGATCTCCTGCGTCCAGTCGCGCACCTTTTCCCCTTCGCGCCACATGTGGCCGAGGTTCAAACCGAACACGCCTTTGTTTCTGTTCATCAGCGCCAACGGATTGAAGCGCGGCATCTGCACGACGGCTTTCAGAGCGCGCAGCTTGCCGCGAATTCCGGAAGCCGAGGCGACCGACATGCCGAAGACTCCCATGCGACCCGTCGCGCGGAGCGCGCGATAGCTTTTTTTCCAGCTCGGTCCGCCCAGCGGATCGATGACGAGTTCCACGCCACGGCCGCTGGTCAGATCCATAAGCACCGGCAGCCAATCCTGGTTGCGATAGTCGATCGCGTGATCCAATCCCCGCTTATAAAGAAACTCATGCTTGCCAGGGCTTGCCGTGCCGAAAGTCTTAGCGCCGATGTGTTTGGCAATGTCCAGAGCCGCTAATCCAACGCCGCCGCCCGCGTTATGAATAAGGATGGCTTCGTCTTTCTTCAGACCGCCCATCGTCACGAGCAACGCCCAGGCCGTTAAGTAATTCACTGGAATCGCGGCGGCTGCTTCGAACGTGAGCGAGTCAGGTTTCGCAAATACTTGCGCGGCGGAAACGACGAGGAGTTCGGCCTGCCCTTTAAAGCGCGTCATCGCGATGACGGCTTTACCTATCAGATTTCGATCGACGCCTTCGCCGATATTTTCGACGATGCCCGCAACTTCATACCCCATCACGCAAGGTTTCGGCGGGCCGTCGGGATACAAACCTTGCCGCGCGAGAATGTCGGCAAAGTTCAAACCGGCGGCTTTGACGCGAACCAGGAGTTCGCCCGCGGACGGAACGGGATCCGGCCGCTGTTCGACTTTCATTACGCTAACGTCGCCGTTTCGGGTTGTGACAATTGCACGCATGGCTCAAGGTAGCACAGACTTCAGTCTGTGTGTTCTGGGCGGCTTCGCCGCCTGATGAGCGGTAAGCCTCTGGCTTACCGCTCAGTATCAAGACAAATATAATGCGAGTAGTTCGAGGCGAAGCCGCAAACTACTCGCAGAAGATTAAAGGAACATGGCATCCGGAAAGGCGAAGCCTTTCCGCACATCAGGTGGCGAAGCCAAAAGGTTTTGCTGCGCCCCAAAACAGACTAAAGTCTGCGCTCCGGCTACGACTGATCCGCAGCCTTGGCTTGCTTGTTCGGCTGCGGGACGACGCGCAGGTAAGGCTTGACCGTCTTCCAACCGCCCGGGAATTTTTCCTTCGCCGCTTCGTCGTTCAGCGCCGGCACGATGATCACGTCGTCGCCGTCTTTCCAATTCGCCGGCGTCGCGACGCTGTAGTTAGCCGTCAACTGAATCGAATCGATCACGCGCAGGACTTCATCGAAATTCCGGCCCGTCCCCATCGGATAGACGATTATCAGTTTGATCTTTTTGTCCGGCCCAATGACGAAGACATTCCGCACCGTCATGTTGTCTGCCGCGGTGCGCCCTTCAGAAGTTCCGCCCGTCGCCGCGGGCAACATGTCATAAAGTTTCGCAACTGCCAGATCGGTGTCGCCGATCATCGGGTAATTCGGCGCGTGACCGGTTGCGTCTGCGATATCGGTTGACCAGCGCGAGTGGTTTTCGACCGGGTCAACGCTCAACCCGATGACCTTCACGTTGCGTTTGTCGAATTCGGGTTTGATGCTGGCCATATAGCCGAGTTCAGTCGTGCAGACCGGCGTGAAATCCTTCGGGTGTGAAAACAAAACTGCCCAACTGTCGCCAATCCATTCGTGAAAGTCGACCGGCCCCTCAGTCGTCTGTGCCGTGAAATTCGGCGCCGTGTCTCCTAAACGTAATGCCATGATTGTATTCCTCCCTGAAAGAAACTTTTGAGAACGAAATGCTTCGGTGAAAGCTGATTATGACCGGGAATTATGGTGAGGGTTTTATTCCCATTTGACGCCCAAGTCAAGCGCGTCCTCAGACGCTAGACAGCAACAATCGCTATTTTGTTTTTGTCCGCCAGCTGACGCATCTGATCGCGCTCAAACATCAGAGTTTTCCCGGCGGTCAGACACAAACAGGTAGCACCGGCTTCGATCATCGTTTGCATCGTTGAGAGGCCAACCACGGGCACATCGAACCGCATGTCCTGATCGGGCTTAGCGATCTTCACGACGGTCAGCCGGCCGCGCACCAGGTCGCCGGCGCGACGAATCACGGCGTCGGTGCCTTCCATCGCCTCAATCGCAACGCAGGCGCGGTCGCGAACGACGATAGTTTGGCCAAGGTCAAGGCGCGCAATCTCGTGCGCTACTTCGAGTCCGTACTCGATGTCGCCGCGCTCGCGTTCGTCAGGCTTGCGTTTGCTCAACGTCCCCGGTTGCGGCAGATGCTCTTGCAGGAAATAAGTCGAGTCGATCAGCTCAATTCCTTCACTGGCCAGTTCATTGGCGACTGCGCCGATCAACGCGTCAGTGTTCTTGCGTGGCAGACGCAGAAGCATTTTCACCATGCGCAGATCGGGGATCGAGCTGCTGAAAATCTGCACATGCTTGACCTGGCCCGCCATAATGGCTTTCTCGACGCCTTCTTTTTTGAAAAAACGCAGCATCTTGCCGAGTTGGCCGACACCAACCCAGGTCACGTTGTCCGAAACTTCTTCGATTTGCTGGTCCGTCTCTTCGCGAATGGCGGCGACGGCAACCTGCGCGCCGGCTTTCTGCGCACCTTCGAGGACCAGGAAAGGAAAGGTACCGTTTCCCGCGATGAGTCCGAGCTTCATCGCCGCAGGGTGTGGGGGGTTGGGTGTAGGGTGTAGGGTGCTGGATGTTCTAGTCATAGATAAACAGCGCGCCTACTATTCAGTCGCCCTTCGGTCTCAGCGAACGGATTAAGCTGCCAAGCATTTTACCAACCGCTTCCGCTTCCGACAGAACTCTGGACGCTTGTGCTGCCGTTGCAAATGTCAGTCGTTCGCAAGGAGAACTTGAGTCTCCAATTAACACGCTACTTCACTACGCCGCGCGGCGAGGATTCAATAAACGAAACCAGTTCATCGATTTCGGGAACGTTCTTGATCTCCGCGCGAATGCGCTCGACTGCTTGTGAGGTGTTTAGTTTAGCGGTCAGCAACAAATGAAAAGCGTGATGGAGCGCGTCCATCGTCTCGCGCGAGTAGCCGCGCCGACGCATGCCGACTTTGTTCAGGCCGTAACACTTAGCATGATTGCCGACGGTAAGCGCGAAGGGCAGAGCGTCTTTCACCACCACCGAGTAGCCACCGACGTAGGCCTCACGTCCGACGCGACAGAATTGGTGCACGCCTGAGTACGCGCCGATGTTGGCGCCGTCCTGCACGATGACGTGGCCCGCGAGCGTGGCGGCGTTGGCCATGATGACGTTGTTGCCGATCAGGCAATCGTGCGCGATGTGTGTTTGCGCCATCAGGAAGCAATCGTCACCGGTGCGAGTCACGCCGCCACCGCCTCTTGTCCCGCGGTGAACTGTGACGAATTCGCGGATGCGATTGCGACGGCCGATCTCAGTCTCAGTGTCTTCGCCGGCAAATTTCAAGTCTTGCGGCGGCAAGCCAAGCGAAACGAACGGATAGATGTGTGTTTCATCGCCGATGCGCGTGCGGCCGTCGATCACGCAGTGCGAGTCGATGCGCACGCCGTTGCCGAGTTCAACGTTGTCGCCAATCGTCACGTACGGGCCGATGTAGCAACCGTCCCCTATTCGCGCGCGCGGGCTGACGATGGCAGACGAATGAATCTGTTTTGATTGCGACTGTTTCTCGCTTTGCATGAATGGAGAACTCATGGTGGGGGTTTAAGGTTCTCGATCGGCGATGACGCTCGTAAGTTCGGCATCCGCGCAAATCTGTCCGTCAACTTTTGCTTCGCCGCGCATGCGCTGGATGCGCGAGCCGGTGCGCAACGCCGTCACTTCCAACACCAAAGTATCGCCGGGCACCACCGGGCGTCGGAAGCGCGCCTCCTTTATGCCGGTAAAGAGCACGAGCTTTTGATCGCGATTTTCGATTTCACGCAGCGCCAGGATCGCGCCGCATTGAGCGAGCGCTTCAATTACCAAAACGCCCGGCATCACCGGCGCGCCAGGAAAGTGGCCCTGAAAATACTCTTCGTTGATGCTGACTTGCTTGATACCGACGACCCGCGTGCGCGGTATGAGTTCGATGATCCGATCGACGAGCAGAAACGGATAGCGGTGCGGGAGAAGTTTTTTTATTCCTTCAGAGTCGAGAACGGTTTCCATCGGAAAGATCATTTTCCATCTGTCATTTTCCATTTCTCA
Source organism: Acidobacteriota bacterium (assembly GCA_052389795.1). GTDB lineage: Bacteria > Acidobacteriota > Blastocatellia > Pyrinomonadales > Pyrinomonadaceae > UBA11740. Next base: position 100,610 of record JBQTHO010000021.1, on the reverse strand, counting down.
TTTTGCTCATCGGCCAAACCCCATCTGCTTGACCGGTCAATGGAAAATGAAAGATATCAAATGACGAAAAACGGTATAGTTACCGCGGCGTGACTGCGGCAGTCGCCGGGTTCTTGCGGTTGTAATCCGCGATGAACGCCTTCGTTATGTCGATCGTGTCGGCGGCGTAAACCAGCGGCACCTGACTCCCATCGATAATCATGGTAATGCCATTCGCCTTGCCGAACGCGTCGAGTGCCTTGCCGACATCTTCCTGCAACGGCATCAGCAGTTCCCCGCGGCGCCTTTGATAATTTAGCCGGGCGTCTTCACCTTTGCGATCGTAAGCCTTCTTTTGTTCGTCAAACTGATTGATTTTCGCCTGAATCTGTTGCGGAGTCGCGGGCGTGGCGCCTTGCTGCATCTTCTTAATTTCTTCCTGCAGGGCGTTCAATCGTTGGGCCGTCTGGTTCAGCTCGTTTTGCAGCGGCTGAAACTCGGCGTTCAGTTTGGTAACAACCGCAGCAAACAAGGTGATGCCCTCTTTCGCATCCTGGAAGGCTCCGGAATAGATGACCGCGATCTTGCTGCGCGGTACGGCCGCCGTTTGTGGCGGGGCCGAAGTGGTCGGGCCCGGCGTTTGGGCAGACGCGGCCGCTGAGATAGTAACGAGCAAAAGTGGCAACAAAATTCGTTTCATAGTTAGTTACTTAACGGCGAAATGCGGAGAGAGGCAAAGTGGCCAATCTCCGCATCTGGTTCCATCTTCAGGCCGCAGTTACTTCGCCGGCGTCAACGACGCGGTCGCCGGGTTCTTGCTGTTGAATTCAAGAATGAAGGCGCGCGTAATATCCATTGCGTCCGCCGCGCTCACGATACCCTGAACTTTCGTGACATCCAGAATCAGGGTAATGCCCCGAGCCTTCGCAAAAACGTCGAGCGCTTTGCCGATGTCTTCGTAAATCGGGCCCAGGACTTCCTCAAGACGCTTGTTGAAAGCCGCCTGGGCGTCTTCACCCTTGCGCTTGAAGTCCGTTTCCATCTGGGCGATTCTGTCTTGCTGCTGTTGGGTTACCTTGGCGTCCTGAACCGGAGCAGCCTTCTGCAAATCGCTTTTGGCTTTCTCGATTTGCTGTTGCAGGTTCTGCAGCTCGGTCTGGCGCGGCTGAAACTCAGCATTCACTCTTTTCAGTGCGCCGACGAACTTGGCGATGCCTTGCTTCTCATCCGCAAAAGCCGAGCTGTCGATCAAAGCAACTTTGCTATCTGGAACGCTGACTGCTGTTGGAGCGGTCGGCCCGGGGGTAGCGGCTGGTCGCGGTTGCGTGCCGGTGCCTGCGGCCGGGCGCGTCTGCGCGGAAACTGAAACGACCGTCAATGCCACGAAAAAAGCGACCGCGGCTGTCGCACGAATTACTCTCATACCTGTCGTACTACTCCTTAATTCAAGAGGCGATTTGAACTGAAAACTTAGTTGTCCTGATCGCCGGATTGGTTTGCCTCTGCGGCTTAAGCGTTGACGTTTTCAGACTAGAAGGTGCGGCCGACGCTAAACCGAAACGTGGTCTTCTTCTCGTTGAAGATAAACGGCACGTTGTCAATAATCTGGAAGTCGCCGCGCGCTCTCGGATTATACGCATAAATCAGACGAAAAGGCACGTTTAGAACCGGCACTTGCACCCTTAGCTCGCCGCCGAGACTGGTGTGAAAGTCGCCGATTTTGCCGAACTTGGCTTCGCCAAGGCGCGCGACGGTCGTCGTCTGCGCCTCGCCGCGAAGGAATACCGGCTGGAATCCCGGCGGAAGCTGCGTTGCCTGAACAATTATCCCAAGCTGGTTATCGTCAAGTTCCGTCTGAGTAACGATCCGGTTATCACGCGCGACGAGGCTGAGAAATGGCGAGGTCGCCAACTGCGGGTTCTTGCATAAAGCAATGGCCGACAAGGTCACCCCGCCGCCCGGAATGAACCCGCCGGCAAAACGCGGGCAAGCCAGCGCGCCAACAGTGCGCAGGAATGGGTCATCGTTCAGGAACTCACTGGAAAAACTTTGGTCGCCACCGGTGCGCCAATTAAAGGATGATCCGATGTCAGCAAACAAGGCCGCCGAGACCGTACTGCCAAAGATTGGAATGCGATACTCAAAATTCCCGAGCAGCTGGGTATCGCCACCCAGGCGGAAGTAATTTCGGTTGAGCTGCGCTACGTTGTTTCCCTCTGGCCCGGTGAACAATCCGATCAGAGCCAGCTGCGGCGGCAGTCCCGCGGAAACGGCCGGGCCCAATGGGTTGGTGGCCAGCACCACGTTTCGCGAAGTTATATAAGTGTCGAGCGGATAGAACGGGCTAATACCTCGCGGTGGATACCCACGAATCGAAAACTCATCGCCGAGGAAGTAGCGCTCGTAAACCGGCACGCCGTCGACAAACGCCAGCGAGTTTGCGCCCCTGACTTTATTGGAAATCGCGAATGCGCCAACGGTGCCGGCCTGAATGCGGAATGCGAAGACGTGCGGGTTACTGCTTTTCTTGTTGCGGATCGGATAAAACTGAGTGAATTCAACCGTCGGTTGATATGTCCGAACGTCGCCGAGCAATCCGGCGAAGGCCAACCCCACCGACAACGAACGGCCGGATGTCGCATCGATGCCGCCTTTGTAATCCCGCACGTCGTAAGCAAACGTTCCGGTAATGCGGCTGGTGATGATGCTCGGCTGCCGATAAACGATGGGAATGAACGCTTCCGTCGCGCCGCTCTGGTTAACTTCCGGATCTTTCGTGCTTGACGTGCTGAACAGGTACGAAAGTCCGACCCGCGAAAACTGAGTGAACGGCCGTTTGCGATAGAACTCAGACAGCGGCGAACTTGCGAAGACTGAAACGCCGTATGAGTCGCGGGTGAAAAGGTTTTCTGAACTAGCCTGCGCAAAGTCCAAAGCCGAGCCGAACAGGCCTTGCTGCGCTTCAAGATTTGAGGACAGCGCGGTGCCCTCGCCAAAAAACTTCTGCGAATATGCGAAGACAGAAAAGCCCGCGGTAATCGGACGGTTCCTGATGTATGGTTCGGTAAACGAGAAGCTGAAGCTGCGCTGGCGATTGCCCGCCGCCAAATCAACTGAGAGCACTTCGCCGCGACCAAACAAATTGTTCGTCGCGTAGTGCAGCCCAAAAAACGACCCGCCAATGCCGGATATGCCGCCGTTGAATGAAACTTCCTGCCGGCCTTTCTCGGAAACTTTCAGAGTGATATCAACGAGCGCTTCTTCTTCATTAGTGCGATAGTCGGCGTCCTTGTCCTTGTCGATCGGATTGAAGTAGCCAAGCTGGTTCAACCGGATGATCGAATACTCGAAGTTGTTCTGGTTGTAGATATCACCTTCGTTGATCAGCACTTCACGACGGAGCACGTTGTCGCGCGTGAAGGTGTTGCCTGTGAACTCGAGCCGGCGCAAGGTAAATTGCTTGCCTTCGTCGATCGTGACGAGAAAATCCGCGACGCCCTCCTCAGGCTTCTGCGGATTGTCTTTGAACGTCGGTTGAATTTCCGCCGTGTACTGAATGAAGCCCTGCGCGCCGTAAGCCTTCTTCAAATTCTCGTACAGCGCCTTGCTGATTGCCTCGCCGTTTGCGACGTCGCCTTTCTGCAGGCCGATGACGGCCTTGATGAACTCCTCGGAATAAATCGAATTGCCTTCGATCTTCAGGTCGCCCATGCGAAACAGCTTTCCTTCGTTGACCGGAACCGTGATGCGCAGCACGTCATCCGTTGAAGAGAGGAAGGGCACGGGCAAAACCGGAAAGCCGGTGCGGCGCCGGCCGAGGCCTTCGATGCGCGGCTCGCCGTGGCGCGCCTGCAGATAACCTTTCGACCGCATGTAGTTATCAACCATGTGCAGGTCGAAGTCGAGTTTCTCGCGATGCAAAATGTCCTGTTCTTTAATTCGTGAGAACAGGCCGGCTTCCTTCACGTACTTCATCTGGCTGCGAAGTTGCCCGCTCTTGAAGACTTTGCTGCCCTCAAATTCAATCTCAGCCACACGCACCCGCGCGCCTTCGTCAATGCGGAAAGTTATCGCCACTGACGTCGCCGAAATCTCTTCTTTCTCTTCGGTGATGACGGCGTTCGGGTGGCCCTTGGCGGCAAGCAGTTGCTTTAGTACGCGGATCGCGTTGCGAGCTTTGACCGGATCGTAAATGGCCTCTTTGGAAATCCCGACGCGCTGCTCGCGAAACGCCTTTAAGACGTCTGACTCAGGCACGCTGCTGAGCCCTGCGAAAATGATGTCGCGAATAATTGGGAGTTCTTTGACATAAAACGTAACGACAACGCCGCCTCGCGGTCCGACCTCTTCGGTGACTCGGTTTTCGACCTTATCAAAGAACCCGTAGGAGAGAAGCGCCTGCATATCACGCTGCGCCTGGGCCGGATTATAAATATCGCCGGGCCGCGTCTGCACGTAATAAAGGATGTCGTCTTTGCGCAGTCGGCGATTGCCGATGACGTCAACGCTCTCAACGATACGTGGCTGCGGGTCCTGGGCGTACGCGGGATTCGCGAAAGCCATTGAGGAAATGCAGATGATGGCGCTCAGAAAAGCGAGCCAAACAACGCGATATGAATGCATAGGTGCCGGTTCCCTGGAGGTCTCTTCCGGATACTTTATTAGTCAATCCATCTGAGTTTCCAGATGGGGCAAAGCAAGAGCGCTAGTTTGTGCCATTCCACGCCGAGTAGCAATCGGGGTTCCGGCACTTAAGTAATCAGCGTTTACTGGGAAAACCTAACACAAACATGGACGACGCGCAGCCTGGGGAGCACTTGGATTCATCGCCGCCTTCGCTCGTTGCCAGTTTTCAACTCAACAAAGTGGCGCATTATAACGGCAAAATAAAGCGAAAGTCCAAAGTGGAGCACACTTTGGACAAGAGAAAAATTCGAATTGCAGCTTGTCTTACTGAGTCAGCAGCAAATCGCTGGGCTGCTCGACGCCGTTTTCATCGATCATGATCGAGCGAAAGCCGAGTTCGCCACCCTCAACATACATTTCCACCAGCGATGCCTCACCGAGTTGGCCCTGAATCAGAGCTTCCGAAAGCGGATCTTCGACATATTTCTGCAACGCGCGGCGTAGCGGGCGCGCGCCGTATGAGCGATCGGCGCAGGTTTTGTCGAGAATCCAGCGCTTCGCATCGTCAGCCAGGCGAACGAGAAAGCCGTGATTCGTCATTGTGCGGTTAATCTGATCCACTTGCAGTTGCAACACGTCGAGCAGATCCGGATCGCCGAGTTCGTCAAAGACAATAATCTCGTCGAGGCGATTGATGAACTCAGGATTGAAAGTCTGGCGCACCGAACTCATCACCATTTCTTCCATCTTCGTCCTCGACATGTCGGCGGTGCCCTGAAAACCGAGCGACGCTCTCTTTTGAATGAAGCGCGCGCCGATGTTCGACGTCATGATGATGATCGTGTTCTTAAAGTCAACGGTGTTGCCGAGCGCGTCGGTCAGGATTCCGTCTTCAAAGACTTGAAGCAAAACATTGAAGATGTCGGTGTGCGCCTTTTCGATCTCATCGAACAGCAACACGGCGTAGGGCGAGCGCTTTACGCGTTCTGTCAGTTGTCCGCCTTCTTCATGCCCGACGTAACCCGGCGGCGAGCCGATCAATTTCGAAACGGAATGCTTCTCCATGAACTCAGACATGTCGAAGCGAATCATCGCGCGCTCGCTGCCGAACAGAAACTGCGCCAGTGACCGGGCAACTTCAGTCTTGCCGACGCCGGTAGGCCCAAGAAACAGGAACGAACCCACCGGGCGGTGCGGATTCTTCAAGCCCGCGCGCGCGCGTCGAATTGCGCGCGAGAGCGCCGAGATCGCCGGTCGCTGTGAAACGACGCGTTTGTGCAGCTCGATTTCGATGCGAAGAAGTTTCTTTGACTCACCCTCCTTCAGGGACGTGATGGGGATGCCGGTCCAGCGCGCAATCACTTCTTCAACGTCGCCGCGCGTCACCTCTCCAACCACTATCGGATCTTCTTCTTCGATGGGCGCTTGTGCCCGGCCGTACGTAGCGCGCTCCCATTCTGTTAACGAGGCGGTCAACGCATCGATACTTCCCTGCTCAGCGCGCACGCGCAGCTTCACCCGCGCCCCCGCTTCGTCGATCACGTCGATAGCCTTGTCCGGCAGGAAACGATCCGGAATGTAGCGGCTTGACTGGATCACCGCGGCCGCCAGCGCATCATCGGCGTAATGTACCTGATGAAAACTCTCGTACCGCTCGCGAACGCCGGCCAAAATCTCGATCGCTTCGCCTTCAGATGGCGGCGCAACCTTGACGGCCTGAAAGCGTCGCTCAAGTGAGCGATCGCGTTCGATGGACTTGCGAAACTCCGCCGGAGTCGTGGCGCCGATGCACTGAATCTCGCCGCGCGAAAGCGCCGGCTTCAGGATATTCGCTGCATCAAGGGACCCTTCGGCCGAGCCGGCGCCCACCAAAGTATGCAACTCGTCGATGAACACGATGTACTGCGGATTATCGATCAGCTCGCGCATAATTTGCTTGAGCCGCTCTTCGAACTGCCCGCGATACTTCGTCCCCGCAACGATCAAGCTGATGTCGAGCGAGAGAATGCGTTTGTTCTCGAGGAACGATGGGACTTCGCCGCGCACGATGCGCTGAGCGAGGCCTTCCACAATTGCAGTTTTGCCGACGCCAGGTTCGCCGATCAAAACCGGATTGTTTTTCGTGCGGCGACAGAGAATCTGCACCACCCGTTCGATCTCGGGTTCACGGCCAATCAACGGATCGAGCCGATCGTTGGAAGCGTCTTCAGTTAAATCGCGCGAGAACTCGAGCAGGTGCGGAATGTCTTTGCGATGACGCGCGTCGGCGCCGCTCTGTCGCGCGATCTCGTCGCGCACCGCATTCAAACGCAACCCGCGCTCGAATAGAATTTGCGCCGCCATCGAGCGTTCTTCGCGCAAAAGTCCGAGCAACAAATGCTCTGTGCCAATATGCCGGTGCTGCAGGCGATCAGATTCCTCGTGCGAGTAATGCAGGACACGCTTCGTTTCCGGCGCCAGTGGCAATTCGACAGAGGTTGGAATCCGCTCGCGCAGCAGCGTGCGGCCTTCAATTTCTCTGCGAATGGCTTCGATGGTGATTTGCGCGCGCGGGAAGAAGCGGCCGGTGAGCGTTTTGTCCTCGCGCATCAGGCCGAGCAGCAGATGCTCGGGCTCAATCGCGGGCGCGCCGAACTGCGACGCTTCGTAGCGAGCGAAAAAAATTACCCGTCGCGCTTTTTCTGTGTAGCGTTCGAACATTCGTCTAATTAGTTATGATAGCCGCGGCGTGTCCACAACCTCCACGCGCGGGCATTATAACCTAACCACCAAACCCAACAAGCTTTTCAAAACCGACTCCACCGGCTACGTGGTTCGATGCGCGCATTAACCCTCGCGCTCTCCCTGGTAAATTTGGCGATCGCTTCATCGCTGAATTAATGTGCGAGATCGGTTTCTGGAGGTTGGTTTCTCGCCGTCGAACTGCCTTTCCCCGCCTGTCGGCGAGCCAGTTAAATTGACTGCCCCTAAGTCAACGTGACGTGATCGTGACTGAAGTGCGCGTTCGGACTCACCCCTTAATCCCTTGTTTACCAAAGACTTAGCTGTTCGCACTCATTTGGCACGACCTTCGCACAAGTAATCGCGCCGCAGAGTCTGGTCTGCGAGCGATGTCAGGATGCTAAAGGATTGAGCCAATGATAAAAACACGAACTGCCCCCGCAGTTGCCTGGCTGGTGGTCACGGCCTTACTGCTTTCGATGTCCGCCGGTGTCGGCTTCACCCGAGCCGCCAACGCGCAAATTTCAGAAGCCACGCTTTCGAAGGATGATGCGCGCGCCGTGCTTTCCGCGTATGCGACGGATCTTTCCGACTTAGCGTCGCAAGGAAAACTCGAATCCGTCCCGGGCCTCGAAGCGGAAATCGACAGCGTCATCGCCAACCTGGCGAACAGATTTGCGAAAGCGCCGGTTGTGATTGGCGCCTCTGACGTTGATCGCGCGTCGGTCGCACGCGGCGTTGCTTTGCATGTCGCGTCCGGCAATGTTCCCGTGAACTTGCAGGGAAAGCGGGTATTCAGCCTTAACCTCGACGCGCTTGCGAAAGACGCAAAGACGCCCCTTGAATTCAATCAACGCGTCACTGCGGTTTTCGCCGCTGCCGCGGTCACCCGTGACGAGATCATTCTCTTCGTCGATCAGCTGCATCAATACGTGGGCGCGCGGGCGACGGCCGCAGCCACCGCGACGATGCGATCCGCAATAGCCGCGAACTACATCAGCGTCATCGGTGGCGCCAGTTCCGAAGCCTACGACGCTTACATCGCCACGGACGATCGGGTCGCAAGCCTTTTTGAAACGATATCTCTGGACGCAGTTGAATCTGCTGAAACCACAAGCGCCCTCAAAGACAAGCGTCAGAGCCCAATCAAACAGGACTTCGAAGGTGAGAAGATCTCGTCCGACATGCGCGACCTGATGAAGAGTGCGGGTCTAAACGGTCGCGTGTCGGCGATCCTCCAGGTTAGTGATGTTAACAACCAGAAAGTGCGGGCCTTGCTCGCTCGCCACGGTGTCCTGATCGGCGACGGCATGGCAAGTCTCGGTGCAATGAAAGTCGATTTGCCGATTCAGGCCATCGAGAGTCTTATGAAAAGCGATGTGATGAATCACATTTCGCCGGATCGGCAGATGCATTTTCTCGGTCACGTCACCTCGACGACCGGAACCGATCTGGTGCGCAAAGACCCGGGTTTGATCGACGGTTTGTTAGGCGCGAAGGCGATCGATGGAACCGGCATCGGCGTTGCCATCCTCGATTCGGGTTTGGACGCGAGTCACGCCGCCTTTGCCAAAGATTTGTTGGGGGCGAGTCGCGTAAAAGTGACCAAGGACTTCACTGGGGAAAACTCTCCATCAGTCGATCCGTACGGCCACGGAACACACGTGACGGCCACTGTGGCCGGCAGCGGCACCACCACCACCGGTACCTCGTACGAAGGCGTTGCGCCGAACGCTGACATCATCGTTTTGCGAGTCCTTAACAAGAGCGGCGTGGGGTCCACGGCGGGGTTACTCGCCGCATTGAACTGGATTCTTTCGCCGGTCGATCCGACCAAACGGATAAGTTCGACTAACCCGTCGAATAAGGACAAGTACAACATCCGCGTTGTCAACATGAGTCTCGGAGCGCCGGCGGTTGATTCTTACAAAAATGATCCGATCTGTCGCGCATCACGCGCATTGGTCGACGCGGGAATTGTCGTGGTCGCGGCCGCCGGCAACAACGGTAAAGATGCAAACGGCAACAAGATTTACGGACAGATTCACGCACCCGGAAACGAACCATCCGTAATCACGGTGGGTGCAGCGAACTCGTTCGGAACTGACTCGCACAATGATGATGCGGTCGCCTCTTACAGTTCGCGCGGCCCGACGCGCAGCCGCTGGACGGACGCGAATGGGGTAATGCACTACGACAATGTTCTAAAACCGGATCTGGTTGCACCGGGCAACAAACTTATCTTCGCGTCAGCGGATACCAGCACCAGCGTAAGAAACCTGCTCGTTACCCAGAACCCGCAACTGGACTCAGGCATTAGCGATAAAGACAACCGGCGACTGATGTATTTGAGCGGTACTTCGATGGCGACGCCGGCGGCCGCAGGCGCGGCCGCGTTGCTGCTGCAAATCAATCCTAAGCTAACGCCCAACATGGTGAAGATGGCGTTGATGTACACCGCCGATCCTTTGCCGGGCTGGAACATGCTTGAGCAGGGCGCGGGCCAATTGAACGTGGAAGGTGCTGCGCGACTGGCAAAGTTGATTCGCACCGACATGAATTCTTCCACGCAACCGGGGGCCTCAATGCTTAACGGCCCGGCACCCACGCCGCGGACGACGATTGGCGGGCACACGTTTACCTGGTCACAGGGGATCCTTTTCAAGCACTGGTACGCGAAAGGAACTGCCCTCATCACTAATTACCAAGGCTATTACGCCCTGGGCGTCGTCCTCGGCGACGGCGTAGTAATAGGCGATGGTGTTGTGTTAGGCGACGGTGTCGTAATCGGCGACGGCGTAGTGATCGGCGATGGCGTTGTCATCGGCGACAACATCTATACCAGCGACGGGGTCGTGATTGGCGACGGAACGCTGTTTTGCAGTGGAATTCTGCTGGCTGATGGAGTCGTCATCGGCGACGGTGTCGTGATTGGCGACGGCATCCTGCTCGGCGATGGTGTTGTAATCGGTGATGGAGTAGTCATCGGCGACGCGGTTGTTCAGGCAATGTCCGCCCGAGCTTTGATTAATGGCGACGACGGTCCGTCTATGCGTCCAAATTGGTAACTTTTACTCACTTAGGAGCAACACATGGCTGTAACCATGATGAAGTATGAGGCCTCTCACGGGTCGCCCCGCTTGATGCCGGGCGACCTCACATGCAATCAGTTGCAGCAGGGCGGGGAGCCCGAGGCCCTGCGTTTTCTTGCCGAAAGGCCCGTTCACACGGTCTTTGTCGCGACCTTGATGCGGGACAACGGGGCAGTTAGCCCCAATAATCGCGGCATTTTTTACGTCTGCCGCAACCGGTCGAAAAAAATTGAAGGCATAGCCCTCATCGGCCATGCTACTATCGTCGAGGCGCGCACCGATCACGCGGTCGCCGCCTTTGCCCAACTGGCTGCTCACAGCCAACACGCTTACCTCATTCGCGGCGAACGCAACACCGCCGAAACCTTTTGGCAGCACTATTCCGAGGGCGGACAACCGGCGCGGCTCGTGTGCCGTGAAATGCTGTTCGAAAAGACGGAGAAGACGCCCCCGTTTAAACCTGTCGCTGAATTACGGCCGGCCACGCTGCAAGAGGCCGAGCACGTGGTTGCAATCAACGCTCAACTCGCTTCGGAAGAGCGCGACAGCGACCCACTTCAGACTGACGCCGCCGGTTTCCGCGCCCGGGTCGAACGTCGCATCGATCAACAGCGCGTGTGGATTTGGATGCGCAATGGAAAACCAATCTTTAAGGCCGACATCGTTGGAGATACACCCGAGATGATCTACCTCGAAGGAATACACGTACACCCGGATGATCGCAATAAAGGTTACGGCAAGAGATGTCTTTTGCAGCTCTGCTCGAACTTTGCCCGCCAGAATCGTTCGGTCTGCCTCACGATCAATCAACGAAAAGCTGACGCCGCCGCTTTCTACGTGAAGGCCGGATTCGATTATCACAGCGAGTACGAAACGATTTATCTGCATAAAGAATGAGTCCCGTGAGGTTCCCCGGTTAATGAGTTTGTCCTCCGAACAAGGAAAACAAAGAATTTCGACGGCGTTCCGCTACCTCATAGTCGCGTGCGGCGCTGCGTCGCTCGTCTACGCGACGTGGCGCATGCCGTTGCCGCACCTCGACGTGCGGTTCCTGCTGTTGGCGGCGATCACTATGATCGTCAGCTCGCGCTTCGCGGTGAAAGTCCCCCGCGTCAATACCAACGTCACCGTTTCTGACACTTTCATTTTTCTGGCCTTGCTGGTTTACGGCGGCTTTGCCGGTATATTCCTGGCGACGGCCGAAGGGCTGTTTTCAGGAATTAGAATCAGCAAGACAACGCTGACGGTAGCGTTCAACTCAGCCATGATGGCGGTCTCGACCTTTCTTACTGTTCTGATCGTCGAGTTCTTCTTTGGTCCCATTACGAACCTCAGGTTCCAGGAGTGGCAGCAGTTCATCCCGGCGGTCGGCGCAATGGCGCTGTCCCAATACTTCATCAACACCGGTATCAGCGCGGTCGGCCTGTCCTTGAAAAAGTGGGACTCAGTTCTCCGCACGTGGCAGACACACTATCTCTGGACTTCGATCACTTACATCTCGGGCAGCACCGTGGCGGCGATCGCCTCCAGTTCTTTCGACCGCGCTGGCCTCGCGATTCTGATCGTCGGCACCCCGGTCATTTCGATCGTTTACTTCACCTATCACAAGTACCTTGACGAGATTAAAGCCAGCGCTGAACAGGCTGAACAGGCTGAACGTGAACGAGCTGAAGCTGAGAGTGCCCGCGCCGAGGCGGAACGCGCGCGCGCGGAACAGGCCGAACGTCACGTAGAAGAGCTGAACCGGCACATCGTTGAGCAGGAACGGATCGGCGCCCAGCTTCAGGAAAGCAAAGACCACTTCCGTCACGCGGCTTTTCACGACACGCTGACGAACCTGCCGAACCGCGCCTTACTCGCTGAGAACCTGAAGTTCGTCATCGAACGCGCGAAGCAGCACGAGGATTATCAGTTCGCTGTGCTCTTCCTCGACCTCGATCGCTTCAAGAACGTCAACGACAGTCTCGGCCATTCGATCGGCGATCAACTGCTGATTGCGATGGCGCGTCGTCTGGAGCATTGCATTCGCGATGCCGACATGGTGGCGCGGCTGGGCGGCGACGAGTTCGCGATTTTGCTCGCCGGCATTTCAAACTCGGGCGACGCCACGAACATGGCGCGCCGCATTCAGGACAAGCTGGAGTCATCGTTCAACCTGAGCGGCCACGAAGTTTTCACCACCACCAGCATTGGCATCGCGTTGAGCTCAACCGGCTATGACCATCCGGAAGCAATGCTGCGCGACGCCGACACGGCGATGTATCGCGCCAAGGCCCAGGGCAAAGCATGCTACGAAGTGTTCGACAAAGGGATGCACGCGCGCGCCGTTTACCTGCTGCAAATGGAGAACGATTTGCGCCGCGCGATCGACCGTGAAGAATTCCGCGTCCACTATCAACCGATCGTTTCACTCGATACGGGCCAGCTCGCGGGTTTTGAGGCATTGATTCGCTGGCAGCATCCTGAGCGGGGCTTTGTCAGCCCGGGCGATTTCATCTCTCTCGCGGAAGATACCGGATTGATTGCACCGATCGGGATGTGGGTGTTGAGGGAAGCTTGCCAGCAGCTCGCGAAATGGCAGTGGCAGTCGCACACCACACGAAACCTTTTCATAAGCGTCAATCTTTCCAGCAAGCAGCTGGCGCAGTCGGCGCTGGTCAATCAGATTCGCGACGTCTTGCAGGAGACGCACGTTGAACCGAAGTACTTGAAACTTGAAATCACGGAAAGCGCCGTCATGGAAAATGCCGAGACCGCCGTGCAGCTTCTGCGGCGACTGAAAGCGTTGGGCGTACAACTGAGCATTGACGACTTCGGCACGGGCTATTCGTCGCTCGGTTATTTGCACCGCTTCCCGGTGGACATTTTGAAGATCGACCGTTCATTCATCGGCCGCATCGGCGAAGCCGCTGAAAACATCGAAATCGTCCGCACGATCGTTTCGCTGGCCGACAACATGGGCATGGAAGTCGTCGCTGAAGGCGTCGAGACGCTCGCGCAGTTCAGTCAACTGCGCGCGTTGAAATGCCAGTTCGGTCAGGGCTACCTGTTCTCGCGACCAATGGAAGCGAGCGCGATCGACGGCTGGATTTCCCGCACGCCTGACTGGCAAGTCGCCCTGTTTCCCAAAGGCGAGTTCATCGCTCCCGCCACTGCGCCAGTGGTGCAGCTAAGATCGGCGTGAGTCGCCCGCACTCAAAAACACTTCTTCAGTTCTTCCGCCCGATTCTCAGGCAGCAACTTTTCCAAATGCGGCCGGTCTGCCGCTGAAGCGTCCTCCTTCGCAAGCATCTCGTAAATCGTCGGCGTTACCTGACGAAAGCGAAAGTGTGGCTCGATTGCGACGAGTTCGCGAAGCTCTCCGGTTTGCCACGAGCAGGGCTGCCACCAGCGGGGATCGACATCGATGAAAACGCGCTGACCCGCGCGCAGATGCTCTTCGATTGTCTCTTGCAACTTGCCTGCAGGAAACCCGGCGCCCGTGCCGATGTGAATCCACTGGCCCACGCGGATACCTCGCCAATAAGTCACGGCGACGGTAGCGAACCCGGCCATCACCACGGCGTCATTCGGCAACCTGCGCAGACGCTCGATGTAATCCTTCGCGAAGACGAGCCGCTCACGATAATCGTGAATGCGCGTGCGCAACAGAAGGCCCATCGTCAACGCGACGAAAAATATCAGCGTGGCAATCGACGCTACCGCGTGACGCGGACTCTTCAGTCTCGATGTTCCCAGACTTAGAAGATAACTCGCGGCAAGCGGCGCCATCGCCGGCAAACCCGTCACGAAATAGCGCCAGTTGATCACCGTGCTGTAGTTAAGAATTAGTATCGCGTTCGCGAGCAGACCGACGCTCGCCGCCAACAGCAAGATCGTCAGCCCACGCCTGCGCCATTCGTCGACGAATGCGAACGGCAGGCTCACGAACACAACCGGCGAAACCAGGAAGAAGTACGCGAAGAACGGCTTCAGGTTCGCGAGCGTCAAGGGATGGCGTGCGGCTTCGCTGCGGCCCGATTCGAACCAGATGTGCCACTGCGCGCGATAGCCCGCACTTAAAGCGAACCACAACGCAAATGGGCCGACGGCGAACAAAATGAATGCGAACAGCGAAGATGCGACTATCCCAATCGTTCGCCGATCGAATTTCCATCCCACCAGGAAAGGCGCCAGCACGAGCCAGGGAAAATAGAATGCGTTCGTCTCGCGCAGATTTACCGCCAACCCGAGCAGTGCCGCGCCCGCCAAAACCAGCCCCACCCGCCGGCTTCTCAGTCCGCGTAGATGTACGATTAGGGCTGACGCCAGCAACCAAAGCGACGGCACTTCGGTCATCACCTGGCTGCCATAAAGCACGATCACCGGACATACCGCGATCATCAGCCCGGCAAGCGTCGCGGCTAACAACGAGCGCGTCAGATCGCGCGCCAGAATCCAACACATGACGATCGCCAGCGGCACCTGCGCGACCACAGCAAACTTGAAAAGCAGGTAAGCGTGCTCTGGCCCGACGCCGAAAACTTTTTGCGCGAAGGTGTACAGGGCGAAGTTGAACAGCGTGAAGAGCGATCGCCCCAGAGCCATCGGCGAAGGCTCTCCATTTAGAGACGCAATGGTGTAGTCGAGCGCGTCCCAATCGCCGATGAACGGGTTCAGGTAGAACAGCGTCAGCGCGAGGCCGAGCAAGGCCGGCGGCAGCCAGTAGAGATACCAGCGCCAGAAACTCGTCGCGGCGGGAGCTGGGGCAGTAGCCCGACCGTCAGGGAGGGCTCCAAAGGCATCGTTGAATGAGCCCTCACTGACGGTCGGGCTAGTGCCCCGGGCTAATCGCGACACAATTGCCCCCTGCTCAATTATCGGCGTGTTTGACAGTTGAGATCTGGTGCAGCACCGGCGGCGGTTCAGAAGGTCGTGAAGCTTTGCGGCGGAAGTATTTGAGCGGCCTTACAAACTTAACGTACTTACTCGCGGCCGGCCCAAACATCTTACCCATCGTTTCGGGATTCATGTCATCGAATGAATGCAGCCAGAAGGGCACCGCGCAGCCACAGCGATCGCAATCCGCCTTCGGCCCAAGGATGCACTTCTCTTTGCGATTGCCGCTCACGTCCCACGAAGCCATCTTTGACTCAGCCAGACAATTGTCGGTGACGGCGCGACAATTTTCTGATCGCAGCAGTTCCAACGCGTGCGTCGTGCACTCAACCAGGCTCGGATACTTCGCCTTAATCGCAAGGATGCGATCGATCACGCGATCGCGCTCTTCATAGTTCAGCCAAAGTTTGTCGGCTTCAGGCTGGCCGTGCATGTAGGTATAGAACTCGAAGATGATGCCGCTATTGATCGGCTCGTTCTGCCACTCTTCGACGAACTGTTCCAGCTCGCCTTCGTTCTCCTTCGTCAGCACGGTCGCGATGCCGATGCGCAGCCCGCGTTCAGCGGCGTCGCGAATCATCCGCTTGATGCGCTGATAAGTCTTCGCTCCGCGCAGGCGATCATGGCGTGCTTCGACGCCGTCAACCGACACTTTGAAGTTCACATGCGGCCAATCCGGAATACGAATCGTGCCGTTCGTGACGACCATGTTGCGACGGAAGTAGCGCGAACCCATCTCGACAATTTCCTGGCGCATCAGCGGCTCGCCGCCCACCCAAGTGCATGAGAAAAACGGAAAGCCTTCGGCTTTCAACTTATCGAAGAACGCGCGCCAGCGCTCGACGGCGAGATTTTCTGGCTGCTCATGCTCAAAGAAGTAGCAATGGTGACAGCGCAGGTTGCACTGGTTCGTCACATCCACGGAACACACGGCGTCTTGAGGGATGCCCTCCAGCGCAAAGCGTGTGAGTTGCCGAATCGGATTGAGCTTGCTTGTCATCGCAGGTCGCGGATCGAGTCTAATACAGACGGATGCTGACGGAAAGCCGTTGAGGTAATGGTCGCCGCGCGAAGTTCCATGCGTTACACTACGCGGTCTCGTTAGGTCCTATGGCGAAACACGGCAGCGTAAGAACGAACCTCGAGTATTGGCTTGCGCGCGCGGTTCTCGGGTTGTTTTCCGTGCTGCCGCTGACTTGGGCGATGCAGGGTGGACGTCTGTTTGGACGATTGGGGTTCAGGTTTGCGAAACTGCGGCGCACCGGCCGAAGGAATTTGGAGTTGGCTTTTCCTGAGCTGTCAGCGGATATGCGCGAAACGCTGCTGCGTGGATGTTTTGAGAATCTTGGCCGATCGCTGGGTGTGTTTAGCCACTTTCGAAAGGAATCGCCGGAATCGTGGCTTAACTTTGTCGATTGCGAAGGTTTCGAGCGACTGGCCAAGCCGCGCGAAACCGGGCGCGGCGTAATTCTTTTTACCGGGCACATCGGTGCGTGGGAGTTGTCGAGTTTTGCTCTCTCGCTGTTCGATCAGCCGTTGAGCTTTCTCGTGCGGCGAATCGATAATCCGAAAGTTGAAAAGCTGGTCGATCGCTATCGTACGAGCCGCGACAATCGAACCATCGACAAGATGTTTGCCGCGCGTGAGATGCTTCAGGTTTTGAAACGCGGCGGCACGCTGGGAATCCTGGTCGATCTGAACACGCTAGAACGTGAAGCAGCGTTCGTTGAGTTCTTCGGCGTCAAAGCCGCTACCACTTTTATCGTCGCGAAGTTGGCGCTACGCACCGGCGCCGATGTCTTTCCGGTATTCGCGCCGTGGGACAATGCGCGAGGCAAGTTTGTCGTTCAAGTGGGCGAACCTCTGCGCGTCGATAACACCGGCAACGAAACAGAAGACGTGCGCCGGCTCACACAAGCGATGACCGGTGTAGTGGAAGATTACGTGCGGCTTTATCCCGACCAGTGGCTTTGGGTCCATCGGCGATGGAAGACGCGTCCGCCGGGCGAACCCGAGATATACGGTTGAGCATGCCGTCTGTAGCTAACATCGAACGCGCCTTTGCGCCTTCCGATCTTGCTTCGTACTCGTTCGCTGAACGGATGATGATTCGCGCCGTCGGACTGGCGCTATATGCCGTCATGAAACTGCTTGGTTCGACCGTGAGGTTCGAGGTCGAGGGTTGGGAAAACCTGGAAGCAGCATCGGCCGGCGGCAAACTGCCCATCTACACCACCTGGCACAATGGCATTTTCCTCTCAACGTATTTCTGGCGCGACCGAGGGATCGTCGTCATGAGTTCGCGCAGCTTCGACGCGGAATACACGGGGCGATTGATTAAGCGGTTCGGTTACGGGACCGTGCGCGGCTCGTCTACGCGCGGTCATACTGGCGCGTCGATCGAGATGATTCGGCTCATGCGCGTGGGGTGTCCCGCCGGTTTCACAATCGATGGCCCGAAGGGTCCGCGGCATGTCGCCAAAATGGGCGCCGTGTTGATAGCCAAAAAGGCCGGCCAACCGGTCTTGCCATTTACGATCGTGCCGGCTAAGTCCTGGGAGATTCGGAAGACCTGGGATCAGACTCAGATACCAAAACCATTCACCCGAGCGCGTGTAATCATCGCGCCGCCAATCTACGTGGAAGCCGATGCCGCGGCCAGCGTGCTCAACGCAAAACGTGATGAGCTTCAGGGCACCCTGGAGGCCCTGGTACAAAAGGGCGAGCAGTGGCGGGCCAGTATTTCCTGAACCTCACTTCGTGTAGTAGGATTGCCCTACCGCAACTTAAGTTTCGAGTTCCCAGTTTCGAGTTTCGAGTTCGTCTGCTTCAACTCGAAACCCGAAACTCGAAACTCGAAACTGAATCTTTCGGAGGCCCGATGATCAATCAGGAACGCATCAAGAATCTTCTGCTCGAATTCGTGCAGATCGACAGTCACTCGCGCAAGGAACGCGAAATCGCCGAGCGCATCAAAAAGTACTGCGAGGAGATGGGTGCGCAGGTCGAGATTGACGACGCGGGCGAGAAGGTCGGCGGTAATTCAGGCAACGTGATAGCCCGGTTTCCCGGAACGATCGCCGGCGCCGAGCCGATCATGATGAGCGCGCACATGGACACGGTCGTTCCCGGCGAAGGCGTAAAGCCAATTGTTGAAGGCGACATCATTCGCACGGACGGCACGACCGTGCTCGGCGGCGATGATAAGAGTGGCTGTGTCGTGATCATCGAAGTGATTCGCTCGCTCCAGGAGCAGAACATTCCGCACACGCCTATTGAAGCGATCTTCTCTATCTGCGAAGAAGTGGGATTGCTGGGCGCGAAGAACGTTGATGTGACGAAGATCAAAGCCAAGTACGGAATTGTTTTCGATTCCGACGATCCCGGATTTCTTTTTACTAAAGGGCCGTCCGCCAACCACATGGAGTACCGGATTCACGGCCTCGAATCGCACGCCGGGGTCGCGCCCGACGAAGGCATCTCGGCCATTAAGATCGCGGCCGAGGCCATTTCCGCAATGAAACTTGGGCGCATCGACGAAGAGACCACCGCCAACATCGGCCAGATCGAAGGCGGCATGGCGACTAACATCATCCCGAACCTGGTCGTCTTGAAAGGCGAAGCGCGCTCGCATAGCGAAGAAAAACTCGAGGCGCAAACCAGGCACATGACCAAGTGCTTTGAAGACGCCGCCGCCAAGTGCGAAGTCACCGTGGCCGGCAAAACTACGAAGGCATCCGTTGAAGCTCACGTCGTACGCGAATACTCGTCAATGGACGTACCCGACGCATCACATGTAGTTCAACTCGTTCTCAAAGCGGCGGAACGAATGGGACTCGACGTCAAAACGATGGCGTCGGGCGGCGGCTGCGACGCAAACGTTTTCAACCGCAAAGGGATCGAGTGCGCCAACCTCGGCACGGGCATGCGCGCCATTCACACGGTGAAAGAGTGGCTCGATGTGAAAGACATGTACGCCTCGGCTGAGATGACTTTGGAAATCATGAAGCTGAACGGCGAGCTGGCGATGAAAGCGTCGGCCACGGGCGCCTAGACCATCAACCCTGAGCAGGTCCGGGCCATTGTGCGTAATGGCTTTGCCAAATCTAACCGGCAGGTTCTCTTCTGGTTAATCTCTGCGGCACACGCTCCATCATGCCTCCACGCTGGACCCACATCACGATCAACTGTAGCGACCTTGAACGGTCAATCGATTTCTACACTTCGCTTTGCGGTCTTTCGATCGTTCGCGACCGCCGGGCGGAAGGTCGTCACAACATTTGGCTGGGACCGAAGACGGCTGCCGGCCAGGATCCTGTATTCGTCCTGGTGGTGGTGCAGGATGAAGTAAAGGCCCGGCTCGACCACTTCGGATTTCAGTGCGATTCGCGCGCAGAAGTCGATCGTATTGCTGAACTTGCTCGGGAACAAGACATACTCGTCGAACCCCCGATAGACATTGGCGGCGTCGTAGGTTACTTCACGATGGTGCGCGATCCTGACGGACATCTGGTTGAGTTCACGGCGGGCCAGCCACTCAGAGGGCTCGGAAATTAACTTCATTTCATTCACACCGCGCTTCAGCGCGGTGTGTTGCGGGGGCCCAATAACCTGAAACCGTTTAAACGGTTTTCAGTGTTTCACAATTGCTTAAGCCACCGCGCTCAAGCGCGGTGTGAATGAGAGACCCATGATTCGACCCTTCCGCGGCGTTCATCCGCAAATTCACGAAACGGCTTTCATCGCCGACAGCGCGCAGATTATCGGCGACGTCCACGTCGGCGAACATGCGTCCGTGTGGTTCGGCTCAGTCGTGCGCGGCGACATGTTCTACATCCGCATCGGAGACCGCACGAACGTCCAGGACAATTGCGTCATTCACACGCGCACCGGCGAGAAGCCAACGATTCTGGAAGAGGAAGTCACCGTCGGCCACAGCGTGACCCTGCACGGCTGCTACGTTGAACGGAAGTCTCTGATTGGAATTGGATCGATAGTGCTGGACGACGTTCGCGTCGGCGCGGAATCATTGGTCGCAGCGGGATCGTTGATCTCTCCCGGCACAATCATTCCGCCGCGTTCACTGGTGATGGGAATGCCTGCGCGTGTGAAGCGGCCATTGACTGATGAAGAAGTCCTGGGTCTCGATCGCTTCTGGCAGAATTACGTTGAGTATTCGGCGGCGTATTTGCGTGAGTGAGCCTGGTACAGAACCGCGCGGTAGCGAGCGGGTTAAAGAGCAACTCGAGTTTTTATCCCGCTCACTACCGTTCGCGGTTCTTTAAATTACGCGCGCTTATCTTGTAACGGCTGTTCTTCTGGCGGGCTCAGCGGCATCAACTCACTTTTGTATCCGCACCCTTCAGCGTCGGAGCAGTACCTCGTGGTTCCCTTCTTCGTCGTCTTCTCCAAAATGAAAGGCTTGCCACATTGCGGACACGGTTCCTGAAGGGGCTTGTCCCAATAAACTTCCTCGCACTTAGGATAATTCGCGCAGCCATAGAAGATTTTTCCGCGGCGCGACTTTTTCACCACGATCTCGCCGCCGCAACCAGGTCGCGGACACTTCATGCCGATGGTTTCCTGCTTGATATATTTACACTTCGGATAATTTGAGCACGAGACGAACTCGCCGAAGCGCCCCTGCCGACGCACAAGCTGCGCGCCGTCAACCGGACAGTTTTCGTCAATCGGCACGGGCGCCGCAGTCATCTTGCCGCTCTTGGAAATCTTTCGAATGTTCCGGCATTCGGGGTAGCCTGAGCAGCCGTAGAAAGGCCCGAAGCGGCCGCGCTTTAGCTGCATCTGTTTGCCGCAAAGTTCGCACGCCTCGATCTCTTCTTCACCGTCAGCGGTCGGAGCGGAATCCGTCGGGGCTGACGGTTCCGCGTCGCGTGTCGCGCCGCAATTGTTGCACTTCAGGTACTTGCCAAAGCGGCCGAGCTTCTGCACCATGCCGGGCGTGTTGCACTTCAGGCACACTTCATCGGTAGGCGTTTCCTTCTCTTTAACGGTCTTCGCGTACACCTCAAACTGCGCCAAATCCTTTTTGAAGGTGTCATAGAACTCGCTGATCGCGTCGGTCCACTTGAGCTTTCCTTCCTCGATCTCATCGAGTTCTTGTTCCATACGCGCGGTGTAGGTTTCGTTGAAGAGATCGTCAAACCCGCCTTCGATCAAAACGTCGTTCACGGTCTTGCCGAGCCCGGTCGGATGAAAGCGCCCTTCTTTCTTTTCGACGTACTCACGATCCTGAATCGTTGTCATAATGGCGGCGTAAGTCGACGGCCGGCCAATGCCTTTTTCTTCGAGCGCTTTCACCAGCGTCGCTTCGGTAAACCGCGGAGGTGGTTCGGTGAAATGCTGTTCCGGATCGATTGTGTTCAGCGCCAGCGTCTCGCCTTTTGTTACCAGCGGCAGCGTGCGTTCGTCCTCTTCATCTTCGGCCGGTTTCTCGTCGCGGCCCTCCTGATAAACTTTCAGGAAGCCGTCAAACTTCTGCACTGAGCCGGTGGCCCGAAAAACAAATCGGCCGGCTCCTATGTCGATGGTAGTTTGATCGAAAACGGCCGGTGTCATCTGGGATGCGACAAACCGCTGCCAGATCAAACGATAGAGTTTTAATTCTTCCGGCTTCAGATATTTCGCCAGCGAATCCGGCGTGCGCGTGACGTCCGTCGGACGAATTGCCTCGTGCGCATCCTGGGCATCCTTTTTCGACCGATAGTGAACGGCTTTTTCCGGAAGATAATTCGCGCCGTACTGCTGATTGATAAACCCGCGCACTTCGCCGAGAGCGGTTTCGCTGACTCTGATCGAATCCGTGCGCATATAAGTGATCAAGCCGACGGAACCTTCGCTGCCCAGCTCGATTCCTTCGTAAAGATGCTGCGCAATCATCATCGTGCGCTTCACCGCGAATCCGAGTTTGCGCGATGCTTCCTGCTGCAACTTTGAAGTGATGAAGGGGGGAACGGGGTTCCGTTTCCGTTCCTTTGTGGTGACTTCGTTAACGACAAACGTTTGCTGCCTGGCTTCTGAGACGATCTCGTTCGCCAGCGCATCGTTGCCGATAAGAATCTCGGATTTCTTCAGGTCCTGATCGAAGCCGCTGGTCTTAACGGTTTGCTCATCAACCTTAAGCAATCGCGCGGCAAACGGCGGCGGTTGTTTACCGGTCAAATTCGCCGCGATCGTCCAGTACTCAGTCTTGACGAACGCTTCAATCTCGCGCTCGCGCTCGACGACCATCCGCAATGCGACCGATTGCACGCGCCCGGCACTCAAGCGTCCGCCAATTGTGCGACACAGTAACGGCGAAACTTTGTAGCCGACCAGCCGATCGAGTATGCGGCGCGCCTGCTGCGCGTCTACCAATTTGTCGTCGATCTGTTTCGGATGCTCGAAGGCGGCCTGAACCGCGCGCTTCGTGATTTCATTGAACATCACGCGATACGCCGGGACGACCGGTTTTTTCGGAACAATTTCTTCCGCGAGATGCTGGCAAATCGCTTCGCCTTCACGATCCGGGTCCGCCGCGAGATAGATCGCATCGACGGTTTTCGCCGTTTTCTTCAGGTCGGCGACAATCTTCTTGTTATTTCGCTTTCTTGAATCGGGAATGACCTCGTAACTCGGCGCAAAGTTGTTTTGGATGTCGACGCCGAGGCCCTTCGAAGGCAGATCTTTGATATGCCCGATCGAAGCCTTCACGATGAAGTCCTTGCCGAGATATTTGTTGATCGTTTTCGCCTTGGCGGGCGATTCGACGATTACGAGATTCTTTGCCATTACCAAATCTATTCCGGCCCGCACTGATGAAACTTGGACGGCGGAAGGTTGCTTACCGGTCGTTTCCCGAGGGTTTAAGTGCGGTTGAAAATGCACCAGGAAGCGCTGTCGCGTCAAATCGAGTTAGAAAAGCCAGCCGAAAACCAAAGGTTTCCGAACATTGCTTCACATCTTCCGGACAAAGCATTTGCCGGGAAGCACTCGGATCAACTCGCGCATTTCCAGAGCGAGCAGCGCACTGGTGAGTTGGGTTATCGAGAGCGTCGTCGCGTCCGCGAGCGCGTCGATTTGCTGAGGCGTATCCGTCGCCAGCAACTTGAAAATCGCTCGTTCATGCTCAGACAAATCAGAAGGAGTGAGTTGAAGCTGATCGACCAGCTCGCCCTTCTTTGTGCGTTTCCGACTGGGCGGCGGGAGAAGTTGCGCCGCGATTTCGGCGGGCAGTTCGCTGACAACATCCTGCCATTGCTGGACCAGTTTGGCTCCCGCGCCTTTGATTAGATAGTTAGTACCGAATGAATTTCGTGAAGTGATGTTCCCGGGAACCGCGAACACTTCCCGGTTCTGCTCCATGGCGAGGCGCGCAGTGATCAGAGACCCGGAATTCTCGGCTGCTTCAATGACCACAACTCCGAGACTCAATCCGCTGATAACGCGATTGCGATACGGAAAGTTTTCAGAGACGGGAGGCGTACCCAGTGGAAACTGAGTCACTAACGCGCCGCCGTTTTGCAGAATATTCAATGCCAGTTTGCTGTGATCGCGAGGATAAAACCGATCGAGGCCCGTGCCCATCACGGCCACAGTTTTCCCACCGGCTTCCAGCGCGCCACGATGCGCTGCCGCATCGATGCCACGCGCCATTCCGGAAATGATCGTGACGCCGCGCTGCGCCAATTCGCGAGACAACATCAACGCGGCGTTTTGGCCGTACGTCGAACATCGACGCGACCCGACGATCGCGACGCATGGTCGGTCGAGGCACTCTGTCCATGCGCCTCGCACATACAGCACGACCGGTGGATCGTACGTCTCGCGCAGAAGCGTTGGATAGACTCCGTCGTCCAGCACAATGATGTCGCCGCCGAGCTGGCGGATGTTTTCGATCTCGCGTTCAGCGCGTGCGAATAACTCGCGACTGGCGATGCTCTCGATCGCCTCGGGTGTCAGACGCAGCAAAGCGAGGTCGCGTCTAGGCGCATCGAAAATCGCTTCAGCCGATCCGAAATGTTCCAGCAGGCGCGCAGTCACACGCGGGCCAACACCGGGAGTCATGTTGAGCGCAATCCAATCTTTCATTGTGAGCGCTCAGTTTAGCGTGTGTGCGTGATTCTCTCGGGCGCGACCGCCGTGCCAATTCTTAAATGTAGGGCCCGACCGCATTTCCTCTCGTTCGACAAAATCGGCGCAATGTCGTTACTCTATCTACCCATTTCCGCCACGGAGGCGCATCTGTTCTGGTGAATGGCGCGGTCTTCAAAACCGTTAGTGAGACTGCGAGAGCAGGCTCAGGTAGGTTCGATTCCTACACGCCTCCGCCAATTTTCTTTCGCCAAACTTTCCTACCGGGGCGCGGGGTGACTTTTTCACTCCGCGCTATTGTTTGAATGCTTGGATCTCATTTTTTCTCCGTGTCTCTATGTGAGCTCTGTGCCTCTGTGGTGAATATCTCTCAAAAACAATCCACCACAGAGACACGGAGATTTCACTGAGACACAGAGAGGCATTTGAATCCCACCAACGCCATCTGTGGTTCGTCGCTTGACCGGCCTTCCTCGTTCTCCTATCATCACGTTTTCGAACGAGCGTTCGAATTTCACCTGGGAGCGCGGACATCCCTGTCCGCAGTTACCACGGGCTTCGAAATAACTGTTCATGATTAACTTTCAAACTTCTCCGGACCGATACAAGCACTGGAAGCTGTCGTTCGACGGCTCTGTCGCAAAGCTCTCGATGGACGTGGCCGAAGACGAGACGCTGGCGGATGGCTACAAGTTGAAACTGAATTCGTATGACCTCGGCGTCGATATCGAGCTCGCCGATGCGATTCAGCGAATCCGATTCGAACATCCCGAGGTGCGCGCCGTCGTTGTCGCCAGCCTGAAGCCGCGCATTTTCTGCGCCGGCGCAAATATCTACATGCTGGGCACCTCTTCGCACGCCTTTAAAGTCAATTTCTGCAAGTTTACGAACGAAACGCGCTGTGCGATTGAAGACGATTCTAGAGCTTCCGGACGGCGCTACCTGGCCGCCTTGAATGGAACCGCTTCAGGTGGCGGATACGAACTCGCGATCGCCTGCGACGAGATTTACCTGGTCGACGACGGCAACTCAGCCGTTTCCCTTCCCGAAGTTCCTTTGCTCGGGGTGTTGCCGGGTACGGGCGGGCTGACGCGACTGGTGGATAAGCGCAAGGTGCGGCGCGATCGGGCTGATGTATTCTCCACCCTGGCCGAAGGTTTGAAAGGCAAGCGCGCGAAAGAGTGGGGCTTGATCGACGACTCGTTTGCGACGAGCAAGTTTCAGGAAGCCATTGATGAGCGTGTAGCGCAAATTGTTAATTTGCGTTCCGACGGCGACTCGCGAGTCGGAATTAAACTCAACCCACTTCAAGTCGAGTCGACTGAAAACACCCGCGATTACAAATACGTCTCGCTAAAGCTTCACCGTGACAAACGCTTTGTCGATTTGATCGTGCGTGCGCCGGAAGGCGACCTCCCAACTTCAGCCGATGGGATTCAGAAACTGGGCGAAGACTATTGGCCGCTGCGTGCATATCGAGAGTTGGACGATGCGCTCCTGCATCTGCGCGTGAACGAAGCTGAGGTCGGTTTGGTTTGTATTCGCACCGAAGGAAGCATCGAAAACGTTCTTACGGTTGATAAGGCGCTGGCGGCGAATCGTGATAGCTGGCTGGTGCGCGAAATTATCCTCTACATGTCGCGCGTTCTCCGCCGGCTTGATCTGACCGCGAAGAGTTTCTTCTCAATTATCGAACCAGGCGGTTGCTTCGCCGGCAATTTATTCGAGTTGGTGCTCGCATCTGATCGCAGCTTCATGCTGAACAATCGGGACGAAAAGGTTGAAGTCGCCTTGAGTGAATTGAATACCGGCGCGTTTCCAATGAGCAACGGATTGACGCGTTTGCAATCGCGTTTCCTGGCCGAACCCAAGAAAGCATATGAAGCGTTTGCGCGCGAAGGCACGTTCGACACTGAAGCCGCGGACCAAGCCGGGCTGGTCACTTTCGCGCCTGATGATCTGGATTGGGAAGACGAAATCCGTTTGGCGATTGAAGAGCGCACTTCGCTTTCGCCGGACGCTTTGACCGGGATGGAAGCATCGCTGCGTTTCGCCGGCCCGGAAACTATGGACACGAAGATCTATGGCCGGCTGACTGCCTGGCAGAACTGGATCTTTCAGAGACCGAATGCCGTCGGCGAGCATGGAGCACTCACAAATTATGGAAAGCCGACGCAGGCCCGGTTTGATTACAAGAGAACGTAATCGGAGCGCGGGCATCTTGCCCGCATGAGCGCGAAGCGAACATTTTCTTGACTGCAGTTTGAGCGTGCTGCGCACGCTGGCGGGCAAGATGCCCGCGCTCCAGTGAATGCTACATGAATTTAAACGAAAGAATTCCTAACAACGTAAATCTTTCCGAAGACAAGCGGCTTCAGCGCGCGTTGGAGAAGTGGCTGCCGAACTTTCTCGATTGGTGGCAGGACATGGGACCGGAAGGGTTCCAGCAGAAGGATGTCTGGCTGCGCACGGCCATCGACGTGGGCAGCGAAGGCTGGGCCCACTTCGATTACGTGAAGATGCCGGAGTACCGCTGGGGCATTTTTCTCGAGCCCGCGCAGCCGGACGCGAAGGTTGGCTTCGGCGATAACTATGGCCAGCCCGTTTATCAGGAAGTGCCGGGCGAGTTTCGCAATCCTTTGCGGCGCATCATCGTGACGCAGGGCGATACCGAACCGGCTTCAGTTGAGCAGCAACGCCGGCTGGGTAGCAGTTGTCCGTCGCTTTACGACCTGCGCAATCTGTTTCAGGTGAACGTTGAAGAAGGCCGGCATCTTTGGGCGATGGTTTACTTGCTCCACGGGTACTTCGGTCGCGATGGCCGCGATGAAGCCGATGCACTGCTTGAGCGGCGCAGTGGCAATCCGGATAAACCGCGCATCCTCGAAGCCTTCAACCAGCCTTGCGACGACTGGCTGAACTTCTACGCGTTCACGATGTTCACAGATCGCGACGGCAAGTATCAGTTGTCGGCGCTGGCTGAATCAGGTTTCGAACCGCTCGCGCGCACGTGCAAATTCATGCTGACCGAAGAAGCGCATCACATGTTCGTCGGCGATACGGGCTTGAGCCGGGTTGCCAGACGCACGGCGCAATTGATGAAGCAGAATCCAAATGAAGAGGTGCGTGATCTCGGCGGCATTCCCCTCGAAATTATTCAGAAGTACATCAACTTCTGGTTTAGCTATTCAC
Source organism: Acidobacteriota bacterium (assembly GCA_052389795.1). Classification (GTDB taxonomy): domain Bacteria; phylum Acidobacteriota; class Blastocatellia; order Pyrinomonadales; family Pyrinomonadaceae; genus UBA11740. Next base: position 73,029 of record JBQTHO010000021.1, on the reverse strand, counting down.
TGGATCTGTTTGGCGGCGAAATCAGTTCGAACTCAGCGGACTTCTTCGCGGCTGGCTTGAAAGGCCGTTTCAAAGAGCAGGAGCAGTACACGGATCACGTCGCGGCTGAAGGCAGTTTTACGATGATGGTCGTGGAAGGCAGCAAACTTGTGCCGCGCGAAGTGCCTTTGCGAAACGCGCTGAACGAAGTCCTGCGCGGCGAATATGTGAAGGACTGCGAAAAAGGGTTGGCGCGTTGGAACAAGGCGCTCACGGATGAAGGAATAGTGGCACCGACTTCAGTCGGTGAAGCGAATCACAGACTAAAGTCTGGGCCACGGTTGTACTTGCCGAACATTCGGTTCCACCGCCACGTCGGCGAGTACGCGGGGCATCACTTCGATATCGAAGGCAATCTCATCCCGAAAGAACAGTTCGAAGCAATGAAATACGAATGGCTGCCGACGATTGAAGATCGTGAATACGTGCGCAGCTTGATGAAGCCGGTGACGGAAATCGGCAAAATTGCGAACTGGATCGCGCCGCCAACGTCGGGAATTAAGGGCAAGCCGTTCGAGTTTGAATACGTGAGATTGTAATTAGCCGCGGATGAACGCAGATAGACGCGGATAAAGACAAAACTAAAATCTGTTTAGTTCTTATCTGTTGCGTTCTTATCTGTTTGTCTTATCTGCGCGAATCCGCGTTAATCCGCGGCTGAAATCATGACTAACGACCTTAGCCGTTACGACAAAAAGCTCGAGCACATCCTGCGCACGTCCGCGCGTATCTTTGCCGAGAAGAGCTATCACTCGACATCCATGCGCGACATCGCGCGCGAGACGGAAGTGAGTCTCTCCGGGCTTTATCACTACTGCAAATCCAAAGAAGAGCTGCTCTATCTCATCCAGGATCATTGCTTCGGTCGCGTGTCTGAACGACTGGAACAGCGAATCAAAACGGTCACAGATCCATTCGAGAAGCTACGGATTCTGATCGATAACCATCTTTCATTTTTCGCCGCGAACATGGCCGAGATGAAGGTTTTGTCGCACGAAGCGGAATCGCTAGCAGGCGACCTGCACCAGCAAGTGACAACGAAGAAGGAACGTTACGCGCGGCTCGCGCGCAAGATTCTCAGGGAAATCCAGGAACAAAACGGCAAAGGCGCGGGGGTTGATTTGACGATTGCAACTTACGCCTTATTCGGGATGATGAACTGGATTTACAACTGGTATGATCCGATGGGCAAGTTGTCTGTTAACCAACTCGTCGATAACATTACGCGGCTGTTCTTAAACGGGTTTCTGTCTTCATCGACCGAACGCCTGGCGATGCCCGCGCCGCGAACTGAAAAGATCAGCGTCTGGCGCACAGCGTAGAAAGTGGCGTTAGAGTACCGACTTTAGTCGGGCCCTTTCTGTAATTGCGAAAACGCCCAACTGAAGTTGGTACTCTGACGCCTGCTAGCGAAACGATCGCGATTTTTATGGCAACACAAGCAGCGCAACAAAGACTGATCGATTATTCAGTAGATGCCGGCGTGGCACTCGTCACGCTCAACGATCCGCCGGCAAATACCTATTCGTACGAGATGCTGCAGCAGCTCGACGCGCGCATCCTCGAAGCGCGGATGGATGAGAGCGTGCAGGTCATCGTTATCACCGGCGCGGGCGAGAAATTCTTTTGCGCGGGCGCGAACATAGCGATGCTCAGCGAAGTAACACCCGAGTTCAAGTACTACTTTTGTCTGCACGCGAACGAGACGCTTGGCCGTCTCGAGCAAACGCCGAAGCTGGTGATTGCCGCGATGAACGGTCACTGCGTCGGAGGCGGCTTGGAAGTCGCGATGGCGGCAGACATCCGCCTTGCGCGCCGCGGCGCGGGCAAGTTGGGTTTACCAGAAGTTTCGCTCGGCGTTCTGCCGGGAACTGGCGGCACGCAACGCCTGGCGCGGCTGGTGGGCAAATCAAAAGCGATCGAGCTGATGGCGACCGGCGAGTTGTTCGACTTTGAAAAAGGCGAGTCGCTTGGTTTGGTGAACCGAATCGTCAACGCGGCGGACGGCGCGGATTTCATAAAGCAGGTGCTGGAATACGCGAGACAGTTCACTACGCCGAACAAAGCGTCGCGCGCAGTCGGTCGCATCAAGCGGGCGGTGCAAACCGGCGCCGAGATACCGTTCGAATCTGCTCTGGCTTTGGAGCGCGAGCTTCAGCAGCAGTTGTTCCAGTCTGAAGATGCGAAAGAAGGACTGGACGCGTACGTGAATAAGCGGAAAGCGCAGTTCAAAGCAAAGTAGTGTGGAGTGCGCCGGCAGAGCGAAGCGGCGATGGCGCTTTGGATGCTTTTTCCACTTAATCCAAAGCGGTGTCGCGCTACGCTTGCCACCGCACTCCAAATTTGAGCAATGCCCGATGAATTCATCAAAGTCACCGAAGACGGTCGGATAGTCACGATCACTTTGAACCGGCCTGAGCGCCTCAACTCGTTCGTCGGTCACATGCGACGCGATCTGGCCGAAGCTCTCGAAGAAGCAGGCAGTGATCCAACCGTGCGCGTCGTGATCATCACCGGCGCGGGCCGCGCGTTCTGTGCCGGCGGCGATGTAAACTTCATGGCTGAGCTGGTCGAGCGCAACGACTCGGAAGAGTTTGCGCGACTACTCGGCGCCTCGCGCCGTGTGATCCTCGCGATCCGGCACATGAACAAGCCTGTGATCGCTCAGATAAATGGACCGGCTTCCGGCGCCGGCTTCAATCTCGCACTCGCTTGCGACCTGCGCGTTGCTTCAACTGACGCGACGTTCAGCCAGTCATTCGTGAAAATCGGTTTTCATCCTGATTGGGGCGGCAGCTATTTCTTGCCGCGCACGCTGCCTTCGAACATCGCCTGTGAACTGTTTTTCCTGGGCGATTCAATTGACGCGCAGAAAGCCTTTGAACTTGGACTTCTGAATCGGGTGACCGCGCCGGGAGAACTCGAAACGGAAACACGCGCTCTGGCCGAGCGGCTTCGCGATGGCGCAACCATTTCAATCTCCGCCGCGAAACAGGCGGTGTACGCTGGCGAGCACGATTCGCTTGAGCAGATGCTGCAGTATGAAGTGGACGCGCAGCTCCGTTGTTTCGAATCCGAAGACGCGCGCGAGGGCCTGCGCGCGTTCCTTGAGAAGCGTCCGCCGAAATTTTCGGGGCGGTAATTGGACAAGATCGATTAGCCGCGGATGAACGCGGATCGACGCAGATAGAAACGTTAATTGCCTATCCGCGTAATCCGCGTTTATCTGCGGCTGATATTTTGCTTTAATGACAGCCAACGCTTGATTTGCCCATGAAGCTCGCAAACAGACTCGCATTCATCACCGGCGGCGGCCGCGGTATTGGCCGCGCGATTGCCCTGGCGTTTGCAGCTGAAGGCGCGAACGTTGCCGTCGCCGCGCGTACGCTAGAAGAAGTGAATGCGGTCGCTAAGGAAATTGCCACCGAAATGGGCACTGACGCCCTGCCGCTGAAGTGCGACGTGCAGCAAAGAGAATCAGTGAACGAAGCCTTCGACGGTTTTCGCGCGCACTTTGGCCGAGGCCCCGACATAGTCGTCAACAACGCCGGTGTGGCCAAGTCCGAATTGTTCGTCAAGACCGACGAACCCTTTTGGGAGCTTCACCTGAACACAAATCTCGGCGGCACGTTTCGCTCCACGCACGCGGCCCTGCCGGAAATGCTTGAGCGAGGATGGGGACGCATCATCAATGTAGCTTCGATCGCCGGGAAGACGGGCGCGCCATATGTTTCGGCGTATGCGGCTTCAAAACATGGCGTGTTGGGGTTGACTCGGTCGCTGGCGTTGGAAGTGGCCCGAGACGGAATCACTGTGAATGCGATCTGTCCGGGCTACGTTGAAACGGACATGACCACGCGCGGCATCGAAAACATCGTGGCGAAGACCGGCAAGTCAGCCGACAGCGCGCTTGCAGCGCTAAAAAAGATGAGCCCGCAGAACCGTTTGGTGACGCCGGAAGAAGTTGCTGCCGTCGCGCTGTTGCTCGCTTCTGAAGAAGGCCGCGGCATTAATGGGCAGGCGATAAATGTTGATGGAGGAACGGTGCTTTTCTGATCTGATCTCAAGGGTCCCTATTGTGCTTTGATCTTTGTGCTTTGTACTTTGTTCGCCTCGCCAGTAAGCTGTCCGTCGCAAGCGAACTAAGTCCAAAGTACAAAGACCAAAGCACGTTTTTCTATGATTGAGAACCTCGGAAATCTGGAACGGACGCATTCATGCGGCGCCCTGCGAAACGGAAACGTCGGCGAGCGCGTGACGTTGATGGGCTGGTGCGCGCGGCGGCGCGACTTTGGTCCGCTGACTTTCATCGACTTACGCGACCGCGACGGCATCACTCAAATCGTCGTAAATCAGGAAAATGCGCCGGAAGCGCACGCGAAGGCGAAGGACGTGCGCGGCGAATATGTGCTGGCGGTGATCGGTGAAGTGGTGCTGCGCGACGAAACCGCGCGCAATCCTAAACTCGAGACCGGCGATGTCGAAGTTCAAGCAACAGAGATTCGCCTTCTTAACGACGCGCGCACGCTGCCGTTTCAGCTCGACGCTTCAGAAACCGCGCTCGCCGCCGAAGACCTGCGTCTGAAATACCGTTATCTCGATCTGCGGCGACCGCAGCTTCAGTCGAATCTGCGTCTACGTCATCGAGTGATTCTCGAAATCAATCGGTACATGGACGAACAGGGCTTCACCCAGATCGAAACGCCAAACCTGATCAAATCAACACCTGAAGGCGCGCGCGACTACATCGTGCCGTCGCGTGTGCAGCCTGGGAAGTTCTTCGCATTGCCGCAATCCCCGCAGATTCTGAAACAGATTTGCATGATCGCGGGGCTGGACAAGTACTACCAGATCGCGCGCTGCTTCCGCGATGAAGACCTGCGCGCCGACCGGCAGCCGGAATTTTCGCAGCTCGACATTGAGATGAGCTTTGCGACGCCTGACCAGGTGTACGCCCTCGTCGAAGGTCTGTTCGTCCGCATCTTTGCCCTGATTGATGCCGAGTTACAGACGCCGTTTCCGCGACTGACGTATGCGGAAGTTATGCGCCGATTCGGCTCAGACAAACCGGACCTGCGCATTCAAGGGATGGAGTTGCGAGACCTTTCGCCGGCGCTGGCCGAAACGATTTTCGCGCCCTATGCAGCGGTTTTGTCGGCCGGTGGAGAAATCAAAGGAATTGTCGTCAGCGGCGGTGCGTCACTGTCGCGCAAGGCCCTGGATGAATTGCAGGAGTTCGTGAAAAGGTATGGCGCGAGCGCTCTGGCCTGGATCAAACTTGGCGATGAATTGTCGTCATCGCTTTTGAAGGCGCTCGGCAATGACAAGGTTGTCGATCTCGCCGGAGTCGCAGGGGCGCAAAAGGGCGATGCCGTTCTGATCGTTGCCGGTAAGCCGGACGTGGTGGCGGCAAGCCTCGGCGCTCTGCGCAATGAAGTCGCGAAACGAGAGAATCTGATTCCCGAAGGCGTGTTCGCGCCGCTGTGGGTGACGGAATTCCCGATGTTCGAGTATCACGAAGACGATGACCGCTACTACGCGATGCATCATCCGTTCACTTCACCACTGGATGAAGACGTGCCGACGTTGGCGCGCGCGGTGAACGGAACGAAGGAACTGTTCGGAAAACTTCGCGCGAAGGCTTACGACGCAGTTATCAACGGAGTCGAGGTGGCCGGCGGCTCGATTAGAATTCATCGCCGCGACGTGCAGTCGCTCGTGTTCACAGCGCTGGGGATGACCGAAGAACAGGCACGCACGCGGTTTGGATTCTTTCTCGACGCGCTCGCCTACGGCACACCGCCGCACGGCGGGATCGCTTCCGGAATTGAGCGCACGCTGATGGTGCTGGTGCCGACCGACAACATTCGCGACGTGATGGCCTTCCCCAAGACTGCTTCCGCTCAGGACCTGATGATTGACGCGCCGGGCGAAGTCGATCAGAAGCAGCTGGAAGAGCTGCATCTGAAGATCGTTGACCACGACTGACGCGAAGGCGTCTTTGCCCCGTTAGGGGCAGCATGTTTATAAAACCACATTTCCATTTTCGAACTTTAGCTCCGGTAGGAGCGTAACCTGTATCAACCATTGCGCTCCTGACGGAGCGCTTTTATTTTGGGTTGGTGGTTTTCTATAAATATTTCGCTCCTATCGGAGCGAAACCGCAGTTGTTTCGTTTATGGTCATGAATATCAGGCTAACGACAAACCTATTCAATGACATCATCGCGCATGCACGCGAAGCCTCGCCTCAGGAATGTTGCGGCCTGATTGGCGGTCTAATTGAAGGTAAGGCCCAAACCATTTACCCGTCGCGTAACGTCGCCGACGATCCGCTGACCTCATACGAAGCCGCGCCCGAAGATCTGTTCGCGGCGCAGTGCGCCATGCGCGAACGCGGCGAGCAACTGCTGGCGATTTATCACTCGCATCCGCGCTCAGCGGACCCGCAACCGTCGGCTACCGACGTGCGTCTTGCCTACTATCCATCAGCGGTTTACCTTATTGTTGGACTCGGAGACTCGGAGCCTTGCCTGCGCGCATTTCGCATCGATGAACGCGAAGGACGATGGGTGCGAGTCGAATATCAGATAGTGACGGCTTGAGTCTTTGAAACTCAGACCAACAGGCGCTCGTAGAACTCTCCAATGCAGCCAAAGCGCAGCAAATACGACACGAATCCGCTGGACGGAAACGTCGCTGAGCACGCCGACAAGGATTGGGGTCGAGACACCGGCTTACGCGACGACCCGCCAACGCAGGCTATGAGCGGCGGGGTGACGAGCGAAATCGGCCGCACGTCCAACGAGGCAGCGCGCAGCAATCCAGAGACTGAAGCCCCCACGCGTCGAATAGACGATTCGTATCGTTCGGTATTCGCGTATGGCCAATCTCAGGCCACGACGTATCAGCCACCGCGCATGCCGGACGCGAACATCTATCAACCGCCACCCGGGCCACCGCCGCAGCTTTATCAGCGTCCGCCGGCGCCGGTTGACGCCAAGCCGGGCTCGCAAAAAGTTGCCGGCTTGGGCATTCCTGAAAAGTGGGCGGTGATTCTTCCTTACATACCTTTTTTCATCGCGATGATCGCCGCCTTAGTCGAATTACTGCTCGTCCCGCGCACGGAGAAGCGCGTGCGATTTCACGCAGCGCAGGGACTGGTGCTGCAAATTGGCGTCACGGGAATCAGCACTATTCTCGGATTTGCCAATTTATTTTCCGGCAGATTCACCGGCGCAAGTTTGTTTTCCGCGGCCACTTTTGTGTTTCTTATTATCTCGATGATTCGGGTGTGGCAAGGAAAGCCTCATCACATCGCGCTGCTGGATCCAGCGACAAATTGGGTCGAGGATAAGATAAACCCGCGGAAGTAGTAGGAGCGGGGTCTTTGCCACAAGATCTTAAGTGGCGCTAAATGCTCTTTATTGATCGCTTTTTCACGTCAGATGTAGCTTCAACAAGCTGCGAAGCAGCGGTTGTAGTTAAGCCCAAGGCGAGGCTCTGCGAGCCTTGGGTTACCAATGAATAAAATTTGCGGGAGCCGCGCAGCGGCGACGAATAACCACTCAACGAGAATGGGATATCGCCCGCTTCGCGGGCTCCGCTGATTTAGAACGGCCTGGTTTCCCAAGGCTCGCAGCCTCGCCTTGGGCTTGGCTAAGACCGCTGCTTCGCAGCTCGACGAGTTTGTTCGCTCGCGCGCCCTCGCTTTTTGGGCAAAGCAGTAGGAGCGTGCATCTGCGCTCCCTCGTTTTACTGGACGAGTCACGGCGGTTGTGCGATGCTCATCTTCCATTCCACGTAAGTAGTCTGATTTAACGTCCGATCACGCAACGATGAGTACCGTCTTCGACGAAGCAGTTCTCGAAGAGCCACCTGAGATAGATCTATCCACGCTGCCTTCTCTGCGGCCTGAACCAGACCCAGTCGTGGTTATGGCTCTCGACATCGGCACGTCGGGAACGCGCGCGGCCTTGTTCGACAGCCGCGGAGATCAAATCGAAGGCTCACTCCTGCACATGCAGGCGGGAGAGTATTCGGAACTGCTTTCGGGTAATGACGTGAACGCCGACGCGCTGGTTGCGTCCGTCGCGCAACTGCTTGATGCCGCAGCCGACCGCGCAGAGGAATTTGTCGCGCGCATCGACTACGTCGCCGCGACGTCCTTTTGGCACAGCCTAATCGGAGTTGATGATGCTGGCCGCGCCATCACGCCATTGCTCGGCTGGGCCGACACGCGCGCTTCAGAAGCCGTACTTGAGCTGCGCGAGCTGCTTCCGGAGACTGAAACGCACGCGCGCACTGGTTGTCGTTTTCATCCGAGTTATTGGCCTGCCAAATTGCTGTGGCTGAAGAAGTCCTCGCCGAACGTGTTTGGTCGCGTCCGACGCTGGCTGTCATTTGCTGACTATTTGTATCTCCAGCTCTTTGGGAATTCGGCGACCAGCGTTTCCATGGCGTCGGCCACCGGGTTGCTGAATCAGACAAAATGCAAGTGGGATCAGAGTACTCTGTCCGCATTGAACATCGACGAGAATTGCCTTCCCCCGATCGTTGCGCCGCGCAGGACTGCCGGTGGATTGCGTGACGAGTTCATGTTGCGTTGGCCGACGCTGGAGCGCGCAACCTGGTTTCAGGCGATTGGTGACGGCGCGGCAAATAACATCGGCGCCGGCTGCGTGTCGCGCGAGCGCGTCGCGTTGACGGTGGGAACATCCGGCGCGATGCGGATGCTGTCCAGCCGTGCCGCACCGACAACTTTGCCGCCCGAATTGTTTAGCTATCGCGCCGATCGCGAGCGCGTCGTGATTGGCGGCGCGTTGTCTGACGGCGGTGGATTACTGCGCTGGGTTCAAAACTCGGTGCAGCTGATTAACGACGCCGAACTCAATCGTTTGCTCGAAGAGTACGAGCCTGACTCGCACGGCCTCACGATTCTGCCGTTCTGGTCAGGCGAACGCGCGCCGGGTTGGTCGAGCTCGGCAACCGGCACCATTCACGGCCTGACGGCAGCGACGAAACCGCTGGACATCGCGCGCGCGGCGCTTGAATCCATCGCCTACCGGTTCGCCTTGATTGCGGATCCGCTCGAGTCCTTCGCGCCGGCAGCTTCGATTACGATCGCCGGCAAAGTTTTTCTTTTGTATCCGTTCTGGGCGCAGATGATGGCCGATGTTCTCGGCCGAACGGTCGAGCTCTCTGCGTTCCCAGAAACCACAATTCGGGGAGCGGCTTTGCTTGCGCTCGAAACGATTGGCACAATAGACACTCTCGAAACAATTAAGTCAGCGCCGGTCCGAACTTTTGCGCCTGACATGCAGCGGCATGAAGTTTATCGGCGAGCGATAGAGCGACAGCAGGACTTGTATCGTCGCCTGCTAACTTGAAACCTGAAACCTGAAACTTGAAACTTCGATAATGAGCGCAAGAATGCAGCAAACAATCGAGACGACACCCGAACTGGATCAATTGTGCATTAATACGATCCGCACCTTAGCGATTGACGCGGTGCAGAAAGCGAACTCAGGCCATCCCGGCTTGCCTTTGGGCGCCGCGCCGATGGCTTACGTTTTGTGGACGCGCTTCATGCGCTACAACCCGAAGAATCCGAAATGGGAAAACCGCGATCGATTCCTATTGTCCGCCGGCCACGGCTGCATGTTGCTCTACGCGCTGTTGTATTTAACCGGGTACGAACTTTCGCTCGATGACATCAAGAATTTTCGGCAGTGGGAATCGCAGACCCCGGGACATCCGGAGAATATTTTGACTGCGGGAGTTGAAGTCACCACCGGCCCATTAGGTCAGGGTTTCGCCAACGGCGTGGGCATGGCGATGGGCTCGGCGTATCTGGGCGCGAAGTTCAACGAAAAGAATTTTCCGCTCGTTGATCATTACGTCTACGCGATCGTTTCGGACGGTGACTTGATGGAAGGCGTCGCAGCGGAAGCCGCGTCGCTCGCCGGACACTTGAAACTCGGCAAGCTGATCTATCTCTACGACGACAACAAGGTCACCATTGAAGGTTTCACCGACCTCGCTTTTTCGGAAGACGTGCCGAAACGATTTGAGTCCCTCGGCTGGCATACTTCAACCGTTGAAGACGGAAACGACCTGACCGCGATCGAAGCGGCGATTCGTGACGCGCAAGCTGTCGCCGATCGGCCTTCGCTGATTTCAGTGCGGACAACGATCGGTTACGGCATGCCCACGGCGGGCACGCGGAAAGCGCACAGTGATCCGCCAGGCGAAGACGCCGTGCGTGAAACGAAACGACATCTCGGCTGGCCGGAAGACAAAGAGTTTTTCGTGCCGGAAGAAGCTTTGGCGCACTTTCGCCGCAGCGTAGATCGCGGCGCGCAGTATGAAAAAGAATGGCGCGCGCTGGTTAACGAATATCTCAAGAAGAACCCCGAACAGGGCGAACTCTGGCAACAGATGATGAGTGGTGAACTGCCGGCCGATTGGGAGAAACATCTGCCTTCGTTCGAAGACGCCGAGGCGATGGCCACACGCGTGGCGAGCGGCAAAGTCATCAACGCGCTTGCGCCGCATCTGCCAATGCTGATTGGCGGTTCGGCCGATCTCGGCGTTTCGAACAACACCGACATCAAAGATGGCGGCGACTTTGAAGCCGGGAAATACGAAGGGCGCATCATTCACTTCGGCGTACGCGAGCACGCGATGGGATCGACGATGACCGGAATGTCTCTGAACGGCGGATTGATTCCCTTCGGCGGCACGTTCATGACGTTTTCCGACTACATGCGGCCCGCGATTCGGCTCGCCTGCCTCTCTGAGGTTCAAGTCATTTACGTTTTCACGCACGATTCGGTCGGCCTTGGCGAAGACGGCCCGACGCATCAACCCGTCGAACATCTTCCCGCGTTGCGCGCCATCCCACATTTGTTTGTCGTACGGCCCGCCGACAATCACGAGGTCCGCGAGGCATGGCGGCTGGCGATTCTGCGACGACAGGCGCCAACGGCGCTGGCGTTGACGCGCCAGAAAGTACCTTTGATTGATCGAAAGACCTTTGCGTCGGCTGAAGGATTGAGGCGCGGCGGTTACATCCTTGCGGAAGCCGAAGCCACTGGTGACAGTCGGGGCAGTAGCCCGACCGTGAGGGAGGGCTCATCCGCGATGCCTCAACTCATCCTGCTCGCCACCGGCTCAGAAGTCTCGCTCGCTCTCGAAGCGCGCGAACAACTTCAGAAGGAGGGCGTCGCAACCCGCGTAGTCTCAATGCCCTGCCTCGAACTTTTCGACGAACAATCGCAGGATTATCGCGCCGAGGTCCTGCCTCCTTCAGTTACGGCGCGGCTGTCAATCGAAGCCTCAGTCGGACAGGGTTGGGATCGCTATGTTGGACTCAACGGAGACAAGATTTGTCTCGATCTCTTTGGCGCCTCCGCGCCGGGCGACGTGGCGCTAAAGAACCTCGGCTTCAATGTCGAGAATGTCGTGAAGCACGCGCGCGCACTTTTGTAGCGCAAGTTGTTAACTTGCGACTGTGGTGCCGCCCGCAAGTTAACAACTTGCGTACAATGCCACCCGCGCTTTCATTAACTTAGTTATTGGGGGAAAACATGGCAGACGTTTCTATTCGTCCGAAACCAAATGGCCCGTATCTCGTCGAAGGGGACGTCGATGTTTACGACACCGCGGGCAATAAGATTCCAACCGAGGGCCGGCCGAAGATTGCGCTCTGCCGGTGCGGCGCCTCTTCAAACAAGCCTTTCTGCGACGGAACGCACAGCAGAATCGGCTTCCAGGCCGCCGAAACTATCAATCCTGAGAGCGCCGAGCCGCAAACGTAATTGAATGCGCTTTCTGTCACACGGCGAGCGGACCGGGGGTCCCCACGCGGGCAGCCCGCGTGGGGTGGTGGCAGCGACCCGATCAAGGTGCAACTTGAATGGATGATCCCATCGCTCCCGCTCCGGGTCCTGACTCACCGCGCCCACAACGCCCGACTAAAGTCGGAACTCTGACGCCTTTTCTTTTTCGCCTCGCGGTTCTCGCTACGCTCCTCGTTCTTGTTCCCCACGCTTTTGCGAAAACCATCCGCGTGATGACCTATAACATCCACGTAGGCATCGGCATGGACAAGAAACTCGACCTGCGGCGCATTGCCGACGTCATCAACAAAGAAAAACCCGACCTGGTCGGCTTGCAGGAAGTCGATCGGGGCGTTCAGCGTACACAACGAATTGATGAGATCGTCGAGCTGTCAAAGCTGACACGCATGGATTACGCGTTCGCCTTCAACCTTCCGTATCAAGGTGGACAATACGGCGTCGCGATTCTTTCGCGCTTTCCGATCAGAGCAACTGAGCATCGGCTGTACAAAAACCTTCGCGAAGCTGAGCGACGCGGCTTCATCCGCGCGGAAGTTAGGATAGAAGGTCGCGTGGTTCACTTTGTGACAACGCACCTGGACTATCAGCACGACGACGGCCGTTTGTTTGAAGCGCAACAGATGCTCGCGTCTTTAAGCGATGTGAAGGGGCCGTTGATTGTTGTAGGAGATTTTAACGACACTCCGTCAGGCGAGACTTATAAACTCATGCGTTCTTTATTTGAGGACGCCTGGGCGGCCATAAGGCCGACCGATGAAGGGTTCAGCTATCCCGCTGACAAACCCACGAAGCGGATTGATTATGTCTTCACAAGGAGAAGCGATCAGATCAGAACCAGACGGGCCTGGGTAGTTGCAACTTTGGCGTCAGATCATGTGCCGGTCGTTGCGGATCTGGAAATAGGGAAGGACTGAGGCCGTGGTGTCAGAACCGAGAGCGGTACTGACACTAGCGCCCTCCCTCACGGTCGGGCTACCGCCCTTCTCTCGAAGGGCCACTCGCCGCGCTTCCATGATCGAATGAAGTAGATCGTGAGACCGGCGACGATCAGCACGGCCGCGTAACGCACCTCTTTCAAAAAGTTCCTGCGCGAGACGAGTACGTAGATAAATCCTGTGAGCGCGAGCAGCGCCGGCAGGGGATAAAGCCACATGCGAAATGGTCGCGGCAAGTCAGGGCGGCGCACGCGCAGGACAATCACGCCAACAATCTGCGCCAGGAATTGCACCAGAATCCGAATCACTACGAGCGCCGCGATCACGTCGGCCAAGCGGAAGAAACAGAACACCGCCGCGATGCCGCCCATCACCAGCAGAGAGACGTAGGGAAAGCGATGACGCGGGTGGACTTTTTCGAACACGCGGAAGTAGTTCCCATCGCGCGCGGCGGCGAACGGCACGCGCGAATAGCCCAGCAACAGCGAGAACACTGAGGCAAACGCCGTCCACATGATCAGCGCCGTGACGACCACGCCCGCCTTGGTCCCATAAAGCCGCTCCATAAACGAGGAGATGACGTAACGCTGCGCGGGCGTGTTCGCCGTGCCCGCAAACTCGCGCCAGGGGATCACACCCAGAATCGAAACATTCATCACGATGTAGATGATCGAGACGAACAGAATAGACAACAGTAGCGCGCGCGGAATCGTCCGCGCCGGGTCCTTCACTTCCCCGCCGAAGAAGCAGACGTTGTAATAGCCCCAGTAATCGTAAACCGCGACCAGCAGCGCCGCACCTAAACCGGTAAAGAACTCAGGCCGCAGCGTGAATGCGTCCGGCGGAAAATCGAGCGCGAGTTTCGGGTCGAAGTGTGTGATGCCGGCGAAAATGATCCAGAGGATGGTGAGCATCACACCGATCCAAAGGAACTTTCCGAGGCGTTCGATCAGAGTGATCCGGCGATAAAGCAGAAAGACGGCGACGCTGACCGCGCCAATCGCCACCAGAATGACTGGGAATGCATTGATTTCAACATTCCCCAAAATAGGAATCGCAACTTTCGTTTCATGACCCATGCCGGGAAAAATGTAGGTCGCGTATTGCGCCAGGCCGATGCCGCCAGAAGCAATCGACAGCGGAGCGCTGAAAGTGAGCTGCCAGATGAACAGAAAAGACATCATCCGGCCCAGCTTTTTCGGACCATAGATCTCTGAAAGATAACGATAGGAACCGCCGGAACCTGGGAACGCCGCGCCTAGCTCCGCCCAGACAAGCCCGTCACAGGTGACCAATATGGCGCCGATGATCCAGCCGAGCATCGCCTGCGGCCCACCCATCGCCGCGATGATCAGCGGTATCGTGATGAACGGGCCGACGCCGATCATGTCGATCATGTTCAGTGTTGTGGCGCCCCAAAGTCCGACGCCGCGAATCAGTTGCGGTTCATCATGGCTCGTCGTCGTCGACGCCGCCGGTTCTGTTTGGTTGGACATTGGAGAGAGTGTTTACGTGAAAAATGAAAACTTGTCGAGTGGCGTGATGGGTTCTCATTCACACCTCGCTTCAGCGAGGTGAACCGGTCCCACTTGAGTTGGGAAACCGTTTCAACGGTAATGACATTCTTGACTCAACGGATTGGTCGGGCGACCTTCAATACGCCGGCCATGGCTCTGTCTCTCTGATGCGCGGAGAGACCTGACACGCGCCCCACATTTCGCTCCTAAAGGAGCTTCATGTTGTAATTATCCGTTCGTGACTATAAACATCTCAGTCCTAACGGACTGAATCTGGGAACTGTTCGTGATGAAAAGCTTCAACAGGCGCGTAGCCGACATTTCTCGTTATGTCCTGGTCGCGGCGCTAATTATTGCGTCGATCGTCGCGTCACCGCGCGCGCAACAACCTGTCGCAGCCCAACCCACTCCCGAAGATCATGTTGTTCTTTATCAGGCGCTGCTTGATCTCACGAACCCGTGGACAGTCATGTGCGTCGCCGCGCACCCCGACGATGAAGACGGCACTTCTTTGATCGTCATGCGGCGCAAATACGGCGCACACACAGTCAGCCTGTTCTCAACGTTCGGCGAAGGTGGACAGAATGCGATCGGTCCTGAGCTTTACGAAGAACTCGGTGCGATTCGCGCGCGGGAAACGATGGCCGCGTCTGAGATTCAGGGCTCGCAGCCGCACTTCCTCGGGTTAAGAGATTTTGGTTTTTCGAAATCGCGTGACGAGACTTTTCAAAAGTGGGGACACGAAGAAGCGCTGCGGCGAATGGTTCTGCAAATTCGAAAGCTTCGTCCCGACGTCATCATCACGAACCACTCGACGACCAGTAACGATCACGGACACCATCAAGCCACGGCACGTCTGGTAGTCGAAGCATTCGACGCAGCCGCAGATCCAACTAAGTTTCCTGAGCAGTTGAAAGATGGCGTGACGACTTGGCAGGTACAGCGACTCTTCGTCCGTGTTCGCGGCAGTCAGGCGCCTCCGGCTGATGCTCAACTAGTCACAATCGATCCGAACGAACGCGACCCGGTGCGCGGCACCCTCTTCGCCGAACAAGCGCTGTCCGCGTTGCAAAAACACGCGACGCAGGGCCCCTGGCCAAAAACCTTCGCGGAATTCACCGCACGCTTCCGAGCGTTCAGCGGTCAAGGCGGCGCGACTGGTCAAATGCCATTGATTCGGTATCGGCTTCAGCGTTACGCGCAGGATTCACAACTCGAAACAGTTCCACCAGGATTCGATCTCGGCAAAAACTCCGGGAATTTTCTCGACGGGTTGCGACTGCCGGAAACGGCCGAAGCGCGACTGAGTGCGCTGACGATTGATGGAAAGCCCGTTACCGAATTCGTTAATGACCGCGAACGTGTTTTGCAGACACTCGTCAATGCCGCGAAGCGCAAACTATTTGGTGAACGAATCACGCCCATGAACCTGCGCGACATCGTGCCTTCCGATTCGCGGCGAGCGATGATGCTTGACCGGTTAGATCGCGCGATTACGATCGCGGCTGGCGTGTCCGAGAAAGTTTTTATTAATGGCAACCTTATTATTCCTGGCGACACGGTTACGGTAGACATCACGGTAAACAACAGTGGCAGCCACGCGCTCAAGCTATCCTCCATTCTCGCGGGCGCGCGAGATTCAAGCGGTCGAACAGTTCTTGTGTACGGCAAGCAGGTCAATTCATTGGTCGGTCCTGGAAAAACGACAACGGTCAGTCTGAAGTACAAAAACGCGCCCGACCTGGTACCGACAGTGCCCCACTCCGCACACCTGTACGATTTGGATGTCGTTGGCAAGCCGGTAACTGCAATAGCCACTGCGGAACTCGATGGTGTGCAATTCAAAGTTCCGGCCACCACTCTGGTAGACGTCGCTCCGCCGCTTGAAATCGCGGAAATCAGTCCCGCCCCGCTTGTGATCATGCCTCCGCGTGTTGGAGTAAGCAGCACCGGGACAGACATTTTTCCCGCGACGCCGCCGAAGGTCAGCGTAAAACTCATCAATCACATGAAACGATCGTTCAAAGGCGAAGTCGCTTTCGGCTTTGAGAATCGGTCTCCGGAAACCAGGGTGCGAGTCGATCTTCCTCCCGAACAAACTTCGACAATCGCGGTTACGATTCCTAACACGGAAGAAAATCGCGCCGCCCACCTGCGTCGTCCCGAGTTGGCCAACAGCTTGTGGTTTAGTTTGCGGCACGCCGGCCTGCACGAGAACCTGATCAAAAGCAGCGTGCCCGTGGTCTGGCTCGACGCTCGTGTCGCCGGAAGCGTCAACGTCGGCTTTGTGCGTGGCTTCGATTTCAGTCTCCCGAACGCTTTGAATGCGCTCGGTGTTGAATCGAAAGAGCTGAGCGTCGACGAAGTGAAGACGGCGGACTTGTCGAAGTACACCTCGATCATCGTTGACAATCGCGTCTATGAATCGCAGCCGGCGCTGATTGCGACGAATCAGAAGCTGCTTGACTACGCGAACGCGGGCGGCAACCTGATTGTCTTCTATCACCGGATCGATGAATTCAACCCGAACCCACAGCGAAACCGGCCGCAGCTCTCGCCTTACAAACTGATCCTCGGCAATCAGCGGATAACGGATGAGAACGCGCCGATCAGCTTTCTCGAACCGGAGCATCCCCTTTTGAATAGTCCGAACAAACTAAATCAGGATGATTTCAAAGATTGGATTCAGGAGCGTGGACTCTACTATCCGCGGGAATGGGATCCGCAATTCAAAGCGCTGCTGCAATCAAATGATCCGGGCGAGGCGCCTCTGAAAGGGGGATTGCTGGTCGCTGATTACGGCAAAGGCCATTACATTTACACGAGCATGGTTTGGTATCGCCAGTTGCGCGCCGGCGTGCCGGGCGCGTATCGCATGCTGGCGAACATGATTGGCTACGGCAGAAATTAGCCGCGGATTAACGCAGATAGACGCGGATAAGAGAAGAAGAATTGCCACGAAAAAGCACAAAAGACAAAAAGGAAGCTCGCGTTTCTAATAGCGATTTGAATTCCCTGTTTGTGCCTTCTGTGCCTTTTTGTAGCGCTTCTTATCCGCGTTCATCCGCGGCTAATTGCCCTCGAGTTTTTCTTTCACTCGCACTAGAAAGTCATCGACCGCCGCGTCAATCCGCCGCTGCAAGGCTGAGTTGAGTCGCGTCTCGCTCATAAAAGCTACGCCGGGATGCAGTTCCCAGGCGCGCTTTCTTCGCAACTCAACCTGCTGCGAGATGTCGACGCGAGTTAGGCCGTTGCTGTTTTCAAACTTCAGCGAGTAACGCAAAAGGTTCTGTGTTTCATTGACAGCCGGCGACCACTCAATCGTGTGCGGGTTCGGCGACGTGTCGCGCACCGGAAACGAAAAGCGAACTCGGCCAACCGGCGTGTCCGTCGCAATCGTCCAGCGCGCCAGTCCAGGCTCGCGATGAATGCCTTCGATACCCCAGAGCATGTCGGCAAGATTGTTGAGATTAGCGAAAAAGTCGCGCACCTTCGCCAGCGGCGCTTTTATTTCGAGTTCCCTTTTGAATGAAGACTTAACGCGAAACATGGAAGGCGGATCATCAGCCACAGATGAACACCGATTTGCACAGATAGAAGTACGAGTTGTCTCTTATCCGTGTCATCCGTGTTTATCTGTGGCGATTCTTTCTATAGCCGCTTACTCAACATTGTGCCTCACGACCTATATCTTCGTACCAGCAGCGTGTACACCAACGATGGCGGGCAGCTCGTTCTTCAATTGAATAATCCTTCGAAGCCGGCAAACGCTTCAACACTTCGCGCTCTTCGTCGTTAAGCTCGCCCCAGCCGCGTAATCGGCCGGTGGCGCAACGCCGGCATTGTCTCTCAGACTCCATCATCAATTCGATCCAAGGCGCATGATCCGTTCGTAGGCCGCGCGAATGTCTTTCATACTCGAGTGCAACTCAGCGTTCAAGATCTGTTCCGT
Source organism: Acidobacteriota bacterium (assembly GCA_052389795.1). Taxonomy (GTDB): domain Bacteria; phylum Acidobacteriota; class Blastocatellia; order Pyrinomonadales; family Pyrinomonadaceae; genus UBA11740. The sequence continues at coordinate 54,723 of JBQTHO010000021.1, read as the reverse complement.
TTCGTAGTCTAGTCGTCGCGCGATGTCTGCGAAAGCCACATGAGACGTATCGGGCAGCGTCACCGATCGTCCCACAACCAGCCGCGTTTCGTGATCGACCGCACGTAGCAGCCGGTAACCGTGGCGCAACGCACGAAAATTCTCTTCATCAATCGAACCTGCGTCATGCAACCGCGCCAACATCCCGAGCGTCGTTCGATCCTCTTCATCATCGGGTACGTTGTCGCGCAACTGCAAGTACCGCACGGCAAAATAAACGTCGAGCATGCCGCCCGCCCCATGCTTGATGTTGATCCCCGCTTTGCGACGGGACGTCTTCTCTTTCTCCAGTCGCGCGCGGACGCGATGGGTTTCTTCAAGCAACTCTGCCGGTTCAGTTTGGCTCGCCAACTCGTGAATGCAGTGCCGTGCTACTGTTTCCGTTCTCGCGCCAAAATCCCGGTCACCCGCGACCGCGCGCAGTTTTACATACGCGAGCCATTCCCAAATTGCCGCGCGCTCTTTCAAATAAGCGGGAAAACTCTGGGCGCTGGAAACGATTGGGCCTTTCTGGCCGTCCGGACGCAGACGCAGGTCAACACGGTACAGTGAACCTTCGCGCGTCACGTTCGCCAACGCCGCAATCGTTAGCTCGACCAGCCGCGCGTATGCTTCATCATGAGATTGCCCCGCGACCGGTGATGGCGCCGTCGCGTCATAAACAGCTATTACGTCGAGGTCTGAGCCATAGTCCATGCCGCCACTGCCAAGTCGCCCCAGGCCGAGAACCGCGACGCGGGGCTCGGCCTCGAGCTCTCCGTACCGACGCGCGAGTTCGTCTCGCGAAATTCGTAGCGCAGCATCAATGCTCTCGGCCGCCAACCTTGTCAGCCGGTGATTGACTTCATCTAGAGCCATGTCACGCGCGGCATCTCGCGCGGCAATGCCGACCAGAACCTCGGACCAATGATGGCGCAACGCGTCAAGTTCCGCGCGAAAGTTGTCCTCCGGTGAAAGGGATTTTTGGAATTCGCTAGCGTAATTTCGCGATCCAATCGAATCGCCTTCTGGTTCAACCGCGTGAATCAAAACGGGGCGGCTCGCGATCATTTCGCCGAAAACGTCTGAGACGCTGCAAAGCTGAATCGTCGATTTCAGTTCCGCCAAAGTAACCGCGGCGTGTTCAGCTTCCTTCTCCAGAGAACGTGCAATTCTCACGGCGAAAGACAGACTGCGACGCGGATTCACGGTTGCCGCCGCCACACTCCGCAGCCATGCCGTCAGTTCGTCAACGCCCTGAGGCGCATCTGCACTTTCAGTTTGAGCCGCAGCCAAATGCTTGCTGAAGATCGCGGCGGCCTTCGCCGCCGCCGTGGCTTCAGGATCAGGTGAGTGCGCACTGCGCTGCGACAACCTGCTCAGGTGTTGCTCCTCAACCGCAACCGTGTCCGTGTCGGCGAACACGCGATCAAAGACGACGCGGACATTAATCGCATGACGTGTCATTGCGCCGTCAAAACCGCTGGTCGGATTTTTCTCCGAAAAACCCATGCGCCGAGCGATCAATCCCCGCCGCACATCATCCTTCGGCACAGAATGAGTCTGCAGGCCGTGCTCCATTTGCAGACGGTGTTCAAGGCAACGCCAAAACTGATAAGCATCGGACACCTGCGTGTGTTCGAATTCTGTTATCAACGATCGATCCGCCAGCCGCGCGAGACTGATCAAGGTATGGGGAGTACGCAGCCAGGGGTCACGGCCTCCGAAAGCAAGTTGAAGCGCCTGCGCGATGAATTCGATTTCGCGAATCCCGCCGCGGCCGAGCTTTACGTTAAAGCCTTTGTCGCTGCGCTCACGCTGAATATCGATCTTCTGTTTTGAGAGCCGCACATTGGACAGCGCCGCGCTGACGCTTACGTCTGTGCGATAGATGCGATCAATGACAGCAGCAGCGAACCGATGGAAAAGCGCCTCGGAACCGGCGGCCGAGCGCGCGCGAATCAACGTTTGCAACTCCCAATCGTCAGCACGCGTCGCGTAATAAAGAGTTGCTTCATTCAGCGCGCACGCCAACGTGCCTTCGCGGCCATGCGGCCTCAACCTAACGTCCGTGCGATACGCGGCGCCTTCGCCGCTGGGTTCGCCAACCAGACGCAAAATGTGTTCAGCCAGCTTGACGTAATATTCTCGATTCGTGACCTGTCCACGGGTCCCGCCAACGGCTGTCATCCCTTCATCCGAAAAAAGAAACATCAAATCGATGTCCGAAGCATAATTGAGTTCCCGCGATCCGAGCTTTCCGAGCGCGACAACGCAAAACTCAGTGGCCACAACGCGGCCTTCCGAATCGATTCGTTGCGGTGATCCAAACCGGTTGTCCAAACGTTGTCGCGATAAACGGAGCGCGTATTCAAGAATTGCGTCGGCCAGATTCGACAACTCCTCAGTTGTCTCGGCGACCGTGTGCGCGCGGCGGATGTCGTGCAGGTAAATCCGCAGCAGCTCGCGGCGGCGAAAACGCGCGAACATATCATGCGGATCGAGCTGTGAGTGCGTTAGCGCAAACCGCGCCAGCGACTCGCCGATGTCTTCGCGACTGCGGACGCGCGGATTGAGGCGTTCGCGTTGTAACCAGCTGAGGTAGTCCGGATTCTGTTCCAGCGTGGTCGCCAACCACGGACTCCACGCCGCCAGCGCCAGTACGTCCAGGAACAAACCCTTGTCGCGCTCGAGCAGTTTCGCGATCGAGCTGTCGCGTTCGACGAGCCGATCGTAAAGAACCTGCGGCGTGTGCGAGTCAGGTAGTTTGTTGAGCTGGTCGAGCATTGTCGCCTGCGCCTATCTTACGCGGCGATATTACAGAACCGCGAGCGGTAGCGAGCAGGATAAGGCGTAACTATAAAGGAGCCTTATTATCCCGCTCGCTACCGCTCGCGGTTATGTAACACGCTTGACTAAACGGCAGCGGCCGTCGCAGTCAGAGGCATCGGAGGTGCTTTACACGTCGTAGTACATCGCAAACTCAAGCGGATGCGGCCGCATGCGCAGCACCTGAATTTCACGCTCGCGTTTATAGGAAATCCAGCGATCGATGATTTGGGGAGTGAACACGTCCCCTTTCAAGAGGAAGTCGTGATCGTTTTCCAATGCGGTCAGGGCATCATCGAGCGAGCCGGGCAGACTCGGAACATCCTTCAGCTCTTCAGGTGAAAGGTCGTAGATGTCCTTGTCGAGCGGCGCGCCAGGATCGATTCGGTTCTGAATACCGTCGATTCCCGCCATAAGCATCGCCGCAAACGCGATATACGGATTACACGACGGATCGGGCGGGCGAAACTCGAGGCGTTTCAGCTTTGGATTCGTCGAGAACATCGGAATGCGAATCGCCGCGGAGCGATTCCGCGCTGAATAAGCCAGATTCACAGGCGCTTCGAAACCCGGAACCAGACGCTTGTAGCTGTTGGTGGTTGGCGCGGCAAAGGCGACGATTGCAGCCGCATGCTTCAGCAAGCCGCCGATGTAATGCAGGGCCGTTTCAGACAATCCTGCGTAGCCGTCCCCGGCGAACAAAGGTTTGTCGCCTTTCCACAGCGACTGGTGGCAGTGCATGCCCGAACCGTTGTCGCCGAACAGAGGCTTAGGCATGAACGTCGCGGTCTTGCCGTGCTCGTACGCCGTGTTTTTGACGATGTACTTGAATAGTTGCAGGTTGTCAGCCGTGCCCAGCAGGGTGGCGTACCGGAAATCAATTTCGCACTGCCCGGCAGTTGCGACTTCGTGATGATGACATTCGACATTGATGCCGCACTCGGCCAGCGTCAGCGAAATCGCTGAACGAAGATCGGCGAGCGTGTCGATCGGCGGCACCGGCACGTATCCCTCTTTCGCGCGAATCCGATGTCCGAGGTTCGGTCCAAGCGTGTCGTTGCCTTCTCGACCCGTGTTCCAATGACCTTCGTCTGAATCGATTGCGTAGCCGGCTTTGTGCGGTTCGTTATGAAACTGCACGCTGTCGAAAACAAAGAACTCGGCCTCGGGGCCAAAGTTCGCCACGTCGGCGATGCCCGAACTCTTGAGATAGCTCTCAGCACGCACCGCGACCATGCGCGGGTCGAATGCATAGCCCTGGCGCGAAAGCGGGTCAACCGCGTTCGCCACCAAACACAGCGTCGGTTCGTCGGCAAACGGATCCATCCAGTGGCGACTAGCGTCCGGGACCAGGAGCATGTCTGATTCGTGAATGGCCGCCCAGCCGCGAATTGACGAGGCGTCAAACCCAAAGCCGTCCTCAAACGTGTCTTCGTTCAGCTCGCTGATTGGAAAAGTCAGGTGCTGCCAGGAGCCGGGCAAGTCGGTAAATCGCACCGAGACAAATTTCGCCTTGTGCTCAGAGGCGTACTTCAACACAGTTTTAGCGTTCATCTGTTCTCCTGTCTGGAAAAGTGAGCGATGTGCTTGACCTTCGCCCCTTACGGCTGTTTGGTGCGAAGACTTTCGTGGACCGGACGGTGTGTAGCGCGCGAAGAAGCGTCATGAACCGCGCATCAAAAAACGTGCATTATAACCGCGGAATTCGTTCTGTCAACAGTCTGTTTGGGTTTTATTTGCCCCCTGCGCATTATTGGGCGTGCTGCCATGTCTTCGTCAAAACACGCGAGTTTTGATATTTAGCGAAGAAAACAACACAGTAGTGCCGGAAAAAAGTTATAGACCGACCCCCCGTTTTCTGTTAAATTTTCCGCTTAAGGTTCCAACCCCAAAATATCCGCTGAAGAAATTGCATCTCCGACCCGTCGGGATTGCCGCGCGGAGTAACGCGTTAAGAGAACTCCAGGGAGAAACCGCTAGTTGACCACAGCTATCGAACAGACCGTCGAAACCTACGGAATAGAGAATTGGGGCGCAGGCTACTTCGACGTAAACCGCAAAGGAAATTTGATTGTCCGGCCCGCAGAAGGTGATCCACGCGCGGCGGATGTGCGCGAGATCATCGAGGATTTGACGCGCAGAGGAATCTCAGCGCCCGTGCTGCTGCGGTTTCCCCAACTGGTGGCCGGGCAAGTACGCAAGTTGCAACGCGCCTTCAGCAAATCAATTCGCGAATTCGAGTACCAGGGCGCGCACATGTGCGTGTATCCAATGAAGGTGAACCAGCAACGTGCGGTCGTCGAAGAGTACCTGCGCGAAGGATCGCGTTACGACTTTGGCCTCGAAGCGGGATCGAAAGCTGAGTTGTATGCGGCGATGGCGCTCGAGCAATCGCCCGACAGCCTGCTCGTGCTGAATGGTTTCAAAGACGAAGAGTTCATCCAGTTGGCTTTCGGCAGCGCGAAGTCGGGCAAGCGGGTCGTCATAGTGATCGAGAAACTGAGTGAGCTCGATCATATTCTCCGGATCGCCGAAACCCATGAAGGCAACTCGCCAATCATCGGCATGCGCGTGAAGCTGTATTCGAAGGGCTCAGGGCGTTGGGAAAAATCAGGCGGCGAAGCGGCGAAGTTCGGACTGACAACGACTGAACTGCTCGAAGTTATCAATCGCCTGAAGGAAGCCGACCGCATCGACATGCTGAAGCTGCTGCACTTTCACATCGGCTCGCAGCTCACCGACATCAAGCGGATCAAGAACGCGATGAAAGAAGCCGCGCGCGTGTACGCAAAGGTCTGCCAAATGAAAGTGCCGGTTGAACTGCTGGATGTGGGGGGCGGCATGGCGGTGGATTACGACGGCTCGAAAACCGCGTTCGATTCATCGGCGAATTATACGGCGCAGGAATTTGCGAACGATGTCATTTACACGATCAAGCAGGTCTGCGAGGACGAAAATGTTCCGCACCCGACGATTATCCAGGAGTCAGGCCGTTTTCTTTCGGCATATCACGCGATTCTCGTGACGAACGTGCTTGACGAAATCGAAACGGTCGTCGAAGACATCACGCCAATTGAAATCGAAGAGGACGATCCGCAGGTTGTAATTGAACTTGCCGATCTGCGCGAAACGATCACGATTAAGAACTATCGAGAGTACTATCACGACGCCCTCGAGCATCGGGAAGAACTGTTCACGATGTTCAACCTCGGTTTGATTTCGCTGGAAGACCGCGCGAAGGGCGAAGTGCTTTTCTGGGACGTTTGCGAACGTGCGGATCGATACGCGCAGCAATCGAAATACGTGCCGGAAGAATTCGGCGAGTTGCGGCGGCTGCTGTGCGCGAAATACCTGACGAACTTTTCCGTTTTCAAATCTGTTCCCGATCACTGGGCCCTGGATCAGCTTTTTCCGATCGTGCCTATCCAGATGTTGAACAAGCCCCCGACTGAATTTGCCACGCTGTGCGATATCACCTGTGACTCAGACGGTGTGGTCGATAAGTTCGTGGACCTTCACGACGTCAAGCAGACTTTGGAATTGCACAAGCTCGATCCGAACGAGCCGTACTATCTCGCATTCATGCTGGTCGGCGCTTATCAGGAAGTGATGGGCAACAATCACAACCTGTTCGGCACGCCGCACGAAGCGCAGATTCATATCGACGAAGAAGGCTATCTGATAAAGAAAGTGATTCGCGGAACGACGGTCGGCGAAGCCGCGGGGCGCGCGCGTTACGAGCGCGGACTGCTGCACGATGGCTTTCGCCGGCAGGTTACGCAGCGAATTAAGGACGACGAAATGAGCGAAGCGGAAGGCGCGGAACTTGTGGATTTTTACGAGTCGCGTTTCGACGCATACACATACGTCGCAGTTAACGGTAATGGTAACGGTAAGGGAAACCGCGGCCGCCGTCGTCATGATTAGTAGTGGCACCACAGACTTCAGTCTGTGAGTTTCATCGGTGGGATCACAGACTAAAGTCTGTGCCACAAAGGAAAGAACAAAATTATGGTAACTCAACGCAAACCTAAACCAAGTAAGTACCTGACAATTCCAACTCGGCCTGTGGCGGTTGATCGCGATCGGTCTGTCGCCGGACTGCTGGAAAAGATGGAAGGCGCCGGCTTTGGCGGACGACAACTGGCGGAAGCGCACCGTATCTGGCTCGACATGCTGGGCGACGCGACCACGATTACCGTCACTGCTTCAGGGGCATTGATTCCGGCGGGCATGCGTCGCCTGCTGGCTTACGTCATCAAAAACCGTTTCGTGGATGTGCTGGTGCTGTCCGGCAACGTGATTTTCCACGACTTGCACGAAACGCTCGGACGTCATCACTTTCAGGCGCACCCAAATATGACTGACGCTGAGCTGGAGGTGGCCCAGATCAATCGCATGTGGGATTTGCTGGCAAGTGAAGAGGAGTATCACGAGGCGGAAGAGTGGGTTGGCGGGTTTGCCAGCCAGCTTGACCAGTCGCGGCCTTATTCAACCCGCGAGTTCCTGCATTTGCTCGGTCGTGAACTGGCTGAGATCGCTGCCGAAGATGGCGTGCTGACCGCGGCTTACAAGTCGCGCGTCCCGGTCTTCTGTCCTGGTATTGGTGACAGCGGGATCGCCGTGGGCATTGCCGGCTCGCGCTTTGAAAAGAAGAACAACTTCACGTTCGATCTGGTTCAGGACGTGCTCGACCTGACGCAGATCGCCCTGCGGGCGCGCGTTTCGGGCCTCATCAGCCTGGGCGGCGGCATTTCGAAGAGCTTCCTGAAGCAAACGGAAATGGCGGCGCACATCTTCAAACAGCAAACGCTCGGACACAAGTACGCGATTCAGATCGCCGCGGACTCGCCGCATCCCGGCGGCCGGTCCACTGCGGTAGTCTTTAACGAGCAGGAGATCTACGGAAAACTTGCCCGCAACGCGTTGACGGCTTACGTCAATTGCGACGCCACGATCGCGCTGCCAATTGTCATCACCGCGCTTTCACAGACGGCCGCGAAGTATATGAAGGGCCGCCGCCGGCCGAACTTCACGTTTGCGGGTAAAGACCTGATGATCGACGTGCCCTAAGAAATTAGCCGCAGATGAACGCGGATGTTCGCAGATAAGAAAACAAGAACTGGTTTTTGACCTTCTGTTTTTATCCGCGTCAATCTGTGTTCATCCGCGGCTAATTTGTGTTTGAGTGTTTCCCCGCTAGACTTTGAACATGTCTGAATCGCAGTCCCTTCCCATGAAGTTCGGCGGCATCGCCGAACAAGAACCTCCTTGACTGCAAATAGAGCCTCGCTTAGACTGTCCTGATTTTTAACCGTTCCGCCATCACGCGTGCCGCGGCGACCAGAAGAGGTTACCGTTTGACCGAAGCTACAAGTCAAGGCCCCCGTTAGTAACCGGCTTAGTAAATTGGTTTTTATGTTTTTCGTTTGCTGATGGGATCAAGCACGGGAGGGACTATCTGTTATGTGAAAGTAGAGCGATGAAAAGACATATCCCCCAACGACAGTCCACGAATCAAGCGGTCAAACATAGATTCAGCAGCATCCGAGCCCTCGTGATGCTTGCATGCGTGACAGTACTTGCCTTTGGACTCTTTAATGTAGCCGCGAAATTAGCTGGAAATTCAGCCCCCATTTCAGATAGCCCAGTCTCGCCATCATTCTCGCCGCAAAACAAGACGTCCCGAGATAATTTGTGGGAGGCCCAGGAAGAAACCAATACGATGGCCGCCACTCAGGGTCGGCTCAGCGGGGCAACGTCCTATCGCACATTGCGGCTGAATGCCTCAGTGCTGGTGAGTATTCTGGCCCAGGCCCCGATGGAGTTCACCGCAGAGGCGAGAAACTCTCAAGTCGAAATCACACTTCCCATGCCGGACGGGACTTTTAGCAGATTCAGGATCGCGGAGTCTCCGATCTCGGAACGATCTGAGAACGAGCCGCCGCCTGATTTCCGCTCATATTCAGGTCAAGGCATCGACGATCCGACCGCGACGGCGCGCTTCGATTGGTCGTCCAGCGGTTTTCACGCGCAAGTGATTTCAGCTTCAAAGACCGTCTATGTTGATCCGTACGCCAGAGGCGATCTTACTAACTGCGTGACTTATGACCGCCGGAATTTCCGTAAGGATGGCGCGACCCGCGAAGACGACTTCCAAAGCTCTGGTACTCCAGAGACGCAAAACGCAGACTCGTTGATTGGACCGAACGCCGGTCCCGCCGGAACGATGCTGAGAAGCTTGCGCACGGCCATTGCGGCCACAGGTGAATATACAAATTTCTTCCGGCAGATGGGCGACACTGACGATCAAGCCAAGATGAGGGCCTACAATCAGATTCTAACCACCATGAATCGAGTGAACGGCATCTGGGAACGAGACATGGCGATTCGTTTCGTTATGCTCTCCCAAGCCAGCGAATTATCGATTATCTATCCCAACCCGGCGACTGACCCCTACGTGAATGGCGCTAATGCGAGCACTAACTCTGATAACAACCAAACAAATCTTGATGCCGTAATCGGAAATGCTAATTACGACATTGGCCATGTCTTTAGCGTTGGTGGCGGTGGCGAGGGAACCGGCGGAGTGTGTGTGACTGGTAATAAGGCCAAGGGCGCAACGGCCACAAATAATCCGCAGGGAGATCCATTCGATGTCGATTTTGTGGCCCATGAAGTTATCCACCAGTTCAATGGCGAGCACACGTTCAACGAAGGGAATTCCGGGAGTTGCACCGCAGCGAACCGAGGCGCCGCGGGGGCCTATGAACCAGGTTCAGGTTCCACGGTGGCATCTTATGCGGGAATCTGCGGCGCAGCAGACCTGCAAGTGACCAGCGACGACTATTTTCACAGCAGCAGCATCGACCACGTGCAAGTTTGGATAGCTGCCAACCCCTGCGGTACCCTAACCGCAACTGGTAATACGCCTCCTACAGTCAATGCGGGCGCCAACTTCAATATTCCCCGCAATACTCCTTTTACGTTGACCGCGACCGGGAATGATGTCGATGGCGATGCAATTACGTATGCATGGGAAGAATTCGATCTTGGCGACGCGTCGCCTCCAAATACAGACAACGGAAATCGGCCGCTGTTTCGCCCTTATCGCCCAACGGTTAGTCCCTCGCGGACCTTTCCGTCCTTGACATACATTCTCAACAACGCGAACAACCCGCTTCAGGTAATCGTCGTGGGACCGGGCACACCCGCTGAGCACAACGGTTTCTCGGGCGAGAATATGCCCACGACCACACGCAGCATGACATTTCGCGTAACTGCGCGCGATAACCGGGCGGGTGGTGGAGGCATCAACACATCGCAGATGATGGTTAACGTCGATGCGAACTCCGGCCCGTTTGCCGTGACTGCTCCTAACGCGGCAGTTAGTTTCGCAGGTAATAGCCAGCAGACTGTCACCTGGAATGTCGCGAACAGTGCCAACGCGCCGGTTCTTGCTGCCAACGTGAAGATCTCCCTTTCAACTGACGGCGGAAATACTTTCCCCACCGTCTTACTTGCGAGCACCGCGAACGACGGCAGCGAGGCAGTTACTATTCCGAATACGGCAACAACTACTGCGCGTGTCAAGGTCGAAGCAGTTGGAAATATTTTCTTCGATATCTCAGATAATAATTTTACGATTACGGCGGGAGCGCCAACTCCGACGCCAACGCCAACTCCGACACCGACACCGACGCCAACGCCTACGCCTACGCCTACGCCTACGCCTACAGGCCCAACCATCTTTGTCGAGACCGCAACGAACAACCTCGCGGCAGTTAATTCTGTCACTATGGTTCGCGGGCCATTTACGCTTGCTGACCCGAACAATTTCAGCGGCGACCGGCGCACGCGAATTCTCTTCTTCACGACTAATCTCGCGTTGGCGCAATCAAGCCAACCCAACATCGACACGTTATCCGTGCAGATAGGCGGCAATTCTTACGCGGTTGACAACGTCGGGCCGAACGTGACAATTAGCGGCTCGTTCATCGTGTTCCGGCTGCCAGATTTACCGCCGGGTACTTACCCAGTCGGCATTCGCGTGCTTGGCGTCAACAGCACGAATACTCCAAACCTGACAATCATTGCATCGCCGAACAGTCCTGCCTCAACGGCCAGTTTCACAAAAGCGGACCTAGTGAAGTATTTCTTGTTTCCCCTCGTTAATCTGCTTCTCTAAGTAGTCGCCAATGTGCGCCGTCAAAACGAAGAGTGGCCATTGTTACGTCGGCGCCGCCCCGTATGAAATTGGCCAGATACTCGGAGGGCGAGCGGACCGGTTTATTCCGCATCTGCATAATTGTCGAAACGCTGCCTAAACGCGCGTATTGCGCGGAAGACGAGCATCGTCCGTGTTCGACAAACTCAACTTGGCGGCACTAAACTCCGGCCATGACTGAATCCGCGTCCCTGCCGATGAACTTCGGTGGTATTGCCGAAGAAGAATTCTCCGGTTTCGAAAACTCACGCGTCTTGGTTTGGCCAATTGCGTATGAAGGCACGGTTTCATACGGCGGCGGCACCGGCAAAGGCGCGGCGGCCATCATCGATGCGTCCCGCAACATGGAGTTGTATGACGAAGAGACTGACGCCGAAGTTTACAAGCTCGGCATTCACACCCTGGACGAGTCGCCCTCAATCGATCCTCCGGAACGAATGATGAACTCGCTTTACGGACGCGCAAAGGAACTTATTAGCAGCGACAAGTTCGTCACGATGATCGGCGGCGAGCATTCGGTGAGCGCGCCCGTGATTCGCGCCCACGCCGAGAAGTATTCGAACCTCTCGATCCTGCAGATCGACGCGCACGCCGACTTAAGAGACACCTACGACGGCACACCTTATTCCCACGCTTCAATCATGGCGCGCGTGGTGAAAGATCTTCACCTTCCGGCTGTGCAAGTTGGCATACGATCCATCTCAGTCGATGAAGCGCGCGTACTTGATCAACTGCCAACGCGAATCTTCTGGGCAAAAGACATCGTCGGTCGCGACGATTGGTGGGATGAAGCGGTTGATGGGCTGACTGAGAACGTTTACCTAACCGTTGATATCGACGGCCTCGATCCGTCGCTGGTTGCAGCGACGGGAACGCCTGAACCGGGCGGGTTGGGCTGGTACGAGACGATTGGGCTGATTCGCACCCTCGCGCGCAAGCGCAACGTCATCGGCATGGATCTGACTGAGTATTCGTACGTCGAAGGTCAAAACGCTTCCGCGTTTTTATGCGCGAAGCTGATCTACAAAACGCTGGGGTTTGTGTTTGAGAAAGAGACGCCTAAGGTGCGAGGGGAAAACAGAAATGAAAATTGACAATTGAGAAATGAAAATTTCAAATCGCGGGTCGAACCGAGATACAAGAGCCGCCGAAATCTGACAATTTGCAATTTGCATTTTTCAACTTTCAATTTTCAATTTCTTCCCAATTTCTAAGTTAGCTTCTTCTTGTACGACTCCTTCAAGCCTTCCTGAGCCTGTTCGTGCGCGTCGTAAACATTCGGACGCGTAAGCACTGCGCGATACTGCGTCAATGCATCGTTCCGCTTGCCGCTTAGATCCAATGCGCGGGCCGCGTAAAGTAACGCCATCGTCGCCAGGCCCGGCTCGGCTCCGGGCGCGTTGACGGCAGCGAGAAATTCTTTTGCAGCTTTCTCGTTTTGTCCGGCGGTCATCAGCGCTTCGCCATATTTGAAGTGAATCAGGTCCAGAGCCTTGCCCGCCGTCTCGCGCAAAGTTTTGTCGCGCAGAAGAGTTTCAAAGGTCGCGAATGCTTCCGTCTCAGCCGCAGTGGTCGCAGACGGGTGATTCGCCTTTCGCTCGAGCGCGGCCTGCGAAACCAATGCCTCCGCGGTTTCCAGCTTATACAGGTAATTTCGCGGGTACTTCGCGCCTAACTCACGCCCCAGCGCCACTGCGTCGGTGAATCGGTTCTCGCGCTTGTACAGCATGATGAGCAGCGTCTTCGCGTCTTCCTTGACCCAATTGCCTTCGCGCGCGACGCGCTCAATGGTCGCGATGCCGCGCTTCTTTGATCCGCGATGGCCGAGAAAGCCGACGGCGATCTTCGTGGGCAAAGGCAGCGCGCCCACCGTGTAATCGTACAGGCCAATCGTCATTTCAGCGTCGCGGTAATTTGGATCCAGCTTGATCACGGCTCGATGCTTGTCAACCGCATCATTGCCGTCTTTTAGCGCCGCGAAGTGCCGGCGCTCGACAGTCTCTTCAAACGACGCTTTCAATCCTTCAATCGCGCCGAAGAAGTACAGCGCCTCAGTGTCGTTGGGATTCTGCCTGAGACGCACTTCAACCAACTGCCGCGCCTGCCGCGTATGAGTGCGGAACTGATCAACCAGCTTCGGATCCGCCTTGTCTTCGTTTTTCGAATAAAACGAATCGCTGTTGTAAAGGGACGCCTGCAAACGACGAGTTTGATACAGCGCCTCGATCAGAAGCGTGTCCGCCAGAAACTGCGGCCCGGCCGGATAATTTGGGAAAGCGACGGCCATTTCCTTAAAGATCCTGCGCGCGCCTTCGTAATCAAGATTGTAGAGCGCTTCCGAGCCCGAGATGCGAAGCTGCTCGAACTTCGCGCGTTCGGTTTGGGTGAGCCAGGTTGAGTTAGCCGGCTGCGCTTGCGCGACAAAGGCCAGCGTAAGAACTAGGCAAAGAATGTAGATGAATTTCATAGAGCTATCCTGTTTCTTAATTGAACACATCCATCGCAATCACCACTAGCGTCCCGACACCAGCGGCGGTGAACATGATTCCCTTCCACGGCTTGTCGAAAACTCCCAGCTTCTCCTTTTGGATTGCTACTCTGGAGACTTCTGCGTAGGCAATGGCTGACGCGGCGCCTTTGGAATCTGTGACGACAAAATGATCGTGGGCAAAACCAGTGATGCGGCCGTTGGCCTTTTTCCCGTCCTTTAACATCACATTCACCCGCTTACCGAAACCCAGTCTGTTAACTTCGGCCTTGGCTGAAGCGGCGTCCGCGGCCAACGAACGTTGACTACGATCCTGTGCGACGATCGCCACCGTGTACAGCAGGCAAAAAAGAAAAACGACGATTGTGGCTGTCACTTGTTTCCCCATGATGCTCGCGTTTTGCGGCGCGACGCTGCTAAAAACTTTAAAGTTGAGTTCAGCACGCTCGCTACTGCTCGCGGTTCTGTAATAATCACGAAAAACTCTCCACGTACTTCACGCCGCTGCCGGTGTTGAAAAGCACCACTCGCTCGTTCGGCTTCACCGCGCCGCCAGCCAGAAGCTGCTTTAAGGCCGGCAAGCACGCCGCGCCTTCGGGCGCGCAAAAGATTCCTTCCGCCGCGCCGATCTCTTTTGTTGCGGCAATCAGTTCATCGTCTGTAACGGCAAGCGCCGTCCCACCCGAAGAGCGCAAGGCATCAAGAATCAGAAAGTCGCCGATCGCTTTCGGCACGCGCAGGCCCGACGCGGTCGTATGCGCATTTGGGAACTCATCGGCGAAGCGCTTCCCTGCTTCGAAAGCGCGCACAATTGGCGCGCACCCGGCCGCCTGCACTGTCACCATTCGCGGCCGCTTTGGACCGATCCATCCCATCTGTTCCATCTCATCAAACGCTTTCCACATCCCGATTAATCCGGTGCCCCCGCCCGTCGGATACATGATCACGTCGGGCAGCTGCCATTCGAACTGCTCGGCGAGTTCATACCCCATCGTTTTCTTGCCTTCTATTCGATAAGGCTCTTTCAATGTCGAAACGTCGAACCAGCCTTCAGCTTCTTTCCGCCTGCCGACTTCGGCGCCACAGTCGGTGATCAAACCATCCATCAAAGTCACGTGCGCGCCCGTCTGTTCACATTCGATAACGTTGGCGCGCGGCGTGTCCTTCGGCATGAAGATGTGCGCCTCCAAACCGGCGCGCGCAGCGTATGCGGCCAAAGCTCCTGCCGCGTTACCCGCCGACGGCACGGCCAGTTTCAGCGCGCCTAACTCTTTGGCCATCGAAACGGCCGCCGTCATGCCACGTGCTTTGAAACTCTGCGTCGGGTTCTGGCCCTCGTCCTTGATGTAAAGCTCGTTCATGCCGAGCGACGCGCCGAGCCGCGACGCGTGCACGAGCGGCGTGAAGCCTTCGCCCAACGTGATTACGTTCTCGTCGGACTCGACCGGCAGAACCTCGCGATAGCGCCACAAATCGGCTCCCCGGCGCTTGAGACTCTCCTTTGTCAAAGACCGCGCCGCCTGCGACAAATCGTACCGAACCAGCAGAGGCTTTCCGCATTGCGTGCAGAGGTTGTGCAACCGTCGTGCCTCGTGCCGCAGTCCACACGCGCCGCATTCAAGATGAGTAACATTCATGGAATTCGCAGTGTCCTTTCCGAAAAACGCCCGCGTCATCATAGCCGTTCGCGGGCGTGTCCGTCAGGTGGAGCATGGATGCTGCGCGTCGGCGTGCACTTTCCCGGCGCAGCAGCTAATCTTGTCAAAACCAGATAAAAACAGGAGACGCTCATGGCAAATCGCACTGCGGTTATTCAGACGAACAAAGGGACTATTAAATTCGAACTGCTGGAAGAGGACGCACCCAAAACTACTGAGAATTTTCGCTTGCTCGCGGAAAAAGGTTATTACGACGGCATCATTTTTCATCGCGTTATCAACGGCTTCATGATTCAAGGCGGCGATCCGACGGGCACAGGACGCGGGGGCGCGTCAGCCTGGGGTGGAAAGTTCGCTGATGAGATCAATCCTGCTTCCGAAGTTTACAAGCGCGGCTACAAGGCCGGGACGGTGGCGATGGCTAACGCCGGCCCGAACACCAACGGCTCGCAGTTCTTCATCATGCATGTTGATTATCCGCTCCCGCCGAGCTACTCGATCTTTGGCCGCGTCACCGAAGGGCAGGAAGTCGTGAATGCGATTGCGACTTCGAAGACTGCGTCAGGCGATCGGCCGGTTGAGGAAGTGCGGATGGAGAAAGTGACGATCGAATAAGTCAGTTGTCAGTTGTCAGTTGGTTACTTAAAGAATCGAATTCCGGATTCGATTTGCGGCGAATGGTTTTGCTTGGGCGACTGCTTCTGCCAGATCTGTTTCTTTTGCCAGGGCCGCAGCCATCGCCGAACTCAGCATGCAGCCAGTTCCGCGAACGTTTGGCGCTTCAATCCAATCAGCACGAAAAACGGTAACGCGACCGCCGTCATCGAGCACGTCAATCGCAATCGTTACTGGCTTTTCTGACCTCTGACCTCTGACCTCTGACCTCTGCTCTTCCAGGTGCCCGCCTTTGATCAGCACAGCCTGCACGCCAAGTTCACGAATCCGCGCAGTCGCTTGCCGCATCTCGTCTTCATTGCGAATGTTCATGCTCGCAAGTTTTTCAGCTTCGGGAACATTTGGGGTGACTACTCTCGCCAGCGGCAATAGTTCAGTCACGAACACTTCAAAAGCATCGTCTTCCATCAACGTGCCCCCACTCGTCGATTCCATTACCGGATCGATCACGGGCGCGGGCAAATCGTTTTCGCGAATAAGGCGCGTCACTTCGCGCACAACGTCGGCCGTCGGAAGCATTCCGATTTTAACGGCCGCAATTCTCGTCGCGCCTGTGATCGCTTCAACCTGTTCGCGCACAGACGCTGCCGTCTGATGTTTCGCGCCGAAAAACTTCTCGGAATTTTGGATAGTCAGTGAGGTGATTGCGGCGACGGCTGTGCAGCCCAACGATTCAATCGTGCGTATGTCGGCAATGATTCCCGCTCCGCCGGATGGATCGAACCCGGCGATCGTCAGGACTACAGGTTTCGCTTGTTCACGGTTCGTCATTGCCGAAGTTTCCGAACCACCTCACTGATTCGGTTAGGTTCTGCAAAAAGACTAATCCCTGCAATGCCGCTCGCGGCGGCTCGCAAGCACTCGCGGGCATTCGTCTCGTCCACCCCGCCGAGCGCCAGCACAGGAAATGGCGCCAACTCTACCGCTACGCCTTCCAATTTCGCCAGTCCAGTCGGCGCGCCGTAGTTTTGTTTCGACGGTGTCGCGAACACCGGCCCGAAGACGACAAAGTCTGCGCCATCTTCTTTCGCAGCTTCAGCCTCGGCCAGCGAGTGCGTAGACACACCGATCAGG
This sequence comes from Acidobacteriota bacterium, assembly GCA_052389795.1. Lineage (GTDB taxonomy): Bacteria > Acidobacteriota > Blastocatellia > Pyrinomonadales > Pyrinomonadaceae > UBA11740. Next base: position 37,754 of record JBQTHO010000021.1, on the reverse strand, counting down.
AAATCTTTCCCGAACGTGCGGCGGATTGTCTTGGCGTCGATTGAATGCGTCGGCAAATGAACTCCATCAGCGCCGGCCGCAGCGGCGACGTCAGCGCGATCATTCACCAGCAGACGCGTTGCCGAACGACGCGTCAGAGCAACGCTCTGCTCACTCAGCTCAAACAGAACACGCGCCGTCAGGCGCTTTTCTCTCAGTTGAATTAGTTCGAGGCCGGCAGCAACCCCAGCGGACACTTGTTCAAGGATTTGCCTGAACTCAGGACTCTCGGGCGTCGTCGTCTCCGTGCTTGCGCCGCGGGTAATCAGATAGAGGATCGGTTTGGACTCGAATCTCATTCGGTGCGACGGCTTGTGACCGCGGTTTGGGCGAGCTTTCCACAGTTGAGCCGCCGCCGTCCAGTGCGCGTACGGTCTTGCGAAAGTGAAACAACTCCCAGAGTCCCATCGCGATATTCAAAAGGCCGATGCCCGTGACGGTCCCGCGCACCCACCCTGAAGACACGAAACGTTGCAGGCCGTAACCAGTCTTGCGCGCAGCCAGCAACAAAAAATAGTTGTTGCCCCAGTCGCTCAGACCCCACCAGCCGTGCGGCACCCAGGGCAGGATGGTGAGCACAATGCCAATCTCAAGGCATAGGATTATGTAGAAAACTACCGTGAGTCTTGATGACATCGGTTGTTTGCATCGGACCGGAGCGCAAGCGTCCCGCTTGCATTCCTAAGGTCAGTATCATCTGCGTGAGCAGATGGAATGAAGACTCAATTCGCAATTCGAGTCCTGGACCCATCCGCTTACGCGGATGGTACTGACTTCCCTCCGCGCAAGCGAGACGCTCACGCGCCGCTTAAGTATGATGCCGAATAAATGCCGGAAAGAGAAATGCTCAGTTAACCAGTTGTTCTGAGCGGGTGACGGGCGGCGTAATCGTGCTCTTTTCGCCGAGGCGCGCCTTCAAAGTCTTTACGCGCTCGTTCACGTTCCGGTATGAAACGTTATTTCCGTAAACTTCGGTAAATGATTCCAGTGCGTGATGCAAATCGCCGGCCTGTTCATAAGCAGCCGCGATCTCATATGTCAGCGCCAGGCGCTCTTCGTCGGAAACGTGCGCGGCGCGCAAGCCTTTCGCAAACCATTTGACGGCCACTTCGGGCGCTCCGGTCTGCACGAAACAATGTCCCAGCAGGTTGCAGCATTGCAGATAGCGCCCAGTGCCGTCTGCCGGCGACGTCAGATTCGCGGCCATCTGAAATTCTTCGAGCGCGTCTTCGAACAAATCCATGTCCTTGTACGCGAGTCCCAGATTGTAGTGCGTTTCGTAGTCGCCATTTGCGGCAGCCTCGCTTTCGCTTTCGCTCGACGCGCGGTACTCCTCAAAGATTTCCGCCAGGCCTGCGTCGATACCGATAGCCGCGGGCTCGGCTCCATTCTCTGGCGCTGTGGCTATCGGCATATTGCGTGCAATTTCAGGCTCTGGCTCCGGTAACGCCGGCGCGATATCGAGGTCGCTTTTGATCACCACTTCGCCGTGCTGGATAACGGGCGATGCATCAGTCTCGGTAACTGCCCCCGTCTGAAGCTGGTTGATCTGCTCGCGACGCGAAGCAATGTCTGGGTGGGCACCGCATTGCTGTTCCAGCAACTCCAGCGTATCGACCGCTATGTCGATGTAGCCTTGCGCGATGTAGAAATCGACGCTCTCCAGTTCCTGCCGCCGCATCGCGGCGACACGGTCATCCTCGGCGGGTTGTTCGGTCACGGTTTCAGACGTCGTGATGGGAAGCTCTTCGGCAACGATGCTCTCAAAGCTAAAGCCGGTTTCGATCTCGGCGTCAGCCGGCGCCGTTGGTTCTTCCGAAACTTCGGCTACTGGGTTCCACTCAAAAGTTGTTTCGTCGCTGACTGCCGCGAACTCCTGCGAGTTCGACACGAACTCTTCCGCGGATGCGACGGGCTCCGGCTCGCACTCGGCAACCACTTCGAAATCGGGCAACGCTTCAACCGCTTCTTCTTCGATGGCGCCGCCGAGTTCGTTGAGCCTTGCGACATGTTCTTCCCGGGCCGAATCCAGGCGCGTGAGTTGTGTCAGAGCGTAACGCTCATCGTCATTTAAATCCTGAGCCTGTGCGGCTTCCGCCAGCCGCTCGAGCGAGGTTTTAAGTCCGTCCATGTCGCGCAGCCACCAGTGAGCGCGCGCCACCAGACGCAATGCCTGAACGTTGTCCGCGTCGCTGGCGAGCAGCTCGTCAATCAGCCCCAACAATTGCGAGTGCTGGCGTTCGGCTAGCATCTGCTCAGTGATCTTCGCAACGACGCTAACTGCCTCAGCGATTTTGCCGTGACGCACGTAAAGGCGCGCGACATCCGTGAATCGCAAGTACGAACCCGGCTCGCCCCCGACTAAAGATGCAGTAGCTCGTTCAGCTTGTTCCGGCTCTTCCGCTTCGAAATACGCGTCGGCCAGTAACGTCAACAATTCGCGGTCTTCAGGGTCGCTCTTGAGTGCTTCTTCAATCAGGTCCGCAGCCTCGTCGGCGGTGCCACGTGCGCTGTGGGCGGCGAGCACACCTTTGAGCGTTGCATAATCATCGGGCTGAATCACTAAAGCCCTGCCAAAAACCTCCAAGGCTTCGTCGCATGCCCCGCGTGCGACCAGCGCCTGGCCAGCTTCCGCGAAGCATTCGGCCGCTTCTCTTTTCAACCCCAGGTTAAGGTAGCCGTCGGCCAGCTTCGTGCGAATCTGTGTGTTCTGCGGCTCGAGGTCAGCAATCTTCCTAAGTGTTTCCAACGCGCTTTGCGCTGCGCCCGCGCGGTTGTGAGCGTCGACAACTGCCAGATAATGCGCGCGCGCTTCAACGATCAGATCCTGTTGCGCGTAGAGGTCAGCCAGATTCGTCGCGATTTCGATATCGTTCGGCTGTAAGCGATCGATCTTTTTATACACCGCGATCGCTTTTAGGCCGAATCCCTGCTCGCGGTAATGCTCGGCGATGCGACGGAAGCAGATTATTGATTCAGCCGTGTTGCCGACGCGCGTATACAGATCGCCCAACATGTTGAGCGTCGTAAAATCATCCGCCTCAACCGCAACGATCTGGCAGTATTCTTTTATGGCCGCCGCGATCTTTCCCGATTCGAGATACTTCTCGGCAGCGCGCAGAGTCTTTGCTTTGTCAAGAACCATTTGAGACCGATGGACTGGAAAAACTATTGAGAACTGGTGAGGCTGGATGGCTTGAGCGAGCCGTGAATCACGCCGCGTGAAGCCCTTCGCGGCACTAACTAAACTAACACTTCCCAACGCAGAGTGTCAACGATGTTTTTCACCAAAACGCCCATAAATACGGCGAAAGATGCACTGTTACACAACATCGGCGAAGTTCTTGCGCGTCCGCGCAAACCACCAGTAACCAAAGACAAAGGCGATAAGCGCAAAGGCAGAAAAATAAGCCAGCCCCGCCCAGTCGGGGGCTGCGCCATCAAGCATGATGCGCCGGTAACTGCGAACGAGCGGCGTAAATGGATTGAGGTTGATGAACGGACGGTAAACCTCAGGCACGATCGTTTCGGGATAAATGATTGGCGTCAGGTACATCCAGGCCATCAGCACGAGGCTGATTCCCTGCACGATGTCGCGAATGAAGACGCCCAGCGACGCCAGAAGCCACGCGCCTCCGAGCATCACGAGCAGCTGGGGAATTAAGAGGATGGGCAAGTAAAGCGTTGTCAGGTGCAATTCATGGCGAATCACCAGAATGCCAAGTAACAAAGCGACCGTGCCGAACATTTGATTCGCGATTGCCGCCACCGTTTGTGACACCGGCAAAGTTTCAAGCGGGAAGACAACCCGTTTGACGAGATTCGCGCGATTAACGACCGCACTCGCCGACATGTTGAGGGCTTCCTGAAAAGCATTCCACGGCAAGAGACCACAGAAAAGGTACAACGCGAAATCCCATTGCGAATCGCTTGCGTTGAACTTGGCTTTGAAGATTCCCGCGAACAGAAGCGTGAAGATCGCGATCATCACGACCGGCGTCAGTACCGCCCAGACGATTCCGAGGAGTGATCCTTTGTAGCGCGCTGCCAACTCTCGCTTCGCGAGCGACCAAATTAGATCGAATCGCCGAGGCAATTCCCACAGCGGTCGCCAAACGGCGCGTCGTGCAGTTTGTGCCGAGATCATGCTGTCAGGCTGTCGCCTGGCGGAATGCCGCCAGAAAGGTTTCCATTTCACGCCGCTTGCCAATCGTCACGCGCATGTGATTAGGCAGAGTCGGAAATAATCTTCCGACTTGCACGCCGCGACCACGCAACGCGCCGAGCAAGGGCAGCACCGGACGCTTCACATCCACCATCACAAAGTTTGCCTGCGACGGAATGTGTCTGTAGCCGCGCTTCTCCAGCTCAGTCGTCACGAAAGCTCTCGTCTCGTTGTTTCGGCGGCGACCGGTGGTCAAGTGTTCGGCATCACTCAGGCTCGCCATCGCGGCGACAGCAGCCATCACGTTGACGCTGTCCCATGTCTGATGCGGTCGCATTCGCTGGACAGTTTCCGCTTGTGCAATGCAATATCCGCAGCGCAATCCCGCCATGCCGTAGATCTTCGAGAAGGTGCGCGCCACAATCAGATTCGGATGCTGTTTAGTTAGTGGAACAACACTTTCATAATCGGAACTGTCCGCGTAGTGATGGTAGGCTTCGTCAACCAGGATCATCGTTTCGCGCGGACACTTCGCAATGATATCGCGTAGCTCGTTTTTCGGCGTGAGACTCGCGGTCGGATTGTTGGGATTGCAGATGTAAATCAGACCCTCTTTTGCCGCCGCAAGCATCTTCGGAAGGTCATGACTGAAACCCGCGGTCAGCGGAATCTTGACGACCTCGGCGCCGCTGACGGTCGCGTGATTGAGAATCGCTTCGAACGTGGGATCGGCGACGACCAGTTTTCCACGGCCGCTCTTAAACGAAAGCGGCGTGCTACGCGCAGGACGCGCCAACTTGATTTCGCGATCGCAGTCATTCGAACTGGGCCCCGTGAACGCCGCCGCGCAGAGCTTCAGAATTTCGCCCGATCCATTGCCAAGTAGAATCTGGTCGTTCGTGACGCCATGTAACTTTGCGAGCTGCTCGGTCAGCACGTCAGCGTATTCGTCTGGATAGCGGCACGCGACGTTGAACGCTTCGGTCATTACTTTGAGCGCCATTGGCGAAGGGCCGTACGGATTCTCGTTCGAACTCAAACGCACAATCGAGGATGTCGCCGGTTGCGCATCAGCGATAGCGTCGCGCGCGAATGTTAGTTGCGGTCTGACTGCAACATAGGCAGCGCCCGCGCCCAGGATTTGGGCGAAGCGACGCCGATTCATCGAGGCTTGTTGCGGCATAATTTTCACCTCCGACTGCTCTTAAACCGCGCGCATTATCGTGCATGAACCCAGGCTCCGCAAACCGGTTGATGCTCCTGGCTTCCCGTGCTGCGACAGGCTCGCGCGATCAATCGAATGACGCCTCGCTGACGGTCGGGCTAATGCCGCGAATGTGGTAGGCTTTTTCCAATGCCGAAGCCTCGTTCTTCAAGACTTTTCCCGGAAATGTCTAAGCCGAACAATAAAGTGGCAGGTTCGGCAACGGCTGGTCCGCTCGCGGATCGCATGCGGCCACAAGAGTTGTCAGAGTTTGTCGGTCAGGAACATTTAGTCGGTGAAGGCCGAGTCCTGCGCCGGTTGATCGAGGGCGGCGGCACGCTGCCGTCGATGATCTTTTGGGGTCCGCCCGGCACTGGTAAGACGACGTTGGCGCGCCTGCTGGCTGATCGAACCAGCGCCAACTTTGTGGCTCTGTCCGCCGTCTTCTCTGGCGTGAAAGAGTTGCGCGGCGCCATTGCCCAGGCGCGACTCGATCGATTGCGCGGCAGCCGTACAATTCTGTTCATTGACGAGATTCATCGCTTCAACAAAGCGCAGCAGGACGCTCTGCTGCCGGCCGTCGAAGACGGGACAGTGACATTGATTGGCGCGACGACTGAGAATCCTTCGTTCGAAGTAATCAGCGCGTTGCTGTCGCGTTCGCGCGTGATGGTGCTGAACCCTTTAAGCGAAGAAGAGGTTGAATCGATTCTGCGCCGCGCCATGGCTGACGAAGAACGCGGTCTCGCGAATCTTCATCCGCAGATTGCTGACGATTTGATCAAGCGGCTTGCGCACCTGGCCGGCGGAGATGCGCGTGTGTCGCTGGCAGCTTTGGAGGCGGCGGTCCATTCGACGAAACCGGACAAAGACGGAACTCGCGTCATCACCAACGCGACACTAATCGAAGCGCTCGGCCGCACGCAGTTTGGTTACGATAAGGGTGGCGAAGAGCATTACAACCTCGCATCGGCACTGATCAAATCACTTCGTAACTCAGACGTGAACGCCTCTCTATATTGGTTGGCCAGAATGATCGAAGGCGGGGCCGATCCCGTGTTCATCGCGCGCCGGCTTTGCATTCTTGCTTCTGAAGACATCGGGCTCGCTGACCCGCAGGCCATGGTTCAGGCTGCGGCGGCGGCGGACATTGTGCAACTGATTGGCTTGCCTGAAGGGTTGTTTCCGTTAGCCCAAGCGACGATGTACCTCGCGCGCGCGCCGAAATCGAATGCCGTCCTGCGTGCTTATTCCGCGGCGCATGCGGACGCCGTTGAGACATCCCGCGAACCAGTGCCGTTGCATCTGCGTAATGCGGCGACCCCGCTGATGAAGCATCTCGGCTACGGCAAAGAATATCGATACGTTCACAGCGATACGGCGGCCAAAGACGAGATGGCGTGCTTGCCGGAAAAATTGGCAGGCCGAGTTTATTTCGAGGGAGACGAAACCACAGAGGACACAGAGGAGAACGACGAGCAAAGAGCAAAGGGCCGAGCGCAAAGCGCAAAGCGACAAGACGAATCGACCTGACGTAACGAACATTATTCCGCTTTCCTCTTATCTTAGCTCTTAACCCTTTGCTCGATGGTCTTTGCTCTTAGCTGTTTGGTCTTCCTCTGTGTCCGCTGTGGTTAATTTCGACGATGATTACTAAGTCCCAAAAAGAACTCGCTTTTCTTCACGACCTCTACGTCGCGCCGGATTGGGGTGAACGCTTCGCAGAACTCGTCGATGCGCACGTCAAACTGCCGAAGGAAGGACGGGCGCTCTACGTGGCGGTGGGGACAGGAAGTCACGCGCTGGCGTTGAGGGAGCGGGCAGGACAAAGCCTCGAATTCTTATGCGTTGATGAAAGCGACGAGTGTCTCGAGTTGGCACGCGCAAAAGCAGCCGCGATAAACGAGAAAACGCAGTTTCAGCGCGAAGCGCCGTCGTCACTGTCTCAGGCCGACGATCGGTTCGATTTGGTCTTGGGAAATGCGTCGATGACGCGGCTGAAGGACTTTCGCCTCATGTTGTCAGAACTGGTGCGCGTCGCTGCGCCGGGCGGAACGGTCGCGTTTTGGCTGCCGACGACCTCCAGCTTCGGCGAATTCTTTTCGATTTTTTGGGAAGCTCTGCTCAACGCGGAGCTTGAAGACCACGGCATCGATGTCGAACATATGATCACCGAGCTGCCGACCGAGTCAGAGGCTGAAAAGCTCGCGCAAAGCGAGGGACTCGACGATGTTCAATCGTGGACGGCGGTTGAGGAATTCGACTATGAATCAGCCGAGCAGTTTTTGAATTCGCCTTTGATGACGGATTTTCTGTTGCCAGGTTGGCTCGGTTCTGTTCCGGAAGGGGCGAAAGAACGCGTAATCGAGGAACTCTCGAGAATCATCGACGACGAACGCCACAGCGGCGCGTTTGTCTTAACCCTGAAAGCGACGTTGGTGGTGGGAAAAAAGGAACGGGTCCAATAAATCTACCGACCTATCTTCTTGGCGTCTGCCCGCCGGCGCGCCTCGTCAAACAAAGTTTCGTCGTCAACTGAATTGAGTTTGCTGCGCGAATCTGTTTCGCCTTCATCAATGCCTTCTTTGAAGGCTTTCTTGCTCTGCCCGAGCGCCTTTGCCAATTGCGGAAGCTTGGTGCCGCCGAACAGCAGCAGAATAGCCACGACCACCAGTACGATGATCCATTCAGTCCCAATCACAAACAGCAGAAGTTTCATCACGTTCTCCTAACTTCGTCCCTCACCCTGCCCTCTCCCAAAGGGAGAGGGGAAACCTCATTCGCGCACGCACAACTCGCTGTGGCCGTCAGATTCGTAGAACAAGTACTTCCGCCAAACCTCGTCAGCCCGGCCGATGTAGCGCATGATTTGCCGATTCACGTGCAGCGAAAACGCGCGCGGTCGCCGCAGCAGGTGCATTCCCGATTCTTCCGGCGTGCGATTGCCTTTCCGATGATTGCAGCGCTTGCAGCACGCCACCAGATTGTCCCAGGACGATTCACCGCCGCGCGAACGCGGAGTGATGTGATCCAGAGTCAGTTCAGCCGGCGAAAACTGCTTGCCGCAATACTGACAGCACGAATGATCCCGTAGCAGGATGTTCTTGCGCGAAAGCGAGCGCCGCTCAAAAGGAATGTGCCGGTATTCGGTCAGACGAATCACGGCGGGCGCGTGCATCTCGATTCTCTGCGAGTGCAGCATGTGACCGTTGTGCTCTTCCATGCGCGCCACGCCTTTAAAGATCATGACCACCGCGCGCCGCTCAGTGCATACATTGATCGGCTCGAAAGAAGCATTCAGGACCAGGACGCGCGCGTTCATGGTAGAGGCGATATTACGCGAGCCTGTCGGAAAGTGTCAAAAAACGGTGTCGAAGACAGTAAGGAAGGCCCACGTGCCTCACGGGTTTAGCGATCGCGCTGAAACCGCGATAGCCCAAGCGCGAAGTGTGCTCCGCGCATCATGTAGGCCGTGAGCTGAAACGGAAACCGCGGCAGGTCATTGAATAGCGCACGGCTGACGATGGTCCCTTCGATGGCATTGGGCCAACGATGACGAAAACCGGGCAACAGGGTGCGGGGCGAACGGAGGTGGCTTGCCATTGGTGACTGGTGCCTTAAGGTCATGGAGGGCGCGGCCGCGCCCCACTCCCTCAACACAGTGCCGGTCAGCCACTGTGGCAGGGGCTTCGAATCGTCGGCCGCTGGCGTTCCAGTTATGTCGGCACCAAGTAACTCATGCGCCAGCTTGAGCGCGCAGTTTATCCAGTTGGATATTTGCCGGCTCAGGCCCACACAGATGTTCCAATCGAAATTCACTGGTCGCGATTCGACTGCTGCCGCGACATCGCACAACCAAAGCGGCCGCCACGCGCCCTCGCGCAGCATGTGAATCGACAATATGCGGAGGTGATCTTCGGCGCTCGGGATGCGCACCTCGCTTTCGCCAAGCTTCATCAACCGCGAGCGGGAGTAGATTTCTTCCCAATCACCGCCGCCAAGTGTCGCGAACTCGCGATGCAGATCTACCGTCACGCCGGTATAGGACAATCTCTTCAACACGACTTGGGCCGCGGCTATTTGCCGCTGCGCGACGCATACATCAGCGTCAACATAAGGTCTCAATCCCTCGTCTCCGTAAAGCCTGGCCGCGGCCATGCCCTTTACCAGCATCGACCCGATACCGGCGGTATTGAGCGCGCCCATGATCGACTCAATTCCCTGTCGCTGAATCACGGCCAGAACCGTCTTCCGTTCGTAATGACTGCGAAGTTCGGCGGCCGCAGGAGTCTCTTTCAAATGCGAGTCACGTACACGACGCCATGCCAACCCAGCGACACCCGCGCCCAACAATTGAGGAGTAATCGCTGAAAGTTCGGCAGCTTCAAGTTCTAACGGCGGTGGAACTGCGCGCCACGAACCGGCGAGCATCTGTGCTATCAATCGACCGACCGATTCTGTGGGGTGATTGAACATCGCGATGCCAGGCGCGCCAGGCTAAGGCTCATCAACCACAGAGGTCACAGAGGGAGAGGCGTGCAAAGAGCTAAGGGCGAAGTGCAGCGAGCAGAGCCACTCATGTTGTCGATCGAAAACCTCCAACTAACTCCTTGCCCTTATCCCTTTGCCCTTAGCTATTTGGTCTTTCCCCCGTGTCCTCTGTGGTGAAAGTCTGGAACGCTATTCTCGAAATCGATCTGTCGCCTCGATCAACGCGCTCAGGTTGCCGGGCTCCAGGACTGAGTGACCAGCGTCGGGCGTGATGTGCAGATGGGCTTCAGGCCACGCACGATGCAGGTCCCACGCACTTGTCATCGGACAGACAACGTCGTAACGGCCCTGCACGATCACCCCCGGAATGTGTCGAATTTTTCCGACGTTCTCAATCAGGAAATTTTCCGTGGGAAAGAAACAGTTGTTCATGAAGTAGTGACACTCGATGCGCGCAAACGCCAGCGCAAACTGAGGATCAGCGAACCTTTCGATCGATGCCGGATCGAAAAACAGTTTCGAAGTGCTGCCTTCCCAGATGCTCCATGCGCGCGCCGCCGCCACCTTCTCTTCTTCATCGTTGCCGGTGAGTCGCCGATAGTAAGCGCTCACCATGTCGTGTCGCTCGTTCTCGGGAATAACTTTCACGTACTCTTCCCAAACGTCAGCGAACAGCCAACTAGTGCCTTCCTGATAAAACCACTTAATCTCTTTCGGCCGGCAGAGAAAGATGCCCCGCAGCACCAACTCGGTCACCCGTCCGGGATGCGTCTCGGCATAAGCCAACGCCAGCGTGCTGCCCCAGGAACCGCCGAAGACCTGCCACTTCTCGATGCCCAGATGCTCGCGCAGCTTTTCGATATCAGCCACGAGGTCCCAAGTCGTGTTCTCTTCAAGCGATGCGTGCGGAGTGCTCTTCCCGGCGCCGCGTTGATCGAACAGCACCACGCGGTAGGCATCCGGATCGTGAAACTGCCGATACTCGGGCACCAAACCGCCGCCGGGCCCGCCATGCAGAAACACGACCGGTTTGCCGTTCGGATTGCCGCACTGCTCGTAGTAGATGTTGTGAAGGTCCGAGACCTTCAGATGTCCCGAATCGAAAGGTTCAATCGGAGCGTAAAGATTCCTCAGTTCAGCCATTTGTAACCCATTGTTCTTGTTCAAAGTTGCACGCTTATGCTCGAGCGATCGTGAGCACATAAACATCAGCCGCGCCGGCTGACTTCAAAGCTGCCGCGCATTCGGAAACAGTCGCGCCGGTCGTAAAAACATCATCGATGAGAAGTACACGCCGGCCGGCGATTGGTTCTGGCCGCCGGACTTCAAAAGCACCACCGACACTGTCGCGCCGAGAGCGCGCGTCCATTCCGGCGCGGTGGCGTTCGGTGTGTACTCGCCTGACCAGACTGTATTCGTCAATCGGCAGCTTTGTCGCGCGAGCGAGTTCCCGCGCCAACACCACCGCCTGATTGAAACCTCGCTCGCCTTCGCGCGACGCGTGCAGCGGAACCGGAACGATCAAATCAGCTTCAGCCAACGGCGTGCGTTGTTGCGTTTGCCGCAATGTTTCAAGCAACCGGCGCCCAATCTTCGGCTCCCGTTTCAACGCCAGGATCGAAGCCCGCAAAGCCCCTTCGTACAACCCGCAGGCGCGCGCGCTGGTGAACCTGTCAGCGTCACATCGTCCACAGCGAACCGTCTGCCGCTTCTCTTCCGGAACGGCGGCCGCACTTAAGGCGCCGCATTTCCAGCACAGCGTATCATCCTCATCGAAAATACGCGTCGCGTCCCAACACGTAGAACAAGCGACTCCATCGTGACGCGAATCAACCGATCCATCGCATGCAGCACATCTCTGCGGATAGACCAGCGCCAGCACTGAGTCGTAAGCGCCGCTGATTACGCTGGCATTCACATTCGACATTGTTTACACACAAAAGCGGCCACCCGTTAGGGAGGCCGCGGATTATGTCACAGCTTTCGAAATGCGGTGAACTTACTCCTCGTCTTCCCCCAAGTGGCCTCGCTCAATCAAATCCTGGCAACGGAGGCAGTGACGCGCCCACGGCACCGCTTCCAGACGCTTCTCGAGAATCGCTTCGCCGCAATTTATGCATTTGCCGTACGCCCCCTCAGAAATGCGCGCGAGTGCGGCGTCAATCGAATCCAGTAACTGCCGATCGTTTGTGGACATCGACATCAACAACTCTTTCGTGTAAGCGTTCGCGGCCATGTCGGCGGGGTCCTGCGTTGCTTCGGCATCGCGTTCACGGCTGTAGGCCTCGGCTGCCTGGACCTGGCCCACCAGCGCTACGCGCCGCTCCGCCAGTCTGTCCTGATACGTTTTTGCTTTTCTCTTATCCATTAGTGCGTTCAAACTCCCTCAAATGAAATTATTTCTGATAAGGCAATCCGCGATTGATCGCAAAGGCGCGATAAAGCTGTTCGCAGGCGAGCACGCGCGCCATTTCATGCGTCAGAGTCAGACGCGACAAGCGCCAACGCGCGTGCGCTCGTGATTGCACCTCCGTCGAAACTCCTTCGGGACCTCCAATCACAATCGCAACTGCCTTCGTCCCGTCGTTCTCCCAGCGCTGCACCTGCCTGGCCAACTCTTGCGAACTCCAATCACTGCCATTCAGATCCAGCAAGACCGCGAGGGTTGAATCTCCGATCGCATCGATTATCCTTTGCGATTCTTTGCTTACTGCCCCCGCGTCTCGGGTTCGGCTTTCTTTGACCTCCACGATTTCACAGCGCGCAAATCGCGAAAGCCGTTTTAAGTAATCATCAATCAGCGACCGCAGCCGCTCATCCTTAGTCTTGCCGGGCCAGATGAATTTAAGCCGCATGGGTGTAGGGTGTTGGGTTTAGGGTGTTGCGACAGAACCGAAAAACCCCATTTTCGAAGACACGCTGGAATGCTCAGTCAACTTACACCCAACACCCTTCATCCAACACCCTTTTCTCTTGCCAGCCGCTCGTACAAGTTCTTCCGACTGATGCCGAGTATGCGCGCCGCCTCAGTTTTGTTTCCCTTCGAGGCTGCCAGCACCTCGCGGATGTAATTCGCTTCGATCTCCGCCAGCGTCGGCGGGCGATTCTCGCGCGCGCGGCGCTCGGCGGCGGCGCGCAAGCCGTCCGGCAAATGCCCAGGCTCAATGCTCGAACCGTCAGCGACGATCACTGCGCGCTCAATGATGTTCGCGAGCTCGCGAACGTTGCCGGGAAAATCGTAACTTTTTAAATATCGCAGCGCTTCAGGCGAAATCTTTTTCGCGCGCGTGCCGTGCTTCTGCGCGTACGTGGCCGCGAACAGGCGCGCCAGTGGCTCCAAATCCTTCTCCCGGTCGCGCAACGGCGGCACCAGAATGTGTACGACGTTCAGCCGATAAAACAGGTCGTCGCGAAACGCGCGACGCTCGACTGCGTTTTTCAGGTCAGCGTTCGTCAGCGCGATCAGCCGCGCATCGACTGAGATCGTTTTGCGACCACCCAGGCGTTCAAACTCGCGCTGTTCGATCACTCGCAGAAGCTTAGCCTGCGCATCAAGCGGTAGGTGCGCAATCTCATCAAGTACCAATGTTCCGCGATGTGCCGCTTCCAAACGCCCGGGCTTCGCTTCGCTGGCGCCGGTAAAGGCACCGCGTTCGTAGCCGAATAACTCGGCTTCGAGCAGGTCCGACGGCAACGTCGCGCAATCAATCTTTACGAAAGCTTTGTCAGCGCGTCGCGACTGCGCATGAATGAACGTAGCCAAAGCGTCTTTGCCTGCCCCTGACTCACCGGTGACCAGAACGTTGGCGTCTGTAGCAGCGACGCGTTCGGCCATCGCAGCCGCTTCGCGCATCGCTTCGGACAACGCTACCAGTTCGAGCACTATTCCTCTTTCAAAGAACTTGGGGTCGCGGAATTCGACTTCAAGATCTCGGATTCGAGTAACTCCGGCGACACATTCAGACGCTTCGCTTCACGCCAGAGATACTCGAGGTCATAAAAGCGTCGCGACTTCTCATCGAACACATGCACGATAAAGTCGCCGTAATCCACCAGAATCCACTCAGCACCGTGATAGCCTTCGACGCGCGCGGCCCGTGAGCCGCGCCGCTTCAACTGATCAACAATTTCATCGGCGATCGCCTGCATCTGCCGTTTGTTGGCCCCCGTCGAGATGATGAAATAATCAGTGAACGTGGCGACGCCGCGCAGATCCAACACGGTCAAATCAAGCGCTTTCTTTTCGGCGGCCGCGTGCAGTGCCCAGCGAATCCGCACGTCGAAGTCAGCCGGATTCGCGGGCTCAGACGCACTGGCGCGCCGGCCGGTACTCGCTGCCTGCGCTTCAGAACTCAAGACCTTTTCTTTTAGATTTTGACTCATCTAATTTCTGTAAAGCCCGTACTTCTCAATGTAGGCTGCCACTTCGGGCGGCACCATTTTCGTTAATGCGTTCCTGTCTCCCTCTCGCGCTGAGGCGCGAATCTCAGTCGCCGAAACGTCCTCAAACACCGCGTCCGTCACAAACACTCGAGGCGACGCTGACTGAATGACCAGAGCGTTGATCTCATCATCGGCGTTTCCCCGAAAATCGATCACATTGGCTCCCGCCGCAGCCGTGTTCAGTTCGTAGCCTGGTCGAGTGACCACGATGTGATCGCACATCGTCAGCAATCGCTGCCACTCGCGCCACGTCGTAATCTCTGACCACGAATCGGCTCCCATGACAAAGAACAAACGGTAATCAGTGCCGAGTTGTTCCTGCATCCGCGCGACGGTCTCGACTGCGTACGGCCGCTCCGGATTATCCAGCTCGATCGTCGAGACGCGCAGCGGCTCATCCTTCTGCGTCGCCAGCGCCAACATCGCAAACCGGTGAAACGCGGAACTGATACCCGCTCCACGTTTGTGCGGAGGCACGCACGCCGGCACAAAAAATAATTCGTCGAGCTCGAATACCTTCTGCACGCGGCGCGCCACTTTCAGGTGGCCGTTATGCAACGGATCAAACGTGCCGCCGTAAATCGCTGCGCGTTTCGCTCCCATCACTGATGCAAAAGCCTGCGCACGCCGTACTAATTCAGAACCGCCCTCAGAACCGGGGCGCACTGCTGCCGACCAGCAGCGATTCCTCTCCTTGATACGACCGGTCGGTGTTCACCTTCGCGCGCATTTCCTCAATCTCGCGCGCGATCGCCGTGAGCAACTCGCGCACACCAGTTCCCGCGACCGCGGAAATGGCAAAAAACAGCCGGCCATCTTGCTCGGCGCGTTCACGTAGTCTCTCGAGCCGCGAAGGATCGTCCAGCGCATCGATTTTTGTCGCCACGACGAATTGCGCACGTTCGCCAAGCTGCTCATCGTAAGCTTGCAATTCACGATTGATCACCTCGTAGTCGCTGACCGAATCGCGGCCTGACGCTGACGACACATCAACCAGGTGCAGCAGCAACTTTGTTCGTTCGACGTGCCGCAGAAAACGATCGCCGAGACCGTGGCCTTCGTGCGCGCCTTCGATCAATCCGGGAATGTCGGCGATGACGAACGTGCGAAAGTCACCCAAATCGACGACCCCGAGATGCGGCTCCAAAGTTGTGAACGGATAGTCGGCAATCTTCGGATGCGCCGCGGAAACGACCGAAATGAACGTGGATTTCCCCGCGTTCGGGAATCCGACGAGGCCAACATCAGCGAGCAATTTCAGCTCAAGCTGAAACTCGAACTCTTCGCCCGGGCTGCCCTCTTGGTGATATCGCGGCGCGCGATTCGTCGAAGTTGCAAAGTGCGCGTTGCCGAATCCGCCGCGTCCGCCACGCGCCGCCAGCCAACGCGCCCCATCTTCCTGCAGGTCGCACAACAACTCGTTCGTTTGCGGATCAAAGATCTGAGTGCCGACCGGAACGCGAACGATTGCATCGCCGCCCTCTTTGCCTGAGCGATTGCTGCCTTCGCCGTGCATGCCGCGTCCGGCGACGTGCAGCGGGTTGTACCTCAGATGCAGCAAGGTATTGAGCGAGGCATCAGCGACCAGCCACACGTCGCCGCCGCGGCCACCATCGCCACCTGACGGACCACCGCGGGGCACGAACTTCTCGCGGCGGAAAGCCGTCACGCCGTTGCCGCCGTTACCACCCTGGACCCGAATCTTTGCTCTATCGATAAACATTGTCCGAAACCGCGGTAGCGCAAATTGTTATTTGCGCAGCGCGAGCTACCAACTTGCGCCAACTCCGCCAAATAGAAAATGCGAGCCCGCGTACCTGAGGGTCGGCGAGCGTCGCATTCGGATGAATCGCCTTAACAATTCTTAACTTGCCGTTGCCTGAGCCGGATACACGCTGATGAATTTGCCCGAGCGCCCTTTGTCTTCAAACTTCACGAAGCCGTCGATCATTGCAAACAATGTGTCGTCCTTGCCGCGGCCGACGTTCAGACCCGGCTTCCATTTCGTGCCGCGCTGGCGCGCGAGAATGTTGCCGCCCAGCACGCGCTCGCCGCCGAACTTTTTCAAGCCCAGCCGCTGCGAGTTTGAGTCGCGCCCGTTTCGAGATGAACCTACGCCTTTCTTATGAGCCATAAAAGAAAACCTCTATTGATCCATTGAGTCATTTGTTCATTGATTCAATTGGTGATGAATCAATGAGTCAATTGCCCTAGCCGATTGAATCTATCTTCAAAGTCGTATATCCCTGACGATGTCCTTTGGTGCGCTTGTAGTGCTTGCGTCGTTTTTTCTTGAAGACCACGATCTTCGCCGCCCGGCCATGATCGACGACGGTAGCTTTCACCACCGCGCCTTCGCCGAGCGTCGAGCCCACGCGGGTCTCCGCACCTTCGCCGAGGGCCAACACCTCAAGGTCCACCGACGACCCGACTTCGGTACCAAGCGACGGCACCCGCAGGGTCGCGCCTTTTTCCACAGTGAACTGCTTACCGCCAGTTCTAATAATTGCGAACGACATATTGCTTCCTCACCCTCTCAGACAGCGCAGCACCCAACTGAAAAGTCGATTATTATAAAGTCACGCCGCAGCGCCAGTCAAAGCCCCGGAAGCCGTTGGCGCGCTGCGATTTCCATTCGTTGTCAGAAAGTCGTCAAGAAACCGCGTAGAGATGTTTCCGGCCTGAAAATTTGCATCATTCATAATCTTCAAATGCAAGGGAATCGTCGTTTTGATGCCCTCGATCACCATTGCCTCCAGCGCCCGGCGCATGCGCGCAATTGCCAACTCGCGGGTGCGCGCATGCACGATCACCTTGGCAATCAGCGAATCGTAAAACGGCGGCACGCGGTATTCCGGATAGACATAAGTATCCACGCGCACGCCCGGCCCCCCGGGCAGATTGAAAGTAGTAATCTTTCCGGGTGAAGGCACGAACGTTTCTGGATTCTCGGCGTTGATCCGGCATTCGATCGCGTGTCCCACCATGATCACGTCGTCCTGCGTAAAACCGAGCGGCTCGCCTTCGGCAATGCTAATCTGATTACGCACGATGTCGGTCAGCGTCACCATCTCAGTCACCGGATGCTCAACCTGGATGCGCGTATTCATTTCCATGAAATAGAACTGATTGTTTTCGTCGAGCAAAAACTCAAAGGTTCCCGCGCTTGAGTAGCCGATTGATTTACACGCCGCCACGGCCGTGTCACCCATCTGTTGACGCAACTCGGGCGTCATCATCGGGGCCGGAGCTTCTTCGAGAAGTTTCTGATGACGGCGCTGAATCGAGCATTCGCGTTCGCCAAGAAAAACACAATTGCCG
Source organism: Acidobacteriota bacterium (assembly GCA_052389795.1). GTDB lineage: Bacteria > Acidobacteriota > Blastocatellia > Pyrinomonadales > Pyrinomonadaceae > UBA11740. Next base: position 20,091 of record JBQTHO010000021.1, on the reverse strand, counting down.
TGTTCGTCTGCGAGCACCTGTATCTCGATGTGCCGCGGCCGTTGCATGTAGCGCTCAATGTAAACGTCGGCATTCTTGAAGGCCGCCGCCGCTTCGGTCGAGGCCGTCTCGAGGGCGTGGCCGAGCTCATCTTCGGAGTTGACGATGCGCATCCCGCGGCCGCCACCGCCACCCGAGGCTTTCACAATCACCGGGTAGCCAATCTCGCGCGCGACTTTAATCGCGTCTTCCTCGGACCTCAACGCGTCGGGGCTGCCCGGCAGAATCGGCACGCCTGCGTTTTGCATCGCCCGACGGGCTTCGACCTTTTCGCCCATCAACTGAATGATATTTGGCTTTGGGCCGATGAACTTGATGTTGCAGGCTTCGCAAATCTCTGCAAAGTAGGCCGATTCCGCGAGAAATCCGTAACCGGGATGGATCGCGTCAACGTTGAAGAGCTCAGCCGCGCTGATGATTGCCGGGATGTTCAGGTAGCTTTGCGCGGATGGCGGCGGGCCGATACAGACGGATTCGTCAGCGAACCGGACGTGCAGCGAATCGCGATCGACGTCGCTATGCACCGCGACGGTGCCGATGCCCATCTCTTTACACGTCCAGATGATGCGGCAGGCAATCTCGCCGCGGTTAGCGACGAGGATCTTGCGAAAGCGGCGTAGTCCGTTGTTCATAAACCAGAGTCCAATGTCCAACGTCCAAGTCCAAAGTCATGAATCGCAAGTGGACCTTGGACTTTGGACGGCGGGCTTTGGACTAACCTTGCTTGATTCCGAAAAGCGGCTGGCCGTACTCAACAGCCTGCCCGTTCTCGACGTAGATTTTCGCGATTTCGCCAGAGGCCTCAGCCTGAATTTCATTCATCAGCTTCATCGCTTCAATGATGCAGACTACGGTCTCGGGTTCGACGTTGCTGCCGATGCGCACGAAGCTTTCGGCTGTGGGCGAGGACGAGCGATAGAAAGTCCCGACGATAGGAGAAGTTATGATGTGCAGGCCTTGGTCTTCTGATGCAGCCTCTTCGGCCTGCGCGCCCGGATGTGGCGGACCTGCGTGCGGCACACCTTGCACGGCGCTGTGTGTCGCGGCCGGAATCGCGTGATGCTCCGCGACCGGCGGAACGGAAGGAACGGCTGGGGGCGGGGGATACAGGTTCCGCCCAATCTTTACGTGAAACCCTTCCCGCTCAAGTTCGAAGTCAGTCAACGCGTTTTCGTTGATCAGGCCGATCAATTCGCGCAACTCGTCCATGTTAATGGAAGCTTCGAGATGCTTCGGCAACGGGCGATGCCGGCGCCGACCGCGATCGCGCTGGCGCTCAGCCCGCGGATCGGTCGATGTTTCGGCTGAAGGTTGCTGGCTTTCCTGATCGTTCATTGCTCTTTTAGCTCCAACCGACATAGAAACCTCCGGGGGTTGGTTTCGCCGCAAACCAGCGGGGCGTCATTGTGCAAGCAACTCTATTAAAGCAAAAGCCCCGCGATGGCAAACGGCCAGACGGAGCTTCGCGCTGAAAGTTCTTTACTCTTCGGATTCGGACGCTTCCTTGGATTCCGCGGCTTTGGGTTCAGCGGCCTTCTTTTTTGCGCCGCCCTTGGCGCGCTTCTTCGAAGCCTCTTCGGCGGCGGCATCGCGCGGATTGCCGAGCAGCTCGATGATCGCCAGCTCAGCGCCGTCGCCTGCGCGGCGGCCCAGCTTGATGATGCGTGTGTAGCCACCTGGCCGATCTTTAAAGCGCTCGCCCAGCTCGTCGAACAAACGCTTGAGCGCCGCAACCCCCGCGGTGCGCGGGGGAACAGTCTGTCCGCGCCGGCCGGCCACGGAGCCGCGGCCAAAATTGCCCGAGTGAAAGAACGCAGCCGCCTGACGACGCAGGTGGACGCCACGCGCTTCCGATCCGTTGCCTTCGAGACTCGCCGCATGACGCGACAGAGTGATCGCGCGCTCAACGAACGGGCGCAACTCTTTGGCTTTGGGAACCGTCGTGATTATGCGCTCGTCGCGCGAATTGATCAGGGACGTCGCGAGGTTTCGCAGCAGCGACATGCGATGCTCCGTATCTCGCCCCAGTTTTCGATGTGCCTTACGATGACGCATTGCTCTTTTTCACGCCACAGATTTACACAGATTCACACTGATAGAATTACGCGAAATGTTGTTTGGTTCCTATCCGTGTAATCTGCGTTCATCCGTGGCTAATTCCTTCTACTGCACTGCCGTTTCAAATTCGTCTTCGCCGTTTTCGTCGTCGCCGCCTTCGCCTTCGAGGCTCAGTTCGCCGTCACCTGTGCCGGGAATCGGATTGCCCTGCTCGTCAAACTGCATTCCGAAATCCAGGCCCATGCTGCGGAGAATGTCGCGAATTTCGCCCAGCGACTTCTTGCCAAAATTTTTCGTTGCCAGCATCTCTCGCTCAGAGCGCTGCACCAGATCGCGAATCGATTTGATGCCGGCGTTCTTCAAACAATTGTAAGAACGCACCGAAAGTTCCAGCTCATCCACTGAGCGATCGAGTTGATCGTTGCGCGGCAAGGGCGCGCGCTCGGCTTGCTGATAGCTGTAATCTTCCATGTCCTCTTCAAAGTTAATAAAGATCGCCATGTGATCCTTGATTAACTTTGCGGCCAACCCAATCGCGTCGTCGGGCTTGACCGAACCGTCAGTCCATACTTCGATCGTCAGCTTGTCGTATTCGGTGTTCTGCCCGAGACGTGCGGCATCAACCGAGTAGTTCACTTTCTTGACCGGCGTGTGCACCGAATCGATCGGGATGTAGCCGAGCGATAGATCTTCGTCGAAGTTGCGATCCGCCGAAACGTAACCGCGGCCACGCTTCAAACGCATCTCTATGTTCAACGACCCGCCTGCACTCAGGGTGGCGATGTGCAAAGTCGGATCAAGAACCTCGATGTCCGCGTCGCCCTCAATGTCGCCGGCGGTGACTTCGCCTGGCCCATTCTTTGCAATCGTGAGCGTCTTAGGCTCGTGGCCGTGCAGCTTGAACGGCACCTGCTTCAAGTTCAGGATGACGTCCGTCGCATCTTCAACGGTGCCCTTAATCGAAGAAAACTCGTGCTCTACGCCTTCGATCTTTACGGCCGTAATCGCGGATCCTTCGATTGAAGAAAGCAGCGCGCGGCGCAGCGAATTGCCGACCGTAGTACCGAATCCGCGCTCGAACGGCTGCGCCGAAAACCGGCCGTAACGTTCCGTCAATGTGTCGCCGTCGGCCGCCAAACGTCGCGGCATCTGAAAACCTGTCCAAAGATTATTTTGATCCATAACTTACCGTCAGATGTCTGAGGAGAAGCGAAGCGGCCGCGCGAATCGCGTGACCGCTCGCGCGTTAACTACTTGCTATAAAGCTCCACAATCAGTTGCTCGTTGATCGAGCGATCGATGTCGTCGCGTGTCGGCAGACCGGTCACCGTCGCCGCCATGTCCCCGCCGCCAGCGGAAACCCACGAGGGCCGACCACGACCTGCCGCCGTTTGCCACGCGCCTTCGACGTGCGGGTTCTTGCGGCTCGCGTCCTTTATCGTCAACGAATCGCCCGGCTTCACCTGGTACGAAGGAATGTCCACCTTGCGGTCGTTGACCAGCACGTGCCCGTGGTTCACGAGTTGCCGTGCCTGACGTCGCGAGGTTGAAAAACCAGCGCGATATATTGCGTTGTCCAGACGTCGCTCCAGCAAGAACAACAGGTTCTCGCCGGTGATGCCTTTCATGCGCGCGGCGCGTTCGAAATAATTTCGAAACTGCCCTTCGAGGATGAAATAAATTCTTTTAACCTTCTGCTTTTCGCGCAGCTGCTGGCCGTAACCCGCCAGAGCTTTGCCGCGTCGCATGGAATTGCCGTGTTGTCCGGGCGGCTGAGTGCCCCGCTTTTCAATCGGACAAGATGGTTTGTAGCAACGGTCGCCCTTGAGGAAAAGTTTTGCGCCTTCGCGGCGGCACAAACGGCACACCGCATCTCGATACCTAGCCAATCGTTTCTGCCTCCAGTCTACGAATTACTTAGACGGAAAAGTTTACAGGTCGCATTTCTTGAATCTTGAATCTGAAATCTTGAATTCCAGATCGCGCGACCCTTCGTCCTTTAGGTCAATGTTATTGCCAATTAAACTCTCCGCCGCTTCGGCGGTCTACATCCGTTATGCGGAATCGGCGTCGTGTCCCGAATCGCCATCACGCGAATGCCCGCGTTGTTGATAGCGCGAATCGCGGACTCGCGACCACCGCCCGGCCCTTTGACGCGGACTTCGCACTGCTGCATGCCGGCTTCCATTGCCTTTTTGGCCGCTTCATAGGCCGCTTGCTGCGCTGCGAAAGGGGTTCCCTTGCGCGAGCCCCGAAAGCCGCGCGCGCCCGAAGACGACTGGGCAATCAAGTTCCCTTCGAGATCGGTAATCGAGATCATCGTATTGTTGAACGATGCCGCGATATAGACGATCCCGGATGGAATGTTCTTCTTCTCTTTCTTGCGAAAGACTTTCTTTTTCCCGCCTGCTGATGCTTTTGCCATTACTTCTTACCCGGTGCCTTCTTCTTGGCGACGGTTGCGCGCCGCGGGCCTTTGCGCGTGCGCGCGTTCGTGTGGGTGCGTTGTCCGCGCACGGGCAGCCCCCGGCGATGCCGCAGTCCGCGATAGGCGCCGATGTCCATCAAACGCTTGATGTCCATCTGGATGCGCTTGCGGAGGTCGCCTTCGATTTCGCCCTGGGCTTCCAGGATCGCGCGAATGCGACTGAGCTCTTCTTCGCTCAAGTCACGGACGCGCGTGTCGAGACTGATTTGCGCCTCGGTCAGAATCGACGCTGAGCGCGATCGGCCAATACCGTAAATATAAGTAAGACCGATCTCGGCGCGCTTATTCGGCGGAAGATCTACACCTGCTACACGAGCCATGCTGGTAATTTAGGATTGCGAATCTCGGAATGCGGACTTAACCACCTCGACGAATGCGCGCCCCACTCACTCCTATTTCTGTCTCTGCTTGTGCTTTGGATTGGTGCAAATCACGCGTACCACGCCCTTGCGGTGGATGACTTTGCACTTATCACAAATTTTTCTGACGGAAGCTCGAACTTTCATCTTAACTACCGATCACTTGTAACGATACGTAATCCGCCCCCGATTAAGATCGTAGGGAGATAACTCAACTAAAACTCGATCACCCGGAAGAATTCTGATGAAGTGCTTGCGCATCTTTCCCGAAATGTGGGCGAGCACCTGATGCTGATTGTCTTCAAGTTCGACGCGAAACATAGCGCTCGGCAGAGTCTCCAAAACCTTGGCCATGACCTCTATCGCTTCTTCTTTCGCCATACCGCCGCGGGCACAATTCCGCCTTTATTGGCAAACTTCGGATAGTAGCATGCCGCTGAAGCAATTGCCAAGCCGCGACGCTGGTTAAGCCGCCACAGTCTGCGAGTCGGCCGTGACCTCTTCTGGGACCTCTTCTTTAACCAGCGTAAGGACTTCCGGGCCTTCTTCAGTGATGGCAATCGTGTGTTCGACGTGCGCGCTGGGGCGCCCATCAACCGTCACGACGGTCCAGCCATCCGCTAAAGTTTTCGTGTGCTGCGATCCGATATTGATCATCGGCTCGACCGCGAACACATAGCCTTTCTTGATTCTCGGCCCCTTGCCGGGCTTGCCGTAGTTCGGAATCTGCGGATCCTCGTGCATCTGCCGGCCAATCCCGTGACCGACGTACTCGCGCACGACGGAATATCCATGCGACTCTGCGTGCTGCTGAACGACGTATCCGATATCACCGATGTGATTTCCAACGCGACACTGGTCGATCGCCAATTGCAACGACTCTTCGGTGATGCGGATCAGTTTCAAGAGGTCCTCGCCAACCTGACCGACCGGAACCGTGGTCGCGGTGTCACCAACAAACCCGTTGAGCGTCGCACCCACATCGATGGAAAAGATGTCGCCTTCCTTCAATTCATACTTTGAAGGGAAGCCGTGCACTACCTGTTCGTTGACCGACGCGCAAATCGAATATGGAAAACCGTTGTAGCCTTTGAAAGTCGGGTACGCCCCGGCATCGCAAATCATCTGGTCAGCCGCATCGTTGAGTTCGATCGTGGTGACACCCGGCGCAGCCATTCTGCGGAGTTCGCGCAGCACCCTTCCGACAAGCTGCCCGGAGGCGCGCATCTTTTCGATCTCTTTTTGCGACTTCCCGATGATCATTCGAAGTGTCTCTTACGCTTTAATTACCTGTTCGATCTGCGAATAAATCTCCGCGGTCGGCTTCGTACCGTCTACTCTTTCCAACGGGCCACTGTGGTCGTAGTAATCCAACAGCGGCGCTGTCTGTCGTTCGTAGGTCTCAAGCCGCACGCGAATCTTTTCGGGTGCGTCGTCGGCGCGAAACGTCAGTTCCTGCTCAGAATGCAGATCGCATCGATTGTCGACGCGCGGCGGCTTGAAGTAGATGTTGTAAATCTCGCCGCAGATCGGACACGTGCGCCGGCCCGTAAGTCGTTGCTGCAAAACGTCGTACGGCACATCCACGAAAATTGCCTGGATTGATTTTCCCTGTTCGTGTGCAAGCTTCTCGAGCATCTCCGCCTGCACCGTGGTGCGCGGAAAGCCGTCGAGCACATAGCCGTTTTTGCAATCTTCGCTGGCGGTCCGATTCCGGACCATTTCGATTACAAGGTCATCTGAAATCAATTGTCCCGACGCCTGCGTCGAGTGGATGTCGGCGGCGGCCATTGCTCGCAGCATGTCGCCGGTCGAAATCTGCGGGAGATTCATCCGCTCTTGCAGCAAGCGCGCCTGTGTGCCTTTGCCGGCACCGGGCGCGCCCATTAAGACGATGATCTTTGACATCGAGTTTGGTTATGCCCTGCGACCGCGCAATCTTCCTCCGCTGCCCAGGAAACCTTCGTAGTTACGCATCACCAATTGCGCTTCAATCTGCGCGACGGTGTCCATCGCGACGCCGACAAGAATCAGCAACGACGTGCCGCCGAAGTAAAACTGATAACCCATGCCGGTCGGTATCCAGCCCAAGCCTGGCGTAGTGCTGACCAGGGCGTCGAGCCACGGGCCGATGAACGGCAAACGACCGACGCGATATCCACTCAACATGAACTGCGGCAGGAAAGCCACGGCGGCAAGATAAATAGCGCCCACAAAAGTCAACCGCGTCAGAATCGTGTTCAGATATTCGGCTGTGGCGCGGCCGGGACGAATACCCGGCATGAAGCCGCCGTGCTTGCGCAGGTTGTCAGCCACTTCCTCGACATTGAAAACGATCGAAACGTAAAAGAAGGTGAAGAAGATAATCAGCGACAGGAAAATCAGTTCGTAATACGGATCACCCGCATGAAATACCTGAAAGAAGGCGAAGATTTTGCCGTACCAGTTGCCGGGATCTTTTGGCGGTAAAGCCGAGAACAAACTCTGCGGCATCGACAGTACCGACGACGCGAAGATTACCGGAATAACGCCACCCATGTTGAGCTTCAACGGCATCGTCGTTTGCTGGCCACCCACCATTTGCCGGCCGACGTGACGCTTCGCATAGCTCACAGGGATTTTTCGCCGCGCTGATTCGACGAAAACGATAAAGGCAATAACCAAAACTATCGCCGCGACCATCACAATTACGCCGAGGATTTCGAGCGTGTCGCCGCTGCTGACGCGACCCATCACCTGCTGGACGCCATTCGGTAAACCAATCACGATACCCGAAAAGATGAGCAGTGAAATTCCATTGCCGACGCCGCGTTCAGTAATTTGCTCGCCGAGCCACATCACGAAGATGGTTCCCGTCGTCAGCGTCAGCACCGTCGTGAGCATAAAGCCCCACGTCGGCGCGCCGACGCCATTGATTTGCAGCCAGTGCGCAACGAATGAAGTCTGTAACGCCCCGAGACCGACCGTCAGATATCGCGTCCACTGATTGATCTTCTGCCGGCCCATCTCGCCTTCTTCTTGCAGCTTCTTCAACTGCGGAGAGACGACCGTCATCAATTGGAGAATGATTGAGGCAGTGATGTATGGCGTTACGCCAAGAGCAAAAATTGAAATGACGCGGAAGTTGCCGCCCGAGAAAAGATCCAGCACACCCAGCAAGGTGCCGCTGACATCCTGCCAAACCTGATCGAGACGCTCTCGGTTAATGCCGGGTGCCGAGATGTGAGCGCCAAAGCGGTAGACCGCCAGCAGGCCCAAAGTGAAAAAGATCCGCTTGCGCAGATCCGGCACACTGAACATATTGCGAACGGCGGCTAGGAATTTTTCCATAAGAAAAACGTACTTTGAGCTTTGTACTTAGTACTTTGTGCTTTGTACTTAGTACTTTGTGCTATGCGGAACTGGGCGAGACATCAAAGCCCAAAGTACAAAGTACAAAGACGGGCTAATTTACGCTCCAATTACCCTCGCGGTTCCACCCGCTTTCTCGATCTTTTCGCGGGCGCTCTTGGTAAACCGATGCGCTGAAACCTTCAGCGCCTTTGAAATGTCCCCGGTGCCGAGCACGACGATGTCGTGTTTCGCCTTCTTGATAACGCCGCGCTTATGAAGCATTTCCGGCGTGATTTCGTCATCAGCACCGAAATTCTTTTCCAGCGCGTCGAGGCTCACCTCGAGCCACTTCTTTTTGAAAATGTTAGTGAACCCGCGCTTCGGCAGACGGCGATGGAGCGGCATTTGGCCGCCTTCGAAACCGGTCTTCGAAGAGTAGCCGGAGCGTGACTTCTGACCCTTTTCACCGCGACCGGAGGTTTTGCCCAAACCCGTGCCGGGACCGCGACCGAGACGCTTCTTCTTGTGCGTCGAACCCTTCGCGGGACGCAGGTTATTTAAGCTAAGTGTCATGACTCAATCCATTTATCATTTGGCATCTGACATCTGACATTTGTCATTTGTCCGCGTCCATCACAACAACTCCTGGTTGAGCACAATCACACAATGCCAAATCTCAAATGCCAAATGTCAAATTTCTTTTCAGGTTTACTCGATGATCCTTATCAAGTGCGGCACCTTCGCAACCGCGCCGCGCATGGACGGCGTGTCCGGGCGCTCCACGATTTGCTTTAACTTGGTAAGCCCGAGGCTACGCACGATTTCCTTCTGCGTGCCGGGGCATGCGATCGAGCTGCGATAATACTGAATCCTGATCATCGCGGTCGCAGCTTCTTTTTCTTTTGCTTTCGGTGCCATTGGATTAAATAATCTTTTTGTTTAGAGGCCGGACTTGTTTGTTTAGAGCTTGGACTTGTCCGGCCTCGGTCTACCGCCGCACAAGTGCGGCTTCTAAACTAGTCTTAGAGATCTTCGACCTGCTTACCTCGCAGCCGCGCCACTTCAAAAGGATCTTTCATTCGCAACAAGCCGTCAAAGGTCGCGCGCACTACATTGTGGGGATTCGTCGATCCCAAAACTTTTGTGCGCACGTCACGAACACCGGCAGCCTGCATCACCGCGCGGACGGCGCCTCCGGCAATTACGCCCGTTCCTTCCGAAGCCGGTTTCATCATGACGCGGCCCGCTCCAAAGCGGCCAATCAATTGATGGGGGAGAGTATTCTGAATCAGCGGCACCCGGATCAAATTCTTCTTCGCGGCCTCAACGCCTTTTTTGATCGCAAGGGGCACTTCCCGCGCCTTGCCGGTGCCGAAGCCGACATGGCCTGACTCATCGCCGACAATAACCAGCGCTGCGAACGAAAGGTTCTTGCCGCCCTTTACAACCTTGGTCACGCGGTTGATCGAAATGACTTGATCCTTCAGATCCAAACCCTGCGCCGTAATTCTCTGTTTCGGTTGTCTCATTTACTCTTCTTTCGCTTTGCCGGCTTCGACGCCGCTGTCCTTCGAGTCTTTTAATTCAGCCTTCTCCGGTGGTGAACCGGCTTCGGCGTCTTTGGCTTCTTTCGGAGCGGCCTGTTTCCTGGGCTTTGGCACGGCACTGGTTTCACCGGCGCCGGCGTCTTCTTTCGGGGCCGCCGGTTTCTTAGCCTTTGGCTTGGCACCAGCTTCGGCGCCAGCCTCTGCAGTCGCGTCTTTCGGAGCGGCTTCCTTCCTGGTCTTCTCCTTCGGCTCTTTCTGCTTGCCCTTGGGCTTGACCGGCTCAGCTTCCGCGGCTTCAGGCTTTTCCGCTTCGGCGGCTTCCGCCTCAACTACTTCATTCTTGTTGAGTCCGGCTGCGCGCGCCGCATCGGTCAGCGCGCGGACGCGGCCGTGATAAAGATAGCCGCCGCGATCGAAGACAACGCTTTCGATTCCCGCCGCAATCGCGCGCTCGGCAATCGCCTGGCCGACACGCTTGGCCGCTTCAATGTTGCCGCCCTTCGCGACGCCTAAACCTTTTTCAGTCGTCGAAGCTGAGGCCAGCGTCTGCGACTTCTGGTCATCGATAACCTGCGCGTAGATGTGGTTTAAGCTGCGATAGACAGCCAGCCGCGGCCGCTCAGTCGTACCACGAACCTTGCGCCGAATGCGGCTGTGCACCGCGTTCCGAACTTCTGCTCTGTTTCTGTTAGCCATTTCCGTTATTGCCGATTGCCAATTGCCAATTGCCCATTCAAGTTCCGCGACAGACCAATCGGAAATCGGCAATCTAAAATCGTCAATTCTATTTACCTGTCTTGCCGGGCTTTAGCTTGAGGGGCACATCCGCGTACCGCACGCCCTTGCCTTTGTAAGCGTCGGGCTTGCGCAGCTTGTGCATCTCAGCGCAGACCTGACCGAGCTTTTGCTTGTCGATGCCCGAAACCGTCAGCGTGGTCTGATACTGCTGAATGCTTCCTTTGGTCGTCATACGCTCAGCTTTAGCATCAATGCCTTCCGGCAGCGAAAATTCAATCGGATGGGAATAGCCGAGCGAGAAAACAATCTTCCGCCCCTGCACGTCAGCTTTGTAACCGACGCCAACTACGTCCATCTGCTGCGAAAACCCTTCGGTTACGCCTTTGATCGCGTTGTTCGCCAGAGCGCGCGCCAGGCCATGCAGCGCGGCCATCTGATCCGAAACCCGCTCGGCGATCAGCGCTTCTTCTTCCTGCTTGAACGTAATTCCTTCGGGAATCGGCGTCTTCAAAACGCCTTTCGTGCCTTTCACTTCCAGCTCACGATCCTTGATCGTAACCGTGACACCCTTCGGAATCGATATCGGTTTTTTGCCAATGCGAGACATAACTTACGAAACCGTTCTTTGCTTTGTGCTTGGTATTTGAAAAGGCTAATCGAAGATCAAAGTACCAGGACCAAAGTTCGTTTTTCTCAATAGACTTCTGCCAGAACTTCGCCGCCAATGTTTTCTTTGCGCGCGGTCTTACCGCTCATCAGTCCGCGCGAAGTCGAAACGATGTTGATGCCGTAACCGCCCAGCACACGCGGAATCTTCTGCGAAGGGACGTACACCCTGCGGCCCGGTCGCGATACGCGTTGCAGGTACGTGATCGAAGAAGTGCCGCGCGCGTCGTAGCGCAGAAAAATCCGAATCAGGCGCTTCGGGCCTTCGCCTTTGAGGACGAAGTTGTTGATGTAGCCCTCCTCTTTGAGGATGCGCGCAATCTCCAGCTTCAGCTTTGACGCCGGAACATCGACACGCGAGTGTTTGGCCGCGACGGCGTTTCGAATTCGCGCCAACATGTCGGCAATAGGATCAGTCATTCATTAACTCCAAAAACTTGTCAGTTGTCCGTGGTCCGTAGTCAGTTGCAATTGACTACTGACGACCGACTTACCAACTCGATTTCACGACGCCGGGAATCTGTCCCTCGAGCGCCAACTGGCGAAAGCAAATACGGCACAGGTGGAACTTACGCAGATAAGCACGCGGCCGGCCGCAACGGCGGCAACGCGTGTACGCGCGCACAGCAAACTTCGGTTTGCGATTAGCTTTCGCGATTAAAGATTTTTTTGCCATATCTCCTCGGGTATCAGATGTCGGGTTTCAGGTATCAGTCGGCCCTCGACACCTGACACCCGGCACCTGATACCAGCTTTTTAAGCTCTAAACGGCATGCCTAATGCCTTTAACAATGCCCGCGCCTCTTCGTCATTGCGGGCGGTTGTCACAATCGAAATATTCATGCCGCGCAGCTTGTCGACTTTGTTGAAATCGATCTCGGGGAAAATGAGCTGCTCGCGAATTCCGATGGTGTAATTGCCACGTCCATCGAAAGCTTTTGGCGACACACCGCGAAAGTCCCTGACGCGCGGTAGTGCGACCGAGACCAGCCGATCGAAGAACTCGTACATTCGTTCGCCGCGCAACGTCACCATCACGCCAATCGGCATTCCCTGCCGCAATTTGAAACTGGCGATCGATTTCTTGGCTTTGGTGATCACCGGTTTCTGACCCGCGATCGACGTCAGCTCAGCGAGGGCCGTGTCGAGGATCTTCGAGTTCGCGATCGCCTCGCCCATGCCCATGTTAAGCACAATTTTCTCGAGCCGCGGAATAGCCATCGGGTTGTTGATCGCAAATTCCTTCGCGATCGCCGGTGCGACGTCCTTTTGATAACGCTCTTTCAGTCTTGCTGCCATTGTTTCAATTTACCCATTGATTCATTTCCTCATTGACTCAATGAATCAATGGGTCAATGAATCAATCAGTCACTTGCTCTCTATCTGGTGCCCGCTCGCGGCCGCCACTCGCGTCTTGGTGTCGCCGTCAATGTGATAGCGCACGCGCGAAGGCTTGCCTGATTGCGGATCGACAATCTGCACGTTCGACATGTCGAGCCAGGATTCCCGGTCGATGATGCCGCCCCCGCGATTCCCCGCCGCCTTCTGATGACGCTTGATCATGCCAATGCTTTCGACTTTGATCTTGCCTTTGACCGGCGCTACGGCCAGCACACGGCCACGCTTGCCTTTATCGCGGCCGGCGATGACAACGACCTGATCGTTCTTTCGGATTTTGGCTCGTTTAGTTCCCTTCAAAACTTTCTTCCTCGCTATCGCCACAGAAAATCAGCCACGGATGAACACAGATACACGCAGATCTGAACCCATTATCTGTGCCGAGTTGTGTTTATCTGTGGCCATTTCTCCGTGTCTCCGTGTCATTTCTTCGCTTTAACAGCTAAATCACTTCCGGCGCCAGCGAAACAATCTTCATGAAATTCTTATCGCGCAGTTCGCGCGCCACCGGCCCAAATACGCGCGTGCCGATCGGTGTTCCGTCTTCTTTAATCAGCACCGCCGCGTTCTGATCGAACCTAATGTAAGTCCCGTCGCGGCGGCGCACTTCCTTGCGCGTGCGCACGATGACGGCGTCCTGCACCGTGCCTTTTTTCACGGCGCCGTCGGGCGTCGCCTCTTTCACGGTGACCTTGATGCGATCGCCGAGGCTGGCAATCGCGCCGGTCGAGCCGCCGATGCCCATAATCATCTCGACGCGTCGTGCTCCCGAATTGTCAGCGACCTCCAGAGAGGTCTGCATCTGTATCATTGTCGATTTCCAATTGCCGATTGCCAATTTCGCTATGGCATCGGCCTATATCAATTTCAGGAATTGCCCATTTCGTGTGCCTCAATCGGCAATCGAAAATCGGCAATTGGCAATGTTTTATTTCGCTGCCTTCTGAACGATCTCAATTACGCGCCAGCGCTTTCTGGCCGACAGCGGCCGCGTCTCAACAATGCGCACGCGATCGCCGACGGTGGATCCCAAATCGTCGTGCGCCATGAACTTCGAAGTCCGGCGGACGTAACGACGATATTTCGGATGCAGCACCTGACGATCGACTCGCACCACCACCGTCTTCTGCATCTTGTCCGAAAAGACCGTGCCGATCTTCTGAACTCGATTGCCGCGCGCGTTCTTCGCCGGCTTGCCACTCGCGGCCGCCGTCGATTCCGCGCCGTTTCCAGCCGCGTCAGCGCTCGGCGCCGACGTCTTTGCCGAAACACTTTCTGCCACCGGAGTCTCAGCCGCGGCCGGTTCAGCCGCAGCCGTCTCGCTCGCCGCTTCGGGCGCTACTTCCGGCGTTGGCGGCGCCTCAGTCGGTTCGTCTTTTTTCTTTCGTCTAAACATCGTCTGCTCGGTAACGCACGCCTCCGGCGTGCTTAATCGGCAACACTCCAGAGGAGTGCGCACCTCAGGTTTACTTGCCGGCTTTTATCTCGCGCTCGCGCGCAATCGTGCGTAGCCGCGCCATCGACCGCTTTTCCTCGCGCATCTTCTTCACCGCGTCGATTTCGCCCAGCGCCAGCTTGAAATTCAGGCGGAACAGAGACTCTTTCAGGCGCGCTGCTTCAGCCTGCAAATCCTCGTCAGCCATGTCGCGTAACTTATCAACTTCTTCGCGTCGTTTCATGGTTAGCTTCGCTAACAGTTTCGGGTTTTGAGTTTCGAGTTTGTTCGCGAGTTCTAACGCGAAACTCGAAACTCTGAACTCGAAACTGATTTATATCGCGCCCCCCTCCTGCTCGGCTCGCGTGACAAACTTCGTCTTCACGGGCAGCTTCTGTGACGCCAGTCTCATCGCGTCGCGCGCGGTCTTTTCATCCACGCCTTCAATCTCATAAAGAATCCGACCGGGCTTCACGACCGCCACCCAGTATTCGGGAGCGCCCTTGCCTTTACCCATGCGCGTTTCGGCCGGCTTTTTTGTCACCGGCTTGTCGGGAAACATGCGAATCCAAATCTTGCCGCCGCGTTTGATGTGTCGCGTCATCGCAATACGCGCCGCTTCAATCTGGCGATCCGTAATCCACGCCGCCTCCAAAGTCTTGAGGCCATACTCGCCGAAGCTGATCATGCTGCCGCGATGGGCAACGCCTTTCATCCGGCCGCGCATCTGCTTGCGATGCTTAACTTTTTTCGGCATCAACATAGCGTCTTATCCCTCGGTTCTTTCTCTGCGCGGACGCGGCCGGGCGCGACCTTCGCGCGGGCGCGGCGTTTCGTTTATCGGATCCGTACCGGTGCCGCGCGCCATCGCCGCCTTCGCATCCAGAATCTGGCCGCGATAAATCCAAACTTTCACGCCGATGATGCCGAACGTTGTGTGCGCTTCAGCAAATCCGTAATCAACATCCGAACGCAAAGTGTGCAGGGGAAGCTGGCCCTGCAGGTGCCACTCGCTCCGCGCGATTTCCGCCCCGTTCAGACGGCCACTAACTTTGACTTTGATTCCCTGCGCGCCAAAGCGCAGCGACTCTTCCACGGCCTTTCGCATCGCGCGCCGAAAAGCAATTCGCTTTTCGAGCTGCGCCGCAATCTTCTCGGCCTGCAACTGCGCGTTCAGCTCAGGCTTGTGAATCTCCTGAATCGAAACCAGCACCTCGCGGCCAGTGCGCGAAGAGATGTCGCCCTTCAGCTTGTCGATCTCCGCGCCCTTGCGGCCGATGATGATCCCAGGTCGCGACGTGTAGATGATGATCTTCAGACGGTTCGCCGCGCGTTCGATGTCCACGTGCGACACGCCCGCGCCGGTAAAGCGTCGCTTCAGCTCACGCTTCAAACGCAGGTCTTCGATCAGGAAATCGCCGTATTGCTTTTTTGCAAACCAGTGCGAATGCCAGTCCTTGTTATAGCCAAGGCGAAAACCGTATGGATGAACTTTTTGGCCCAATCGCTACTCCATTTCTGAAAATTCGCCACCGAGGCACCGAGACACAGAGTAAAAATCAGCCACGGATGGACACGGATTCACACTGATCTGAATTCTTATCTGCGCCGATCTGTGTTTATCTGTGACCATTTCTCCGTGTCTCGGTGCCTCTGTGGCTATTTATTCTTCGTCCGTCTTCTTCTTCCTTTTCAGCGCACTGCCCAACTTTGCTGCAGCCTTCTTAGCGCCTGTCTTCTTCGGTGCCGCTTTCTTCTCGGGCGCTTCACTCTCGAGCGCGGCTTCAGCCGTTTCCGCTTTCGACGGCCCGCGTTTCGCTCTTGGCGCGGCTGCCGCGCCGCCGCGTTTCGCTTTCTTGCTCACGGCCGGAGTCATTGCCGATTCTTTCTTCCCGTTCTCGCCTGGCTGATCACTCGACAGCAGAATTGTCACATGACAAAAGTGGCGCTGCTGGCGAAACGCTCGACCCTGCGGCGCCGGGCGCAGACGGCGACGACCCTTGGTAGGACCATCATCGACGTAAGCGGCCTTCAGCCAAAGCTCGTCCGGATCGACCGAAACGTTCGCTTTCTCAGCTGCTTCGTTCGCATTTGCGATCGCCGACTTCACGCACTTCTCGATGCCGAGCGCGGCCCGCTTGTTCGAGTAACGCAGGATCGCCAACGCCTGATTGACGTTCTTGCCGCGGATCATGTCGATGACCAGCCGCGCCTTCTGCGGCGACCCACGTAGAAACTTTGCGCTTGCTCTTGCTTCCATGGTGACTATTGAATCATTGTTTCATCGGCTCATTGATTCATTGGTTTCAATCGCTCAATGGATAAATGAGTCAATGAATAAATCTGCTTACGCTGCCGGGGCCGGAGCGCTACCACCAGCCGGCGAGACCTTCGCGGTCTTTTCTGCCTTATCAGCCTTGGTTCCAGAATGGCCCTTGAACGTGCGCGTCGGCGCGAACTCGCCCAGCTTGTGCCCGACCATGTTCTCAGTGATGTAGATCGGAATGTGACGTTTGCCGTTGTGCACGCCGAACGTCAGCCCAACCATTTCGGGCGTAATCGTCGAGCGACGCGACCAGGTGCGAATCACCTGCGGCCGCTGTCCGCCGGCGCGGACGCGCTCGACCATCTTCCGAACGCCTTTGTCGATCCAGGGACCTTTTTTTAGTGAACGTGGCATAAGTTAATTCGCTCATTGATTCATTTAGTCATTGATTCAAATGAACCAATGATTCAATGATTCAATTACTTGACTCTCCGATCCCTCACAATCATTTTCTTAGTCCGCTTGTTGTGACGCGTCTTGTAACCGCGGGTCGGCTGTCCCCAAGGCGTCACCGGATTGCGGCCGCCCGAAGTTTTTCCTTCACCGCCGCCGTGCGGGTGATCGACCGGATTCATCGCGACACCACGTACGTGCGGCCGAATTCCCTTCCAGCGCGTGCGGCCGGCTTTACCAAGCGAAACGTTTTCGTGCTCGACGTTGCCGACCTGTCCGACAGTCGCGCGACACTCAACCGGCACACGCCGAACTTCACCCGAAGGCATGCGCAATTGCGCGTACAAACCTTCTTTCGCAAGCAGCTGCGCAAACGAACCGGCCGCGCGCGCCATCTGTCCACCTTTACCGGGACGCAACTCAATGTTGTGAATCTGCGTACCCAGCGGAATGTTCCGAATCGGCAAAGTATTGCCCGGCAGAATGTCCGCGTCTTCTCCGCTGGCGATCGTTTTGCCCACTTCCAATCCGACCGGCGCGATGATGTAGCGCTTCTCACCGTCGAGATACGTAATCAGCGCGATGTTCGACGATCGGTTCGGATCGTATTCAATCTGCGTCACGCGTCCGGGCACGCCGTCCTTGTTGCGCTTGAAATCGATGATGCGATAGAAGCGCTTGTGACCGCCGCCGCGACGCCGCACGGTGATGCGCCCGTCGTTGTTACGTCCCGAGATACGCTTCTTCGGCTCGAGCAGGGCCTTCTCAGGCACTGCATTCGGAGTGAGCTCGTCGCGCGTCAGGTAAGTTTGATACCTGCGCGCTGGCGATGTCGGTGTTAGTTTCTTAATTCCCATGACTTCGTCAGTTTCGAGTTTCGCGTTTTAGAGTTTCGAGTTCGGGTTGTCTTAACTCGAAACCCGAAACTCGGAACTCGAAACCTAGATCGATTCACCGTAATCCACGGGCTTCTCGCCCTTCTTCAGCGTTACGTACGCTTTTTTCCAGGCAGGCTTGCGGCCTTCGAAACGTCCGCGGCGCGCCATCTTGCCCATGAAGTTAGCCGTGCGCACGGCATCAACCTTCACCTGAAAGATGGTCTCGACCGCGCTCTTGATCTCAGGTTTAGTCGCGCGTCGATCGACACGGAACGTCAAAAGCTGACGGCGATCCTGCGTCTCTTCCTTCGCCACCAGCGCTTTTTCGGTGATCACCGGCGACTTAATAATGTCCCAAACAGTTCGCATTGCTTACGCTGCCGCTCCTCTGTTTCCCGGCATTCTGCGCGCTGGTCGCGCCTCGCTATCTTGATCATCGCGTCGTGGACGGAAGCCTCGCTCCTCGTCGTCCTTCGCGCGCGGCTGCAAAATCCCGGTCAGCTCTTCCACCGTCTTCGGCGTCAGCACGACTTTCTGATGATTCAGAATGTCATAAATGTTCACGCCGTAGCTGTTTACAACTTTCGTACTCTGCACATTGCGCGATGCGAGCATCAGGTTCGTATTCTTGAGCGAATCAACGATCAAGGTCTTCCCGCCCAACTTCAGACTGCCAAGCGTGTTGATGAATTCACGCGTCTTTGGTGAATCTAATTTCAACTCGCTCACGATAATTAAGTTTCCTTCGCGCAGCCGTTCAGAGATCGCCGAGCACATCGCGCGCTTGCGCATCTTCTTCGGCAAGTTGTACGACCAGTCGCGCGGCTGCGGTCCGTGCGCGGCGCCGCCGCCTTTCCAAAGCGGCGAACGCAAACTTGCGATGCGCGCGCGGCCAGTGCCTTTCTGCTTCCATAGTTTGCGGCCGGAGCCTGAGACATCGCCACGCGTCTTTGTCGCGGACGTGCCCTGTCGCCGATTCGCCTGATAGCTCCGTACCGCTTCGTGAATCAACGGCTCGTTGAGAGGCACGCCAAAGACCATGTCATTCAACTCGATCTCGCCGATTTCTTTGCTCGTTAGATCGAGAACTTTAACTGTTGGCATATGCGAACCCTCCTTCACCCGCCGCGACGCGGGATTCTCTTACCGCTTTCCCTTCGTAGCCTTCTTAACGATGACGACGCTACCGTTCGCGCCCGGCACGGCGCCACGGATCATCAGCAGATTATTCTCGGCATCGACGCGCGCCACGGTCAGACCTTTTATCGTGATCCGGACATCACCCATATGCCCCGAAGAGCGCATACCTTTGAAGACCCGGGACGGGTAGGCCGACTGGCCAATCGATCCGGGCGCGCGCACGTTCATTGAGCCGTGCGACTCAGGCCCGCGATTGAAGTTGTGACGCTTGATCGTACCGGCGAAGCCGCGACCTTTC
Organism: Acidobacteriota bacterium; assembly: GCA_052389795.1. Taxonomy (GTDB): domain Bacteria; phylum Acidobacteriota; class Blastocatellia; order Pyrinomonadales; family Pyrinomonadaceae; genus UBA11740. The sequence goes on along the minus strand of JBQTHO010000021.1, from coordinate 995 downwards.
GATTTGCCGACCACGTCAACAACGTCCCCGTCCGCAAACTGATCGACCAGAATCTTGTCACCGACGTTCGTGCTATCGTCCGAAGCTTCGACCCGGAACTCTTTGAGAATGCGCGTCGGCGGAATGCCGCCGCCAGTCTTCTCGAAGTGTCCTCGCATTGGCTTAGTCACGTTCTTCAGCTTCACCGGGCGATCCTCAACGAGGCCAATCTGCACTGCGTCGTAACCGTCCTTGCCGCCGGCCGATTTCTTCTGCACGACGATGCACGGCCCGGCCTTAATGACCGTCACCGGAGTGACCCTGCCATCCGCCGCAAAGATCTGCGTCATGCCGATTTTCTTGCCGATGATTCCGTTAATCATTGCCAATTTCCAATCGTCGATTGCCGATTTTATTTATCCAATCCAAGCGCCAATCGGAAATTGGCAATTGGAAATCGGCAATGCTCTAGCTCTTTCCAAATGCCTTAATCTCAACGTCAACGCCTGCCGGCAAATCGAGCTTCATCAGCGCATCAACCGTCTGCGGGGTCGGATCGAGGATATCCATCAGGCGCTTGTGCGTTCTGATCTCGAACTGCTCGCGTGATTTCTTGTCGACGTGCGGCGAACGGAGCACCGTCCACTTATTCTTCACCGTCGGCAAAGGAATCGGTCCGGCCACGCGCGCGCCCGTGCGCTTCGCAGTCTCGACGATTTCCGTCGTCGATTGATCCAGCACGCGATGATCGTAGGCCTTGAGCCTGATTCTAATTTTCTCGTTCAGCATAATGTCATTTCCGATTGCCGATTTCCGATTGCCGATTTAAGTGTGCAAGCTACGGCGCGCCGCCAATTGGCAATCGGCAATTGGCAATCGACAATGCGTCTATTCCACCACCTCAGCGACGGTGCCGGCGCCGACGGTGCGGCCGCCTTCACGAATCGCGAAGCGCAGCCCTTTCTCCATGGCGATTGGGGCAATCAGCTCGATGTCCATCTGAATGTTGTCGCCCG
>JBQTHO010000020.1:0-97699 GCA_052389795.1 Acidobacteriota bacterium | reverse complement strand
ATCCGAAATTTGCTTTGGCATTTGCCGGCCTGGCAGAGGCGAATTGGTTCCTCGCACTTTACAGCTACCCGCAGGTAAATGAACTGGTTCCTGAAGCACGGAAATTGGCCCTGAAAGCCTTGGAGTTGGATGACAGTCTAGCCGAGCCGCATTCGATCTTAGGCGTCATCTGTAACACCTCTGATCGCGATTTCGCCTGCATGGAACGCGAACAAAAACGTGCGATCGAACTCAATCCAAATTATTCGGAAGGACATCGTCGGTACGGCCTGGTGCTTGAGAACTTGGGGAGATTTGAAGAGGCTCGCATCGCTTTTAAACGCGCGTTGGAGATCGACCCCTTGTCACCGGTCACGAACTTTGAAACCGCGCATTTGCTTTTCTATGAAAGGAAATATGAAGAAAGCGAATTGCAGAGCAGGAAAAACGTCGAGCTGGATCCGAATTTCTGGTATTCACATTTGCAGCTCTTTTACGTTTACCGGATGAAGCCTGATCATGCATCGGCTGTCGAAGAACTCGCCAAAGTTCAGGAAGCAAGAGGCGAGCCTGACGCAGCAAAGTTGATCCGGGAAAGTTTCGTGGGTCGCGACTGGCAGGGATTTCTGAGGAAAATCACCGAGCAGCGCGCGCGGTTAAAGCTTTATCCATATTTTGTGGCAGGTCTCCTTGCTGAGTTGGGCGAGAAAGATAAAGCCTTTGCCGCGCTCAACGAAGCGCTCGAAACGAAAGATCAACATACAGCCTGGATGAAAGTAGATCCAATAATGGATCCATCGCGTGACGACCCGCGCTTTCGGGAAGTGCTGCGCAGAGCCGGTTTTACCGAATAGGCAATTCATGAAACGCTGCCCCCAATGTAATCGCGTCGAGACTGACGAAGCGCTGAAGTTCTGTCGTGTCGATGGCGCGACGCTCGTCATTGAGTCGTCAGCGCTCGGTGAAGCAGGAACGGCGCAACTTTGGCTCCCCATCGGACGCCAGCGAAGTTCAGACAAGCATCCTTCCGCACACGACGAGCGCCGGCATGAATCGCCAGACAGCGCCGACGACTGTACTCCCTGCGCAGCCCACGCCGGGCACGACGAGCGAGCTCAGAAAGCCGAACCGGCGTAGAGCCCTAATCGCAGTAGCCAGCTTACTGTCAGTTGGGATCGCAATTGCCGGTTATTTCTTTGTCAGCGGAAAAAGAGGCCGAGAGCCATGAGGAGAGATGGGGCTAAGATGGGGACTGTTCGTGTTGATACGTAGCCAGCCTAAGTGATCCTTTGACGACCGCTAGGCGCGTAAATACTGGCTCATATCGTTTCGTCAGGCTATGTAGTGGTGCCCCCAACTTCCTTAAAATCCGTTGGGAGTAATCCCGTGAGGGTTCGAATCCCTCCCTCGGCACCATTAGTAGTCTCACTGTTTTCACGACCTCTAAGAACCTAGCCCCTCAAACATCTCGGCACTTGATCTTATTGTCCGTCGGTGCTCGCGGCCGAGCCAAATCTGCAAGTCGTAAACCCTGCCGGAGCCTGATTTCATCAACCTAAGATCCAGAGGTAGTCCAAGTCAGCACTTCACTCTAAACGCTGGATAGGCGGGGGTTTTAGGACTTTATGAATCTCGTAAGACAAAGAGCATTCAGAGCCGACGTCTTCGCGATCCGCGTAGCCTTTTCGGCCTGTCTGCACTGAAAACACTGTTGCCTTGCCCTTTAGGCTTCCCTCTCACCGGGTAAATGCGAATCAATTCCGGGTTCGCAAAGGGCGGAGCTTTGTCGAATTAGAGATGAGCATGCCTACAAATAAGACAGCGAAAAGAAAAGCGAAACGCACCGCTTTGGTACTGTGCGTGAACGGGAAACAGTTCTGGACCACCAGGACGCAATTTTGGCAGTGGGTCAGGGAGGGGGTGGTAATCAAGTTACACCATAATCCCCTCACGGGACGGTTTGTTCGGGCCAACGAAGAGAGCGCCGTTATGATCAGCAATACGGTGCTTAACCTGGCACACCCAAACCACCTACGTGAAGCGCTTATGTCGCGCCGGATCGGATTATCAGGGAACAGGTGACTTATGAGAAATATGAAAGCGTTTTCTTCCCCCTTGGTTGTGCCGAGTGACTGCGCGTTGGGCTTAGCCCTGTTGGTCGGGTTCCTGTTGGCGGCATCGCCGTCTGTCATTGCGCAGCAACAGAAGCGGACGGCAGCAGCCGAGCGACGCCCGGGCGCCAGAAGTTACGCAAATGCAAACGATGGCTACCGGATCGGTCCCGGCGACGTGTTGGAGATTCGAGTCTATAAGCTAGCTGAGTTGTCGAGAGAGGCTTTGCGGGTGGAGGAGAATGGCAATATTCGCATGCCGCTCATCAGCGACGCCATACCGGCTGCGTGCCAGACTGAGAGCGAACTCGCGAGCAATATTGCCTCGCGCTATCTCACGTACATGAGGAATCCGCAAGTCGATGTTTTCGTCAAGGAATACAACTCGAAGCCCGTCGCAGTAATTGGAGCGGTAAATACTCCCGGCCGATTCCAGCTTCAGCGGCAAATCCGCCTCCTGGATCTACTTTCTTATGCCGGGGGCCCGGCGGAACGCGCGGGCGGAAATGTTCAACTTGTTCATAGCTCTTCCCCGTTCCGATGTGCGTCAGGCCCGGCCGGCGCCGGCAATTCGATCGGAGTGGATTTTTTTAATCTGAACGACACGCTGCGCGGCGATGTGCGCGCGAATCCTTACGTGCGGGCCGGCGATATCGTCACGGTGCTCGAGTCACCACAGGTCCACGTGGTCGGCAACGTGCTTAGACCAACCAGCCTGGCGCTGAAAGAGAGGATTACTATCTCGCAGGCGATCGCCATGGCTGGGGGCACTTTGCCGGACACGCAAGCGGATCGCATTCGCATTGTCAGACAAAACCGCAACAACACCACGCAGGAAATTCTCGTTGACCTAAAGGCGGTCGCCAAGCGACAAGCGAAAGATGTCGAGTTGCAGCCAAATGACATCGTGGAAGTGCCGGTGGCCGGCGCCCGGCGATTCATGCGCCGCCTCCTGGGCGACGTGGTTCCATCTGTCGCTCGCCTGCCCACTTATGTGGTTCGATGAAAGCTGCTAGAGCCGAAACCGATCCCATCTGAAACGAAGCGCTAAAAGCCAACCGGATACTTCAATGAAACACCACGCCCTACCAGACGAGTTGAGCGGCGAGAGTAATTCTCTGCATCTCGCTCATTTCGCGCCGACGGGATACTTACAGCCCACCTTTGTCGAGCGGCCGCCCGACGACAAGGCGCATTTCCAGGCGTTTGTATCGTCCCTGCGGAAGTCGCGGTGGCTGATCATCGCCATCACGGTTCTGTGCACGGCCGTAGTCGCTGTTTACATGGCGATTCAGCCCGATGTTTACGAAGCCTATGCGCAGGTGCAGGTGGATCTCGAGAACAGCAACGCGGGTCTGACCACAACCAAGGGCGGCACGTTCGCCGTTAATTCGATTAACGATCCGGCTTATTTCAACACTCAACTCCAGGTCTTAACCAGCCCTCGCCTGCTGCGTCAAGTGGTAAAAGACCTCGGTTTAGAGCACGACTCTAATTTTCGGGTAGCTCCCGTGACTCAGGTCCAGGCGCTCTCCTCCCGCTCGGCTCTTCCGGAGACACCAGCTGCGACTGATTCGAACATAGACGCGGCAAATGACGAGGTCCCGAAGGAAGATTTGGCGGAGGCCGCACGACTAGCGCCTTACGTTCAAGCCATCAAGGCGGTTCTCAGGGTTGAGCCCGTCAAAGAAGTTCGCCTGCCGATTAAGGAGACGCGACTGATTGATGTAAGTGTCAGTCATTCAAATCCGCAGATGGCTGCGAAAGTGGTAAACGCAGTCGTTGATAGATTCGTTGTCACGAATCTCAAACGCAAGGCCAACCTCAATAAGGTTGCCGTTGACGCTTTGCAACAGCGCATCATCGAGCTCCAGACACAGATCAAAGCCAAGGAAAACGAATTACTCGAGTATGCCAAGAACCATCAAATTCTTACGCTCGATGCTACCCAGAACACCGTAGTTGAACGGCTGGTAAATTTGAATCGGCAACTCCTGGAGGCTGAGAACGCACGGAAGGTCGCTGAAGCAGCCTATCAAGCCGCGCAGGCACCCGGGGCCGCGGACGCGCTCGCGGTCGCCGGCGCGCGGGAAGCCAACGAAATCGAGAACAGGCTCTCGCAGCTCAGGCAGCGCCGCGCACAACTAATGATCGACTTTACGCCCGCGTGGCCTGAGGTGAAAGAAATCGACAATCAGATCGCCAGCCTGGAGCGGCAATCAAGGCAAATGCGCAGCCAGGCTTCGAATGTAGTGTTAACTAACCTGGGCACCCAACACCGCCAGGCCGTGGCCCGAGAACGGGCATTGCGCAGCGCTTACGACCAGCAGCGCGGGGAAACACTGGCCCAAAACGAAGCGGCGGTGAACTATCGAATCCTGCAACAGGAGATCGAAACCAGCAGAAGTTTGCTCGAAGGCGTGCTGCAACGCAGTAAAGAAAACGAGGCCGCGCTGGCCACTATGCGCAACAACATTCACGTCACCGATCATGCCGTGGTTCCCACAGCCCCGGTCGGACCTCGGCGCCTGCTGGTAACCGGAGTTGCGTTTGCTCTGGCGCTTGGTTTGGGAGTCGGACTCTCTGTGATTCGCGAATACTTACGCGATGCAGTCCGGCCCGCTGAGTATCAGGACAGCTCGCTGCAGCTGCGACCGCTTGAGCCACGTCCGTCTATTACCGGAAAAAGACCTGCGGGTGCTGCGCCCGAGACTGCGCCTAAGCCAAATGGAAATGGCCCTGTCCCGCCGCCAATACTCAGTGCGGCCCCGCCCGTTCCCTTTTTCAAGAGCCACCGCCAATTGCGCATGGCGATAACAATCGCGGCGAGACGCGGCGAACTCCGCTCGTTACTGGTGACTTCAGGAATGCCTGGTGAAGGCAAGACGACAGTGGCCCTCAATACCGCCACGACCCTGGCTCAAACCGGAGCTTTGGTGCTGATTATTGACGCCGATTTACGCAAACCTTGCCTGCATAAACTCTTCAATCTTAACAATGAAACCGGACTGACCACGATTCTCTCCAAAGAGATGAGTGAAATTGAAGCGCTCAAACTGGTGCGTCAGCCGGGGGAAACTGGCGTTGACGTTCTGACCTCTGGTCCGTTCCTTCCCGGGTCGGCCGATCTCCTCGGGTCCTACCGGATGCGGAGTCTGATTAAAGCTTTTCAGGCCCGATATGATTACGTGATCATCGATTCCCCACCCGTTGCTTTCTTCACCGAAGGGGTTTTGCTTTCGGCGCTGGTCGATAAGGTTTTACTTGTGGTGGACGACGCCAAAAGCACGCGCACAACTGTGCGCCAGTCGCATCAACTTCTGGAAGAACAGGGCGCGAGGATATTGGGATTCATTGCGAATGAAGTTAAAGAGCCGGGAAACAACCTCAAACGATATCCAGCGTCAGTGACAGACTTACGCTCAAGTGTGAGCACCGTCTGACGACTATTCTCCCGCTTGAAACAAGGTCGCTGATTAGTCTGCCTCCCGAACGTTTGTTTGCCTTTCACACATGTCTGAATCGACAAAGCGTCTTCCTTCGTCCACGACACTAAGAGAATCGTGGGCAGTCACTCTGCCGTTTCCTCAGGTCGCTAACCCGCCCGTGATTCCGTTTCCCGGTGAGCACGGGGGCGAGGCCATTACTGGACTTCCCCTCGTCAAGCGTCTGTGTGAAGTGCTCGACGCCGAGGCAATCTCATACTGTCACTGGAAGAGCAATTGGAAGATCAGCCGATGGTTGAATGGGGACGGCGATCTCGATCTCCTGGTTGCGCGCGCAGACGCTGAGCGATTTGTAAGCGCGTCGTCAAAGCTGGGCTTCGTGCAAGCGGCCCCGCCAGGGGACGATGCGACTCCCGGCATTCTCCATCTTTATGGCTGGGATGATGAGGCTGAGAAATTCGTCCACCTACACGTTTATTACAAACTTCTAGTCGGCCACGATCTTACGATCAACTACCACTTGCCCGCTGAAGATCTTCTCCTGCAATCCGACACCAGGGTCGGGCCGATTCGGATTCCCGAACCAGAGTCCGAGCTAATTGTCTTTGTCTTGTGCAAGTTGCTTGGTTTCTCCGCGGCCGAGACTATTCTTCGTCGCACGCTGGGACGTTCAGACGAGTTTGCAAAGACAGCCGACGAGTTAGCCTACCTCGAAGCCCACGCGGATCGCGTCAGAGTCTATGAACTGCTCAAACAAATCGTTCCCCGGGTGCCGGTAGTTTTCTTTGAACGTTACCTGCAGTCTCTCCGGATTGACAGCACGTTGTGGAACCGTAGGAAAGCGCAGAGACAACTCGAGAAAACGTTTAGTGGTTGCGCGCTTCGCTCCCCGCTTAACGATGGCATTTTAAAGGCGTGGCGATTCGCCAGCACGACGTGTCGCAAGGGAATCCTCGGTCGCACAAATCGCAAACAACTGGTGAATGGCGGTGTCCTGATCGCAATCGTCGGAGGCGATGGCTCGGGCAAAACAACAGCCGTGAAGTCCGTTCGGCGTTGGCTCGAAGGAAACTTTGCCGTGCGAACTTTTCATTTTGGCAAGCCACGCCGAGCGCCCTTAACGATCGCGATAATCCTGTGCCTGCGAGCTCGACGTCTATTCAAATCCACTTTGAGAAGGCTTCTACCGCAAGGCCATTCACAGAGGCACGCCGGATATTTGCAGATGGTGCGCTGGGTGTGTGCGGCAAGAGATCGACACCGTGTTTATGCGAAAGCACGCCGATTTGCGAGCTACGGCGGGATAGCCATTTGTGATCGCTACCTGGTGCGCGGCATCAACCTGATGGACGGCCCCAACATCGCCCGAGACCTTGCGGGAAGCAAATTGAATTGGGTCAGCAAGATCCTGCTCAAGTCAGAAGAGCGTAGTTACCGGCAAGTTGGGCCGCCTGACCTGCTATTGGTCTTGCGAGTTGATCCTGAAGTCGCCGTGCGACGCAAGACAGATGAGCAGGAACAGCATGTCCGCATGCGGTCGGAAGAGATTTGGCGATTGGACTGGAGTAGCACTCCGGCACGGGTCATTGACGCCAGCCGGCCCGCGGCGATCGTCTTTTCGGACTTGCGCGATCGAATCTGGCAACGCATTCAGCAACCGCGTCTGATGACCCGCCCTTTTACGGCAGAAATCGTCGGTCCGGCGGGCGCTGGCAAAAGCACGCTGACCAAGCTGCTGCGCGAGCGGAACGCCGCGATGAGAACCGGTCTGACTATTTGGGGCTTGCCGCTGCGGCTGTTGGGAACCAGCACGTTATCCTCTTTGCCTGATGTCGTATCTCTCTTCCGCTGCGGAAGGATCAGCCGCGAAGATCTAAAACTCGTGATTCAGATCAATGCCTTGAGACGACTGCTTCAGCGCGAGTCGGCCAAAGGTTACGGTGGTTTCGTGTTGGACGAAGGCGGAGTTTTTGGCCTCACTAAGTTGCGCGCATTCGGGGCCGGTTCAAAATCGGGCACCTCAATTAGCTGGATGAGTGGTCTTTTCGATCAGGTTGGCCGCACACTCGACGCGATTATCTGGCTGGACGCGCCCAATGCCGTGCTTGCTCGGCGCATTCGCGAGCGCGAAAAACCGCACCGAACCAAGCATCTGTCTGAAGCGGAAATATATGACCATCTCGATCGCTACCGCGATGCGTTTGAGCGCGTGATCGCGGAACTGTCTCAGCGCAATCGAATCAAGGTTATCAGGTTCAGAACGGACCAGGAACCACTGGAAGCTGTTGCCAAACAGATTTTGGCCGGCGCCGGCGGGGAAAACTAAAGTGTCCACAGTCGAAGCAAGCGCAGTCTCTGAAACCGCGGAAGTTTCGCCGGCGAAATCACGCGTTAAGGGCCTGACGCACAAAGCCTATCTCAACGCATTCGCTTCACTGCTCGATGCGTGCGTCAAAGGAGGGGTTCTCGCCGTAGTGACTCCGCTAGTGGTCAGTGGTCTGGGCAGTTCACTTTTTGGCGTCTGGCAAATACTCGGACGGCTGATCACCTACATGCACGCCGCCGATGGCCGGCCGACGCAGGCGCTCAAATGGGTGATTGCCAATCGACAGGCCGACACTGATGACGAATTGAAACGCCGGCACGTTGGCAGTGCGATGACCGTGTGGCTTCTGTTCATGCCAATCCTGATCGGGGTTAGCGTGCTGTTGGTCTGGATTTCACCGTACGTGGCCAAGGTTCCGGCTGAGATGTTCACGACCATCAGGCTTACAGCCGGTCTGCTGGTGGCGAATTTCTTCCTGCTTCAGTTGGTTTCGCTACCGGAATCAGTTTTGCGCGGCATGAATCTCGGTTACAAACGCATGGGATGGCAGGCCGGCCTGAATGTGGTTAGCGGCGCCCTAACGGTGGGCGCGCTGTATCACGGCAGTGGATTGGTCGGCCTGGCCGTCGTGCAAGTGATTCTGGCAGCGCTAACCGGGATGCTGTTTCTGATAGTCGTTAGGCGATTTGTTCCCTGGTTCGGTGTCGCGCGTCCGCTCTTCAGCGAGGTGCGATCATTCTTCAAGCTGAGTGCCTGGTGGTTCGCCTGGACCGCGGTGAGCAAATTTCTGATGGCCAGCGACATACTGATCCTGGGAGTGGTCGCTTCAGCGACAGAGGTGGCGACCTACACGCTAACGGGTTTTGCCGGCACAACCTTGCTGAGCCTGGTAACGATTGCGCTCGCGGCAGTGGCCCCCGGACTTGGCGGACTGATCGGCCAGAAAAAATTCGATCATGCGGCAGCGGTGCGGGTCGAGATGATGACCGTAAGCTGGCTGTTGCTGACGGCTATCGGCTCAACCATTCTCCTGTGGAACCGCTCATTCATTTATCTGTGGGTTGGACCGCAACATTATTCAGGCTTCTGGGCAAACCTGCTGAACGTGCTGATGATCGTGCAGCTCATATATATCCGTAACGACTCGTACTTTATCGATCTGACGTTACAGCTGCGCGAAAAAGTAATCATGGCGGTCATTGCAACCATTATCTCGATCGGCGCCAGCGCGCTCCTGATACCGTGGCTGGGTATTGCCGGCCTTTGTCTGGGGATGCTGCTTGGTCGGCTGGCGCTGACGATCTCTTATCCCTTTGTCGTCAATAAGCGATTGGGCCAAAGTAACCGGGCGGAGTTGACGGATGCCTTGAGACCCGCCGCGGTGATGACTGTCATGTTCGCGGTGGCCGCTTATCTCGGGACAGTGCTGGTGGCCAAGAGCTGGATCGTCTGGGCGGCATGTTGCGGTTTGAGTTTCGCCCTCGCCTTCGGCGTCGCACTGAGCACTGGGTTAAACCGCGAATCAAGAAATGGGCTGCATAAACGGCTAACCATGCTCCGCACGTTAGTCTTCGCGCGGTAATGCGCAGCTCTACTTTACATATGCAGGCAAACAGTTTCGTTGATGATTTCAGCCGCGTGTCGCCGGCTGCGGGAAACGCGTTGCCAACGACATTTGCCGCCACGTCCGGAAACCAGAGGGCCATCGGCATCATTCGCTGGCTGTTCTACGCGTTCATCTTCTCGTTGACTTTCGAGACTGCCGGCGAAGACATCGGCCTAATCGAACCTCCCACGGTTGTCGGAGGACTGTTGATTTTGAGCACGCTCTTTCAGCCCGGTCTCTTGCTGCGCTGGCCGCCTAAAAGTTTCTGGGGCTTCATTATCTACTTCTATCTGTTCGTGACCATGGGGTTACTCGAGCCGGCCATGTACCGTTCGGACCTGGTGCATGACGTCACGGTGCTATTTCAGTTGATACTGCTGGCTTGGCTGGCATTCAACCTGATGCGCGACAGGGCGACTGCCGAACGGGCGTTACTTACGCTCGGGATTGCTTGTGTAGTTCTGGCCCTTTTACAAGTCTTCGGCGTCGCAGGCAGTTCCGATCCCAACGACCCGACTGCACGCGCAGCCGCCCTCGGGTTCCATCCGAATCATCTGGCGCGCATTTTAGTGCTGGGAATGCTGGCGATTGTTGGCCTGCTTTATGCGCGGAAACAAAAGCTGGCGCGCCCGTTACTAATCGCCGCGCCGCTGCTCATCGTGCTGACGGTCGTGCTCCTGCAAACCGGTTCGCGCGGCGCAATCCTGGCGTTGGGCGCCGCACTACTGACCTTTGCCTTCCGCCGAGGTTCGCTCAAGCAAACGGTCTTCAACATTTGTGGCTTGCTGATGCTGTTGGGATTGTTGTTTCTGGCCGCGACAAATTCCGAGGTAATGCGCTCTCGATTTGAAGAGACGATTAACGAAGGAGACCTGGCGCGAAGAGAGCTAATCTATCCCACCGCAGTGCAGATGATTAAAGAGCGGCCACTCCTGGGCTGGGGGCCGGTGACCAGTGTTTACGAGCTGGGCGCACGTTTGGGCCATCGTGAAGAGCAGACAAAAAACCCGCACAATCTGATTCTTTACGGTTTGGTTACTTCAGGCATTCTGGGATCGCTGCCGCTGTTCGTGGGAACCATGCTGGCCGTTTTTGCGGCATGGAAATCCCGGCACGGTCCTCACGGCCTGTTACCGCTGGCGATGGTGGTCGCCGTTCTCGTCGCTAACATGAGCGGAGTTTGGCTTTTCAACAAACTGCACTGGCTGGTAATAGCTTACGCTCTTGCGAGTGTGCACTATCTGCCACTCAGGACTTACACGCTATCAAAAATCTCGCGAAGGCGAGCCCCGGCGGCGTCCGAAGGCCACGCGTCGGCATAGCTGCAAAATCACAGGTCAATGCTCATTACGTTTTCCGGTTTGGATGGCTCGGGCAAATCCACGCTGGTGGAATATTTGAAAGAGAGCCTGGAACGCGAGAATAAGAAAGTTGTGGTTTCTCATATGAACTACGACGTCGGTTTCTATTCCCTGCTCCGATTCGTCGGGGCGAAACTCACAAAGACCAACGGACGCGCGGCGCAAACGCATGTTCCGCGGGATCGGGCTTTCGAAAACGATTTCCAAACGAAGGGCGCGAAACTCAGATACAAGCTGGTTTGGAACAAGGGGTTGCGCTTTCTGATTTATCCACTCGACGTGCTTATTTTTCGGTTCTACCGGCTGTACGTTGAAAGCATGAATCAGCGCGTCCTGATCATGGACCGCTATTTCTATGACACCGTTGTGGACCTTACCGGCGCACGCCGAACTTTTCAGACGCGGCTCTTGTCGTGGCTTACGCCGACGCCCGATTTGTCGATCTATCTCGATTGCAACGCGGAGCGAGCGTTTCGACGCAAGCACGAGTACTCGGTAGATTTTCTTAATCGGCGGCGGCTCTCATATCAGAAATTGGTCGCCGGGTTGCCGCGTATGGTGGTGATTTCCACCGACCAGGATCTCGACGCGACCCGGCTCACGCTGGCCGGCGCGGTCCGGGAAAGTATGAGTAGCTGATGGCGCTGCGGCGGAAAACTTACGGTCCGATTATTCTCCGACTGTTGCTGGGTGACCCGCTCGAACATTGCGATCGGGGAGACATCGGCTCGCACGAGCTGCTTTATGTCGCCGCGCAGAACCGCGTGTTAATTCGAACCGTCGATAAGCTACGGACGATCGGTGTGCAGCCGTCTCAGTTTCTGTACTCCCTGGCAAATGAGATGCGGGCCTGCAATCGAACAAAGCTGGCGTTGATCGAGCGCATTGCTCAGCGATGCGCTGATCGAAAGATCGCTTTCATGTTTCCGAACGCAGTTCAAAACTATCCGGACATGGGCAGCGATATCGACCTGTATGTAGCCACCAGTTCAACGGATGTAGATGCTGAGATTGTCAAAAGTCTCAACGCGACACCAGTGCGACGACATCTGCGCAACCGCGTAGACGGGACGGCAACCTACAAGGTCGCCGGTTGCGACTCTCTGCTGGACATTCATCACGGGAGCGTGGGTTTGCTGGGCGAACATAAACTCATCGGTCAGATTATCGGCAACGGCAGGTCTGTAACAGTAGATGGACGCGAGTTTCTGGTTCCCTCACCCGAAGATCAACTGATCCTGCAGGCGGCCAAAGTTATGCAAAGAAGCTACCTGCCACTATCCGATTTGCTAACGACCGTAAGGCTGTTGCGCGAAACACCACTGGAGTGGAACTACATTCTGAAGACGATTCGAAGCCTTTGTATCTCGTTTGAACTTGGCTGTTACCTGGGTTTCGTCGACCAGATTCATCGCGAAGCGTTTAATGAACCGCTCGTTCCCGAACTGAAAGGCATAGTTAGTTCAAAGAAAGCGGCCTCCATTGAATTCAAGAACGGTTTCTATCGGTTTCCCCGAGTCAGGACCAGTCTCAAAGGTTACGGAAACAGGTTTTGGTCAGCAGTCCGTTCGGAAAACTGGAAGGCTGCCAGCAGGCTTTCACTGCTTCCGCTGATAGCTCTGCCTGGCCTGGTGCGCAAACTTCGAATTTCTTCTTAGCCGAACCCATCCGAAGCTATGCATCTGTTACCAGCGCAAACCGGCCGGCGAGGCACTCTTCGCTTCTCGGCACTGCTTATCATTTATGGCCCAGTCCTGTTTGTGTTGGGTGTGACGGTATGGGCCAAATTGCAGGCCCGGGTGCCCGTCAGCTTTTTCTCGCTCGATGCCACCTCGACCTTAAACGGACATCCTCTAACGGGAGCACAGTCAACGCTGGGAGTGTTGGTGTGGTGCGTCGCGGCCGGTATCTGTTTCTTCAGTTGTGTGCTGCTGGAGCGCCGGCGAGGTGACAAACACGTTCGTTCTTTTCTCTTCTGGTCGGGCGTCATCGCAATGGTGCTGGCGCTTGATGACATGTTTCTGGTCCATGAGGATTTGGCGCGCCGTTATCTTTTGCTCAGTGAGGAAGTCGTTTTTCTGGCTTACGGATCTGTTCTGGCCTGGTACCTGTTCAGATTCCGGCGAACCATTCTCAGCTCGGAATATCTGCTTTTGTTGTTGGCATTTATCCTGCTTGGTTCATCTCTTGTCGTGGATTTCTTTCAGGCTGGTTGGCCCGGGTCCGGCCGCATTTTCTTCGAGGGCGGAACAAAACTGCTCGGCATTGTGACCTGGAGCGCCTACCTGATTCGAACTTGCTTTCACAGCCTGGCAACGCCAGCCGAACTGCAACCGGAACAAACTTCGATGGAACGCGCGAAAGCTGGCCGTTTGGTGACAATCACCACAACCCGGACCGGCGACCAAACGCCAGGAGTGAGTATTACGTCCGTTTAAGCACGTCAAGAATCTAATGATCGGCCGGGCCACATTAAAACGCACGATAAAACAGACAGCGGGTTGGGCAGCAGTCCTGTCACAACCGTTCGCGAGCAACAGTGCCGGCGCCAGCGCCTGCATCTTCTACTACCACCGCGTCGCTGATCTGCAATTTAGTGATTCTCGAATTGACGACTGGAACGTGACCCCAAAGCGGTTCGAACGGCACATCGCTACGCTGGCACAGTTTGCGGAAGTCGTCGGGTTGAGCGATCTGCGCGACCGTTTGAACTCCCGCCGGTCGAATGACCGGCCGTTGGTCTGCCTGACATTTGATGACGGTTATTCCTCTTTCTATACGCAGGTGCTGCCAATACTGAAGCGATACAAAGTGCCTGCGACTGCCTTTGTCGTGACGGGCGCGATCGGAACAGCGGCACCGATGCCTTTTGATCACTGGGCAAAACGCAATTCGAGCCGGGTGCTTTCCGATAGTTGGCGGCCTTTAACGTGGCGCGAGCTGGAAGATTGTCTAGCGTCAGGATTGGTAACCATCGGCGCTCATTCCCATAGACACCTCAGAGGCAGTCAGTGCACGCCCGCCCAAATGGCTGATGAAGCCGGCACCTCACGTGAACTTTTGCGTCGCCGGCTGGGCGAAGGTCACATTCCGGCTTATGCGTATCCGTACGGAAACACGAAACTCGGAGACGTCGGACCGGAATACATCAGCGCGGTCAAAGCGGCAGGCTATGAACTTGCCGTGACGACAGATTTGGGACTCGTCGGTCCCGGGCGGGATTTGTTTAATCTGCCGCGGCTCGAGGCGCACATGACTGATTCGCCGTGGATTTTGAAAGCAAAAGTTAAAGGTTCCCTCTTGCCTTACCGGTTAACCGATTGTCTCAAGACCATATCTCGCTCATGACGAAAACAAAAGAAGCAATACTTGTCCTGGACGGTCACACGAACCAGGCGCTTGCGTGTGTTCGCTCGCTGGGCCGGGCCGGCTACAAAGTATTTGTGGCCAGCCATCAACGCCATCCACTCGCGGCGTGGTCACGATATTGCTCGGGCACTTATCGAATAAAGGACCAGAGCGTGGCCGCCTTTGCGTCCCTCCGGCCCTGGGCCTGCCGGCAAGACATCAAGATTGTTTTGCCACTCACTGAACGATCCTGCTTGCTTTGCAACTCCGAGCGTGCCGAATGGGAAGCGTCAGGAATGATTCTGGGATGTGGCCCGGATGAAATGCTGTTCTCAGCATTTGATAAATCGCAAACTCTAGAGCGAGCCAAAGCTTGTGACCTCGAAATTCCCGTTACCTTGTATCCGACCTCTCCTACTGAGGCGCTCGCGGCTGCTGAAACAATCGGTTTTCCATGCGTCATCAAGCCACGCTGGAGCAACTATCTGGATGACGGATCATTTCAGCCAAGTCGCAGTCCCACTTACGTGAATGATCGTGAAACCGTTAAGGACGCGGTGTTGCGATCCAGGCAGGGCAACGACTGGCCACTTATCCAGGAGTTTGTTCCCGGCCAGGGGAAAGGAATCTTTGCCCTCTGCGACCGCGGTGAATCCGTAGCACTGTTCGCGCACGAGAGATTGCGAGAAACGCGGCCTACCGGTTCGGGCAGCAGCCTGCGTCGTTCGGTTTCGTTGGATTCTAAACTGCGCGAGTCTGCCGAACGCCTACTCAAAGACTTGAACTGGCACGGGCCGGCAATGGTGGAATTTAAGGACGACGGCACACGGCCACGCCTGATGGAGATCAACGGAAGGTTCTGGGGATCGCTTCAGCTTGGCATAGACGCGGGAATCGATTTTCCTCTTCTCTGGGTCAAAATTCTGAAAGGTGAACCGGTCGAGAAAATAACCAAATACGAGCACGGCATCGCGTTGCGCTGGCTAATGGGTGACGTCAAACGCTTCATCTCGATTCTGGGTGGTTCGCCGGCAGGTTACGCCGGTAAATTTCCGAGCGTTAGGCAGGGATTTTCTGAGCTGTTTGGACGACAACCCAAGGGTACGAGGCTCGAGGCCTGGCGCACGAATGATGCTTTGCCGGCGTTGGGTGAATGGGCCTGCGGAGTAAAAGAATTTCTGTTCTGGCTCAGACTGCAAGCCGGGCGAAAGATACTTCAAGGGAAGTTTCTTCGCCGCCGGCCAACACACGACCCGTCGCTTTCAAAGGTCCGGATTCGCGAAGCAACTCCGCAAGAGAGACTCGATTGGGACAACTTAGTTAGTCGTTTTGATAACCATCGCGTCCTTCACACCCTCAGTTGGCTTCGCTCGCTCAGCGCCTCCTGCGTCAAGGGCAAGCCGCTTTTCCTGGTCTACGAAAAGGACGGCGAGATTGTCGGATGCTTGCCCGGATTTCTGGTCAGAGTGGGATTCTTGCGGATGTTCGGCTCTCCTCTCCCCGGCTGGCAAACGATGACCATGGGCCCGGTTTTTGATCCACAACAAATCTCGACTGAAGAGTTGATGCTGCCGCTGGTCCCTTTTCTGCGAAAGAAGTATCGAGTTCATCACGTCGAAGTAATAGCTGAGAATTTTAATCAGAAGGTGATGGAGGGCATCCGCTTTACCAGCACACCTTCGCCTTCCTATTGCGTTCGCTTGTATCCGGGTGATGAGAATCGGGTCCTGAAAGCATTCAAAGACAGCGCGCGCCGGAACGTGAAACGGGCAATCAAGCTGGGATTGGTGGTCAAGTTCGAACAGGACGAGGCGTTTCTGGATGAACATTACGACCAACTGGTCGAGGTCTACCATCGCGGCGGTAACGTTATTCCCTTTACCAAGCAGCGGGCGTTGGAATTCTTTCGGCACATGAAAGCGTCGGGCAATCTGATCGCCGTTTCTGTCTCGCTTCCAAATGGCGGCCCCTGTATTGCGACCGGAACTTTCACCATCGAAGGCCGCGAATTGCTGCTGTGGATGTGGGCGCACCGCACGCGATATCGCTGGTACCGGCCGACAGAGTTGATGACGTGGACGGTCATGCAAAAAGCGATGGAGGAAGGCTGCGAGATTCTGGATTTGATGGGGCGTGGTGACTTCAAGCCCAAGCTGGGCGCGGTGTTACACGAAGATAGAGCCTGCTGGATTTGGAGCCGCTACCAGCTTTTAACTGAGATCCGACTGTTGGCCCGCTCCGCTTACCGTTGGCAGCAGGCCCTGCGCGGCCGTCGCGCCAGGCAGGCGCTGTTCGACCGGCTCGCAGCCGAGGGCATAGTTGACGAAGGTGGAACGGTGAAAGTTGCTGGCCCGATTCTGCCGGCGAGCACTGAAGCAGAAAAACCCGTACGGGGACTAACCCCGGAACCGCGAGTGCACTTCGGATGACAGCCCTCGAATAGCTTGCCTCGAGCAAAGCAGACCACAATGAAACCGATTCGAGTATTAATGATTACTTCGGAATGGCCTGAGCCCGGCGTAAATGTAACTTCGCACTTTATTAAGCGTCAGGCCGATTTCCTGAGGGCGGCGGGAATTGAGGTGTCGGTATTCCCTTTCAAGGGTGCGAAGAATCCCTTCAATTACCTAAGAAACTGGCTGCGCCTGCGGACCATGCTGCGGCGCCAGGATTACGATCTGGTTCATGCCCAATTCGGACAAAGCGGTTTGCTGGTGTTGCCCAAGCGGCTGCCACTAGTGGTCACGTTTCGCGGTAGTGACTTACTCGGCACGGTCAGTGACCGCACCGGAAGTCACATGAAGATCAGTGCTCTCCACACGTTTCTCAGTCGCGTGGTTGCAGCGCAGGCCGATGCCGTCATTGTAGTCTCGGAAGAACTGAAGGCAAGACTTCCCGATTCCATAGAGGCGCAGGTTATACCTTCAGGGATCGATATGAAACTGTTTCGCCCGACCGAGAAACAAACCGCGCGGACAAGGCTCGGGCTGTCACGCGATGAGAAATTGGTTCTTTTCGTCGGCAGTCCAACCCAAGCGCGCAAACGCGGTTACCTCGGCGAACGCGCGCTGGAAATCCTAAACCAGTCAATGCAAGCCAAACTTGTCATAGCATGGATGGTTCCCCACACAGATATTCCGCTTTACATGAGTGCGTGTGACGCTCTGGTGTTTACCTCGATGCAGGAAGGTTCACCCAATGTGGTGAAAGAGGCTTTGGCGTGTGACCTGCCGGTTGTCTCAGTTCCCGTTGGCGATGTGGCTGCACGTCTTGAAGGTCTTGAAGGATGTGAACTCTGTCCTGATGATAATCCGGAGACCATTGCGGCCGCGCTCGAGCGAGTGCTGACCCGAGGCGAAAGAATTCACGGTCGAGAAGCAGTGAAAGTTTTGGACGAGCGCGTGACCACCGCGCGAGTTGTGAATATCTACCAATCAGTGCTGGCTAAGCGTCGCGCGCCAGCGCGCTTGAAGCCAATGAAGCGCGCACCGGCGAACAGTTAGGTAATCATCTTGCGAGCGGCAACGGCGGGTAAACCAACCACAGCGAATTTGTAGCAACGAATAAATCGAGAGACACAGAAAAGGCTAAGGAGTGCCGCCGGCGCTCCTTAGCCTTTTATTTTCGCCTCAATTTTTTTTCTCGGGGAAAAGCCAATGCAAACAAACCAGATCGAAGTTCCACGAGCGCTAAAACAGCAAGTGGAAATGAACTTTTCACAAACCACAACCCAACTTAGCTCTGCGCCAGCCCCAATGCGGGAAGTGACGACAAGCTTTGCGCCGCGTGACTTTGCCTCCGCGCATTTTTCCGTGGACGGTTTCGCTGCGGGCGATTTTACTGCGATGGACTATGCGTTGCCGGATGCCGTGGATGCGCGCGTCTTTCGTTTGATCGGCGCGAAGAACGACAATGGCGAAGCAACCGCGGGCGCTGGCTCAATCTATCAGATGGGAAAGCGGGTCCTGGACGTTTCAGTTGCCGCTGTACTACTGGTAATTGCAAGCCCTCTGCTGTTGGCAATTGCCTTGTTAGTAAAAATGACCAGCAGGGGTCCAGTGTTTTTCGCGCACCAGCGCCTGGGACTTAACGGTAAGGAATTTCATTGCCTGAAGTTTCGCACGATGATCCTCAACGCCGAGGAGGCTTTAAAACGCGATCCTGAACTGCGCCGCCAGTTCGAAGAGCGGTTCAAGCTCGAACGCGATCCCCGCATCACACGGCTCGGCAACTTACTCCGGCGCACGAGCCTCGATGAGTTGCCTCAGCTCTTTCACGTTCTGAGCGGTCAGATGAGTCTCGTCGGCCCGCGCCCGATTGTGCGAGATGAAGTGATCAAGTACTCGATCTATGCAACCAAGTTGATGAGCGTGAAACCGGGTCTCAGTGGGCTGTGGCAAGTCTGTGGCCGCAGCGACACCACGTACCCGCAGCGCGTAATGATGGACATGCATTACGTCGACCATCGCAGTTTCGGTCTGGATCTCCGGCTGCTGTTGCTGACCGCTTCGGCCGTACTTAGAAAAACCGGCGCCTGGTAACTGGGCGCCATTAACGATTTCCTCAGCTTAATTGATTTCAATGCGACCAGTGACATGCGGATACTCTTCGTAACTCAGATCTTTCCGCCGGAAATGGGCGCGCTGCCAAACCGGCTTTACCCGTTTGTGCGGCAGATGGTAGCCGGCGGCCACAAAGTTTCAATCGCGACCGTAATGCCCAATTACCCGCGCGGGATAGTCTTTCCCGAGTATCAGGGCAAGCGTTCAGTGCGCGAAGAAGTGAACGGCTGCACCATCTTCCGCCAGCTTTCCTACGCGGCGCCACGAAACAAGTCCAGGTGGTCTCAACTTAGATCGTACTTGAGTTTTATTCCGGCGGCTTTTCAAGCGGGATTACGCGCGGGCAAACTCGACGTCGTTTTTGTCACCTCGCCGCCGCTGTTTAGCGTCATACCGGCCATCGCCCTGGCAAAGCTTAGAAGGGCGAAAATCGTCCTCGATGTGCGCGATCTATGGCCGGACGAGTTGATCACCTACGGCGCTTTTCGCGAAGGCTCGATCGCGGTGCAGGTGCTGCGCATAGTTGAACGTTGGGCCTATCGCAATGCTGACTGTATCACCGCCACCACCCAAGCCATCGTCGAGGTGATCGCAGAGCGAGGTGTGTCCCGTGAAAACATTTTCCTGCTGCCGAATGGCGCGGACGTCGAACTGTTTCACCCGCTTCCTGCTGAGAATCCCATCGCCGGTGAATACGACTTTGGCAACCGTTTCGTCGTGATGTATTCAGGACTGTTCGGCATCAAGCATAGCCTGGAAGTCTTTTTGGAAGCGGCGGCCAAATTGCAGGACCAAAAAGACATCGTGTTTTTTCTGCTGGGAAACGGCGCGCGCCGTGACGCGCTGGTAAGCCAGGCGCGCCAGATGAAGTTGGACAACGTGATCTTTGGCGACGAACGAATTGTGGGTCAAGTCCCCTCGCTGTTGGCGCGTGCTGACGTGTGTTTTGCCGCCGTGCGCCCTGAGCCATACCCGCGGAAAGTTATCTCAGTCAAAGTATTTGAGTATCTGGCCTGCGAAAAACCGGTGGTGGGTGCGTTGAGTGGCGAAAGCGCGCGCGTGCTCGAAGAGTCAGGCGGAGGGATCGTCGTGCCGCCCGGCGATGCACACGCGACTGCCGAAGCAATCCGTAGCCTCTTTCACGATCACGAGCGACGCGCCGCGATGGGCAAAGCTGGCCGCCGCTATGTCGATGAGCATTATTCACGATCAGTCTGGGCGATCCGCCTGGAAAGAAGATTGAAAGAAGTCTATTGGTCCGGCCCCAGAGATCGCCGCAAGATTCCACGTTCGGCCGCCCTGTACGATTCTCCGTTGACAACCTGAAGATGCGACTTGCTGTTTTCACAAGTAAATATCCCGCTCGCGTAGCGACCTTTTTTGAGCGTGACGTGCGCGGTTTGATCGAGGCCGGAATCGATGTAGATGTGTTCCCGATTTATCCGCTCGATTCCAGCATGTGGAAGTACTCGCTCGATGCACTCAATGAAGAGGTGCTGCCGCGGGAAAAGATTCACCACCTCAACCTGGCCCAGGTCTTAAAGTCGTCGAGGCCTTATCCCGTGCGAAGTGTGGGAACCTATCTGCGAGATGCAGCCGCCTTCAATCGGGCCGCAATGCGTTATGGAGCTGGTCCGCTGGCAAAAACCAACTATGTCTTAAGTAAAGCCTGGGCGTGGGCGCAGAAGCACGGCAACGATTACGACCATGTGCTTGCGTACTGGGGCAACTACGCGGGGACTTGTGCCTATGCTTTTCATCGCCTGATCAATCGGCCAATTCCTTTTTCAATCTGGCTTCATGCGGGTGCCGACCTGTATGAGACTCCAATCTATCTGAAGCAGAAGTTACTTTACGCCGATCGCATCTTCACCTGTTGCGCCTTTAATCAAAAGTACCTGGCTGAGCACTACGCAGATATTTTTCCTTCGATCTCTCAGAAGCTAAGTGTCTGTTACCACGGCCTGAACTTTGCCGACTTCGCTTACCAACCGCACGGACGCCAACCGAACAAAGTTATTGCCGTCGGCCGTCTTTCAAAAGAAAAGGGGTTCAGCTATTTACTACAGGCAATGCACCGGCTAGTGACATCCGGAATGGATCTGGAGCTCGAACTCGTGGGCGACGGTGAAAAGGCGGCAGCCTTGAAAACCCTGACGGCGCAACTGGAGATGATGGACCGGGTTCGCTTTCGTGGCTGGCTTAAGTTCAACGAAGTACGGACCGCGATCAGTCAGGCCACCGTGCTCGTGCATCCGTCTGACGGTTTAGGTGACGGTTTACCAAATGTCATACGCGAGGCAATGGCCCTGGGAACACCGGTGGTCGCTTCCGACATTGCCGGCATCCATGAAGCCCTCGACGACGGGCGATGCGGATTATTAGTTCCATCGAGAGACGTTCAGGCGCTGGCCAACGCAATTCAGACAATACTTTCGGACGCTGAAAAGCGGCAGTTGTTTGCGGATCGGGCGCGGAAGCGCGCTGAAGAAAAGTTTGATATGTGGCGAAACGGTACTCGCCTCGCAAACCTGCTGCGCGAGACGCGACCGGCGATGTCTCCTGAATTGGGTGTCGCCACAAAAGTTCAACCCACCTCAGCGACTCTGATGACTGCCGAGGATTCGCTCCTTTAATTCCTGTAATGAGCGCCGCTCTACTGAATATTTATCATCGACTGCCCGGATGGATGCGATCCAGCGCGATAAGCCTGCACGGATTTCATCTTCGCTCCTGGCGGTTCGGCCCAGAGACTCCCCGACTAATGGAGGAAGCTTTAGAACGAGATTATTGGACGCAAAAGCAATGGCAGGATTGGCAACAAGAACGTCTCGCCTATGTTCTGGATCGAGCGGCCACTCGCGTTCCTTATTATCGGGAACAATGGGCGGAGCGACGCCGCAAGGGTGACTCATCGAGCTGGCACTATCTTGAAAACTGGCCCGTCCTGGAAAAAGAGATGCTCCGAAACAGTCCGCGCGCCTTTGTCGCCGACGATTGCGAACCGCGGCGAATGTTCTACGGCCACACGAGTGGAACCACCGGCACTCCGATTGATTTATGGAGAAGCCGCACCACGATGCGAACGATCTACGCGTTGTCAGCCGCACGCACGCGCGGCTGGCACGCCGTAAATCGTGGTGATCGTTGGGCCAAACTTGGCGGTCAGGTTGTGACGCCCGGAGGCCAGCAACAACCTCCTTTTTGGGTTTGGAACGCCGCGCTCAACCAGCTCTACATGTCTTCGTATCATCTCTCGGCAAACCTGATCGGGCATTATCTCGAGGCCCTGATAAAGCATCGGATCGACTACCTGTTTGGGTACACCTCGTCTCTATTTGCCCTGGCCCAGGAGATGGTCCGGCTGAAACGGACCGATATCAAGTTGAAGGTCGTCATCACTGAGGCGGAGCCGCTGTTTGAACATCAGCGGCGCGTCATCACCCAGGCGTTTCAGTGCCCGGTTCGCGAAACCTATGGCATGGGCGAAATGGTCGCTGCCGCGAGCGAATGCCCGGGCGGAACTTTGCATCTCTGGCCGGAAATTGGAAAGGTTGAAGTAGTCAGAGAATCCGAACCGGCAGGCGATGGAGAGTTTGGTGAGTTTGTGTGCACCAGTCTGCTGAATTCGGACATGCCGTTAATTCGTTACCGCCTCGGAGATCGCGGCCGCCTTAAAACTCACACGTCGTGCGAATGTGGTCGCACCCTTCCCGCGATCGAGATTGTCGAGGCAGGAAGCTACGATCTTCTGGTAACCCGAGATGGCCGCCGCATTTTTGGGCTGGAAGACGTGTTCTTTAAGTTGCCGGTGCTTCAGGCGCAAATCGTCCAGGAACGCCTCGATCTGATCCGCGCGCGGTATGTGCCGGCGCCCGAGTTTAATGCCAATTGCGCGCGCTCAATTGTTCAGGCTGTGCAGGCACGAATGGCCGGCGTGCAAGTTGTGCTGGAACCGGTTAGCGAGATCGGTCGTGGCGCAAACGGAAAGTTCCAGCTGCAAATCTGCAAGGTACCTGAAGCGAAAATTCAGGCGGCGCTCACTGCGCCGTCTGTAATGACTCCTTCCTCGTAATACGGGCCAATCCAACGTGATGCGCAAACGAATTTTACCGATCCGCCGACGGCTGGTGGCGCTCGGGATTTTCGCCGTTGCTTTGGCCGCGTTTGCCAGTTTGCATCGACCCCTCGCAGCACCCCGGAGCGCCTGGTCTGTCGCTCTAACTTCCGGCAGCGAATCGAACGACGTCAAGTCACTCGCCTCAGCAGCCGCCGGGCAAATACACTCTGCGCCTTATCGTATTAACGTCGCCGCGAATGCCGTGATTGTCCTGCCGGCGGCAAAAGGCCAGTGGTTTGTATCTCCCTCGGGCAGTTCGCGGGGCCGCGGTTCGCAGGATTCGCCCTGGGACCTGGCCACAGCATTGGCAGGTGGTGCGGGCCGGTTCGAAATTCGAGCGGGCGATACTGTTTGGCTGCGGGCAGGCCGTTACCCGGGCACGTACATCAGCACGCTGAGCGGAAAGGAAAATGAACCAATAGTCGTGCGGGCCTTTCCGGGCGAACGGGTGATTATAGACAAGGGTGCTGTGAACGATGAAAAACAGCCGGCCCTCAAAATAAAAGGTACCCGCGTTTGGTTTTGGGGGATTGAAATAATGAACTCAAATCCGAACCGGCAAAGAACCAGTCCCTACACCGGCCAGGATCAACCATGGCGGGGATCGGGAGCGGACGTTTACAGCCCCCACGTTAAGTTTATTAACATGATCTTCCACGACAATGGCCATGGCATTTGGGACAAACAAGACATGACTGAGGTCCATGGCTGCCTGTTCTTCTACAACGGCAATAACAAGCGCGAGCACGCTCTGTACATCGGAAATTCTGCCGGCACTAAGCACATCACGGACAACATTGTGTTCAATCAGGCCGGTTACGGAATACTGGCCCATTCCGACTCTCTTTCGAGCGCCCAACGGGGCTTGCACATCGAAGGTAATGTCAGCTTCAACAACGGCATCCTTACTTTGGACGATCAGAAGACCGGCAATTTGCAGGTTGGCGGAGTTAGCGGCGTGGCTGCCGAGCGTGTGGTTATTAAAAATAACTACATCTATAACTCGCCGGGTAATGCGCTCAATAAGAATTACGGCATTCGGGTAGGCTACGAGGATGCGCACAACAAAGACGTCAAGCTGCTCGATAATTACATTGTCAGCAGAGTGCCTTTGGAAATCTGGTGGTGGCGAAGGGTGGAGTTTCTGAGAAACACAATTTACTCTGAAGGCAGGAGCGTGGACTTGAAGCTGCCAGCGGCTGGTAGGTCTTCAGATTATCTTTGGGACTTCAACCGCTATTTCGCTCCCCAGCCGGCGTTCGCAGATGGTTTCAGCACCGTCGGCTTTTCTGATTGGCGAGAAAAAACCGGTTTTGACAGTCACAGCGTCGCCATTGCGACTCGCAAGCCAACCGGGTCACAGGTTTTTGTCCGTCCCAACAAATACGAATCGGGACGGGCACACATCATCATCTTTAACTGGGACCTGCGCGACACCGTCTTTGTGGATTTAAATTCGATCTTATCGCCGGGAGCCAGCTTCCAAATACGCGATGCCCAAAACTATTTCACCGAACCGGTTCTTGAAGGCATCTACAAAGGTGGCCCAATCTCCCTTCCAATGAAGTTGGCCCGGTTGCCATTGCCGGTTGGTAATGTCGAACGTATTCCCCGTCACACAGCGCCTGAGTTTGCGGTATTTGTTCTTCAGGCCCCGGTCAATTCAAGCCGATCTTAGCTCGCCGGCCTTGTCGTCTCAGCGTTTTCACACAGGCTCAAAGAACCGAAAAGTTCAACCGCACCTCTATCTCGTCGCTTTCTCCGGTAGGCAGGTAGAGTTTGAATACACGCGAAGTGTAAACCCGGCCCGCGGGTGACGCTAAGATGACGAGAGTCTGCCCGCCAGACGTAACCGGACGACGCATGGCTTTGCCGGCTGCGATCGAGTACCAAATATTGGTTCATCTAGTTTCGTGAGATCAGGTAAGATGCTTTCGGTTGGACTTAAAATCGGTTGGGTGTAATCCCGTGCGGGTTCGAGTCCCTCCCTCGGCACCAGAATATATTTCACGGTTTCACGAGTTGTTTGGCTGGTGAAGAAGATCACCTTATGGCCGCATCGATAGAATTAAAGCGCCGCCTGCGCTGGGCTGATGCAGATGCCGCCGGGCGACTGCACTTCCCGCGGATTTTCGAACTGGTTGAAGAGGCCGAGAGCGAACTCGTCCGTCAAATTGGTTGGCCGATGAGTCGTTTGATGGGACATGATTTTCCCCGGGTAAAAGTGGAGTGCCAATTTCGCAAAGTGCTGTCGCTGGACGATCCGTTCCGGCTCACGCTTACCGTCGGTAACCTTGGCCGCACGTCATTTCGTTACGATTTTCAGGTCTTTGACGCTCAACAAGAACTAGCGATTGAAGGAGCAATGACAGTGGTGACGATAAAAGACGGCAGGCCCGTTGAAATTCCAGCATCCCTCCGTGCTGCTTTGGCCGCCGATAATTCCTACTCTGCTTAAGCGAGGTCAGTATTGGGAGCGGACCGGGGTCCCCACGCGGGCAGCCCGCGTAGGGTGGTGGATGCGACCGGGTGAACTTCCCGCCACCCTAAATAGGTCCGCAAAGGCTAGCCCGCTCGCTACCGCTCTCGGTACTGACCTCACTTCTGGTATTTTAAGCCTGCATAAACGCTGATTCATTCGAACGATGTCCCCTGCTGAAGCTAAACTCCAATCCGAAATCGAGCAATGGCGGAAAGTTCTGGATGCCTGGGTTCGTGAGGTCGTTGAATGGCATTTTGATCCGGCCACCGGTTGTCCTTTCTGGTTGGAATATGCGAGCCAACTGTCGTGGGATCCGCGCGAAGAGATAAAGAGTTACGACGACCTCGCACGGTTTGGTTTTTTCCAGGACGAATGGCTGCGCGGCGGGCCCGTGCGGCGATGGGTGCCGAAGGGTTTCGACGGTCGCCCGGTTTACACATTCGAAACAGGCGGTAGCACGGGCGTCCCAAAGTCGCGCATCAACATCGAAGATTTTCGGATTGATTACGAGGCCTTCAGCACGACCTTGCCCAACGAGTTCTTTCCAAAAGACTCTGATTGGTTATCTCTGGGACCAACCGGGCCGCGCCGTTTGCGTCTTGCGGTCGAGCATTTGGCGCAGTTCAGGGGCGGCATTTGCTTTATGGTGGATCTCGATCCGCGTTGGGTCATCAAACTGATCAAGCAAGGAAAAGCGAAAGAAGCAGAAAGCTACAAACAACACGTAATCGACCAGGGCCTTACGTTACTGAAGGCCCACCCGAACATTCGGTGTCTTTTCACGACGCCCAAACTTTTGGAGGCACTCTGCGAAAGAGTCTCGCTGAAAAAGATGGGGATCACGGGAGTGTTTTGCGGTGGCACCGAAATGACCCCACAGTTCCATCGCTTCGCAGTCGAAGAACTACTGGAGGGGGCCTATTTCGCGGCAACTTACGGAAACACTTTAATGGGTTTGGCGGTTCATAAGCCGCGCATCCCTGATGACAACTTCGCCATCATCTACTATCCACCCCTGCCGCGCGCGATGATCGAAGTGGTTGACGCGGCCAATCCTGACAAAGTCGTCGGCTACGGCGAGACTGGCCGCGTCCGTCTGACTACTTTGACGAAAGAGTTTTTCATGCCGCGATTTCTCGAGCGCGACGAAGCAGAACGCGAGCCGCCGTGTGATCTTTATCCGTGGGACGGTGTGAGGAATGTGCGGCCATTTGCGAAATTGAATACTTCGGTGGTCGAAGGAGTCTACTAATTATTTTTAGCCGCGGATAAACGCAGATAAGCGCGGATAAGAACAAACGGATAAGGTAAATGTGTTTGCTCATATCTTTTTCCATGATTCGTTTCTGATCCGCGTGAATCCGAGTTAATCCGCGGCTAAAGATCGATATGCTTCAGATTCCGATTCTTCGCAAAGGTGAGCCCTATACAAGCCTTGATGTCGTTCGTGTTCCGCATCATCGCACGCGAGAACCATTTGTTGAGATCAGCCAGGCAAACGCTGGACTGATTCGCCGCGACCTGCTCGATCAGCGGAGCGCTCGCGCCGCGCTGACAAAGTTCTCAACTGCTGAACTCGTCGAAATCTGCGCGCGTGCCGCCGACTACTTTCTCAACGACGTGCTTCCGCTCGACGCGTTGCCACAGTCGCCAGATGATTATGTGCGGCAGGTCTCAGCGACGACCGGATTGCCTCATACGCTGGCGCGGCGGAACATGCAGAAGGTCGCCACGATGCTCGCTGAGATGGGACGCGTGCTCCACGGTCTGACCAGAAATCTCGACTGGGAAATTCTCGACCGAGGGTTCGGAGAGTTCGAAGGACATGCCCTCAGTTTTTTCCCGCGCGGAAAATCGCTCGGGGCTGTATTGCCAAACAATTCTCCCGGCGTTCATTCACTGTGGATTCCGGCCTTCGCGTTGAAGATTCCGCTGATTCTAAAACCCGGCGGGGCTGAACCCTGGACGCCTTTCCGCATCATTCAGGCATTGATTCGGGCCGGTGCGCCGCGCGAGGCGTTCAGCTTTTATCCCACCGATCACGGTGGCGCGGGAGAAATACTGCGCCAGAGCGGCCGCGCGATGATTTTCGGCGACAGTTCAACGACAAGTGTTTGGGAAGGCGACGCGCGTGTCGAAATTCATGGGCCCGGTTACAGCAAGATCGTGATCGGAGAAGACTGCGTCGATTACTGGGAGCAATATCTCGACGTGATGGTCGATTCGATCGCTCAGAACAGCGGCCGCTCTTGTATCAACGCGTCGAGTGTTTGGGCGCCCAGGCATTCTGAAGAAATCAGTCAGGCACTGGCTGAGCGGCTTAACAAGATAGTGCCCCGCAGAGCTGATGATGAAGAGGCGCAGCTGGCGCCTTTTACCGACGCCAACGCGGCCGCGCGGATTTCGACAATCATCGATCAAGGACTGAGCGAGTCCGGCGCACGTGACGTAAGCACTCGCTTCCGTGGAACCGGCCGGCTGGTCGAATCGGAAGGTTGTTCATACCTGCTGCCGACGATCATTCACTGTGAAGACGCAGAGCATCCGCTGGCGAACCGAGAATTTCTTTTTCCTTTTGCCACCGTTGTCAAAGTTAACCAGGATCAGATTCCCGAATCGCTCGGGCCAAGCTTAGTAGTGACTGCGATCACGAACGATCCGAAGCTGGTGCAGAAACTGGTCGCCTCGCCGCACGTGGATCGGCTCAATCTTGGTGCTGTACCTACGAACCACGTGAGTTGGGATCAGCCACACGAAGGCAATCTGTTTGAGCATCTGTATGCTCGGCGCGCCTTTCAACGCGCTGCTTCCGCTTGAGACACTACAGAACCGCGCGTGGTAGCGAGCGGGATAAAGTCGCAACTCGCTCGTGTAAGATTGGTCAACGCAAATGCGATTCTCGAAACCCCAACTCGTCGCCTTATCCCGCTCGGTACCGCTCGCGGTTCTGTAACTTGTAATGAAGATTCTTTATCTCACAGGTGGCGCCGGACGCATGTACTGCGGCAGTTGCCTGCGCGACAACGCGCTGGCTACGGAGCTCATCGCCCGCGGGCATGACGTGCTGCTGTTGCCGGTTTACACGCCAACCCACACCGACGAACCGAATGTCAGTCAGAATAAAGTTGTGCTCGGCGGCATCAGTGCTTACCTCGAACAGTACGTTCCGTTTTTTCGAAAGACGCCCGCATGGCTTGATGCGGTCTGGGATTCGCGACTGGTACTCGATCTCGCATCGCGCCGTTCGATCTCAACCGATCCGAAAATGTTGGGCGAGATGACTGTGTCGGTCCTCAAAGGTGAGGATGGTTTTCAGCGCAAAGAAATCCACAAATTGATCGATTGGCTCAAAAGCGAGCCGCTCCCTGAGGTCATCAACCTCCCTTACTCGCTGCTGCTCGGCCTCGCTGGACCCCTCAAGCGTGAATTGAATCGACCGATTTGTTGCACGCTACAGGGAGAGGATCTCTTTCTTGATAGCCTGCGAGCGCCGTATCGTGAACAGGCGCTGGATCTGATTCGCCGCAACATCAAGCACGTGGATCTTTTTCTTCCGATTAGCGAATTCTACGCCGAGTTCATGCCGGGTTATCTTGGTATCCCTGCGGAGAGTATGCGCGTCGTGCCGATCGGCATAAACCTTCACGGCTTTGAAAGAACGGAACCGGCAACAAAGAACGGTTTCAAAGTAGGCTTTCTCGGTCGCATTGCACCTGAAAAGGGACTTCACTTGCTCGCCGATGCCTACAAACTGTTTCGCAAAGAAAGCAATGGAGCGGCAGCAGGTCTGGAGGCCGCGGGTTGGATTGCGCCCGAATGCAAACCGTACCTCAACGAGATCCAAAAGGGTTTGGCAGAGGCGGGACTTGCGTCCGAGTTTAGTTATCGAGGCGTCCTGGACCGCGATCAGAAAATCGACTTCCTCCGTCAGCTTGATGTGATGTCGGTGCCGGCCACCTACGATGAGCCAAAAGGAGTTTCCTTGCTCGAGGCGATGGCGTGCGGCGTCCCGATCGTGCAACCTCGCCGCGGGGCGTTTACCGAGATCATCGGAAAGACATCGGGCGGACTGCTGGTTGAGCCGGACGATCCGCAGAGCCTCGCCGATGCTCTGCTCCAGATTTTCCAGGACCGTCCGCGAGCAGAAGAGATGGGCCGTCAGGGCGCGCTCGGCGTGCGCCAGCATTACAGTGCCGCGCACATGGCTGATCGCGCGCTGGAAGCTTACGAGTGGGTGATAGGAAACGGGGCAGTAGCCCCACCGTGAGGGGGGGCTCTGGTGCGAGCCGATTAAGCCCTCCCTCACGGTCGGGCTACTGCCCCGCTTTGCAACATGCTGAAAGCTGAAAACATCTCGAAAGAATATCCTTCCCCAAAGGGAACGCTACGAATTCTCTCTGACATTTCGTTCTCGCTTTCGCAAGGCGAAGCCGCCTCGATCATGGGTCCCTCCGGCAGCGGCAAGAGCACCCTGCTTTACATCCTGGGCACGCTCGAACCAGCGAGCAGTGGGATTGTCACGCTGGCGGGTGAAAACCCATTCCAACTCGCGCCGCGCCAGCTTGCCGTTTTCAGAAACCGGCATATTGGCTTTGTCTTTCAGGATCACTGTCTCCTCCCGCAGTGTTCGGTAATTGAGAATGTGCTCACGCCCACACTTATTTCCGGGAATAGCGACGATGCCGGCGAACGCGCCCGTGATTTGATTAAACAAGTAGGCCTTCAGGATCGAACCGAACATCGTCCGGCTGAACTTTCAGGCGGAGAAAAGCAGAGAGTGGCGCTGGCCCGCGCTTTGATCATGAAGCCGCAACTGCTTCTGTGTGACGAACCGACCGGAAACCTCGATCAAAAATCAGCCGATGCCGTGGCTTCTCTGCTGGTCGAATTGCACAAGAGCCAGGAAACGATTCTGATCGTAGTCACACACAACCCCGAACTGGCCGCTCGTTTTCCCCGACAGTATCAATTGCGAGATCAGCAGCTGCAAGAGGCTTAATGCGCACCTCCGATCTCATCAAGCGAAGCGTAAAGCATTACTGGCGCACGAACATACCAGTCGTGTTCGGGGTCGCTACGGCGGTTGCGGTGCTGGCCGGTGCATTACTTGTGGGCCATTCTGTGCGCGCCAGCCTGCGCGATCTTTTTCTGCAACGGTTAGGTGCAACGGAGTACGTGATCGCGGCCCCGGAATTTGTTCGCGAGCAGCTCGCTGAAGATATTCGGCCTGAACTCGCCGCGCACGGCTTCTCGAACAGTTGTCCGCTGATCGAGTTGGCGGGATCGGCCGGCAGTGATAATGGCGCGCGCGCCGGTGGAGTGCGTGTTTACGGTGTCGACGCGAGATTTTGGCAGTTTCACGGTCTGGCGAATCAAACGCCCCCTGAAAATCGCGAGCTATTGGTAAGCGAAAGTCTGGCGCGCGAACTCGACACCCGGCCCGGCGATTCGCTTCTGATCCGGATCCAGAAGCCCTCCGACGTACCACTTGAATCGTTGTTTGGACGAAAAGACGAGGCCGGCGTCACGTTGCGGCTGACAATCCGAGAGGCTCTTTTACCTGCCCAGTTGGGCGAGTTCAGCACGCGTCCTCAGCAAAGCAGTGTGCGTGCCGTTTTCGTCCCGATGCAGCTTCTTCAAAGAGAGTTGGATCAACCGGGTCGCGTTAACACAATCCTAGTTTCCAGCTCAAAAGATTCAACAGGCAAATCGGAAGTGGAAAAAACCAAAGCACTCGCGAACTTACTCAAAGACACTGCTCGTTTAGAGGATTACAACATCAAGCTGCGTGTGCTGGACGGACAGCCGAGTCTGTCGGTCGAGACCGGCGCCGGGATGATTTCAGAAACACTGGCTGCCAAAGTGGATCACGCGGCGCTGGAAACAGGTAAAGCCGGTGCGACTCCATATTTTTCTTATCTCGTTAACAGCATGCAGCTCGAAAACGGTCGGGCGATTCCGTATTCGATCGTAACCGGCATACACCCCGAGATGTTTGAAATGATTCAGCATGTTGGTGGGGGGCATCGCGTTAGCTGTACCGAGTCAATGCCAGATCTTCCGCCATTGATTCTGAACGAATGGGCTGCGAACGATCTCGGCGCGAAGCCTGGCGGGCGCATCAGCCTCAATTACTACGTCTGGCTCGAGCAAGGCCAGCTCGCTACCAGTTCAGCTGAGTTTCAAGTGGCATGCATTATTCCGATGGAAGGAATCGCGGCCGACCGCAATCTCGTGCCGGATTATCCAGGCATTACTGAATCGGAAAACGTTGCCGATTGGGATCCTCCGTTTCCCATGGATCTGGATCGCATTCGCCCTCAGGATGAAGATTACTGGAAAAAGTATCGCACCGCGCCCAAAGCTTTTCTGCCGATTGGGGTGGCGCAACAACTCTGGCAATCGCGTTTCGGCAAATTTACGTCGCTGCACACTAGGCCCGGGCTCGACCAACATTTTGCGCAACTGCGTTCGGGTTTCGAGCCAAACTTGCGCCGGGCACTAGATCCGGCGCAGATGGGTCTCGCGATTCTACCGGTACGCGCTGAAGGACTGGCGGCATCGCGCGGCGCGACTGATTTCGGCGAGTACTTTCTCTACTTCAGCTTTTTTCTCGTAGTCTCGGCGCTACTGCTGGCATCACTCTTTTTCAAATTCGGAATTGAACAACGCTTGCGTGAAATCGGCACCCTGCAAGCCATCGGCTTTCCTCGATCGAAAATTCGAAATCTCTTTCTGGCTGAAGGGCTGGTCTTATCTCTCGTGGGAAGTTTGCTCGGTTTGCTCGGCGCGGTAGCGTACGGTTATGTGATTCTGCTCGGGCTCCGCACCTGGTGGGTGGACGCGGTGGGAACCACGCAGTTGCGTCTTCACGTCTCGGCAGTGTCACTCGTGCTTGGCGGAATTGGCGGAGTGTTGGCGGCAGTGATCTGCGTCGCCTGGACATTGAAACGTCTGGGAAAAGCGTCCTCAAGATCTCTTTTGGCGGGTACTCTCGTCGACAAGACACGGAGACACGGAGACGCGGAGACACGGAGACGTCAAAACGAGATGTCGCCGCGTCGCCGCGTCCCCGTGTCCCCGCGTCTCTTGCTTTCAATTGCCCTGACCGCACTTGCGCTTCTGATTCTGGTTGGGGCGACTTTTCAAATCATTAGCCAAACCGCAGGTTTCTTCGGTAGCGGCACTCTTCTTCTCGTGGCATTGCTTTATTTCGTGTCGGCCTGGTTGCGGCGGCCACGGCGCAGACCAATTCGCGGAAAGGGTTGGCCGGCAGTCTGGCGGCTCGGCTTCAGAAACGCGGTGCATCGACCGTCGCGCAGTGTAATGTGCATTGCTCTGATCGCGATGTCCGCCTTCATCGTCGTAACTGTCGAAGCATTTAGAAAAGGTGGTCAAGATCTTAGGCGAGACAGGAAATCCGGTACGGGCGGATTCCCGCTGATGGCTGAATCGCTTTTGCCACTTGTGCACGATCCAAACTCGGCTACCGGACGGGAAGCATTGAACATCGCAAATGATGTGACTGGCTCAGCTTTTTCCAGCACTTCTTTCACGCGGTTCCGTCTGCGCCCCGGCGATGACGCAAGTTGTCTCAATCTTTACCAGCCGCGTAATCCGCGCATTCTCGGGGCGACCGCGGAATTTATTCAGAGCAACCGCTTCACTTTTCAGAATTCGCTGGCTACTTCCGGGGATGAGACTGGCAATCCCTGGCTATTGCTGAACCGGAGATTGGAAGACGAGGTCGTGCCCGTGATCGCCGACGCTAACTCGATGACCTACGTACTTCATTTGAAGGTGGGAAACGAATTTGTACTGAATCGCAATGAAGGGCCGGTTCGCTTGCGCCTGGTGGGCGCCTTGTCCGACAGCATCTTTCAAAGCGAGCTACTGATGTCGGAAGAGAATTTCGTAAAACTTTTCCCTGCTGAGCCCGGATACCGCTACTTTTTGATTGACGCTCAGAGCGAACTCTCGACAATCACTGTCGCGCTGGAGGATCGGCTTTCGGATTACGGCTTCGACGTCTCAAATACCGGTGAACGGCTCGCCAATTTTCATCGCGTCGAAAATACCTATCTTTCAACTTTCAAGATGCTGGGGGGCTTGGGTCTGGCGCTCGGCACTCTTGGAATGGCTGCCGTGCTGTTGCGTAACGTCCTCGAGCGGCGAAAAGAACTGGCCCTGTTGCGCGCCTTGGGATATAACTCATCGCACTTCGCGCTCATGGTGATTGCCGAGAATGCTTTCTTGCTCGTAGTCGGCTTGGGCACCGGCACGGTCTGCGCGCTGCTCGCAATTGCGCCGGTCCTTTTTGATCGCGGCGGCCGCCTGCCGAACATTTCTCTGGGCGTCCTGTTGGTCGCGGTATTAATATGCGGGCTTGCGGCATCGTTGGTGGCGACCTGGGTGGCGCTCAGATCGCCGCTCTTGCCCGCGTTGAGAGCGGAATAAAAGATGGGAATCCGCAGATTACACAGATTAAAGAATAGACAGTTAGTCCAAGGGCTGCGATCGCAACATTGATGAGCTGAAATGCGATGCTCCTCAGCGGTCGTTTTTGAATCTGTGAAATCTGCGTAATCTGTGGATTATTCGAGGAGGAAAGAGATGAAACGCCAAGCCTTTTTCGTAATCGCGGTCGTCCTACTCTCGATCACATTTGCCCGCGCTGAAAACTGGCCGCAATGGCGTGGACCTTCGCTTAACGGCACCAGCGCCGAGAAGAACCTGCCGGTCAAGTGGACCACGGAGGAAAACGTCGCCTGGAAACTGGCGATGCCCGAATGGAGTGGATCAACTCCAATCATCTGGCGGGATCGAATTTTTCTGAACGTTGCCGAAAAGGACGAGCTGTATCTCTGGTGCGTAGATCGCACCAAAGGCACGATGCTCTGGAAGAAGTTGCTGGGCAGCGGCAACGTGAAGATGCGCAAGCAGAACATGTCTTCGCCATCGCCGGTAACGGACGGCAAGAGCGTGTGGGTCATGACCGGAACCGGCATTCTGAAGAGTTTTGATTTTACCGGTAAGGAACTTTGGACTCGCGACATTCAAAAAGACTACGGCGAGTTCGGTCTGAACTGGGGCTACGCGTCGTCGCCGCTGCTGTTCGAAGATTCGCTTTACGTGCAAGTGCTGCACGGAATGAAGACCGACGATCCGTCGTACGTGATGCGAATTGATAAGAAGACCGGGAAGACGCTTTGGAAAGTCGATCGGCCGACAGCGGCCATTCGCGAGTCGCCGGATTCCTACACGACGCCGGCCTTGCTTCGTTACGGAAAGACGACCGAGATCGTGATCACCGGCGGTGATTGCGTCACCGGTCACGATCCGGCGACGGGAAAAGAACTCTGGCGCGCGAACGGCCTTAATCCTGAAAATGCTCCGATGTATCGAATTGTAGCCTCACCAATAGTCTTCAACGATTTAATATATGCGCCGACGCGCGTGAAGCCCTTATTAGTGTTTAAGGCCGGTGGACGCGGCGACATCACCACTTCGCATCTGGTGTGGTCAACCAACAATGGCCCCGACGTGCCCACGCCGGTCACCGATGGAAAATATTTCTACATCGTCAACGACCGCGGCATCATGTGGTGTCTTGACGCTAAAACCGGCGCCGAGATTTACGGCCAGCAACGCATCAAGCCGGGCACGTACAGCGGCTCGCCAGTACTGGCCGACGACAAAATTTACGTGACGAATGAAGAAGGGCTGACGACCGTCGTCAAGGCCGGCCCAAAATTCGAAGTTTTGGCCGAGAACCCTTTGAATGATTATTGTCTGAGTTCGCCCGCAATTTCCGACGGCCAGATTTTTATTCGCACGGCGACGAATCTTTACTGCATTGGGAAGAAGTAGGGTCGGGCTAACTCACTCATCGCTTCGCGACGGAATACCATACGGTAGAGGTAAATCATGAATCGCTGGCCTACTATCCGGCTACCACAACTTTTCTTGTCCGTAGTTTTGCTGGCCGTCACGGTCTTTAACGTTCACGCACAGACTTCGCAACTTGGGAAGGTCGAATTCCCAACTTCCGGTTCGTCGCAGGCACAGGAACATTTCCTTCGCGGCCTCGCAGCACTCCATTCCTTCTGGTACGAAGAAGCGCTCGAAGCCTTTCGCGAATCAACCAAACTTGAACCGGATTTCATGATGGGTTATTGGGGTGAGGCGATGGCCCACAACCATCCGCTTTGGACCGAGCAGGACACTCCAGCGGGACGTCAAGTCGTCACGAAGATCAAAGACACGGCCAAGCTAAGTGCGCGAGAACGCGCTTACTTAAGCGCGGTGAAGCTGCTTTACGCCGAGGGCGACAAGCAAAACCGCGACGCGGCTTACTCTTCGGTGATGGAAAAAATCTATCGCGACTATCCAGACGATCTCGACGCGGCGGCGTTTTATTCCCTTTCGCTTCTTGGCCTGGTGCGGTCGGAAGATAAGAGTTATCGCTTGCAGGCGCGGGCGGGCGCTATTGCCCTTGAGGTTTATCAAAAGAACCCAAACCATCCGGGCGCGGCGCATTACATTATCCACGCGTTCGACGATCCGGACCATGCCATTCTGGCGCTGCCCGCCGCGCGTCGCTACGCCGGAATCGCACCGGAAGCGCATCACGCCCGGCACATGCCGTCACACATTTTTCTGCAACTCGGAATGTGGCCTGAGGCCGCGGCCTCGAATCAATCAGCGTGGGAAGCATCAGACACGTGGATGCGGCGTAAGAAGCTCTCACCAAACGTGCGCGATTATCACAGCCTGCATTGGTTGATGTACGCCCATCTGCAACAGGGCCAATACCGCAAGGCTGAAGAATTGCTCGTGTTGATGAAAAAGACGATGTCCGAGTCTACGTATGACAACAAGCTCCGACCCGGCTATTATGAGAACAACTACGCCAATATGGCGGCGGCATTCGTGGTCGAAACACAAAGATGGGATCTCGCAGCTACTCTTTTTCCGTCCTCGTCACTCAGCTCGCAGGCTCCTGCCACGAGTGGCCATGGCGCGCACGGCTCTTCGGCGCCGAGCGATGGCCCAATGACGGTTCGCTACTCAAATAGTGGCCAGCGGTTGCCAGGGTTCACTCAGAACCTGGCAGCAGCATTCAAGGGCTCGATGAAAACCGCGCCCCCGATTCCGGATGTGAAGGTTGACTCGCCCGGCAACGTCGCAAATGTGATTGGCGAACTACAAGTCGCGGCAGCGTTCGCATCCATGAGCCGGGAGCACGACAACGCAATTGAACTCGTACGCGAGGCGGTTCGCCGAGAAGAGAAGATGCGTCCGCCCTCGGGACCGCCGAGTCTCATCAAGCCTTCCCATGAGTTGTTGGGTGAGATTCTGCTCCGCGCGGGCAAACCAAATGAAGCCGCGGAACAATTCAAGGTCGCATTACTAAGACAGCCGAATCGCGCAAGGTCATTGCTGGGGCTGGCGCGGGCGACCGCGAAAATGGGAGATCAACGCGGAGCGATCTCGGCTTACGCGCGTCTGTCGGAACAGTGGCGCAATGCCGACAAGGAAATACCTGAGTTACTTGAAGTGCAGAACTATCTGAAGCAAGCTCGTTTCTAAGCTGCCCTATCTCTTCTCCCGCACGTCGTACGCGTAAATCGTGTCCTGATCTCGGATGTAAAGCCGGCCACCCGCCACCACTGGATGCGCCCATGTCGGCAAAGAGCCTTGTTGGATTCTGAATCTTCCCTTCTCTCGATAAGCAGTTGGGTTTGCTTCAACAAGTCCAATCACGCCATTCTCACTGAAAGCATAGAGGTGCCCATCAGCAAATGTGAGCGAGCCTTTCCCGACACTGCGGTCGCGCCAGGCGACTTCGCCGGTGTCGAATTTCATTGCGGTAAAAATTCCACCGGAAAAGCCGTAAAGGTGATCGCCAACCAAAATCGAAGTAGCGTGATGATTTCGCATCTCTTTGGTGAAGTAGACCTCCTGACCTTTGCCGTCGGCCTTAATCTCAACCAGCCCGCCACCGGTGCCGTAGTCTGAAGAGATCCAGACACGATTGCCGCGAGCCACGGGTGTGGCGATGTTGGCGACGTCATTCGACGGGCGGACATACTCCCACAAGAGTTTGCCATCGCGAATATCCAAAGCCACCGCCCGAGTGCCGGTGAAGAAAATGACTTGCGTGGTACCACCGGCCTGGACCGGAATGGGGGAAGAATAGCCGGCCTCGTCACTTTGACTCTTCCAAATCAGCGAGCCGTCAGCCTTCTTCAGCGCAACGATCGAAGCCCCCGGTCCACCGGCATTCACCAGAACTTTGTCACCGATAACCAGCGGTGATTCGCTGATACCCCAGCGAATATTCGATCCGCCAAACTTCGTCAGCACATTGAGTGTCCAGACAATTTTTCCGGTGCGCGCGTCGAGCGCCGAAAGATCGCCGCTCCCGCCGAGCGCATAAACTCGGTCGGCGTCGAGCGTCGGAGTCCCTCGTGGCCCGCCGCCGCGATCATTGTCAAAGGTTGTGCCATGCGGCGTCGCCCAGACTTCCTTTCCGCTGGCAACGTCGAACGCGATAACAAACTCGCGGTCCCCGCGCGATCCCATGGTGTACAAGCGGCCTTTGGAAATTGAGAACGAAGAGTAGCCGCTGCCTGCGCCGCTCGCTTTCCAAGCCAAAGGCGGACCGGCTTCGGGCCATTGCTTTAAAAGCCCAGTCTCTTTCGAAATACCGTCACGGTTCGCGCCACGCCACTGCGGCCACTCACCGTCGGTCTGGGCCGTTGCGGTCGATATAAATGTTAGAACGATCAGAAGGCATCCGAGCCTTGAGCGTGAGTAATTCATTTATTGCCTCCTCAGCATGTGACGATTAACGGGGAAGAACAGCAACAAAATTCTTCGCCTCGTTAGAGGCGTAATGTCTACAGCTCATCGCGTTGCTTAATCGATCCGCCTCCGAAATAAGCGAAAGGCTTTGCATTTCGCTTATTTCGGAGGCGCCTGGAATCGAAGACAGCTTTGTGGCTATAAACATTTGGCGCCTACGGCGCGCTTATTCACTCTAAATCACGACTGCGGTTTGAAATACAGAACCATGCCCGCACCTCCGGCGGCCATCAGGAACCCAACATAAAGCATTGGATTCGGAGCGGTCTTTGGCGGATGCAACCAGATTGAGAACAACACGTTCACCAAAGGTGCGCCTGCAAAAACCAGAGGCATCACGTAATTCGGAACGCCGCCGTACCGAAAAGCGAAGATAATACAGATTGCACCGAGAGCACCCAGCACGCCGCCGGCCGTGGCGGTCAGCGAGCTCTTCATGGTAAACCCCTGTAACTGGCCCTGATACGAGAGATTAGCCACGGGTACCAGCACGCCTATCAAAAAATAAGCGACGCCGACACAGAGCAACGCGCGCATCGGATTGCCGAGCGCCACCTGGCCGCGGTGCAGAACGGGTCCGTACAGTCCCCAGGCCAACGCGGCGCCCAAAGCGAAAAGGATCCAAAGCATTAGTGCAACCCTCCGACTGAGTTATTCGTAAAACGAAAGCGCTGAACCAGCAAGCGCCGCGTATTCTACCAATGTGGATAAACTAATCCCTAGAACAATGCTTGGCCTTATCGATCCTTTGCGTTGAGGTTATCATCAAAGCGAACAACTCAAAGATTGCAGTTGTTAAGATTTGTAAATTCTTTCAGCGACGGTTGGCTAAGGGTCTGAATTCCGATTTTCTGCAGCGACATTTCCAACAGTTTTAGTGATAATGAGCACACCCGACGGTCGCTCTAGCACCATAGGTCATTACCAGACGTAAGAGCCCGAGGAGGAAACCCGCTTGAAGTCACTTCTTTCGATCGCTTTCATCGCAACGCTGATTCTTTTCACCGCGAGCAGTGCGCTGGCCCAGACGCATCGAGGGTCGATCCGCGGCACCGTCTACGATCCGAACGGGGCGGTGGTCCCGGGAATTAGAATCACCCTCACAAACATTGCTACCAGCCAGGACAGAACCACAGAGAGCGATGCTGACGGCAATTACGCTTTCGGAGGGGTAGCTCCCGGCCAATATCGCCTCCTAACCGACGACGGTGGACGCGCAGGATTTGCGCGCCGCGAAGAGGTAATCGAGATGCTGGTCAACCAGGAACGGCTGATCGATCTGGATATTTTTATTTCGCATGCGCCGGTGACCGTTGAGTCGGTTACCGCGCCCTTGAAGAGAGATTCCGCCTCGCTTGGGACCGTCATCGAAAACCGACAGGTCGAGGGACTGCCGCTCGACGGCCGCAACTTCTTTGAATTGACGCTGCTGGTTCCGGGTGCGGCGCCGCCGGCGCAAGGCTCCGCCGGTTCCGTCCGCGGTGACTTTGCGTTTAGCGTCAACGGCGCGCGCGAAGACAGCAACAACTTTCTGCTCGACGGCGTTTACAACGTCGATCCGAAACTGAATACGTTCGGAGTGCGTCCGCCGGTTGACGCGATCCGTGAGTTTGAAAACCTGACGAGCACTTACGACGCTTCGTTCGGACGCAGCGCCGGCGCGCAAGTGAACGTCGTCCTGAAGTCCGGCTCGAACGATTTTCACGGCAGCATTTTTGAGTTTCATCGCAATGGCGCCTTGGATGCGCGGAATCTCTTTGTGCCTGCGAACGAGCCGTCCCCGAAATACATCCGCAACCAGTTTGGCTTCTCGATTGGCGGGCCGATTCGGAAGGACAAAACGTTTTTCTTTGCCGACTACGAAGGAACGCGCTCGCGTGAAGGCATCACGCGCGTGACAAATGTGCCGACGTTGGCCGAAAGAAACGGTGACTTCTCGCAGAGCCTGTTCGGCATTCCGATCATTCCGGGCACCGGCATTCCCTTCCCCGGCGGCGGCATTCCCAACGCAGCCATCAATCCCATCGGTCGCAGTATCGCGGCTCTTTATCCTTTGCCAAACCGTCCAGATCGGTTCGCGAACTTCGTATCGTCACCGGTCCAGCAAGATCGCAACGACCACTTCGACGTGCGCATCGACCACCTTTTGAATTCTCGCTCAACCTGGGCCTTTCGTTACAGCTTTGGGGATCGAGATCTGTTTGAGCCGTTTGCCGGCTCAGGTTTCTCGCTTGTGCCCGGTTATGGCAACGACGTCACGCGCCGCAGTCAGAACGCGATGATTAGCGAGACGCATGTCTTCTCGCCGGCGGTGGTCAACGATCTGCGCTTTGCCTTCAATCGCGTCGCTTCAGCCGTCCTTCAGGAGAATCAAGGCACGAGCGTCAATCGAGCTGTCGGCATGCCTGAGTTGTCGTCGAATCCACGCGACTTCGGATTAAGTTTCATTACGGTTACCGGATTTTCGCCGCTGGGACACGAAGGTAATAATCCGCAGAACAGCGTCACGAACACGTTTCAGATTCTCGACTCGGCGACGTACTCGAGTGGTCGCCACCTCTGGAAAATCGGGGGCGATGTCCGGCTGGTCCAGCAGAACGCTTTTCGCGATGTGCAGTCTCGCGGTCTGCTTCAGTTTTCACCATTCGGACAAATCACTTTCAATGCGCTTGGCGATCTGCTGCTCGGCTTTCCGCTCGTGACCGGCGGCGCGCGGGTGGACAACGCCCAGCACCTGCGAAGCAACTCTTACAACTTTTTCGTAAATGACAGCTTTCGCGTCAGTCGCAGTCTGACGCTGATCGGCGGACTGCGCTACGAATACAATTCGCCGCCGGTGGACGCGTTTGACCGCGCGAACATCTACAATCCGGCCACGCGCACGCTGGTACCCGTGGGGACAGGTGGCGTACCGCGCAGTGGCTTTCACGCGGACAAAAACAATTTTGCGCCGCGGGTCGGATTTGCCTGGACTCCTGGTGATGAAGGAAACACCGTGGTCCGCGGCGGCTATGGCGTCTAC
The DNA here is from genome assembly GCA_052389795.1 of Acidobacteriota bacterium. Taxonomy (GTDB): domain Bacteria; phylum Acidobacteriota; class Blastocatellia; order Pyrinomonadales; family Pyrinomonadaceae; genus UBA11740. The sequence goes on along the minus strand of JBQTHO010000020.1, from coordinate 56,466 downwards.
TACGATCAGTCAGCGCTGGCGTCGGGCGAGGCGCTTTATTTCAATCGGCCTTACTTTGACTTCAATCTGTTCTTCTCGCTGCCGGGATTACCGCTGACCGTCAACAATCCGTTCCCAGCATTTTTCCCGTTCGCGCTTCCAGATTCGGCGCTGGCAATTCAGCGCGATCTGCGCACGGCGTACATGCAACACTGGAGTGCCAGCGTGCAGCAGCAGCTCGGCCGCAGCCGTGTGCTCGAAGTTGCTTACGTTGGTTCAAAGGGCACCAAACTGCTATCGGCGCGCGACATTAATCAGCCACAGCCAAGCGTTTTGCCCCCTGGACTTCCGTTTGTGCCGCGGCCAAATCCATTTTTTGATGACATCACCCAAATCGAATCGCGCGCGAACTCTCGCTACGACAGCCTGCAAGTGCGCTTTCAGCAGCGGCTCGATTTTGGTCTGGCCGTGCTCGGTTCTTACACCTTGTCAAAATCCGAGGACGACGCTTCCAATTTTTTCAGCAGCGCCGGCGATCCAAACTTTCCCCAGGACAGCAACAATCTGCGACCAGAGCGCGGGCTATCAAACTTCGACGCGCGCCATCGATTCGTGTTGAGTTACAGCTACGACCTGCCGTTTGGAAAAGGCCGGCGCTACTTGGCGGACGACGGTTGGGTATCGACGCTGCTGAGCGGCTGGCAAACTTTGGGAATTGTGACGTTGCAGTCAGGACGGCCGTTCACCGTCGCCCTGCTTCCGGAGATCGACAACAGCGGCACCGGACGATCTGTGCTTGGCTTTGGCGCGAACGATCGGCCGAATGTTGTGGGTGATCCAAATCTTTCATCGCCATCCGCCAACCGCTGGTTCAATACGGCCGCCTTCGCCTTCCCGGCTCGAGGCACGTTTGGCAATGCCGGCAGAAATATTCTGAGGGGGCCTGGCTATCAGAACGTCAATGCGTCGTTGGTAAAGAATACTTTGCTGACTGAACGCTTCAATCTTCAATTTCGCGCTGAGGTGTTCAACCTTTTCAATCATCCGAATCTGAATCTGCCAGACAATTTTCTGGGCTCACCAACGTTCGGACGAATCAGCTCAGCCCGCGAGCCGCGGCATCTGCAATTCGGTGTGAAGTTGTTGTTCTAGTCGGGCGATGCGAGTGTTTGTAGATCTTTCTAAGTGAGCAACCGGCCGGATAGCCAAAAGGAGCCGGTGAGAACTCCTCCCTCGACTAACAGGCCATTTAAGAGCGCGGGATCGGCTACAACGTCTATTTCTCCACCGAGTGTTCTCGTTTTGGCCCAGCAAAATTCGGCGCCAGTAACCGGATTCGTGATGAGCGCCGTTTCCAAAACGTGACCCGTGAATACAGCTTCAGCTACCGGCGGCTGACCTTCGGGAACAAAAGTTCCAGCCGGGATAAACGATTCCGAAGCGAACTTAATCTCGTGGTTCTGAGACTTCTCATGGTCTTCGTCGCTGGCAAAGGACTGCAACTCATGAGCGAATGCCGCCAGTTGTATTGTGACGACGGCAGGAAGTTTGGTCGCTTCAGTCAAATGGAAATCTGGAACATCGAACACAAAAGGAAAGTCTCCTGTATCGGGCGTCTCGTTTTCAGGATTCGCCCAAGCGTGAAATGCGCCGTCAAGCGATCCCTCTGATCCTCTTATTCGCTCATCCAAACAAACACGCATAGAACTAATGCCGCTGAAATGCGGATTGATGCCGACAATGTCGCCATTGACATCCACTTGAAGCCACACTTCGATGCCTTCGCCCGGAGCCCATTTGATGTAAGCGCCGTCGATCATTTCAAAGGCCTGGCCTTCCTCATAAGCTCGCGAGGCCAGTTCCTGAAACTGTTTTTCCGTTTCAACGTTGAACCCGATATCTGACATGTGACTAGGCATAAAGTTCAATTGGAAGCGAGAGTTAGCGGCCAGATTCTCTAGAAGATTTGTTTAGGAGACTAAGGACGAGAATCGCAACGCCGGCAAGTCCACATCCGAGCGAGTCCGCAACGGTCCACCACCAGGGCATTCCGGTTGTGTAGTCAATCCAAAAGAAAATCGGGCCGGCCAACAAATAGGCGACGCCGTTGAGAATCACGAGCGCGCGAAAGCGAACTACGTCAGAAGCGAGGACCCACAACGACACGCCGTGCATGCCGTAAGTGTAGGAAGCCTGACGGATCATGAACATAAGCAACGGGCCGCTGGCCATCTCGCCCATGCCCAACCAGGCATGCGACACCTCCATCCATGAGCGCGGCATTATGACGGCAAAGAAGGCGAGGATTTCAAAGCCGCCGGCCACTCGAAGCAGCCAGGCAAGTAGGCGTCGCGAATTCATTGGGAAAGATAAGCTCGGTTTTCCCATTCACACCTGGCTTCAGCCAGGTGTGAATAAGAAGCGAAGTTCTATAAACATCACGCTCCTAACGGAGCTAACGACCGCTGCGGCGCCAGAGCCATAAATCTCGCTAACGGAGTTTCAAGAGCGCAAGGCGCCATGCCACTTCTCGGGGTGGGCCTCAAACTCGCTGTCTTCGAAATAACGATATTGCGCCGAGAGCGTTTCTTCCGGATCGGTCTTGACGGGCGCGCCGTCCAGTTGCTCGTACAGCGGCGGCGGAATCTCAGCAAAGTCGGACATCGGGCCATAGACCTCATCAACGCCATCCTTGAAAACGTCGCCGATCAAAAGGTTGATAATGCTCACCCGGTGTTCAGGGTACTTCCGCAGGAACTGTGCGAAGCTGAAACCCTCGTTGTAGAACGCGTAAACCAGCTTGCGCATCGATTCGATGCCCCGATCCAGCTTTGATTGAAACTGTCCCAGACGCTCGGCCGAGAAGTCGTCGTGACGGAATGCGTCATGGATCGCGTCGGCGGCCAGCTCGGCCATCTTCAGCGCCAGCAGAACGCCGGAAGAATAGATGGGATCCAGAAAACCGTACGCGTCGCCGATAATCATGAATCCGTGGCCCGCGTTCTTTTTCGAGCGATATGAGTAATCAAGGATTGAATAGATTTTATCGACGCGCTCTCCCTGGGCCACGCGCCGGCGGCAGCTTTCGGTCTTCTGAACTTCCTCATCGAAAATCTTCGCCAAATCCTGACCGCGCCCTTTGAGCAAATACTCAGGGTTGGCGACGATGCCGACGCTGGTGATGTCGTCTTCGAGCGGAATGTACCAGAACCAGCCTTCGCTTCCTTTTGGAGTGCGCAACACCAGCGTGGCGCCGCCGTTAAGGTCCTTTTCCCGATGAGCGCCTTTGTAGTAGGAGTAAAGGACTGCCTTCTTTAGCTTCGGATCGCGCACGCGCCAACGAAATTTGTTCGACAGCATCGCGCTCTGGCCGGTCGCATCGACGATGACTTTGGCGAAGAACGACTGGCGCAGCCCGTCAGGCATTTCCACTTCAACGCCAGTTGCTTTGTCGAGTTCGAAGAGCACCTGCTTGACGGCGACTCCCTGATGAACGTCGGCGCCCTGCTCAGCCGCGTGTTCGATCAGCATCTTGTCGAAGACTGCGCGCGTGACTTGCCAGGTTACCGCACTCTCATTGTGCACAGCTTCGAAGAAATAAAAGGGGTGTGATTCTCTCCCGGCCTGGTTGGCAAACTGCACACTGTATTTTTGCGTGAACGCACTCGACTTAAGCTTTTCCAAAAAGCCCATGCGCTGAAAGGTCCAGTAAGTGTCAGTCATCAAAGATTCGCCGATGTGATGACGAGGAAACTTTTCCTTTTCAAAGAGCACCACCTTGCAGCCTTCCCGCGCGAGAATGCTGGCGGCCGTGCTACCGGCGGGACCGCCGCCGATTACAATAACGTCATAGTTATTTGTCATCATTTCCATTCACGATGCCACAGAGGCGCAGAGGCACGGAGCAACAACTCAGCCCCTGATGGACACAGATACACACGGATCTGAATGCGTAATCTGAACGCGTTATCGGTGCCGATCTGTGTTTACGGTGGCCATATCTCTGTGCCTCTGCGCCTCTGTGGCAATCACCTTAAGCGTAACGAACAGTCTTTAATTCAGGTTCAAAAAACTCCCAAAGAATTTCATCCACTTCCAGCAAGCCGCGGCGCGTCAGCTTGATCGTTCCGTTCTGTCGATCGAGTAACTCGTCGATATTTAGCCGCTCATAAACACGCTGAAATTCGCGCCACACGTCCACGCCGAACTTATTGAGAAAGTACCCGGTGTCCAATGAGCCGGTTTTCAGTTGGAGGATCATCTCGCGAATCAAGCGCTGTTTCGCCGTCAAAGCCACCGCCCGCAACAGCGGCAAATTGTCGGTCTTGAGGATGCGCAGATATTCCTCGAAGTTGTGCACGTTCTGAAAATTCACCCCACCGAAATGCGAGAACGAAGCGACGCCGAGTCCGATCATGTCACCGCCGTGCCACAGCGCGTCGGTGTAAATGAAGCGGCATGGCTTTTTGGTTGTAGTTAACACGGTGGCGCTGGCGATCTGGTAACCGCGTGCCTGAAACTGCTCGAACGCGTAGTTCAACCAACGCCGTTTCGTCTCCCAGCCGGCTATCGGCGACGCGATTCCCTCTCTCAGCATCTCTTGCGAAATGACGGTGTTATAAGGAAGCTCCATCTGGTAAATCGTCACCGAGTCGGCCTCGAGTTCTATTGCGCGCCGGACTGTAGCGCGCCATTTCTCTTCCGTCTCGCCCCTCATCCCCGCGATCAGATCGATGTTGATTTGCGGAAAACCCACCTCACGCGCCCAACCGTAAGCACGATAAATCTCAGGCGAGAGATGCGCGCGGCCATTCGCTTCCAGAATTTCGTCGTCGAAATGTTCGATCCCGAGACTGAGTCGCGTGACCCCGATCTCTTTCAGGGTCTCAAGCTTCGATTTCTGCAGAGTGCCGGGTTCGCATTCGAAAGTGACTTCTTCGGCATTCTCCCAACTTACGTGGCGATTAAGTCCATCGACCAGGTAATGAAGCTGCTTTTCGCTGATGTAAGACGGCGTGCCCCCACCGAAATACGCAAATCGCAGCTGTCGTCCCTGAAACGCGCGCGTCCGGCTGTACAGTTCGTTTTCTTTTATCAGCGCATCCAGGTAGACCTCGATCTCGGACGCGTTCTTGTCCGTGTAGACTTTGAAATAGCAAAACGTGCAGCGCTTGCGACAGAAAGGAATGTGGATGTAGAGGCCGAGTGGATCATCCACTCGCGGAGGCTGGTCGAGGGCCGTCAGGGCCTCGCCGACAAACTCAGGTTTCCACTGCGAGAACGGCGGATAGTTTGAAACGAAATAGTTTCCGACTTCCGTGCCTGTCTGGGGGTTATCTGCTGACATTGGCTCTTTTGTGTACGCGATGCTCTTCTCAGTCCTTCAGTATTCAGTCTCAGGCTCCGGTGCTCTCGAGATTCTGGGGATTTCTCCGAGCGGCTGCTCAAATGATAAGACGGGTCGGCGGACAATTGAGTTTCACCGACAACCAACATTTGACAAAAATTAACATTTGAATTGGTGGTTAGCAATTTGAGCGCCATAGGATTGCTAACTTGAGGGGGGTTGGTTGTTTTGCGGCGGATGTTTTCGGATTTCGGTATTATACCCAAGCGCGTAGCGGTTAAAGATATTATCCAAGGGTGGCGCGACCTGCGGTCGCTTACCCCTGGCTCAAGTGGAAAAAAAGAATTCCGCGCCCTGAGGCACAAGAGCGTGTCAGAACTGCGAGCGGTAGCGACCGGATCAAGACTCAACTTGAATGGATGATCCCATCGCTACCGCTCCGGGTTGTGACCTCATCAAGACGCGTGTCAGAAGCCCGACCGTGAGGGAGGGCAAGTTGAGTGATGATTCAATCTTGATGTTTGCGCAGTTGCCCTTGCTTACGCGCGGGCTTCCGACACGACCCCGTCGCTACCGCTCCGGGTACTGACCTCATCAATACTTCTTAAAGACCCGCTTCGCCTCGTAAGAGACGTTTGGATTATCGACGTACATATCGATAACCAACTCGCCATTTGAGACGGTCCACTTTCTCGTGACTTTGGTGACGGTCGGGCCATTTGCAGTCTGACTGGTGGTCACTTCGTCTACCAAAATCCCCTTGTTGCCGGGCATCCAGTAAGCGGTGCGCTTTCCGGTCGGCGGAGGCGCATTGGCCGGTGCATTCGGGGGCGCCGGAGGAGTGAAGTCACGCGCTTTGCCGTCGAGGATGTAGGTGTCTTTGACTGTTCGCTCGTTGTTAGGCTGGATCAGTTTGGTCTCGACCTGGAGCTCGTCGCCGGACTGCGAGACTGACATCGTTTGGTTCATGTTTCCCGGCAGACCGAAGCTGCGCGCGCGATCCATCGTCCATGACCCGCTGAAATCAAGTTTCTGGGCAGAGACTGTGGCGTTGCACGCCAGCAGCAAACCGAAAATGCCAAGCGTTGATAAGCGTTTCATATTGAAAAACTCCTGTTTTTTTCTCTGTGTGTCTTTGTGTGATCTCTGTGCCGCGGTGGTGATTTCTGTTTCAAAGCATCATTCACGGAGATCCACAGAGGGACACAAAGTAAAAATCGCTCATCGGGCCGCGATATTGTAAGCGGCCATCTGGTTGGCATTCCGAACAAGCAAACGGCCACCGGCGATCGCCGGGTAGTTCCAAGTCTTTCCTTCGATTGCCTGAAAGCGGGCCAATTCTGAAAATTGATCTGGCGCAGCCTTCACCAAAGCAAGTTCGCCGGTATCCGTGATCACAATCAAAGTACCCCCCGCAAGAAGTAGCTGACCGTAACCGTAACGTCCACCTTTCCATTTGCGTTCGCCGGTGTTGACATCGACGCAGCTTAGAATTCCCTCGTCCAAGCCGTAAACGTGACCCTGATGAAGAACTGAGCTGTTGAACTTGTTCTTCATGTTGATGTTTTCCCAAATCGTTCGCGCGTTAGCCCCGTTGACTTCGACCAGCGCCGCCCCTTTGCCGTAGCCGGACGAGATAAAGAACCGATTAGCGCCCACAACGATCGGCTGCGAAGCGTTGATGCCCATGTCCGTGTCCCAGATGTAGCTCCAGATCAGTTGCCCATTTTCAGGGACGAGGCCAACCGCGCGCGTCGAACTGACGACCAGAATTTGCCGCCGGCCGCCGAGCGTAACCAGCATCGGCGACACATAGGCCTGACGATCGTCGAGCGACTTCCAAACCGGCGCGCCGTTCACCTTGTTGTAGGCCACCACCGACTTTCCGCCGCTGCCGCCCGGCAACACGATGACTTTGTCGTCAACGATCAATGGCGACGCGGCCATCGCCCAGGGCAGATTCGACGCGCCATTTTCAGAAAGAATGTTCTTGCCCCAGATCACTTGGCCACTCTTCGCATCGAGACATCGCAACTCGCCGGTGGCGCCTAAAGCATACAGGCGTCCCTCGTCCCAGGTTGGCGTAGCGCGCGGCCCATCGCCGGTTGAGTCGTTGTACTCGGCATTCCATGCTTGCGTCCAGAGTTGACGACCAGTGTTGAGATCGTAAGCAACGACGACTTCCTGCCGACGACGTTGTTCGATGGTGAACGCCGCGCCGTCCGCAACCGTGAACGATGCGTACCCGATGCCAACCGGTTGTTTCCAGATCGGGGTTAAGCCTCCGGCCGGCCAACTCGCCAATACCGGGACTTCTTCATAGCGACCATCGCGGTTAGGCCCGCGATAATTCGTCCAATAGTTTCGGGCCGCGTGGGCGAAGGCAGCTTCTGCTCCCGGGCTGGCCCCAGCTTGTGCCTGACCGGGGCTGGCTTGCGCTTGTTGAGCGATGGGTTGCGGGGCAGCGGCGCTCTGCTGTTGCGCATAATACCGTTCAACCTCGTCGTAGTGAGCTTCATTCTGTGCCGAGCGTCGCCACGCGGTGAACAGAAAAACGTAGCCGGCACCCAAGACGAGAATCGCGACAGTCGCCAGAGCCTTGACGAAAATCGGACTGCCGCGTCGCATCCATAACAGGACAATTCCGACCGGTGGCAACAAAACCGATGCGACGATCACACCCGGCAAAGTCTGATACCAGGGCTTCGATTCTTGGGTCTGAAACATTTTTGGACTTCCCCGCTTAACTCTAAAACGATCTCAAAGGGAGACTGTTAACAATAGCGGCTCTGCCGCCTGATGTGCGAAAGGCTTTTGGCCTTCCGACAATTGCTGCATTTTATTTGGGCTGCGCCCTTGTTTGGGGGCACAGCCCCGATTCCTTATCAAGCTCGCCGGCAGCGCGGAGCGCTTCCGCACATCAGTCGGCATAGCCAAAAGCATTTAATATGGCGCGCTGCGTTCAAGTCACTTCCCAATCGCATACAGATTCTTCTCGCCCCGAATGAAAATCGTCTGCCCGGAAATTGCGGGCGAGGCGTACACAGGTTCGCCAATCGAATTCGTGCCGAGAATTTCGTGCTTCGGTCCCGCTTTCACGACAAATGTATCGCCGTCCTCGCTGGTCATCAGAATCTTGCCATCAAACGCCACTGGTGACGCAGTGAATGTAGCCGGAATCGGAATCCGGCCGCCTTCGTACTTAACCTCGCCAGTCTTCGCGTCCAGACAGGTGAGGATCCCCCGGTCAGTTGTCAGGTAAAGATAGTCGCCATAAAGAATCGGCGAAGGAACGTATGCCGTGCCCTTCGAGTATTTCCAGGCGACTGTTTCTTTAAGATCACCCGACCCGCCGAGTTGAATCGCCATCACAATCTTGGCCGGGAAGCCTGCACTCACAAAAACCATTTCTCGATTCGCGACCGGAGATGGGATCGCATTACTTTCGACGCCTTTGTGCTGCCAAAGTTCCTTGCCTGTTGCCGGGTCGTAAGCGATGACGGCTTCCGTGCCGACCGTTACCAATTCCGTGCGCTTGCCGTTTGAAACCAGCATCGGCGTGGCCCAACTAACCTGCACTTTGCGCGGCACCTTCCAAACTTCTTTGCCTGTTTTTTTCTCGAAAGCACCAATGAATGACGAGCCGCCCATTTCCTCATCACACTGAACAATCACGAGATTCTCGAAGAGGATAGGGGACGTTCCGGTACCCATGCCGACCGTTCCCAATTTGCCGAGGTCTGCCTTCCACGCGAGTTTGCCGTCCACGTGATAGGCGTAAAGCCCTTCCGTGCCGAAGAACGCGAAAACCATTTTGCCGTCGGTCGCCGGCGTTGATGCCGCGTAAGAGCTTTTGCGGTGACGATTGTCGTAGGGCGCGCCCTCCCAGGCAGTCTGCTGCCAAAGAACCTTTCCCGTATCAGCGTTGACGGCAATCACTTTGAAAGTGTGTTTGCGATCGGCACCCACGCTGTCCGGATGCAGGAACTCTTTGCCATTTTCAACCACATGAGTGACGGCCTTGGCCCCGGGCACCGCTTCGCCCTCGATCGCAGTCGTCAGGAAGACTTTGTTCCCCCACACGACCGGCGACGAATGTCCGCGACCGGCAATCGGCGTCTTCCACTTAATGCCCTGTGACGTGTTCCAGGCGGTGGGCAGATTCTTCTCTTCAGAAACGCCCGTGCCGGTCCCGCGCCATTGAGGCCAGTTGGCGCTCAGGGCGGTCATCGTAAATGAAGTTAAAACCAAAAGAAGACCAACAGCTAAGCTAAGTTTGATCGCGTAAAGTTTTTTCATTGTTCTCAATTCCCTTGTCTTTAAACTGTGGTACGCCTTTGTGCGTCTCTGTGCGATCTCCGTGTCTTTGTGGTGAGTGTATTTGAATAGCAACTTAACCACCGAGACACAGAGGACTCACAAAGCCACATAGAGCCATCTAATAACTTTTAATTGCCGGCCTTATTCTTCGAGGCACCTGCATTGCCAAAAGCAAACACGTGATTGATGCCGCGGACGATGAGCAGACCATCCGAAATCGCCGGCGTAGCCATCATCACTTCGCCGACCGGGTTCTTAGCCAACAACTCATGCTTTGGCCCGGCCTTGACGACGAAGACGTCTCCGTCTTCACTCGACAGATAAATCTTTCCATCGGAGGCGACTGGTGAAGCCGTAAATGCTCCGCCGGTGCCGCCGAGCCGCTCCTGATACACGCGCTCCCCGGTCTTGGCGTTGTAGGCCGTTATCACGCCCTGGTTCGAAAGCGTGTAGAAGAAGTCGCCATAGACAATCGGTGTCGGCATGTACGGCCCACCGCGCGGCTTACTCCACGCAATGAACTCAGACGAATCTTTGCCATCCTTGAGCGTGATGTCGCCCGTTGCGCCTGGCCGAACTACGTAGATTGGTTGAATCGGGCGATAACCATTGGTCACATAAATCAAATCGTGCGCGGCAAACGGCGTAGGGGTCGCAATCTCTGAGTTCGGCGTCAATCGCCAGAGCTCTTTGCCCGTCATTGGATCGTACCCGCGGATGGCCTTGGTGCCGTTGGTGATCAATTCAGCGCGCGTCTTGCCCGCGTAAACGGTGGGCGTGCTCCATGACGGAATTTCTTCACGCGGAGTTTTCCAAACCTGCTTGCCGGACTTGAGGTCGTATGCGGCCACGAACGAGTTCTTCTGAAGGTCCGCCTGAACGATTACGAGGTCCTTGTAAATAATCGGCGAGCTGGCATATTCCCACTGGTAATCCGGATCATAGAACCAGCCCGCATCCAGCACGCCGAGGTCCTGCTTCCACTTGAGCTTTCCTTTTAGATCGTAGGCGTACAGCCCTTCCGAGCCGAACAGCACAATGAGGTATTTACCGTCGGTCACGGGTGTCGAATCCGCATGAGTGGATTTGGGATGGCGCTTGACCTTCGGTATCCCCTCGGAAGCAATGCGCTCCCAGAGAACTTTGCCCGTGCGTTTGTCGAGCGCGTAAACCTTCCAGGTATGTTTTGGATCGTCTTTTACGGGCGCAACGTCGCCATAGAGACCGTACCGCGTTTCGTCTTTCGCCGCCGAGGTGATGGCCGTGCTCACGAAAACCACGTCGCCCCAAATCACCGGACTGGAATGAGCGAGGCCCGGCACTTTAGTTTTCCAAACCAGGTTCTCAGCCTTTTCAGCGTTCCAGGTTTGCGCCGCCGCCTGACCCTCAACCACGCCGGAAGCGCCCGGCCCTCGGAACTGCGGCCAGTTTTGGGCGGGTGTCGAGAAACACCAAATCGATAAGACCAGAAGGAAGAATGTTAGTCGTTTCATATCAGTACCAACGTCGGGACTGTGACACCAATCGCGGCTGCGAGGTCAGTACCCGGAGCGGTAGCGATGGGGTTGTTGGTTGTCACTTCTAAAGGTCACACCCGGTCGCTATCGCTCCCGGTACTGACTCCGCGATCCGCTTACTGCCCACTACCCACTGCCCACTGCTCACTGCTTACTGCTTACTATCTTCAACTCTCTTATAAGCGGTCGTGTTCGCGCCTTGCTTCAAGGTGAAGCCTGAAGTCTTGCCACCTTCGACCGTAAAAGTAACCACCATCCCGCCGAAATTGACGGGGCGAAAGGTTGTTTTGTCGATCGCCATCAGCGCGAGCGGGTTCGGATTATTCCCCTGAATCGCGAACAACTTGCCATCTTTCAAAGCGAAAGTGATCTCGCCGCCCTGTACCGGCTTATACCGGCCGACGTAGGATTGCAGCGTCGCCGCATCGACCTCGAGCGGCGGCTTCGCTCCCCCCTTCCTGAGTGATTCAGCGATCGCGGCTTTATCTTTATCGTTCAGTGATGCCGCCAGCGCCGCGGTGAGGGTCTCAGGTTTCGCTCCGCCCCGCGCGAGCGCTACTTCAACCAGGGCGACATTGCCGTTGTTCACGCCCGCCATCAAGACATCCTCTACGCTGGTCGGGTCTTTCTCCAGCAAAGCGCCGACCAGATCGACGTCGATATTGTCCCCCAACGCCCAAGTCATCGCCTTCGCGCCATAGAAAGTATCTCTTACAGTCGCGTCCGCACCGCGCGCGAGCAGGAGTTTGACGATGTCGGCGTTTCCGCGCTCGGCGGCTTTGAATAGCGCCGTTGCGCCATAGCGGAATTTGGCGTTCACGTCGGCGCCTTTGTCGAGAAGTGCTGTCACGGCAGCAGCGTCACCGCGGCGGACAGCCTCGTACATTTGATCATTGAGTTGCTGCTTCGCGTCTTGCGCCAGCGCGGGCGTTGCGACAAGTAGCAGCAAGATTGTTAAGAGGATGGCCTTCATGAAAAGCCTCCCCGTAATCGCCCCGTTATCGAACCGCGAACCAGTAGTGAGCGGGTTAAAGGCGCAACGATTGTTGTTTGCATGAGCGCAGTAAGCATAACTAGGAAGCCTGGTTCTTTATCCCGCTCGCTATCGCTCGCGGTTCTGTAACGCTCCACGCTTTTCCTGTCCGCGATTAGAATGGTAGATTCACTCGGACAATTACCGGCAGCTAAAGAAAAACTAAATCAGCTACAACGCAAGTGTACGCATTCTACATCTTTAGGGTTGCAGCGGCGCGACAAAAACCAATGGCCTACCGAATTTCACAATTCTTAACAATTTCTGTTTTTCTGGCCGTCCTGACACCGTCGATGGCCGGCGATTGGGCTGAATGGCGCGGCCCGGCGCGCGACGGGATTTCGCGGGAAAGAGGTGTGCCCACGAAGTGGTCAACCGCGGGCGAAAACCTGGCGTGGAAAGTGCCATACGGCGGCCGCTCGACGCCTATCGTAATGAACAACCGTGTGTTTCTCCAGAACACAGCGGGCCAAGGCGAGTTAGAGCAGGAACGCGTGATGGCTTTCGATGCCGACAATGGAAAGCTGCTCTGGGAGCATCGCTTCAACATTTTCTTAAGCGATGTGCCTCCGCATCGAGTGGGTTGGGCTTCGCCGGTCGGCGACCAGGCGACCGGCAATGTCTATGCGTTGGGTGTAGGCGGCTCTCTGCTCGGGTTCACGCGCGAGGGCAAAGTTATCTGGGAGCGCTCCCTTGGCGAAGATTTTGGCTTGTTGACGACGCACGGCGGCCGCATAGTTTCGCCGATCATCGATGGCGACTTGCTGATTCTCAGCGGCATCACGTTCGCCTGGGGTCCGCATGCACGCGGCGCTCATCGCTTCATGGCGTTTGACAAGCGCACGGGCGAAACGGTTTGGGTCAGTGCCCCCGGCGGACGTCCTTACGATACGACCTACGCACCTCCAATCATCGTGAACATCAACGGCACACGTCTGTTAATTCAAGGTGCGAGCGACGGAGTCGTGCATGCGATTAAGCCGCAAACGGGCGAACCGGTTTGGAAGTACGAGATCAGCAAACGCGGGCTCAACACCGGCGTCGTAGTAAGCGGCACGACTGCGATCCTGACGCACAGCGAAGAGAATCTCGATTCAAGTGAAATGGGAATGGTCGTCGCGGTCGATGCGAGCGCGAAAGGCGAGCTGAAAAAAGAGCACGTGAAGTGGAGGGTTTATGGATGGCAGGGAGGCTTCTCTTCCCCGGTAATCGACGGCGATCGTTTTTATCACATCGACAACAGCGCGAACATCGCGGCGTTCGAAGTCGCGACCGGCAAACGGCTCTGGCTTCAGAATTTGGGAACGATTCAGAAAGCGTCACCGGTACTCGCCGACGGCAAGCTGTATGTCGGCACTGAGAATGGAAAGTTCTTTATTCTAAAACCGAGCGCGACGGGTGTTGAGATTCTTGACCAGGATCAACTCGGAACAGAAGCTGATCCGGAAGAAATCATTGCCTCAGCAGCCGTTTCCAACGGACGGATTTATCTCGTCAGCGATACGAACCTCTATTGCATCGGGAAGAAAACCAGCGGCGCGACGAATCAGGAACCGCCAGTTGAAGGCTTGCCTAATCCAAATCGGACCATCACGCACGTTCAGGTTTCGCCGACGGAACTGATTTTGAAACCGGGTGACACGGTGCGTTTTCGCGTGCGGCTGTTTGATGAATATGGAAAATTCATTCGCGAAGAACCGAACGCGACCTGGTCGCTCGATCAGTTAAAAGGAACGGTCGCCAACGGACAGTTCGTCGCGGCCACAGATGGCGGCCTGCAGGCAGGCTCGGTGAAAGCTACGGTTGGAAGTGTGAGCGGCGGCGCTACGGTGCGTATTTATCCGCCGTTACCCTGGATCGAGAACTTCGACGCGATGTCGGCTAGCACTGTGCCGCCGCTCTGGGTCAACGCAACTCTGAAATTTATCGTGCGCGATTTTGAAGGCAGTAAGATTCTGGTAAAAACGACCGAAGGCTCATCCCTTCTGAGTCGGGCGCGCGCCTATTTCGGTCCGTCCGATTTCGCAAACTACACGGTCGAGGCCGACGTTCGCGCGACCACAAAACGACGCCAGCAAGGCGATGCCGGCGTGATTGCGCAACGATATGTGTTGACCATTTACGGCAACAGCCAGTTGCTGAACCTCGAACCTTGGCAACCCGAAACTGCGCGCACCGTCAGCAAGCCGTTCGCCTGGAAGGCCGACACCTGGTATCGCATGAAGTTGCAAGTTGAGAATCTTCCCGACGGCAAAACCCGCGCGCGCGGAAAAGTCTGGGCCGTGGGCGAGGCTGAACCGGCCGCGTGGATGATCGAACGCATCGACCCGATTCCAAATCGGCAGGGCGCACCGGGAATTTTCGGCAACGCCCTGGCGGAAGTTTATTTTGATAATTTGAAAGTGTATTCGAACAAATGAAAGTCCAAAGTCCAAAGTCCAGAGTCCAAAGTCGCAAAACAGAAGTCAGACGTCAGAGTTTAGACGCCACTAAGCGTCGCAATCGGTCTTTCTTAAACACGCGATTCGTGCTGCCTTCTGCCTTTTGCCTTCTGCTTTCTGCTTTCGTTCTCCTGCCGTCTGCCGTCTGCCTCCTGCCGACCGCCCTCGCTTCCGATCCCGGCTCAGGCGATTGGCCCATGTGGGGCGGCACCGCCGATCGGAACATGATCTCGAACATGAAAGGGATCCCGACCACCTGGGACGTGAAGACCAGGAAGAATGTTAAGTGGGCGGCGGCGCTGGGCTCGCAAACGTACGGCAACGTGGTCGTGGCCGGAGGCTTAGTCTTCGTCGGCACGAACAACGAAGGCCTGCGCGACCCGAAAATCACCGGCGACAAAGGAATCGTCATGGCCTTTCGCGAATCGGATGGCCAGTTCATGTGGCAGATGGTCCACGACAAGATGGCGCAGGGCCGCGTCAACGATTGGCCTTACCAGGGCGTAGCATCCTCGCCGCTGGTTGAAGGCGATCGGATCTATTACGTCTCTAATCGCGCCGAGTTAGTCTGTCTCGATACGCAGGGTTTTCGCGACAAAGAGAATGACGGGGTCACAAACGAAAAACTGACGGGAGAATTCAATGCGGACGTGGTGTGGATCTACGATATGGTCGAAGAAGTCGGTTCCCTGCCCCATAACCTGGCGAACTCTTCGCCGGTGATGTACGGGGACTTGATCTATGTCAGCACTTCGAACGGCCAGGACGAGAGTCACGTTAACGTTCCCTCACCGAAAGCGCCGGCGATCGTGGCCGTGAACAAGAAGACCGGAAAGCTGGCTTGGGAGGACAACTCAGTCGGTGATCGCATCCTGCATGGTCAATGGTGCTCGCCGACGGTCGGCACGATTGGCGGGGTCGTGCAGGTAATTCACGGGCAGGGCGACGGTTGGATTCGTGGTTATGAAGCACTGACGGGAAAGAAACTTTGGGAGTTCGACACCAATCCAAAGGAATCAGTCTGGCCTAAGACCCGCAACGAACTGATCAGCACACCGGTCGTTTACGAAGACCGCGTCTACATCGCAAACGGCCAGGATCCGGAACACGGTGAAGGTATCGGGCACATGTACTGCATCGATGCCACCAAGCGAGGTGACATCACAAAGACCGGCATGGTCTGGCATTACGACAAGATTCGCCGGTCGATCTCGACGCCGGCAATCAAAGACGGAATTGTTTATCAATCCGACTTCAGCGGCTTTTTGCACGCGCTCGACGCAAAGACCGGCCAGGTCTACTGGGTGCACGATCTATTCGCCGCAGTTTGGGGTTCGCCCGTGCTGATTGACGGCAAGCTCTACCTTGGTGATGAGGACGGCGACGTGGTCATCATGCAAGCCGGAAAAACGAAAAAGGTGCTTGCCGAGATCAACATGGGAAGTTCTGTTTACAGCACGCCCGTACCGGCCAATGGAGTGCTGTACATCAGCAATCGCAATCAACTCTACGCCTTGGCTGAAGCCAAGCCGGCGAGCGCAGGGAAGTGATCCGGCACGGTGTGAGGTCAGTACCGGGAGCGGTAGCGACCGGGTTGCAATCTCGTACCGCGAAATATGGAGAGAGATTCGACTTGGTCGCTACCGCTCCCGGTACTGACTTCACTACGTATGCAATCCTTCGATTTTCAACCTCGAACTCGAGTGGTTTTTGGCGTTGGTTCAATCAAGCGACTCGGTGAACTGGCCTCCGAACTAAAATTTCGCCGGACTCTGCTCGTCTCCGATCGAGGCATGCTGGCATCTGGTCACGTCGATGAAGCCCTGGAGCCGTTAGCCGACAAAGGAATTGATGTCGCCCGCTTTCACGACTTTGCCGAGAATCCCGACACTGCGGTTATTGACGCCGGTTGCGAGTTTGCCAGGTCACTTGCAATAGATTCGATCATCGCCGTCGGCGGCGGCAGTTCGCTGGATTGCGCGAAAGGAATCAACTTCGTGCTGACGAACGGCGGGCGGATGCACGATTATGTCGGCTACGGCAAAGCGGAAAAAGCGATGCTGCCGATGATTGCAGTCCCCACGACCGCCGGCACCGGCAGCGAGGCGCAGAGCTACGCGGTAATCTCCGATGCCGAAACTCATGCGAAGATGGCCTGCGGAGATGCGAAAGCCGCATTCCGGCTGGCGATCCTGGATCCGCAACTGACAATCTCGCAACCGCATGCGATCACCGCCACCGCGGGCTTCGATGCGATTACACACGCCGTCGAAACTTTTGTAACTACCAGACGAAACCCGTTCTCCGAGATTTTTTCGCGTGAGGCGTGGCGGTTGTTGGATGGCCAATACGAGCGTGTGTTAGAAAGTCCCGGCGACCTGGAAGGCCGCAGCGCAATGCAGCTCGGCGCCTATTTTGCCGGCGTCGCAATTGAGAGTTCGATGCTTGGCGCGACACACGCCTGTGCCAATCCTTTGACCGCGCGTTACGGAACAACTCACGGCGCCGCGCTGGCCATGCTGCTGCCGACCGTTGTTCGCTGGAACAAGTCTGCGGCCAGTGAACGTTATGCTGAGTTCGCGCGGGCTTCATGCTTGTATTCCGGTTCAGACAATGATCAGGCAACTGAGGCACTCGCGCGACGCCTCGAACAACTCGCGGCTGCCGGCGGCCTGCAAACGAGTTTAAGCGCGGCGGGGATCGCATCCGAGCAGTTGCCTTTGCTCGCGTCCGAGGCGGCTAAGCAGTGGACCGGTGGATTTAACCCGCGCGCTTTCGATCAAATTGGAGCTTTGGAGGTTTATAGGAGTGCGTTCTAGGGACGATTACGACAAACAAATTTTCCATTTGGCATTTAACATTTCTCATTTGCCATTTTAGAAGCAAGTTCGATCGAACCTGTCATAACCGACGAGAATCATAGTCAGCGGATACCAATCGGCATTAATGGAAAATGACAAATGATAAATGATAAATGGAAAATGACGGTCCGGCTCCTGTCTCCCGTTCTCTGCCTTCTGCTTTCTGCCTTCTGCTTTCTGCCTTCTGCCGTCGCGCAGGACACGCCGGCTGACAACTGGTCGCAGTTTCGCGGCAATCATTCTTTGACGGGAGTATCGCCGTCAACACTCTCGAACAACCTCAAGCTGCTTTGGACTTATGAAGCAGGCGACTCAATTGAATCGTCAGCTGCCATTGTGGGGCGAACGGTTTTTGTCGGTTCGCAGAAAGGTGATTTGGTTTCACTGAATCTCGACAACGGGTCGGTCTATTGGAAGTTCCACACGGGCGCTCCGATCGGCGAGTCGTCAACCGCTTACAGCGCAGGTGTCGTCTATGTAGGCAATCTTGAAGGGTGGCTTAACGCGGTCAATGCTTCAGATGGCAAAAAACTCTGGGCCTATAAGACCGGAAGCGAAATCAAATCATCGCCGGTCGTGGTCGGTGACCGAGTTCTAATCGGATCGTACGATCAGTATCTTTATTGCCTTTCAGCGCGCAACGGATCGGTTCTCTGGAAGGTCCGCACAGATGGGCCGGTGCATGCCACGCCAAGCGTTTCTGCCGGCACGGCATTCATCACTGGTTGTGACGAGGTTTTTCGTGCGATTCGAATCAGCGACGGCCACCAGATCTTTCAGATTGCATCTGGGGCGTATACGGGCGCTTCGCCGGCTTTGGTCGGAGGCGCGGCCTTTTATGGAACGTTCAACAACGACGTGCTCATGGTCGACCTGGCTCAGCGCCGCATCGCGTGGCGCTATCAACATCCGAGCCGAAAGTTTCCCTACTACTCATCAGCCGCCGTGACCGCCAATCGAGTTGTTGTCGGTGGACGCGACAAGCTGGTCCACGGGCTCAATAAGTCAGGCACCGCCGCCTGGACGTTCGCGACGAACGCGCGCGTTGAATCTTCGCCGGCGATCTCCGGCAGTCGGGTATTTGTAGGTTCGAACGACGGCAGGTTTTACGTTCTGAATCTGGCGAACGGGGCGAAACTTTGGGAGTTCAATGCCGGCGCGCCGCTGTCAGCATCACCGGCAATCGCCAACGGCCGTGTCGTCATAGGCAGTCAGGATGGACGTTTGTATTGCTTCGGGTAAATCCTTCGCCACGATTGTGAGCAACAGCTCCCTCATGACTTTTGACCGCCAAAGTATTTCGCGATAGTGGCCTCGGCGGGTTTAGCTGTTACCAATGATACGACGAACATCAAAAGCGACGAAACGAGAACCATCGGCACAACGGGCATGAATCCGAAGACGGCGGTGCCGCCCGGTGTGCGGGAAATGAGTTCTGTCCCGCCCACAGTCCAATAGACTGTCGCCGGTCCGGGTGCCGGTGCGGGCACCACCGACTGAAAGATCGCAACTGCAATTACCGCGATGGCAACCCACAGGGTTACCGCCAGCGCGCCCCATTTCGTGCTTCCCCTCCAGAACAAAGCGCCGATCAGCAGAGGTGACAGCGCCGCGAACCCAGAGAACGCATACTGAATCGCCAACTCAAAGATCGTCTCCGGCGCGCGCAATGCGACAAGATAAGAGACCAGGGTGATGAGCACGATAAAGATACGCCCGGTCTGCACCTGCACACTTTCGCCAAAGCGCTCCTTGCCCCCATAAAAGGCAAAGACGTCCTCGGTGAACATCGTTGAAAGAGCGAGAATTTGCGAGTCACTCGCCATCACTGCCGCCATGATCCCGGCACCCAGCAAGCCCGCCAGGAAAAACGGCGCGTACCGTTCGAGCAAACGCAGAATCACGTCGTCTCCGGCAGCTTGTTCACGTAGCTCGTCCCGCTGTTCTGGCGCCATCGTTTTTCCCTGGGTTGCCAAAACGCGCCGCGCCTCCTGCTTAGCCCGAATTTGCGGGACGTCCGTTACGCGATTCGCCATTACGCCGAGAAAGACGCAGGGCAGCCAAATTGCCATGATGCACAGCGGATAGAGGATCACGGTCTTCTTGAAGTGGGCCATCTTTTTCGCGGTCAGCGAAAAGATGAGAATGTGCGGAAAGGCGATCGCCGAGAGGGGAATGAATGTGTAGCTGAAAAAGTAGTAAGGCGAGAT
The DNA here is from genome assembly GCA_052389795.1 of Acidobacteriota bacterium. Classification (GTDB taxonomy): domain Bacteria; phylum Acidobacteriota; class Blastocatellia; order Pyrinomonadales; family Pyrinomonadaceae; genus UBA11740. The sequence continues at coordinate 36,758 of JBQTHO010000020.1, read as the reverse complement.
GCGTTCACGCGTGAGCAGCGGCGCCAGCGCCGGGGAAGCGAGCATTTGTTGGGCAGCGTTTTTGTAGCCCCCCATGCCGACGCCGATAACCACCAACGCGACCGCACCGAAGATCAGGAACAGCACGGTTTGAAATGTGTTGACCCATGCCGTGCCGCGCATACCGCCAAAAAAGACATAACCCATCACGACCAGCGCAACGATTGCCCCGCCAAACCAAAACGGAACCACTCCGCCGCTGACAGTATTCAGGGTCGTACCGCCGCCCATGATGCCGATGATGATGTAAGGAATCAGCAGCGCGGCCTGGACCACGGAAATCACGGTGCCGATGTGCGTGCATTCCCAACGATCGCGAAACATTTGCACCGGGGTCATGAAGCCGTATTTCTTGCCCAGCGCCCAGACACGCGTGCCGATCAGGAAGATCGTCAGCGGAATTACCAGCCCTGACGACGACGCCATCAGTCCAAACGTGACGATACCGTTATTGAAAGCGTGGCCCGACGAACCGAGGATGGCGAAGGCCGTCATGTTCGTGCCGAACAACGAGAAGAGAAAAACGAATGGTCCGAGTTGGCGGTTGGCGAGGAAAAATCCTTCCGCTTTCTCTTTGCCCTTCGCGTGACGAAAGGCAAAGATTCCGATGTAAAGAACCACCGCGAGATAGGCGAAGACAACGATTGCTGCGATCAAGCCTTTGTCTCCTCCTTGGAAGTCTGTCGTTCGACTTCCTTCTCGAGATGCGAGGGCCAGGCAAACTTTACCAGCAGCCACATCACCAACGAAGCGGCGACCGCGAAGCACGCGTGGTAGAAGAGTCCGATGGGAACAAAACCGAAAACCAGTGGATAAGGCGTCCGCCAAAACCAGATGTCCTGATGCAGGATGTAGAGAACGACGACCGCGACGATCAATAGGATTCTTTTCATAATCGTTCGTTTAAATCGAGCCGAGACATGGTTCGACAATCGCTGTCAATTTGAAGCCGGATAATTGCTTCCGCCCAGTCTGGAGTCTGGAGAATATAACCCAAGGTGGAGAAATCTACGAGTGAATCATCGACGTGGCACGAGTGTCTGGCCGGCGCTTTTGGTATCTGTCACTGCTTTGCTGCAAAAGTCGGTCGGTCGATCAGCCGATGCTCAAAGCGGTCGCCTTCGTCGCGGAGCGACGGTTGAATTTAGCCCGGCTGGTGTCGAGTCCAGCCTTGCTTGTCAGCTTTGTAAATCGACATGTCCATATTGCCAGCGGACTTTACCTGCCTTGGCGACGTAATCGGATCGGCATGGCAACTGTGTGTCAACTCAGCCGAATGCAGATAGACACGGCGGCAGGGCGCGAGTATAAGACTGAGGGAATACTTAAGGGAGAGAACTGAATCGCACAGAAAGAAGCAGAGGAACGCCGATTTAAGACTTCGAATCCGTTGGAGTAATCCGTGTGGGTTCGAGTCCCACCTCGGCACCAAAACCGACATTAGAAAATTGCTCCGAGACAAGAAGGACTATGTCAATACACAATGTTCTGATACTTGTGCTGTGTTTGGCGGCGCTGGCTCCTACCGCTTCGGGCCAGACGACGCATCGCTTCAAACCCACGGTCGGCCATTCGACGTTTGCGGCTCGCCCGCCGGTCCTTACCGTGAAGCCCTGCGACACGCTTGAGAGCGAAACTCTTTGGGGCGAGTGGTACGAACGGGCCGGCGGAAAATGGCCCGGTGAGGTTGGGCCGATCGCCATCGAAGGCGCGGAGCCGGGCGATACGCTGGTTATTCATGTGCTGCGTGTGCGCCCGAACCGCGACACCGCTGTTTCGACACAAGGCGGAACTTTCGGCGCACTCGTGCCGGACGGCGGCACGGCTTTTCTCAACGATATGTTCCCGCGCGGGCGCTATGTCTGGCGTCTCGACCGTGAACGAATGACGGGCACCGTCGATCTGCCGGGAAGCTCGATGAAGAAAATTACGGTGCCACTCAGCCCGATGCTCGGGCGGGTCGCCACTGCGCCCGAAGGTGACGAGGCGTTCAACGGACTTTGGCCCGGCCGTTTCGGCGGGAATATGGACACGCCTGACGTCCGTGAAGGGACGACAGTTTATCTGCCGGTGTCTTATAAAGGAGCGCTATTCTATTTTGGTGACGGCCACGCTTTGCAGGGCGATGCCGAGATCTGTGGCTCGGGGCTTGAAACATCAATGGAAGTAGCTTTTCGATTCGAACTCGTAAAGGGAAAGAAGGTTGCGTGGCCTCGTCTTGAGGACGCTGACCACATCATGGTGGCGGGAAGCGCTCGCCCGCTCTCAGACGCGTTACGCATCTCGTTCGTCGAACTTATCAATTGGCTTGTGACTGACTACGGATTCAACAAAGAGGACGCCTATCAACTTACATCACAAGTAGCGACCGTCCGCGTGGCAAACATGGTCGATCCGCTCTACACGGTGGTTGCGAAATTTCCGAAAAAACACCTTCCGCAGAAATCGCAACGCGGGGCGGCTAAATAAGGCGACTTGGTCTGGTCGTGCCCCGCCTGACACCTAACCGGAAAAACACGTGACGAAGACAGTCCTGATCACCGGAGCGACAGCGGGGTTTGGTGCGGCGATGGCCCGCCAGTTTGCTGAAGCCGGCTGGCGTGTTATCGGCACCGGGCGCCGCGCCGAACGTCTGCGCAGCCTTGAGGATCAATTCGGCGCCGACTGGTTTCACGCGGCGGCCTTCGATATCCGCGATCCGTCGGCAATGGACGAAGCATTGTCAGCCCTGCCTGAATCCTTCCGCGGAATTGACGTCCTTATAAACAATGCCGGCCTGGCGATTGGGAGCGCTCCTGCGCCGCAAGCGAAATTGGAAGACTGGCTAACGACGATCGAGACGAATGTTACTCCGCTGGTAAGACTCACCCATAAACTCTTGCCAGGGTTAATCGAGCGGAAGGGTCTGATCGTAAATCTCAGCTCAGTCGCCGCGAACTATCCATATCCGGGTGGCAACGTCTATGGCGCGACCAAAGCGTTTGTCAGCCAGTTCTCGCTTGGCTTACGCAGCGACTTGCACGGCACCGGCGTCCGTGTAACTTCGATTGAGCCCGGGCTCTGCGAAACCGAATTTACGCTGGTGCGCACGGGCGGCGATCAAGCCGTGTCTGACGCCCTGTACAAAGGCGCGCACCCGCTGACAGCGGACGACATCGCCGGCGCGGTTCTCTGGATCGCGAACTTGCCACCACACATGAATATCAACCGATTAGAAATGATGCCGGTCACTCAATCGTGGCCTGCCTTCCAGATCTTTCGCGAGGCGCATGAGTAAAGGCCGGCAATGGACCTGCCGCGCTGGTAAAAGTTCGACGTTTACCTCGAGCCGTCGTTCTTTCCGCCTTGCCAACCTACTTTGCCTTCCTTAGAGAACTAAACCAGTTCTGTCTCGTTGCGAAATACGTCCACCACAAAACAAACAACTGAAATGGGATTCTCACGAGCAAGTAAACAGGTCCCGCGTCATGACCTCCGAAATCAACCCGGTTGATGGCTGAGTAAATATTGGCCGGCAAGATCGCTACCAGCATCAAGATCAGGAGGAACCCCGTCAGGCGCGTGAGCCTTGGAATCCACACGGCGATCGCTCCGAGTAGTTCGAGGATGCCCGTGAGATAAACCAACTCAGTGCGATAAGGCACGCTCAGTGGAAGCATCGCCGCCATCTCCTGAGTTCTAATGAAATGTCCCAGGCCTGTAAAGATGAAGAAAACCGAGAGACCAACTCGCGCGCGTTTTGATGGAGCGATTTGAAATCTCGGACTCCAGCTTCCCGCTAAAGTGAGAAGCAGGTAAGGACCGATTAATAACAGGATGAGAAAGAGCAAGGTCATATAGCGTCAGTCAACATGCGATTGGAGTGACAGGTCACTGGCGAAGTATTAAGCACGTCGTCGTCGCGTGCGCGTATAACTTCCCTGCTTCATCAATTACTCGATCTTCAGCGGTGGCAATTCGGCCGCCTAAGTGAATCAGCTTCGCTTCGGCACGAACGCGTCCGGTGTCCGCCAAGATGGGCCGTACGAAGTTAACCTTGATTTCCAAAGTTGTGTAACCGGCGCCTGCGGGCAGGGTCGAATGGACCGCACAGCCCATCGCTGAGTCGAGCAGCGTCGCGGCCAGTCCGCCGTGCACGACGCCGATCGGGTTATAGTGATATTCCTTCGGCTCGACCGCGAATATCGCGTGGCCCTCGCTCAACTCAACGAGTTCAAAATTCATCAGCGCGGCGATAGGTGGCGGTGGCAACTCGCCGGCGGCGATCTTTTGCAGGAATTCCATACCGGTTAGTCCGCGGGCGCTTCACCGAGTTTGCGCAAATTCTGCCAGCTCACAGTGATGGCTCGTTCTGATTGTTTATTCGACATTGTTTGATTTAGCCGCGATTCATTTCTCTGTTTCCACTCAGAGCCGGGCGAATACTCGTGTGCCGACTAAGGTTCGACGGCGTGCAGTCAATTACCTGGGCGGTAAATTCGCGGCACGGTTCGCGCAACGCGGAATCCTACGTTATCACGCGTCTGGTTGGGAAAATACGTAATGTCACCACGATGCGCCGAACGCGTTGTGAACCACTCGTATGCGAACGAGCCTCCACGCCGAGTGCGCGCAACGTCGTTCGATACGCGCAATACCGAATCCTCAACATCTTCCGTGACCCTTTCAGCAGACGGATAGCTTTGACGGCGATCGAATGTCCACTCCCAAACGTTTCCGAGCATGTCAAAGAGTCCCCATCCATTCGGTAAACGCTGCCCGACAGGATAGGCGCGCTCCTTTTGCGTGTTGCCGTCATACCACGCGTAACGCGGTAACAAGTCAACGTCGTTTCCAAAATGCCACGCTGTAGTTCTGCCGGCCCGTGCGGCGTATTCCCATTCAGCTTCTGTCGGCAGCCGGTAGCCGGTGCGTCGCAAATAATCAGCCGGCAACTCGAGACCTTTCGACGCGTCAATGTTCTCGGGATACACCCACTGGTTTCTGGGAATGCCCGCGACCTCGCTCAACCAATTGCAATACCTCGCCGCGTCGTACCAACTGACGGCAACTTGCGGACTGTCGGGTGTCCGCGAAAACGTCTTAAACCTGGGCGGGTCGCCGAAGCGGACTGCAGTTGCGGCGCGCCAACGCGCGCCATACTCCGGAACCGTCTCCAGAAATTTCCGAAAGTGATCATTCGTTACTTCGGTCGTGGCTATGGCATACCTTCTGGGGATTTTCACTCGATGCTGCGTTTCGACTTGGGACCGCCCGGGCTCCGTCAACGGCGAACCCATCCTAAACGAGCCGCCCGGGATGATAACCATCACGTGACGATTGGGCCCGACGTAAGAACGTAAGCGTCTAATCTGCGGACGGGGTTGCGCGTGTACAGTGAGAATCGCTCCCAAGAGGAAGACACACGCAGCGCGGCAGACCACTATTTTTATTCTGGCAGTCCGCTGAGCCCGATCGAAAACGTAGGATTGCCACGCCTCCATGATGAAGAGACCTTATAGCGTGCACTGGGCCCGGTACCAAGCTTTTATACGAAAAATATTGGTTCATCAGGCCTCGTGCGGTAAAATTCACCGGCACAAACATCTCTCGGAAATCAGAAAGACCACCAAGGAACAAAGGGGCCTCTTGCCTCAGACTTGATTCTGTTGCCCTAAAGGCGCCATTAGCACTGAATGCTTACCGCTCTGATATATTTCCCTCAATGAAGAAGCCTCACAGACCATGAGGACCCAGCTTATGACATCGATCGTCTCGCTCGCGGTTCTTGTCGCGTTGTGCTTCTCAATCGGTGAAGGGCTGCGGCTCACACCATTTCCCGTCTCCACGCTCACGATACACGAGGCATCGGATCGTCAATTCTCGGCCAAGGCTTCGCAGGAATTCGCGCTCTACAAGTACGGCCCACTCGATGTCCCCCCGCAAAACCAAAAGCGTAACAAGCGGCACATAGTGGAGTTCGGCTGCACACCTTCCGGAATCGTTCGTAAGCTGCCGACTTGCATATATGGTTCCTGCGACCAACTGCCATTGCCTGTTGGGTCTTTTTTGATCGTCTCGCGTCTCGTGGGCCGCGATCCGCCGTTCTCTGCTTAGCCTTAAAATCAACGATTCCCCGAAGTTAGCGTGGGCCTGGCTTTGTGCCCGAGCTACCTTCACGAGTTTGCTGCTCTGCCACAAACGCGCTTGCAAGTCTCCGGACGTGAGTTAATTGCCTGACAAGGATCAAATCTCAATATGGGTATCCCCGATCTCGATCTAACTGCCAAGCTTCTGTTATTCGCCGCGGGCCCTTCCGGCCACGCTGAATTTCTAAACAACATTGCGTTATGTGTGATCGTCGCGGCCGTGCTGGCGTTCGTTGCAAACAAGTTGAAGCAGCCGGCACTCCTCGCTTATTTGCTGACCGGGGTGCTGATTGGGCCAGAAATCGGTTTCAAGCTAATCACCGACCCCGAAGTGATCGAAGCCATTTCTGAAATCGGGTTAGTTCTGCTTCTGTTCATCATCGGCCTGGAGATGGACCTCAAAAAGCTTCGCGCTTCAGGCAGGCCCGTTATTGCAACTGGCGTAACCCAATTCCTCATCTGCGTTGCGCTGGGCATTCCTTTTTTTCTGTTGCTGGGTTTTCGCGCGGGCAACCCCAATGCTTTCGGCGGCGAGTTCGGATTGTTGTACCTGTCGATAGCAGCCGCGATCAGTAGCACGATGATCGTGGTGAAGCTGCTCTATGATAAATACGAGCTCGACACGCTTCCCGGCCGCATCACCCTCGGTATCCTGGTCTTTCAGGACATCTGGGCGATCATTGCGCTCGCGCTGCAACCCAACCTCCGTAATCCGCGATTTGCGCCTCTCGCCGCATCATTTGGAAAAGGAATTCTGCTGGTCGCGGTTACGCTAGTGCTCAGTCGTTACGTTCTTCCTCGTCTGTTTCGCTCGGCAGCCAAAATACCTGAACTCGTGCTCATCATGGCGCTCGCCTGGTGTTTTTTGGTTTGCGCGGCGGCGAGTTATTCCGGCTTGTCGAAAGAAATGGGCGCACTCATAGCGGGAGTCGCCCTTTCGACTTTTCCTTACAGTCTTGATGTCATTGCCAAAGTCATCAGCATCAGGGATTTCTTTGTCACGCTCTTCTTCGTGGCCCTCGGAATGAAAATTCCCATGCCCACACCCGTTATCCTGGGTTTAGCCGCGCTGACTTCAGTTTTCCTGATCGCCAGTCGCTTCCTGTCGATCTTTCCTGTGCTTTACCTGATGCACTATGGCCACCGCGTAAGCCTGATTCCAGCGATCAACCTATCGCAAATTAGTGAGTTCTCCCTCGTCATTGCTTCTTTGGGATTAGCTCTTGGCCATATCAATAGTCAGGCCGTTTCACTGATCATATTTGTGTTTGTGATCACTTCCACCACCTCCACCTACATGATTAGCTATAACCATCAACTGGCGGCCGGTTTAAGTCGCGTGCTGTCGGCTTTACGAATTAGAGACCTGGCGGCAAAGACCATCGCGGAGGCCTCGCCGGCATCTCCTAAGCGAGTGGTTTTCCTCGGATTCTTTCGCGAGGCAAGCGCCATTGTTCACGAGTTTGAATTGAGTACAAGTGAAAACCAGCGCCATCCGTTACTCGACGAGATGCTGGTCATCGACTTCAACCCGGTGGTCCATTCCGAGTTAAAACGGCGCGGTATTGAGTGCGTATACGGTGACGTAGCCCACATGGACACGCTACATCATGCCAGGATTCACGACGCTGAGGTCGTCATCTCAACGATTCCTGATCACCTTCTGAAAGGAACTAACAACCAGCGTCTGCTGAAAAAGATCCGTCAGCTATCGCCCGACGCGCAAGTCATCGTCACAGCAGACAGCCCACGTACCGCAATCGATCTTTATGACAAGGGTGCAGGTTTCGTCTTCATTCCCCCCATCCATTCTTCAAGCGGGGTCGCCAAAGTGATCGAAAATGGACTCAGTGACGGATTTGAGAAACTGCGCGATGAGCAACTTGCACATTTACGCACGCGAGACGAGATTCTGGCCTAAGATTTCATAAGGGCACTGCGGAACTTGGCATATTAAGCTTGGGCGCCATCCAAACAAGTTCGAGCGGTCGCGGCTGAGTTTTAAATTGACGGACAGAAATTCGTGGCGTTAAATGGCGGCCCAATGTTCAAGTTCACTGAGGCCATTTCGTTGGTCATCAACTGCGAGAACCAGGAAGAAGTCGACTATTACTGGCAGAAACTCATTGCTGATGGCGGCCAGGAAAGTATGTGCGGCTGGCTGAAGGACATTGGCTTGTCATGGCAGCACTACATGAGTATGGGAGCCAAATCGAAAGCCAAACGGAGGGAAAGATGAGTGTAATCCTGTGGATTCTTCAAGTGTTGCTCGCGCTCCTGTTTATCTTTGGCGGCGTCATGAAATTCGTAATGTCCGTCGAAAAGATGAATGCTCAGTCGCCGGTGGCGATGCCCGGATTGTTTCTGCACTTCATTGGAATATGTGAAGTCCTTGGCGGGCTCGGGCTGATACTTCCGTCGCTCTTAAAGATTAAGCCACAACTAACTCCGCTGGCGGCGGTCGGTCTCGCAATCATCACGGCCGGAGCTACGGTCACGACCCTGATGGGTCCGATGAAAGTCGCGGCGGCGTTCCCGCTCATAGTCTGCTTGCTTTGCCTTTTTGTGGCTTACGGGCGTTGGCGCTTGAAGCCAATTGCGCCCAGATAACATGCCGAAGGAGAACTGATGAAATACGTGGATGGATTTGTGCTGGCGGTGCCGACAAAGAATCTTGCTGCTTACCGAAAGATGGCGACGGTCGCCGGTAGAGTGTGGCGCAAGTACGGCGCGCTGGAATATGTCGAAGCCGTAGCTGATGATCTCGACGTGAAGTTTGGAATTTCATTTGAGAAACTGGCAAAGCCGAAGCGCGGCGAGACCATTGTGTTCTCGTGGATCGTTTACAAGTCACGCGCACATCGCGACAAGGTCAATGCCCAGGTGATGAGCGATCCGCAGATTAAGAAGGCCATGGAAAAAGGTCCGATGCCTTTCGACGTCAAGCGCATGGCTTACGGCGGCTTCAAGTTCCTGGTCGAAGCTTAACAGGGAAAATTGCTACAGAGGACACAGAGCGATGCGGCACTAAGAGCCATAATCATTTTTGTGCCCTTAAATAGTTTCATTTCTCTCTTCTGTCTGGTTCTGACTCTGGCATTTCTCTGTGTCCTATGTGGTTAATTTTCTCTTCACTTGATCATGATCGTTCATCTCATCGACGGAACTTATGAATTGTTCCGTCATTTCTACGGGCTGCGGCGCTTTCACAAAACTGATCCTCCTTTTGGCGCCGTCGCGGGCGTCCTTAGCATGACTGTTAAGATGATCGAAGACGGCGCCACACACATCGGCGTCGCGACCGATCACGTCATCGAGTCCTTTCGCAACCAATTGTGGCCGGGATACAAAACCGGCGCGGGGATCGAGCCGGCGTTGCGCGCTCAGTTTCAGCCGCTCGAGGACGCGCTCGCCGCGATGGGCGTTGTCGTCTGGCCGATGGTCGAGTGGGAAGCTGACGATGGTCTGGCAGCCGCAGCTCATCTCGCCGCACGCGACAAGCAGGTGCAAAAGGTTTGTATCTGGACGCCGGACAAAGACCTTGCCCAGTGCGTGGTTGACGATCGCGTGGTGCAAATTGATCGCCGCAGGAACGAGATTCGCGGGGCGGAAGCCATTCGCGCGAAGTTCGGCGTGGCGCCTGAATTCATTGCCGACTATCTGGCGTTGGTTGGGGATGCCGCCGATGGTTATCCCGGATTGCCGGGCTTGGGGGCGAAAACGTCGGCAAGATTGATCAATCAGCACGGTCCCATCGAGGACTTCCCTGCCTCGCTTCTCAGCGACACAAATCGTGAACTAGCGCTGCTATTCAAGAACCTCGCTACGTTGCGCACCGATGCGCCGCTCGATTCACCTACAAACGGTCAAACGTCGTCGGTGTCAAAGCTCCGCTGGCGCGGTGCGACTGAACAATTCACGACGGTGGCGGAAAAGATCGGGAATCCTCGTCTGGCCGAACGCGTCACGCGTCTAGCAGCTCAACAATCCTCATCCTGACGTTCTTTTGTTTGAATCTGTGCTCTCATAATGCGTGGGTCGCGCGAAATCGCAAGCTTTAAACAAAACTGCGACACACTTTCTACACCCCGGCCGTTGTATTTCTTTCTCATTAAATACAATTTTGCGGGGAACTAAGCATGGCAAAGAAGAAATCTCGAGGTAATGAGGACATGGTTACGCGCGTCGTTGAGCGCGCCGCCGAATTTGTAAGCGAGGCCGGCGATCGCGTCGCCAAATTTACTGAGCGGGCCCTGTCACAAACAGCGAGCGTCGCGAAGACTGCCGGCAATACGGCCGCCGAGCAATTAAAGCCGACCAGGCGAGGCGCCACTACAGTCGGTACCGTAGTGACCAGCGTCGCGCGGACCGCTGCTGAACAAAACCGCCGTTTGGCGAAGGCTGAAGCCGATTTGGTTGAGCGCGCGGCCGAGAGGACCACTGAAGTTGCGCGCCAGGCACGGAGCACTGTCAGCAACGCGACGCAGCGAGCCGGCAGCGCCGCGCGCAAAGCAGCGCGCAACGCGGCCAAGACCGCAACCAAAGGGCGCCGGAGCGCGACCAAAACTGCCAAGAGTGCGGCAAAGAGCGTGGAGCGAACAGCCAAAAAGACCGCCCGCGGCGCTAGCAAAGCTGTTAAGCAGACTGCCAAAGCTGCTCGTTCAGCCACGAAAGGCGGAACCAGGAAACGCGCGAAGACTGGCACGACAGCTCGGCGCACCAAGAAACGCTAACTGCCGATCGGTTAGGAGTAAGCTGAGTTGCGAGAGCAGTGAGCAGCGCGTCAATTCGGGATGTCGGTAGTCAACAAGTCGCGAAGCGACGGCAAAGAGTAGCCCCGGGTGAGCGAGCGTAACCCGGGGATCACGTCCCGAGGGGATTTCGAGCCCGCGAAGCGGGCGACAGACCTCAGCGTTTTTCAAAACGAATCGTGATTTCATTGCGCCCCTACAGGGCGCAGGAATGTTTTCCAGATGATCCAGGGTGGCGCGACCTGCGGTCGCTTACCCTGGCTAATTTCTGCAACCGCTACGCGGTTGATCGAGGGACAGTTCGATCGGCACTGACTGCTTGTGCCTTCCACATCGAGCCACGCCGCAATTCGTTTCTTCCATATTCCGGCCAATCTGCGTAATCTGTGCATTCCATGTTGCCGCAGATCCCTCGCCGAAGCTTTCTGCGCGGAGCGCTCGCGACGGGCGCACTCGTCGCTGCCAGCCGCGCGAACGCATTCGCGTTGGTTAATCCGCAACGCCGGCTTGCTCCGGTCAAGGTCTCGCGCGATCGAATCATTCGTGAAGTCGTCGGCCTCAGGCCCTACCGCGCCGAAGGATTTGTAGTCGCGGCCGAACGCTTAGGCCACAAGCTGGTTGTACACAATTACGGACATGGCGGCGCCGGGATCACGTTGTCCTGGGGGACGGCAGCGCTGGCCGCGGATCTCGCGCCTGAGTCGCTGGGAGCGCGGGCGCCCTCGCCCGCTCGTGCACAACGCTTCGCCGTTCTCGGTGCCGGCGTCAATGGCCTCTCAACGGCGCGGGTGCTGCAACGCCGATACGGCAACGCCGGCGCAACGGTAACAATCTACGCAAAGCACCTGCCTCCCGACACGACTTCAAACATCGCGGGTGGCTTTTGGTCACCGACGTCCTTGTTCGATCCGTCGGTTGCCACCGCAGCCTTTAACGAACAGTTTTCCGCGGCGTGCAAAGTCTCGCATCGCGCTTTCCAACTTCTGGTTGGTCCGGAATACGGTGTGCGGTGGATTGATACCTTTCGCCTTTATCGAGATGAATCGTGGTTGGAGGAAGAACTCGAAGGCGGCAACGATCTGTATCCAGCTCATCAGATCCACCGCAATCCCGAGCAGTACTTCGGCTTTCCCTTTGTGCGCCAGCACAGCACGATGCTGATCGAGCCGCAGCGATACCTGAACGCGCTACTGCGCGATTTCTACATCGCCGGCGGCAAACTGATCGTAAAAGAGTTTCGCGACGCCCGGGAACTCATGCGTTTGCCTGAGCGCGTTGTTTTCAATTGCACTGGCCTCGGCGCACGCTCACTTTTCAATGATCAGAAGCTTGGGCCCGTTCGCGGCCAGTTGGCCATCCTGCTGCCCCAGCCCGAGATCGATTATTGCTACCTGGGCCCGGGTCACATGTTTCCACGCCATGACGGCATCGTGCTGGGCGGCACTTTCGATCACGATGATTGGTCGCTTCTGCCACGCGCCGATCAACGGGACAACATAATCGGCGCGCACACGAAAATAATGAAGGGACTGAAATCGTGACACTTCTTTTGAATTCGCAAGCTGTCGCGGCTCTGCCGTAGAAAAATTGCTGGAGGATCCCGAATGCGTAAGCCCATCTTAATGTCGGCACTGGTCGTAATCGCCGCCCTCGCCTTTGCGTTCTCAAGCCAGACCGCATCGGTCGCCGCTCAACCGCGGACCGGCCTAACGCCGGAACAAGTCGCGCAACGCCACGCACTTGAAAAAGAGTTGCAGTCGATCGCCATCGTCGATCGCAAGCTCATGATTTTGATGCGTGACGGCGTTCGCATTGCCGCGGATGTGTATCGTCCCAAAGATACTTCGAAAAAGTATCCGACGGTCTTTGTGCGCACGCCTTACAACTTCAACTTCTGGGACGTGCGGAACGGGGTGCCTCGCGATATGAGTTCCCCGCTCGACGCCGTCAAGCGTGGTTACGCCTACGTCCTAATGAACGAACGCGGACATTTCTTTTCCGAAGGCAACTACGACATTCTCGGCCCGCCGCTCAGTGATGGCGATGAGGAACTCACCTGGATTGCGAAGCAACCGTGGTCAAACGGCAAAGTTGGATTGATTGGTTGTTCTTCGACTGCTGAATGGCAGTTGGCGGTCGCCGCGCTCGGAAATCCCGCATTGGCGGCGATCATTCCGCAAGGCTTCGGCGCGGGCGTCGGGCGCGTGGCTCCCTATTGGGAACAAGGAAACTGGTACCGCGGCGGCGCGGTACAGATGCTTTTCATCGCGTGGCTTTACGGCGAACAGAATCAGTTGAGGCCTGCCTTTCCGCCGAATACTTCGCAGGAGGATCTAATTCGTGCTTCACGCATGTTCGACCTCGCGCCGCAAATGCCGCCCGTCGATTGGTCAAAAGCTCTGCGTCATCTGCCCGTGATGGACATCTACAAAGCCATCGATGGTCCGCGCGGAGTATTTGCTGATGAGATGCCGGTTGACACACAGGGTTCGATGATTAAAAGGACGCCGAATGATCCGGCGTGGTACCGCGGCGGGCTCTGGCACGACAACATGAAGATCAATGTGCCGGGGTTTTGGTTCATGTCCTGGTACGATGTCTCGGTAGGGCCGAACCTCGCCGCCTACAATCATGTCCGTAAGACCGCTTCGCCGGAAATCGCAAATCAGCAGTACGCGGTGATCGCGCCGACATTGCACTGTGCTTATCGACGCGCTAATGAAAACACAATCGTCGGCGAACGCAGCATGGGCGATGCCCGCCTGAATTACGACGAACTTACCTGGGGCTGGTTCGATCGCTTTCTTAAAGGCGACAAGAACGAGATTCTGCAAAACATGCCGAAGGTGCGTTACTTCACCATGGGCAGCAACAAATGGCAGGCGTCCGACACCTGGCCACCGAAAGGCGCGCGGCCGCTTACCTTTTATTTATCGAGTGGCGGCAAAGCCAACACGCTCAACGGAGACGGCATGCTTGTCACGGCCCCGCCCGCAACGGATTCGCCGGACAAGTTCGATTACGATCCGATCAATCCGGTGCCTTCATACGGCGGCAACGTCTGCTGCACGGGTAACGCGATTACGGCCGGCGCGTTCGATCAGCGCAAGATGGAAGAACGAAACGACATCCTGGTTTACAGCACTGAGCCGCTCAAAGAAGGATTGGAGTTAAGCGGCGCTATAGAAGTAACTCTATACGTGTCGTCCAGCGTGAAAGACACCGATTTCACAGTGAAGCTGCTCGACGTTTATCCGGACGGGCGTGCGTACAATCTGGACGAGACGATTCAGCGCATGCGATATCGAAACGGCTACGATCAACCGCTCGCCTGGATGGAAGCTGGCAAGGTTTACAAATTCACGTTCCAACCGATGACCACGAGCAACTACTTTGATGTGGGGCACCGGATCCGGATTGAAATATCGAGCAGCAATTTTCCGCGATTCGATCGCAACTTGAACACCGGCGGTCGTAACTATGACGAAACGAAAGGCATCGTCGCCCACAACGTCATCCACCATTCGCAACAACATCCATCGTCAGTGACGATCACGGTCGTAAAGCGGAATTAGGCGCGGATGAACGCAGATAGCAGCCACAGATCAACACAGATTCACACAGATACAGATTCACACAGATAAAGACCGAATGACGCTATGGTACCGATTTACTGAGTCGCTTCTTATCTGTGTTTATCCGTGAAAATCGGTGGCTGGTTTTTGGTGTTCCATGAAGAAGCATCTCCTCATCTACGGCGTCTGCGGCGGCCTCCTCATCGTCGTGCTGAAACTGATCGAATACCGCTTTCTGGTCATTGAACGCTCAGTTGAAATTTATGGCGGTTTGATCGCCCTGCTGTTTGCCTCAGTCGGAATCTGGCTCGGCCTGAAGCTGACCAGGAACAAAGAAACTGTCGTCGTTAAAGAAGTTCCGGTCGAAGTAACCGTCGAGGTTCCAGTTCCCACTGGCGAACCGTTCGTGCTGGACCAAACGAAGTTGCAACAGCTCGGCATTACAGCGCGCGAGCTGGAAATCCTGCAACACATAGCCGGCGGCATGAGCAATCGCGAGATCGCCGAAAAGCTCTTCGTCAGCGAGAATACCGTCAAGACACATTCCAGCCGCTTGCTTGACAAGCTAAACGCGAAGCGCCGCACACAGGCCGTGCAGATCGCGAAAGAGCTTAGACTGATTCCATGATATGGCACGCTGAACAGCGTGCAATGTAATACCCGTGCCAACGCCCACGGACTTTAACGGCAATAAGGTTATTGCCCTGAAGGGGCGACATAACAGTGGCCGATCTTCGACCCCTTCAGGGTCGATCGTTGTTTGGATACGCGATCCGTGGGCGGTGCCCACGGCTATTTCATTCAACCGCTGCGCGGTTTACGTAATCGGTGGATAATTTATCACCCGAAAGCATGATTCTCGACGTCAACCGCCAATATCACCCGAAAGTATGACGACTTGCACTTAGCCTTTCGCTTAATCTCACGCCGAAATTGAAGAGCAGCAGCACGAGCGTGAACGCGCGTCACCATTCAAACTTCAAGAGGGGGAAACTATGAAAAACGATTTTCTAAAGTCACTTGTCGGTTCATGGGACGGACCTTGCCAAACCTGGTTTGAGCCCGGAAAACTCGCTGACGAGTCGAGAGTCAAAGGCGAATTTCACCCGCTCCTCGACGGACGGTTCATTCGTCATACTTATGAAGGCGAAATGCAGGGCAAACCGCGACACGGCGAAGAGACGATCGCCTGGAACTCAGTGGACCAGCGTTTCGAAGTCGCCTGGGTGGACGACTTTCACATGAACTACGCGATTTTGTTTTCCGAAGGTGAAGCGACGACGCGTGGATTCGCCGTCAAGGGCAAATACGATACCGGCCCGAACGAGCCGCAGTGGGGATGGAAGACGGTGTACGAACTGATTGACGATGATCATGTCACGATCACCGCCTACAACATCACTCCGGATGGGCAGGAAGGTAAAGCAGTTGAGACGGTGTACACCCGCCGCAAGGATTGAAGATTGGAAACCGGATGGGGGGGGCGGAAACCCGAGCGTAAGCGAGGGTGCAGCTTCCTCAGGCGGCAGTAGCAGCTTCTGACTTTAACCGCGAAAGGATTCTTCAATGAAAAAGATTGTTCTCGTCTTTGGTCTCATTTCCGGCGCGCTGATGGCCATCTTCATGTTCGCCACCATGCCGTTCGTCGACAGGGTTGGCATGGACCGGATGCTCTTTGTGGGCTACACGGGCATCGTGCTCGCGTTTATGCTCGTGTTTTTCGGCATTCGTTCTTATCGCGAAAATGTCGGTGGTGGTGCTGTAACTTTTGGCCGAGCATTCGCTGTCGGGATTCTGATCACCGTCATCTCTTCGCTGTGTTATGTGCTCGCCTGGCAAATCTTCTATTACAATTTCATGCCCGACTTCTTCGATAAGTATGCGGCGCATGTCATCGAAAAAGCGCGCGCATCAGGCGCCACTCCGGAAGCGATCCAGTCGCAGAGTCAGGAAATGGATCAGATGAAACAGCTCGTTAAGAACCCGCTCATCCATGCCGCGTTCGTTTTCCTCGAGCCTTTCCCCGTCGGGCTGGTCATCACAGTCATCTCGTCGCTGATTCTGAGGAAGAAAAAACCGGCACAACCCGCGTGAAAGGCGACCGGGCATTAGCGCGACGTTAGGGGCTCAAAAGCGCCAACGGCGCGCGATGCAATAGCCCAGGCCAACGCCCTGGGGTAGCAGGCCAAGTACGAATTTCCTGAGCGCCAACGGCGCGAAATAATCCGAACGAACTGAGACTTAATCCTCCATCCTATCCCCGGTTCTGGTTCGCTTGGGCTAGCACCAGGAATCGCGAACCGGAGATATATTTGGGATTGGTTGGTATCTCGCGCCTTCAGCGCTAACCGGCCTTAATCGAACGTTGTCCTGGGCCGCTGGCCCAGGCTTCTACATGCCGCGCCCTTGGCGCTTTTCTAATACTAAGTACCCAACCAACTCCTCTCTCCGCTTTCCTAATCTCTCTAATCCGCGCTAATCTGTGGATTCAACCCTCTCCTCGAAACTGCGTAAATCTCTGGGAATGATCATGAACCGTTTCATCTTTTTCTTCTGTCTGCTAATCACACCTGCGATAACTGTTAACGCTCAGGACGTGCATTCGTACGCTAACCCGTCCGCGGTGCGCGTCACTCACGTCGATCTGGATTGGGACGTTCTGTTCGATCAGAAGATTCTCAAAGGCACGGCCACCTTATCGGTTGAGCGAACGTCTCCCACCGCGCCTCTGATACTCGACACGCGCGATTTAAAGATTGAGAAGGTTGAGACCTCTTCAGACGGCAGAAAGCCGCCTTCAGGCGGCTTCGTCATGAATTTAGCCAACTTCTCGCCCGCGACGTTCAGTGTGGGAGCTAGTGACAAGATTCTCGGCGCGCCGCTGACGATTCCCTTACCGGCAGGCGCGAACCGCGTACGCATTCATTATTCGACTTCACCGGGTGCTTCGGGTTTGCAATGGCTCGCAGCGGCGCAAACGGCCGGCAAAAAAGATCCGTTCATGTTCACGCAGTCACAGGCAATTCATGCGCGCAGTTGGATTCCTTTGCAGGACACACCGGCCGTGCGGGTGACTTACAACGCGCGCGTGCGCACGCCGCGGAACCTGCTCGCGGTGATGAGCGCCGAGAACGATGCGCGCGCTCCACGCGATGGCGACTACAGCTTTCGCATGCGCCAACCGATCCCTTCATATTTGATCGCGCTCGCCGTTGGTGATCTGCGCTTTCGCAGCCTGGGCCGGCGCACCGGTGTTTACGCCGAACCTCAAGTCATTGCGCGCGCCGCGCGTGAGCTCAGCGACACGGAACGAATGGTGGTCGCGACCGAACGGCTCTATGGCCCGTATCGCTGGGGCCGTTACGACATTCTGGTGTTGCCGGCCAGTTTTCCTTTCGGCGGCATGGAAAATCCGCGGCTGACTTTTGCCACGCCGACAATTCTCGCCGGCGACAAGAGTCTTGTCTCGCTCATCGCGCACGAGTTGGCCCACTCGTGGTCTGGCAACCTGGTCACGAACGCGACCTGGCGTGACTTCTGGCTCAACGAAGGTTTCACCGTTTACCTGGAACGCCGAATTCAGGAAGCAGTTTATGGCCGCGCGCGCGCAGACATGGAAGCCGCCCTGGGCTTGCGCGATTTGACTGAAGAACTGGCGACCCTGGAAGACCGCGACGAAATTCTCTACGTCGATCTTAAAGGCCGCGATCCGGACGAAGGTTTCACCGATGTGCCTTATGAAAAAGGCGCGCTGTTCTTACTGCACCTCGAACAGACCTTTGGCCGCGCGCGATTCGATCAGTTTCTAAAAAGCTACTTCAATCATTTCGCTTTCCAGAGCATCACAACCGAACAATTCGTCGCTTACGTGAATCAGAACCTGCTTGATAAACATCCGGCGCTCGCCGCGCGCGTCCCTGTCGATGAGTGGATTAACAGGTCGGGCATTCCCGCGAATGCTCCAAAACCGTCGTCTCCGGCATTCGCTCGCGTGGAAGAACAAGCGGCGCTTTGGCTACGACGGCAGATTACCGCCGCGCAAATCGGAGCCGCTAAGTGGAATACACAGGAATGGCTGCATTTTCTGAAGTTCGTGCAAGATCAACTCAGCAAAGGATTCGAGGGGGACCGGGTCGATTTTTCAGTCGCCCCCGGGACCGCGCCTCGAGGCGCACGTATGGGAGAACTTGATAACGCATTTCGCCTGACCCAATCAGGCAATTCCGAGATCGCTTTTCAGTGGCTGCTGATGTCGATTCGAAATAGTTACGATCCGGCGTATCCGCGTTTGGAGGAATTCCTCTTGTCGGTTGGTCGCCGCAAATTTATCCGGCCGCTGTATCAGGAATTGGCGAAAACGCCTGCGGGCAAAGCGCGCGCGATCGAGATCTATCGTCGCGCCCGTCCGACGTATCACCCGATCGCGGTGACCAGCATTGATGAGGTGTTAACCTGGGCCGGCTAGCGGCGGCGGTAAAGAGGCTGCGCGGCGCGTTGAGCCGGCGAGGATTGTCTACTGTGCTAGCCGCTCAGCAACCGTGTACGCGCGTCACCCCACTCTGCGCAACGAAAATTGTGCTTTTGCGGGCCGGCGTCTACCTGCTAGAATGACGGCCTTGGCGGTCAATGTAACTATTCCCCAACAGCCGGCTGCGGCCACCATCCTTCCCCAAGCATGACCTCCGCCCGCCGCCGCCCGTTTAGGCCCCTACGGTGACAGTCCTTAGCGTGAGCTTCACGCCCTCAGGCCGTGCCGCATGTGTGCATCACTGGCTAGCGCCCGGCCGTGAAAGATGGAGACAGCCATGACTTCTAACGTAGCGGAATTTCCACCAGACCATAAAAGAAAAACGCGTCCCCCAGCGGGTCCAGTCAGCGAAAAGCCGATTCGGTTCGCCGGCTCGACGCTGGGAAATTACCGACACATCTGCGCGTTCTTCAACAGCCCTGACGAGGAATATCGCGTGTTGCTCCCTTTTATAAAGGAAGGCTTCGAACGCGGGGAAAAAGCATTTCACATCGTCGACCCGCGCCTGCGCCATGAACATGTGGAGCGCTTGCGTTCCGTCGGCGTTGACATTGAGGCCGCCGAAGAAAGCGGCCAGTTTGAATTGCGCAACTGGGAAGATGCCTACCTGCGTGAAGGCCACTTCGACCAGAACAAGATGCTGGCACTCATCGAGGAAGTGCTCGACAGCGGCACACTCCAGGGGTTTCCGCTCACTCGTCTCGTCGCGCACATGGAATGGGCTTTAGAAGACCGTGCGGGCGTGGACGATCTGGTCGAATACGAGACCAGACTGAACTACATCCTCCCGCGCTATAAGGATCCCGTCGTTTGAACATACGATCTCGCCAAGTTTGGCGGGGAGATCGTCATAGATATCATGCGGACGCACCCGATGATCATCATCGGCGGCATCCTACAGGAAAACCCTTTCTTCGTGCCCCCGGATGAATTTTTACAGGAACTGCGTGCCCGGGAAGGCGGAGGCACGGCTGCAATCTAGGTTGCCTGGCACTGGTATGGACACCTGGACGGGGACGCGGACTGGAACCGAAGAAGCGCGACAGCTTCGCGTTTGCATTAATGACTTGCTGAGCCTGCTGGCCCTTCCGGCAATGTGGAGTGGCCGCAACGCGCCGCAAATCATGGGCAGCTTGCTTGACTCGCTGCTTGGGATGCTGCGTCTGGATCTCACTTATGCGCGGCTCCACGATCCCGAAGGCGCGCCGCCTACGGACGCGCTCAGAACAGCCCAACGACTTCAGAGTCATTTGCCGCACGAATTAGGCCGCATCCTGGACGATCGGTTAGCCGCCATCCGTTTGCGGCACAGTTTTCGATCCCAAACCCCGTCGGTGAAGGCGAGATGCGGATCGCCCGTTACTCGCTTGGCCTGGAGGAAGAGTCGGGTGTGCTAATCGCCGGTTCGCAACGGCCGGACTTTCCGACCGAAACCGAAGCCTTGGTTTTGCGCGTTGCAGCAAACCAGGCCGCCATTGCTCTGGAAAATGCCCGCTTGTTTGCGCTGGCGCAGCGCGAACGGGCCGGGGCCGAGTCCGCGCAACAACAGGTTGCCAGCATTCTGGAAAGCATCACAGACAGCTTTGCCGTCTACGACCGCGACTGGCGCATTACTTATTTGAACAAAGAGGCGGAGAAACTTCTGCCCCGGCTGGGCCTTACTCCCGAGGGCGTGCGGGGAAAAATCATCTGGGAATTGTTTCCGAGCCTGGTCGGGACCGATATTTACGAACAATATCACCGCGCAGTGAAGGAACAGGTTCCGGTTCAATTTGAGTTGTTCTTCGAGCCGCTAAACGAATGGTACGAGCTGCGTGCCTACCCCAGTAAAGACGGCCTGGCGGTCTATTCGCAGAACATCACGGAACGAAAAAAGCTGCTGGCCAGCGAGCAGGCGGCGCGTGCCGAAGCTGAGCGGCGTTGGCGTGAAAGTCAGTTGTTGGCCGAAGCCACTCGACGCTTTTCGGCCACGCTTCAACTTCAGGAACTGATGCCCGCGATTTGCAGGGCCGCGCGTGAGATTGCCGGCTCCGATGGCGCGACGATGGTCCTGCGCGAAGGCGATCAGGTTCATTACGCCGAGGAGGACGCTATCGAGCCGCTATGGAAAGGCCAACGCTTTCCAATTACTATGTGCATCTCAGGTCGGGCCATCCTCGAACATAAACCCGCAATCGTGGAAGATATATCGACTGACGAGCGTTTGCCCATCGAGTCGTACCAGTCTACGTTTGTCAAAAGTCTGCTGATGGTTCCTGTGCCTAGCCACAATCCGCTGGGAGCCATCGGGGTTTACTGGGCGCGGCAGCACCGGCCCGACGAGCGCGAAGTTGCTCTGCTCGAGACGCTGGCTGACTCTGCGCATCTCGCATTAATCAACACGCAGCTTTACGAGCAGACGAGGGCCTCGCGTGAACAGGCGGAAGAGGCCAACCGTCTCAAGGACGAGTTTCTCGCGACTGTATCGCACGAGCTGCGAACGCCCCTCAACGCGATGCTTGGTTGGACGCGCATTCTCCGCAACGGAAACCTCAACCAGGAAACCGTCGAGCGCGCCCTCGAGATTGTTGAGCGGAACGCCAGGTCACAAGCACAACTTGTTGAGGACCTGCTGGATGTCTCGCGCATCATCAGCGGGCAAATGCCGCTGAACGTCCAGCCGGTAGACCTCGGCACTGTTATTCAGGCAGCGATTGACTCTGTTCGGCTGGCTGCCGAGGCCAAGTCCATTCGTTTCACCACGATTCTCGATCCTCTGGCGGGACCAGTGTCCGGAGATCCGACACGGCTGCAGCAGATCATCTGGAACTTGCTTTCGAACGCGATTAAATTCACGCCTAAGGACGGCACGGTGCGGGTCCAGTTGGCGCGCAACAACTCTCATCTTGAAGTCACCATCGCCGATAACGGCGTTGGTATCAGCGCCGAGTTTTTGCCGCACGTCTTTGACCGGTTTCGGCAAGCCGACAGCACTCTGACGCGCCTGCAGGGCGGCCTGGGGTTGGGGCTGGCAATAGTGCGACATCTGGTGGAGCTGCACGGGGCTAACGTTGAAGCCCACAGTGCCGGCATTGGCAAGGGCGCTACTTTTACTATCAGATTTCCGTTGATGGCCGTGCGCGAGGTTGACGCCTTTCCGGCTGAAGTTGCGGCGCGCCGGTCTCCGATACCCTGGCCGGACATCCCTTTCGAATGCCCACCGGGTCTCAAAGACCTGCGCGTGCTTGTGGTCGACGATGATCCCGATGCGCGGCAATTGCTTACACTCCTGCTTGAGCGCTGCCAGGCGAGGGTGATTACTGCCAATTCCGTAGCTGAGGCAATCGAACGATTCGAAAAGGCCAGGCCTGACATCCTGGTCAGCGATATCGAAATGCCCGGCGAAGACGGTTACTCCTGCATTCGTAAGATCAGGGCGAAGGAAGGAAAGCTGAACGGCCGAATTCCGGCCGCCGCCCTGACCGCACATGCGGGCGTCACCGATCGTATGCGCGCGCTGGCGGCGGGGTTCGATATACACGTGCCGAAACCCGTCGAGCCTGCCGAATTTGTCGCCGTCATTGCGAGCCTGGCCAGCCGCATCTCGAAACGCTGAACCATCTATCTGTCTGGTCTATCGGTCTCTCCGACTGTCTGTTCCACATCCCGGCGTCGTGCGTCCGGCGGTCTGCCCTCTTGCCTGCTGCTCTCGGACATCTGGTTTCCTGCTTCCTGGCCTTTTGCGTGAACATCTAAGGCGCTGTCGTCCTAATATCTCCAGCTTGCAAGCGAGGAGTTATTTCATGACGACACTGTCGAAAAGAATGCACTAAATCACTGAGACGGAATCAACGACAGCGAAATCATACCGGCGTGTGACGGAACACGCATTGCAGAGACAAAATTAAGCTAATCTTAGCTGTATCATTTCAAACAAAAGGGGAAGAAAAGGGGAAGTATGTCAGCAACGCAAACAGCATTAGGAACCGCGACCGAGACGAGGGAAAATGGCAGTCTGCAAACAACCGCAAAACGGGACGCTGCAGAGACAATGCTAAAAACAGTGGACGTTTCCACGCAGAAAGCGATCGGAGTTAGCTTTTTTCACATTTTGACTCTGGGAGCAATCGGTGCATCCGTTGCACTATTTTTGAGTGGAAAGCAAAGAGCTGGAATTTTCGTAGGTCTCTGGCCACCTACATTTCAGGCGTTAAAGGCAGTGGTCGATAAAGGCCGGCCAACGACTTAATAGGGTACATCGATCCTTCGCGCAGGTTGTTTGGCTTGCGCGAAGGACCGATTTTGAGTCACCCACCGACTGCAA
The DNA here is from genome assembly GCA_052389795.1 of Acidobacteriota bacterium. Taxonomy (GTDB): domain Bacteria; phylum Acidobacteriota; class Blastocatellia; order Pyrinomonadales; family Pyrinomonadaceae; genus UBA11740. Next base: position 13,434 of record JBQTHO010000020.1, on the reverse strand, counting down.
ACTGCTCACTGCTCCTGCTCACTGCCCACTGCTAAATGCGCACGGCTTACCCTTTCGGAGGAATCTGCGTAATCTGTGGATGCATTCTCTAGATCTAATTTAGAAATTTGATTAAGGAGAGCTACTCCGAAATGAAATTAATGCCCTATTCTCGGCGCGCAACATGGTTGACGGGCTTGAGCCTGTTTGCCGTCTCCAGCATCGGCCTCTTTGTTTCCAGCGTGGGTGGCCAACCGGCTACTGGCGCGGTGCTTGCTCAGGAAGACTTCAAGGCGATGACGGTATTTCTGGTGCGTCACGCAGAAAAGGCGGACGCGCCACGAGAGGACCCGCCGCTGCTGGAAACGGGCACCGCCCGGGCGCAGTTACTGGCACGCATCCTGGGGAAATCCGGAATCAAGGCCATCTATACATCTCAGTATCTGCGCACCAGGGCCACTGCGGAACCCCTCGCGAAGCAGTTGGGCATCGCGAGCGTCGCCATCTCGCTCAAGATGAGTCCTTCCAATGCAAGACAGGTTTCGTCGGAGTCTATTCAGGAGATCGTAGACAGGATTTACCAGAAACCGGGTGAGAACGCGCTGGTAATTGGGCACAGCAACTCAGTTCTCGATGTGATCAAAGCACTTGGAGTAGATGTTGTTCCGACCGTGGACGAAAAAGAGTTTGATGATCTTTTTGTGGTAACTGTCTGTGCCAAAGGTAAGGCCAGGGTCACTCATCTAAAGTATTGAACCACCAGTCACGCTGAAAGCGTGGAATTTGGTAGCCGTGGGCAACGCCCACGGATCGCAAAGGAAACACACGGCGACCCCGAAGGGGTCGAACATCTGATCCGACCCCTTGAGGGTCGTTTAATCAATTTCGTTGAATGTATCCGTGGGTTGCACCCACTGCTATTGAATTCGTCCCCTTCGGGGACGGCCCCCTCTGCTCACTGCTTACTGCCTACTTCTTACTCGTTCTGTGTAATCTGCGTAATCTGTGGATGTTTCGTTTCTGGATGAGCGGCTACGCGAGCAATGCATCCAAATAATCTCCCGGTAGAGTCTCAACCGGTTCATGTCCTCGCCGAAAAATACGTGCTCCGGTAGATCCCTTCAGAAACGTTTTGCCGTTTTCAATTCTCAGCATTGCACCTTCTCTTAAGCCGACCACCGGCGTTTCGTTATCTTCGAGGAACTGAATGAGCCTTTCTTCGCGGGTCTCTCCCTTGTAAGTCGAGTTCGGGTCTGCATCCAGGTAATGCGGATTGATCTGAAATCGGACCAGACCGAGCGCGTCCAGAGACGGCGGCTGCACGATGGGCATGTCGTTGGTTGTCCTGATGGTGGGTGCGGCCACGTTCGAGCCGGCACTTGATCCGATGTATGGCATGCCGTCGCGGACGCGCTGACGAATAGCGTCGAGCAAGTCATGATCGTAGAGCGCTTTCAGTAGACGAAAAGTATTACCGCCGCCGATAAAGATCGCTTCAGCCTCACGAAAGGTGTTCGAATCAGCGCGGGGCAGTAGCCCGCGCGTAAGGCGGGGTCCCCGCGCGAGTATCTCGCGTGGGGTGCCAATCAAGGGCTCCGAGTGAATTGAGTCGAGCTCGTAACCCATCTTTTCAAACCGCGCGCGCGCTTGGGCTGCGTACTTCGCCTCGTCATGAAGCGCGAATGGCACAAACAGCACACGCTTCACCGCTCCGAGAAAATCCTGTATCTCGCTCGCCGCATGATCCAGATAGTCGCTGCCATGAAGCGTCGAATTGCTGATTAGTAGAAGGCGCATAGTGTAGGACTTCTCCACAGATTACACAGATTAGAAACCAGAAACCAGAAAGCAGTAATGATGTCGCGACCCGGTCGCTACCGCTCTCGGTACTGACTCCATGCCTTCGCGTTGATGGTTTTCTAATCTGTGTAATCTGTGTAATCTGTGGATGATTCGGTCAGTCCAGGAGAGAAGCATGGAACGCAAAACAGCAGCCGATTATCCGCAGGAGTTATTGGACCTCTTTCACGAATACCAGCACGGCGACATCGACCGCCGCGCTTTTCTCGACGGCGCCGCTAAGTTTGCGATCGGCGGCCTAACCGTCGCGGCAATTTTCCGTGAGATGACGCCGAACTTCGCCTGGGCGCAGCAGGTGCCGACCAATGACAAACGCATCAAGGTTGGCTACGAGGTCGTGCCATCCCCGGCCGGCAACGGCACCATCAAAGGCTACCTGACGCGCCCGGCAAAAAGTGGAAAGCTGCCAGTCGTGCTCGTCATTCACGAAAACCGCGGACTCAATCCTTATATCGAGGACGTCGCGCGCCGCCTCGCGCTCGCCAACTTCATCGCGTTTGCGCCCGATGGATTGACTTCGGTCGGTGGTTATCCGGGCGACGAGGACAAGGCTCGCGCCGCCTTTCGGAACGTCGATGGAAAGAAGATGACCGAAGATTTCGTGGCGGCCGCCAAATGGCTCAAAGCCCGTAAAGACTCGACGGGAAAGATGGGCGCGGTCGGTTTTTGTTTCGGTGGCGGAATGGTGAATCAGCTTGCGGTACTTCTCGGTGTTGAGTTAAGGGCCGGCGTTGCGTTCTATGGCCGGCAGGCCGGCGTCGCTGATGTCCCGAAGATTTCTGCGCCGCTGTTGTTTAATTACGCGGGCAACGACCAGGGGGTTAACGCAGGCATCGCAAACTATGAAGCGGCGCTTAAAGCCAACAACAAAGTGTTTGAGTCGCACATGTACGAAGGCAAACAGCACGGCTTCCACAACGACACAACGCCGCGCTATGACGAAGCCGCCGCCCAGCTGGCTTGGACGCGCACTCTCGATTGGTTCAACAAATACCTGCGGTAAAGCGGACTATTCCACAGATTACGCAGATTACACAGATCAAAACCAAGCCACAAAAAGGCCACAAGAGGCACAAAACAAATCCCGGCGGCGAGTCTACCCAAAAACCAAAGAATCTACTCCTGTTTGAATCGCGCTACTCACACAATGGCTCTGCCATGCAGATAGGCGGCGGCCTCTGACTAAAACTAAATCCCAAACCCAGGACGAGCCTACTCACACAATGGCTCTGCCACGCCGATACCGAAATCCGAGGGGGAGGGTTGGCGGCAAGTCAGAGACTTGCCCTTCCTGTGACGCGGCCGACTCGCACGTTTAAAGAACAGAAAATCGCAGATCGCAGGCCTGACCCCGCCCGTTCACCGTTATCTCTCATCCGATTCGCCCCCCCCGAGACGCTTACATCTCACTCTTCGCTGCCTCAATATAAAAATTGCGATTCACCTCGAACGTTTTGATCTCTTCAGAGAACTCAAAGCTCTGCTTTACTTCGCTCGGTGTTATCTGAATTTCCTTGCCATTGAGACGGACGCGAATCGGCATGGCGAATCCCTTAACGACTCTCTCGTAGTAGAACGACAGGCTCTTTTCGTTCACGTTGTATTTCAACAAGGGAATTTGTGTCGTCCGCAGGTATTGGTCAAATACTTTGCTGAAATCAATCCCGGCCTTGGTGCTGATATAGCCTTCGATCTGTTCCGTGGTAACCGTCTGATGCCAAAAATCAGCGTTGAGCCCGCGCAGGATAGAAAGCCACTTCGCGTCGTCGTTGATGACGTGGCGAATGGTGTGCAGCATGTTCCCGCCTTTGGGATACATGTCTCCTGACCCTTGCCTGTTCGAGTTATAAACACCAATGATCGGCCTGGTATTTCCGATGCTGCGGCGAGTACCGACGACGTAATCCTCCGCATCCTTTTTCCCGAAGTGGTACTCGACAAAAAGGTTCTCGGCGTAATTGGCAAAGCCCTCATGAATCCACATGTCCGCCGCGTCTTTCATCGAAATGTTGTTGGCGAACCACTCATGCGCTGATTCGTGAACAATGATGAAGTCGAATTTGAAACCGACGCCGCAGTTACAAGGGTCCCTCGCCCAATAGCCATTCCGAAACCAGTTGCCGTAGGTAACCGAACTCTGATGCTCCATGCCCGGATATTGGACCGCAACCAGCTTGTAGCTGTCTTCATAGAAAGGATATTTCCCAAACCAGTGTTCAAAGGCTTCGAGGGTGCGCGGTACTTCCTTAAAATGCCTGAGTGCTGCTTCTTTCTGATGAGGCAAAACCCAATACTCAATATCGAGCACGCCACCTTTGCCCTTGTGCTTTTCCGTAAGCCTGATGTAGTTCGCGATATTGACGTTGACGCCGTAGTTATTGATCGGGCTCACGACTTCCCAATGGAAAGTTTTCTTCTTACCGGCAACATCATGATCGGTTTTTTTTAAACGCCCGTTTGAAACAGCCGTTAAGTTCTCCGGCACCGTGACGCTGATTTTCATGCCGCGATCAGGTTCCTCAGAGCCATGATCTTTGTTGGGCCACCAGATACTCGCGCCAATGCCCTGACAGGTAGTAACGATAAAATGCTCTCCCAAATCATCTCTTCCCCAGGTTATCCCGCCCACCCACGGCGGGTTCCTGCTGACGGTGGGAACGCCTTCGTAAAATACTTCGATCTTGTCCTCTGCTCCTTGGGGAATGTCCTTTTCAAACATTACCCAGTAGACGTTTCCTTCTCGTTCGAATTTGAGTTGTGATGCGCCGTGGGTGATCTTTGTAATTGCGAGAGGCGGCTGCAAATCAATCTGCATCTTGTTTCCCGGCTTGAGCGTCTTGAACGTGATCGTGTTCGACCCTTTCAATCTTTTGGTTTCCGGAAAGAACTCAACTTGCAGGTGGTAGTGCAGCACGTCCCACCATTCGCGTTCCGGCGTGATCGATCCGCGCAGTGTTTCCTGCCGGGTGACAGCTTCGGTTTTTGCGTCCTGCGGGCCTAGAGCGATTCGGGACTCTTGAGCAAAAAGATAACCAGCGCCGAGGTGCGCCTGTAGCAGTACCGCAATCGCGAGTAGCGCCAGTTTACATTTACGCATCGTCATTAGAACTCCTCGGGTCCGATAGTATGGAGTGATGTCCCCGTAGGGGACAAATGGAAAAGCGCCAAAGGCGCGAAATAAACAAATTCAGGAGGACTCCCATGCCTCAATCTCTCTCTTCGCTCCTCGTTCATCTGGTCTTCAGTACCAAAAATCGCGAACCATTCATTACGCCTATAATCAAAACAGAATTGCACGCGTACATGGCAACCATCTTTCGCGTTCACAATTCGCCCGCTCTAGCGATCGACGGGACAACTGATCATGTTCACATGCTCTTTGCTCTCGGGCGAACAATTACCGTCGCGGATTTGGTCGAAGAAGTAAAAACAAGTTCTTCGAAATGGATCAAAACTAAGGGATTAGGGTTCAAGAACTTTTTCATTGGCAGAAGGGCTACGGTGCATTCTCGATCGGCCAGTCAAACCTCGAGCAGTTGAAACGCTACATTCGCAATCAGAAGCAACACCACCGCCACATCACGTTTGAGGACGAGTACCGTAACTTTCTCAAAGAATACAAAGTTCAATTTGATGAACGATATGTTTGGGATTGATTTATCTCGCGCCTTCAGCGCTCGCATGAATTAACGGCGCCTTATCCTAGGCCGTTGGCCTAGGCTCTTACATTTCGCGCCCTTGGCGCTGCGCAACGTCCACAAATCAAGCCGCCACGATATTTCGTATTCACGTTGAAGGCGTAAAATTGCAAATCAAACCTAATGTCTTTTGATGATGAAAATCGCACTCAAAATTTTGGCTTGAGTTGGATTGATTTCGTCATCCTGTTAATTGCGGTTGGGCTCGTGAGGCTAATGGTCGGAGGAATCGCCTTTGTGCCCTAGGCCAACCATTTACGAAATCATTTGTAAGTTCTAGATAAGTCTATAAACTATCGGCCCGTGAACACCTGTCCCCTGTGCTCAGCTGTCGTTTCGGAAAACTCTGTAAAATGCTCTTCCTGCGGCGCAGCGTTGACCGGCACTCAGGCCACCATTCGTCAGCCGCCGCCGAAAGAAAAAAGTAAAACTCCTAATACCGCACGGTCCACATCCACTACCAGCTTGCGCGCCGAAGGCGCGTTCTTAGCAGGAACGGTTCTGAATGATCGCTACCGTATCACCGGCTTACTGGGGCGCGGCGGCATGGGCGAAGTCTATAAAGCCGAAGACCTCAAGCTGAATCAAACAGTCGCGCTGAAATTTCTGCCCGAACATTTCGCTGAAGACACATCAGCGCACGAAAGGTTCTTTGGTGAAGTTCGGACGGCGCGTCAGGTCTCGCACCCAAACGTCTGCCGGGTTTTCGACATTGGAGAAGTAGACGGCGCGCAGTTTCTCTCGATGGAATTTATCGACGGCGACGATCTGTCGTCACTGTTGCGTCGCATCGGCAGACTTCCTCCCGACAAAGCTTTGGAGATCGCCCGGCAACTCTGCGCCGGACTTCACGCCGTTCACCAGGCAGGCATTCTGCACCGAGACTTCAAGCCCGCGAATGTGATGATTGACGGGGCTGGGAAGGCGCGAATTACGGATTTCGGCGTCGCCGGTTTGGAGAGCGAGTTGAAGGAAGGAGCGATTGCCGGCACGCCCGCCTACATGTCGCCCGAGCAGATCACCGGCCGGGAATTAACCACGAAGAGCGACATCTATTCCCTCGGTTTAGTGCTATATGAAATTTTCACCGGCAAGCGAGCCTTTGCGGGCGACACAATCAACGACCTGATACGCCAGCACCGAACGACCACGGCTACCAATCCTTCGGAAGTCATCAAAGACATTGACCCATTGGTCGAGAAAGTGATTCTTCGCTGTCTGGAAAAGGATCCGCGCGAGCGTCCCGCTTCCGCCTTGCAAGTGGCAATGATGCTGCCCGGCGGGAATCCTCTGGAAGCAGCAATCGCCGCAGGCGAAACGCCATCCCCCGAGATGGTTGCCGCCGCGCCAAAGAAAGGCGCGCTCAAGCCGGCCGTCGCGGTCGCTTGTCTCGCGACGGTTATCGCCCTTTTTGCCTTCATAGCTTTCTATTCGGAAAGAGTTAGACATCATGAATGGATGCCGCTCGAAAAATCGCCAGAGGCTTTGAGCGAACGTGCCGATTCAATTATCAAAAAACTCGGCTATGCAAACGCGCCGATTGATACCGATTACGGTTTCGAGGACGATTTTTTCGATTACGCCCGCACTGACAAATCGCCGAACCATTTCGAAAGACTCCGCAGCGGACAGCCGCCCGTGATTTATTTTTGGTATCGCAGCAGCCCGCGGTATCTCGAACCATGGTATGACGTATTGGTTTTGCTCGATGACCCGCCGAATGACGTCGCGGGAATGACCAAAGTTGTTTTAGACGTGCGCGGACGGCTGCTCGAATTCCAAGCTGTGCCCCCGCAGGTCAAAGACACAGACGCACCGCAAAGCGAAATTGATTGGGCGACACTTTTCTTAGAAGCAGGTCTGGACATCCGCAATTACCGTCAAACCGAATCGAACTGGACACCGCCCTTCTTTGCCGACGCTAGTATGTCGTGGGAGGGTCCACACGTTGACCACGCGGAAATTCCGGTTCGCATCGAAGCCGCCACCTATCAAAGTAAGCCCGTCTATTTTCAAGTCGTCGCGCCCTGGGACAAACCGCTGCGGCAGGAAGAAACCATCTTGAGTGCGCGGCGTAGAATGGCCGCGGTGATCGCGATTTCGGTTCTCTTGAGCGTCATTCTTGCAGCAGTCTTTCTCGCTCGCCGCAATTTGCGTCAGGGCCGCAGCGATACGAAAGGCGCGTTCAAGATTTCGATTTTCGTTTTTCTCGTAGCGCTGGCGGGAAACTTCCTTTTTGCCGACCACATTCCCGATTTAACCAAAGAGATTCCGCTGCTGTTCAAAATGGCGGGATATTCGCTTCTTGGGGCGGTGACAATTGGATTGATTTACCTCGCGCTCGAACCTTACGTCCGGCAGCGTTGGCCAAGTTTGATAATTTCCTGGAATCGTCTGTTGGTTGGCGACTGGCGCGACCCGCTCGTCGGGCGCGACATTCTTGTCGGCGGCATGTTGGGGCTGGGTCATACCGCTATGATTTATGTAACGACTCTGTTGCCGATTTGGACTAGGGGCAGGGCTGTGCCGAATTCCGGCTTGAACATTTCGTATCTTGAAAGTGGCAGGCATCTTTGGGCGATTTTTTTTATGAGCTTGCCATTCGCTGTGTTTGTGTCTTTCTTCTTCTTGCTGCTTCTGGTTTTGCTGGTGATAGTTTTCAGAAAACAGTGGCTGGCAGCCACCGTATTTTGGATACTGCTGTTCTCGGTAATAGGTTTGGCGTTTGGGACAGGAGCTAATTGGGCTGACTTGCTTGGGGCGACATCAAGTGCCGTTATCACAGTCGTTGTCCTCGCTCGATTCGGACTTCTGGCAATGATTTCGCGGGCGATCTTTTTCGACTTGAGTCTCCATAACGCGATTACGGCTGATTTCACGAGCTGGTATTTCGGCAACACAATTTTTTCGGCAGTGGTGCTGTTCGGTTTGGCTATTTACGGTTTCTACATTTCGCTGGCCGGGCAGCCTTTCTTTAAAAGTAAACTACTGGAAGATTGAGATAGATTCCCTCTTCGTTTGGGAGAGGGTCCAGGGTGAGGGTTCCGTATCCCTTTGGGAGAGGGTCCACGGTGGGGGTTCCGTCTCCTTTGGGAGAGGGTCCACGGTGAGGGTTCCGTCTCCTTTGGGAGAGGGTCAGGGTGAGGGTTCCGACGAAGTCGGAATAGCGACCGGGTCCGCGCCGAAGACGTGAATCTCCCTCTCCCTTTGGGAGAGGGCCGGGGTGAGGGTGCGAAGCATAGCCGTGGGCAGCGCCCACGGATCGCGGACGCGACGTGTCATGTCCCCGCAGGGGACAAATTCAATCGCCGTGGGCAGCGCCCACGGTATAGAATCCGTCACCATTCCGACCCTGTAAGGGTCGAATAAAGAGGAGCTCCCATGGCCCAGACTCTCGTCTCGCTAATGGTTCACCTGGTTTTCTCGACCAAGAATCGGGAACCATTCATCACGCCGGAGATCGAACCTGAATTGTTCGCTTACATGGGCGGCATTCTAAAGCACCACGAATCTCGTCTGCTCGACGCGGGCGGCACAAGCGATCACGTGCATTTGCTTATTTCACAATCCAAGAATGTTTCGCTGAGTTCGTTGATGAAGGATGTCAAGAAAGACAGTTCGTCCTGGGTTAAGAAAAAAGGTAATAAGTTCCGTAATTTCCACTGGCAGGATGGATACGGTGCATTTTCGCTTCGTAAGTCAGATATTCCGGAACTAAAGAAATACATAGCGAATCAAAAAGAGCATCATCGAAAACGCTCTTTCAAGGAAGAGTTGATCCAATGCCTCCAGGATGAAGGCATTGCTTACGACGAGCGTTACTTGTGGAATTGAATCCGACTTTTAGAGGGTCGGGTGCGGTGGTTTCACGCCGGAGGCGTGAAATTAAATAGCCGTGGGCATCGCCCACGGACCCGAATCAAACAAAATATTTCGACCCTGAAGGGGTCGCATATTAATCCGACCCTTACAGGGTCGATCCAATCCATGTGTTCACAATCCGGTGGCGCTGCCACCGGCTATTGAATTCGTCCCCTGCGGGGACGCGTCTTCACGCCGAAGGCGAAAATTTTAAATAGCCGTGGGCATCGCCCACGGATCGCAGAATCAGCATGATTTGTTTTTCACGCCGAAGGCGTGAGATTCAGTAGCCGTGGGTATCGCCCACGGATCACGAATCAAAATGATTTGTTTCACGCTGAAGGCGTGAGATTCGAATTCGACCCTTACAGGGTCGGTGCAATTGTTTCGGCCTGTTTCCGGTGGCGTTGCCACCGGCTATTGAATTCGTCCCCTTCGGGGACGCCGTCTCCCTGCGGGGACGACCACCATTGTGGCGTTTGAGAACCTCAAACATCACAAGACCTTTCTTATGTGTTTTTCGATTTCAGATCGCCCACAGTCGCTCACGGGTGTTTGATCGTTTTCGCGGCGGCGGGAAAGCTGCCTTTTAGGAAGGTTTCGATGGCCGGGAAGAAGATCTCAGGTGCTTCGACCTGGGCGATGTGACCGGCTTTTTCGATCAGCAGAAGCCGGGCGTTCGGATAGCCTAAAGCCCAGAATTCGGAACTCTTGAGTGGTATGACATCCCAGGCCCCGTGAATCACGAGGACGGGTGCTTTGACGACACCGAGCTTTGACATGAGGTTATAGTCGCCGAGGCTTCGCCAGACGTGCGCCCTGGTCGTCTGCTGCTGCCGAACGGACTCGGGCCCGCCGGCACAGACGTCGCCTTTGAAATTGCCGTCCAATGTCTGGGAATAGGTGTAGGTCCTCAGCACGGTCATGAAGAACTCGCGGCATATCGCCACCGGGTCCCTGGCCTTTAACCAGGTGTCAGGGCGGATGGCCCGGGTACGTGCCAGCTGTTCCGGTTTGTAGAGCTTGGCCATGCGCCGCGAGATCTCGTCATCCATGTCGTCGATAAAGCCCTTCAAAGGCGAAGCCGAACTGTCCAGCACCATTCGCTCAACCCGGTCCGGATGAGCGATCGCGTAAAGCGAGATCAGCAGCCCGCCCCAAGAGTTGCCGATGAGAGTCATTCTATCGAGCTTGAAGTGAACCCTGAGCGCTTCGAGGTCTGCGACGTGATGCTCGTATTCGAGCTTCGAGCCGTCGCTGAGCAGTTCGGAACGGCCCTGGCCACGCTGGTCGTAATAGATCACGCGCCGGCCCTTCGCGAGCGGCTCGAAGTCGGGACGGATCGATTCGAGCGAATTTCCCGGCCCGCCATGCACGGCGACCAGGGTTTCGCTGCCGCGCCCTTCGATCTTGTAAAAGATCTTGACGTTGTCGGGCGTTACGAAATAACCCTCGGTGGGATTGCCGGCTTGCGCCGCCGCCGCCGCGCAGAGCGACAAAGCAACACACAAAATCGAGATGTATTTTTTCATTTGTCCACGCGTTACAAGGTCGATCCAAATGTGTTCACGACCCGGTGGAGTTGCCACGCCTCGTGATTCACTCATCACCCATCACTCATCACTCATCACTTTTTATTGCGTAGAAGTACGGCAATCGCGAATAGTAAGAATTTACATTTGCGCATTGTCATTAGGATTCCATTGTTCCGATTTAATCGCGAAGTAGCAACGAATGGCGGTAATGCTAAGGCAGAAGCTCTTTAATTCAATCTGAGACATTCGCGGTCTTCATTTCTAGTTCTCAGGTGTTTGAAAGATATCGAGCAGACCGGTATCGCCAATCATTACCGTGGCTTGTCGCCTCGTCGAGTCAATTATCAAGATCAAATGGTCGCCTGGTTCGCCGCCTCTGCGCCGGAACAGAGGACCAAAACCCCATACATTTGCTGGCCCTGCAGCCAGCGTCCCAACCGTCAATCCATCTTCCGTCTTTAGTGAAAACTTGCCTTCGACGTAACGGCTAATCCCTGCTGGTAATGTTGCAACTCCACTACTCATCATGGGTTCCGAGATTTCATACGCGATCCAAATCTGACCGCTGGCTGTCCATCCGTAGTCTTTTACCACTCGTCCGCGCTGAATCTTTGGAATAAGCGCTTGTATCTCTGCGGAGCTCACCGTGGCGCCTCGAAGGCCGTAGACGCCCGTCGCGTACCGATTGAGTACCGGTGAATACTGGAGGTACATAAAGAAGGTCGTGCGATTCATACCGCGAGCAACGCAAAGTTGTTCGAGTCGCACACGCTGCATTACCGGTCCGTCTTCCTGAAGGATCTCAACAAATATTTGCTCAGTATCCGAAAGAACTTTTCGCCAATCTGGAATAGTTTTGGCAGCGATGGCTTTGCCGTCGATCTCACACCAAGGTATTTGCCGGCAATACTCTAGGAGTACTCGCTGAGGTGGAGCTACACCTTTCATTCGATGATGTCTACAAGCTCCGGATCGCAGCTCAGACACGTCTATGCGTGGAGCGACTGATAGGATTTTTCGAATTTGATTAAACAGACGGTTCCGGGGCACGGAATTTAACAAAAACCATCCACCGTTCTTATCTAGCCAGGAGAAGTCGGCTTTCTCGTTCAGCAGATTTCCCACGAAGTCCGCAGTAATGGTCGTTGACAGCTTCTCACTAGCTTGAGAGGCAACATCTTCGGTTGTCGCTACACCCCAATGTGTGATTGATCGGCGTGCCAGCCGAACCACCAAACTAACCGCGCTAAGTCGATCAATTGGCAAAGCGACGCGTTGTCCGTGCTCATCATCTACTCCAAACGTAACACTGCGGCCTAGTAGTGCTGCCGCATTTAGAATGCCTTCTAATCGAATTAAACCCTGCGTGAGGCCCTGCGATTTCAGGTCAGATTCGATTTGATCGGCGGACGACAGCGGGTATTCTGAAATAGTTGTCAGAATTCGATCCGTAACCGGCGCGAATGGTTTTTGACCTTCCAGTCTCTTTTCAAGTGGCCTACATATTTGCCGAACGCGCTCCCGCGTGATACCGAATTCATCGCCTACCTCTTGCAATGTCGCACCTGCCTTACCGTCCCATCCGAACCGTCTGCTCAGTATTTTTAGATTTCTTTCATTTCCGCCTGGAATAAAGCTCATTAATTCCTCTTCAAAAGTCAGTTCGCTTAATCGCCTTGTCTGCTTCTTGATCTCCCGAAGTCGCTTCACGGTATCGCTGACGTCACGTGTCACGAATTTGCCCGTCAGCAGTCCATCAACAAAGTCGCGCACGGTTCGAGCCTCCGGATCGAGCGTGCTGAAAAAAGTTCCTAACCGCGGATCATCTCGCGTAATTTTCTTTGCCCAGTGAGAACGCTTAACTCGCTTCGCTTCAGCGACCAATTTACCGATCATGATTTTCGCTGAACGCTCGATCCGAACGGCATGCAGGAGACGTGAGTTGCCTGCCAGTTCCTTTATTGTCTCCGCCTGTTCTTGTTGATACTTGCGTGACTGCTCTTCAGCTTGAGCAATATAAGGCTCGAGTTGCTGCAAGACTTCAATCAAGCAAGTGATGCCAAAATTCTTGATCGCCAACAACTCCTTCAGCGCTAGTCCGCTAAGATCTCTTCCGCACTCGTGAATGTTTCTTTTTGTTAGGCAATTGTATGAGCGGACGCTCAGATCGAGATATCGAATATCCAAACCTGTCGGCAGCAGTGGAAATCGTAGCTCTCTGATACGATCAGGAATTCGCATTCCTCTCTTGTGCAGCGCATGAATGTGGCGTATTGCCTTCGTGGTTACTTCTTTTAGCGGTGGGTCCGCGAGCACAAGTCCCATTTCGTGGTGAGTTTTTATGTCGAATACAACATCGCTCCCTTTCGCGCAACCCTCCGTGCCAATAATACGTGAGACAAAAAGCTGGTGTTAATTTAATCTAGTAGGGCGAGAAGGAAAAGGATCTCAATGTCCCTAACATCGGTTAATTCTGTGTTGGAGTCCGGCTGGCGGGAGCG
>JBQTHO010000019.1:0-114885 GCA_052389795.1 Acidobacteriota bacterium | reverse complement strand
ACCGTGCCGCGCGCCCAAGGGCCGAACCCGTGAGTCGTGATGAGGTCAGTACGGGGAGCGGTAGCGACCGGGTCTCAATCAAGCCAAGTGCGAACATACAAGGCAACCCGGTCGCTACCGCTCCCGGTACTGACCTCATGGCGATGCAAACTCCGCTACTTGAAATGAAACGGATCACCAAGAGCTTTCCCGGCGTGAAAGCTCTCGACGGCGTGTCCCTTGATCTAAACGCCGGCGAAATCCACGCCCTTGTCGGTGAAAACGGCGCGGGGAAATCGACGCTAATCAAAATTCTTGCGGGCGTGTATCCGCATCCGGAGTACGGCGGTGAAATTTTTCTCGATGGCGCGGAACGACGCTTTGCCAGCGTGCGCGAATCGGAACAGGCCGGCATCGCGGTTATCTATCAGGAAATGTCTCTGGTGCGCGATCTCAGCGTGGCGGAGAACATTTTTCTCGGCCGCGCCCCGCGCCGCTTTGGCGTGATCAACTGGGAAGAGCTTTACAGCCGCGCACAAAAACTCCTGGACGAACTACATCTTGCGCTTGATCCACGCACGCCGGTTATTAATCTCGGTATCGGACAGCAACAGCTCGTTGAAATAGCGAAAGCTCTTTCGCAGGACGCGCGTATTCTAATTCTCGATGAACCAACGGCCGCGCTGACCGACACGGAAGTCGAGACGCTGTTCGGAATTCTGAAGCGTCTGCGGGCGCGCGGCGTGGCAATGATTTACATCTCGCACAAGCTCGACGAAGTTTTTCGCATCAGTGACCGGATTACGGTGTTGCGTGATGGCAAGACGATCGAGACGAATCCCACGCCCAATTTGAACGAGCCACGCGTCATCGCGCAGATGGTCGGTCGCGCGGTCGATCAGATCTTTCCGGAAGCGACGCACGAACGCGGCGACGTGGTGTTCGAAGTGCGCAATGTCACGGTCGAAGATCCTTCAGTTCCCGGCAAGAGGTTAGTTAACAGCGTCAGCTTTGGCCTTCGCAAAGGCGAGGTGCTCGGCATAGCCGGCCTGATGGGTTCAGGCCGCAGCGAATTACTAATGGCAATATTTGGAGCGCACACGGGCCGTAAGTCTGCCGAAGTGTTCGTCCAGGGAAAGCGAGTTCAGATCGACAGTCCGTGTGATGCCATTGAACGCGGCATTGGTTTCGTCACGGAAGATCGTAAGCGATATGGACTGGTGCTCGATCAGACAATCCTCAGAAATATGACGCTGGCGGGGCTGGATAGGCTTTCGGGCCGATTCTTTACCGACGAAGATGCCGAAGCCGCGGCGGGCGAGCGGGCGGCCGGCGAGCTGCGAATCAAAGCGAGCTCGATTTTTACGATCGCCGGCACCCTGTCCGGTGGCAATCAACAGAAAGTCGTACTGGCGAAATGGCTGCTGACAAATCCACGCGTGTTGTTTCTCGACGAGCCGACACGCGGCATTGATGTCGGGGCGAAACAGGAAATCTACGCTCAGATCAATCGACTGGCTGAGAGTGGACTGGCGATCGTCCTGGTTTCATCTGAGCTGCCTGAGGTGCTGGGTCTTTCAGATCGAATAATCGTTCTGCACGAAGGCCGCGTGACGGGCGAGTTCACACGCAAAGAAGCTACGCCCGAAGCCGTGATGGCGTGCGCCACCGGCCACGCGCGGCTCGCAGCGTGAGAGTGACTCTCTGTGTCTGTGCAAACTCTGCATCTCTGTGGTTAATCAACGTTCGTTACCACAGAGACACGGAGAACCACAAAGACACAGAGAGTCCGCCGTCTAAACGGGGCATCGTTTTTTGTGGACACATTGATGACGGAATCATCGCACATCCAGGGCCGCCTAAAACTTCGGACTTCAGCATTGCGCGCTTACACGATGCTGCTGGCGCTGATTGTCATCTGGCTTTTCTTTCAGTGGGCCACGATTAGCGAAACTCATCCCTACGGACTTTTCCTCGGCGCGATTAATTTCTCAAAGCTGCTTCAGCAGACCGCCGTGACCGGCGTGTTGGCCGTCGGCATGCTGATGGTCATTGTCAGCGGCAACATCGACTTGTCCGTAGGCGCGGTCGTGGGATTAGCGGGCGGCATGGCGGCGATGACGCAAGACTGGGGACTTCTACCTTGTCTCGCGGTTGCCATTGTCGTGGGGTTGTTGATTGGTGCACTGCAGGGAGCACTGGTCGCATACATAAATATTCCGGCGTTCATCGTGACGCTGGGAGGACTGCAAGCCTGGCGTGGCTTGATCCTGAAGTTTACTCAGGGCGCAACGGTTCCGGTCGAGCTCCCGGTTTTTAGATCTTTGGGACGCGACTTTATCGACCCGCGCATTGGTTTTGTTCTCGCCGCCATCGGCATTGCCACAATTGTGTGGACAAACCTGCGACGCACTCGCGCCCGGCGGCGACATGGACTGCAAGCGATGAGCGTGGCCGCAATGGCGACACGGATCATTATTCCCTCAATCGCAGTCGTCGCGTTCGTCTTACTGATGAACAAAGCAGGCGGCATTCCGATTCCGGTAATCTTCCTTCTTGCCGTCGCGCTCGCCGGAGCATTTCTCACCACCAACACGACCTTCGGCCGTTACTTGTACGCGATTGGCGGCAACCCGGACGCCGCGCGGCTTTCGGGAATCAATTTGAAACGATACGTGCTTGCGGCGTTTTGCGTGATGGGCGCGCTGGCGGGATTAGCTTCGATTTTGCACACCGCGCGCGTCGGCAGCGCTTCGCCCGACGCCGGCACGTTGATGGAACTCGACGCGATCGCTTCGTGCGTCATCGGGGGAACGAGTCTGATGGGCGGCCGAGGAACTGTGTTCGGCGCCGTGCTTGGCGCTTTGATTCTGGCCAGCCTCGACAATGGCATGTCGCTGCTGAACGTTGAGAACTGGGCGCAGTATGTCGTCAAAGGCGGTGTGCTGGTGGCGGCGGTCGGGTTCGACATGTTCGGTCGAAGGAAAGGTTAAGCTGCGGTGCGTTGGCTAGTTTGGAGTGCGCCGGCAGAGCGGAGCGGCGACGGCGCTTTGGTTCAAGGCGCCGAATCCTCTCTCCAGCAGACTCCGTTTTACAGATTCATCCAAAGCGCCGCCTGAGCGCACCCCACGCGAGATGCTCGCGCGGGACCCCGCCCGTCGGCGCTCTCCAAATTCGTTGCGTCGTACTGACGTGTCGATTTAAACCGTATGAAGCAGGCACTTCCAGACAAACTCGTCTGCGCAATCGATCTAGGCGGCACGAACCTGCGCGCTGCGAATATCGATTCCAGCGGTCGCCTTCACGAACGGGTTAAATCTCAAACTCCTGATTCTGACAATGCTGAAGACATCGTAAATGCGATCGCCAGTGCGGTTGAGCGTTGTGAAGCTGAAGCCGCGAAACGTGCCGCGCGCATTGAAGCTGTTTCCCTGGCTGTTCCCGGTTCGGTTCACGCGCAAACACGCGCGATAGTTAATGCGCCAAACATTCCTGTGATTGTTGACTTCGGTTTGGCTGAGGCGCTGGAAACAAAACTTCAGCGTCCAGTCCTGATTGAGAACGATGCGAATGCCGCAGCTCTGGGGGAGATGTGGCAGGGCTCAGCGCGGGGCTATCGCACGATTGTATGCCTGACACTCGGCACCGGTGTTGGCTGCGGCATCATTCTTGAGGGTGACTTGTGGCGCGGCGCGGATGGGACCGCCGGTGAGATTGGTCACACGAGTGTTAACCCTTTCGGTCACGTCCGATGCAAGTGCGGCAACATCGGCTGCCTTGAGGTTTATGGTTCGGCAACGGCGATTGTACGTATGACTCGAGAGGCGCTTTCTAACCATCCGGCCTCGCCATTGAATTCGGTTGCCACAGGCGACTTAACGGCTCGTCAAGTAGCCGATGCGGCTGTCATGGGCGATGAGCTCGCTCGCGAGATATTTCGCAAGATGGGAACCTATCTCGGCATCACCGCGGCGAACATCGTCAACACCTTGAATCCGGAAATGATAGTCATCGGTGGGGGAGTCTCAGCAGCGTTCAATTTGTTTGCCCAAACCGCACGCGAAGAAATGGCTCGACGCGCATTCCCCGTCCCGGCCGAGCGTTGTCAGATTGTCAAAGCTGAATGTGGTGACGATGCGGGCTTGCTGGGCGCGGCTTGGCTGGCACTTCAAGCCATCCCGGAACTCGTTTAGACGGCGGACTTGTCCGCCGCCACCGTTCGCCGCACAAGTGCGGCGTCTAAACGTGCTACGTCCGCCTGTATCTTTGTGCCTTTTGTGCCTCTTTGTGGCTAAATACTTTCATGCCCGATTTGATCGTCCATGGACACTTCTACCAGCCTCCACGGGAAAATCCCTGGACGGGCGTCATCGCAGCACAACCCAGCGCTGCGCCTTTCCATGATTGGAACGAACGTATTCAAGCCGAATGCTATCAGCCGAATTCCGCCGCGGTAATTTCAGATCCTGCGACGGGCGAGTCGCGCGCGATCAACAACTACGAGAACATCAGTTTTAATTTTGGCCCGACCTTGCTTAGTTGGCTCGAGCAGAATCATCCGGAGACCTACAACCGAATTATTGACGCGGATCGCGCAAGTGTTTTGACTCGCCACGGCCACGGCAACGCGATCGCGCAGGCGTACGGCCACGCGATTTTGCCTTTGTGTAACGAGCGCGACCTGCCAACGCAAATTCGCTGGGGTCTCGCCGATTTTCGCCAGCGGTTTGGGCGTGAGGCAGAAGCGCTGTGGCTGCCCGAGACGGCGTGCAACGACCGCGTGCTCGATGCGCTGATCGATGAAGGCTTGCGCTACGTGATGCTCGCGCCGCATCAAGCTGCTCATTACAGAACCGCGAACGATAGTGAGCGGGACAAAAGATCGACCGATGCCGACGCTGACACCTTAGACACAAGCATTTCTTACCGCTACACGCATTCCCACGGGGCCGGTAAATCGATCGCTGTCTTTTTCTACCACGGGCCCCTTTCGCGCGCGATTGCGTTTGAAGGCTTGCTGCGCTCGAGCGGCGCACTCGTCGATGCATTCGTGCAAGCCGCGCGTGGAAACGAACTACTACATCTCGCCACCGACGGCGAGACTTACGGACATCACTTTAAGTTCGGGGATCTATGTCTGGCGCACGCACTCACAATCGAAGCTCCGGCGCGCGGTTTCAAAATAACGAACTACGGCGAGTATCTCGATCAGCATCCGCCCCAGCACGATGTGGAGATCGACAATGGATCGGACAGCCAGGGCACTTCGTGGAGTTGTCAGCACGGCGTGGGGCGTTGGATTCGTGATTGTGGATGCGCAACCGGAGGCGAGCCGGGTTGGAATCAGAAGTGGCGCACGCCTCTGCGTGATGCGCTCGACTTTCTTCGCGACGAAAACATTTCGCACTTTGAGGCAACGCGCGGCGACCTGTTCACGTTTCCGTGGCTTGCGCGCGATGATAGCATTTCGCTTATTCTCCATCGGCATCAGTCACGCGAACAGTTTTTGTTTGCACACGCCGGTCGGTGGTTATCTGCCGATGAAGGTGGGCGCGCTCTCAACTATCTCGAACTGCAGCGGATGCTGCTGTTGATGTACACAAGCTGCGGCTGGTTCTTCAATGACATATTCGGGATCGAAACGATTCAAATCCTAAGCTACGCCGCGCGGGCGATGGATTTGATGAGGCAATTGAATCTGCCGTCCGCGCGGGAACGGTTTCTGGAAATTCTTTCGGAAGCAAAGAGCAATCGGCCAGAGTTCGGGACGGGCGCCGACATTTTTCTGAGATACGTAGAGCCTGCAAATCCGAGATTCTCCGCGCGCGAACTAACCGAAGAAGCCGTTGTGTCGTAACCACGCAGTGAGCCGGCGAAGCTGGCGGCAGAATTTAGCCCCGGGTGAGCGAGCGCCAGCGAGCGGAACCCGGGGATCAGCAGTTATTTGATTCTCTCAGCCCGCATTAGCGGGCGACAGAAAATGGCGCAGAAAAGGCTACAAAAGAAACGATCGCCGACCGCGACCACTCCGCGGTCTCAAAAAGGCGATTCCGATTCTCAGCATGTTAAACCTCCACGCAAAGGCGCAAAGACTAAAAGCCCCGCGAAGAAAACCCCACCGATTCTTAGCGATCTCGACCTTCACCTTTTCGGCGAAGGCAAGCACTATCGGATTTATGAAAAGCTGGGCGCGCATGTCGCATCGCACGGTGGCAAGCGCGGAGTTGCGTTCGCTGTCTGGGCTCCCGCCGCGGACCAGGTCAGTCTTGTCGGGAACTTCAACTCCTGGGACGTCACGAAACATCCGATGCGGCGCTTGGAAAAGTCGGGAGTTTGGGAACTCTTCATCCCGGGTTTGCGCGCCGGCGAACTCTACAAATACGTCATCAACACTGCCGGCCAGGACTTCTTTAAAGCCGATCCCTACGCCTTCATGATGGAAATGCCGCCGGACACTTCGTCCGTTGTTTTCAAATCGAGCTACAAATTCCGCGACCGCGCATGGATTGCGAAACGAACCAGGCGCGAAGCGTGGCGCGAGTCTATCTCGATCTACGAAGTCCATTTTGGCTCGTGGCGGCGTGTGGCTGAAGAAGATAACCGGCCGATGACTTATCGCGAGCTGGCGCCAGTACTCGCTGACTATGTGACCGAGAATGGGTTTACACACGTCGAATTTCTGCCGCTCAAAGAACACCCGTACGGCCCGTCGTGGGGTTATCAAGTCAGTGCGTTCTACGCTCCGTCATCACGTTATGGCACGCCGGACGACTTTCGTTTTCTCGTCGACCATCTTCACAAAGCGGGCGTTGGCGTAATCATGGATTGGGTGCCGGCGCATTTCCCGAAAGACGCCTTCGCGCTCGGCCGCTTTGACGGCACCGCGCTTTACGAACATCTCGATCCGCGCAAGGGCGAGCATCCTGACTGGGGCACGTACATTTTCAATTACGGCCGCAATGAAGTGCGCAACTTTCTAATCGCCAACGCGCTGTACTGGCTGCGCGAATTTCATCTGGATGGATTGCGCGTCGATGCCGTCGCTTCGATGCTCTACCTCGATTACAGCCGTAAAGAAGGCGAGTGGGTGCCGAACGAATTCGGCGGGCGCGAGAATCTCGATGCGATCTCTCTCCTGAAAGAGCTAAACGAAGTCACGCACCGGGAATGTCCCGGCACGCTGATGATTGCGGAAGAATCAACCGCCTGGCCGCAGGTCTCGGCCCCGGTTTACATCGGCGGACTCGGCTTTGATTTCAAGTGGAACATGGGCTGGATGCACGACACGCTCAAATACTTTCAGACGGACCCGTTGTTTCGCGGCGGCAATCACAACGCGCTGACGTTCGGTCTGCTGTACGCGTGGAGCGAAAACTTCATTCTTCCCTTCTCTCACGATGAAGTCGTGCATATGAAAGGCGCTTTGCTGAACAAGATGCCGGGCGAAGCATGGCAGAAGTTCGCGAACCTGCGCGCGCTGTACGGATACATGTGGGCGCATCCCGGCAAGAAACTTCTGTTCATGGGCGGTGAGTTCGGGCAGTGGCGCGAGTGGACGGAAGAAGAAAGTCTGGATTGGCACCTGCTGGAACAACCCATCCACAAAGGTGTTCAGTTATTGATCGAGGATTTGAACAAGCTCTACGCAAAGCACTCGGCGTTGTTTGAAGCCGACAGCGACCCATCGGGCTTCAGTTGGATCGAAGTTGATAACGCTGCGGAGAACATCGTCGCCTTTCTCCGCACCGCGCCTTCGACCGGCAAAGAGATCATTTGCGTCAGCAACTTTTCGCCGCTGATTCGTGCAGAGCACCGCATCGGACTCCCGCGCAAGGGAACCTACAAGCAGCTACTCAACACTGACAGTGAGAAGTATTGCGGCGGAGGTTTCGGAGTTCTCAGGAGTGTTCGCGCAGAGAAGACGCCCTGGCAGGGAATGGAATATTCAGCGGTGATTACACTGCCGCCGCTGGGGACGTTGTGGTTTGAAGCGCCAGCGCGAAAGAAATGGTTTAGTGCACGGCATCCGTCGGAGTCTCGCTCGTTTGGTTTGGTTCATCAACCACGTTGAAGGGTTCCCCAAATATCGATTCAAAGGCGTTTACACGCGTGACGGTGAGACATCGGGAGCGCTGAAGCCGCGGAATGAGGAAAGGTTAATACGAATCGTCGAGATGTTATTTCGCCCCTTCAGGGCGAGGAATCTATTGGTGGCCATGATCCCAGGGCGTCGCGCTTCGCGCTTTGCCCTGGGCTATTTTATTTCACGCCTTCAGCGTGAAGAACGACCGCTCCATTAATCACAGTCAATTGGACCTCACCACGATCGTCAATTGCCACCAGATCCGCGCGCTTCCCTTTTTCAATCGATCCGCACTCGCCGTCAATGCCCAACAGCCGCGCGGGATTCGATGACGCCATCCGCGCGACGTCGCATTCTGAAGCACCGAGCGACAGGATTGTCTTCACCGCGTCCAGCATGGTGATCACCGAACCTGCGATGCTGCCGCGAGCATTGCCTGTGCGGCCGTTCGCGACGGTGATCTTCTCGCCCCAGATTTTGTATTCACCATCACCCTGGCCGGTGGCGGCGATGGCATCGCTGATTAATGCGAGGCGCAAAGGCGGCACGCACTTCAGTAGCACTCTCAGCATCATTGGATCGAGATGCACACCGTCAGCGATTACATCCAAACTCACGGCGTCGTTAAGCAGGCCCCACCCAATCGGTCCGAGCGCGCGATGATGCAGCGGCGACATCGCGTTCATGAAGTGCGTCATGTGCTGAGCGCCGGCCTCTTTTGCCTGGTCGAGAATGTCCGGGGTCGCGCGCGTATGACCAAGCGAGACAATCCAGCCGCGCCGTCTCAATTCACGAATCAGCTCGATGCCGCCTTCGATTTCCGGCGCCACCGTCGTCAAGTGAACCGCATTTTGGTGCTCGATGGTTGGTAGCGAATCGAGATCGGTCGCATTCTTAAAGGTGCGAAAGTGCTCGCGATTTAGCGCTCCGCACTGCTCGCTGTTAAGGAACGGCCCTTCGTAGTGAACGCCAAGGACGCGCGCCGCACAAGTGTTTAGAGTACCAACTTTAGTTGGATGTTCTGCGGAGAGATCGGCCGACTGCAGTCGAGACTCTAACGCCTGCTGTCCAACAATCAGTTCGCTGATCGCTGCAACGGCACGCTCGTACTCTTCGTCATCCGCGGGAACCAGCGTCGGCAGCCACCCGGTGACTCCCTTGCCCGCGAGCAACTCACTTACGCGTCCCAAATCGCTGGCGGTCGCACTGTTCACATCGACGCCGATCGCGCCGTGAATGTGCATGTCTATGAATCCGGGGAAAAGAGTTGCGCCCTCGATTTCGATGATTGAATCGGTGTTAACGGACTCGGCCGAAGGGTCATCGAATATGTCGACAATTTGTCCGTCTTGGATGAGGAGACGGCCTGATTCAATAACTTGTTCAGGGAGAACGAGGCGGGCGTTGCGGAGTAGGGTGCGCACGAGAGGCGGCTCGATTAATTACCGTTGCGGCCATTGCTGATCTGGCGTTCGACGACGTTGATAAGGGTGTTGAGACGTTCGTCAGTAGCTTTCGTCGTTTCGCCCAAGCTGAGAATCTGTTGTGTGTGTAATTGGATCTGTTCGGTGTGCGACTGGAGCTCCCGCTCGTGCATTTCAGCTAATGCCAACAACCCTCGAATTCCTTCCGTGTTGCGCGTTTGAGCCTCGGCAAGCGCATCAATCTTCGCGGTGGATTGAGCTTGTTGCCGCACGATGAAATTCATCGCCCGTTGCATCTCGTCGTTCGTCATCATCAGAAACCTCTCGCTCCAAAACCAGAACGCATTGTAGCACCGAACCGCACCAATCCCCGGAAGGTTCGAAATATTGCAAGGCTTAATGGCGCCAATTTTGTTGACACTATTCAGGTCTGAGTTTATTTTGCCCGCGGCCGGAGAGAAAATGACGAAAAGCCTCAACTTCATCACGCTCGCGATTTTCGCCCCAGTGTTAATTATCGCCGGCATCGCCGGGTTTCTAGTTCCCGCAGAGGCCAGCCTGACCAGCGGCGCGCCGGCCTACAATATTTTTCATCTGATTTTTGGGGCAATCGGTTTACTTGTCGTTTGGACGCGGAACGAACTGTGGCTGTCGTCTTTCAATTTCGGGTTTGGCTTGATTGACCTTTATCAGGCATTGGCCAGCACGCTGCACCTGCCGCCTGAAGAATATTTTCTCTGGACGACAGTTGATGATATTTTGCACGTCGTCATCGGCCTCGCGCTCGGCATCATTGGCGGCTACGGATTGTCAAAGCTCACCGGTTTGCGGAAGGAGAAACAAACATGAGCGCAGCGGCCCCCGCCACTCGCGAAAACTCTCAACTCGATCTGGCAGCGTTGCGCCGGCTGAAATACGACGAGCTTGAGCGACTCTATCGGGCCGCCAAGCGGCCAAATGCCCTTTCGGATCTTAACGGCGACGCGGTGGGCGCGATGCTGGCGTGGCGTACTCCGCGCACAGGTCCGCTGGCCTGGTTGTTGAGAACGTTTGGCGAGTCGTCGATCTTTGCGTGGAAGGGAAAGTCTTTTCAGGGTCTCAGCGCCGACGCCGGCGAAGGAATCAATCGCATTACCTTCTTTGGCAAGCGGCGCTGGTTTCCTTTCGGGACGCGCTTTGCTCCGTCGTTCCTGGATGGCGAGCCCGCATTTCTTCTGGACTATGCTCGTCCCGGCAACCCGCCACTGATCAAATCTATCGTCGATGAAGTGCGCGAGGTCGCACCAAATCTTTATCTGGGGCCAGCGGCCCTGAAAGTCCGCGGGCGGGCAAGACCAATTCTCTTCTTTGCGGTTTCTCTTCAGTAGAGACGAAGGTTACTTTCAATCCTTATCAGGCGCTGTGGCCTGCACGAAGGCGCCACGGCCAACCTGTTCGAGGTAGTCGCCGGCGGGATTTAGCGGGCCGGTCCTGATGGTAAAGTCGTACGAGAACAGAATTATTCCATCGGCTCCGAGCTGGCGCGCGACGCCAATTTTCTCAATGGTCGATTCCGCCGGAATGCGATAAGCGCCGATTCCAGCCCAGACACGCCGCCCGGCGCCATGCGCTGTCGAAGTAGCCACTTCAATCTGTTTCCGGAAGACGGCGGTATCAGTCGAGTAGGCCATCGGGCATGCGACGTCGAGAATTCCCATCTGCAACCAGCGTCGCCAATCCTGAAACCGCCGTGTATAAGCGTTTTCGTCGTTGGCGAAGACTGCTGCCGACACAAGCATCTGGGGCCGCCGTTTCTTGACCTCACGGTAGATGCGTTGCACCAGCAGCGTAATCTGCGCGCGTTGAAATTCCGCAAATCGATCCGTATGAGCATCCGTCGCCGCCAGGGGATTTTCTTTCAAGGACTTCGCCAACCGGCGCCGTTCAGAATCATTAAGTTGAGGCTTAAGCCATGTCCAGAATTTTTCGAGTGAGGTGCGGCTATAATCAAAGTCCGGACTGGCTAGTCGCACGTAGTCAAAATGCAAGCCATCGACGGCATAATGCTCGAGCACATCCATCCAGATCTTGTAGATGTGTTCGCGCACTTTGGGATTGGCTGGTCCGGTATATATCCCTTCGAGCTCGGCGCGATTCGCTTTTGACCAATCGACTATTCGCTGGCGATAGCGTGGGTCTTTCGGCGATAGCCGGTACAGTTCCGCGGCAATAGGCTTCGGGACTGCCAGCCATTCGGGATGCTTGTGATAGACGTGTTCTGGGTCGGTAGGCAGCGTATCAAGGTTAGCCAGCAGACTTGTGTTGAGCCAGGCATGTACTTTCAACCCACGCCGGCGAGCTTCCATTAAAGTTGTGGCGAGCGGATCGAACGAAGCCGGCTCATCTTTCAACTCGAGTGCTCGTGGTTCATGACGGGACCGGTAGTATGCATCGCCGCGGCCGCGTACCTGCACGATCAGAGTATTGAAACCCGCGGCACTGGCGTTCTCAACCATTTGATGAATTTTTTCGGGTGACGTAAGCGTCGTCCGCACCACCCACAACGCGCGCACTTCATTTGAATTGCGATCGTCGCCTGCCCTCAACTGCTGACACACAACGGGCGACGAGTAGAGGACGAGAATAAAAAGAAGCGTAGCTAACAAACGTAGGAAAGTCTGCAATTGTTTACCGTGTGCTCAAGAGACGACGGTCTGAAACTCCAAATACAAAGAGGGCGGAAGATCAAGCCTTCCACCCCCGTTGCGAGTCTATGGGAGCGGTTTCGACAGGACACTCGAAATTAAATCATTTAGACCGGCATCCGAATTGTTGTGGAAATTTTTGTAGAGGACCGTCAACTGCGCAAGCATCTTGTTACGCGTTTCCTGTTGCTCGGGTTTTGTACTCAGGGCGACGGCACGCGCATAAGCATCTATCGTCTGGTTCACCAGACTCGAGAGGCGTTGCAACATCGCCGTCTGCTCGGGAGACGACGGTTTCCCACCAAACTTCTGATTGTATTCATTCGAGAGTTGCGCGAACTCTCCTTTTAAAATTGCGACGCCCAGACGATGGTACGCCATGGGATCGGCGCGGTAAGGACTGTCTGATCTCACGGCCTTAGCGAAACCGGCCGCGGCTTCGACGGGCTTCTCGTCTTTCACAAATGTTCCGTATGCAAAATTGAGAAAGCCGCGGGCGACTTCCGTCGATTTAAACGGGTCTGGTTTGGCAACTTTGCCTTCCTCGAGCAACGCAATGGCGCGGCGCGCATAATCCGCCGCCTCTGCATTCAGCGCGGTATTTCCAGTGAGCGAGTTATCGTAGCCAGCTTCCGTCAAAATCGCCAAAGCAAAAAAGTATTCAGGGTCCGCTTTGATACTTCCCCGACCTATCTCAAACGTCTTAACGTAATTCTTAGCGTTGTATGCGTCGTAAAGCTCGGCCTGATGCATCGCACGCTCGTACTCCCGAACCCACCGGTGCACGTCCTTCGTCTCGGCATCAGTCGCGCCACCCCAACGACGCAGATAGTCCTTTGCCGTCGGATAGGCATAGCGTTGCTGCTCGGCATTAGGATTTCGCCTGTAGTCGTTAAACCGCGCATACAACTCTTCCCTCTCACTGTCCAGGTGCCCCGAGGTCATGGTCGGATTGAGAGGAGTTGTTCGCGGCAACTCGGGTGCGCCCGAATTTTGCGTGAAGACGGGAGCGCACAAAAAACCGAAAACCGAGCTCACAACGAGTGAGATTAAACCACGTCGCCACATGGTGGTTATGATAACAAGGAGGTGCCTCAGCCAGGCAAGCTCTAAACGTCTTATTTCAAGAGGCCGCATCCGACGCGATTCCCGTGTCCCGATGCCGCTGGGCAGAACAGTGCCCGCGACCATTGCAGGTGCGGGCACTCTTAATGACAGTTGAAAGTTGGCCTTAGAACGAAAGCTTCGCCCCCAACTGGATCGTGCGCGGATCACGAACGGTGGTTACGTTTCCAAAGGTGCCAGCCGCAACGCTGGTGCTGATGGCTCTGAAGTTTGTGTGATTGAAAACATTGAAGGCCTCGCCACGGAGTTGCAGACTGACGCGCTCACCAAAGCTGATTCTCTTGAACAGTGAAAAATCCACCCGCTGGGTTGGCGGGCCATCGATCGTGCCTCGTCCTGTATTGCTCACTCTATTAGGCGCAGTACCCGTGGTGGGATTCAGTTGGAAACAATTCGTGTTGAACCACTGCAAGAACGTGTTGGGTGCGCCGGCGTTCGGATCGCAAAGCGTGTTAGGACGATTGCCGGCAATCAGCGCTGGGATATTACCCAGTCCAGCAGGGTCAAAATTTGCTCCAAGTGCCGTAAACGGCAGTCCCGTTTGCAGTGTCACAATACCGGATACCTGCCATCCGCCGAGCAAGTGCCGTACGAAATCGTCCCGCTTATTAAAGAACGGGATTTCATAGATGTAATTCCCGGTGAACACATGGCGACGATCCAGAGTGGCGCGCCCGCGGTCCGCGCGGATGTTGTAGGAATTCATCGGCGCCGTACTACGGTCGGTTTGATTGTCGGTCAGGTTCTTCGCCCAGGTGTAGGCCACATTGAATTGAGAAGCGCCGCTGAAGCGCCGCTGTCCCATCACCTGCAGGCTATGATAATTCGAATTGAACTGCGGCGTGATCATCGTTATCGATCGATAACCCCTGTAGGGGCGGATCTGATCAAGTATGTTCGATGAAGCACCGCCAGTTCCGCCGAAGTATGAGCCAGGCGCCTGGCAAGGCACCAGGGTCGCGCCAGGTGTTTGTAACGTCTGGGTACCGGTGGCGCACTGCCTCGTTAAGGCGACGCCGGGCGGAATCTCATTCAATTCGTACGCGCCAATCAAATGCGTACCTTTTGAGCCAAAATAGCCGACGCTCAACATGGTCTTGTCGTCGAGCATGTGCTGCCCCTCCAGCGACCAGTGTTGCATGTAGGGATCTTTCCAGTCCGGCTGCATTGCGCGCACGTTCAGGGCGGTCGCCGCTGCGCCGGCGGTCACAGTCACGCCGCTTGGCACGGGCCGATCGAGGCGCGGCGTGGTAGCGATGCTTCCTGTTCCGCCTCCGACCGCGCTGACTGTAAACGTTTCCTGATAGGGTGGATTCGTGCCAATTATCTGCAGCGCCCAACCATTCAGGATTTGATCGTAATAAATCCCGTAGCCAGTCCGAATTGATGTGCGACCTTTGCCAAACGGATCCCAGGCGAGGCCGAAACGAGGCGCAAAATTCCTCTTCGGAGCATCAACGACGTACTTGCCGAACGGCGAGGCCGCCGGTGTGCAATTATTAGCGGCAGTCTGAACATTCTGCGCGTTCACGATCATGCCGTTGCAGAAGTTTCCCGTACCGACTACGCGGTTGCCGGCGCCCGTCACCTGGGGCGCATTGGCCGGATTAAACAGCGAGGGAACGAAATTCGATAACCGGCCGTTGCGATCCTGCGGGTGACCAAAGTAAGAGTGGCGCACACCGTAGTAGATCGTCAGATTGCGTCGCGCCCGCCATTCATCCTGCGCATAACTCTCAAGCGTGAACTGACGAAAGTCTGCAACATAGTCAAAACGGGCCTGAGTAAATGCGACGTTGTTTCCCATCAGGAAATTCGCGAACGACTGGTTGTTGGCGCGGCGGGTTGCATTAGGCTCCTGCGCTGTGGCAGTCCCAGGCACTACCGACGCGTGCACGATGCTATTCGGGATTGTGTTGAGGAACCCACTGAATCCCCCGGCGTTGTTGCCGGCAAGATTGTTTTCATTCTTGCGGTAGTACGAATACATCCCGCCGAACTTCAAACTGTGCTTGCCGCTGGTCCACGCAACATCGCCGCTGAAGTTATGCTTGTAGGAAAAGTTATCGTAGTCGCCAAAGGTTACTAGATTGCTAAAGCCGCTGCCAATAACCGTCGGGACGAAATCTTTGGTTCGCGCATACGCGAGCGGCGGAGTAATCGGCGAATTGTTCAACGCCATGGAGCCAACTGTTTCACTCAAAATCGCTCCGTAACCATAATTCCAGCGACCAACAGCCGATACGCTCGGGTTGACGACCCAAGTCGCCTGTAGAGTGTGAGTTTTTCCTGGTGAGTTTGTCGCACTGGTCGACACTCCCGGCAAACCCGACCCGCTTGAGAACAGTGAATTCGCGTCAACCGTTGGAATATGGTCACGGCCAAAGCGATAAAAGAGCGACCAGCGATCATTAAACGCGTGGTCGATCCTCAGTATCTCCTGGCGGAAATCCGCGACGTTGCTCGTCGGAAAGAGAAGCGCGCGAGTGACCGGATCCGACGGCGCTGGCAACCGATTATAGATAAAATCGAGATACTGCTGCGCGACGGGATTAATCGCGATTCGCGAAGACAGCGGCTGGCCAGCCGGAAGGACCTCCAAACAAGTCGCCGTTGCGGTGGTCGGGACATTGGCTCTGATGCAGATGTCCATTGGGAATATGCCGCGCCGCATATTCAAGTCGGGCACGGTTCCACTCAACGTCGGATAGCGACGATCCTTGCGTTGTTCCTCCGAAAAGAAGAAGAACGTTCTCTTTAGTCTCTTTATC
Organism: Acidobacteriota bacterium; assembly: GCA_052389795.1. Classification (GTDB taxonomy): domain Bacteria; phylum Acidobacteriota; class Blastocatellia; order Pyrinomonadales; family Pyrinomonadaceae; genus UBA11740. Next base: position 98,819 of record JBQTHO010000019.1, on the reverse strand, counting down.
GCAGATCCACCTTCACCAAACCGTGGGAGAATGACCGGCCCGCTTAAGGTTCCGCCAAAGTTGTTGTAGCGAAACGGCGCGCGTTTGGCCTTGCCGTTTGACTCGCGTCCAAACGCGGGGTTGATGGCGCGATTAGAAATAAAATCGTTTGCGTTAAGAACCTCGTTGCGGACGAACTCGAAAAGCGAGCCGTGAAACTCGCGGCCACCACCGCGCGTCACGACGTTGATTTGACCGCCGCCACTGCGTCCGGATTCCGCGGGGAACAGGCTTCGCTGAACCTTAAACTCGGCGATCGAATCCACGCTTGGATAAGATTGAATGGTGATGTTTGAACCGCGGTCGGTTACGTCCGACCCGTCAACCGTATATGTATTCTGCGCGCTGCGGGCTCCATTGACCGAAATGTTCATTGTGTTTGCCTGGCCCGCCGGGTTAGTCGTACCGACATACACCTGATCCGCGAGATCGTTCGACACCCCTGGCGCCAGCGTAATTAATTGAACCCAGTTGCGATTATTGAGCGCGAGTTGAGTTGCCTGGTCGCCGCTGATCACCGTTCCGACGGTAGCAGTAGTCAGCTCCACGGCGACTGGATTCGCTTCAATCGTAACTACTTCGGAAATGTCACCTGCATCCAATGTTGCATCAAGAGCGCGACGAACTCCGACGTTGACCTCCACGTTAGTTTGGATCTGCTTCTTGAAACCTCTCGCCTCAAAGGCCACGTCATAGCTGGTCGCCGGCAAATCGCCAACGGCGTACTGACCGTCCTCGTTGGACTGCACGGTTCGAACCACAAGTTGAGTTTCACGGTTAGTAACCGTGACCGTGGCGCCGGGTACCGATGCGCCCGCCGCATCTTTTACCGTGCCCACAATCGAGCCGGTAATTTCCTGAGCAGATGCGGGTTGTCCCAGACCTAAAACCAGGATGAATGCTACGAGCGCGCCTCGCAGAAATTTGACGTAGTCTCTCATTAGGGGATCCTCTCGATTCGGTTTTGATTTGCGGTTGATGGTTCGTCCTCGGACATGCGAACTCATTGGCGGTATTCACAAAAAATTTAGGCAACTCACGGGCCGTCGCGCAGACCAGTCAACGAAAGTTCGCGGACAGCGAATCGGCCTTGTCAGTGCCATGAACTGACGACGCCGGTCTACCTCTGGTTGTTGATGTTCAGTTACTCGGCAGGCGGTAAGATTGCCGCGGTGCCCGCCGGTAACCAACTCAGAGCCAGCATTTTATGCGACCTGTCAACCACAACAAAAGCTAAAAGAACTTATCAGACGGATAAACATTGATAATGAAGCGAGCCCGGTCGGCTATGAACCAGCCGCGTGGGCGGCGTTTCGAGCGTAGCCGAACCCGCGATGGCAACCTGTGTAAGCCTTCGAAATAATGGATGACTCTTCACAATTTTGGATTCGATTGGAGCCCCGTGGCATCGCACGCGGACGCCGCCGGGTTGACGATTGATCATGGGATCTTAAGAGAATGCGCCTTCGTGACCGTCCCTAAGCTCAACACCTGACCACGAGAGATGATCAACGTAAGACTGAAAAACGAGAGTCATCAAACAACAAATTCTTATGCGCGCATTATCAATCGGTAATGGAAGAGTTCGTCGCCATAAAAAAGCTTGACGCGTTGGAGCACGGCGATATACTTGCGCGCGCGAACGGCATAGTACACCTCGCCAAGCGGCTGTCGCACCAAACTAGTTTCACGAATCGTTTTCAGGAGGAGCCTTTATGAAACGGATTGCTGGTCTGTTCAGTTCTGTTCTATTACTGCTAATCGTCACGACAGTTGGGTTCGCGCAAGGCACGACTTCGCGCATCACCGGTGTCGTAACTGATCCCCAGGGCGCCGCCGTCGCGGGCGCGACCGTTAAGTTGACTAACGAAGGCACGGCCGTCGCTCTGACAGCGGAAACCAGCGACAGTGGAACGTATACATTCGATCTGATTCAGGTGGGAAACTACACGATCACGATCGAGAAGCAGGGTTTCAAGAAATTTCTCTCTGAGCACAATGCCGTCAACGTCAACCAACCTTCGACCGTAAACGCGACGCTTGAGGTGGGAAACGTAAATGAACTAGTGCAAGTCACGGCGGCGCAGGAAACCGTGCAGACCAGCACGTCCGGAAACATCGGCACGACAATTGAAGAGCGTGAACTGAATAATTTGCCGATCGTCGGCACGCGCGGACGCAATCCGCTGGATCTTTTAAACGTTCAGCCCGGCGTCGTGTTCGGTGGAAACACCGGTGGCTCGGTGAACGTGCATGGTTCGCGTGATCGCGCCTTCAACTTCACGCTCGACGGAATCGATATCAACGAATCGACGGCAGGCGGATCGAACTTCACTCCCCTGCGACCGAATCCGGATTCGATCTCGCAAGTACAGATCGTCACAAGCAACTTCACGGCAGAGTTGGGAAGAAGCAGCGGCGCCCAGGTGAGTATGGTCACCCGCTCTGGCACGAATGAATTTCACGGCACCGCGTTCGAGTTCTATCGTACCCCACGATTGGACGCCAGAAGTTATACGGCCAACATAAACCGCGCCGCAAAGGACCAGTTCGTCCAGCACATCTTCGGCGGCAGCGTGGGCGGTCCGATCATGAGGAACAAACTGTTTTTCTTTACGAATCTTCAGTTGCTGCGCGCCTACGACACGGCTCTAGTCCAGCGCACCATTTACACCGCGCAAGCCCGCACTGGATTGTTTCGATATGTCGTAGGCCGGGCGAATGCGCCGGCCGGGACCGCAACCGCCGCGATAGACGGTAACGGCAATGCGATTCTGCCGGCGTGCACGGGCACGCCGCCGACGAATGCGCCGTGCATCTCGTCCTACAACATCGCGACCCAGGCACCCGGCGGACTCGATCCGGCACTGGGAGCAATCATCAACGCGATGCCGTTGCCCAATAACTTCAACGTAGGCGATGGTCTGAATACAGCCGCGTTCAATTTCGCGTCGCCCCAACGCGAAAAGCAGTACGACTTTGTAACGAAGTTCGACTACAACCTGAATTCGAACCACGCGATCTACGTCAGGTACGCGCGCGGACGCCAAAACACCCTGGGTGATTCAGCGAACGGAGGCCGCCCAATCCTTCCCGGTTTCCCCAATTTTGTCGATACCTTCCGGAGCCCGGACAACACAGCGATCAATTGGCGATGGTCTATTAGTCCCAGGCTGATCAATGAGTTCATCTTCGGTGTGAGCAGATATGCCTTTCGCTTCCTGACGCCAGAGCCGGATCCAAATCTACCGTTTTCGTTCGTTAACGTGGCCACACCGAACACGAACTTTTCCTACAACGCTCGCGGCGTCCGCACGCTCCAGTACATCGACAACGTGACCTACATTCACGGATCGCACACCTTCAAAGGTGGAATCAACTTTCGCTACAATCGCCATACCGACGACCGTTCAAACGTAGCCGGTTCAGCGATTGAACCCGTAGTGACATTGGGAAATGCGGGCGGATTTACCGGTTTTAACTTGCCGGCTGCCGGCTCCACCAGCATCAATGCCACCGACCTCACCCGATTGCAAGGCGCGCTCGCTGATTTGCTGGGCCGCGTGAACACGATCTCACTCGCTTTTGTGACCCCACCCGACAGTAATACCGCCTTCGCTCCCATCGGCACGCGATGGATCAACGTCGCCACCTACCCCGAACTCGACTTTTACTTTCAGGACAACTGGAGGTTACGCCCTAATCTGGTTCTGGATCTGGGATTCCGTATGGAGGCCAAACTTCAGCCGGATCTCGCGACGAGAGAAACGCTCGTTCCCAATCAACCGGTCAAGCTCGGCGCGCCGCCCTCAAACACTTTGCGATGGACGCCCGGCGAGCTATACGAAAACAAGTATGTATTTCTCCCGTCCGTAGGATTCGCCTGGGATCCTTTCAAGGACGGCAAGACGTCCATTCGCGGCAATTACAGGATGGCTTCCGATCGCATCGCCACGTTTCTGTTCGGATCGTCGATCTTTCAGAGTACGCCGGGCAACAACACGTCTGTGGCAAATTCAGCGTTTGGACAATCAGGTGGGCTTTGGCGTAACGCTGGGCCGGTTATCGCGGGCCTCGTACCAAGCGGTACGCCTAATACTCTGCGACAGCCTCCGGCCATCAGCAACAACTCGCTCAGCGTCATCGATCCCGACCTTCAGTTCCCACAAATCCATCAGTGGGTCTTTAGTGTCCAGCGTGATCTCTGGAAGAACAATGTCTTTGAATTTAACTACATCGGCAAGCATGCGGTGCACTTGCTGGGAGGATATGACGCCAATCAGGCGAACATCTTCGCGGGGGTTCCAGGCGTTGCAGAGAATTTTCTCGCCGCATTCAACCATCTGCGAGCCAACGCCGCAAACACCAGCCCTTTAATAAACCGGTTGTTTACGGGCAACGCGGCTAACAACGCGGGCAGCGGGACATTCCGGACACTTGTCGGTGCAAACCTTGCGAATGGCAATGTGGGCACAGCGGCGGTCCAGGTCTCACAGAGATTGTGCCAGGCGGGCGACGTCACCAGCGGCTTCTGCCCGAGCGCGGGTTTGCAATTGATCTCGCAGACTGTGGGCAACCCCACTTTGTTCCAGGCTTACCCGCAATTCACCGGTGCAATGAATGTCTTTGACAGCAACGACTACTCAAACTACAAAGGCCTTGAAGTTATTTTCCGCCGGCGAATGACGGCAGGGTTGGCGTACCAGGTCGCTTACACATGGTCGCTCTCAAAAGACAACCGCTCGTGGGATCCATCACTAAGCACCGTTAGTCGCGGCTCCGTGCAGTCTGCTTCCAGCACGCCGTTCGACATTAACAACCGCAACTTGAATTACAGTTGGTCGGATTTCGACCGGCGGCACGTGCTTCAGGGCACCTGGGTTTATGAGTTGCCGTTCGGCAAAGGACGCCGCTGGGCAAACGATAACAGCATTGTCGATCACGTCATCGGCGGTTGGCAGGTTTCGGGAACGCTTATCTCGATGTCGGGAAGACCATTCACGGTGTATTCCGGCCTCACCACTTTCAGCAATGTTGTGCAGTCAACGGCGAACTGTAACAACTGCTCGCGTTCTCTTGGCAGCTTGGTGCAGGAAGGCACGGCCGCAACCGGGACGCGAAACTTCTGGTTCGACGCCGCCGATCGCGCATTGTTCTCGGCTCCGGCGCCTGGTCAACTCGGAAACACACCACGAAATTACTTTGTGGCTCCGGTTTACAACCAGATGGATCTATCAATCCTGAAGAAGTTCCGAATCACTGAGTCGGTGAGCTTTGACGTGCGCGCCGATATTCGCAACCTTACCAACCATCCATCGTTCGACAATCCGACGGCGGTTTTGACGTCGGCAATTTTCGGTCGGATCAACGACAGCGTCACGAACACGGCGCGCAGGATACAGTTGGTCGGAAAATTCTACTTCTAGCGGCGCCAACTTTTCCAGACAGCAAACCGGCGAGACCTCTTTATGAAGTCTCGCCGGTTAGTTTTATGAACTAAGTTTTAAGGAATGGCGTTACGCCGCGGCGGCCGTGTCGCAAATATCCGACTTAACGAACGCTGCCTCCACACCGGTCAGAAAGTCCCACAAAGCTTTCGCCGCTTCTCCTGCTGCTGAGACAACCGCTTCACGATTGTCATCGGAATTACACGCCTCGCTCAGAACCTTCAACTCAATCTCGCGATGCCATTCATCCGCATCTTCGTGAACCGTGAAGAAAGAAACTGCCCGGCTGTCTTCGATCCCGTAAAACTCCGCGAGCCCTGAACGCTTTGTCCGCGCTACCTCGGGAATTTGAGACTCGTACGCGTAAAGCGCAGCCACGCCGCGACGGTAATCCTCACTCTGCGTCAAAGCCTTCAGTCGATTAACAGAGTCAACCGTCGAGGGCAGAAGTTCGGCACTCTTCACTTCATCACGGGTCAAGCCTAAGCTTTCCGCGAACCGCAACCACAGTTCGGGGTGATTGTTCTCGCCGCGTTCTTCCTCGATCAAATTCTCGAGCAGCATCTGCCTGACCGCGAAGTCTTCGCAATGCGAATGAGTCGCACTCACGTAAGTCGGAAACGCTTTGACATGCGCGTAGTATTGCTTCGCGTATTCCCTGAGCACGTCAACGTCAAGCTCGCCTGCGCTCCAAAGCTGATAGAACGGGTGCTTCAGCATTGCATAGCGCTCGATGGCGTTTTGTAGTTCCGTTTGAAATTCACTGGGTTGCGTCATGGTTCCTCCGCTTAAGAATTTAGTCTCATTTCCAACCGTTTAGATGCAGTTGTCAACGATGATGACTCGACGGTCACCGAGACAGCGACGAGGGTAACATCGCGCAACGCTTGCGACAACGTCTCTCTGTGTATGCGATTGCGAACGCACACAGATCACAGACTCGGGAAAAAGAGCTTGACGCCACCCCGCGGAGCGATATACTTGCGCCGCAAATTCGCACCCGCCGAAGGAAGTTGGGTTCTCGTGGCTATCCGAACAGAACCAGACTTAAGTTCACACAGCCTTCGTCGCTCGCCTGATCGCCAGCGGCTTAACCCTTTTAGGAGGTCTCATGTCAAAGTTAACTCATCTGTTTTTTTCCGGATTGATTGTAATCGCCATCACCTGCGCGACCGTAAACGCGCAAACCGGAACCTCGAACATCACGGGAACAGTTCGGGACCCGCAAGGAGCGGTTGTCGCCGGAGTCACGGTAACCGCAACCAATGAAGCGACTGGTGTTAAGAATACGCAGACCACGACGGACTCCGGTGTGTTCGCGTTCTCTGCCCTTCCGGTCGGCAATTACACGATCACGGTTGAGAGACAGGGATTCAAGACCTTTGAAAAAACGGGGAACGCGCTGGAGGTGGGAACTCCGCTGACGGTGGATCTCACTCTCGAGGTCGGGGACGTGGCCGAAAAAGTGACTGTCGTCGCAGGGACCGAAACGTTGCAAACCGCAAACGCGACGATTGGAAATGTGGTTGAGCAAAAAGCGATCGAGACGTTGCCGCTTAACGGTCGCAATCCGCTCACGCTGTTGCTGCTGGAACCGGGCGTGGTGCAGAGATCGTCAGGCGCCGCGGGTTCAGGCGTGCATGTCAACGGCGCGCGCGACCGCGCGTACAACGTCACCATCGATGGTATTGAAGCAAACGAATCATCCGTGCCGAATCCGGTGAGCAATCTTTACCGCATCAACCCAGACAACGTGCAGGAATTCAAAGTTACGACGAATAATGCGACAGCTGAAGAAGGCCGCAACAGTGGCGCTTCGATTTCAATTGCCACCCGCAGCGGCACCAGCGAGTACCACGGAACCGGGTTTTACTTCCTGCGCAACGAGGCATTGAATTCAAACGAATTCTTTGCGAACGCCCAGAAGACACCGAAACCGCTGATTCGGATGGGTCAGTTTGGTTTCGAAATGGGCGGCCCAATCAAGAAGAACAAGACCTTCTTCTTCGGCAGCTACCAATTCAACCGCATCGATTTTACGCAACCGATAGACCAGACCTTTGGAATTCCCATTACCTACTCGGCTTCGGCGCGGGCGGGGCTCTTCCGTTATTTTGTGCCGGATCCGGCAAACCCGCTGGTCATCGGCGGCGCGACAATCCTCCGAAACAGCCCGCTGCTCGTCGACCCTTCGACTGGTAATTTAGTTGCTGGAATCGGTCCGTGCGCGACGCCGACATCCCTGCGTTGTATTCGCACCTATGACATACGATCGACCACAAACAACCCGAACAACATCGCCGGTAGAACGCTTGATAGCGTCGTAGCCTCGATCATTGGCCCTGATCCTTTGCCGAATAATTTTTCGGTGGGTGACGGATTGAATACAGGCGCCTTCCTGTGGAATCCGCCGACAGCAGTGCGAGGTCCTGCATATGCTGCCCGCATAGATCACAATTTCAACTCGAACAACAGCATGTTCGCCCGCTATCTCTTCTCGGACTACAACACTCTGAAGGGCGATCCGCTGAACGGCAGGCCGCAGGTTTTTCCTAATGGCCCTCCACTCGGTGAGGTTTATCGTCGCACCTCTAATCTGGCAATCAGCTATCGCCGGGTGATATCACCTCGCGTTGTCAACGAACTCACGATGGGGTACGCGCGGTTTGGATTTCTCTTCACTCAGGGCGAGGCGAACCCCAATTGGCCGGACGTTCCGCCGTTTAACTTTCCAAGCATTAGCGAGTCTTACATCAACACACCACGAACAGCGAGGTGGGTCACCAGCCCGCAGGTGCTTGACAACTTGAGCATAGTCCGCGGCACGCACGTCTTTCGCACCGGTTTTAACTTTCGGTTCTATCGACACGTGGATCAACGCGGGCAGCCGGGCGGCATCAACGTTACGCCTTCAGTCACGTTCTCGCGGGACAATCGCGACCCCTTCACGACTGCCGGTGGGGGCTTTGCGGCAGCCGCTAACATAAACACTTCGGATGATCTGGTCACGCTTGGCAATCTGATCAACACGCTGTACGGACTGCCGGGGAGGTTCTCGCAGACCTTCATTTCTAACCTTCGCAATGACGTCTTCCTGCCGTTCAAAACCGGCGACAGCATTACTTTGTATGCCGAAAAACATAACTTGGATCAGTACAACTTTTACCTTCAGGATGAATGGAAGGTTCGCTCGAACTTAACGCTGAACTACGGGGCCCGTTGGGAAATCAATCCACCGGCGAATACCTCGCCCAACACGAACGTTTTTGTTGCCGCTACGCCGATTGCGGGAACGCCATTGCCGGCAACTCCGGTGGCTAATGCGCCCGGCGCGGTCACTTTCGTGCCGGCCAAGCGCTGGTATGAGGGAGATTTCAAATGGGCAATCGGTCCACGTTTCGGCCTGGCTTGGAGCCCGGACTACAAGTCCGGTTTGCTGAGTTCGCTTTTTGGCGGTCCCAGCAAGAGCGTCATTCGTCTAGGCTATGGATTAGCCTTCGACACGATCTCTTCATTTCAGGTCACCGCCGCAGCCGGCAGGATACCCGGCTTGGTTCAGTCGTGCACGACGACATTCCCATTTACCTCGATCACCACAGGCTGCGTGAATTCGCCGACGATTACCTCAACAGTGTCGGGCGGATTTCCGCAGCAGCTGCCTCCTCCCAGTGTGAAGCCTTCCACGTTTTTTACGCCGCCTCAGCAGTTGCGAAGCAATGCCGGTAACATCACAGCGTTCGCGCCGAAGATGCAGCTTCCGACAGTTCATCAATGGAACCTTAGTATTCAAAGAGAGTTGCCGTTGGGGTTGGTAATGGAAGCAGGTTACATCGGCAGGCGGGGTACGCATCTGTTCATGGCCTATGATATCAATCAGGTAAATGCCGATCCGTTGGTGCCTTCGTTTTTGATCATGCAACAGAATCGAGCGAGAGGTTGCACTGCGACAGGGACCGGCTGCCCGGCTGGCGTGACAGGCGTCACACCTCCTCTATTGGGTACGTTACAGACTGCGGGCGGCCTTTCTTCTTCGGCGGCCACGACCTTTCTCAACTCCTCGACCACTGTCACTGACCTGAACCGTAATAGTGTCGGCAATTTTGCCGTGCGCATCGAGAACGCTACGCTTGGCCTTAAACTACGGCCCAATCAGCAGTTCGCTGCGATCACTTATCTGGATAACAGCGGCGACTCGAATTATCACGCTGCACAATTTACCTTGCGGCGAAGGTTCAGCAGCGGCCTGGGTTTAAGCATGGCTTATACTTTTGGCAAGTCGATCGATAATCAATCCGTTGATCCGGTGGGCGCAGCTTCGGGTGGTGGACTTTCAACCACCAATTCACGCACACCGACAGACATACGCAACTTTCGCGAAGAGCGGGCTCGTTCCGATTTTGATCGCACGCAGGTCTTGCAGGGTGCAACGGTTTGGGAAGTGCCGTTGGGCCGAGGAAAGCGTTTTCTTGGCTCTTCAGGTGGCGTCGTTAATCAGGTTCTGGGGGGCTGGACCGTTAACAGCATTTTCAGTGTCATGACGGGTGAGCCGTTTGCGGTTCGCAGCGGTTCGTTTACAGCCCACGGCAGCCACGAATCACGCGCCGGCGTGCAACGACCAGTCCAGGCCCAGCTTCAACATCTTCCCAATCAGAGCTTCGCCGGTCCCGTGCTTTTTCAGCCCGTCGAGATTAATCCGGTCACGGGTAATCCATTCACGTGCGGAACTAATCCGGCTGTAACGTTTTGCCTGCCCGTTCCGGGTACCAACGGCGCTGGAAGAAATATCTTCACGGCGTCAAATTATTGGAACGTCGATCTAGGTTTCATTAAGACGTTTCAGCTCACCGAGCGTTTCAAACTGCAATTCCGAACAGAAATGTTCAATGCATTCAATCACACGAACTTTGACAACCCGCGCGATGCGTCAGTCGGATCACCCAGCATTAGGTCGAGCCTTTTCGCTCAAACCTGTTGCGCTGGGGTAGCGCCACCTTCGACACAGACCGTTGTCCAGACGGGCGAAGCTGCGCGCGTTATCCAGTTTGCTCTGAAACTTCAGTTTTAGTGCAACGTTTCTAGAAGAGACAGCGAGGCATTGTGATGATGTCTCGCTGTTTCCGTTTCTGTTTAATGCAGGCTTAATGTCCACTGGTTATTTTGAGCGACGAAGATTGTTTCAGACCGGTTGTTCGGCGCTTTGTTTCGCGCTGATTCTGATCACGTCCTCACGCGCCGCTCCCGAAAAACTGAAGCCAGCCGACGTTGTTGCGAAACATTTGGAGTCCATCGGATCCGCCAGAGCCCGCGACGCCGTAAAAGCTCGAATCATCTCAGGCACTGCTCAGGTAATCTTCCGTACTGAACCTTCGGGACAGGCGATCGGACGAGCGGTTTTGGCGTCTGAAGGCACCAAAAATCTTGTGGGAATGAGTTTTCCCAGCCCGGTCTATCCGCGCGAACAGCTCGGATTCAATGGAAACAACTTTGTCGCCGCTTTTGCCACGCCAGGAGTTCGCTCAGTCTTGGGCAATTTCTTGATGACCAATCAGAAGGTTTTCAACGAGGGCCTGATGACGGGAGTTCTGTCGGAGGCCTGGCCGCTGTTTAACCTGCCAACACGCCGACCGCAACTGGAGTACGTCGGTACCCGAAAAATCGATGACCGTGTTCTGCAAGAACTCAAATACCGGCCGCGCGGCGGCTCTGACCTAAGAATCAGCCTGTTTTTTGATTCCGAAAACTTTCGGCACGTGAAGACTGAATACGAACGGGTGATTCCGGCACAGTTGGACACACGCTCTATGACCAACGTCCAAACGCGTGAGAGCCGCTACAAGATGATTGAAGACTTTTCGTTATTCAAACAGGAAGGCGCGCTAATCCTGCCGCACATCTACACGATTAAACTATCTGTGGACGCACAGGGTGGAACGTTTCTGGCGGAATGGACTCTGAAGCTCACGCAGTTTACGTTTAACGAAAAGATTGATCCCGCATCATTCAGCATCAGCGCAAACTAAAGCGATAACGATCACTTCCAACTGCACGAATAATTCACGCCCAAGCACCTGGCCCGCTTGCATTTACTCGCAAGTTCTTTTGCGCGTGGCTTGCCATCCGGCGAGGCTGGCGAGGACCATGATGAGTTCGTCGGGATCGATCGGCTTTGTGACGTGCATGTTGTAACCAGCGGCCAGCGCGCGTAAGCGATCTTCCACTCTCGCGTAAGCGGTCAAGGCCACCGCCGGCGTTCGACCTCCATGCTCAGGCCCGAGCGCTCTTACCTTTTCGATGAGCGTGTATCCATCTTCTTCTTCCATTCCAATGTCTGACAACAATAGGTCAGGCTTGAACTCTGCGAGGGCTTTCAATGCCTCCGCAGAAGAAGCGCATGTCATAATCTCCGCCTCCTGGTCCTGAAGCAACACTCCAAGTACTTCCCTGGCGTCAGGCTCGTCATCAACCACGAGGACTTTCAAGCCCTTAAGCATCGCGGTGGAAACAAAGTCCCCGGTGCCCCGGCTCGAAAGCTCACTTCCTTGCCTTGCGACAAACGCGCCTCCTTGCTCGGCGACGAGCGGGCCTGAAGGCCTGCTCGTTACCAGTATTGGCAGCCTCACCGTAAAAACTGCTCCCTCTCCTTCCGCCCGGTTTCCGCCTTCTACCGTTCCTCCATGCAGTTCCACCAGGTTACGGACAATCGCCAAACCCAAGCCCAGCCCGCCATGTTTTCTGGTGCTCGTACTATCGCCTTGCCGAAACCGGTCAAAGATGAAGGGCAGAAGATCTTCGTCGATTCCTGGCCCCGTGTCGCTGATCGTCAGTTCAACATGAGAGTTAACACGCTGTAACTGCAATTGCACCCGCCCCTGCTTTGGGGTGAACTTGACGGCGTTTGCCAGAAGATTCCATACCACCTGTTGCAGGCGTTCCGGATCTCCCAAAATCAGGCCACACCCGGAATCAAGGACTGCCTGGAGACGAATCTCTTTGGCCTCGGCGGCGGGCCGCGCGGTGTCGATTGCGGCGTTAATGACTGAACTGAGTTCGATTGGTTTTGCTTCGAGGCGGAGTTTCCCCGAGACGATGCGCGACAAATCGAGCAGGTCCTCGATCAGCCGGGCTTGCGAACGCGCGTTGCGATCGATGGTATCTATAGCGTGCTCAGTCGCCTCCTTATCAAGCTTCCGGTTGCGCAGGAGAGTGGTCCAGCCCAGGATCGCGTTGAGTGGAGTACGCAACTCGTGCGAGAGCATCGCCAAAAATTCATCTTTGGATCTGTTTGCGGCTTCGGTCTCTCGCAGTGCGTGCTCGAGATCAGCGCGTGTTTTAGCGACTATCTGTGCTGACAACTTTGCTTGCGCCGCCGACTCGCGTGCCACGGTCGCGTGAGTGCCTGCTATAAGAGTGGCTTTTTCATTTTGGAAAGCTGCGCTGAGGAGGGGGAGGAGGGAACAAATCTCGCGAGCTTCGTCCAGTCGAGGCTGCCCTCCAAGTAGCGCGAGAATTGATCCGTCTTCGGCCGCGATAGCGGCGGCTACAGTTTTTGTTTCGGCGTCGGGATAGGCGACCTCGGCCGTATGCTGCCCGAGCTTTGAACACTCACTTAGAAGAGCTCGCCACGAGAGTCCGGACGGGAGCGTCTGTGGGAAACCCGGCGCTGGCAGGAGGGTGCGCACTTCATGGTCAACAATAAATATGATGAGATCGCCAGCGCCCAGATGGTGGGCCAGGGCGAGGGCCGCCTCGCGGCGGTGATCGGGGTCTGTGAGACCGATTAAGAGAGCAAGACTCTGTGACTGTTCAGGCTTCAATTGATTCATTGAGGAATAATGCATACCACAGCGGTGCAATTATGGAACCCACTGAACTGGCCATCTGCGCGCGCGACCTGGCCATAGGTGTTACAGCCCGCATACTGCGCCGGACCCAGGGTGTTTTCGAGAGAGTGCATCTCAGAACTAAAATCCTCGCCCAGCCTTATGCGGGTGGCGACGCAGTCAAAGAAGAGCGCAACTTTGGGTCGATTGCCCTGCAGTTGGCGTAATGCGGATTCGGTGGCGTTCTCGGCAGCGGCGGACGAAGAACTCGACGTGGCCCTCATAATGCGTATCGTAGCGCCAGCCGGAATGTCTGCCGCGCATGCAACCGAGCCATCAGGATTCACCGAGAGGGGAACGCGAAGTTTGTATCCGTCGCCGGTGTCAACTCCGATAACGTTGTGAAGAAAAAAAGGCAGAGGATTTGCGCGGTCGAAGGCTTGCCCCGTAGCTTCCGCGTGCCCGTGAAAGGTCTCTACCGCCGGCACCGCATTCACACTGATCAGGTTCATACCGTCAACTTCAGTTACGCGCATGGGACCGGTCGCGGGTGTCCAGCCATGACTGACGCCGATGCCCAGTGGCTTGTTCGATAGAATCTCGAGCGCGACCACTGCGTCAGACACCGCTTCAGTGTCGAAAAATACGTGCGTATGACTAAATTTGCCGTCGTCTCCCGCACCGCCGCCGAAGAGTTGATAAGTGCCGGCGGTAAACAGGTTGATCTGCTCGATTAGATCATCAGCGTGGCCGGCGAGTGCGTCGGTGAGGATAAGCGCTGAACGGAATTGATAGTGATGTGTCTCAGGGCCGAGAAAATCTGCGGCGATCTCTTTCGCTGCGGCTTTGCGATCGGCGCGCAACCCGCGACCGAGGCTGGCTTGAAATTTCATATCCGACGATCGAATCCCGACGGCGCTAACTGATCCTTCTCCCTGTGCAGTGCTGGTGAACTCGCCCGCCGATGAACAGCCGACAATTATTTTAGGACCGCAGCTCGCCTTAATCGCCTCGAGCAGTTTGGGGTAGACATACCGGGAAGAAGCGAAAACGATAAGCGCATCTGGAGTGTTCCCACCCAAGTCCTCCAGGATTTTGCCCCCGATAAAAGCTCCCGCTTCAACACTGTCACTCAAGCTCGTGTAGACAACAGCCGATTCAGTCATATCCTTTCCCTCTGGTGTTCGAAATATGATCGTCTAAAAATGTGCGTTCAAGATAACGTTCGGGTAATTAGATTAAAGTCGACGGCAGGAATTCTCAACGTGAGAGAGGTTGAAAGCTTCGGGGCAGACCGGAGTATATTCTCGTCTTTCTTATCATCACCATGGGTTTAGCCGGTGATTAATTGATTGGTTTGGAAGGGAAATCCTTAATACGGTTTCTGGTTGTGTCGTACATGAAATTCACTGACTTGACTCATGTTTTCCTCCACTGAATATTTACTACTTCAAGACGTCTCCTGATCAGATTGTCGAGCGGAAAGTTCTCCGACTAACAAATGATGCGGAAGGATAAGTCAATCAAAGTTATTCGTACAAGAGCACGCGCGCTCTCGCCTGCTTGAACTGCTCCAAAGATGTCGCCCCCGACCGGATGATTGAGTCGGGTGGATCGCCGCGCTTCACTGTTTCGAAAACGTCGCCGTTCGCCAGCAGCCGGTTGAAACTGTCAACTTTCCAGTCTGACGGGTGCAAATGGCGCAGCGCGGCCGCGATTTCAATACCCATCGATACGGACTGAAGCCGTGTTCGATCGGTGGCGATGATGTTGACGCCGCCGCACTCCTGATCTTTGTGAACGGAAGACTTGGGCGTGAACCGGACGGGCACGAACCGCACGCCGGGAATCTGCCGCGCGTTGAGATAATTCGCGAGCCTCTGACCGTCGAGCCACGGCGCCCCGAGCACCTCGAATGGCGTGTCAGTTCCACGCCCGACGGAAACATTCGTCGTTTCCAGCAGGCCAACGCCGGGATACAAAGTCGCCTGTGCCAGGCTACGCATGTTCGGCGAGGGATTGATCCACGTCAGATTCGTAGAATCGAACCACATCGCGCGCCGCCAGTTCTCCATTTTTATCACGCGCACATCTGCGCCAATCTTCCGCTGCTCGTTGAACAGCCGCGCGAGTTCGCCAACTGTCATTCCGTGACGCACTGGAATGGCGTGATACACCACGAATGAAAGCTTGTCGCTGTCGGCGATTGGCCCTTCGACATCCACGCCATTGATCGGATTCGCGCGATCGAGAACGTAAACGGGCAACTTCACTTTCGCGGC
The DNA here is from genome assembly GCA_052389795.1 of Acidobacteriota bacterium. Classification (GTDB taxonomy): domain Bacteria; phylum Acidobacteriota; class Blastocatellia; order Pyrinomonadales; family Pyrinomonadaceae; genus UBA11740. The sequence continues at coordinate 83,231 of JBQTHO010000019.1, read as the reverse complement.
TTCTTCCATCGCGTAACCAAGTGTCGAAATGTAAGTGTAAAAGCGCGCGCCGATGTCCTGAATGTCGAAAACGAGCGCATCAAGATCCTTCAAGTGCTCCGGTTTCGGTCGTCGTGACTCGCCGTAGAGCGAATAGATGGGTAACCCTGTTTGCTCGTCTTTCGTGTCCGAAACTTTGTCGTCCAGAAGGCCGCGGATGCCATGCTCAGGAGAAAATAGTGCGACGAGCTTAACGCCCGGCGCTTTGAACAGAACATCAATCGTCGAGCGTCCCGCACGGTTTCGACCGGTGTGGTTTGTAATCAAACCGATTCTCATTCCGGCAAGTTGCTTGAAGCCGTCCCGCTCCAGAACATCGATGCCCGTAAGTACCTGAGCATCAGGCACTATCGTCGGCTGTGACGCTCTTGGCGTGTTCCATCGCGCGAGACTCGCCAGCAATTCCGTTGACGCGTCGGCTGCTTGCGCGCGCGCTTTGGCAACTGTCGCGTCGGTTATCGCGCCGGCGACAATCGATGCTATACGGCCACGCAGCGAAGCCACGTCACCCTTGCCGTCCGGATGCACTCGATTGCTGAGAAAGACGACGAACGTGTCACTAGCGGGATCGATCCACAGCGACGTTCCCGTGAATCCTGTGTGACCGAACGAACCGAGCGGAAAGAGATCGCCTTTATTAACTGAGAATGAACTTGCGAAGTCCCAACCCAGGCCGCGCGCTGCGCCCGTTTCGCTGACTGCATGCGGACGAGTCATCGTGGCCACAGCCATTGGACTCAGAATTCGCACGCCGCGATAACTGCCACCATTCAGGATCATCTGACAGTAGATCGCGAGATCGTCGGCAGTCGAAAAAAGTCCCGCATGGCCGGCGACTCCTGCCATGCGAAATGAAGTCGGATCGTGAACCTGACCGCGCAACCATCGCTCACCGTCCGTACCGGCGTCCGCGCCGCTGTCGCCGAGATAGCTCATTTGTCCGCGACGCTTTTCGGTCGGCGCGATACGCTGTGAATTACCGGCCGGCTTGAAACCGGTGTCTCGCATCCCCAACGGTACGAAGATGTTCCGCCGCGCGAACTCATCAAGTGTCAGCCCGCTGACGCGGCGCACAACTTCGCCAAGCGCGATGTAGCCGATGTCGCTGTAAACGAAGCGAGTGCCGGGCGTGCTGCGCAAAGGCTCGCGGTAAAGTCGCTTCATCGCTTCGTCGTAACCCGTCCAACGTTCACGGAGGTCGAAATCAGGGGCGAAGCCGCTCACGTGTGTCAGTAGTTGCGCGATCGTGATGCCGTCACGGCCTGCGCCTTTCATTTCCGGAATGAACTTAACGGCCGGATCGTTCAGTCGCACCTCGCCCCGCTCGACGAGAATCATAATGCTCGTAGCCGTGGCGACGACTTTTGTAAGACTCGCGAGATCGAACATCGTGTCCGTGGTCATCGCTTCGCGCTGCGGCTCGACCGCACGCGAGCCGTACGCTTTACGCCAAACCACGCGACCTCGATGGCCCGCCACTACGACAGCTCCGGGCAGTTCTTTGTTTTTGATTGATTCCGCGACGACTGCGTCGATTCGCGAGAGACGATCAGTGGAAACACCTGCGCCCGCAGGTCCGCTGGGAACCTGGGCCGAGATCGAGCGCGCCAGCAGTAACGCAAGCGCGACAACCAGTTTCGGATGTCGAGCGATCATTCCTGAGATTGAGTGGAATTAGCCTTCAACTGAATTCCAGCGCCGAGAGGATACAGACCCGGAAGCGAAATCGGCAAACGGCCCGAAATGTTGTTCTTTCCAAGCAATGCTTCCGCAGTGGCTTTCTGCAAGCTCGGCATGTCACCGTACGCGACCAGATAAGTTTGCAGTTTCGGAAAATTCATCAGCAGGTAAGGATTGCCAAAGCTGATCCCAACCAGGGGCTTTCGCCGATCGAGCAATGTATTCAATGCTTTCGCGCCGGGCTCTGGCAGCGCCACGCTGCGCGCCTGGCCTGAGCGTACGCGGCCATACATCGAAACAAGTACAACGTCGGCACGTCCCGACGCGTCGAGGGCCTTCTTCACTTCGGCTTCTGACGAACGATCGTCGAGGACGATCGTCTCGAGCTTGATCCCGCCGCGATTCATCGTCCCATTGAACGTCTGAGTGATCCACAGACGATCGTCGCCGTTTGTGATGGCGAGATTGAAAACCTTCGAAGCCGGCGTCAGTTTCAGCGGCAGCAGCCCCGCATCATTACGCACCAGGGTTACCGCATGTCTCGCGATTTCTTCGGCGAGCAGGCCGGCCTGTCTGCCGGAAACGATCCGATCTATTTCGTCGATCGGCGTAATTCGCTGCTTTACCAAACCGAGGTCGTACTTGGCGGCGAGAATCTTGCGCGCGGATTGTTCAATCCGCGGCTCAGTTAGGCGGCCATTCTTCACCGCCGCAATTACACCGCGAAAAGCAGCGTCGGCATCCGCGGGCTTGAGAAGTTGATCGGCGCCGGCTTCGAGAGCGCGCACCGATGCCTCTTCCTGTGTGAAATAAAGCGTTAGCCCGCTCATGCTCATCGCGTCGGTCACAATCAAACCATCAAACTGCAGATCGTCGCGGAGTATCGCATTGATCTTCGGCGAAAGAGTCGTCGGCATCGTGCCTTTTTCAGTCACGATTTCGCCGGCTTCGTCCGTATCGATGGGCCCGAGTTTCCGGTCGCGCGGCAAAGGTGTAATTACGGTCGGATCGATTCTCGGCAAAGCGATGTGGCCATCCATCACCGAACCCACGCCTGCGTTTACTGCCGCGCGGAACGGAACGAGTTCGACGCTGTTCAGACGCTCGCGTGTCACGTCAATTTCCGGCAGGCCACGATGCGAATCCACCGCCGTGTCACCGTGTCCGGGAAAGTGTTTGGCCGTCGCAATTACGCCGGCGTTCTGCACGCCTTCAACGAAGGCGGCGACGAATCGTCCGACCGCCACCGGGTCTTCGCCGTACGACCGGACGTTGATTACCGGGTTCGCGGCGTTGTTGTTAACGTCTGCCACCGGGGCGTAGACGTGATACACACCGAGCGCGCGTGCTTCCCTCGCGGTCACATCGCCCGCGCGCCGCGCGTATTCAGGATTTCCCGTAGCCGCGGTCGCCATGGCCCAGGGGAAATTCACCGTGTCGTCGAAACGCATGCCCGCGCCCGCTTCGAGATCCGCGGAAATCAAGAGCGGATACTTCGCAAGTTCCTGCATCCGATTCACCAGGACCACCGACTCGTAAACCGGCCCGCGAAACAGGATGATTCCGCCAACGTGGTTATCGACAATCTGATGACGCAGCGCATTGAAAGCGGCGCTGTCCTGATTCAGAAACGTCGCGTTAACGCCGACTGAAATCAACTGCCCGACCTTCTGCTCGAGCGACATCTGCTTGAGTTGTTTGTCGGCCCACTTGAGCGCATCTTTCGACGGCCGTCGCGAGTAAGGCTTGACCGGCGTTTTGTCCGCAGTGAGTACGGTTGCATCCGGCGTGCAGCACGCCGGAGCCGCGGCCCTGCGGGCAACGGACACAGACTCCGCGAACATTCGCGGCAACGGCATGAGAAGGAAAGCGAAGACGACGAAAGTCGCGAGTCGTGCCGGCTTTTTTGGTAATTGTTTCGAATTGATCATGAAGAGCGAATCCTATTCAGAAATTTCTTCCAGCCCCTCTGTGGGCGAAACCGCCAACTGCTGGCTGCGACTGGCAGGGGCTGCCGAAAATGCGAAACTTGCCAGCCATGCGGCGACCAGCGTAATGAGGCTGCCGATAAAGACATACCACGTCCACGCGATGTTAGTGGCGAAGCGTATGTAGATCATGGCGGCCATGCTCGCCAACATACCGATAAGCGCCGGCGGTTCGCTGACTCGTTTCAAGAATACGCCCACCAGAAAGACACCCAATACCGGCCCATTGATGAGCGAGGCAACTGACAGCGCTTGATCAAGCGCCGATCGATTTTGATTGCGCACCAGCAGAGCCACGCCGATCTGGACAACTCCCCAGAGTAACGTCAGCCAGTGCGAGACTTTCAAGTAATGCGCGTCGCTGAGTTTTTGCCGAAACGGCCGGTAAAGATCGTTCACGCTGGTCGCCGCGATGGAATTCAATGAAGACGACATGGCGGCGGCGAAGATTGCCGCGACAACCAGGCCCGACAATCCGGTCGGCAAATGGCGCGTGATGAAATCGGGAAAAACTCGATCCCCGCCCGTGAACGGAAACGCAGTCGAGGCTGCGGTGGCGTAACCGGGATCGGTGTACGGATGATAGAAAGCAAAAAGCAGCACGCCGATGAAGAGGAAGCCGACGAATTGGGCGAAAACAATAAGGCCACTCGTGAGCAGCGCCATCGCCGCCTTCCGTGGGCGATCCGTGCAGAGATAGCGCTGCACGAGATACTGGTCGGTCCCATGTGTACTCATTGTCAGAAAGCACCCACCGATTAGACCTGCCCAGAACGTGAAGGTCTTCGCCGTTTCTAACGAAAAATCGAGCAGCGAAAACTTGGTGTATTGCGAACCGATGGCGATCGCCCCCGACAATCCGCCCTCGATCGATTGCGTAAGAATAATCGCCGCCGCCAGCGCGCCCACAATGTAAATTCCCAGTTGTACGACCTCGACCCAGATGACCGCTTCCATTCCACCGAAATAAGTGAAGACGATCATCGCCACGCCGATCAAAATCACGGATGCAATTACGATCGTTTCCGCGTTTGCCGTGGGCTGAAACGAGGTGTAAACCGCGGCGAGAACGATCGCCGTCAACAACAGACGAATTCCATCGGCGATGTTTCGCATCACCACGAACAGCGAGGCGGCCAACATCTTGATCTTTCCGCCGAACCGTCGATCGAGCAGTTGATAGACCGTCAGCAGCTCGCCACGAAAATACGAAGGGATGAAGAGGATCGCGATGACGATGCGACCCAACATGTAACCGAAAACAAGTTGCAGAAACTGGAAATTGCCGCCGCGCGAGAAGGCAATGCCCGGAACCGAAATGAAGGTGATCGTGGAAGTTTCGGTGGCGACAATTGAAAAAGCGACCGCCCACCAGGGCACGGATCGATCGCCTAGAAAATAATCGCGGGTCGTCTTCTGTTTGCGTCCAAACCACGTCCCAAACAGGACGATGCCGATTAGGTAGCCAAAGATGATTGCGAGATCCAGGGCCTTCATGATCGGTTCTAATATTTTCAAAACCGCCTGCGTTAGCGGGCGATTGGATCTAACTTAAAGCAATGTTCACCAGCCCCGATCAACCGCCCGCTACCGCAGGCGGTTCTGACCGCGTCTCAGAATTGACTATCTCGAGTGCGCGGGCAATTACTCCGTTAGCGGCTTCGAGCGCTGCCTTCGCCCGAACCTGACCCGACTGCGACTTGGCCATGACGATCGCCACCGGCAAGTCGCCTTCGGCCGCATCGAGAACTTCACTGGCTGACGCTTCGTCGATACCGGATTCGGCTGTCAGGATTCTCACCGCACGCGCGCGCAGCTTCACGTTGCGCGGCTGCACATTCGTCATGCGATTGCCGGTGACATAGCCAAGCCGGACCAGCGCCGCGGTGGAAAGCATATTCAAAACCACCTTTTGCGCCGTGCCGGCTTTCAAGCGCGTCGAGCCGGCGACAACTTCAGGTCCAACGACAGGCACGATCGCGATTTCCGAAGCTTTCGTAATGGCGGAATCCGGCACGCAGGTTATCGCAGCGGTTAAAGCGCCCAACTGCCGCGCGTACTCAACCGCGCCGACAGTGTAAGGCGTCCGGCCCGAAGCTGCTATTCCCACTAGCGCGTCGTCTTTGGTGAAGCCGCGCGTTTGTAAATCACGCGCACCCGCTTCGGCGTCATCTTCAGAAGCTTCGACGGCCCGATAACACGCTTCGTACCCACCGGCGATGATCGCTTGAACCAGATCGGGCGAGACACCGAATGTCGGCGGACACTCGGCCGCGTCGAGCACACCCAAGCGGCCTGACGTCCCGGTTCCGAGGTAGAACAAGCGTCCGCCGTTTCGCAAGCGCTCGACAATTCTGTCCACCGCTTCGGCTATCTGCGGCAACACGGCGTTAACGGCAGACGCGACGCGCGCGTCTTCCACGTTCATCGTTTCCACGATTTCCAGTGATGAAAGCGAACTGAGATTCGCGGTACGTGGATTTTCCTGTTCAGTGATCGGAACTGTCGCGGAGCTGTCGGAGGGCATCGGTGAAAGTTTCGAGTTTCAGGCTTGAAGTTAATGAGCGATGGGGTCTGTACCATCCGCGTGAGCGGATGGGTTCTAAAGACAACGTCATTGACTCACAGACCCACCTGCTGACGCAGGCGGTACTGACCTCAATCGCCGACTTGAAACTGTTGGCCTACCCCGCCAGAGCATATTCGTCGCGCAGGTGCGCGTGCGCGATACGCGCCGCGGCAATCACTGGCGGAAATAGGGGCTGCGACAGGTAAGCGCGTTTGGCAACGCTTTTGATTTGTTGCTGCATTGCGCTGAGCAACAAATCACCCGCGCCATAAACTCCGCCCACGCACGCCACGCGAAACTCGTCTTTTTCCATTCGCAGTTTTTTGATCACGGCAATCGCGGCAGCGGCGAGTTCCCGGCCGGCGTCTTCAAGAATCTCAACCGCCACAGCATCGCCCGCTCGCGCCGCGCGCACGACTTCGCGCGCAAAACCCGCCAGACGATCGTTTGTCATCGTCGGCGAATATATTGCCGTGGACAAGTCGTCAGCGTTTTCCACTCTAAAGTATTTCAAGGCCGCGTTTGTCACTGCGGTTGCCGGACCGCGTCCGTCGGCGCCGTGCGCGACGGCCTGCAGTGCCTTGCGCGCTATCCACGAAGCGCCGCCTTCATCGCCGACTATCGGTCCCCAGCCCCCGGCGCATGCTTTTTTGCCTTGACGGTTTCGGCCGCAACAGATTGATCCCGTGCCGGCGATGACTACTAATCCCGGTTCGCCGTCGGTCGCTCCATACAAAGCTATTTCGCCATCCGGCAACAGCTCAATGGATCGAATTTCCTTTAGGCACTCGTTCAGCTTTTCGAGCGTGCATTGATGGATATCTTTGCGCCGCACGCCGGCTAATCCAACCGTCGCGTTCGAAATATCGTCGCGATGAACAGACGCCTCGGCGCAGGCGCGATCGATTGCCTCGCGCACGTTGCTTACAGCTTTCGCAATGCCGACGCGCAAAGGATTCGAGGGCCCGGACTCGCCCTGGCCCAGCACGCCCTGCTTTTCGTCCATGATGACGGCGCGAGTTCCCGTGCCACCACCATCGACGCCAACGACTAGCCCCTTGGCGCGCTGTGCACGTGGAATTACGGCAGGCAGAGATTTCCGGACGTTTAGCTCAAGCAGGGTGCTGCTCATTTCCTGTGATTTTAGATGCGCACATTGCCATCATGGAAACTAAAAGATTTTATTCGTGTAATAATCAGGCGTGATACAGTAAAGACATGGAAATCCGACAATTGAGGGCCTTTGTGGCGATCGCTGAAAAAGGCACATTCACTGCCGCGGCTGAACGGGTGCACGTCACCCAGGCAGCAATCAGCATGCAGATTAGGCAATTGGAACGTGAGACGGGCACGAGGCTTTTCATCCGCGCGCCGCGCAAAGTGATCCTGACTGAAGCTGGCGAGAAGCTGCTCGATCGCGCGCAGACCATCCTGCGCGAGCACGACGCGGCGTTGCAAGAGATGGCCGCGCTCACCGGGGCTGAGAAGGGCCGGCTGCGTGTTGGCAGCGCGTCAGCAATGGTGAGCGGCGATCCGCTGCCACACATTCTTAAGCGATTGAAAGACGATCATCCGGGCGTGGAAGCGTCTGTCGTGTCCGGAACAAGCGAAGAGCTGGTGCAAAGGCTAATGGGTGGAGAGATTGATGCCGCGTTTGTCTCGCTGCCGGTCGAGGCTCGCGGGGTTCAGACTGAGTTGCTCAACGAGGATTACCTGGTCGCGATCGCTTCGCCGCGCCACAAACTCGCAAAGCAAAAGGTGGTTAGCCCGTACGCGCTCGCGAACGAGAAGCTGATTCTCGGCGAACGCGGCGGAAACACGCGCCGCTTGATCGATCAATTCTTCGCGCACGCGGGCGTCACGCCGAAAATCGCGATGGAGTTGAGCCGCCTTGCCGCAATCAAACGAATGGTTGAGGAAGATATGGGCGTCGGCATCGTGCCCCTGCAATCCGTGCGCGACGAAGTCGGCAAAGGAAGTTTAGTTCGCTGGTGGATCGAAGGCGCGCAAATCAATTGGCAGCTCGGATTGGCGCGGCTCGTTGGCGGTTACGAATCCCCAATTCAGAAGAGGTTTCTACAACTTTGTCGCGATCATTTTCGCGAACTCCGGGCCACGACTTCCAAGGACAAACAAAAACAAAGCAAGAAAGCGGCACGCGCTTGAGGCTCTAGCTACGTCTCTCGTTCAGACCTGCAATCAATCTTTCGATATCGCCTTCGTCGTTGAAAAAGTGGGTGGCCGCACGAATTCCTTCAGGTTTCTCAGTCACAATAACTCCCCGACGAACCAGACCGCGAACCACATTCGCGGGTCTATCAATCTCGATCAGCGTTTCAGCTGATCGCGATCTGTCGTTCTGAACCGGCGAAAGCACCTTCCAATTGTTCTCGGTAAGTTTGTCGGTGAGGAACCGATTCAACTGAAGCGCGCGCTCCTGAATGTTCACGATGCCGACCTGTTCAATCAGCTCAAGCGCAGCTCCCAGCGAGAACATGCCGGCAAAGTGCGGGCAGCCAAGCTCGAGACGTGCAGCAGCGTCGTGACGTGGCCGCAATTCGTCGTTTCGCATTTCGAAAGGCTGTTCGACGCTCAACCAGCCAAGGCCCCGCGAGGAAGTCTGTTGCAACAAATTACGGTTGAGATAAACGAACCCGGATCCGTAGCCTGACATCAACCACTTGTGGCCGGTCGCACAGAGCGCGTCAATACTCATTCGCTCCACATCGATCTCGAATACACCCGCAGATTGACTCGCATTAATTACGAGGGCGTGGTCACCCTTGATGCGCCCGAGTTCTTCCAGGTCGGTACGGAAGCCGTTCGAGAACTGCACGTGACTGAGGGCGACGACGCCCGTGTGTTGAGTCATCGCATTGCGAATGTCGTCAGTTCGGACTTCGCCATTTGTCGCCCGCACAAAATGAACCGGAATGCGGCGGTGCATCCACGGCAAAGTAGTAACTGGAAATTCGAGTTCGCAGGAAATTACTTCGCCGCGTTCCTCCAGCGCATCAACGATCACGTTCATGCCTGAAGAAGTGTTGGTGGTGAAAGCGATCTCGTCCGGCTCCGCATTGATGAATTTCGCGATGCGCGCACGGATCGCCTCGCGCTCCGCCAGCCAGCGATTCCAGTGAACGTCGCCCTCGTTCATCATCTTCTGGTAGTAGCCAGTCGCCGCGGCGTGTGACCTGATTGAAACGGGGCCGGCGGCGGCACTGTTCAGGTAGGCAAACCGGCGCGTGACCGGAAACTGCTCGCGAATCGAAGTCCAATCGGTCATTTTTGATTTGTATTGTAGAAGCCGGCGCGCGCATACGACTCGTCGAGCAACTCGACCGGATGGCAAACCCGCAGATTCATTCCCACAAGTTCGGCGCCGGCCGCGATTTGCATGTGGCATCCGGGGTTTCCGGTGGTCAGTACTTCCGCGCCCGAATCGTTGATGTGCTTCAGCTTTTCATCCAGGACCGCGCGAGATAGTTCAGGTTCGAGCAGGTTGTAAACGCCCGCGCCGCCACAGCAGACATCGCTTCCGTTCAGGTGCGCAAACTTTAAATCGGGAATGGCCCAGAGCATTTGCAAAGACGCATCCGTCGCGCGCTGCCCGTGAAGCAAATGACACGAAGCGTCGTAAGTTGTGCGCTCATATCCGATGTTTGCTCCGTTACGAAAACCGATCGTTTCGAGCTGCTGCCCAATGTCGCGCACGCGCGCGCTGAATTGTTTCGCACGTTCCGCATACTTCGGATCGTCGGCGAGAAGATGCGCATACGAGACCAGCATCGCGCCGCAGCCACCCGCATTCGTCACGATGGAAGGTGGATGGCCAGTGTTTAAGCCTCCGTCGAAGGCTTCAATGTTCTGGCGCGCCAGTTCGCGCGCGCCTTCGAGGTCGCCTGCGTGAGCGTGGAGCGCGCCACAACAGATTTGCTGCTCGGGAACCTGAACTGCACATCCGTTAACCTGCATTACTCGCGCAGTCGCGTCGTTGACGCGTTTGAACAAACCTTCGGTGACACAACCTTTGAAGAGCTGCACGGGAGCGCCGGCATCCTGCCGGCGGTTCGCAGGCATCTTGCCTGCGCTTCTATCTGTATTGCGCCCCTTCGAACCACGCGATGCCTCCAACAACGCAAGCCCAAATTGGAACTGCGTCGAAAGCTCGCGCGGGATGTTCGTTTTCAAGAGTAGCCTCGGTAAACCGGAATCGCGCAAAAGCCGCGCAAACACGAACGCCGCTCGCAGACGCGCCGGCTTCAACCAAATGTGCCGCAATACAAATTTCAGTAAGCGGTAAACACCGGTTGGCTTCTTTGTGGCCCCGGTGATTTCCGCCCGCGCAGCTTCCAACAAATGTCCGTATTCGACTCCCGCGGGACACGCGGCTTCACATGCGCGACATCCCAGGCAACGATCGATGTGGGTGCGAAATGCGTTCGACGTGTTCGCCAGCCGCCCTTCCTCAACCGCGCGCATGAGATAGATGCGACCGCGCGGACCATCATTCTCGTCGGACGTCACAACGTACGTCGGACAGGCTTCGAGGCAGAGGCCGCAATGAACGCAGGCGAGAATCTTTTCTTGCTCGGCGGAGAGAACTGTTGAGAGATTAGAGATTTCAGCAGCCATGCTTCGTGTCGAAGCTAAGCGGCCGGGGCTAGCTCTGCTTCGTTCTGGACGACGACAGTTGGATTAGGATTAGCATAAGGAATGGGCAGATCTTGTTGAGCCAGCAACTGAACATGCTCTTCCATTCCCCATTTGGCTTTGTAGAGGCAATCCTCAATCGAATGCCCGACACCGGTGAATCCTTCGAGATCGGGAGAGTAAAATCCGAAAAAGGTCGGATCGGCAGTCGCTTCGATAACAATGGAATATTTGAGATCAATCATTGTTCGCCAACGCCTCGTTTGATTCCGGCTGCCTTAAGAATAGCATGACATGTGCCGTTGGGACTTCCTTCGGGCCATGAAAATCAACGCGCGCGATTCAATTTCGTAGGAAGCGACCAATCAACAAGTCGGCGAAGCCGACGGCAGAGTTTAGCCCAGGGTGGAGCGAGCGCAGCGAGCGGAACCCTAGGATCATCCGATAAAAGAACCGAAGCCCGCAAAGCGGGCGACAGAACCTATTCATCTGTCGCCCGCTAACGCGGGCTTGGTTTCTGTCGTGAGACCTGATCCCCGGGCTTACGCCCGGGGCTAAACTCTGCCGCCAGCTTCGCTGGCTCAGTATCCCACCGCTAACCCATCACTCCTTCTCGGATCGGTGGCGCCCAAACGAGTGCCAGTCTTTTCTTCGATCATGATCCCTTCGCAGTCGCCGAGGTAGCGCGGCCGGTCGATCAGCTTGTGCCCGCGCGCAGTCAGAGCGCTTTGCGTGTCCCCAGATAATCCGTACGGCTCGTACACCAACTCGTCCGGCAGCCATTGATGATGTATGCGCGGCGCGTCGATGGCTTGCTGGATATTCATCCCGTAGTCAATCACGTTGGTAATCACGCAAAACGCCGTGTTGATAATTGTCGGGCCGCCCGGACTTCCCACTGTGAACCAGAGCGAACCGTCTTTGCGCAGCACGAAAGTGGGTGTCATCGCCGACAGCGGACGTTTGCGTGGCGCGACAGCGTTGCGCTCACCTTGAATTAAGCCGTAGAGGTTCGCCGTACCGGGCTTTGCGGCAAAGTCGTCCATCTCATCATTCATGAGAATGCCGGTTCCTTTTGCCACGACCGCCGATCCATACGAATTGTTCAGCGTGTAGGTATTCGCGACGGCGTTTCCTTCCGCGTCCACGACGGTGAAGTGTGTTGTCTCGTCTGATTCATAACCAAGCGGCTTCCCTGCTTTAACTTGTTCACTCGTCGAAGCGCGCTCGGGACTGATCGTGCCGCGTAGTTGCGCTGCGTACTTCTTGTCTATCAAGCCAGCTATCGGAACTTTCACGAAATCGGGGTCGCCCATGTACTCAGCGCGATCAGCAAACGCGCGCCGCATGGATTCAGTCATCAAGTGATAGCGATCGGATGAAGCCCAGTCCACCTTCTTCAAATCGTATCCTTCGAGAATGTTCAGCATCTGGATCAGCACCGCGCCTCCGGATGACGGTGGCGGCATCGAAACGATTTCGTAGCCACGATATGTTCCACGCACGGGCTCGCGTTCCTTCGCGACATAGCCGCGCATGTCCGCCAAAGTGATCAGGCCGTTGTTGCGCTTCAGGTCATCGACAATCATGCGCGCCGTCTGGCCTTCGTAAAACTCATTCGGCCCCCGCTGTTGCAGGCGCGCGAACGTCGCTCCAAGGTCCGTCTGCACGAAAAGATCGCCTTCGTTGTAAAACTTGCCGTTATTCAGGTAGATGCGCTTTGTTTCGGCATACTTCGAAAGGTAATCGTCGTTGCCGCGCAGGGAACGCGAGAGTGAGTGAGTAACTGTGAATCCATTGGCGGCCAGTCTTCTCGCTGGCTCAACCAATTGCGCCCACGAGAGCTTGCCGGAGCCGTATTTCTTTAGCGCCAGCTCCATCCCGCGTACGGTGCCCGGCACGCCGGCCGCGCGATAGCCGACAATCGGTCCGCCCTCGCCTTTGATGACGTTGCCGTCTTTGTCGAGATAAACATTTCGATGCGCCGCCGCTGGCGCCATCTCGCGGTAGTCGATCGCGGTCGACTTCCCGTTCTTCAAACGAATCATCATGAAGCCGCCGCCGCCCAGATTTCCCGCGGCTGGATGCGTTACCGCCAGAGCGAACGCCACCGCGATGGCCGCGTCGATCGCGTTGCCGCCTCGCTTCATGATGTCCACGCCCACGCGCGAAGCGACTTCGTTTGTGGAAGCGACGATGCCATGGCGCGCGCGGACTGGTTCGCGAGACGCGGCGAGGGTTAGTTCGGTTGTTTTTGGGATTCGAACAAACAAAGCACTGACAAACAGCAGCAATGACAGCGCTGAGATATTTCGAATAGACCGATAGCTGGTCTGCCTCATAAGAACTTCTCCGATCGAACGTTCATCGCTCCGGCAGGAGCGAAATGTTTATAGAACCGCTGAACGTATAAATCAACAAGCTCCGATAGGAGCGAAATGCGGCCAATCATTTCGCCCCTACGGAGCTTCCAATCAAAACAATTCTGTTTTCTATAAACATCTCGTCCCTACGGGACGTCGTTTAGAAGCCGGACTTGTCCGGATGATTCAACGGCGGACAAGTCCGCCGTCTAAACGTACATAACGCAGAGGCCGCTAGTCCGCCGACGAACAAGGACTCACGTGAAGAATCGTCCTGGCGACAAAGAATCGTCAGGATCCAGTTGCTCCTTCACACGCTTCATCAACTCACCTGCCGAACCAAAGCTGCCCCACGCGTCGAGTTCGCGTCTGACCTCGACTGGCGCCTTTTCCACAACCAAACTCCCGCCGCGATCTTCTGCTGTCTGCCTAAATCCTTCGAGCGCTCGCACCGCTTCCTGATGGTAAAGAGGACTGCGCGCCATCACTCGCAAACGGCCATCGCCGGCAGACGCGTGCCAGCGAACCGCCGAATGCCAGGCATCGTCGCTTTCCAACCTGGCAGTTTCATCCACCAGAGCGGGCAGCTCGGTTGGGCGTACTCGAGCACTCCACCCAAGATCATAATTGGTCTGAAGGGGCGCCGTCCCCAGCACCTGCCAAAGAGCGGCATCCTCGTCATAGAGCGCACAACGAAAGCTTTCTTCGCGCAGCGTCTTCAAGGCCTGCGCCGTTTGGGTGATGACCGTTCTGGTTGAGCCGGCGAATCGAATCAACAGTAAACCTTTGCCGGGTGGCGTTTGCAGTGCAAGATTTTCCGCCAGCAAAGGCGACACAACTTCTACTGCGACGGGAAAAGAATTGTTCGCCGCGAGCCGCCCGGAAACCAGTAAAGCTTCCCGTGATCCTACGGCCACAATCGTGCGCGTCTCAACCGGCAGAGACCGCAGCTTGAAAGTGACTTCAGTAATCAGCCCGAGAGTCCCGAAACTTCCGGTAAAGAGTTTGCAGAGATCGTAACCGGCGACGTTCTTTACTACCCTGCCCCCTGCTTTGATTTGCCGACCGTCGGCGAGCACGCCACCCAATCCGATAACAAAAGATCGCAAAGGCCCGTAACCGAACGACTGAGGTCCGCTCGATCCGGTCGCGACAATTCCACCCAAAGTCGCGCGGCCATCGTCCGCGGGATCAACTGGCAACCATTGTCCGTTCTGGGCGAGTTGCTTCTGAAATTCGGTGAGCGTCAGGCCGGCTTCGGCGGTCGCCACCAGGTCGGCCGGCTCATGCGCGATCATGCGATCCATTCGACGCGTGCTCAGAATCAAATCTGCTCGCGCCAGCAGATTTCCGGCATCAACGAATGTCCTCGCGCCGGCAGGAACAACTGCCAGGCCTTCGCGCGCGGCGAACTGCATTACCTCGGCGGCCTGTTCGGCAGAAGCCGGCGTCACTTCGATCAATCTTTCGGCGCGTGTGTTCGACTGTAATTCGAGCGTGTAACCAGCTAGTCGCCGCACACCAACATCGCCCAGCAGGCGCAAAAGTTCGCGCGCGACCCGCGTCTCGTTCATGCGCGCCGCGAGCAGCGGTTGGCGGAGGGATGCAGACTTTTCTCCCTCTCCCTTTGGGAGAACGCTCCTGTCAGTACCGGGAGCGGTAGCGACCGGGTCATAAGAGTCCGCAGGGAGAATCGATCCGGTCGCTACCGCTCGCGGTTCTGACAAGCTGTGCGTCGCCACCGCACGCCCTTCACCACATCCGCGGGGTACCGGAATTATTTTTCCGGGATTACACAGTCCCGAAGGGTCGAAAGCGGCACGTACTTGCAGCATGGCGCTCATATCATCATCAGAAAAGATCAGCGGCAGATAGCTGCTCTTGTCGAGTCCGACGCCATGCTCGCCCGTGATCGAGCCGCCGGCGCGCACACACGTCTCCATAATTTCGCGCCCCGCTTCGCGAACGTTATTCAAATCGGCGCCACGCCGCAGATCAAAACAAATCAGCGGATGCAGATTGCCGTCGCCCGCATGAAACACGTTGGCAAGCTGAAGGTTATATTTCGCGCTGATGCGATAGGTCTCCGCAAGTACCTCCGGCAGCCGCGACCGCGGCACGACCGCATCCTGAATCATCACGTCCGGCATCAGGCGACCGACCGCGCCGAATGCGCCCTTCCGCGCGTCCCAAAGTTTCTTGCGTTCCTTTTCATCGTCTGCGCGGCGTACTGAGCGCGCGCCGTACGCATGCAGAATGGCTTCTGCTTTTTCAACATCATCGTCAATGCCGGCTTCGATGCCATCTAGTTCGACGAGCAATACCGCACCCGCATCGATCGGCATTCCTGCCGCGAACACCGGATTTGCTTCGATGGCGCGAATGATCGCGTTGTCCATCATTTCGAGCGCGGCGGGCAGCATTCCCTCGGCAATTATGGCTGAGACCGCGCGACTCGCATCCTCAACATTCAGAAAGTCAGCGAGCAGCGTCCGCACGGCAGCCGGAATCGGCGCCAGCTTCACGGTCGCTTCAGTGGCGATGCCGAACGTGCCTTCTGAGCCGACAAACGCTCCGAGCAAATCGTAGCCCGGACTTTTCAAGTCGAGATTGACGATCGATCCATCGGCCAACACGACGCGCGCGGCCACGACGTGATCCGTGGTCGTTCCGTATTTCAGGCAATGAATGCCGCCGGCGTTCTCGGCAATGTTGCCGCCGATGGTGCACGAAGGCTGACTGGAGGGATCGGGAACGTAATACAAACCGTAAGGGGCGACGGCGCGTGAAAGCTGCGCGTTCACCAGACCCGTCTGCACTTGCGCGAGCCGATTCTCAGGATCGACTTTCAGAATTTTCCGCATGCGCGCGAGCTCAATCACGACGCCGCGATTGATCGCGAGCGCGCCTCCCGACAAACCCGTTCCCGCGCCGCGCGGCGCGAAGCTTACGCCCGCGTCGTGCAACAACGCGAGCACGTCAGCGGTCTCTTCAGTTGAGTTTGGAAATACTACCGCGCGCGGCAGGTGCTTGTGTTGCGGCAGGCCGTCGCATTCGTAAACGAGCAACTCGTCGGGTTCGGAAAGGACATTTTCCTCGCCGACAATCTCGCGCAACCCATCAACCAGGTCATCATTCAATTCAATCGGCTGCGAGCTTACGGCCATGACGGTTGGGTGAATTGTTTGTGTATTGCCAAGTGAACGTGATGATACACTACGCGCCCGCACGCTGGGAGCGCGGGCGCCCTCGCCCGCAAAGCTTATCAATGAGCTAGCCAGTCGTTCCAGCCGCTGCGGACGGGGGGCGTCCGCGTTCCCAGATCGAGGCACCATGAAGACCAAACTGCTCGTCTTATTATTGATAGTTTCGGCTCTGATCATGTCAATGAACTTCGAAACACATGCCGACAAATCCGCGCTTGTGGCAGACATAATCATCGTGAACGCGAAGATCCAGACGATGGATCGGAGCCAACCAACGGCAGAAGCTGTTGCCATTCATCGCAATCGCATCGTTGCAGTCGGATCGACTATGGACATCAAGAAACTCGCGGGTAGTACCACCAGAGTGATTGACGGGAAGGGACAACTCGTCCTGCCCGGCTTTAACGATGCGCATGTGCATTTCCTGAGTGGCGGTTTTCAACTGGCGTCCGTGGACTTGCGCGACGCGAACACACCGCAGGAATTTGCTGATCGGATTCGCGATTTCGCCGCGAAGCTTCCAGAAGGCAGGTGGGTAACCGGCGGCGATTGGGACCATGAGCGCTGGCCCGATGCGAACCTGCCGACTAAGGAATTAATCGATCTTTATACGCCGAACACGCCCGTGTTCGTGAATCGGCTCGATGGTCACATGAGTCTGGCAAACAGCGTCGCGTTGAAGCTCGCCGGCGTAACCCGTCAGACAGTCGATCCCCCCGGCGGAGTAATTGTGCGCAATCCAACGACCGGCGAACCAACCGGTGTTTTGAAAGACTCAGCGCAGAGTTTCGTTTGGAAGGTAATTCCGCCCTCGACATTCGAAGAGAAACTTGTAGCCGCTCGCGCCGCCACCAATCATGCTGCCAGTTTGGGCGTCACCAGCGTGCAGGACGTCTCCGCTGGCGTTGACGTCGGCGTCTATCAAACATTGCTGGAGCGCGGTGAGTTGAAAACGCGTATCTATGCCGTCTGGCCTCTGCCCAGTTGGGATCGGCTGGCGCGCACTGGAATTCGCGCACACTTTGGCAGTCCGATGCTGCGCACAGGCGGCTTAAAAGGTTTCTCTGACGGTAGTCTCGGCTCGACGACTGCGCTGTTCTATGAACCCTATCGCGATGCCCCAAATACGAGCGGCATCCCGAGCGGTGAGATGTTTCCTGAGGGAACGATGCTGGAACGCGTGCGCGGCGCCGATCGCGCGGGGCTTCAGGTGATGATTCACGCGATTGGCGATCGAGCGAACGACATGATTCTTTCGGTTTTTGAGCAGGTCGGAAAAGAAAACGGCGCGCGCGATCGGCGGTTCCGCATTGAACATGCGCAGCACCTGAGACCGCAGGACATTCCACGTTTCGCCCGCGACAAGGTCATCGCATCGATGCAGCCTTATCACGCCATCGACGATGGCCGCTGGGCGGAAAAGCGAATCGGCAAAGATCGCGCGAAGACTACCTACGCGTTTCGTTCGTTGCTCGATGCGGGCGCGACTCTGGCCTTCGGAACTGATTGGACGGTGGCGCCGCTCGATCCGATGTTGACGATTTACGCGGCGGTGACGCGGCGAACTTTGGACGGCAAGAACCCAAACGGCTGGGTTCCCGAACAGAAGATTTCAGTTGAAGAAACCGTCCGCGCTTACACCGCCGGCTCGGCTTACGCTGAGTCTCAAGAGCACGAGAAAGGAACAATCACGCCGGGCAAGCTGGCTGATCTCGTCATTCTCTCGCGCGACATCTTCAAGATTGATCCAAAACAGATTGAGAACGTGAAGGTGGTTATGACGATCATGGATGGACACATCGTTTACGAACGAAAGTAACGTAACCGCCGATGCACACACATGGAGACAAATCAGAGCTCGATACGATCACGGAAAAGATAATTGGTTGTGCGTTCTGGCCCTGTTGATCAACTTCGGCAGACCGCGCGTTGAGATCAAGAGGGTCATACTTACAACCCAGCACGACTTCACGCGACATAACTCCGCCTAGATTTGCCTTTTCTATCTGTGTTATCGGTGTTCATCGGCGGTTTCTCTTAGTTTTTTTTATAAAACCAATACGCCAGGTAAATTACGAATCCAACACCGGCGGCAATCGCCGCAACTATCGCTTCGTACAGCGTGCTGTTGAGCAGAAGCCAAAAGATCAGAACCAGACAGGCTATGGCGACAACAGTTCCACCACGAACGCGGAACACGGCTTCGGGCACATCTTTCTTCTGCCTCAGCACCGGCAACGCCAGACATGTGGCTGCGTAAGTCACCAGCCGTGCAATCGCGCTGATCGTCAAGGCCGCGACAAAGGAACTGTTGAGCGTGAGGATGAACATGATCGCGGCGGTGATGAGGATGGAAACGTGCGGAGTAAAGAAGCGTCGATGAACAGTACCGATGAACTCAGGCAACTGTTTCTGCTCGGCGATCGCGAACGGCACGCGCGAGCCGGACAGCAAAATAATATTCAGGTTGCCGGTGATAGAAATGATCGCGCCCGCGGAAATCAGCGCGCCGCCAGCCGTTCCCAAAAACTGTTGACCGGCATCAGCCAGGGGTTTTGTCGAGTTTGCTAACCCAGGCAGTGTGCCGATGCTGACGACTTGGATCAGCACGTAAACGACCGCCACTACGCCAATCGCAATCAGTAAAGCGCGGGGAAGATCTCTTCGCGGATCTTTCGTCTCGCCGGCGGGAATCGCCGCCATCTCGAATCCGGTGAACGCGTAGATTAGCAACAGGACAGACTGTGAAAACGCTCCAGTTGATGGCGCCGCTCCAAAAGTGAAAGCGTTCGGATTGAGAAAGAACAAACCTGCCGCGATGAAAATCAACAACGGGATCAGCTTTCCGATCGTGAAAACGTTGCTCGCGATCGCCGCCTGTCGCACGCCGGTGACATTCAGCGCGGTTAATGCGACGACGACGACCGTGATTATCAAAGCGCGCGGAATCGTTGACGTAGCCTGCGGCCAGAAGAATCCGATGTAGCTCACCATCAGGTTGCAGTTCGCCGCGAAGGCCGTCAGCCGCGCCAGCCAAATCAGCCAACCGACCTCGAATGCTACCGTCGGACCGAATGCTTCACGGGCATACAAATAGGGCCCGCCAGTTTCCTCGAACCGGCTGCCGACTTCGGCAAAGCAAAGAATGATCAGCGTGACGACGAGCGCGCAGGCGATGAAGGCGAGCAGGCTGTAAGTCCCGATAAGCGCGTAGGTCTTCGAAGGGAGGCCAAAGATTCCGGCGCCGATGATGCCGTTGATGGTTACGGCAACCAGGTCCCAGCGGCGAATACCGCGGACGAGACCCTCTCCGGATGAAGGCTTATTTGACATCGGTCATTTGAGATTTGGCATCTGTCATTAATGACAACAGCAACCGCTTACGGCGGCGGCAACGCGTTTTGTTAAGTCCTTGGTACGGCAAAACTATGCAGTTTTCAAATCCAATGGCCAAATGACAGATGTCGAATGCCAAATCTTAAATAATCTTTTCTACCGACGAAGACTCTCAAGCGCCGCACGCGCGACTTCCTTATCATCGAAATGAAAAGTCTCGCGCCCGATGATTTGGTAATCCTCGTGTCCCTTGCCGGCGATCAGGACTAAGTCACCTTCGCGCGCCTGCGCGATGGCGTGGTGAATGGCGTCGCGGCGATCGGCGATCTTCTCGTAGGGCTTGCCGGTCTTCTTAATTCCCTCTTCAGCGTCAGAAAGTATTTGCTGCGGATCTTCCGTGCGCGGATTGTCCGAAGTCAGAATCACAACGTCACTAAGCGATCCGGCCGCTTCGCCCATCGGCGCGCGTTTGCTGCTGTCGCGGTCGCCGCCACAGCCAAACACCGTGATGATTCTTCCTTTTGTGACATCGCGAGCAGTTCGCAAAACGTTTAGCAGCGCATCGTCCGAATGCGCATAATCAACCACCACGGCGAAATTGCCATCGTGTAGCACACCTTCGAATCGTCCCGGTGCGCCCGTGCATTTTCCCAGCGCTTTCGTAATCACATCGAGCGAGTAGTTGAGCGAAAGACCGCTCGCGACCGCGGCCAGCGTGTTGTAAACGTGCGGCGCGCCGACCAGTGGCGAGGCAAAATCGATTTCGCTGTCAGGCGTTCGCAGACGAAATCGCATTCCAGCCAAAGAGAATTCCAGATCGTGCGCGGTTATGTCGGCCGTCGCTTTCACCGCATACGTCACAACGCGTAGGCCATCGCTCTTCAGTCGATCGGCCAACTCAACGCCGTACGGATCATCGAGATTGATGACGGAAGTCTTTGGCCGCGATCCGAGCCGCCCATCAAAAAGGCGTTGCTTCGCGTACCAGTAGTTCTCCATCGTCTTGTGATAGTCGAGGTGGTCGCGCGTGAGATTCGAGAAGACAGCAACCGCGTAATCCAGCGCATCGCAACGATGAAAATCCATCGCCTGTGAAGAGCATTCCATGACCGCAGTCTGGCAGCCAATGTTCACGGCCTCGCGTAACATTCGTTGCATGTCGGTGGCTTCCGGAGTGGTACGGCCGGCCTTTAGTCTTTCTTTACCCAGCCGATATTCGACCGTGCCCGTCATCGCCACCGGTTCACCTGCCGCTTCAGGAATCGAGGCCACCAGATACGCCGTCGTCGTCTTGCCGTTGGTTCCCGTAATGCCGACCAGGTTCAAATGACGTGAAGGATGATGATGAACTTCGGCGGCCGCCAGGGCCATCGCGCGGCGAATATTGTCGACTTTGAGCCAGGCTGCGGGGGCAAACCCCCTTTCTGACCGCGACTTTTCCCGTGAGCTCCAATCTCCGGGAGGATCAAGTTCTGAGATAACTCCGAGGGCGCCTTGCTGCATCACCTGGGGAATGAATTTGTGCGCGTCGAACAACTCGCCGCGGATGGCGGCAAACAAAGTTCCGGCCTCCGCCTGCCGCGAATCATGCGTAACATCGGTGACGAGGGCGTCGGACGGGCCGAACGCTTCTCCTTCCGCGACCCGCGCGACGTCGCGTACAGTTACCAGCTTTTGTCCTTCTGAGGGCATTAACGACGAAACTCCAAATTAACGTGGACTTGAATCAAAGATTCGCGATTATAATCAACGCCGCCGTTTTCCGATATGGGAACGTGTCAGTACCGGGACCGGTAGCGACCGGATCAAGAAGAAGTGCGAGGGCCCATCGATCCCGTCGCTACCGCTCCGGGTACTGACAAGAGTTCGGAGGTCAATCAAGTGAGATTACTAATCAGTTTAATATGTCTGGGCACGATGGCCGTTAGCTTCATGAACCTGCCGCTATCAGCGAGCATTGAGCGGCCATCCAGCTCCGAAGATGCGGGCAGGATGCCCGCGCTCCCAGCGCCTGAATACGACATCATCATACGCAATGGACGCGTCATCGATGGCAGTGGGCGCCGCGGCGTCAACGCAGACGTCGCAATCAAAGCCGATCGCATCGTGCGCATCGGCAATCTTCCCGGTGCAAATGCGACGCGGGAAATCGATGCTCGCGGGCAAGTCGTCGCGCCGGGCTTCATCGATATGCTGGGCCAGTCAGAGCAGTTCCTGCTGATTGACGGACGCGCGATGAGTAAAGTCATGCAGGGCGTGACGACTGAAATCACCGGCGAAGGCGAATCGATTGCGCCTATCAACGATCAGATTTTGAAAGAGCAGGAAGCCTTCAATCGCAAGTACAACCTCACCGTCGATTGGCGAACTTTCGATCAATACTTCAGGCGACTGGAACGACAAGGCATCGGCGTCAACCTCGGCACGTTCGTAGGCGCCACGCAGGTTAGAGAGTACGTAATCGGTTACGACAATCGGCCGCCAACCGCAGCCGAAATGGCAAAAATGAAAGCAGTGGTGGCGGACGCGATGAATCAAGGCGCGCTGGGCCTTTCGACTTCCCTGCAATACGTCCCCGCTCGATTTGCGACAACGGATGAGATTGTCGAGTTAGCAATAATCGCGCGGCAGTTCGGCGGCATTTACATTACGCACCAACGCAGCGAGGCGAACGCGCTTGACGAATCGATGCGTGAGGTTTTTGAGATTGTTCGCCGCGCAAATATCCCCGCAGAGATTTGGCATCTCAAAACGGCTTACAAAAAGAACTGGGGGCGCATGCCTGAGATGCTGCGACGCATCGCTGCTGCGCGTCGGAGTGGTCTCAAGATAACGGCCGATGTTTATCCGTACGTCGCCGGCAGCACTTCGCTAAGCGCCTGTCTGCCGCCGTGGGCGCAGGAAGGCGGTACGGACAAAATGATTGCGCGCTTGCGGGACACGCGCATCCGGCAACAACTGAAAAAGGAGATCTCAACGGACTCAAAAGACTGGGAAAACATTTATCTCGGAAGTGGTGGCGCGAACGGGATTCAGATCTCGTCAGTGACAAATCGCGAACTGGAAAAGTGGCAAGGCAAACGCCTGTCTGAAGTCGCAACCGCCGAGAACAAGGATCCGCTGGACGCGCTCTTGGATTTCATCGTGGCCGATCACGGGCAAACCGGCGCGATCTTTTTCATGATGAATGAAGACGACATGAAAGCCGCTTTGAGATCTCCGTTCGTCAGCATCTGCACCGACACTGGCGCGCGCGCCACGGATGGCCCGCTTTCCAGCGGCCGCTCGCACCCGCGCGGTTGGGGCACTTATCCGCGTATTCTCGGCCGTTATGTTCGCGATGAAAAACTGATGTCGCTCGAGACGGCGATTCATAAAATGACGGGAATGTCGGCGGCCAAGGTGGGCTTACAGCAGAGAGGATTTTTACGCGAAGGGTACTTTGCCGACATTACCATCTTTGATCCGAAGACCGTTATTGATCGCGCAACCTTCGAACAGCCTCATCAGCATCCGGTGGGAATCAATTTCGTGATCGTAAACGGGCAGGTCGAAGTAGACAACGGAAAGCGTACGCCCGCTTTGGCGGGGAGAGTCTTGCGTGGACCGGGGTACTGTCCGCAAGCTTCGCCGACTCTTTGCGCGCCGCCTAAAACCCTCATTAACCCATAGCGGCTTTGCCGCCTGATGTGCGGTAAGGCTCTGCCTTACCGGCAACTCCTTTTTTATCGCGGCGAGGCTTAGCCTCGCCGCAAGGAATCTTGAAAGAACTTCGCGGAAGGCCGGAGGCTTTCCGCACATCGGGCGGCTGAGCCGCAAACGATCTTCCTGAATAGAACGTTTAGAGCGAGCCGACGATTCGCCGATACTCATCCTCAGTGAACGCCTTCAGAGTCTCAGTGCTGACATTTCCCTGAGCGCCAAGCCCGAGAACTGCTTTCGCGTAGGTCTCATCGTCGGGCGCTTCGATTACGCAGACGAGATCGTAACGTCCCATCGTCAGGTATGTGTCCTTAATCTCGACGCCAGTTTTCTTGAACGCCTCGCGTCCGGCGTCCAGGCGGCTCGGACTTTCCTTGGCTTTCGCTATTCCCTGCTGCGTCCACTTGAGCAGTGCAATGTAAGTCGGCATAGTATTTCTCCTTATCCTGGTCAGAACCGCCTGCGGTAGCGGGCAGTTTATGACTGAGCGAGCACAGTGATTTAGTTCAACCACCCGCTACCGCAGGTGGTTCTGACTCAAATCTTCACGATAATATTCTTGCGAAACAGCAGCCACATCAGAAACAGCCACAGCAGAATGAATGAGAGTGCGAAGGCAAGCGATGCCGGCTTTGGCGGAAGCCACGAAGCAAACACGTGGTTGTAAATGAATGGCTGCAGCGCCATCGGCGATCCGTCAGGCTTTCTGATGTGAAGCATCGACGTGAAGCGCCCCATGAAGCCTGAACTCATCCCCATTAGACGAGCCATCAATCCCGTGCCCACGAACAAGACGATCGCGTTCACCCCGAAGATGACGAACGGTTTTGTCCAGGCCTTGTAACCCTTGATGTCGATCAGCCAGTAACACAACGCCAGGAATTGCAGCGCTAACCCGCCGGTGAAGAACACGTATGAACTCGTCCACAGCGACTTGTTGATCGGAAACCACGCATTCCAGATCCACCCAATGACCACGCAGACTATTCCGGCAACAAACATCAGCGTGACCTTTTCAATCGGCTTGCGGTCTTTGCCGCGAATGACATTACCGGTGAGCACGCCAAACAAAGTGGTCGCCAACGCGCCCATCGTGCTCAGCAATCCTTCCGGATCGTAGACGACTCCGCCTTTCCAAATGTGGGGCCCGAATACCTTCCGATCGATAATCGAAGCCAGATTTCCTTCCTTACTTAAGTCACCGACGTAATACCCGTTCCAGTGCACATGCTTCATCATCAGGAAGTAAACGACGACCAGAGCCACGGCGATAATCGCAGTGGTGCGCGGGCGCGTCGTCAGGTAAATGATGGACGCAAAGAAATAGCAGACCGCGATGCGTTGCAACACACCGGGTATCCGAATCGTGGAAAGCTGAAAATAGGGAAAGCCGGCGAGAAATTCGCCGAGCAGGAAGATGATAACCGTGCGGATGACGATCTTGAGAACGATCGGCTTGAGTTCGTCGCCACGTTCAACTCGCTTCCCGAGCGCCAACGGGATCGCCACGCCGACGATGAACAGGAAAAACGGAAAAACGAGATCGGTCGGCGTCCAGCCATGCCACTGCGCGTGCCCGAGCGGCCAATAGATGTTCGCCCACGAGCCGGGATTGTTAACGAGCACCATCCCGGCGATCGTGATGCCGCGGAACACATCGAGTGAAATCAGGCGCTGTGGCTGTTCCTTCATGAAGATTTATCCGCAGATTACGCAGATTACACAGATTTAGTAAGAACCATTCGGCGATGTTGAAGGCTGCGCCCCCCGAAATTTAGCCGCAAACCAACTTCATAACCTGTGGCTTTGAGATAATTATTGACTTGAGCTTCTTCAGTACCGCTCAGGTGGGCCAATGCTTTCAATTCGACGACGACGGAATTAAAACAAATGAAGTCGGCGCAATAGGAAGTGGCGAGCAAACGACCTTTGTACTGAATCGGCAAGCAAACTTCACGCTTGAAGCTGATATTTCGACCGACGAATTCGAGTGCGAGCGCTTCCTGATACACCGCCTCCAGGAAACCGCATTCAAGTTGTTTGTGTACTTCCATCGCAGCGCCAATAATCGCGAATGTTCTGGGATCATTCTCAGTGGGAGCTTTCATGAGCATGAGTCTTGTCCTTCCGGTTTGATTGTGATGGTTTTCTGGTTTTCTTTCCCCTTCTGCGTAATCTGTGAAATCTGCGGATTAATCCTATTGCGGACGCGGCGTTGGTGTCGGCACCGGCCTTGTTCCCATTCCAAACTCTTCCGGATCAGGCAGCGTCGAAGTCGCTTGATACTTTCGCATTGCCTCGTCCATGGCCCGACTCTTAGCCAGCCAAATCGAAATCATTTGGTCGTAGCGCGCCAGCACACTCTCCAGCCAATACGGACGGTTCTCTGCCAGCCACTGCCGGCGATAACCTTCTTTCAATATCGCCAGCTCTTCAGCCATCTCGCGGTTATTGTTGTAAATCGCACCATGATAAGAGCGAAGCTTTCTGGCCTTCGCGCGGTCGCCCAGGTTCAGATAAGCGTTCCAGTATTCATCGCTGAACTTCTGCACCATTTGATAACGGCGGCCGAGATGATCGAAGCGTTGGGCCGCAAACTTCATCGGCGCGACCGCGGAAGCATTTCGCCGCGCTCGCTTTTCGTTTCGGATTAGCGATTCGAATGCCTCTTCGACCATCAGCCGCATTTGCTTGATGCGGTCGGCGTTGGTTCGTGCCAAAGTCTGAAACTGAGTGGTGAAGGGATCGCGCCAAAAGATGTCGTCGCTGGTCGCTATTCCCAGCGTGCTGTTCACACGCCCGAGCGCGCGCGCCGCTTTTACAAACTGATCTCCGTCATTACGAAAGAAGGACCAGTCAAAGTCGCGATCAAACTTCTCGATGTCGACCGCGCCCTCCTGCCACGACGCGGCCGCGCCGAGCGCCATCGGATGCCACGTCATCTCGAACAAGGCCTCGCCGTCATCGTCCCAGGTTGTGTTCATCATTCCGATGGCGCCGGCCTTCTGTCCGTCGCGCACAAAGTTAGTGATGTTCTTTGACGCGACCTCGAGGTTCGGAAAAATCTGGTTCCAGTTGTTTGCGCCAGGACAGACGAACTGTTGCAGACCGGCATCCTGAAACGGCTTGATCGACGACCAAAAATCATCGCGCGCGCCGTACTGCCAGTTCATCACGATCAGGTCTTTGGGAACGTTGCCAATCAGCTCGGGATGGCTCAGGGCGATGTCGCCCCAGAACATCAGCTTTCGGTCGTAGGGTTTCAGCAGATCGCGAACGCGATTCAAATGCTCAAAATAAACCGCACCGACACCCTTTGCTTGCGCCTGCGCGCGGCTTTGACCTTCCCCCAGCTCGAACGTTTCGTCGGCGCCAATGTGAAAGAACTGTCCGGGAAAGAGTTCGTTCAGCTCCTTGTACCAGTCGGCGACTAGTTTGTACGAACCCGGTTGTTGCGGCGAGAGCACGTCGCCGTAAGGCGTCTCAGCCAACTCGGCATACTTTTCAAAGCGCAGCGCTTTATGGAGATGGCCGAAGGTCTGTTGTTCGGGAACTACTTCGATGTGGTACTTGCGCGCGTACGCGACAAGCTCCCGAATCTCAGCGGGCGTCAACGATCCGCCTTCAGGCCCAATGAGCGGGTGAGATTCGCTCCGGAACGTGTGCTCCATATAGAAGGAGTGCATGTTCAGTTTGAAGTAGGCGAAGGTGCGGAGTTGGCGTTTGATGTAATCGACGGTCGGCACCGGGCCGCGACTGATGTCGTCAGAGACTCCGCGCCAACGCATCGTAGGCCAATCGACAACCTTCACTGATGGAATGAAAGCGTTCGTGCCTTCGCCGCGAACAAGCTGTTTCAGCGTTTGCATTCCGTAGAACGTTCCGGCCGGCGTCTTTCCGGCGACGATCACCTGCCGCGGATCGGCGCGGATCAAATAGCCTTCATCGTTCAAAGACGCAGGAACGTCGGCTGAACTTTTCCGTAAGGCTTCAACGATACGCGGGTCGTGGATGCCGCCAATCAGGATTTGACGACGCGAACTACCTATCGTCAGTCGCACATCGGCGGTCGCGACAACATCATCGATGAAATCCTGCGCCGCGAACCGGTCTTCAGCCGACCTGCTGTCAGCGAGCGAGACGCGTGTGTCCCGGCTGAGCGCGAAAGCGCCTTCGCCTGCGGTCATCTGCTTCGGGGCAGGAATAACTTGGATCTTCGGCGACTGGGCATGGACAGACGCGCCGGCGAATAGCACGAGCGAAACAATTGCGATTTGCAGAAGCCACGTTCGTGTTAGAGTTGTGAGTTCCATCCCACAGGTTTTTATCGATGTCATAAGTCTTTTCGAAGGTTTTTTTGAAAAAGGGCGCGGACTATTTACCTGATCTCAATATCGATTACAACCCGTTTAGCGTCGGAACCGGTGCCGGCAAGAGCCTGGGGGACAAGTCCGCCGTCTAAACAGTCGCGAGTCAGGACTGGTTTATGTCGTTAATGCTTCAGGAAATCGCCGAGCAACCCGCGGCGCTCGAACGAACGATCGCCGAAGAGCGGATGAAGATCGCCCGGTTGGGTGAATCGCTGAAACAGCGTGACATCGATCTGATCGTTCTCGTCGCCCGCGGTAGCTCAGACAACGCCGCGCTGTTTGGACGCTACCTTCTGGAGATCGCGACCGGCATTCCGGTCTCGCTGTCCGCACCGTCTGTTCACACACTCTACGGTGCAAAACTGAACTTGAAGCGCGCTCTCGTCATCGGCGTTTCGCAATCCGGCGAAGGCGAAGACATCAATCGCGTGCTGGAGAACGCGCGCTCATGCGGCGCGGTTACCGTTGGCATCACGAACGAGCCGCAGTCAGAGATGGTCAGGCTGGTCGATGAAACGCTCTTGATGCACGGGGGCAAAGAACGTTCGGTCGCAGCCACGAAGACGTTCACCGGCCAGATGATGCTTTTCTACATGCTGGCGGCGGCGTTGGCGAAGGATGGATTTGAGATCGACTACGACAGAATTCCTGAATTCGCGACCCGCGCCCTGGAGCAGAAACCGGCGATTGTCGAATTGGTGCAGCGCTACGTATTCATGGAGAACTGTGTGGTTGTCGGCCGCGGGCTCGCGTATGCGAATGCGTACGAGTTCGCTCTGAAGCTGATGGAAACATGCTACGTCGTCGCCGAACGCTTTTCGTCAGCCGACTTTCTGCACGGTCCCGTCGCGATGATCGAGCGTCACTTCCCGGTGATGCTGTTTGCGCCGCCCGGAGTAATGCTCGAAGGAACGAAAGATCTGATTCGGCGCTTGCAGGAACTGCGCGCCGACACGCTCGCAATCACCGGCGACATCGAGACCGCCACGATGTGTTCGCGCTCGATCATCATGCCGCGAGATATTGATGAGTTTCTCGCGCCGATTCCTTACATCATCCCGGCGCAACTGTTCGCGGCGCTGTTAGCGGAAGCAAAGGGATTGGATCCTGATAAGCCGCGCTCGCTGTCGAAAGTCACGCGCACCCTGTAGTACCGGGGCAGTGGCCCGACCGTCAGGGAGGGCGTGAACGTAACCACTGCGCCCTCCCTGACGGTCGGGCTACTGCCCCGTTTTTGCGAAATCTTGACCAGCGAATCTAAATCTCGCCGACATCTGCTGCGTGTACTCGGCGTAGGTTTTGGTCTTGCCGTCACCATCGGCGGCACGATCGGCATGGGCATTTTGCGCACGCCCGGAGAAGTCGCCTCGGCGCTTCCGAATACCTACCTCTACATGGGCGTCTGGATCCTTGGCGGTCTCTACGCACTCCTCGGAGCGAATTCCGTCGCCGAACTCGGCGCGATGATTCCTCGATCCGGCGGCTGGTATGTATTCATTCAGCGCGCGATGGGAAACTATCCTGGATTCGTCATCGGTTACAGCGATTGGCTATCCACCTGTGGGACGCTCGCCGTGCTGTCGCTGGTGGTGGCCGAATATGCGGGCGTGCTTGTGCCGCAACTTGGCGGTCGTGAAAAAGGGGTTGCGCTGGCGATCGTTCTGATGTTCGCGGCGCTTCAGTGGCGCGGAATTCGCTGGGGCAGTTTTGTTCAGAACGTTACCAGCGCCATCAAGACACTGGTTTTCGTGGCGCTGGCGATTGCGGCTTTCACGCTTGCGGGCAAGGCCGGGCCCGGAGAGCCTTTGTCTGCTCCGCAGGGCCTCGCGATCTTTGGCGCCCTAATTATCGCGCTGCAGGGAGTGCTCTACACCTACGATGGTTGGTATGGCGTGATTTACTTCGGTGAAGAAGTGATTAACCCGAAGCGGGATGTGCTGCGTTCAATGATCGGTGGCACATTGCTGGTCACCGCGATCTATGTGGTCGTCAACCTGGCGTACATTTACGTGCTGCCGATGTCGAAACTGGCGGGCGAACCCCTGGCCGCCGGCGCGGTCGCGCGAGAAATCTTCGGTCAACGTGGAGATTCGACTGTCAGGCTGCTCGCGATTGTTTCGATCCTCAGCACGGTGAATGCGTACACGCTTACCTCTCCACGCATTCTCTACGCGATGAGCTGCGACCAACTGTTTCATCATCAAGCGACTCGCGTTAACAAAGGCGGGACGCCCACGGTAACTCTTCTCATCAGTACGCTGTGTGCGGTGCTTTTTATTCTCAGCGCGAAGTTCAGCGCGATCCTGGCCGCGCTCGCGTTTTTCTTCGTCGCGAATTACTCGATGGGTTATCTGTCGCTGATCATCCTGCGTTGGCGGGAACCAGACTTGCCGCGACCATATCGCGCTTGGGGATATCCATGGACAACTCTGCTGGTCCTGTTCGGCTCAATCGCATTTCTGATTGGAGCAATTATTGGTGATCGAAAGAACAGTCTTGTGGCGCTGGCCATCCTCGCGGTCAGCTATCCGCTTTACCTGCTCGTTAAGCTACTTCGTCCGCGCGCCATTTCGTGATTTTCAATTCGAGTAGTGTCTAACTCACCTTCGCTCTGTGTCTCTGTGAAATGCTCTGTGTCTCTGTAGTGAGTTTTGTCAATGATTTCTCACTACAGAGGCAGGAGCACACACGGCGACACCGAGAAAGACTGCAAACTTCGACCCTATCCAGGTCGGCTTACCCGCATGCGGACAAATCACCCCCTGTGCTATTCTCGCCTTTGCATCGCGAAAGTGGCGGAATTGGCAGACGCGCCAGACTTAGGATCTGGTACCGAAAGGTGTGGGGGTTCGAGTCCCCCCTTTCGCACCATGAAAGCAGAGGCTAGAGGCTAGAGATTAGAGGCTAGAAAACATTGCTCCGATAGGAATGGAGCGTGAACCAATTGAATCGAGTTTACCCAACCTCTAGTCTCTAGCCTCTAACCTCTATTTTTATGAAATCTCAAGTCAAAGAAGTTTCACCAACCCTAAAACAGATCGAAATCGAGATCGACGCGAGCGCCGTCAAGAAAGCTTACGACGAGGTCAGCGATCGATATGCCAAGATGGCGAGCGTTCCCGGCTTTCGTCCCGGACACGCGCCGCGCGCGGTCGTGCGCACGCGATTCAAGGATCAGATCCGAACTGAAGTGCTGCGCGAGTTGATTCCCGACGCAGTACAGCACGCGATCGCTGAGAACAAATTGGAGCCGCTCGGCGAGCCAGAGTTGAATCTCGAGGTTGCCGAAGGCTTGGAAAAACTCGGCGAGCACCCAATTTCATTCAATGTCAACGTCGAGGTCCTGCCGGAGATTCAACTCGGCAAATACAAAGGCATCCAAGTCTCTCGCCGTGTGCGGCCGGTCAAAGATGAAGACGTCGAACGAGTCGTGGAACAGTTGCGCGAGAACTCTGCCTCGCTCGAACCGGTTGAAGATCGTGGCGCGCAGGTCGGCGACACGGTCACGGCGAATTTCCACGGGAGATTCCCGGATGCCCCGGACGCCGAGCCGATCAATGTTGAGGATGTGGACGTGGTGCTCGGCGGAGAAGGCATTGTGCAAGCGATTACCGACAACCTTACCGGCGCCAAACCTGACGATGAAAAGACGTTTGTTGTCGATTACCCGTCGGATTTCAGCGCCAAAGGGCTGGCGGGCAAGCGCCTTGAGTACACGGTGAAAGTCAGCGCCGTGCGGGTCAAGGAGGTTCCGGAACTCGATGACGAGTGGGCGCAAAGTCTGGGCGACGAAATCGAATCGGTGGCTGATCTCAGGACAAAGGTGCGTTCTGATATCGAAGCGCAAGCCAAACACGAAGGTGAAGGCAGGATGCGCGCTGATCTAGTGCGGCAACTTGTCGAAGCGCACGGTTTTGAACTCCCCGAGCGTCTGGTGCAGCAACAAACCGAACATCGTTTGGAATCGGTGGTGCGCGACATGATTAACCAGGGGATCGATGTGCGGCATCCGGAGCTCGATTGGGAGAAGGCGCGCGGCTCTTTAAGAGAGCAGGCAGGTTACGATCTACGCGGTTCACTGCTGCTCGAACGGATCGCCGATGAAGAAAACATTGAAGTCACCGATCAGGACATTGACACTGAGATCAACGCGATCGCAGAGGCTTCAAAACAGTCGGCCGAACAAGTGCGAGGTATCTTGACAAAGCAAGGGGGCGAACGTAGCATCGCTGGCAGATTGCGCAATCGCAAAGCGCTGGATTTTTTAGTCGCGAATGCGAGCGTGATCGACGCCGAGTGGGAGGAAGAAACGCAGGAGTCAGAAGCCGGGAGTCAGAAGTCAGAATAGAACAGCACAACGTTTTTTTCTGCTTCCTGCCTTCTGCTACTGCCTCCTGATTTGTTATGGCACTTATTCCAATGGTCGTCGAGCAAACGTCGCGTGGCGAACGGGCGTTTGACATTTATTCCCGTCTCCTCAAAGACAACATTATTTTCCTTGGCACTCCGATTGACGATCAGATCGCAAATCTGATCGTTGCGCAGTTGCTGTTTCTCGAAGCCGAAGATCCCGAGAAAGACATTAACATCTACATCAATTCACCGGGTGGTTCGGTCACGGCGGGCCTCGCGATTTACGACACGATGCAATTCATTCGCCCGGACGTGACCACGATCTGCGTCGGCATGTGCGCCTCGATGGGCGCGTTGCTACTGACCGCGGGCGCGAAAGGAAAGCGCTTCGCGTTGCCGAACTCACGGATTCTCATTCATCAACCGTCGGGCGGCATGCAGGGACAGGCCACTGACGTGAGGATTCACGCCGAGGAACTTATCCGAATTCGCGAATTAACTTCACAGATTCTCGCAAAACATACTGGACAAGACATGGAACAGATTGAGCGTGACGTCGAGCGTGATCGTTATTTGTCCGCCGCGCAGGCGAAGGAATATGGTTTAATAGACGAGGTAATTGCGCACCGCGAATAGGTCGCAAGAACCGAGTTCCCGGAGCAACCACTCAGAGTGGCGAGCTCGTCGGCCTCAACTGTTACGTAGCCCCGACTAGTCTCAAGGATGGAGTTCCCCGGACTATGGTGAGAAGAAGTGACGAAACGCTGCGTTGTTCGTTCTGCGGGAAATCGCAGAACGAAGTTAAGAAACTCATTGCGGGTCCCACCGTCTATATCTGCAACGAGTGCATCGACATCTGCAACGAGATCATCAGCGACGATCAGCAAGCTGAATCCGTAGCTTCGCGTCCACCGCTGCCCAAGCCAGGCGAGATTAAGAATTTCCTCGAAGAGTACGTCATTGGCCAGGACGAAACGAAGAAGCGTTTGGCAGTCGCCGTTTACCAGCACTACAAACGAATCGAGCTAGCGCGGCGACGTTCTGACGTCGAGATTCAAAAGTCGAACATCATACTGATCGGGCCGACGGGCACCGGTAAGACACTGCTCGCCCAGACCCTCGCCCGCATGTTGAGCGTGCCGTTCACGATCGTTGATGCGACGACGCTGACCGAAGCCGGCTACGTCGGTGAAGACGTCGAGAACATTATCCTGAAGCTCTTGCAGGCGGCGAACGGCGACGTGGAACGCGCCCAGCAAGGCATCATCTACATCGACGAGATCGACAAGATTTGCCGTAAAGACGAAAACCCGTCGATTACCCGCGATGTCTCCGGGGAAGGCGTGCAGCAGGCCCTTCTGAAAATTCTTGAAGGCACGATTGCAAACGTTCCACCACAGGGCGGACGCAAACACCCGCACCAGGAATTCTTTCCCGTCGACACGACCAACATTCTCTTCATCTGCGGCGGGGCATTCGTTGGGTTGGAAAAGGTTGTAGAGAAACGGCTGCGTAACAAGTCACTCGGTTTTCATGCCGAAGTGAAGTCGGGCTCGCAACGTAACGCGGAAGCGCTGGCGCTCGTGCAGCCGGAAGATCTAATTAGGTACGGCTTGATCCCAGAGTTCGTGGGCCGGCTGGCAGTTGTCGGCGTGTTGCACGAACTCGACGAAGCTGCATTGATCAAGATTCTCACCGAACCGAAGAACGCGCTGGTCAAGCAGTATCAAAAGAAATTCGAATTCGACAACGTTAAGCTGCGATTCACGGATGACGCTCTGCGGCGCGTTGCTCAGCAGGCCGTCGCCCGGAAAGTGGGAGCGCGCGGTTTGATGATGATTCTGGAAGAACTGTTACTAGAGGCCATGTACACTCTGCCATCACAAAAGCGCGTGAAGGAATTCGTGATCACAAGCGAGATGGTTGAGCGACATCGCGCGATGCCCGGCGAGGGACTCGCCGGCGTAGACGACGCAGCGGCATAAAATTTTCATTACCAAAAAACCGAACGGCAACCCTGGGGTTCAGCAGGGTTGCCGTTTTGCTTGAAGCGAGCTTTTCAAATCCCGCTCGCCCTTGGCGTGGGGCGGTTAGTTGGTAGCATCCGCGGCGATGCTGACCATAGTTCGTAACTAATGAGGATCAGTACGAGCACCCCTGTCTTTGCTACTTGTGTGCCACGACCGCGCCCGCGCCTTTGAATCCCGTCTGACTGAAGCTAAAGCGCTTAATAGCAACATTCTACAAGAATCGACAAAGTCTTTGCGTGGTTAAGCTCTCTCGATCAGCGGGGCAACTTTTCTATCCAATCAGATAGCGCAAGTTAACCATTCGGATAGAGGCACGCTCCATCCCTGGTTGCGAAGGGAAGGCACCTTCCGTGCTGCTAGCAAAATTTGTTGCTTCATCACGGTCACATAAGTACACTGCTGCCCCCGACCAGAGCAACGTATGAAACCACGGCTCGCCGCTATTACTGGCAAGTTGAAAGACACGGTCATCGCGATGAGCGAGGGGCCGGTACTGATCGGCCGCCAAACCGGTGCGAACCTCCGGATTCGAAATGCCGCCGTCTCGCGCCGCCACGCCGTCATCGAAAAGGACGGAGACAAATACATCATCGCGGATCTCGACAGTCGCAACGGCACGTTTGTGAACGACATGCCGGTAAAGCGATGCGAACTCCATCACGGCGATCGGGTGCAGATTGGCGAGTCGCAGTTCTTTTTTCTGATCGACGACACCGAAGATCCATCACAGACGAGCGAGATTCGATTTGACGAAGCGCCGTTGCTCGGCTCGCCGGCGGTCCGGATGACTTACAGCGACGCGGTGTTTGTGATGGCGCGCGACCTCAGCGCGCTTCTTAAGATCAGCACCACCATCAACGCGATTCGAGATCTCGATAAACTGGAAAAGGCTTTGCTCGATCTCTTGTTTGAAGTAGTTCCGGCGCGACGCGGCGCAATTTTGCTGACCCGGAACCACGCCGACACCGGTGATGAGTTCTCTTCAGTCATAACGCTCGACCGCGTCGAGGGAGTCGGGCAAACCGTCAATGTCAGCCGCACGATTGTGCGACGTGTGCTGAACGATGGCGCCGCTATTTTAATCAACGAGGCCGACAACAACGCTGACCTGAAGACAGAAAGTCTGATTGCCGCGCGCTCGCGATCCGTTTTGTGCGTCCCGCTGATCATGCACGATCGAACCCTCGGCGTGATTTATCTGGACAGCGACGAACTGCAGGCGCGATTCGACGAGAATCACTTGCAGATGGCGACCGCGGTCGCTGCCATCGCCGCCGTTGCCATCCACAACGCCCGCAATTTTGAAGATCTCGAAAACGAAAACGCCCGCCTGATGGTCGATGCCGATATCGAACACAACATGGTCGGCGAAAGTCCGCTGTTGCAAAGAGTCTATCAACTCATCTCAAAGGTGGCCCCCACGGATTCAACTGTCCTGATCTTTGGCGAAAGCGGCACCGGAAAAGAACTGGCGGCGCGCGCGATTCATCGCAACAGCAAGCGTGGTGATAAGGCATTCATCGCGGCAAATTGCGCCGCGTTCGCCGAAACCCTTCTGGAAAGCGAGTTGTTCGGGCACGAAAAGGGCGCTTTCACCGGCGCGCTGCTTCAGAAGAAGGGACGGCTCGAGCTCGCGGACGGCGGCACGATCTTTCTTGATGAGATCGGCGATTTGTCCCCTTCTCTGCAAACGAAACTGTTGCGTGTTCTGCAGGAGCGCGAGTTTGAGCGCGTCGGCGGGAACCGTACGATCAAAGTCGATATTAGACTGCTGGCGGCGACCAATCGCGATCTCGAAGACGCGATCAAGAAAGGCGGTTTCCGACAGGATTTGTACTTCCGCCTCAACGTAGTGAAGTTAACTATGCCGCCCCTGCGCGAGCGCCGAGATGACATTCCGCTGCTCGCAAATTATTTCGCGCGGAAGTACGCGGAAAAGTGCAATCGCCGGGTGCTGGGAATTTCGTCCGAAGCGCGGAAGCGCTTGGTGACTTACGACTGGCCCGGCAACGTTCGTGAACTGGAAAACGCGATCGAACGGGCAGTGGTGCTGGGCACGACCGAGCAAATTCTGGCTGACGACCTTCCGGAAGCGGTGGTCGAGGCGGATGCGACGGTTTCCAGCGAAGAGGCTTCCAGCTACCACGAGCAGGTTGTACAGACGAAGAAGCGCATGATCACGGATGCCATGAAACAGGCTAACGGGAACTACACGGCGGCGGCGAAGTTGCTCAACCTACATCCCAATTACCTGCACCGGCTGATTCGAAATCTCAACATGAAAGACGAACTGAAACCCTAGTCAGCGTTTAGACTCCTTCTTCGGCTTTGTCACGTTACCCAGTGAATTTGAATGCCTAATCGCGGGATTTCCGAATCCTCGACTTGTTATTCGTGGTAGCGCGAGGATGCAATATCGTTTACAATCACGCTGGTTAACAAAGCGCGAGGCGACAATGGCGACTCGCCTTTTTTCGCGGCCTGAGCGACCCAAGGTGAAATTGAGCGTTATGGCGTATTCGTCGTTTAATTGACTGTTCCGCCGCAATCTCCAGGAGTTTTTTCGTTCATTCCGCAGTAATCAATCATGGAAGAATATTCGGACCGAACCCCCGCTGACATCGCGCGCTATCCGATGGTGCCGATTCGCGACGTCGTAATTTTCCCGTTCACCAAGGTCGCATTCAAAATTGGCCGACCCGGCTCGGTGCGTGCGCTGGAAATGGCGCTGGCATCGGACCGCACCATTTTTCTTTCGACTCAGCACGACGCAACGGTCGATGAGCCGTCGCCCGAACAGATTTATCGAGTCGGAACGATCGCGCGGATTCTGCAGTCGCAGAAGCAGGAGAACGGTCAAATCAAAGTCGTCGTCGAAGGCCGCGAACGCGCCACGACGATTCGCGTCGAGAACAATGACGGTGCGTTCAGTGCGCTTGTCCGTCGCGCGCCGGTCGTCAGTGAAGAAGGGGTGCGGACCGACGCTCTCGTTCAGAAGGTCGCGCAACTAATTGAGCAGCATCTGCGGCTCGCCCCCGACATTCAGCCGGATGCACTGCAAACCGCGATGCGCAACGCCGAAGCTTCGCACATGGCCGACGCGCTGGCTTCGCAACTCAGAATTTCGGTTGAAGACAAGCAGGGGCTGTTGGAGCTTTTCTCGACCCACGCGCGGCTTGCGCGTTTGATTGAAATTCTCGAAATGGAGCTCGAGAAACGGCAGCTCGACCGCACGATCCAGACGCGCGTGAAGCGTCAGATGGAGAAGGCGCAGAAAGAGTACTATCTCAACGAGCAAATCAAAGCGATTCACAAAGAACTGGGCCGCAAGGATGAGCGCGCCGAACTCGACGAGCTGAAGAAGAAGATCGAAGAAGCGGGCATGACCGAAGAAGCGAAAGAGAAAGCGCTTCAGGAATTGCACCGGCTCGAAGCCATGCCACCGATGTCCGCTGAAGGCACCGTCTCGCGGACATACATCGATTGGCTTGTGAGCGTGCCTTGGAAACAAAAGTCGAAAGAGATCAAGGATCTCAGCAAGGCCGAAGAGGTTCTGAACGAAGATCATTACGGCCTCGAAAAGATTAAGGATCGAATTCTCGAATACCTGGCCGTCCGCCAGTTGGTAAAGAATCCAAAGGGTTCAATTCTCTGCTTTGTGGGACCGCCGGGCGTCGGCAAAACAAGTCTCGGAAAATCGATCGCCCGCGCGACCGGTCGCAAATTTGTGCGACTGAGCTTGGGCGGTGTGCGAGATGAAGCTGAAATCCGCGGTCATCGTCGCACGTACATCGGCGCTTTGCCCGGCCAAATCATTCAGATGATGAAGAAAGCCGGGGCAGTAAATCCCGTCCTGCTGCTTGATGAAGTGGACAAGCTCGGCACGGATTTCCGCGGCGATCCAAGCGCGGCCCTGCTCGAAGTTCTCGATCCGGAACAGAACCACATGTTCCAGGATCACTATCTCGACGTTGAGTACGATCTTTCGAAGGTCTTTTTCATCGCCACCGCTAACGTTCTGCACACGATACCGCCGGCGCTTCAGGATCGTTTGGAAGTGTTGCGGCTGTCTGGCTATACAGAGCGCGAGAAACTCGAAATCGCGAAGCGACACCTGGTGCCGAAACAGGCCGAGGGGAACGGCTTGCGGATTGAACAGTTCGAGTTTTCCGACGACGGCATTTTGGAAATTATTCGTCACTACACGCGCGAAGCGGGTGTACGCAACCTTGAGCGCGAAATTGGCTCGTGTTGCCGCAAGGTGGCCCGCAAATTCGTCGCTGAAACTGTCGCGGCGGATTTCAAACATGAAATCGGGCCTGATCAAGTCCGCCACATGCTCGGTCCAATCAAATTCCGTCAACAGGGCGTCGCGGCGGAAAGCGAAATCGGGCTCGCCACCGGATTGGCCTGGACAGAAGTCGGCGGCGAAGTGCTGCAAATTGAAGCGACTTTGGTCAAAGGCCGCGGCAAGGTGACGCTGACAGGCAAACTTGGCGAAGTCATGCAGGAGTCAGCGCAGGCTGCGCTCACGTGCATCAAGTCTCGCGCGGAACGCCTCGGCGTGAGTTTGGATTTCATTCGCAAGCGCGATCTGCACATTCACATTCCGGAGGGTGCGATTCCGAAGGACGGCCCGTCAGCCGGCATCACAATTGCCGTGGCGATGTGTTCCGCCCTGATGCGAGTGCCGATCAACAAGAACGTTGCGATGACTGGCGAGATCACTCTGCGGGGCCGGATCCTGCCGATTGGCGGCGTGAAAGAGAAGCTGCTGGCAGCGCACCGGTTCGGCATCGATACCATCATTCTGCCAAAGGACAACGAAAAAGATTTGCCGGAGGTGCCGGAGGAAATCCGCAGCGGATTGACGATAAATCTGGTCGAAACGATCGATGAAGTCATCGCGCTCGCGCTCCAGGAGCAGGCGAGTCCGGTTGTAATCGGCGACGAAGCTAAGACTCCGCCGATCTGGACGACTGAGCCGCCGCCAAGCCTGCAGACACCTGCGGAGCAATAGCTCGAACAAACCAATTGTTAGAGTACCGACTTCAGTCGGGCATTTCTCCCGTGCAATGCCCAATTTAAGTTGGTACTCTAACGCATTCAATCAACGATCAACCGCCCGCTAATCCCGATGCATCGGGATTCTGGCTTAATCAAAAAACAGGAGCATAACTATGGGTAAACACGAAGACGCAGATCTTATTTTGAAACTTTACGAACTCCGGCGCGAGCCCGTCATGCGCGAAGCCCGCAACTGGATGTTCACTTTCAACCCCACGAGCGTCCAGGACGTCATGGAGACAATGATTGGCGAACACAGCGGCCACCTGCGCATGGTCATTTCCTACTGGGACATGGCTTGCGCGATGGTGACCAACGGCGCGATAGACGAGGAACTGTTCAACCAAACAAACGGCGAGCATATTTTCGTTTACATGAAAATCCAGCCGGTCATCGAAGGCCTCCGGGCAATGTTCGACAACCAGGAGTTTCTGAAGAACCTGGAAACCGTCGTCAAGCGCATCCCCGACATCGAGACGAAGCTGCCGGCGATGCGCGAGCGGATGGCAAAGTTCGCCGCGATGCGCGCTGAACAGATGAAAGCGCAAGCCGCAACCGCGTAAACCCGCCGCGCCCGGACAAACTTTGAATGCGAATCACCAGTGCGACGTTTGAAAAGAGCGCATTCAAGGAACCCGATTGGCCGCGTGATAAAAAGCCTGAGATCGCCTTCCTCGGACGCTCGAACGTGGGAAAGTCGAGCTTAATGAATTCCCTGCTCGGCGTCCGAGGCCTGGCGCGCACCTCCGGAACACCGGGTCGCACCCAGGCGGTGAACTTCTTCTTGATAAACGAGAAGTTCAGGTTCGTTGATCTTCCGGGTTACGGTTACGCGCGTGCGCCGAAGAGCGTGAAAGTACAGTGGAACGCGGCCGCGACTGATTACCTGGCGCAACGCGAACAGCTGGTTCTTTCGGTGCACCTGATTGATGCGAGGCACGAGCCGACTGCACACGATTTACAACTGGACGAATGGCTCAAGCATCACCGGAAACCGCACGTAATCGTTGCCACCAAATCCGATAAGTTGTCTAACAATGAACTTACGCGCACCCTTCGCCGGGCAAAAGAGATTTTGGGGACGCCCGAAGTCTTGACTTACTCGAGCGTGACGGGCCGCGGACGTGACGATATCTGGCGGGCGATCGACAACGCTTTGAAACGCTGATCGCTTCCGCCAAATCCGGTTCACAGTTTTGTTAATATTGAGCACTTGCGATTTTTGAGCTTTTGTTTAGAATAGGATTTCCAAACTGAATCAGGCTCACAAGACATTCTGAGGTTCTGATCTGAGACCACGCAGATCCTGCCAGCGGCATCCAAATCGCGATTAATTAACAATCAATGGATTCCGAGGCAGCAGTTGGCATAAACCGTTTTTGCGGTGGAAGCCCCCACTTGAGCTTCCGCGATCGCGCTTTCCCTTTTTGACCGGCATCGCTCAAACCAATTTGACAGCATGCTGAAATCTCAAACCACCTGGTAGCCCCGCGGCTGACCACGAAAGAACTGATATGGCAAATAGAAGAAGATCCACTACGAATGGCGGCGACAACGGCGGCGGTGTGGCTACCGTTGATGCAAACGAAGAAGAGTACGTGCCGAGTAAAGACGGCCACCCAGATGTATTCAATCTGTCTGAGCTGAAGGAGATGTCCATTTCCAAGCTGACCCAGGTTGCCAAGGGCATGGACGTTCCCGGCGCCACCGGCATGCGCAAGCAGGAGCTGATTTTCAAAGTCCTGGCCGCGCAGACCGAGAAGAGCGGCTTGATCTTTTCGGAAGGCGTCCTGGAAACGCTTCCCGACGGCTTCGGGTTCCTCCGGGCACCGGAATACAACTATCTGCCGGGGCCGGATGACATCTACGTTTCGCCTTCGCAAATTCGCAAGTTCGATCTGCGCACCGGCGACACCATCAGCGGCCAGATTCGTCCGCCAAAGGAAGGCGAACGCTATTTCGCCCTGATCAAAGTTGAAGCCATCAACTTTGAATCGCCTGACATGGCGCGCGAAAAAGTCTTCTTCGACAACCTGACGCCGCTCTATCCGGACGAAATGCTGAAAATGGAGGTCGCTCCGGACAACCTCTCGGCGCGCGTCATCGACCTCGTGACGCCGATCGGCAAAGGCCAGCGCGCCCTCGTCGTTTCCCCGCCCCGCACCGGTAAAACGATGCTGCTGCAAACGATCGCGAACTCGATCGCGCAGAACCATCCGGAAGTTACTCTGATCGTGTTGCTGATTGACGAACGACCGGAAGAAGTCACCGACATGCAGCGCTCAGTTCAGGGCGAGGTTATCTCATCGACCTTTGATGAACCGCCGACTCGGCACGTGCAGGTTGCCGACATGGTGATCGAGAAGGCCAAGCGCCTGGTTGAGCACAGGCGCGACGTCGTGATCCTGCTCGACTCAATCACGCGTCTGGCACGCGCGCACAACGCAGTGGTTCCGCCCAGTGGCAAGATCCTCTCCGGCGGTATCGACTCGAACGCTTTGCAGCGTCCGAAGCGGTTCTTCGGCGCGGCCCGTAACATTGAGGAAGGTGGCTCGCTGACGATCATTGCGACGGCGCTTATCGATACCGGTTCGCGCATGGACGACGTGATCTTTGAAGAGTTCAAGGGCACCGGCAACTCCGAAATTCACCTTGACCGGCGTTTGAGCGACAAGCGTCTGTTCCCGGCCATCGATCTGCAACGTTCCGGCACGCGTAAGGAAGAACTGCTGATCCCGAAGGAAGATCTTGCTCGTATCTGGGTCATGCGTCGCGTGCTGAATCCCTTGTCGCCGACCGAGCAGATGGAAGTCGTGCTCGAGCGAATCGAAAAGACCAAAAGCAACGCAGAGTTCCTGGCTTCAATGCAGCAATAAAAACGGTGACGGGTGAAGGGTGGCAGGTGATGGGTTTAAAACGATCCTGTTACCTGTCACCTGTTACCTGTTACCTGTTTCATGCGTGTTGCAATCCTCTCATCCGAAGCGCTTCCTTTCGCCAAAACCGGCGGCCTCGCCGACGTTTCCGGAGCGCTAACTAAATCTCTTCACGCCGAAGCTGTTGATTCACTTCTGATTCTGCCGCTGTACGATCAGGTTGATCGAGACCTGCTCACCGGAACGTACACCGAAGACCTCGAAGTGACGTGGCGCGGTGGCAGGCCGCGCGTTCCAGTGCGAATCAGCGATGCGCTGGGCGCGCCGACGTACTTCATTGAGTCGCCGCACTATTTTTCGCGCAAATCGATTTACAGCGAGACAGACGATTTCGAGCGATTTGCTTTCTACTGTCGCGCCGCGATCGCTCTGCTCCAAAGAATCGGCGACAAACCCGACATCGTTCATCTAAATGACTGGCCCTGCGGATTTGCGTCGGTGGAATTGCGCGCGCGGCGGCGGCACGAACCGTTCTTCGCAGACACGCGGGTTCTTTTCTCGATTCACAACCT
The DNA here is from genome assembly GCA_052389795.1 of Acidobacteriota bacterium. GTDB lineage: Bacteria > Acidobacteriota > Blastocatellia > Pyrinomonadales > Pyrinomonadaceae > UBA11740. The sequence continues at coordinate 40,427 of JBQTHO010000019.1, read as the reverse complement.
CGCATACCAGGGTGCGTTCGATCCCGAGAATCTTTGGTGGATGGATTTCGCCGCTTATCGCGACGCCTTCATACTGGATGGCGCAGCGGCGGCTCTAAAAGCCGGCATCGTCGCCGCCGACGCGCTGTCAACCGTTAGCCCAACTTATGCGCGCGAGATGCAGACGCCTGAACAGGGCTATGGCCTGGATTGGCTTATGCGCGCGCGCAGCGACCGGCTCGCCGGGATCACCAACGGCGTGGACTACGACGTATGGAATCCCGAGACAGATCCGCATATCGCAAAGAAGTTTTCCGCTGCCGATCTTTCCGGCAAGCGCGAATGCAAACTGGATTTGCTTCGTCGCTTCAAACTGCCCGCGGAACCTGATCGGCCCATCATCGCAATCATCTCGCGGCTCGTGGGACAAAAAGGCTATGACCTGATTCGCCAGGCGGCAGGCGCCATCGTCGATACCGGCGCTTTCTTCATCGCGCTCGGCGCCGGCGCCCGCGAGTACGAGGACTTTTTGCAGAGCTGGCATGATGCCGCGCCGCATCGTGTCGGCGTTTACAAAGGTTACGCCGGCGAACCCCTGGCGCACCAAATCGAAGCCGGCGCCGACATGTTCCTGATGCCTTCGCTGTACGAACCTTGCGGGCTGAATCAAATGTACAGCATGCGTTACGGCACGGTTCCCATCGTGCGGGCGACGGGCGGACTTGACGATACCGTTCGCAGTTTCGACGCAAAGAACGGCACGGGAAATGGTTTCAAGTTCGGTCCGTACACCACCGCGGCCATGCTTGATAAAATTCGCGAAGGGCTTTACTTTTATAACAACTCGGAAGCGTGGGCGAAGATTCAACGTAATGGAATGGTCGCAGACAATTCATGGTCGGCCGCAGCCAGGAAATACATTCAGTTTTACGAATCGATGCTCAATTGACGCGGCAAACGGGCACCAACTTGACGCAAATCGAGAAACTAGCAAGGAGCTTAAGTAATGAATGAGAACGTAAGAGAAGTTAGTGATAGCAGTTTTGAAGCAGACGTTTTGAACCATGGACAGCCGGTGCTGGTCGATTTTTGGGCGGCGTGGTGCGCGCCCTGCCGCATGCTCGCGCCGACCGTCGAAGCTGTCGCCGACAAATACTTGGCTACAGCGCGCGTCGTGAAACTGAACGTGGATGACAACCCTTCGGTTTCACAGCGCTACGGCATCAAGGGCATTCCGACTCTGATTCTTTTCAAGAACGGCCGTGAAGAAGAGCGCGTCGTCGGGGCGACCTCCGAAGCCGCCATCTCGCGCATGCTGGACAAGCACATCAGCACCGCTGCCACGGCTTAAGTTTTAAGAGTGTCAGGCGCGGCTATCTTTGTTTGGGAGAACAGCCGCGCCTGTTTTGTGTCTGAATCGTACTAAGCCGCAGAGCGGCGAAATGTTTATAGAACCAGCCCGCCATTTTATCCCACGGGATCGAGAGAATCCTCGGATTCTCTCGATCCCGCAAAGGACAAGACAAGCGATCGTTTACTATAAACATCTCGGGCCTACGGCCCTTAACTGATCTCTGACTTCTGATCTCTGACCTCTAACGAATGGTTATCGCAGTCATCGGCGCCCAGTGGGGTGATGAAGGCAAAGGCAAGATCGTCGATCTGCTGGCCGAGCGCTTCGACATTGTCGTCCGCTTCCAGGGTGGGCACAACGCCGGCCATTCAGTCCAGGTTGGTCATCAGTCATTCGTGCTCCACCTTCTGCCATCCGGGATCGTGCACGAAGGGAAAACCTGCGTGCTCGGCAACGGCATGGTGATCGATCCGAAAGCCTTCTTCGAAGAAGCCGACCGGCTCGCCGCCCAGGGCATCCACATTACGCCCGAGCGAGTGAAAGTCAGTTCGCGCGCCCATTTGATTCTTCCCTATCATCGCGCCCTGGATCACACGAGTGAAGAGCGGCTGGGCAACGAGAAAGTCGGCACAACGCTGCGGGGCATCGGCCCGGCGTATGAGGATAAAGCCGGTCGCCGGGGCCTTCGCGTCGCCGACGCACTGGTGCCGGAAGTGCTCCGTTCACGAATTGAACGAAACCTGGAAGACGCGAATCGAATCATCGAAGCCTACGGCGGCGAGCCTCTCGATGCCGACACAATCATCATGGAGACGTCTTTCCTCGTTGAGCGTCTCGCGCCATTCATCGCCGACACGTCTCATTTCCTGAATCAGGCCGCCGCCTCGCGCCGCACGATTTTGTTGGAGGGCGCGCAGGCGACTTTGCTGGACGTCGATCACGGCACGTATCCATTCGTCACTTCATCGAGCACTACCGTCGGCGGCGCGTGTGTCGGCACCGGTCTCGCGCCGAAACACATCACCGGCGTGCTCGGCATCGTGCGCACTTACACGACGCGCGTCGGCGAAGGACCCTTCCCGACCGAGATGCTTGAGGGCGAAGAAGAAATCGGCCAATTGATTCGCGAACGTGGGCATGAATACGGCGCATCGACGGGCCGTCCGCGCCGCTGTGGTTGGTTCGACGCTTTCGCCACGCGTTACGCGGCCGAGATCAACGGCTTTAGTTCCGTGGCCCTCACAAAGCTCGACGTGCTCGATGCTTTGGAAGAAATCAAAGTGTGCGTCGGCTACGAAATGAACGGCAAAAAGATTGATTCACTCCCCTCTGTCTCGGACGAAATGCGCCGCGTTAAACCGATTTATGAAACGCTCCCGGGCTGGAAGAGCCCAACTGTCGGCGTCACCGATTTGAGCGAACTTCCGCGCGCCGCACGCGAGTACGTCAACTTCCTTTCGAACCAAATCGGAGTGCAGATTGGTTTGATCTCCACCGGCCCCGAACGCTCGCAGACGATTGTCGTGCGCGAGTCGGCATTGGCGGAGTGGCTAAGATAGGTTTCGAGTTCCGAGTTCCGAGTTCATTCCAGTTGGTAGTCGTTTGAACTTTCCGAGCACCGTTAAGTAGAATGAATCGTCAACTCGAAACCCGAAACTCGGAACTCGAAACTTGGGTTTCCTTTGTGGGCCGATAGCTCAGTTGGTAGAGCAACTGGCTTTTAACCAGTGGGTCGCAGGTTCGAGTCCTGCTCGGCTCATAACCCCAACATCGACAAGTGTTGGCGTCGGACCAGTTCAAAAGATTGGTCTACGTTCAGTATTATTCCTCCACGCAACGGTTTCCTCATCCTCGCGATAACCGTTGCAATAGCAATAATTCACACCGCACCAAATTACAGAGCGACCCTCTCATAAAACCAGTGGGTCGCTGGATGGACGCTGCAGAGTCCTTGCTTTCAAAGACTTACGACTCGTGACAACGGTCATTCTTTCGCTTGTGGCAATTTTGAGACGCTGGAGTCCGAAGCCTTTCTGGTTTTCTTACTTCTTCGTGGGTCCCGACGTAGAATTCGTGACCCAAGTAAACGGACGAATCGCATATCGCAGAGTGGCATTGAAGGGCTTCTGGCTTCGACCTAGCCGATCGGGAACCTAGTCGACGGTTTGTTGAGCCGGTGCTTAGGCTGGAATGGAATGGAGTGAATAAAGTAGAGTTATTGAACCAAAATTGAACGTCCAGTCCCCATTCGAGGGAAGATATGGTCTAAGATCGTAGTCATCCGACGTAACTACATTCCGCCAAGGCTAGCGATTCGGATGAACTGAGGATAGTTGCAATTCAAATCAGTTTCGACCGCGCCAATGGAAATCAGCGGATGGTGGATGGACTCAAAAAAGCTGTGGGATAAGTTTTTGCGACGGCCCGCGCTTTCAGGAGTTAGTGAGAAAAGTCGGCTTCCCGAAGTAAACCAAACGTGAAGAGACTGTCGTGACGATCAGTGAGGGCACAAAACTCGGCCGCTACGAAATCCGCTCCAAGCTGGGCACAGGCGGAATGGGTGAAGTGTATCTGGCGCAAGATATGCGTCTGCAGCGCAAGGTTGCGTTGAAGATCTTGCCGGCTGATGTTGCGGCTGATCGTGATCGCATGAGCCGGTTCGTTCAGGAAGCCCAAGCTGCCTCTGCCCTCAACCATCCGAACATTCTCACGATTTACGAGATTGACGAAGCTGATTCCGTACACTTCATCGCAACTGAATTCATCGATGGCGAAACGCTACGCCAGCGGGTGAGAAATGAGCCGCTGAAGCTGAGTGAGGTCCTCGATATTACTGCGCAGATAGCCGGCGCCCTCTCGGCTGCTCACGCGGCGGGCATCGTGCATCGGGACATCAAGCCTGAGAACATCATGCTGCGACACGACGGGATCGCGAAGGTGCTGGATTTCGGATTGGTGAAACTCACAGACACGATTGATACGCAGGCACCTACAACCTTTAAAACACACCCCGGCACAGTGGTCGGAACCAAGGTCTACATGTCGCCAGAGCAGGCGCGTGGAATCCCAATAGACGCGCGGACCGATGTTTTCAGTCTCGGAACCGTGTTGTATGAAATGGTTGCCGGATGTTTGCCATTTGCAGGATCAACCTCAAGCGAAGTGGTGGCTTCACTTCTCAGCGAGAAAGAGCCTCAACCGCTGGCCCGTTATTCGAGAGAAGCACCGGCCGAACTTGAGCGGAGTAACAGTTGATGAGTAGCTTCCGGGCCGCGGCAACCTTTGCCTTTGGACGGCCTCGTCGGCGGCTAACTTGAGCATAGAAAGTACGTATCCGTGGATCGCGGCACGCTTGGGCGGCCTGGCCGAGCAGGTGCCTCGCGAGCCGTGAACCGTGTTTGCTTATCTGCCCGATCCGCTTCTTCTGGCCGGAGCTTTTCTCCAGCGGATCGAGTCCTACGAAGGCGACAACTTCTTCCTTTCGTCTGAAGCGCCGCACGTCCCCAAGGGTGTGGACAAGTGCCAGGGCGTTGATCAAACCGCGCCTGGATGCGTCATCAGCAGCCGCACCCGCTCGTCTGCTCCGGCCAGCTTTTCGAGTCTCACCTCGAGAGCTTTCATCTGTGCGGTGATCTCGTCAAAGAGCAGAAGTCGTGAACTTACCAGCAGCGTCTCGACATCCGTGCCCGGAGTATCCAGAAGCTTCTTCCTTGCCTTCACCGCCGGCATGCGGAACTTTGCCAGTCCCTTGTTCCGCGCGAAAGCCTGCAACTGATTGGCGATCGACGTTCTCTTTCTCACCAATGACTGCCGGTAGTTCAAGAGGTCCAGCACCTCTCGGCTCTCCTCACACCGCGGCACGATCGACGGGAACTGCCCTCGCATCAGCAGATCCAGGATCGTCTCCGCATCCCGAAAGTCGTTCTTGTGACGCGATAATGCTGCTCGCCTGATCATTCTCGGATCACCTATCTGGAGTTTCTGACCGCTGGTCGCGAGCATCTTCTCGAACCACCACAGACACCCGGTGGCCTCCACGCCGATCACCGCATCCGGTCCCAACTTGCCATAGAACGCTTTTATCGACTGCTTGTCAGAATGGAGAAACCTTCGGTACCCGATCTCTCCGTCACCGTCGTCCGCAAAAGCGACCGACTGTTCGTATGGATGAAAGTCAACCCCGATATATACTGTCATCGTTGATCTCGCTCAGGGTTGTTTTCTATTGTCAGAAACCGAGTTTATTCCAAACTCGACCCCGCGAGATCAACACTCCATAGCATCAGGCCTTCGATTTTGCGATTCTCAATCAGGAGTCAGAATTCAGGACTCAGAGCTCAGCAGCCAGTCTAAGGCAGATGTCAGATTTCAGATGTCAGATTCAGAAAGCAGATACTGCTTCTCACTGATTCCAAGCAAACGTGGAGTCCTAGTTTCCCACGACCGCCACTTGAAACTGTTCCAGCTTCCCATCGGGCATCTCATACGTCCAGGCGCGGATCGTTTTGTCTTTGAAGCGAACGATGTAAACGCGGCCGATCATGCCGCCGCGCAGGCTCTAGCTCGTCTGAGTGAATGAGTCCCACTTGCCGAGTGGGCCGAGATTGGAGTCTACCTGAACCTATTTAGCGTATAGCTAAAATCATAGTTTCCTACCAATAGATTCCGGGAGCGATCCAGAAAGTACAGAATATTGTCATCGGCTTTCAGGAAGAGGAGTGAGCCTTGAGATGCGTCCGGATCTAATTGGTAGATCACCGCCGCAGGGTATGTTCTGGCGCCGCGAAGCATCTTCCAAGTCCCTTTCCTGGTCTGGTCACGGTAGAGAGTACCTCTCAACGTGTAGGTAGTCGGAGTAAATGTTCTTGAATCCTGAAAGAGAGTCAGGTCCCACTTGAGCTTCATACAGTCACCTTCGACCGTTTGGTTCATCTCTCTCGCAACTTCAACGCAAGGACTTCGTCCGACAAACGTCCGAGAACGGAGGAAGCAGCCGCTTTTGGTGATGACGATTTGGTGGTCGATCTGGTTTCAGCCGGCAACGGGTCCGCAGTGCCTGGTGGGTTGGTCTGTAGTCGCTGAGGCTCAGTGCGGGACAGAGTGTAACTCCAACCCGCAGTCCCTACTGCCAGACTTCGGTCCGCGTCCAAAAGGTGCAGGAGATTATCATCCAGCTTCATAAATGATATCGATTCTTCGGATCGCTCAGCGTCAAGTTTGTAAACCAATGAACTCGAATCCGTTTTGGTTCTCTGAGCCATGGCCCATTTTCCTTTTCTCTCCGCTTTTGTTCCGCCATTCTTAAACCCATTCGTATTTGGTTGACCCACTCCGAAAGTGAAGTTGAGCTCGTAGGTCGTGGGCGCCAGCGTGCCCGGCTCCTGATAGAAGGTTAGATTCCATTTAATCATTTCACAGTCCGCGGTTGCCGGAATGCCCAGCGGTCTTCGCGCAAGGGCACCGCAGGGACTGGCGCCAACAAAGACTCCAAGTTTCGCTTGCGCGGACTGCCTGGCCGGCGGGCAGGTTGCAATCAGAATGAGCGACCACAAGGCGAGCTCGATAGACACGATACTTTTCATCATCAATTCCCCACCGCCACCTGAAACTGTTCAAGCTTCCCATCGGGCATTTCATACGTCCAGGCGCGGATCGTTTTGTCTTTGAAGCGAACGATGTAAACGCGGCCGGTCATGCCGCCGCGGAGGCTCTGGCTGGTTTGCGTAAATGAATCCGCTCTACCGAGCGGGCCGAGACTGTTCTTGAAATCTTCTAAAGCTTGCTCATTGAAATAGCCGTTCGCGTTGTCGGTGAAGAGTGAACGGTCAATCTTTCCCTGCTGCAATCCTTCGAAAATCTCTTTGGCCTGCTCAAGCTTTGCGGCGGTCGTCGCGTCATTTGCCGCGAACAGCAAAGGGGGAATGCCGGAAGCGATTGGGCCAGCAGTGCTGGCGGCGTCCTGATTAACCAACACAACAACGGCAACGCGGTCATCAGGAAAGACAATGTTCTGCGCGGTGAAGCCTGAGACTTCGCCACCATGCGACAGCGCGCGACGGCCGAGCGCCGACGTAACATTCACGCCCAGTCCGTAGTTCGTGCCGAGTCCGTTTTTGAGTAAGACTTCCCTGCCGAGTTCGAGATACGAAGCCGGCTTCAAAAGCTTTCTTTCGATGATCGAGATGTCCCACTTTGCGAGGTCCTCTGCGGTCATCGCCAACTGTCCCGCGGCGAACAGCCAGCCCTTCCCTTCTTTCGGCGCGACGCGCAGAGGCCCGAGCGCATAACGCTTGTACCCAATCGGATCGCTCGCCTTGAGAAGTTCCTGATCAATGTCTGTGACGCTCGTCATTCCAAGCGGCGTGAATATTTTCTGTTGCAGGAACTTGAAGAACGGGAGGCGCGCGACTTTCTCGACAATCGCGCCGGCGATCACGTAGTTCGTGTTGCTGTATTGCCACTTCGTGCCCGGTTCGAAGTCGAGCGGCTTTTTCGCCCACATGTCCATAATCTTTCGCGCCGTGGTCGGCTCGAGCATCGGCTTCATCACGTAGTCCTGCGGCCAGTAGTCCTGATAACCCGACGTGTGCGACAAAAGCTGCCGAATCGTCACTTCATTCGCGCGCGTCAAATCGGGAATGTACTTCGCGACTTTGTCATCGAGTGAAAGCTTTCGTTGGTCCTGCAAAATCAGAATCGCCGCCGCTGTGAACTGCTTGCTGATCGAGCCGATGCTGTAACGCATCTCAGTTGTCGCGGGCGTCTTCGGATCCAGCTTGGCATCGCCGTAGGTTTTGACGTAAACGACGGCACCGTCTTTGACAATGGCGACGGATGCGCTCGGCACGCCGGTGCGGGCGAGTGTGTCGGTGACTAACTTGTCGATTTGTCCGGCGACATCAGCGGGAAGCTGTGCCTGGGCGACAGGCGATGAAATCGCGACAGAAATGAAGATGAAAGCTGCGGAGCTGCGGATGAAACGTCTTGAACGGATCATGTTGGTCTCCTGCAATGGCAAGGCTACACCCGCTCGCTACCGCAAGCGGTTCTGTAAAAACTGCGTGATTATTCGAAAAAAACATTGGCAAAAATCCAAATCATCGCGGGTGCTGCATCTTACGCCTCATTGGTAGAATCAAGGCCGAAATCATCGCAGAAGCTTTTGGCGAGTTCGCTGAGAGCGTTGATTTCGCCATATTGGTTAGGAAGTGTGCGACATCCGTTTGCACAACCACGCCTTCGCAAAAGTCCACTCGCGCATGACTGTCCCGGGCGATAGTTCCATGACTTCAGCGGTCTCTTCGATCGTGAGGCCACCGAAGAACCGCAATTCAACGAGCTGGCCCTGCCGCCTGTCTATTTCAGTGAGGCTTTGCAGGGCTTCGTTGAGCGCTAAGACGTCAGCGGCCTGCTCGTGGAGCGCGAGTGACGCTGCATCGAGAGTTACGCGCTGTGCTTCACCACCTCGTTTGAGATTATTTTGTTTGCGCGCGTAATCCACCAGAATCCTTCGCATCAACTGGGCGGCTACGCCAAAGAACTGCGCGCGATTCTGCCAACGCGTTTTCTTTTGATTCACCAAACGCAAATATGCCTCGTTGACTAGAGCCGAAGTTTGCAAGACGTGATCCGCGGCCTCACGCCGCATGTAGCGGTGCGCCAAACGGTGCAGCTCGTCATAAACCAACGGTATCAGCTTCTGGAGCGCGGCTTCGTCGCCATTCGTCCAATCGATAAGTAGCTGGGTTACATCTTCGGATGTTGGCATCAACAATGACTCCTGACGCTGGCCGATTGCTCCTGACAATCTATTAGAGGTCTTGTAAAAGTTTTGCGCGTTAATTAATGAGAATGTCTGGTTTCGTGCGCATCTCGAAAAATTGTTTAGAGGAGCCGCTTCTAATCAAGGTTCGAAAAAATTTCGTGCGCGAGCAGAATTGTAGTAAAAGAGGCGGTCAAATTGCCATTCTGAGCCATAGCTCAAAGAAATGAAACCTTTCAACCCCGAGCGCTGGCAAAAACTGAAAGAGCTGTTCCATCACGCCCTGGAATACGAGCCTGCAAAGCGCGCCGAGTTCCTCGCGGAAGCGTGTGGATCTGATGAAGATCTGCGCCGGGAAGCCCAGTCGCTTCTGGAACCCCACGATGGGCAGGAAAGCCTGTTCGAATCGCCCGCGTTCGAAGCAGCTGCTGCGCTAATCGTTGAAGATGCACAAGTGCAAACCGGCGAAACCATAAGCCACTACCGCATTCAGGAAAAACTTGGGTCGGGCGGGATGGGCGACGTCTATTTGGCCATCGATACCAAGCTCGGTCGAAGAGTTGCGCTGAAGATGTTGCCGCAACTTTTCTCTACCAGTGCCGAACGTTTGCGCCGCTTTCAGCAGGAAGCATCAGCGGCCTCAGCGCTGAACCATCCCAACATCATCACCATCTACGAAATAGGCGAAGCCGGCGGCCACGAGTACATCGCGACGGAATTCATCGAGGGTGACACGCTGCGACAGCTGATGGACAGCCACAACCCCACATTGGCTGAGCGGTTAGATATTGCTACACAAGCTGCCGCAGCGTTGGAAGCCGCGCACGAGGCCGGCATTGTTCATCGCGACATCAAGCCGGAAAACATTATGATTCGGCGGCGCGACGGGATCGTAAAAGTCCTCGACTTCGGATTGGCTAAACTAACCCAGCGCAGCGCGGACAAACGCATCACCGATTCCGAGCTGGCAACACGACAACTGGTGAAAACGATGGCCGGCGTCGTGATGGGCACGACTTACTACATGTCGCCCGAACAAGCCCGCGGCGCGGACATCGATGAGCGCACGGACATCTGGAGTCTGGGGGTTGTGCTATACGAAATGGTCACCGGCGAAAAGCCGTTTTCCGGAGACACCGCTGAGGACGTTCGGGCATCCATTCTTAAAGATCCAACTCCCGCACTTTCAAATGTTCCGACTACGATTAGGGCGATCGTCGAAAAAGCACTCCGAAAGGAAAAGACCCACCGATATCAAACTGCCGCGGACATGCTTGGCGACTTGCTGATTGCGCGCGGTGACAGCACGCCTGATGCTGAACCGCCACGCACTGAGCCGCAACCAGCATTTGATTCGAACGTCGCAGCGTCGAACCAGGCGCAAAGCACGCAAGGGATTTTGCACTCGACTTCAAGCGCCGAATACATCGTCAACGAAATCAAGCAGCACCGCAAAGGACTCTTAGTTGCGTTCGCTTGTTTACTCTTAATGGTAGCGGCAGGCATTGCCTTAACGGCGCTTTACATTTCGCGCAGCAACAAAGCAGCCGCGGAAGCCCCGATTGATTCGATCGCCGTCCTGCCGTTTGTAAACGAGAGCAAGGATCCAAACACTGAGTATCTCTCCGACGGAATCAGCGACAGCATCATTAATCGACTATCTCAACTGTCGAACCTGCGGGTCGCATCGCTCAGTTCGGCGTTGCGCTACAAAGGGCAGACCGTCGATCCGTCCACTGTCGGCCGTGATCTAAAAGTGCGCGCAGTGCTTATCGGTTGGATGACCAAGCGCGGCGACAACGACTATTCGTTCCGGGCTGAACTCGTCGATGTGCGCGACAACCATCGCATCTGGGGTGGCCGCTACGACAATCGACAAATTTCCGATCTGTTGGCGATGCAGGAGCAGATTTCGCGCGACATTTCTGACAATCTGCGGTTGCGACTGAGTGGTGAGGATCAGCAGAGGCTGGCGAAAACTGAAACTACGAATAGCGAAGCGTACCAACTCTATCTGCAAGGCCGTTATTACTGGAATCGTTACACCGAAGAAGGATTTCGGAAGGGCATCGATTACTTCAAGCAAGCGGTAAACAAAGACCCAAACTACGCTCTGGCTTATTCAGGACTGGCTGATTCATACAGTGTCATGGGCGATGTTTCTTATCTCAGACCCAGTGAGGCTTATCCGCAGGCGGAAGAATTCGCGAAAAAAGCGCTGGCATTGGATGAAAAATTGCCCCAGGCGCACATTTCTCTTGGGATGGTTAAGATTTTTTACACTTGGGACTGGGCTGGCGCCGAGAAGGAACTCCAACGTGCGAAGGAACTTAATCCGAACTACGCGGATGTCTATCACTTCTATGGTCACTATTTGGAGATGGTCGGGCGGACGAAGGAGGCGATCGCTGAAACGCAACGAGGAGTTGGGCTCGATCCGACTTCGCTAATTTTAAATGCTGAGCTCGGACTCGCTTATTGGTTTGATCGGCAACCTGATGCAGCAGTCGCGCAGGGACGGAAGGCGCTGGACTTGGACAAGAATTTCTTTTACGCGTCCTACATTATGGCTGTCGGTTACGAAAACGGAGCCAAATATCAGGAGGCGATCGAAGAGTTGAACCGCGCGCGGCCAATCTCGAATGATTGGTCGTTCATTGTGGCGGAACTCGCATACAGCAATGGTCGGCTGGGCAAAAAGACGGAAGCGCTGAAGCTGATTCAGCAGTTGAAGAACCGTTCGGCCCGCGGCGAATACATTGATTCATTTCTGATCGCGACCGCTTATGCCGGGCTCGACGACAAAGACCAGACCTTTGCCTGGCTTGAGAAAGCCTACCAGGAGCGCGGTGGAATTTGCTTCCTAAAGGTCGATGGACATTTCGATCTGGTGCGGAACGATCCTCGCTTCGCCCAGCTGCTGCGCCGAATGGGTTTAACTCCGTAGATCGCTGAGAGGTTTTGCCTTTCTTTTGCGCGTTAACCTAATAGAGAACATGGTTCACAGAAGGAGGCGGCGCATGAAAATAGACTCGAAACGCTTGGCGAAGCTTTCTGTCCTGGGTTTGACCTTTATCAGCGCGCTTTTGTTTTCGGCAAACGAGACGCGCGCCCAGGGTTGAGTGCCCGCACGTTTATTGTCGCCCAGTTTGGGCGCTCAAGGCTCAACTTATCTGAAACCGCATGAGAAACTGTTGACTGTTTCATTTCGCCGGCTTCATTCCTTCCGCGATTTCCACGGCAGCCAAAAAGTGCCCGTGCCGGCGCCGCCGGAACTTTTCGCCAACACTCATGTGCACACACTGAATTTCGCCGGCACTTACGCGGTCAATCAGAGATTCAACTTTACGATTGAATTGCCAATCAACTTTGGCAGTCGCCAAACCTATTACGAACACGATGTCGTGACACTGCACACGATGCGCGCAAGAGGTATCGGCGATCTAAAGTTCAGCGGCAATGTATGGCTGCTCGACCCTAAGTGCCACAAGAACGGAAACATCTCAGCCGGTGCCGGCGTGAAATTTCCCACGGGCAAGCATGGCGCCACTGATATATCGTTTCGCGGTTCCACCCAGGTGCGCCGTCCGGTTGATCCGGCGATTCAACCTGGCGACGGCGGGTGGGGCTTGATCTTGACCGCGCACGCGTTTCGAAAAGTTAACAAACGCGCATTTCTTTACGCGCAGGGAACCTATCTGAGTAATCCACGAGAGATGAATGGCACACAACCTCCCGCTGGTGACGATCCGCTATTCAACCTCGGCGACATCGGTTACATGATCGACTCCGTTCCGGATCAATATCTCATCCGAGGCGGAGTAAGTTATACGGTTCTGCAGAAAGAGCAGACGTCTTTGGCGGTTACCTTTGGTCCGCGCGCCGAGGGAGTGCCTACACACGATCTAATCGGCGGCAGCCAGGGCTATCGATTGCCGGGGTACGCAATTTCAGTCGAGCCTGGCTTCACGATCTCGCGCAAGAAAGACTTGATCGAATTTTCAATGCCATTCGCCATTCATCGGCACGCGAACAAAAGCATCGCCGACGTGCGCACGAATAACCCCTTGGGTGGATTCGCGGCATTGGCAGATCACACAATCACGATTAGTTATTCGCGACGATTTTAATCTGCCGACGACGGATGTGACGTTAGCCCCGTCGCCATTTAGGAAGAACGTCAGGTTAAGTGCAGCCTCGCCCATCCTAATCCTTCTGCTGGACGGAGAGGGAGATGGAACCCTATCGGCAGTGCGCCAAGAATTTGTAGGTAGCCTCTTATTCACACCCTGCTTTAGGAAGCAGGGTGTGAATGAGAAAGTATTGCGACTTGCCCGTCTGGGCTACTTACAAATTCTTGACGCACTGCGCTATAGCTAAAAATCCTTGAAGCCTCTTCACGCCAGTTATGAAATCCTGTCCCCCCAATCCAATCTGAGCGAAAGGAACTGCCATGAGAGAAGTACGTTTCGCAATCGCAGTGCTCGCTGCTCTTATTACGATCAGTGGCCTTCGTGTCGCCTCGGCACAGGATCAAAAATTGCCCAGCCACGTTCATTACAAAGAACCGGCCCAGCAGACAGTTTCTCCGACGGGCGCGATTGCGCCGCGGCTGCAAAAGCTAGGCGACCATAGGTTTCCGGTGTCAACTAGAAACCGGCAGGCGCAACTTTTCATGAATCAGGGATTGAATCTTTCCTACGCGTTCAATCACGCCGAAGCGGGTCGCGCGTATCGCGAAGCCGCGCGGCTGGATCCGAATTTGGCGATGGCTTTTTGGGGAGAAGCGCTGGCGCTGGGGCCGAACATCAACGCGCCAATGGATCCGGCGAATGAGCCGAAGGCACTGGAAGCCATTCAGAAAGCGATCGCGCTCAAGGCCAAAGCAACATCCCGCGAGCAGGCGCTAATCGATGCTTTGAAGTTTCGATACAACGGGCGAGCGGAGGACCGCGTGGCGAATGATCGCGCTTACGCCGACGCGATGCGCAAGGTGCATCTGCAATTTCCTGACGATCTGGACATCGCAATGCTCTACGTTGAATCGGTGATGGACCTGCGGCCGTGGGGTTACTGGACACGCGACGGCGTGCCTTACGAACGCACCGCCGAGATTGTCGCGCTCACGGAAAAAACTATTGCGCGCAATCAGAATCATCCGGGTGCGCTGCATCTCTACATTCACCTGATGGAAGCGTACCAGGCAGACAAGGCCGAACCGGCCGCGGATCGCCTGCTCACGCTGATGCCCGCGGCTGGCCACATGGTGCACATGCCCGCGCACATCTACCAGCGTGTGGGTCGCTTTGCCGACGCCGTCAAGAGTAATGAGCTGGCGATTGCCGCTGATGAAGATTACATCTCGCAATGCCGCGCGCAGGGCCTCTACCCAATGGCTTACTATCCGCACAATCTTCACTTCTTGTGGTTTGCGGCGACAGCAGAAGGCAACAGCAAACTGGCGATTGAAGCCGCGCGCAAAGCAGCTTCGCGGGTTGACGACGAAACTTTGAAAGCAGTGACGCGGCTCGCCGGCTTTCGGGTTGTGCCTTACTTCGCTTTGACGAGGTTCGGGAAATGGGACGAGATGCTGCGCGAGCCTGAACCGCCGGCGACCAGCGCGTACCTGCGTGGCCAGTGGCATTACGCGCGCGCCACCGCATTCCTCGGCAAAGGCCAGACGAACGAGGCCGAGCAGGAGTTGTCGAAGTTGAATACGTTAATGGTGGACAAGTCGCTCGACAACCCGCTGTTCTCGCCGAATACCGGCCGCGCAATTCTTTCAATTGCGCAGGAAGTCCTCTCGGGCGAGATTGCCGGGTCCAGGAAAAACTACGACGCAGCCGTGGCGCATCTCGAGCGTGCGGTGCGTTTGGAAGACGCGCTGGTTTACACAGAGCCTTCCGAATTTCACTATCCGCCGCGGCATTCGCTCGGCGCGATCTTGTTGGCGGCGAATCGGCCGGCCGAAGCCGAAACCGTTTACTGGGAAGATCTAAAGCGCAACCGGGAAAATGGCTGGGCGCTGTACGGCTTAATGCAGGCTTTGAAAGCGCAGAACAAGAATGACGACGCTGCGTTAGTCGAAGCGCGCTTCAAGAAAGCCTGGGCGAGGGCGGATGTGACGTTGAGCGGCTCCCGGTTTGGGAAGTAGCGGTTCAGAATAATCCGCAGATTACACGGATTACGCAGAACGGAAAAACAAAACATCGTTTAGAGTCCGCACTTGTGCGGACGAGGGCCGGACAAGTCCGGCGTCTAAACGATTCGTTTTCCTATCTGTGGAATCTGCGTAATCTGTGGATCGATTTCTTGAACGCGTTTACAGCTTTATCGGCTTTCTGCCGAATCTTTTACGCATATCATTAATGGCTTTTAAGACTCGAGGTTGACTCACGATTTTGTGCTCTAACCGGCGCTTGCCGGGAAAATCAAGAAGCATTACGCCGAACAGAATAGTAACCAGCCCCGGGCCGGGAACACCCGGCAGGGACATCACCACGCCGAGCGCAATTAGAATTACCCCAGCCAGGTTCTTACCGATGATTCCCGCCCAGCGGATCGCCGGGTGTTTGTCTTTCAGAATTTCCCGGTCATGATCGGGATGAAAATACGTGGCCGGCAGCTTTACCACTACAAAGGAAACAACACCGGTGGCCACGACAAACGTGCCCACGACGATCAGCGCGCCAAGACCAACGTTCCCCCAGGTCATTTCTGGGAGCCAATCCGCGACGCCAAGAATGACCGCCGGTAAAAGCAGGCACCGGTCGCTGAGAGCTGAAAAAACTGTCGCGAACCCAAGCATGCCTTCAGTGTATCTTAGAGGTGAAGTAAGAATAAGCGGCCGGAATGTGATCTACTAATTATTTTCGTTCAGGCGCCGTTCAGCCAAACGATCTGCCGCTTTGTAGGTAGGAATTCCTTCGGCTTCAGCGGTGCGGAAGATGTCCAGGACCGTTTCGTAAATCTCATCAACTTTCGCGAGCGATTCTGATGCTTCCCAGCCGAGCAACTCGCGGCAGCCGTTGATAATTCCGCCGGCGTTCGCCGCGTAGTCGGGCGCATAGAGAATTCCACGCTTTTCAAGCTCGTCACCGTGCCGCTCTTCCAAAAGCTGGTTGTTCGCTCCGCCCGTGATTATCTCAGCTTTAATTTGCGCGATCGTTTCGTCGTTGATGGTGCCGCCGAGCGCGCATGGCGCATAGACGTCCGATTCAACGGCGTAAATTTCTTCCGGCGCGACGGCTGCTGCGTCAAACTCCTTCACCAGGCGATCGACTTTGATCGGATCAACGTCGGAAACAATCAAGCGAACATCGTCAGCGTGAAGCAACGATGCCAGGTGATAGCCAACGTTGCCGCAACCCTGGAGCGCAATGGTTTTTCCCACTAACGATTTAGAACCCCAACGATGTGTCGCTGCGGCGTGCATCGCGCGAAACACGCCGCGTGCAGTGAACGGCGATGGGTCACCCGACAAACCGTGCAGGCCGGCCGCGTGCTTTGTCTCTTGCCGGACAATGGCTATGTCGTCAGGATTTGTGCCGACGTCTTCCGCGGTGATGTAACGTCCGCCGAACGTTTCTACGAAGCGTCCGTGGGCGCGAAAGATTTTTTCTCGATCAATCACCCCATCCGGACGCAGCATAATCGATTTGCCACCTCCCAGCGGCAATCCTGCCAGCGCATTCTTATAGGTCATCCCGCGCGCGAGCCGCAGCAAGTCTCTGATCGCTGCTTCGTTGTTCTCGTACTTCCAAAACCGGGTGCCGCCGACGGCGGGGCCGAGTTTGGTACTGTGAATCGCCACAAATCCGCGATAGTCGCCCTCGACACACGACGTGACGCGTTCATAGCCTTCAATTTGAAGTTCGGTAATCTGCAAGGTCGTAAGGACGCGTCGTGAATAGTGTCTGGCTCCGTGAGGAGCATAATATTTATAGAAACTCTCGGAGACCAACCAAGTATCTCTCATTTCGGAAGTGACGAACGTCACTTCCGAGATGAGAAAAGAAAAAGAATGAACTCGTTCTTCGTACTATAAACATCTCGTCCCGGACGAATTCTCGAAGACCTTGCGCACCGAATCCGAACCATGCCGCCCCGCTAATCGAGATCCAAATCAAGTACCTTTCTCAAGCATTTTTGCCGCCAACTCCTTCAAGATCTTAGCGCTCACGACCGCGGTCATTCCGGTCGGGTCCAGCTCTGGATTGAATTCGACTAAGTCGGCGCCGATGACGGGCGCTTCCATTGATTGAATTGTCTGGATAACCTGCCGCGTTGTCAGTCCGCCGGGTTCCCGATGCACCACGCCGGGAGCAAATGCTGGATCGAGCGCATCCATGTCAACTGAAACATACACCGGGGTATCGAATCTCAGCCCCAGGTCATCCTTAACGTCTTTCATCTCGATCACTTCCACGCCGAATCTCTCAGCTTGTTGGCGTTGATGTGCGTTCATCGTACGAATCCCAACCTGCACCAGACGCTGCGCGAGTTTCGCTTCCATGATGCGTGCGAACGGGCTGGCGTGCGAGAAAGGATTGCCGCGGAAATCGTGATAGAGATCGGGATGCGCGTCAAAATGCAGGATGCTAAGCGACGAATATTCCCGTGCGATGGCACTGACAATCGGAAAAGTGATCGAGTGATCGCCGCCCAATGCCAGGGGACGAAGGCCCTGACCAAGCAGCGAGCTGACCGCGTCTTCGATCTGTCGCAGTGAAGCAGGAGAGATATCGCCGGCGTCGTTGAGGGTTCCTTCACTGCCAAGATCGATTCCACTTTCGCTCCACAGGTTTCGCGCATCGGAAAACAGAGCCTCGCGGATCAAGGGCGGCGCTTCAGCTGCACCCCGCATGAAAGAGGAGTTCTCGTCAGTGCAGAATCCGATTAGAGCAACCGCTCGGGGCTTTCGCAGCGGATTAGATGAGAGTTGGGCTCTGTCGCCCGCTAAAGCGGGCTCTGAATGATGTGGGGACCTGATCCCCGGGTTACGCTCGCTTCGCTTGTTCACCCGGGGCTAAATTCTGTTGCCGCTCCGCGGCTCATTGAGTTGTTCACTGCAACTCATGCCAAGGTCACGCAGAACGTTCTCATGCAGCAAGATTGCTTCGCGGATATTGGCAAGGGCCTCCGCTCGCGTCTTTTTTTGACTGATGCAGCCCGGAAGGCTCGGTACTTCGGCGACGACGTAGCCATCTTCTCCCGGATAAAGGACAACTTGTCTGGTCATCTTCGCCATTCTAACAGGGGCTATTGCTTCATCACCGGCAGAACGATTCGCGATGGATATTGAACTGAGTGAAAGACACGCTGTGTCGCTTTCTGAAAGTCTGCGTCCGTGCCGAGCTTGTAATTCGCCATGAACTTCTGCGGGTTGCGCGCGACCAGCGGAAACCAGGTGCTCTGGATCTGCACCATGATGCGGTGGCCTTTCTTGAACGTGTGCACGACGCCGGGCATGACGTAAGAAATTTTCGTGGGCCGGTTGGCTACCAGCGGCGCAGGCTTCTCGAAGCTGTTGCGAAAGCGCGCGGGCATGGGTTCACCGCGCAGAAGCATTTGATAGCCACCGGGCCTGAAGACCGACCAGGCGGAATTCTCCGGTGGTTTGACTCGTTCGGGCTCGCCATCGGGCAGTTTTTTCCCAGTTTCAGGAAACTGATAGTCATCGGGAAACACGTCAATTAGTTTCACGATGAAATCCGAGTCGGTGCCGCTGGATGAAATGAAGATTTCAGGCTTGATGTTGCCCGCGACAGTAATGTCTTCTTTCAAAGGCTCAGTTTGATAAACGAGCACATCAGGCCGCATCGCCGCGAACCGTTGATCTTCGGTCATGAAGTCCCGCGGATAGCTGATCGTTATCTTCTGTGTGTAAGGCACCGGATTCCACGGATCGCTGACGTATTCATCGTGAGCCTTCGTACCATCTGGCGGTCGTTTGCCGGCCAAGCCGTCACCAAACTTCAACTGGCCGTTATCGAGCAGGTAAATTGGGGTGTCGGCCGAGCTCGTCGGTGACCAATCGCCAAACTCACGCCAGTCGTACGAGCCGGTGTCAAAGCCATTGACTTCTTTGATCTGCGCGATGCTTCCCTTGTCTTTCAAGAAGTAATTGAAGAAAGGCAGCTCGTAGGTGGCCCGATAGTGCACGCCGGTTTTGCCCCCGAAGTACGCGGTGCCCAGCCAATCCCCATCCGACCTGGACCAGCCGCCATGAAACCACGGCCCCATCACCAGCACGTTATAGATACCCGGATTTTGCTTCTCGATCCAGCGATAGGTTTCCAGCGCGCCGTACAAATCCTCGTTGTCGTACCAACCACCGACGGTCATCACCGCGGCGCGAATGTTCTTTAAATTCGGCAGGATGTTTCGCTCTTTCCAAAACTGATCATAGTTGGGATGCAAAAGCATCTGGTCCCAGAACTTCGATCGGAAGCCAACCTTCTGCCAAAACAGATCGCCGGATTTTCCGAGCCCACCCATTTCGAGAAAGAATTTGTAGCCGTCGGGCGTGCCATACGGAAAAGGCTTCACATAGTCGTTCGTGCCCGTCGGCGACGGCCGTACCTGGCCCATGTACGCGAAGAACCCGAAGTTCTGCGCGAGAAACAGCGCGCCGTTGTGATTTGTGTCGTCACCGTGAAACCAATTTGAGACTGGCGCCTGCGGCGAGATGGCTTTGACCGCGGGATGACCATCGATGCCAGCCATTGAACTGTAGAAGCCTGGGTACGAAATGCCCCAAACCCCGACGCGTCCGTTATTGTTCGGCACATTCCTGATTAGCCACTCGACTGTGTCATACGCGTCGGTGGTTTCATCGAATTGTTTGCCGGTCTTGTTGTGGATGTAAGGCCGCACATCTTCATAATCGCCTTCACTCATATACCGGCCGCGCACGTCCTGATAGACAAAGATGTAGCCTTCGCGCGCGAAAAGCTCGCTTGGTCCAAGCAAGGTCTTGAACGCTTTCGGCCCGTATGGCGCGACGCTATACGGCGTGCGATCGAACATGATCGGATACTTCTTATCTTTGTCTTTCGGCTCGTAGATAACCGCGAACAGCTTCACCCCGTCGCGCATCGTAATAGAGACCTCGCGCTTGGTGTAATGGTCCTTGATGTAATCAGCAAGTTCGCGCTGCTCCTTAGCCAGGTCAGCTTGCGCAAATGCCGGGAAAGCAGCGAGCGCAATCAGCAGAGCAGCGAGAACGAAAGCTGACGTACGTTTCAGCATCATGACGGACCTCAATTGAGAAGCGTGACAGTGACTAAATGGAGTCAATACCGTCCGCGTCAGCGGATGGGTCGAATGCTCGGCTTAAGCTTGAACTATTAACCCACCTGCTTACACAGGTGGACCTGACTCGGGTTTCACCGCGATTGTAATAAGGATTGAGTCCCGCACCAAACGCAGGTAACGCTACCGCGCGGCGGAAATCCCGCGAGGAACCTGGAGTGCTCGGTAACCGGCAGTCTGTACGTGTCTCGTACGTTGAGCTCTCGCGCTTGTCTAGTTCTCAAGCACAGAGCTCTTTTGCTCAGACTTCTTTCATCCCTTCCGGGCCGCATAAGGCGAAGCCCTTCACACGGTTGTGACAGATTCGCAAGCGGCCTCTTATTTGCAGCTTACCTTCACAGAATCTTTTAATAGCACCGGGAGGAAGAAATGAATAACGAACAACTGAACGAGCTTTTATATCAGGGGTTGGAGACTGAACTGGGCGGCGTTCAGGTTTACACCACAGCGTTGGAGTGTGTGCAAAACGAGGATTTGAAAGAAGAGTGGGAAAAATATCTCGAACAAACTCAAAATCATGTGCAAGTAATGCAAAATGTGATTACCGAGTTGGGACTCGATCCTGAGGCCGAAACGCCGGGTCGCCAAGTCGTGCGTCACCACGGCGAGTCGTTGGTGCAGGCGATGGAAATGGCGCTCGAAAACGACAAGCCGGAAGCAGCCGAACTAGTGGCCGCCGAATGCGTCGTGATGGCCGAAACCAAAGATCATCAAAACTGGGAACTTATCGGCGAAGCGGCCAAGAAAGCCAAGGCCGACGTCGCTAAGGTTTTAAAGGCGGCGCATGAAGAAGTTGAAGAGGAAGAGGACGAGCACCTCTATCACACGAAGGGCTGGGCCCGCGAGCTTTGGATCAAATCGCTCGGCATGAAAGCAGTGCTACCGCCACCGGAAGAAGAGAAGAAAGTTAAGACCGCAATCGGTGCGGCGCGCGCAAAACACGCGCGAGCAGACATGCTTTAGATAGTGACTGGAGCGCAAGCGTCTCGCTTGCCGTCTTGATCGAATAAGAGAAGGCCCGGCAGTTAAGCGGCGGCTTGGCCTTTCGTCTTTGCGGCACTTTGCGCCTATGGCGCTTAGCTTGAGAATCAGGAAGTTCACGCAAAGGCGCCAAGAAGCAAAGTTTTGCTAAGAACTGGCTGCTAAACGACCGCTCTAAATTCGATTGCAACATACTTCCGCTGTATCATTCCATCATGCTGAAAGTTGAAGATATGTCTCACGATGAGATGTGCGAGTTGCTCGAACGGCAGAGTTTCGGCCATCTCGGTTGCGCACGCAACGGGCGGCCATACGTGGTGCCCATGAACTACGCGTTCGACGGGAAAGACTTGTTCTTTTTTACAACTGAAGGTATGAAGACAAACTTCATCGACGCTAATCCGGAAGTTTGTCTGCAGGTAGAAGAAGTCACAGATTCTTCGCACTGGCGTAGCGTGATGGTCATCGGCCGAGCCGAAAAGCTGACCCAAACGGAAGACGTCCAGCACGCGATGCAAAGCATCCTGAAACGCAATCCATCGCTCACGCCCGCGATCAGCGCAACCAGCCTGGACACGTGGGGGCGCGCCGTCGATATCGCCCTCTACCGCATCCGTCACGACATTATTGACGGCCGCAAAACCGTCTAGCGCTCGTTTAGAGGCGGGCTAGCGCCGCCGACCGTAGCAGTTTAGAAGCCGCACTTGTGCGGCTAGGCGGACAAGTCCGCCGTCTAAATGCGCAAGATGGGTATTGGATCCAAAGACACTCGCTTCCTTACGGCGCTTCGTAGATCAGCACGTGCTTTCGTTTGCCCTGGCCGAACAGCAGTCCACCAAGCGCTCCAAATCCGGTGCCGAATATTACGCCAACAATCGTGTAGACATAGCCGTCATCGCTCGTCGAATTAGCTTTGACTCCGCCGATCACCGCGCCCGCTCCCGCGCCGATGCCGGCCCCGATCGCAGCGTACTTAGCTTTTTCGGCCCTTCGCTCCAGCCGATAAACTTGCGCGATCGTGTTCCTGGCAATCGGCTGCTGCTTGTTTTTCCGAAGGATGACCAGCTCCGAGTCGTTCGCGCTTGAGAATCTGCCTCCCACTTTTTTGCCGTCCTTGAGTTTGGCGGAAACCTCGTCGCCCGGCGCCACCGACTGGACGGCCGTCCAGTCGCCCGCTGGTTGCTGCGCGAAAACGACCGGCGACACAGTTGAAGTTAAGATCGTTACGGTCAGCACGATCGCCATGATAGCTGTTGTTCTTTTCATAGATTTCCTTCGGTTTAAGTTGCTGATGCTGCGACACTCTTAATCGCAAGTGTGAGGCCGCCCAAGTACTGAGTGAACGGAGAATATTGCGGTCGCGGCTGCAGTAAATGCAGCACAGTTGGCTATCTTGCTATTGCATTGGCGGCAAGATACGCGCGCAAACGAAGGGTTGCTCCCGCCGACAATTAACGATAAGCTTTGCCGCTTGTTGACTCCCGACACTCCCTAAGTGTTCCTCAGTAATTGGCTCAGCATCGCCTTTGGAGGTTTTCGCGAACTTGTTCCCAGCCTTGCCGATCGTCACCGCTGGCTTGCGGCCTGACCTTTTTTCACAAGTTGGAACGCGGTCTTTAAGCCGTTTGCTGCTCGCGGCAATGCTCAGCATGTTCGTCCTCGCCGGCCTGGGATTTCGCACGGCCGGATTGAGCAAAGAGGCTCTGAGCGAAGACGAACTCAACAAGCTGAACGCCGTCACAGAATATCGAGCCAAGGGACTGACTGCCGCCAACAGCGAGCATCCATTGCTGATGAAGGCGGCGCTCACCGTCAGCGTCATCGCGTGCGAGCAATGGAACTCACTTGTCGCCTCGAATCCCGCGCTGAACATCCCGGTTGAGACGGCTTTGCGCATCCCCGGCGCCATTGTAGGGGCGCTGTCCGCGGTGTTCATCTTTTTGATCGCGATGGAGCTGTTCGGACTCGAAGTCGGCTTAATTTCCGCTGCCCTCTGGTCATTCGATCCGCTGACGATCAGCTTCAATCGCATCGCCAAGGAAGACACCTTCGTAGTCTTCTTCTTCCTGCTGATGAACGTGTTTTGGCTGCGCGGACAACGGGTCGCGGAAAGCCAGCCCCATCGGAACCCCGATCGTTTTTATTGGGCGGCGGCCGCGAGTTTCGGCGCGATGATGGCTTCAAAGTATGTTCCGCAGTTATTCGCGATTCCCGTCGCGTATTACTACGTGTTTCAGGGAATGACGGCGACGCGTTGGCGTTTGGGCAAGAAAAAGTGGCTGAGGTTCTTCCTGGTGATGGGCGTCGCATTCCTGATTTGCAACCCGACGATTGTGCTGCCCGACACGTGGCGGACGATCGCGAAGTTCGCCGGTTCCAGGATGATGGGCCACGACAGCTATGAGTTTATGGGTCTTCTGTATCCGCACCGCGCGTTTGACTGGCTGCGTGGTGAGCCGTGGTACTTCTACTTTGTTCTTTTAGGAGTGAAGCTCCCCATCGCTGCGCTGATCGCCTTCGCTGGGGGCGTTGTCCTCCTCTTCCGGCGCGCGACCGGTGACGGCCGGTATTTCTTACTGTTTTGGCTGTTTTTCTGGGGACTGACGTTCACATTCACGGGCGGAAAATTCACCCGATACGCAACTTCTTTGATGCCTGCGGTAATCATCACGGCGGCGATCGCGATTCAGTTTGCCGGACGACTTCTCGGGAAAGTGTTCAGGCGAATCTTCGATCAAGCCGCTATCCCGGTTTATGCGCGTGCGGCGTTGGTGTCGCTCGTAATCATTTCGACGATGTGGTCGGCGGCCAGCGCGGCGCCGCACTTTCGGCTGTACATGAATTCGCTGGCGGGCGGCGACGCACTTGCCGGCGCGTATTTTCCGCAAGACGAGTTTTACGACGCGTACATGTTCGATGCGATGAAAGAGATCGCCGCGCGCGCACGACCGGGTGCGCGGGTAGGCACTGAAATTCCCTCACTCGCTGATTACTACGCGAAGCGAGTTGGCCGGACTGATCTCTCGTGCACAGAGTTCTCTCCGCAATCGGAACTTGAGAAGTTCGCGGTTGGAGATTTTCTAATCGACGCTCGGGGGCGGACGTATTACAGCAACCAGGCGATGCTCCAACGTTTGCGCCACGCCGGCAAACCGGCGTTTACCATCTCTGTCGGAGACATTCCGGCAGCGGATGTTTATGTTTTGGACGCCGCATTGTTGAGAGCTTTGCGCGGCGAATAGCGCATCCCGACTATGCGGGATTGCGCCACAGAAAAAACCCGACTCCGTCTCTTTAATTTTGCATCTGCGGGTATCCGCGTTAATCTGCGGGCTTGGATAGCATGGCAACCCTCGAAGACATCCTCGCCAGATCAATTCCCGAACTGAAGCAACGTTACGTCGATCGCGCGCGGCCTGTACCGAAAGGTCTGATCGAAGCGCTCGAGTGCGACTCGAGACACGGCGCGCATCAGGTCGCGAAGCAGATTCGCGAGCGTTGGCGAAAGAATCGAGCTGAGGGTCAGAGGCTGCACAATCTGCTGCGGTTTGAAATCGATTTGTGGGAGCAGGGCTTCAATTTCATCGCCGGAGTTGACGAAGCCGGCATGGCGCCGCTCGCGGGACCCGTGATTGCCGGCGCAGTGATTCTGCCGAAGAACTACAAGCTAAGACGACTGAACGACTCGAAGCAGATTCTGGACGAGTCAGTCCGCGCAGATCTTGCCGAGCAAATTAAACAAGACGCCATCGTCTGGTCAGTTGGCCGCGCGGAAGTTGAGGAGATCGACACGCTCAACATTTATCATGCGGGCCTTTTGGCGATGCGTCGCGCAGTTGAAGGACTGGCGTCGCAACCTGATTTCGTTCTGGTTGATGCGCGTCGCATTCCACATTGTCAGACACCGCAACGCGGCATCATCAAAGGCGACGCGCTGTCCGCCAGCATCGCCGCCGCGTCCGTGATCGCGAAAACGACGCGCGATGCGATCATGGCTGAATTCGATTCCCTTCATCCCGGTTACAACTTCAAAACTCACAAGGGCTATCCGACGCCTGAACACTGCCGATGCCTGAAAGAACTCGGCGCCACGCCGATTCACCGCCGCAGCTTTGCGCGCGTCAGAGAAGTCCTGGGCCTCGATCCGATTCAGGATTCGCTGTTCGAAGAGAAAGTTGAAGCCGCGGCAGGATAAAAACTTAGCCGCAGATTCACGCGGATAGACTCGGATCAGAATCATTAGAAGGCAAACACCGGGATTCCCTCGTTTCCTATCCGTGTAATCCGCGTTCATCCGCGGCTGCTTTTTCCCCAACTTGAAACTTTAAACTTGAAACCTGAAACTAAACGGCATGGGTCTCGCCGAATATAAAAAGAAACGCCGCTTCAACGTCACGCCGGAACCAGGCCCGAAAGAAAAGCGATCAGAACTCGGCAATATCTTCGTCGTGCAGAAGCATCGCGCGACGCAACTGCACTACGACTTTCGTCTGGAAGCTGACGGCGTCTTAAAATCGTGGGCCGTGCCCAAAGGCCCTTCGATGGATCCAAGTGTGAAGCGCCTCGCAATGCAGGTTGAGGATCATCCGGTGGACTATGCCGACTTCGAGGGTGTGATTCCTGAAGGCGAGTACGGCGGCGGCACCGTCATGGTTTGGGACTACGGCGTCTACGCGCCTGAGAACGTGAAGAAGGTTTCGGACGGGCTCAAGAAAGGCGATCTGAAATTTGTTCTGCTCGGCAAAAAGCTGAAAGGCTCGTTCGTATTAGTCCGTACCGGCGACCGCCAATGGCTGTTGATTAAACATAAGGATGAGTACGTTCAGGAAGGCGAAGACATTGCCGAAACTCAGCCTTATTCAGTTCTCACGAAACGCACGCTTGCCGAAATTGCAGAAGACGAAGGCGGCGTTGTTAAGAAAGCGGCGACCGCAGATCCAAAGAAGTTACCGGCCCGCCGTGGGATTAAGCGCAGGAAGAAAACGTCGAAGAAGAAGGTGTGGCACAGCAATCGATAGATGGCAGGCGGCAGACTGCAGGATGCAGGACAATTCGTTTTCCTGCCGTCTGCTTACTGCCTCCTGCTTCCTTCCTTCGCTCCCCGGCTGTACAACTTATTCCGCTCGTCAATATACTAACCACGCTCACCCCCAGTCTGGAAATCTCGACATCGAAAAGGAAGCAAGACCATGCGTATTTCATCAGTTGGTTCTTTGTTGCTGTTGCTGGCAGTGACGCTCATAGGCATGTCGGCAATGGATCCGAAAACCAAGGCGGCTAAGATGGCCGCGCTCCCAGCAGCGGATCCTAATCCGCTCCTCGCCGAATGGAAGGGCCCATACGGCGGCGTGCCGCGCTTCGATCTCGTAAAGGTCGAGTTCTTCAAGCCCGCCATGGAAGCGGCGATGGCTGAGAACCTCGCTGACATTGAAAAGATCGCGAGCAACTCGGCCGCGCCGACATTCGACAACACAATCGTCGCCATGGAACGCGCCGGACAGACGCTCGATCGCGTCGGTGTGCTTTACAACGTCTGGCAATCGACGATGAGCACGCCCGAGTTTCAAGTCGTTCAGCGCGAGATGGCGCCGAAGCTTGCGGCGTTCAACGACAAGATTACGCAGAACGAAGCGCTGTTTAAGCGCATCGAAGCCGTCTACAACTCGCCTGAAAAAGCGAAGCTGAACGCCGAGCAGCAGCGCCTCGCGTGGCTCTACTACACGAACTTTGTGCGCGCCGGCGCCAAGCTTGAGGCGAAAGCCAAAGCCCGGTTAACTGAGATTAACCAGCAACTCGCCGGCCTGTTCACCAAGTTCAGCAACAATGTGCTCTATGAAGAAAACAATCAGTTCGTGCAACTGAAGAGCGAAGCTGACCTCGCGGGCCTGCCGCAATCCATCAAAGACGCTGCCACAGCGGCGGCGGCGGAAAAGAAGCAGGAAGGCTGGCTGATCGTGAACACGCGTTCTTCCGTCGACCCGTTTCTCACGTACTCCGATCGACGGGACCTGCGCGAAAAAGTTTGGCGCATGTTCATCATGCGCGGCGACAACGGGGACGAGCGGGACAACAACGCTACCATCACGCAGATTCTGCAACTGCGCGCCGAACGCGCCAAGCTGCTCGGCTATCCGACGCATGCGCACTGGCGCGTCGAGAACTCAATGGCGAAGACTCCCGATCGCGCGATGGAATTGATGATGGCCGTGTGGAAGCCGTCGGTGAAGCGCGTGAATGAGGAAGTCGCCGACATGCAGGCGTTAGTTGCGAAAGAGGGTTTGACCTTTCAAATAGCGCCGTGGGACTACCGCTATTACATGGAGAAGGTCCGCAAGGCGAGATACGATCTGGATCAGAATCAGGTTAAGCCTTACCTGCAACTAGACAAGCTGCGCGAAGCGATTCACTGGGTCGCGGGCGAACTGTTCAATTTCAAGTTCACCCCGGCTAATGTTCCCGTCGCGCATCCGGACATCAAGGTTTGGGAAGTGACGGACAAGACTTCGGGCAAGCACATCGGCCTCTGGTACTTCGATCCGTTCGCGCGTCAGGGCAAACGTTCGGGCGCGTGGATGAATGCTTACCGCACTCAGGAGCGCGTCGATGGCAAGATCACGACAATCGTTTCCAACAATTCGAACTTCGTGAAAGGCAAGCCGGGCGAGCCAACGCTGATTTCGTGGGACGACGCCGTCACGATGTTCCACGAATTCGGTCACGCGCTACACGGCTTGAATTCAAACGTCACTTATCCGTCGCTGTCGGGAACGGCCGTGGCGCGCGACTACGTCGAGTTCCCTTCTCAATTGATGGAACATTGGCTGTCCACCCCCGAAGTGCTACAAAAGTTCGCCTTGCACTATGAGACCAGCAAACCAATCCCGCAGGAGTTAGTTGCTAAGATAGATCGTTCGAAGACTTTCAATCAGGGATTCGCGACGGTTGAGTATCTGGCGGCCGCGATTCTCGACATGAAACTGCACCTGCTCGGCAATAAGAAGGTCGAGGCGCGCACGTTTGAAAAAGAAGCGTTGGCGGAGATCGGCATGCCGAAGGAAATCGTGCTGCGTCACCGGCTGCCGCATTTTTTGCACGTGTTTTCGAGCGATGCGTATTCGGCCGGCTACTACAGCTACCTTTGGTCGGATGTGATTACTGCCGATGCGTTCGGCGCATTCACGGAAGGCGGCGGGCCATACGACAAGAAAGTCTCGGAGCGGCTGCGCAAGAATATTTTTTCAGTCGGCAACACAGTCGATCCGGCCATCGGTTATCGCAAGTT
The DNA here is from genome assembly GCA_052389795.1 of Acidobacteriota bacterium. Lineage (GTDB taxonomy): Bacteria > Acidobacteriota > Blastocatellia > Pyrinomonadales > Pyrinomonadaceae > UBA11740. The sequence continues at coordinate 11,753 of JBQTHO010000019.1, read as the reverse complement.
CCGCGGCCGCGATCCAAAGGTCGAGGCCTTAATGAAGAAGCGCGGATTTGGTTCGTAAGTCTTCACGCTGAAGCGTGAAATACAATAGCCCAGGGTAAGCGCGAAGCGCGCCACCCTGGGTTTTAAGTTGAATTTGAATTTTCGCCCTGAAGGGGCCAGATGATTTCCGTCTCACCTCAGGTTCTGCTTTTGATTCGACCCGACCGAAGAAGATCAGTCAGTAGCAGTCACCTCCTCTCTGTTTCGCCCCTTCAGGGCGATGACATCAAATAAACAGAGAACCCAGGGTGGCGCGCTTCGCGCTTACCCTGGGCTATTTTATTGAACGCCTTCGGCGTTCTTGCTGACGCTCGCTGCGCGAGCGACTGTCATCCGGCTTTTTCTATTCTCTGGTTCTAATCATTTTGCGCTTTGCTATCGGCACAACGGGCTGGTCTCCTGTTCGCATCGTACAGTCAGCATGAAGAGACGCTTACTGCCACTCGCGTTGATTATTCCGGCGCTGGCGATTCTGAGCTATTTAGCAGGCGACAAACTGATCCTCGTCACTCGCATCGCGCAGCTCTACGCCGCCGCACCTGATCAGCAACTGGCTATGCCCGTGGCTGGCGTTTCAAAGAATAGTGTCAACGACTCGTGGCATGCGCCGCGTAGTGGCGGCGAGCGACAGCACGAAGGTCAGGATATCTTCGCCGCCCGTGGTACACCGGTGCTGTCCGCCACCAACGGCTACGTCGTCAGCGTCGCTGAAAACAAGCTCGGCGGACGGACGGTTTCAGTAGTCGGCGCTGGAGGAAGGATTTATTACTACGCACATCTTGACCAGTATGCTGATGACAATCAGCGCCGGCAAGCGGGTTACCCCTGAGACGGTGCTTGGTTACGTCGGTACGACTGGGAATGCCGCGGAAACGCCGCCGCACCTTCACTTCGGTGTGTATTCGGGCAGCGGTGCGATCAATCCTTTGCCGTTGTTGAGTGATCGACCTGAAGAGAAGTCGCCGCAAAAAGTCTCGCCAAAAAGAAAAGGCCGACGATAATCGCCGGCCTTTCTGTTTCGCGCCCTCCCTAACGGTCGGGGCTTCTGCCCCTCGCGGCACAGGGATGGCCGCGCTCCCAGGATTACAACTTAGGCGTGACGCCCAGGTTATGGAACATGAACGAGAAGATGTCTGCGTTCTGTTCCAAAGCCTTCGTCGTGCTGCTGGCGCCGTGACCCGATTTAGTGTCGATGCGGATAACGATCGGATTGTCGCCACCCTGCGCCGCCTGCATTGCTGCAGCGTACTTAAACGAGTGTGCGGGCACTACGCGATCATCGTGATCGGCCGTAGTGATCAGCACCGCTGGATACTTCGTCCCCGGCTTAGTGTTGTGGATGGGCGAGTACGCATACAGCGCTTTGAACTCAGCTTCGTTCGCGTCGCTGCGGCCATAGTCCGCCGCCCAGTTCCAGCCAATGGTGAACGTGTGGTAACGCAGCATGTCCATCACGCCCGCGTGCTGGTGCACCACTTTGAACAGGTCGGGACGCTGATTCGCGACCGCGCCGACCAGCAAACCGCCGTTTGACGCGCCTTGGATCGCCAGCTTGTTCGAGGAAGTGTACTTGCTCTTAATCAGCCACTCAGCCGCGGCAATGAAATCATCAAACACATTCTGCTTCTTGAGTTTAATGCCGGCTTCGTGCCACTTCTCGCCGTACTCGCCGCCGCCACGCATGTTCGCGGACGCGTAGACGACACCCTGTTCGAGCAGCGCAATTCGCAGCGCGCTGAACCCCGGACTGTTGTTGACGTTGAAACCACCGTAGCCGTACAGCACCGTCGGATTGTTGCCATCCAGCTTCAGGCCCTTCTTGTAAGTGAGGAACATCGGCACCCGCGTGCCGTCTTTGCTGTTGTAGAAAACCTGCTTCACTTCGTAATCCGTCGCATTGAAGCCGGGAATTTCGACGGTGCGAAAGACCGAAGACTTCTTCGTCGCGATGTCGTACTTGAAGATCGTGGGCGGATAGTTGAATGACGTAAAGCTATAGAAGACGAACTTGTCGTCTTTCCATCCGCCAAAGCCACCGGCCGATCCCAAGCCCGGCAGGATAATTTCATGCTCGAGTTTGCCGTCAAGGCTGTACACATACGCGCGCGTCGTGACGTCCTTCAGATACGTGACAAACAATTTGCCGCCTGCCGTACCGGAGTTTTGCAGCGGCTCTGTCTTTTCCGCAATGACGTCCTTCCAGGTCTTCGTGGCCGGATCGTAAAGCACGACCTTGCTGTTCGGCGCGCCATGGTTGGTTTCGATCAGGAACTTGTCGCCGACGGTGTCGATGACGCCGTAGCTGTCGTTGGTGATATCAGCCATGATCGGAATGAACGTCTTGTTGCCCTTCGTCAGATCGCGGAAATACAGCGCGTTGCCGTCCATTCCCTTGCCACGCTCGGAAACGTAGAGCAACACAAAACGCTGATCGTCGGTGACCCCAGCCGTGTGAAAGCGCTGCGCATTGTTCTTGTCTTCGTAAACCAGCTCATCCGCGGATTGAGGCGTACCTAACTTGTGGTAATAAACCGTGTGGTACTCGTTCTTGGTCGTCAGCTCTTTGCCCTTCTCCGGCTCCGGATAGCGGCTGTAGAAGAAGCCTTCGTCATTGCGCCACGCCACGCTTGAGACTTTCATCCACTCGACACGATCAGAAAGCGGCTTCTTGGTCGCGACATCCAAAACATGCACGTCGTTCCAGTCTGAACCGCCTTTCGAAATTCCATAACCGATGTACTTGCCGCTCTTGGACCACGAAAAGGCGCCCAGCCGCGACGTGCCGTCGGCGGAGAACTTGTTGGGATCGAGCAGTAATTCCGGAGGGCCGGTCAGGCCCTTCTGAATGTAGTAGACGCTCTGATTTTGCAGGCCGTCATTCTTCGAAAAAAGGAACCACTCGCCGCGGCGCGAAGGCGAGCTGTACTTCGGATAGTTGTAAAGCTTGGTCAACCGATCCTTCACCGCAGCCCGATAGGGAATCTGATCAAGGTAAGCGAACGTGACTTTGTTCTGGGCTTCGACCCACGCCGCCACTTCGGGGGAATCGTTGTTCTCGAGCCATCGATAAGGGTCGGCCACCTTAGTGCCAAAGTAATCATCGACAGTTTCGACGGTCTTGGTTTCGGGATACTTGAGAAGCGAACTGGCGCCGCCATCACCGTCCTTCTGCGCCTGGGCCAGCCGAATCGGACTGGCAACAGACAGGGACAGCACGGCCACCAGCGCGAGGAACAGGAATGCATACTTCGTATTCTTCATTGAATAAACCTCCGGAAAAACTAAAAACTGATGTTGGGGACGCTGCCTACTGTAATCGACACGGCCAGAAAAGCCAAAGCATTCGCAGGCTTTGGCCGGCAATTACAAACGCGATGTTAAGACTTATTTCTTAGCAAGGTTCGGCTGGCTGGCTCTGATGCCACCGCCCGCGGATTGCGCATCAAGCGGGGTCAAGTCCGAACGCTCGTCACCGCCCAGGTCAGCAAACGCCACGATCAAAAGCAGCGCCGTAACCCCGAGCGTGGCGAGCACGTAAAGCAGGGCCGTGCGTTCGAAATAAATGAGAAGTGAGACGACGAGCAATATCCCGACAATCCAAAGGTAGGTAAGCCAACGCCTCTTTCCAGTTTTCTTTGCTTGTATTCGTTGACTCATAGATCCTACAACAGAAAAACTGTTGCCTTTACCTTTCGAGAAGCGACGTCAATTTCAGTACGGAAGCAGCACGCGCGTAGGCAACTGTCCTAACGTACCGGTTCCGAGTCCCTTTAGCAGCTCACCGAGGCCCTTAGCCGAAAATGTCCCGGCGGGTCGCACATCGATGATGTCGTAAGCCTGGAGAAGCACGTCAGGTGCTTTTCCTTTGCGGATGGCTTCGTAGTCGTATCGCAAAGGTTCCGGACTGAGTTTGCCTTCCGCTTTACGGTAGATATGAACCTGGGACGTGTTGGCCATCTTCTGCATTCCACCGGCCATTGCGATGGCTCGCGTCAGCGTCAACTGATCTTTGATTACCATGTCACCCGGCTTAACCACCATGCCCGTAATGAATACAGGCTGGCCTTCGTTCACAATTACGATATCCCCCGGCCTTATATAGGGATTGTTCTCAGCCGATCCGCCCTTCAGATCGACGATCTTGTAGGACTCAAGTGTTCCGATATCTGACTCTTTGCTATGGTTAGCGGCGACTGCGGAAGCGACCGGGGCAGTGGTAATCGTGTCCTCGGTTTCCACACACACCTCACGTTCCGTGTGCAGAACGTCGATGGTTCCGTTCGCGTTCTGAGTAACACCGCCCGCCGTCACGAGCACCTCGTGCAGTCGTAGACGCCGATTCATGGCAACGCGCGACGGCATTCGCACCGCGCCGAATACGATTGCGGGCGGCCGGCTTCGTCTTTCAAGAATGCGGACACTAACGCGCGGTTTCAGGATGTATTTTGAATACGCGTCAGTGATGAGCTTCTGGACTTCTTTCTCGTTACGGCATTTGGCGGGAATCGGATCTTCGATGAAGGGCAGCGAAGAGATGTTTCCGTTTTCGTCCACTTCAGCGGTCGAGTTGAGGTCCGACTGGCCAAAGACTCTAACATCAAGGATGTCCCCCGGGCCGATCCTATATCGTCTGATGCCCTGATTATCAACGGACGATGAAGGTTGGAAATCAGCGCCGCCACTCTGCGTCTGCGCAATTGCAGTGACACCGAGCGCCGCGAAAACCGCGAACAAAATTAGGAGTTTTTTTCTCATAGCAAAACCTCGAGAAGTCGGCCTGAAATCAACCAAAGACTACTTCGTTTGGGATAACGTTCTACACTCGGCGCTTGGATGTTCAGGGAGACATCAAGATGCCGAAACCTGTGAATAACCAGTTGCAATGATTGCACAAAAGGGACCGTATGCCAAACATACGGATGAACCACGGCGTGTGTCTATAACCGCGCCGAATTCTGTGGCTGCCGCACCGGGGACATTTACGGGTAATAGCTCTCACGATTCTTCTTCGTCGACCGTCTGCCGTGGCGTTGTTCTCTGTGCAACAGGTTGAGCATCTACGGCGTGGGCCGTCTTCACGCGTGCGCGAAGCAATTCTATTTCACGAGTAATCTGGTCTGCGGCCACTTGATGTTCCGCGCCCGCTCGCGTCAGGTAAAACAGAGCATCACGGTAGCAATCGATCGCGCGCCGGTAATGGCCTTTGAAAGACGCGCGCTGAGCTAACTCGACCCAATGCGCGACGCGACTTGAAGTCATAAACTCGCGCACCGCCGTCCCCGAGCGCCGCAATTCTTCATTATCGGGATAGCTTTTTAAAGCTGTATCGATGCAGTCCAGCGCCCGGTTCGCGCTCTCGATTTTCTCATGAAGCCGGGCCTGCTGGTGCGCCTGGTGCGTCAGCAACCGGGCCGAATCGCGGGCCCACGAAAGCATGTGATGCTTTTGCAGCGCCCGCACACGCTCTTGTCGCGCGCGGACCGTGAGCCGTCGTTCCGAAGAGACCGCCGGCGAGGCCAGCGACGTATCTGCAATCTCAATGAACTCGCCGCACAACTGGAAGACTTTCAAGTGGGATTCGGGAACCGAACCCTCGCCGTCGGCTTCTTTTGACTTCTGTTCCAGAACGCGTAGGGCCTCGGTTTGTGAGAACGAAGTTTGGCGCGGCGCATTCACCGTCGCGGATCGTCGCGCCGGATTGAACCGCTGGGTGGAGTTCTCTTCCAACACGTAACGCGTCCACGCGCGGCGCATGACTACCTCTCGAGCTAACGCCGCGACCAGCATTACGACACTCGCCGCCAGGCCGGCCGGCACCCAGGGGTAATCCTCGCTCTGCAACATCCACCAAAGTACAAAGAATAGCGAGGCCGCTGCTGCCGCGGAGGCGACCATGTAACCGGAAGTCGAAGGAACTCTGCGTCGCGGTTGAGGGCGAGACGCGAAAGAGCGCCTGGGCGGGTTTGAATGGTGCTGTGGCTGACGCTCCACGAGTCGGAATAATAGCAAGACGTGGCGCTTGAACCTAGACGCTTTCCCTGTTTCCCTTCCGCTGTTAGACTTTCATTCGAAAGTCGAGGAAGAAGGACGTGCCGGAACATGGCTACCGCGTTATTTACGAACCCTTAACTGAGGGTGGCTTTCAAGTGATCGTGCCTGCTTTGCCAGGGATAGTCACTTATGGCCGCACGCTCGAAGAGGCGCGAGAGATGGCGCAGGATGCTATCGCTTGTCACATCAAGGGACTGCTGAAGGACAACGAATAGATCCCAGCCGATCCCTTCACTGCCGAACCACCTGTTATTGAAGAACTCAAAATAGCGGTCTAGCTTCTGCCCAATGTCTCCCAAGTTTGCGAACCTGAAGTCCCAGCAGGTTGTTCGCGCTCTTCAAAGGGCGGCTTCAACTTCACGAAACCAGCGGCTCGCACGTTCAGATGAAACATGCGACGAAGCCCGGAAGAGTTACGATTCCTTATCACAAGCGATTTGATTTGCCTAAGCACATCGTCAAGAGCATTGTGCGGCAAGCGGGATTAACGAATGAAGAGTTTTTCGAGTTGCTCGATTAGGAAACAATTCTTTCTCGACCAATTTCATATAACGATTAACGTAGAACATATCGGGTTCATGCTTCGCAGCGCGAACGCGTATCTCGAATTGCGGAGCGCTGGGATTGGCGGCATTGAAAAGAACGATCTTTAATTTTGTTTCCGATTGTTGCCATTTGCAATCAACCCCGACTTAATCTTCTTCAGCCACGCGAATCCGGCCTTCGTCTTTCGCCTGCTGAACAATCTTCTGTGCAAGCTGGCCAGGCACCGGATCGTAGTGCGAGAACTGCATGTGGAAACTGCCGCGCGCGGCGGTGATCGAGTTCAGCGTCGATTGATAGTTCAACATCTCTGACATCGGCACTTGCGCCTTAACAACCTGGTTTTTGCCGCGCGCATCCATGCCCTGCACCCGGCCGCGCCGTGAATTGAGGTCGCCCATGATGTCGCCGCTGCACTCCTGGGGCGCTTCGATCTCAACGTCCATAATTGGTTCGAGGAGGGTCGGCTTCACCTTCTCCATCGCATTGCGGAACGCCTTACGCCCCGCCGCGCGGAAGCTGTGCTCGTCCGAATCGACGTTATGATACGAGCCGTCAACCAACTGCACTTTGAAATCGACCAGCGGATAACCGGCGATAGCTCCGTGTGAAGCGGCCTCAATAATTCCTTTTTCAATCGCGGGTCGAAACTGTTGCGGCACTGAACCGCCGAAGATCTTGTCTTCAAAAGCAAACCCTCCACCACGCGGCAACGGTTCAAAGATAACTTTGCAGTCGCCAAACTGGCCGCGGCCGCCGGTCTGTTTCTTGTGCCGGCCCTGCACTTCGGCGCGTTGGGTGATCGTTTCTTTGTAAGGCACTTTCGGCGGATGCAGCATCACTTCGACGTTGTAGCGCTTCTTAAGTCTGTCGACGACCGTTTCGACGTGCACCTGACCTGAGCCGGCGAGCAGAAACTCTTTCGTCTGCGCGTCGCGCGTGAACGACAGCGACGGATCCTCTTCGAGAATCTTGTGAATCGCCACGCTGATCTTCTCTTCGTCCTGCCGCGATTTCGGCTCGATCGCGAAGGCAATCGCCGGCTCGGGATACTCGACCGGATCGTAAATCAGGGCTTTGGCCTTATCGCAAAGCGTGTCACCAGTTTGAGTCTCTTTGAGCTTCACGCAAGCGATGATATCGCCCGCGTGGGCTTCGGGAACTTTATCGAGCTGTTTGCCCTGCATCGTGTGCAGAGCGCCCAGGCGCTCTGAAACACTGCGCGAGCAGTTGTAGACCGTCGCGTCTGTGCCGACTTTGCCGCTGATGACTTTGAACACATTGATGCGCCCCGCGAACGGGTCGGCAATCGTGCGGAAGCAATACGCGGAAAACGACTCGCTGCTTAAATACTTGCGTGATTCCTCTTCGCCTTTTTCGTTTTTGCCATGTTCGGCTTCGTGATGCGCCGGGTCAGGCGCGAACTCGACGATGTGATCGAGCAGGGTCGAAAGTCCAACCAGACTCGTCGTTGAAACCGCGAACACGGGACAGAGCTTGCTGGCGGCTATCGCTTTTGTGATGTTCGGCAGTACATCCGAATCCTCCAGCGTGCCCTGATCGAAATACTTTTCCAGCAGCGCGTCGTCTGATTCGGCGACTAGTTCAATGATTCGTTCCCGCGTTTTGTCCACCACATCGCGGCCTTCTGTTGGAATCTCAATTTCTTTGCCCTTGCCCTGGTCGTCAAACTCGTATGCTTTCATGTGCACCACATCGACGACACCTTTGAAGTTGTGCTCTTTCCCGATGGGCAGGGTGAAAGGAACGATCGCTCTCTTAAAAAGGTTATGCGCGCTATCGAGCGCGATACCGATGTCCGAATGCTCTTTATCTAATTTCGTCACCACCATCATGCGCGGCAACATGAATTCATTCGCGTAATTCCAAACTTTTTCGGTCTGCACTTCGACGCCTTTGACGCCATCAACCACCACGATGCCGCAATCGGCGACGCGCACCGCCGGCCGGGCGTGCGACACGAATGCGGCGTATCCCGGCGTGTCGATCAAATTGACTTTGGTTTCTTTGTGTTCGAGGTGGGCGAGTCCGGTGTTGAGCGTAATCTTGCGGGCAATTGAGTCCTCCTCGTGATCGGTGGTGGTCGTGCCCTCATCGACCTTGCCCCAGCGGGGCGTGGCGCCTGCGACGTAGAGAAGCGAACTAACCAGTTGCGTCTTCCCTGCGTCGCCGTGTCCAATGACCGCAAGGTTGCGAATGGCTTCGGTGGCGTAGACTTTCATAAGAGCGAATGTGTCCTTTCAGAGATCTATTCCGTGACATCCCCGGCTCATGTGATGAAAAGCCGGATGTGATAGCGAATTTGAGCGATAATTTATCCGAGCGCATAGATCAAAGGCAAATTGGCTTATGATGTTGCCGGACCGATGAGGCCGAGCACAGAAAAGATCGAAGTTTACACCGATGGCCAGTGCAACCTCTGCCGCTGGACGCGCGAACGTGTTGAGCCACTCGATCGCGATCAACGGCTGGAATGGCTGGATTATAACGATCCCGAAAATCTGAATCGCGCGGCGCCTCATACGCACAAAGAGATGGCCGAGCAGATGCACGTCCGACCACCGGACGGGCATTGGTACAAGGGTTACTTCGCCTGGATTGAAGTCGTTCGCGTGCTGCCGCGTTGGAAGTGGCTCGCTCCCGTCATGGGCGTTTGGCCGTTCACGAAACTTGGTCCCATCTTCTACCACTGGCTCGCTTCGCGTCGCTACACTCTGTTCGGCGTACCACCACCATGTGATGAAAGTGGCGTGTGTCAGTTACATAAATGATTAGCCGCGGATCCACGCGGATAAACGCGGATCCGAACAAGGCATTTGTTTCTTTCTTCTGTCTGATCTAGTTCTTATCCGCGTAAATCTGCGTTCATCTGCGGCTGATTACGCCAACCATTTCACCTTTGAGCGCATCTTAAAATCGACCCAGACAGCTCAGTTCCCAACGATTTCTGGCGGAGAGTTCGCCAGTTTGAAAGGTAAAGTTATGTTTAAGAGAAGTTCCTCATTCATTTTCGCGTTAGCGCTTTTAGTGACTATTGCTTTGTCGACCGCGAGCGCAAAAGATGCCGAAGCGGTGCGCGTACCGCTGAATATCGCGATCCTCATTCAGGACGATTTGACGTCACAAGTGGCGAATGAAATTAGCACGACCAAAGAGTTCATCCGCGCCCTTCCCCAGGGATCGCGCGTGATGGTTGGCTATATCACCGCCGGTCGTTTGCAGGTACGGCAGTCATTCACAACGGATTTAAATCGCGCCGCGAATTCGCTGCGAATTCCGGTGGCCAGCACCGGAGCGTCGGCGTTCAATCCGTACGTCGAAGTAATCGATGCTCTGAAGAAGTTCGATCCGAGCTGGCGTGGCAACAATGCCGTGCTGCTGATTTCCGATGGGCTCGATGTGTCTCGCGGTTTTGATTCGAGCGCCGCCGGCCACACGCTGGACATCGATCGCACGATCAAGGAAGCGAATCGCCGCGATGTTTCGATCTATTCGTTCTACGCGCCGTCGGTTGGCCTGACGGGCCGCAGCCGTCTCGCGGCAAGTTATGGACAAAGCTCACTCAATCGTGTGTCGCAGGAAACTGGCGGCCGCGCCTTTTTCCAGGGCGTCAGCGGCTTTGTAACTTTCGATTCACACTTTCGCCGCCTGCGCGAAGAGCTGAATCGCCACTACTCTTCATAAAGCCTTCCTGTCAGAACCGCCTGCGCTAGCGGGCGGTTGATCCTCCATTCCGGAAGACCGGGGTGGATTCGATCAACCACCCGCATCCTGCACCCCACGCGGGATGCCCGCGCGGGGACCCCGCGCCGCAGGCGGTTCTGACTAAAAACTCTAGCGCTGTACGACTCAGCGGTGGTAAATTAGGCCCCACATTTCGGGCCATTCGTGACGCAATGGCCTAACACATGACGGCTAGAGAAGCTGCACCCTCTTTCTGCGCTATCGCGCGACCGCTGGTCGCCAACGGCACATCTCGCTTTCCAGAACAATGACTGAGAACAAAGGCCGCGAATACTGCCTGATTGTCGAGGGCGCTTACCTGACGGAATCGGAAGCCGAGCACGCTTTGCGCGATCCCTTCATTGAAGATTGGGTCGAGACGCACGGCAATTTCAAGATTCACAACATGGACGACATTCAAGTCACGCCGGGCGTCACTCTCGGTTCGCTTGGTGTGTACATGATTGATGAGCGGGTCTTTGAAATCGCCAGCGAAGATCCCGAACGACCTTTGACGGAGCATAAAGCCAAAGGTGTCGCGGAAGCTTTGCGACGGCAGGACATGTTCGACGAGGTCAAAGTCGAAGCGCGCGAGGAAGAAGTGGCTGCGGAAGAAGTAGCCGCGGAAGAAGCAACCGCGGATTAGCCAATGGACGGGGATCAGAAACACCAACAATTTCTGAATGGCCGCGTCAGTGTCATCGTGGGCGACATCACGAAGCAGGACACAGACGCGATTGTGAATGCTGCGAATGCTTCGCTGTTGGGTGGCGGCGGCGTCGACGGCGCGATTCATCGTGCGGGCGGGCCTGAGATTATGGAAGAGTGTCGCGAAATTCGCCGCTCACGTTTTCCAAATGGATTGCCGGCCGGCGAAGCGGTGATCACCACTGGCGGCAAGCTGGCAGCGCTTTACGTGATTCACACCGTTGGCCCGATCTACGGCGAGGAAGGCGGAAAAGAAGCTGAACTCCTTGCCAATTGCTATCACAACTCATTGACGCTCGCGGTTGAGAAGAATCTTACCTCAGTAGCGTTTCCGGCGATCTCAACCGGCGTGTTTGGCTATCCGCAAGAAGAAGCGGCTGAAGTCGCTTCCCGGACGATTGAGAATTTTCTGGGCACGGATCACCAGTTGAACGAAGTGCGTTTGGTGTTCTTTCAGCCGCGCGACGCCGAGGCGTTTTTGGCGAATCAGAAGTTCAGCGACACGGGGCAGTAGCCCGACCGTTAGGGAGGGCGTAGGGCACGGTCGTGAAACGCCCTCCCAAACGGTCCGGCTACAGCGCCGAATGACGCAACCTACAGTCATCTGCCAAAATACTGGTTCTTCCATGGGCGGCGTTGGCCGCCTTAATTTTGCTAAACGATCAAAA
>JBQTHO010000018.1:0-178286 GCA_052389795.1 Acidobacteriota bacterium | reverse complement strand
GTAGTCTTTCAGCAGATTGTCAATCAGCTCGTTGTCGATGCTTTTGTCTTTGGTCATCTTTTCTCCTCGCCAACCCTATCTCAGTTGGCCGTCGATGACCATTTACACAAAACTTTTTACACCCTCGAGCCGAGACTGACCTCTGATGTCTGACGTCTGACGTCTGACTTATGATATCTGACCTCTGCCTCCTGACTCTTCGTTCCGCAATCCGCAATCCGAAATCCGCAATTCTTTAAGCTGCCTCCACCTCTTTGGTCTTAGTCTTAACTCGAAACTCGAAACTCGAAACTCTGTTCGTCTGTCATCTGCCAGCTGCCTCCCTGCCTTCTGATACCCGACACCCGACACCCGGCACCTGATACCCAACACCCGACACCCATCACCCGACACCTGACCTCGCTTTACTCAGCCCTCATCACTCAGTTCTAAGAAGAGTCCTCAGTCCTCATCACTCATCACTCAGTCCTGAGCGCGCTTGGCGCTTACCCCTTTGCCCTTAGCCGCCGTTGTGTAAAAATGTGCGCCGTTCATCCCGACTCGGTTGCCCTCCATAATGGATCAAGCTACCCACAACAAGATTGTCTCTTTCATCTGGGGCATAGCCGATGATGTACTCCGCGATCTCTTTAAGCGCGGAAAGTATGCAGACGTCATCCTGCCGATGTGCGTCCTACGCCGTCTCGATGCTGTGCTTGAACCGACCAAGCAAGCCGTCCTCGACCAGAAGGAAATGCTCGATCAAGCCGGCATCACCGAACAAAAAGCCGCCTTGTGCAGCGCTTCAGGGGAAGCTTTTTACAACACGTCCAAGTTCAATCTGCGCGATTTGAGAGCGCGAGGTAGCGCGCAAAGGCTCTTGCAGGATTTTGAGAATTACCTCGATGGCTTCTCAGATAATGTTCAGGACATCCTCGAAAATTTCAAATTCCGTAATCAGCTCTCGACTCTCTCTAAGGCCGATGCCATAGGCACCTTGATTGAAAAGTTCCTCGACCCGGATATCAATCTAAGTCCAAAGCCAATCTTCAACGACGATCGCTCCATTAGACTTCCCGCGATGGACAATCACTCAATGGGCACCGTCTTCGAAGAGCTGGTCCGCAAGTTCAACGAGGATAACAACGAAGAAGCTGGGGAACACTGGACCCCACGCGATGCCGTGAAGCTGATGGCCAACCTGGTCTTCCTGCCCACTGCGGACGCAATCCAATCGGGCTCTTATTTGCTCTATGACGGCGCGTGCGGCACAGGTGGAATGCTGACTGTCGCTGAAGAGACGCTGCTAAGTCTCGCCGCTGCGCGTGGTCAAGACGTTATCCCGCATCTCTATGGCCAGGAGATCAACCCCGAGACTTTTGCCATCTGCAAGGCCGACATGTTGTTGAAAGGTGAAGGCGAAAACGCGGACCACATTATCGGCGGCGCCGAATGGTCTACATTGGCACACGACGCCTTTCCGGCTCAGGACTTCGACTTCATGCTCTCGAATCCGCCTTACGGCAAAAGCTGGAAGAAAGATTTGGAAACGCTGGGTGGTAAGGATGGAATGCGTGACCGTCGATTCAAGGTGATGCATGACGGTGAAGAGCTCTCACTCGTTACTCGCTCCAGCGACGGCCAGTTGCTGTTCCTCGCGAACATGGCCTCGAAGATGAATCACGAAACACCGCTCGGCAGCCGCATCGCTGAAGTCCACAACGGCTCGTCACTGTTCACCGGCGACGCTGGTCAGGGCGAAAGCAACATCCGCCGTTGGCTCATTGAAAACGACTGGCTCGAAGCCATTGTCGCTCTCCCTTTGAACCTTTTCTATAACACCGGCATCGCCACATACATCTGGGTTCTTTCGAATCGAAAGATTGAGCAGCGACGTGGCAAAGTGCAGCTCATCGACGCTACGCAATGGTTCAAGCCGTTGCGCAAAAACCTCGGCAAGAAAAACTGTAAACTCTCCGAACCGGACATCCGTCGGATTTGCGACACTTATCTATCATTTGAAGAGACCGAGCAGTCGAAGATATTTACGAACGACCATTTCGGCTACTGGAAAGTGACGGTTGAACGTCCGCTTCGCCTTCACAGCCAACTTACGATGAAAGCCATCGAGTCGCTGCGCTTCGCCTCAGGCGACGAAGAACTGCGCAGCGTGTTTTACGAACAACTCGGTGAGCCTCTGTTTGAAGACTTCACCAGTGTTCGTGAAGAGCTGGAAAAGCTCATGAAGGAATGGGGCGCGGATGATGACGAGGAGGAAGCCGAAGACGGCACAATGTCGAAGAAAAGTCTGTCTGAGAAGAAAAAGAAGAAGCTCCTCGATCAGAGGACCTGGGAGCGCGACGCGAGACTATTAGAAGCGGGCACGGCTTTGCGACACGAACTCGGCGATCAGTTGTTCGAGGATCACAATATTTTCAAAGACAAGGTGAACGACGCTTTGAAGAGGCTCGGCCTCAAGCTCTCTGCCGCCGACCTTAAGATGATCCTTCGCGCCGTGAGCTGGCGCGTGGAGACAGCCCCACCGGTTATCGCCAAAGTCCACAAGTCCGGGAAGGCGGCGGTTGATCCCCTGCGCGGCCTCTATGCTTCGCCCGTGGGCGACAAGAAACTGGTCGTCGAATACGAACCCGACTCCGAGCTGCGTGATACCGAGCAAGTGCCGTTGCTAGAGCCAGGCGGCATTGAAAGCTTCATCGGCCGCGAGGTTCTGCTCTATACGCCCGATGCATGGATTGACGAATCGACGACGAAGATTGGCTACGAGATTTCCTTCACCCGCCACTTCTACAAGCCGCAGCCGCTACGCACGCTGGAACAGATCAGCGCAGACATTGTCTCGTTGGAGAAAGAGACCGAAGGCTTGCTCGGTGAGATTGTGAGGGGATCCGCGAAATGATTCAGATCAGCGGCCTACGCAAAAATTGCAAGGGAGAGAATTCCTCAACGCCAACGGCGTTCCAACCTCCAGCCCAGGGTTGCGAGGAACGAGCTACCCTGGGTAAACGTGTTGATAATTTGATTCAACCCCAACGGGATTGCGCCGTGGATTCGCGCGTGACGGACGGACGCAACCCCATTGGGGTTGCGGTCGATATCGCATCTGTTCCCAGGGTAGCTCGTTCCTCGCAACCCTGGGCTTTGGGACGGAATCCCGTTGGGATTCTTCTGGGCGGCAATTTGACGAGCGGAGGCGGGAAATGATTGGCGGCCTCAAGCCTTATCCGGAATATAAGGATTCGGGTCAGCCCTGGCTTGGGAAATGCCCGGCGCATTGGTCGCAACGTCGCATGAAGTTTCTTTTCGGAGAACGCGTGCAAAAAGGGTTTCCTGACGAGCCATTACTTGCTGCTACGCAAACGAAGGGAGTTGTTCGTAAGGAAGATTATGGCGAGCGCACGGTTACCGCTTCGAAAGACTTCCATTTGCTGAAACTAGTGGAACCCGGTGATTTTGTGATCAGCCTTCGCTCGTTTCAAGGCGGTATTGAAATGGCGCATTGCCGTGGCATCATTAGCCCAGCCTACACAGTGCTCGCCCCGACGCGAGAAAGCCATCTCGGCTATTTCAAACACTTCTTCAAGTCACCAGACTTCATCAACAGCTTGACTCTTTTCATAACCGGCATCCGCGAAGGACAGAACATTGATTATGTGCGAATTCGTCGCGCCTACATGCCTCTACCGCCCGCTGACGAGCAGGAAGCGATGGGCCGTTTTCTCGACCATGCAAATGGGAGGATTGAAACTACTATTCAAGCAAAGAAAAAACTGATTGCGCTGCTGAATGAGCAGAAGCAGGCGATCATCCACCGCGCCGTCACTCGGGGCCTCGATTCCAACGTCCCCCTCAAGCCGTCCGGCGTTCGCTGGCTTGGCCACATCCCAAAACATTGGCAAACAAGGCGACTGAAGTCTTTCGCCCAAATCAGATATGGCTTGGGTCAGCCCCCTCGCGAAACTGAAACGGGCCTTCCCTTGATCCGAGCTACGAACGTTGACCACGGTCGGATTTTGGGAGAGAAGCTCCTACGTGTTGATCCAGCAGACGTACCGAAAACTCGAAGTGCTTTCTTGACCGAGGGAGAAATAATCGTCGTTCGCAGCGGAGCGCTGACGGCTGACTCTGCAATAATCCCAGCAATGTATGAGGGAGCAGTAGCGGGCTACGACATGGTGGTAACGGTGAGGAAGGCACGCCCTGACTTCGTGGCGATGGCTCTCCTCTGTAGCTACGTTCAGGTTGATCAGTTGATAATTGCGAGTATGCGCGCAGCACAGCCACACCTAAACAAAGAAGAGCTTGGCGTAGCAGTCATCCTGCTGCCTCCGGATGATGAGCAAGTGCAAATCGTTAAGTTCGTTGAGCAAGAGAATTCCCCTCTCGATACTGCCATCGCCCGCACCGAACGCGAAATCGCCTTACTGCGCGAATACCGCACGCGCCTGATAGCCGATCTGGTGACGGGCAAGTTGGACGTGCGAGAGGCCGCACGGTACCTTCCGGACACGCCAGAGGAAATACCCACTGAATCGACAAGGAGGAACTTGAAGAGGAAGCTGTCGCATGAAAACTGACACCAGCGAACGAGGACTCGAAGAGCTGATCGTCACTGCCATGACGGGTCAAGCTTCGCTTTCAACCCCGGCTGAACCGGAGTCGCAGGCAACAACTGAGTTAGGTCGAGGCACGGGTTGGCTGCTTGGTGATGCTCATGATTACGATCGCGAATACTGTGTTGACCTGGCGCAACTCAGCCCGTTTCTTGAAGCCACGCAACCCGAGGTTGCGGCGGCGCTCGAACTTCAAAGCGATACGCCCGTGCGCCGGAAATTCCTGGCGCGTCTGCAGTCTGAGATTTCGCGCAAGGGAGTCATTCATGTTCTGCGCCACGGACTCAAGCATGAGAAGCACTCGCTCGAATTGTTCTATGGCACACCCTCGCCGGGCAATGACAAGTCGGCGCTGCTGTTCGCGGCAAATCGATTCAGTGTTACTCGTCAGCTTCGTTACAGCCGCGACGAGACCAAGCGAGCGTTAGACCTCGGATTGTTCATCAACGGTCTGCCGGTGGCCACTTTCGAACTCAAGAACAGTCTGACAAAGCAGACGGTCGCGGATGCCGAGGAACAATACAGAAGGGATCGCGATCCGCGTGAGCGGCTCTTTGAGTTTGGAGTATGCGTAGTTCATTTCGCCGTGGACGATCACGAAGTGCGAATGTGCACGCAGCTTAAGGGAAAAGCATCCTGGTTTCTGCCTCTCAATCAGGGTTGGAACGATTGTGCCGGTAATCCCCCGAATCCGGACGGACTAAAAACCGATTACCTTTGGAAGCGTCTCATCACGCCCAGCGGACTCACGGACATTCTCGAAAACTATGCGCAGATAGTCGAGACAGAGAATCCTAAGACCAGGAAGAAAAAGAAAGAGCAAATCTTTCCGCGCTACCATCAGCTCGATGTAGTGCGACAGCTTCTCAGCGATGTTCATGCCCACGGCGCCGGCAAAAGGTATCTCATACAGCACTCAGCGGGCAGCGGTAAGTCGAACTCTATCGCCTGGCTGGCTCACCAACTGATCGGTTTAAGAAAAGACGATAAGGACATCTTTGATTCGATTATCGTGGTGACGGACAGGCGCATACTCGACAAACAAATCCGCGACACCATCAAGCAGTTTGTCCAGGTCGGATCGACCGTCGGCCACGCCGAACACTCGGGTGACTTGCGAAAGTTCATCGAGGGTGGAAAGAAAATCATCATCAGCACGGTGCAGAAGTTCCCGTTCATCCTCGATGAAATTGCGAAGGAGGGAAAGGCGAAGAACTTCGCCATCATCATTGACGAAGCGCACTCCAGTCAGGGCGGCAAGACAGCGGCGGCGATGAGCGAGGCGCTCTCCGACCCGGAAGACACCATAAATGACGAATTAGAGAAGCGAATGCAAGCGCGCAAGATACTGACGAACGCGAGCTACTTTGCCTTCACCGCCACGCCGAAGAACAAAACGCTGGAAATGTTTGGCGAACCGCTACCGCCTGACGCCGAAGGGAAGGTGAAGCATCGTCCGTTTCACAGCTACACGATGAAGCAAGCGATTCAGGAACGCTTCATTCTGGACGTGCTCAAAAGCTATACGCCGGTCGATAGTTTTTACAAGCTGGTCAAAGCAATTAAGAGCGATCCGATGTTCGACACCAAGCGGGCGAAGAAGAAATTGCAACGCTATGTCGAGAGCCACGAGCACGCGATCGGTCTCAAAGCGGAAATCATGGTTGACCACTTTCACGAACAGGTGATCGATCTAAATAAGATTGGCGGGCAGGCGCGCGCGATGGTGGTATGCAATGGCGTCGAACGAGCCATCCAATACTATCGAGCCATTAATGAGTATCTTGTCGAGCGCAAGAGTCCTTATCAAGCCATCGTCGCCTTTTCGGGCGAATTTGAGTATGGCGGGACGAAGTTTACGGAGTTCTCACTGAATGGGTTTTCGAGTGACAACATAAGAGATCGAATCCAGGAAGATCCCTATCGGTTTCTCGTTTGCGCGGACAAGTTTCAAACCGGGTACGACGAACCCCTGCTACACACTATGTACGTGGACAAGACTCTGTCCGGCATCAAGGCTGTGCAGACTCTCTCAAGGCTTAACCGTTCCCATTCGAAGAAGCATGATGTTTTCGTGCTCGATTTTATGAACGACACTGAGATGATTAAGGATTCGTTTGCACCTTACTACCGAACGACTGTTCTAAGTGAAGAGACGGATCCGAACAAACTGCACGATCTGAAGGCTACGCTGGATGGTCATGAAGTGTATTCGCAGGAACAGGTGGATTCGATTGTTGAGCTTTACTTGGGCGGGGCGTCGCGAGACAGTCTCGATCCGATCTTAGATCTCTGCGTAGAAAAGTATAAGGACCAGCTCGATGAGAACAGGCAGGTTGAATTCAAGGGGTCAGCAAAGGCTTTCACGCGAACCTATGACTTTCTTGGCTCAATCCTGCCTTATACAAACGCCGACTGGGAGAAGCTGTCGATCTTTTTGAACTTGCTGATACCCAAACTTCCCGCCCCCGAGGAAGACGACTTGTCGAAGGGAATTCTCGAAACGATCGACATGGATAGCTATCGCAGCGAGAAGCGCGCGGCCATGAAACTTCTCCTGCCGGATGAGAACGCGGAAATCGATCCGGTCCCGATAGGCGGAGGTGGACATAAGCCAGACCCGGAATTGGATTTCCTGAGCAACATCCTGAAGACATTCAACGAACAATTTGGCACGCTGTTCTCAGATGCCGATCGCGTGGCGAGACGCATCAAGGACGACATCGCCCCTAAGGTTGCCGCTGATCAGGCATATCAGAACGCAAAGAAGAACACACCAAACGCCGCTCGGATTGAGTTGGACGCCGCTTTGATGCGAGTCATCGGTCCACTGCTAAAAGACGACACTGAGTTCTACAAGCAGTTCGTTCAGAACGATTCATTTAGACGGTTCGTCACCGACGTTGTTCACAACCTGACGGCTCAATAATGCGTGTGGGCTCTTCACGAGGACGACTCAAGATTGTGCTTTGTCACTCATCTCATCGGAGCAAACAATGAAGAACAACCCTACGACTTCTCACAAGGCGACCACAAAAAGCATCCTCGATTTACAGAATCTCTTTAAGCTTCGCCACCTAAATCTTGAACCCGGCTTTCAACGGCAATCAGTTTGGACGGAACGGGACCGCGCGAAACTCATCGAAAGCATTCTGCGAAACTACCCGCTGCCGGCGATTTTTTTATACAAGCGCGAAGTGAAAGGTCACCTGGTCTTCGATGTCATCGACGGAAAACAAAGGCTCGAATCAATTTTCATGTTTATGGGCGCGATGCGTGGTCGCTTTTGGTCGCGAGCCCAGTTGCCAACCTCAGACACGCTTGAATGGGTTGATTGGACGTTACTTAAGCGCCGGGGCCTGCAACACCTAATCACTGGCTACGAAATTCCGGTTATCGAAGTTGACGGAGAAATGGGCGAGATCATTGACGTATTCGTCCGCATCAACTCCACGGGTAAGGCTTTAACACAGCAGGAGAAGCGGCATGCGCGTTACTACGATAGTCCGTTCTTGAAGGAAGCTGCGCGATTAGGACGCAGGTTTGAGGACTACTTTCTAACCAATCACATTTTCAGCTCCGGCCAGATCAGCCGCATGAAGCATGTTGAACTAATCTGTGAGCTTATGTTGTCACTGGTTCAGGGCGATGTACTGAACAAGAAAACTGCACTTGATCGGGTGATGGCCACGTCGTCGTTTGATGGACGCCAACTCGGCAAAGCGACTCGGATGGTGATCTCAACATTGAATCGGGTGAAGCGAATGTTTCCCCATCTTAAGTCGACGCGCTTTCGGCAGGTAACAGACTTTTACACGCTCGCGTGGTTAATAGGAAGATTTGAGCAAGAAGGACTGATTTTGACAGATCGGAGACGGAACCAGCTTGCTTGGGATCTCTTGGTCGCATTTGGCGTCCAAGTTGATCACGTGCGTGAGCTGCAGCGCAAAGCCAAAGGAGCTAAGGCCGATCAAGAGTTGTATAGGGATTATTTGCTCACCGTCTCCCAAATGACGGACGATGTTAGCCAGCGCCGCAAACGTGCTCAGATCCTGAGCAACATTATTCGAAGTCTCTTCGCCACCAAAGACTCGCAGCGCGGTTTTACTTCAGAGCAGAGGCGAATAATGTGGAACGCTTCATCGACTCGCAGTTGTTCTTATCCAAGGTGCAACGTTAGGTTAACTTGGGACGATTTCACCATCGATCACATAAGCCCACACAGCAAAGGTGGCCAAAGTCGGCTGGAAAATGCGGCTTTGATGTGTCGAAAGCATAATTCCAAAAAGGGTAACCGTCGGCGATAATTCCGGCTAAGCAGTGAGGTCAGAGTAACGCGAGTGACATCAAACTCCTTCGCACCGCTCGACACGCGGCGAAAGAGAATGGAATCCGATATGAGTCTGATCAGTTGTTTGCGGTTGAAGTGATCCTCTACATGGATTGCGGCAAGCGCCATGATATTCACGATGTTGATAATCGTCTCAAAGACATTCTCGATGCGCTGCAAGGGAGATTTCGCGGGCCTTCGGGTAAGAAGCTGCGGCTGATAGAAAACGATAATAAGATCTGCAAGGCGACAATTGAGAAGCGCCCAACGCCCAAGGTCTTCAAGAACAAGAAAGAGAACGCGGGCGGGAAAATTGTCATTCGACCGTACAAATCAACTTAAACGGTAACCAGTCAAGAAGTAGGAGGTAATCAAATGCCACGCAAACGCGCACGCAAGAAGAAGCATTCGGTCAAAGCGAACCTGCATGTTCTTGAGCTAACGCGAGCGGGTTCGTCTTTGGATTTGGCGATTTATGCTGATCAGGAAAAGATTGGCACCATGATTATCGGTAGTGGCTCGCTGTCATGGAAGGGCGGGAAGCGGCAAATCACAAAACGCATTCCCTGGAGTCGCTTTGCGGAGATGATGGATGAACTCGCCTACGGACGATAACCACAGAGGACACAGAGGAAGGCCGGAAACAATCCGCAGATTACACAGATTACAGAGATTACACAGAAGAGCGGAATTCAGGATTCAGGACGCAGAAGGCGGCACTGTTGATCGTTGGGAGTGGTACGATAATTCAGGCATCACACCTCGGCTGATATCCAAAGGGGTCAATAGATGAAAAGGGACGACGCCGTAGACAAGGAAGCAGCCGCGACGCTCAGGGCTCTGCCCCGGGCGGCGCGACGGGCTCGTGAGCTGGCGGAACGAACCGGCACGCCTTTCTACGTTATGAAAGACAACCGCATCGTTGATTTGAATGCTTCTCTCTCGCAGCCCCGCCGGAAGACTTCTTAAAAACGACGCGCTGCTTAGCTGGGGAAACCGAACCTCCTTACCCCGTTTCCTTCCGTCCCGAGACAACCAACGTCTCGCTCGGAAAATTCATTTGATTTCTGGCGAAGAAGGGGGCGGCGGCGTGCTGCACTTCTTTGGCAATCTGAGATTTCTGCTCGTTTGAAAGACCGGCCAGCTTTGCTCTGAGGGTGTCCGAAATCTCGGAACGCATCTTCCAATAATCTTCTAACGCAACCGGCGCGGCGATCTCGGACTTAAGAATTCGCTCGCGCACGTCCACGGCGCCGGCCTCCTTTAACAATCCCGCAAGCTTGCCTGATTCAGCAAAGCGAAATGCGTTCGGTGCGTCTGGATCTTCCGGCGTGGGCTCGACGTAGCGGGACACAATCTCAGACGTCACACTAAAAAATGGATTGAGCTCACTGTGGCGCCAGACAACTAAGCCTACTGAGCCGCCGGGTTTCACCACGCGCAGCATCTCGCGCAGAGCCGCGAGTGGATCAGGAAAGAACATCGCGCCGAGCCGGCTCACGGCCACATCAAACGTTCTGTCAGCGAAGGGCAGAGAGTCAACCGAACATTCACGAAAGGTGATATTGGTCATGCCGCGCCGGGCCGCGGCGGCTTTGGCCGCTTCGACCATTTCGGCGGCGAAATCTGTGCAGGTCACCGAACCTTCCGGGCCAATCGTTTCGGCTAGGGTGAGGGACGGCTCGCCCGCACCGCCCGCGACGTCGAGCACCGACTGGCCTTTGATGATTCGCGCGTCTTCAATGAGTGCGCGGGTCAGAGGCATGAACATGGCGCGTATGATGTCGCGATACTTATCCCAGTAAGGCGCGGATTCTCGCCATTCGCGCAAGAGGTCGGGTGTCATGAGAACAGTTTCAAGTTTCAAGTTCCAAGTTTCAAGTGTGTGCTCGCCGAAGCGCTTTAAGAGACTTACGGCATCATCTTCCCTGATATGCTCGCGTCTTAAGTGAGTGCCTCTATTTGGAGTGCGCTGACTTGTCAGCGCTTTTTTTGCGGCGACTTGTCGCCGTAAAGTGGCGACGGATAGAAAAGCGGTAACAAGTTACCGCACTCCAAACTAAGAAAAGCGGTAACAAGTTACCGCACTCCAAACTAAGAAAAGCGGTAACAAGTTACCGCACTCCAAACTAAGAAAGCGGTAACAAGTTACCGCACTCCAAACTAAGAAAAGCGGTAACAAGTACCCGCACTCCAAACTAAGAAAAGCGGTAACAAGTTACCGCACTCCAAACTAAGAAAAGCGGTAACAAGTTACCGCACTCCAAACTAAGAAAGCGGTAACAAGTTACCCGCACTCCAAATAATCTGTCCCTTCAAATTCCTTGCAGTAATTTTTACTTGCGCCTCCGAGTATAATTGGAGACATGCCAGTGACAGATTGGCCCCATGCTCCCGTTCACCGATTTGATTCACGCGGCATCTACATGGTAACTGCCGCAACCTTGCACAAGAAACCGCTATTTGCGGACCCGGCAAAGTTGACCTTGCTTGAAAACGCCTTGCTCCACTTGGCGAAGCAGTATCAATGGCAACTCGAGGCTTGGGCGGTCTTCGCTAATCACTATCACTTTGTGAGCCGGTGCAGTGATGAGCCGGCCAGTCTGAAAAAGTTTCTAAAACACCTTCACGCTGATTCAGCGCGCGAACTCAACCGCCTGGACGACAAAGACGGGCGAACAGTCTGGTTTAACTTTTGGGACACCAAGCTGACCTACGAGCGTTCTTACCTGGCACGGCTCAATTATGTCCATCAGAACCCCGTCAAGCATGGGCTCGTGGTAAAAGCGGATCAGTATCGCTGGTGTTCGGCTGGATGGTTCGAACGGGTTGCGTCGCCTGCGATGGTTAAGACAATCTATGGTTTCAAAACGGACTTGTTGCGAATTAATGATGACTTCTGAAACTGGGGGACTTTTTGGAGTGCGCTGACTTGTCAGCGCTTTGGTATGCGCTAGTTGCGGCTCGCGACTAGGCTAGGCAGACGGCAGAAGGCAGAAGTAGCGCGCAGGATGCGCGCGAACCGCAGGCAAGATGCCTGCGCTCCCAGGCAAGGCAGGAGCCAGCACGCTGAAGGCGTGAAAGAAATTAGCCAGAAGTAAGCGAGCGCAGCGAGCGCCACCCCTGGATCACGAAGGAAATTCGTCCGCGCCCTGAAGGGGCGCAATAGAGTAAGCAGAAGGCAGACGGCGGAAGGCAGGAAAACAGAGGGCAGTAAGCAGTGCTGACGAAACGAAATTTCGAGTTTCGAGTTTCGAGTTTCGAGTTAAGCCCAAAGCCCAAAGCCAAAGCCCAAAGTCCAAAGTCCAAAGTTTAAAGCCCAAAGCCCAAAGCCCAGAGTCCAAAGTCCAAGTCTTCAATAACGTGGTACGTTAGACCTTCGACTTGCGCCTAGCGCCAATCTCCCAACACTACGAACGGAGCCCAGAAGTAAGGATGCGCGAAACGCGGATCGCGCATAACGACGAGTTGAGCCCGCCGCAGGCTTTCCGCTTTTGATTGTCCCGCCACGAGTTCTTTGTAGAAAACCTGCATCGTCTCTTTGGTCGAAACGTCGTTGACACTCCACAGCGAGGCAATCACGGTCGGCGCGCCCGCTTTCGCAAACGCGCGCGAGAGGCTGCTGTAAACAGCGCTGGGATCGAATCCGCCCAGATTCGTTTCGCACGCCGAAAGCGTTACCAGCCGCGTCCCATCGAACGAGAGTTTAAAGTTGTCTTCCACGAGGTCCTTCACCGACAACCGCCCTGGGTCGCCGGCCAGCAACAGATGACTTTCTTTCGGCTCCATGCTGTTGATGAATCCGTGCGTCGCGAAATGCACGTAAGAAGTGCCCGCGGTCGATCGCGCGACCAACGCCATAGTTGCGTCTTTGCCGGTGACGACGTTGGCGCTCGCAAACATTTTGCCCAGCGTCGAGACCTCTTCCGTCGCCGCCGGAAGACTGCCGTCGGGATTTCCCAGCGCCAATAAGGGAGTGCTCTGAATACTATTCGTTTTCACCGCCGCCGACACGGTGGTGAGCAGATCCGCCGATGCGAGATACGCAAACCGTTTTTGTTCGATTAGAAAACTGAGCGAGCCATCCGGGTTTGCTCGCCCCAGCGCGTGCATCGGCAAATAATACAGCTCTGCCGCGGGCACGAAGATTAGCGTTTCGGATTGATCGACCTCGGCTTGTGCGGGCTTAATCAACACGTCGTAAAGTTTGAGCGTTGCGTCCTTGATCGGCGCGACGAGTGTTTTGAAATCAGCTTTCCCGTCATCCTTCCAGAGTTGGCCGCGCGCTGAACGCTCAAGCACGCCCGGTTCGCTCGCACTGTCCAAAGCTTCGCGATATTGAATGACGAGCTGCGCCAAATCCGCGCGCTTGATTGGCACAGTGCGAACCGCCGGCTCGGCGTCGCGCGTCACCACAAAGATGTACAGTTCGTTGTCAGTCGGAAAGTATTCCAACAGCAGCAGCTTTTCAGGCAGACTCTTGCGCAGTTTCACCAAATCAGTGGGATTGACGGCCACCAGGCTGGCATACGACGGATTCGCGCGCTTGATGCTTTCCACGGCGCCGAGATAATTCGTCTGCGCTCGCTCCAGCTTGGCGCGCGCGGCGGCAATCTTCGCCTGATCGCGGTTTGCTTCGGGCTTGGCAAGTTCGGTGGCGAGCTCGCGTTCAGCTACTCGCAGCGCCTCGCTTCGTTCACTCACCCGATCAAGCAGCGCACTCACCGCCGGATCTTTAGCCTGAATGTTTGCGCCGGCGAGCGCATCAACCAAAGCCTTCGATTTGGACCGCTCGAGATAACTGAGCGCTTCTGCCGCGCGACCCTTCTTGATTAGAAGCTTTATCAGATGATCGTAGAGATCGCGATTTCCGCGACTGGCGTTGAACGTTTCCGCGTTCACACCCGGGGAAAGAGAACTGACCAGCGATTCCACAATTCCCACTGCCTCGATGTAAGCCGCCAAAGCTTCATCGCCGCGCCCCAGACGTTCCAGCGTCACCCCCAAACTGTCGAGCGTGTACGCGACGTGCCCGCGCAAGCCGAGATCGCGCCAGATGGCCAAGGCGTCTCGAAGATGTTGCTCGGATGACTTGAGAAAGTCGCCACCCATGTCGCTTTCGGTTCGACCGAGCGTGCGGAGAATCCCCGCGGTCTGCGAGCGTAAGCCAAGCGGCCGCGCCAGCTTCAGCGCATCTTCAGCCAGTTGCCTCGATTCGCCGGTGCGGCCCTGATCGCGTCTGAGCATGCTCTTAAAGGCCAGCATGTTGGCGATGCCCCATGCTTCGTCGCGCCTGACAAACTCGGCGAGGGCCGCTTCGATGGCGGGTTCGGCGGCCGCATAGTTGCCGCGCTCGCGCTCGATCCTCGCCAGGGCCACATGAATCCCAGAGAGAAAAAAACTCCCACCGACCAGATTTGCGCTCAACGCATTTGCCTGCTCATAAGCTTTGACGGCGTTATCGAGATCGTTCTGATCCTCGTAAAGCATGGCGCGATTAGTAATCACCACCGAGCGATGCGAATTGATCATTAGCCCCGCCAAACCAAATCGCTGCTCCTCGTCCTTGTCCGGTGTGAAGCCGGTTTGCCGGCGATGGGCCGCGACCTCAACCCCTTTGACATCGCCCTTGCCGAGTGCCCGCAGCCAGCTAAGCAGTTCTGCCTCGTCGGGCGCACCAGCGGCGTAAAGTTGCGGCACTGAGTCGAGCACCGTCTGATACTCCTGGTCTGCAGCCCGATAGTTTCCTTGCCTCGCCAGGATTCTGCCAATCGCCGCTCGCGAATCGAGGGCTTTGCTCGCCCGGCTGAGGGAATCGAGGTTATTCATGTGCGCCTCGCTGGCGCGGAGTTCGGCGTCCGGTTGGGCGCTGAGATCGTATATGGGAGGTAGCACTCCGGGCCTGGTCTGTTCGATTACCTGACGATAACGAGCCAGCGCTCCATTCCAATCATCGGCGTCGTCAGCGATTTGCGCGAGCAGGAAGAGCGTCTCGTAAATCCATCGGCGGCGCGGATCGTTCTGGCGCATTGTCAGAGCTTCTTCAGCCGCCGCTCGTCCCCTGACATAATCTCCAGCTTTACGATAAGCGTTCGCGGTCTGCGCCAGGCCATGGGCAATTTTGTCAGGGTTGCCACCGCGTCGCGCCAAAGCAAGCCTGGCCTCTGCGATTCTCGCCACTTCGGCCAGATCGTCTCGCGCTGACGCGAGGCCGTCGAGATAAGTGAGCATGGAATCCGTGAAACTCTCGACTACCCCGGCCGCAGCTTTGCGATAACCAGCATCCGTGCTCGCATCAATCTTTGCCTGAAAGGTACGGGTCGTCTCAGCAATTCGCTTTTCGATCAGCACCCTCTCGACTCGATAGTTCTCATCTCGCAGATCCTCCGCCCGCGTATACCACTCGCCGGCTTCGACGTGACGGCCAAGCGAAGCAATCACACCCCCAAATTGGGTTTGTAGTCCGGCCAGCGTCTTTGATTCATTGAGGCGCGGCTCTTCGCCAGTCGTTTCCTGCAAGACCTTCTGTTGTTCATTAACGGCAACAAGCAACGCGGCATGCAGACCTTCTTTGTCACCGATGTTGCGCCGGGCCGCGGCCTCCATCGACAACGCATTGACTCTTGCTTTACGAAGTTCGGGCAGCACCTTCGCCAGTTCAGCCGCGCGGGCGAAATGGGTTGCCGCGTCTTTCCAATTCTCAGCCGCGTACGCCGCGTAGGCGCGAATCAGCGGAATCTGAAACAGCGCGACAGTGTGATTCCACTTGGCGGAAATCGGTTCAGCCCGTTCTAGCGGCGCCGCAATGTCGTCCATGCGCCTCTCGCGCAGCGCGTAAACTGACAACGAAAGTGAAAAGCTGGCCGCAGCCAGCTCAATTGCGTTCTCGTTTGCCAACTCAAGCGCGCGCTCAGTCAACTGGCGCGGCGAACCAGGCGGCGCGTCCTTGCCCGGGTCCTTTTCCGCAGAGCGAAGCTGCGCAACCTGCGCGAGGTAAATCATCTGCTCGACGGGCGCGCCCGCCGGCGTGAAACCGACGCCAAGCGTCCGCTCCTTCGACCACGCAGCGAAATGAGTTTCCAGCGCGCGAGTTTCGTCATCGACTTCGGCGAGCAGCTTTCGCGCCGCCTCCGCGAGCGGAAGCGCCGGGTTGTCGTAGAGTTTTGCGGTTGCGTTCTCGAACAGTAATTCTCGATAGAGCGCTCGGGTGGCTTCCGGGTTCTGCTTGACCACCGCCTGCGCGGCGGCTTCGTCTGGTCTTGCCAGCAGGGGCTTCAGTTGTTGCCAGAGCGGAAATGCAGACGATTCTTGCGACGTCGTTTTTTCCGCTTCGCCTTGTAGCTTCTTGATCAGCGACTCGTAGTAGTCTTTCGCTTGAGCGTCATTCGGATTTTCACTGGCCAGGCCGCTGGCGATACGCAGAGCGTCGTACCAAACGCCGTAATCTTCGAAGATGCGCGCCTGCGCTAACCGTTCGGCGCCCGTTTTCGTAATGGTCAGCTTCGCCGTCTCCAGCGCGGCTTTGACCTGCGCGGCATCTTCCCCGGCCAGAACGAAGAACGTCACGATCGGCCCCTGTCTTCGCTCTAACACACCAGCGGTCGAAACCCGCCAGGAGTAAAGTTGGCCCGGTGTTAGTGCCGGCGCATCGGCTGGATACGAAAACTGTGCGGTCTTGACGTCAGTCTCATACACGATAGGGACGGACGAATCCGCGCCGGCGCGCAAAGTGAAGCGATACGACGCCGCGCCCGGTGAAGGCGCCCAGGCAAAGAATGGCCGCGCATCGTATGCGAGTCCTTCGTAGGGTGCGATTGGTTTTAACGGCCCACGCGTCGCTCCTGCGGAGATCAGCCGGGAGGACGCATCGCGGCTGCCCTGTTCAAATCCGCGCGAACCAGTCGGCGGCTTCGGCAGTGGTTTGCGTGGCTTCGTGTCCTGGGGTACTCCTCGCGCTTTGCGAGCGCTTATGGATGCGTAAGTCGGCAGGTGCGCAGAACTGAGCGACAGGCAAACCACGATGAACAGAGTGACGCGGCTGGGAGTGAGATGGATTATCACAAAAGATTCCTTGTCTTGACTGAGTAGTCGGGGTGACCATATTCACACCGAATGCCCCATAGCACAACTGAAACGTGGTGTTCTATCTTACCTTTGCGTTCCTTTGCGGCTTGGCGTCTTTGCGTGAACCTGCGTGTTTTGCAAGCGACAACTCACGAAAAGCGCTAAGCCCGCAAAAAGTCTGAGAGTCTTACTCTCATTCACACCGGACTTCGCCGGTGATGAAAGGCCGTCAGAATCAAACGAACCGTTTCAACGGTAATAACATACTTGATTCACAAAGTTCGCAACCCGAAGGGTTACTAGAGAGTAGCCGGGGGTCGCAGCGAAGCGTAGACCCCCGGAAACGTCGGCGGAGAATTCGGCACCCTGAAAGGGTGCCCAGACGAGTTCTGTGACCCTTCAGGGTCAAAAATCATAGACACTCGATCCTGGGGTATCGCGCGGCGCTCAACCCCCGGGTACTCTCTTCCAACCCTTCGGCTTGGCTAAGCCCGCCAAGAAAAACTCGCAAAGAAAACGAATTAGGATCAACTGAAGACTCAGGACTGAGCCTGATGGTCCGACGTGACCGCGGCGCTCACTGTCGCGCCCTTTCGCGAGACGGTGAAGACAGTCGTATTTTGCGTCTTACCTTTCACTTTTACTTCGCCGAGCGGCCGCACATCATAATTACTATCGATTAGCTTTGCGGTTGGTTTGCTAATCAAAATTGGCACGTTGAATTCCTTAGTCGTCGACTCAAGCCGCGCGGAAAGATTCACGGTGTCGCCAATGATCGTGTATTCGAGCCGTCGTTCGGCGCCCACCACGCCGCAGGTGGCCAGCCCGGTGTGAATGCCGCAACCGATTTTCACCACCGGGCGGCCCAGGCCTTTCCAGTCCACATTCATCCGCTCAACTTCGTCGAGCATCGCCAGTCCGCACTCGACGGCGGCGAGTGCTTCTTCGCGGTCGCCGCGATCGACGGGTGCTCCGAAAACGATCATTAAGCCGTCGCCAATGTATTTGTTGATGTGGCCTCCGTGGCGCTCAACGATTTCATTCATCCGCCCGAAATAGTCGTTCAGCCATTCGACGACTTTGTCCGAGCTTTCGGATTCGGAAAGCGTCGTGAAGTTGCGGATATCCGTGAAGATGATTGTGACGGTGCGGTTTTCTCCGGCGAGTGAGGACTGCCCACGACGATCCCACATTTCTTTAGCGACGTCGGCTGACACGAATCGCGAGAAAATGTCCATCACCTGCGCACGCTCAGCCTCAGTCTCGCCGCGCAAGAGCCGCTCGCGCGCGTAGCGCACGCCCAAACCGACCGGCGTCAGCACAGCCATTCCGAGCCATGCACTGGCCAAAGGCAAAATCACTCCCTGACTGCTGAACGCCCCGGACGAAATCGCCAACGAAAGTGCCGCAATTCCGATGACGGCAAGGAAAGCCAGTAGCGGCCGCAAACGAAAAACGGCAAGCGCGACGACACCGAGAATGATTAGCACTACGAGAATCTGTCGTACGTACGCCGGCCGCTTCAGCATCTTTCCATGCAGCAAGGTCGCCGCGGCATTCGCGTGAATCTCGACGCCCGGCATGCGTTTAGGTGCCGCGGGCAAACTGCGATCAAACAAGCGCGGCAAGGCGGAGTATTCGTAGTGTGGCGTGGCGAATAAATCCGGCGCATCGATGTTCGACGCGCCAATCAGCACGATTCGATCCCGAAACAGGCCGGCTGGAAGCTCCGCCTGCTTGAAGAGAACATCAGCGGCAGAGATCCTTCGAAACGCCGGCGAGCGTCCGCGAAAATCCAATTGCAAATTGCCATCGTTGCGCAGCAGGATTGCGCGCTCGCCGAGACGAAGATTCCCGTCCGCGCCGGGCTCAAGGTATTGCACCGATGAGCCTTCGGTAGCTGTTGCGGCGAGGAAGCCTTCCACCAGTCGCGTGCCGAAACTGATCTTGGTTGGCTCTCCTGGCCGCTCGAGGAACAACTGTGTGCTGCGCACAAAGCCGTCGCTATCCAACGGTAAGTCGACAAAGCCTACGGCATACGCCGCCTCAGCAAACATTGGCAGCGGCTGTAATTCTTCGAATCCGCCCGCCGAGGTCTTCATCGCGAGCACGACATTGCCCGCGTCGGCGATCGACCTGGCTAACTTTTCATCCGCCGCTTTGTCTTCGGCGGAAGCGCCACCTGCCTCGCTCAGGAAAACGTCGAGGCCAATTACGGCGGCGCCCCTCTGGCTCGCGTTGTCAATGAGACGCGCGTACAAATCGCGTGGCCACTTTTGGATTCGTACTCCGGATGTTTTGATCGTCGCGTCGTCGATTTCAATAATCGTGATGGGCTCGCGCTCGCCACGGGTGCGATCGTTCGGGCGGAGCGCATCGCGCAGTTGAAACAAGAGATCCAGTGCTTGATTATCGAGTCCGGTAGTCAGGCCGTAAGGATACGAAGCATACGAACCGCTTGCGTCCTTAATCGGCCGCATAGCCAGCGCCACGCCGAGCCAAACTACGAGCGTAATCAGCGCCGCCGCCAGCCAATAACGCCGGCGCAACAGGATGTAAACGAAAGATTGCTTGTTTGCCTGAGGTTCTTTGTTTGCCACTAGTCTGAGACGTCAGCTGAGGAGTTGCGGCGGGCACTTTACCACGAAGCGCGACAAACGCGGATTGTTTTCGTCGCCCGGGTTTTCAAAAACTGCGCCGGCAAGATTAAAGTACTCTCCGCATGCAGGAAGTTTATGGCCGTGGTCTAATCGCTAAGGCGCTCCTCGATGCTAACTAAGCGGAAGAAACTGCTGATAGTTGGCGTGTCGTTTGTAGCCATCGTCGGCTGCGCACTGCTCGTCTATCGAATCTTTTTTGTAAAATTGATTCGCGTGCCGACGGGCGCGATGGCTAATACAATTATTCCTGGCGACCATCTCATTGTGCAGAAGCTGCTCGGTGATGTAAACCGCGGCGACATAGTTATATTCCAATATCCCGATGGATCAGCAGTCCAATACGTCGCCCGCGTAGTTGGCTTACCCGGCGAGCGTATTCAGGCACGAGGTTATCTGGTCAACGTCAATGGCGTACCCATCCCGGAACAGCGAGTCCTTGTGACGCCCAGCGATGACTTAGCCGCTGTCATGGAAGAGCGCACCACGGAGGGCACTGGCCCGTACCGGGTCTTCTACTACCCCCATGACACCGTGAATTTTAGTGACGAGCCTGTTGACGCCCACTTCGGAGTTGCCGAGGAATTCAACATCCCTGCCAACCAATATTTTCTGATGGGCGACAATCGAGATAACAGCTTCGACAGCCGGTTCCGAGGGCCAGTACCACGTGAACTGATTTGGGGGAAACCGACGATGATCTATTGGTCGTCCTTTCGCAAGCCAGCAGAGGAAGAAAACGTGAAGTGGGATAGAATTGGAAAGAGCGTACGTTAATGCAAGAAGTCTTTGGGCCGGAAGGCCTGATCGCGAAAGCTCATCCTGAATATGAGCACCGGCCGGGCCAAATTGAAATGGCGGCGGCGGTACTGCGCGCGTTTGAAGAGAAGCGTCACCTGATCGTCGAAGCAGGCACGGGTACGGGGAAGACGCTCGCTTACCTGGTGCCGGCAATCGCGGCGGCATGCGGCAGTGGCGCGCGCATCGTCATTTCTACGGGCACTAAAAATCTGCAAGAGCAGTTGATGGAGAAAGACATTCCGTTCCTCCAGGAGACTTTGCCGGCAAAGTTTCGCGCGGCGGTGATGAAGGGGCGAAACAATTACGCCTGCCTGCATCGGATCAAGCGCGCGGAAAGCATGCCGGTGCTGGAAGGGCTCGAGCAGATCGATCAATTCGACGAAGTGTTTCGCTGGACGACGCAGACGGAAACGGGCGATCGCGCGGAGCTTTCAAACCTGCCTGAGAACCTGCCGTTCTGGCGACACATCGATGCGCGCTCGGATACTTGTCTGGGACAAAAGTGTCCGGACTACGAGCCGTGTTTCGTCACGCGGATGCGGCAGAGGGCTTTGGATGCCGACATCATCGTCGTCAATCATCATCTTTTCTTTGCCGATTTAGCTTTGCGGAACGGCGCCTATGGCGCGGTGCTGCCCGAATACGCCGCGGTGATCCTGGACGAAGCGCATCAGATCGAAGACGTTGCTTCAGAATACTTCGGCGTACAGGTTTCGAATTATCAGATTGATGACTTGCTGTACGACGTAGGCGCGCTGCGGCTCGAGGATCGTGAAGTGGAAAGAGAGTTGGCGCGGATCAGCGCGCGCGTGCAGCGCTTCGCGGATGCGTTCTGGGTTTCGTTTCGAGAGGGCCGCGGGTTGGAAGGAAGGTTTGCGCTGACGCCGCGACGGGGCAGTAGCCCGACTGTGAAGGAGGGCGTGGTTTTCGACAATGCGGGCGGGGCGCCCGCGTTCCCAGCGGACGCCAACACGGATGTCAGCGATGAGCAGGCACGGATGCCCGCGAACCGCCCGCAGGATGCGGGCGCTCCACACCATGCGCTCGACAATGCGTTTTATCGTTTAGAGACAACCCTGGCGATTCTCAAAGATCCGCCGCCGGATGCTGAGAACATTCTGCGGCGCACACGCGAGCTGCGCTTCTCGCTAAGCTTCGTCGTCAAAGCGGATGATCAGAAATTCGTCTATTGGTTGGAGCGGCGCGGCCGTGGGGTTTTCCTGCGCGCGTCGCCAATCGATGTTTCGGGATTGCTGCAGGATCGTCTCTTCGAGAAAGTGCCAACCGTGATTCTGACCTCGGCGACGCTTTCCAGCGCCGGGAACTTCAGCTTCATACGCGAGCGCCTGGGGCTGGACGAAGGCGAAGAGATGTTCGCGGAATCGATCTTCGACTTTGAGAATCAGGCAGTGCTGTACTTGCCGCCTTCGATGCCTGACCCGCGCTCGCCACAGTGGGGACGCGCCGCCGCTGATGAGGTGATCAAGATCTTGAACGCGACTGAAGGCCGCGCGTTCGTGCTTTCGACGAGCAACGCCGGCATGAACGAGCTTTACGATCGGGTCGCGTCGCAGATCGACTATCCTTGCTTCGTGCAGGGCAGCGCTTCGAAGGGCGCTCTGTTGAAAAAGTTTCGCGAGACGCCGAACGCCGTGTTGTTTGCGACGGCGAGTTTCTGGCAAGGCGTCGATGTGCGCGGCCAGCAGCTCTCGTGCGTGATCATCGACAAGCTGCCGTTCGCCGTGCCGACCGATCCAGTCGTCGCCGCGCGACAACGACACATTGAAGAGATGGGCGGCTCAAGCTTCTACGAGTACAGCGTGCCGCAGGCGATCATCAGTTTGAAGCAGGGATTGGGTCGTCTGATTCGCAGTACATCGGATCGCGGCGTGCTGGCGGTGCTCGATCCGCGTCTGCGGACAAAGATGTATGGGCAACAGTTTCTCAAGAGTCTGCCGCCATGTCGGACTACGTCCCGGATTGAAGAGTTACGTCAGGTGTTCGAAGACCAGTCGAATGTCCAAAGTCCAATGTCCAAAGTCACAAACGCTTAATCGGCTCATCGCAAACGGGTTGCGACTTTGGACCTTGGACTTTAGACTTTGGACTAAGATCCATGCCCGGACAATTTGAAGTAATGATCGAGCGCAACTTTTCCAGCGCGCATCAACTGCGCGGCTATCGGGGAAAGTGCGAAAACCTGCACGGCCACAATTACAAAATTGAAATCTATGCGCGCGGCAAAGAGCTGAACAACATCGGTTTGCTGGTGGACTTTGTCGAACTAAAGCAGGCCGCCGACGATCTGGTTACGTATCTGGATCACAAGAACCTGAACGAGCTCGAGCCGTTTGTCGTCGAACAGAACCCTTCAGCGGAAAATGTCGCGCGGTTTGTTTTGGAAAAGCTGGCCGCGAAGATTAACGACGACCGCGTGCAGATTTACAAAGTGAGATGCTTTGAGACGCCGACGAGCGTGGCGACGTATTCAGTTGAATGAAACGGTTTCAAGAGTCCAAAGTCCAACGCCGAAGCGGTATACGATGCTTTTAGACATTGGATATTGGACTTTGGACTTAATCCTATCAACCCAGTTCCCGCAAGTACTCATCATACAATTCACGATCGCGTTCACTGATGTCGGTGATGCGCGCGCCGATGAGATAGCCGTCGTCGCGCTTCTCGTAGCGAACGGGCATGGCCTCGATCTCGATCGAAACGCCGCTTGGCAGATCGAGTTCGATCGACATCGAATTCTCGCCGCCGGTCAGGTACTGCGGATCGATGTTCTGCGCGTGCAGCATCACGGCCAGGCCAATCGCGCTGAGATTGACGGTGTGACCCGCCACGGCGCGCATGTGCTGAACGCCGGTGTCGCTGTCCTCAGCTTCGCGCAAAAGCACGCTGAATTCGAGACGGGCTTGAAGGTTTGCATCGAGCCTGGGAGACTGACGGCGGTCTTCAGGGTTTGATTGCACGGTCCGGGTTCCTTTTTTGTTGTCCTGGTCGTTTCGTTTAGTTCGCGCTCACGGCGTCCGAGCCAATCCGATACTTCTTGATCTTACTGTAAAGGCGCGGCCGGTAGATGCCAAGCATATTTGCAGCTTTCTGCTTGTTACCGCCGGTCCGTTGCAGTGTGCGCTCGATAACGAACTTCTCGATGTCCTCGAGTGTCATGTTAGGCGGAACATCCCAGGCCATCGTCGGGGAAGTAGCGGACGGCGCGCTGCCGTTGTCGAACGGTAGATCGCCGGGTTCGATCCGATCGCCCTTCGCAAGCAGCACGGCACGCTCGATGACGTTCTGCAATTCGCGGACGTTACCGGGCCAGGAATGAGAAAAGAGACGCTGGTAGGCCGACTGCGATA
Source organism: Acidobacteriota bacterium (assembly GCA_052389795.1). Taxonomy (GTDB): domain Bacteria; phylum Acidobacteriota; class Blastocatellia; order Pyrinomonadales; family Pyrinomonadaceae; genus UBA11740. Next base: position 154,456 of record JBQTHO010000018.1, on the reverse strand, counting down.
CGCCATTGAGCGGCCGGTCATACTTCTCGGAATACTCTTTGAAAAAGTGATCGCTGAGCAACTGAATGTCCTCCATCCGCTCGCGCAAGGGCGGCACGTGGATGGTGATGGTTGAGATGCGATAAAAAAGATCGTCGCGCAAAAGACCGTCGCGAATCGCATCGGCCGGCATCCGATTTGTCGAACAAATCAGGCGGAAATCCACCGGATAGCTCTTCTCTGAACCGATCTTGCGGCAGGAACGTTCCTGTAATACGCGCAGCAGTTTTGGCTGCAGCTCCACAGGCATTTCCGCGATTTCGTCCAACATCAGCGAGCCGCCCGCGGCATGCTGCACCAAACCCTCTTTGTCGGCATGAGCGCCGGTGAATGCGCCTTTGGTGTGGCCGAACAACTCGGACTCGATCAGTTCTTTCGGCAGGGCCGCGCAGTTAACTTTGATGAAAGGCTTTTTCGCGCGCAGCGAGTTGTAATGAACTGCGTTGGCAATCAGTTCTTTGCCGGTGCCGGATTCACCGACGATCAAAACGTTTGCGTCGGACTTCGCGACTGACTCGATCGTTTCGTAGATCGTCTGCATCGGTTTTGAAGATCCGATGATGTTGAAGTACTCAGCCCGCGTCGAGAGTTGCCTTCGCATGTTTGCGGTCTCAGCCACCAACTCGCGGCGTTCAAGGGCTTTCTCAACCAGCGGCGACAACTCTTCAAAGTCGAAGGGTTTTTCGACGAAGTAAAACGCGCCTGATTTAATTGCCTCGACCGCGACTTGCACTGATCCGTAGCCGGTAACCACGATCACTTCCGTCGATGGCTTTGCATCTTTCATGTGACGCAGCAACTCGAGCCCATCCATGTCCGGCAGTTGCAGATCGCAAATGACCAGATGATGCGCGCCACCGTCGAAAAGATCGATGGCTTGAGTGCCGCTGGAACTTACGTCAACGGCGTAACCCTCTTCCGTCAGGTGTTGCCGCAGCGAATCGCTCATCAGCGGTTCGTCGTCAACCACCAGAATCCGAGTGTCTTTGTTCTTCGCTTTGCTCATTCTGATTACGTAGAACTCCTTTTGGATTTATTCAGAGAGAGGTAAGGTGACTCGAATCTTGTCGCGAGCGAATTCAACCACGCCGCCGTGGGCTTCAATCGCTCGTTTTGCGAACTGTGCATGGATGCCAGGCTCAATACCGTCTCGCAAGGATAAGCCGCGCCATTCGATGACGGCTTTCGCCGGACTTTCGCTTGCACTTCTTTCAGCGTGAAGCGTGAGGGCTGAGTCAATACTTGCACTGCCGCCGGCGAACGCTTCTCGCGCCAACGAGCTGAAAGCATCGGCGAGCATATGCGGATCGAATACGCCGACAAGTGGCCCATCACTGATGTCCCCCAGGAGACTTCCACTCAGTGCGCCGGTCACCCGCTGCGCTGGATCATGCGCGGCCGTTTGGATTACGCTGCGCAAGTCGACTCCGGATTGTTGTCGCAGATCCTGCGGCTGTGCGTATCGCACCAGCACCGTCAAATCTTTCGCCGCGCGATCCAAACCAGCGACAAGTTTAGCAATCGTCTCGCGCTCTTCCAGCGAATGTTCGTCGCGCTCCAGACGCTTGCGCAGGAATGTGGCGTACAATTTGAGTCCATTAAGCTGGTTCTTGAGATCGTGAACGATTCTGAGCGTCGCTCGGCCAAGATCTTCGAGGGCCGCAGGGTCTAATTGCATGGCAAAAGCAGCTTTCATGCGTAAAATCGAAGATACCGAGAAAGCTGTACGAAATATGCTCAATTGCGTTGTGATTTTGTGTCGTGTTTCGGTGCGAGGGCAAAACAAGGTTGTTTCGGCGTATGCTTGTCGTGCGAATAAGGGGCAGTGAGGAGCAGTCTTAAAGTAAATGCGAGAGAAAGAACTCTTTTTGGTTGTTGAGGATTTCGAGGATAGTCGCTTCATGATGCGGCGTCTGCTCGAGATGGCGGGTCACAGGGTGATCGAAGCCACCGACGGCGAGCAGGCAGTAGAAGTGGCTTTGAGTGAGCATCCGGACCTAATCCTCATGGATCTGAGTCTGCCGAAGCTTGATGGTCTGGCTGCAACCCGCCGGATTCGTGAGAGCCCGGATTTCCGTGATGTGCCGATTGTCGCGGTTTCAGCACATGACGGCGGTGATTCGCGCGCGGCAGCGCTCGCGGCTGGATGTAACGAGTATGTGACGAAGCCCATCGATTTCGATCAACTCAACACCCTCATCAACCGCTTCCTGGCGAAAAACGGGGACTAAGGTACCTGCCTTGTACCGGAATCGCTCGTGAGATGGCCGATAACAATGCCAATTGATAAACCTACCGGCGCATAATCCTGATATCCAAAGGTTACACGCGAGTCCACGGCTGGCACAATCCTTGACTACTCACCTGACGTGAGTTCTGCGGAGCAGCCCCCAGCTTTTACGCCAGAAGGAACCACATGCGAGGCGAATACCTCCCCGGACCTCACGCAAACTTCGAACGAAGGAGCGTCCTTGGATCTGACCCAAGATGCGGTCGGAAAAGTGGACGACGGGATCATGAACGGCGATTTGGACATACCTCACAACCACGTGCGCCTCAACGGAGCACTGTTAGCAAGGGATGAGCTCGGACCAGAGTACGTCAGGGACGTGACGCACGAACTTCGCACGCCTCTAAACGCGATCATCGGCCTGTGTAAGTGTCTTGAGCGCGACCGCGAAGCGCCGCTGACCGAACGCCAGCGCGACACAGTCGCGCGTGTTGACCGTAACGCGCACGCACTGCTTGAGAGCGTCAACAGACTTTTGGAGCGGTTGCGCCGCTAAAAGCACTAACGCGCGGTGTCAGTACCGCTCGCGTCAGCGGGTGGGATCAGTAATTCAACTTTAGGGGCGCGTTGGCCCCATCCGCTATGCTGCGCACCCTCACCCAACCTCTCCCAAAGGGAGAGGAGCGGCCGCAGATGGTACCGACTCAAGCCCGTTTTCAAACAGAAACGAGATCAGGCGGGGCGCGTTGCCTTCGTCTTCTTCGTGCCACCACTCTTTCATCTCAATCGGGATTAACCCGTTCGCCAGGGCGGCGTTCGTGAAGTCCGTTATGTGATGCGTGAAAGCCGCAATGTGCTTCGTGTCTCCCGCACGCTGAAAACGCGCCTGTGTACCCAGGTACTGTCGAAACGGATGAAGCTCACAGATAAAAAACCGGCCGCCTTCGACCAGCACGCGAGACGCTTCAGCAAAAATGAAATTGAGAACTTCAATATGTTCGAGCACGAGATTGCAGACGATCAGATCGAATGATTGATCTTTGGCGGGCCATCGCTTTGTAATGTCGGCAATTTCGAAAGTAACGTTCGGCGCCGTTACTTTCGCTCTCGCTCTCTCAATCATGCCCGCCGAGAAATCCAGCGCGTGCACATGTTCGCCCATCGATGCGAGCAGCGGCGTGTTTTTTCCCGTGCCGCAGCCAAGCTCAAAAATTGATTTGCATCGGAGTTTCGCGAGTTGTTGGCGCGCGACCTGCTGATCCAAATCGCGTGTCAGGTTGCGATCTGAATCGTAAGTCGCGGACCAGTCGGTGTAAGCATCCTGAATTGTCATCTGCGAGCTTTGCCAAAAAGCGTTCGCGCAGCGAACAAATTTAATAGCCGGTGGCAACGCCACCGGATCTGAATCGATCATCGCAAGCGACCCTGAAAGGGTCGAATTCAAAACGCGCATCCTTCGACCCTTTCAGGGTCGAAAGGCACATTGACGTCGTCACCGTGGGCGCTGCCCACGGCTATTCAATTCAACCGCCTCGCGGTTGCCAACTTTTGGGTGCGGCGTCATAGGCGATCGCAGGTCCCTCGCGAACGGCTATCACCTCGTAAACTGCGTTCTTGAAAAACACCCGTTTCAGGCGATCGCCGGCGTGACGTGCGCGCGTGTGCTGCGCCCGCGTCCTGGCCATTTCGAGATCCGTTGTCTCTTTGACCATGCGTAAAGGTTGCCGCGCGAATAACTCGCGAGCGCGCGGAACAGTCAGGTGAACGGTGTGATCCGCGAACGGGCCGACCTCGTAAGGAACACCCAAACGCTGCCAAATCCCGTGAATTTCCGAGGCTAAAGAATAGATTGGATGATGCACATTCACTGTGAAGTACAGCATGCCCGAAGGTGCCAGGACGCGCACGATTTCCGAGACGATTTGGGTGGGCGATTCAGCGTGGTCCACGACGTTGTCGCACAGAACGACGTCGAACGAGTGGTCCGGAAAGGGAAGCGCTTCGCCGAGCGCGCCGATTGTCGGGGCTTTTTGTTGCCATGCCGGAAACAGCGACGAGTAGTGATGGGCGAGCGGATCTGCTCCGATGCCGTTCTGCGCGCCGAAATAGAAGATTAAGCCGTGCGCTCCGCTTCCAACCTCCAACACGCGCGCAGCGTCAGCGATCGGACGTACGTGCTGCAATTTCGCGCGCACTTCGGCGGACGCTCGCGTCATGCCGGAGATTAATTGCGGCTCGTGGCCGCGCAGCTTTTGCGCCTTCTGCTGCTGGTACTCAAGTTGGCGCTGAAGCGCGCGCTGGGCGCGGCGATGGGCGAAGGATTCGTTGTGATTCATTAGGTAAGCATAGCCAAGTGCAGCACTAGCTCCTTACGCTGAGAGCCTTAAATCAATCCCTCGTTTAGAGCGCGGACTTGTCCGCGCTGGCGGCACAAGGGCCGCCTCTAAACGTCAATATTAATGCCGAACTGATCGCGCAGCACATCGGCGTACTGAGGCTCGCTGGCTAACTCGAATTCCTCTCGCTCGCGGCCACGCGTGGTGATCAGCCGCATCTCGCTCAGAGACACCCGGCCATCGAGTGTTGCCAGTGAGCAAATTCGCTTTTGCGTAAAATGCGACTGCGGCGACGTTTGATGATAGCGACACATTTCCGCGTAGTCAGCATAGCCGAAAGGATCGAGAGTAAATCGGTACTGAGGCTGCCAGTCTCCGTTCTGAGGGCGTCGCGACATTACCAAGTGGGTCTCTGTCTCTTCGATTCGGAAAGCTTCGTCGCCCTGGATTTGCGGCTCGCGCTCATCCAAAAGCAACGGCTCGCGAAATGAATCTCCAAAGCCAACATCCGCGAGCCAACGCTTGTCGAGCGTCACCATCAGCGTCATGTGATCGAAGGGTTCACCGAAATCCCCTTCGTTGTTGGCGACCTCGGCCGACAACATCGTCACGTTGAACCCGAGCGAGCGCAGCAAGGCCGCAAACAACCCGTTCAACTCGTAACAAAAACCGCCGCGCTGTCGTCGCACAATCTTCTCAAACAGCGCGTCGTCATTCAGGACGATCGGCTCGTGGCGGTGAATGCTCAGGTTCTCGAAGGGGACGGACAGCAGGTGTGCGAGATGCAATTGTCGCAGGGTCTCAGCCGAAGGCGCAAGCTGGCCGTCGTAATTAATTCGTTGAAGGTAGGCCGCCGCGTTCACGCGCTAATTGTGCTTTCCTGGTTGCGGGTTGCAAGGCAATCCCAACTTTTCAACTACCAACAAAGAGCTGCGTACTGTCCACAGCCGGTGCAGTTAAAAAATGCCGGCAAGCATCAGGCCTTGCCGGCGACGGGTGGCTTTGAATTCTTCAGGCGCGGCAATGTCTAAAAGCACACCACGCGCCCAAAGTGATGAACAGTTATCGCCTCGGTTCGAGAACGATTTCTCTGGCCAGCCGGTCGGCCAATACCTCGCGAATCTCCAGTCGCTCGCGATAGCCCTGCCGTTGCTTTTCATCGTTGCCAACCACGCGTTGGGCCAAAGCGTCTGCTTTAGCCTCGTTGGCTTCCATCGTGGCCAAATCCTTGTACTCCGTCATCAGGATAATGTTGAAGTCCCCCGCGTTGTGCGATTCGGTAGTCATCACTTTGTACGAAAGTATCAGGCCGGCTTTTTTACTCTCCTCCTGATTCTTCTTCCAGTCAGTGGCGATGTAGTCCAGGTACGAGCTTTCCATGCCGGGCTTCATGCGGATGAACGCCAGCGTCCAGACCGAGCCATTGCGGTAAGGGCGGCTCACCTGGGCGTAAATAGAAATGCCCGCCAGCAGCAGCAAGCAGATCAGCGATCCGATAAGTATTCGTTTGATTTTCATTTTTGAATCTCCTTCATAGAGACGGGTCGAGTTTTTGTAGATAGAGCGCCGCGGATTCTATCACCGAATCTCCCACTGACGAGGCTTTGATTCACGCAGGCAGGGGGAGTTATACCCCTTTAGAGAAGCAATCGAGGTTGCTAGAGATCTTTGCCTGAGTGCGTTCTATCTCACCGGTGCCAATCCCGGGTTGTGCGAAGCATCGAAGACCATCAAGCGCTTTGCCAGCCCGTCCGGAATTGGTCCAACCAGGCGGTTGTAATCAAGCCGCAGAACCTGCAGCGCCGTAGCTCCCGAGAAATCGGGAATCGATCCCGAAAGTTGGTTTCGATTAAGGCGCAGGTCGGTGAGCTTTTTCAACTTTCCAAACTCTGCCGGAATCGTGCCGGTCAGTTTGTTGTTGGCGAGCAGCACGGCGCGCAGATTTGGATTCAGCGAAGACGGAATCGATCCAGCAAGTTCGTTGTTGTGAATGAAGAATTCTTCAAGCAGCGGTTGGCGAAGCAACTGCCCGGGCAACTCACCTGAAATGCGGTTGTCCTCGGCGCGAACAATCTTGAGCTTGGGAGTGTTCCAGACGGTTGGCAGGGGACCTGACATCTCATTGGCGTGTAGATCGAGGTACTCAAGCTCAGGCAGCACAGCGACGCCCGCCGGCAGCCGTCCGGTGATTTTGTTTCCTTTTACCCACAGGTTTTTGAGCGCGCGGCAGTCACCGAGCTTGTCCGGCATTGCACCCGAGATCTTGTTGAACGAAAGATGCAGCGTGTGCAGTCTTTCCAGACGGCAGATGGCTGCCGACATCGGGCCAATCAGGTTGTTGTCGTAGATCGTCAGCACCGTGACATAACCTTCGGCATCAGTCGTTACGCCGTGCCACTCGCCGACAGGTCGGTCGCTCCCCCAGAAGTTACGTTCAATCCAGTCAGGTCCGCCGAGCGCTTCATAGAACTCGGTCAAAGCACGTCGTTCGCGCTCGCGTACGCCAGCGTCCCTGGGTTCGGGAAGGGATTTGGCCGGATCGGTTTTTTGCGTCAGTGCGGGCGAAACGAATGCAGTTAGCAGTAAGAGTGCGATAAGAAATTGCCTCAACTCGGTTAATCCTCCATCATTTTGTTCATGAGTTCGTAGAGTTTACGCGTCGTATTCGTATTTCGCACGGTCATGTCCTGAAAAAGTTTCTGGCTCGAAAGCTTTTGCATCGTTGTCCGGCTCAAATCACTTATCCGCGCCGACCATAACAACGTGCCGGGATAATAAACTACTTTTTCAATTTCAGATTTAGGTCCGAGACGCTCAAGCACTTTCTCGGAATCAATCGAGTGCCTGAGAAATATTACGTTGTACTTCCACTCCTTGTCGTCATCCCAGCCCTTCGGCAAATTCGCGATCAGACTTGCCATTTCGGGGAAGGTTCGCACGACTACTTTGCAGCCAAGCTTGTATTCCTTCGACAACATCGTCTCGATTTTTGTTTCGAGATTGCGCGCGTCGCGTTCCGTTGCCTTGAACAGGATGTTGCCGCTATTGATGTACGTGCTGACATCGCGGAAACCCAGATGCTCGAAGCTTGTCTTGAGCGACTTCATGCTGATGATGTTGTTGCCGCCGACGTTTACGCCGCGCAGCAGGGCGACGAATACGGCGCCCGCCATCTTTGAAGTTTTTCCCATTACTTCACGTAGAAACCCAGATCTTTTGCGCGAAAGGCATTGGTCGGCATTTTTTCGGTGGTGGTAAAACCGGGTGCGGCAGCGATCAAATCGGGGATGCGGTTGACGATGGTCGCGCAAGTCAACTCGACGGTGGCTGGGCGGTTGATGATGACTTCGGTGTTGGGCTCTCCCTGAATCGTCCAGACATTCTGATCATACTCACCCGCGGCGTATACTTTGCCGATGCACTCGGCTTCAATGACAACCCCTTCCTCGGTGAGGGTGGTGACCACTGCGGACATTCCTGTCGCCTGTCCAGCGGGGATGGTCATCTGGAGGGTTTCAGACCGAAGCTCCTCGTGGTGCGTCTGCGGAACGCACTTCTGCGTCTGTTCCTTGACCTTGAGCCCCAGTTGGGCACAGAGCCAGCCATTCGCGTTCCACATGTAGGAAGGCAGGAAATTTTCCTGCTCGATCAGTAGGTTTCGTTCCGCGACGGAAATCTTGTCGGCGACTGTGATCTCAGTTTCGAAGTCCGCAAGGGACAAGCCTGCTCCATGGGCTTTCGCCAATACAATACCGTAATCCTCAACGTTGTAGCTCGATTTGCCGCTGATCCTTTTGATGGTGTGAGTGGCGCCCGCCAGCGTGGTGACCAGATTTCCCCAGAACACATCCTGGTATCCTGAGCCAGCGAGGGTACAGCCGTTCTTCCTGGCCAACTCGTCCAGCAGTTGGGTCGTCTTGTACGATGAGTTCCAGGGATAGAAGGCTTCCTCACCGATCGTGATGGCGTTCACGCCACTCTCGGCACAATCCATGAAAGGGCCCTTAAGATCCCGCATCAGACTCGCGGTGGTAATGATACAGGCGTCTGGCTTCTTCTCTTTTAGAATGGCAACTGCGTCTCTTGAATCCTGGACCCGAACGCCCGTCGTTCCTACTCCGGCAATCTCGCCAATATCCCTGCCGATAGCTTGAGGACTCCTACCAAAGGCGCAGACTATTTCCGCACCCTTCTCCATGGCATAGCGCATGGTGTAAGCGGACATCTTTCCGCAACCGTACTGAGCAATTCGCAGCTTTCTTTCCATCGATAGATTCCTTTTTTCTAAACGGACCCCGTCCTTAGAATCTCAACTTGCCCCCCTCCAGCCAGGAGCAGGCTCTTGTGAGTTTTGGCGCGCAGTATATTCATTCGAAAGCAAAAAACAAGTTAATATCGCGGTACGGTCAAGACTTATGAAATCAATCATCGTCGGCACGGCAGGTCACATCGATCACGGCAAGACTGCGCTGGTGCGCGCGCTGACGGGCGTCGACGCGGACCGCCTGCCGGAAGAAAAACAGCGCGGCATAACGATCGACATCGGATTCGCCGATCTCGATCTGGGCGATGTGCGCGTTGGGTTCGTCGATGTGCCGGGCCACGAACGCTTCGTCAAGAACATGTTGGCCGGCGCGCACGGCATTGACGTGGTCGCGCTGGTGATTGCGGCCGACGAAAGCGTGATGCCGCAGACGCGCGAGCACTTTGAAATCTGCCGGCTGCTCGATGTGCGAAGTGGCCTCATCGTGCTCACCAAAAAAGATCTCGTCGATGAAGAAATGCTGGGGCTGGTGCAAGAAGAAGTCCGAGAAATGGTTGCCGGATCATTTCTTGAGGGCGCACCGATTGTTGCCGTTAGTTCGCGCACCGGCGAAGGTCTGGCCGAGTTGAAGAGTACTTTGCGTGAAGTGGCCGGGCGGGTCCCAACGCGCTCGGACAATCTAATTACGCGGTTGCCAATCGATCGTGCGTTTACGATGAGCGGATTCGGCGCGGTAGTCACGGGCACCTTGATTTCAGGCGAGATTGCCGAGGGCAGCGAAATGGAGCTTCTGCCCCAGGCCAGGCGCGTGCGCGTGCGCGGATTGCAGGTGCACGGCACGAAGGTGAAACGAGCTGATGCGGGTCAGCGGACCGCGGTGAATCTCGGCGGCGTGGAAACCTCCGAGTTAGAGCGCGGCATGGTGCTCGCGCCGGTTAACCGGCTCCACTCGACGCAAATCGCTGATGTACACGTGCAGATGCTCAGAGATGCCCCGCGCGCTCTGCGGTCGCGTCAGCGCGTGCGCGTTCACCTCGGCGCCGCAGAGATTCTGGCGCGCGTGCGGGTGCTTAAATCGACTGGTGACGTCAAGCCCGGCGATAAGGGGTTCGCGCAACTGCGTTTCGAAGCGCCGGTTGTCGGCGTGCTCGGCGACCGGTTCGTCATCCGGTCGTATTCACCGCAAAGAACCATCGGCGGTGGCATGATTCTGGATGCCTTCGCCACCCGGCATCGCGCGCGCGAGCTTACCACCGTGCGCGAACGGCTGACGCACCTGGTCGACGGGACGTCGGAACAGAAGCTGGCGGCGTTTGTTGGAAACGCAGAGGAGCGTGGTTTGAGCCGAGGCGATCTCGTGACGCGAACCGCGTGGAGAGATGAGGTCGTTCAGAATGCGATTGACGCTGCGCGCGGCGCCGGTTCAGTTGCAGAAATCGGCGGGCAGTTGCTGAGCCCAGGCGTGCTCGAACAATTTAAGCGAACCGTGGTCAAAGACGTCGCGGCGCATCATCACGCTGAACCTTTGTCGCGGGGCCTCGCGCTTGAAGTCCTGCGCGGGCGTCATTTTGCGCACGTCTCTCCGGAGTTGTTTCGTGCCGTATTGGCCGAAGTCGAGCAAGCCGGAGCGGTCGTTGTGGAGAAGGACGTGGTGCGCAAGCCGGAACATACGCGCGCTGTTTCAGGAGCGGACGCAGCATTGCGCGATCGCCTCGAGACAATTTATCGCGAAGCCGCTTTGGCGGCGCCGAGCATGACTGAAGCATTTACGCGTGCCGGCATCAACGCCTCCGCGCAGCAACACGGGCGCAAAGTCCTTCAGGTGTTGATTGACACAGGCAGCCTCGTGCGTGTTGACGGCGAGATGTTCTTTCATCGAGACGCGCTCGAGAGATTGAAAGCAAAGTTGCGGGCGCACGCTGCGAAACAGAAGTCTATCGACGTCCCCACCTTCAAGGAACTGGCAAGTATTTCGCGGAAGTACGCGATTCCACTGCTCGAATACTTCGATCGCGAGCGGGTGACGCGCAGAGAAGGGGATCGGAGAGTGATACTCTAACGCTCCGCTTTGTTTCCCGCCGCGGACGTTGTAGATTATTCCCACTTCAAAATCACTCGGAGATCATGTTGATGCGTACTTTTATGTTGATGATGGCGATTGGTATGCTGGCGGTGCTCGTCGCGTGCAACTCACAGGAAGGGAACCGCGGGTCTGGAAACACCGCACAAAAAACCGGGACTCCCCAGGCGGCTCAACAGCCCAATTCTTTGGACAGTGCGCGCCGCATCACTGCCGAAGAGCTGCACAAGCTTTGGCAGAAGGACGAGGTGCTGATCGTCGATACGCGCAACGAGCCATCCTTCAAGCAAGGTCACATCAGGGGCGCCATCCTGATCCCAACGGGCGAATTCGCCTCGCGAGCGGATGAGTTGCCAAAGAGCAAGATGATTGTCACCTACTGTACTTGACCGGCCGAACAAACGAGCGCCGGTGCGGTGCTCACACTCAATGCGAGGGGATTTCACAACGCGGCGGCTTTGACCGGCGGATTGGATGCGTGGAGGAACGCCGGATATCCGGTGGAAACGAAGTAGCCTAATCAATCGTTAGAGCTTCTCGCACAAGCTTCTCCTGCTCTTTCACGTGCACCGAATAGTTCCCGGTCGCCGGACTGGCTGATTCAGTCCGGCCGATGTAGCGCAGTTGATCGCCACGCGGTATCAGATCCTCGAACTTTCCTTCCATGAATGTCCAACCACCCATGTTCCTGGGTTCTTCCTGACACCAAACCAGGTCGTTCGCGTTTGGATACTTCGCGAGAGTCTCTTTAATCGCGGTGCGCGGAAAAGGGTAGAGCTGTTCGACCCGGATGACGGCGACGCGATCAGCGACGTTGTGCTCTGATCCCGTCGCTCTAGCTCCAGGTTCTGACACGCCCTCCCTGACGGTCGGGCTACTGCCCCGTTGGCTATCGCTCGCGCCCTTGCCCGCCGCCTTCTTCCGCGCGTCCGTCAGATCATAAAAAACTTTGCCACTGCACAGCACGATTCGCTCGACGCTGTTTGGATCGTTGATTTCCGCATCTAAAACGGGCTGGAATCCGCCGCTCGTCAATTGCTCGAGCGAAGAACCGGCGGCGGGAAGCCGGAGCAAACTCTTCGGCGTCATCACGATCAGCGGGCGCTCAAAGCCAGGCCGCACCTGTCTTCGCAGCAAATGAAAATACTGCGCGGGCGTGGAGGGATAACTGACGCACAAGTTATTTGCGGCACAGAGTTGCAGGAAACGCTCGAGGCGCGCGCTGGAGTGCTCCGGGCCCTGACCTTCGTATCCGTGCGGCAAGAGCAGTGTCAGACGCGAAGTCTGGCGCCATTTGTCTTCGCTGGCCGCGACGTACTGGTCGATGATTGATTGGGCGACGTTATTGAAATCGCCGAACTGAGCTTCCCACATAACGAGCGCATCAGCGGCAATTACTGAGTAGCCATATTCAAATCCGAGTACGCCCGTTTCCGAAAGAGAACTGTCGAACACTTCGAACTTTCCCTGCGGATTAGTTTCGGATCGCACTTCCGAAAGCGGCGTCCAGGCTTTGCCGGACTGCGTATCGTAGAGCACGGCGTGCCGTTGACTGAATGTGCCGCGTCCGGAATCCTGACCGCTCAAACGCACGCGCGTGCCTTCCAACGCGAGCGATCCGAACGCAAGGGCTTCGGCGAACGCCCAATCGATTGGCACTTGACCATCTCCCATTTTTGCGCGGCGGGCCAGCTGGCTCACCATTTTCGGATTCAAGTGGAACCCTTCAGGAACCACGGAAATTTGTTGCGAGATTCGCTTGACGACGTCGTCACTGACCAGTGTTTCAACTACCTGTGAGCCGTCAATCTCCACAACCTCCGGTTCCGCCGCGATCACATCCTTATTTTCCGCCGCGACTTTCTTAGCGCGCGCTAAGGCGTCCTCATAGCGATGAATTCGCTCTTCAAGCATCTGGTTCACGCCGGCTTCATCAATGACGCCTTCTTTTATCAGCCGCTTGGCGTAGATCGTGCGCACCCCCGGATGTTCCTTGACCCGCTGATACATCAGCGGTTGTGTGTAGCTGGGTTCGTCCGCCTCGTTATGACCAAGGCGACGGAAGCCAACGACATCCAGCACGACATCCTTATGAAACTGCTGCCGGTAATCGAGGGCCATGCGCATCGTGCGATAAGCCGCTTCCGGATCGTCGCCGTTGATGTGAAAGATGGGCGACTGCGTCATGCGCGCGACGTCGGTTGAATAGATCGAGGAGCGACCGGCCTCGGGTGAAGTGGTGAAGCCGATCTGATTGTTGATGATGATGTGAATCGTGCCGCCAGTGCGATAACCGCGAAGCTGGGCGAGTTGAAGCGTCTCCATCACGATGCCTTGTCCGGCAAACGCCGCGTCGCCGTGCAGCAGAATCGGCAGCGCGCGGCTCCGCGCTTCGTCATTCGTCACTTCGCCGTCGGCCATCGCGTCCTGCACCGCACGCGTCATCCCCTCGACGACGGGATCGACGGCTTCAAGGTGGCTTGGATTGGGCGACAGCCGCAGATGGACCGTCTTTCCGCTCGCCGTCTCACGTTCACCTTCCGCTCCCTGGTGATACTTCACGTCACCTTCGTCGGCAGGAAACGCCGGATGAACCGAGCCTTCAAACGAAGTGAAGATGCGTTCGCAAAAGTGACCGATGACATTCGCGAGCACGTTCAGGCGCCCGCGATGCGCCATGCCCATCGTGATTTGCTCGATGCCCTGCTCGCCAGCGCCTTCGATCAGTTGATCGAGCAGAGGGATAATCGTCTCGCAGCCTTCGATCGAAAAACGCTTTTGTCCGAGAAACTTGGTGTTGAGAAATCGTTCGAACTGTTCGGCAGAGATTAGCTTCCACAAAATCCGCTTTTTGACTTCCGCGTTGATCGGATCCGGATGAACGAATTCGCGGCGAATCTGCTCGCGCAGCCAAAGCTTTTCTTCTTTGCTCTGGAGGTGCCGGTATTCGGTGCCGACTTTGCCGCAGTACGCGAGCTGAAGAATGTCCAGAATTTCGCGCAGCGTGGCCGTTTCCGTGCCGCCGAGACCGCCGGTGATGAAGATGCGATCGAGATCCCAGATCGTCAGGCCGTACGTTTCGATGTCGAGTTCCGGATGATAGAGCAGCGGCAGCGCGTGCAGCGGATCGATGTCGGCGACGAGGTGTCCGCGCACGCGGTAGGCATTGATTAGCTCCATCACGCGCGCCTGCCGCAAGGCGTGTTCGTGTATCTGGTCCGCGCCGGCGAACAGCGGATTTTGATCTACATTCCACCGCAGCGGCGCATGCGCGATCCCCAGATCACGGAAAATCTGTTCGTAGAAGCTGTGCTTGCCGATTAGCAATTCGTGCACGCGCGCGAGAAAAGCGCCTGACTCAGCGCCCTGAACGATGCGGTGATCATATGTGCTGCTGATAGTGATGGCTTTGCTTATGCCAAGTTGGGGCAGAATCACCGGCGCGATCGATTGATACTCTGCCGGATATTCAATCGCACCCGTGGCGATGATCAGGGACTGACCCACCATCAACCGCGGGGTTGAAGCCACGGTTCCAATCGTCCCCGGATTCGTCAAAGAGATTGTCGTGCCCCGAAAGTCCGCGATTTGCAGCTTGCCTTCGCGCGCGCGTTTTACGACATCATCGTAAGCAGCCAGAAACTCCGGGAAGCGCATTCGGTTCGTGTTCTTAATGTTTGGCACGAGGAGCGAGCGCGTGCCGTCCTTCTTTTCCAGGTCGATGGCAATGCCGAGATTTACCGATTCGCGCTTTACGCGGGCAGGCTGGCGATCAATTTCTTCGAAGCCGTCATTTAACTGCGGAAACTGGTCGAGCGCGCGCAGCAGAGCAAACGCGATCAAGTGCGTGAATGAGGCCTTGCCGCGATCGTTGTCCTGCAGATGACGGTTAATAATGACCCGATTTTCTTCGAGCAGCTTGACGGGGATGCGTCGCTGCGAAGTCGCCGTGGGGACGGCGAGGCTCGCCTCCATGTTCTCGACGATCTTGAGGGCGGCGCCGCGAATCGGAATAATTTCTCTTCCAGGTTCTGGCGCGCTCGCGGCGGGCTTGGGCTTCTTTGCCGGCGCCGCGGCGGCTGTGTTGCCGTCGCCGCCTGGCTTGGTTTCAACCGTCTTTGCTGGGGCCTGGGCGGCGGATGCGGCCGGTTGGCCATTTCCGAGCAGTTCTTCAAAGTACGCGCGCCATGACTCATCGACGAGCGAAGGGTCGCTGCGAAAGCGTGCCAAAAGCGACTCAACATAGGTCGCGTTCGCGCCGAAATTTTCGGCGATGATTTCAGACAGTTCGATTTTCGTTTGTTCCTGAGCCAAGAAATTCACCGTTGGCGGCTTTCGCGCCGCGCTCTAAAAATGAAGGTTTGTTTGAGTTGTTAGGTTAGCACCTTCCGTTTTGGTTTGCATCCGCGTTACGGAACGGCGGACGGTAGTGAGCCGGTTAAAGATAGCTTCCAACGTACCCCTTTATCCCGCTCGCTACCGCTCGCGGTTCTGTAACCGCGCCTCCTGACACTTGTGATATTGTATGCGGCCATTCGAGATTGCCTGCGGGCAGAATGCCCGCGAACCGCCGACAAAGATGTCGGCGCTCCGAACCCATGAAGAAACAAAGCCGCAAATCGATCGACCGTCGCACCTTTGTGAAAGTTCTTCCGGCCGCCGGCGCGGCAGTGATCGCCGCTTCGCAAGCGCCTCTTAGTGCGTTCGCGCAGACAGCTTCCGGAACGCCTTCACCATCACCTAATCCATCCCCGACGCCATCCCCGACACCCGGACGGATCAAGAAAAATGATCTTGAGCACGCCGAGAAAGTAATCGGCATTGACCTGTCGGATAAGCATCGTGAGATGGCGCTGTCCGGCGTCAATACGAACCTCGACCGATACGACGCCGTGCGCAAGATTGATGTGCCGCTCGATACCGAGCCGGCGATCGTGTTTCATCCCCAGTTGCCGGGGTTCCAGGTGAAGCGTGCGCGCGTCAAGACAAAGTTCCGGTTTGGCCGAAATGAACCAGCGCCATTCAAGTCGGTTGAAGATCTCGCTTTTGCGACGGTGCCGCAGCTCGCGGAGTTGATCCGCACGAAAAAAGTTTCTTCAGTCGAGCTGACCCGAATGTACCTGTCGCGTTTGAAGAAGTACGGGCCGAAGCTTCTGTGTGTGGTGACGCTTACTGAAGAGCTGGCGATGAAGCAGGCGCTGGCTGCGGATAGCGATCTCAAGCGTGGTAAATACCGCGGGCCGCTGCATGGGATTCCGTGGGGCGCGAAAGATTTGTTCGCGACGAAGGGCATCAGGACGACGTGGGGCGCTGAGCCTTATCGCGATCAGATGATCGATTACGACGCGACGGTGATCGAGCGTTTGCGTGAAGCGGGCGCCGTATTGGTTGCGAAGCTTTCCATGGGCGCGCTGGCGCAGGGGCCCAAATGGTTCGGAGGCGTGACGCGTAATCCCTGGGCGCCCGACGAAGATCGGCAGGGCGCGAGCGGCTCTTCCGCCGGGCCGGGCGCGGCGACTGCCGCGGGCCTGGTAGGCTTTTCGATTGGAACCGAAACGCTTGGCTCGATCATTTCGCCGTCGTCGCGAAACGGCGTCGTTGGTTTGCGGCCGACCTACGGGCGCGTCAGCCGTTATGGCGCGATGGGCTTAAGCTGGACGATGGACAAGGTTGGTCCGATGTGTCGCGGCGTCGAAGATTGTGCGGCGGCGCTGGATGCGATCTACGGTCCGGATGGTCAGGATATGACGGTGGGCGATGCGCCGTTCAACTGGAATGCGGACGTGCCCTTGAGCAGTCTGCGCGTTGGCTATCTGAAAGCGGAATTCGAGACTACGCCGTCGGCGAATGCGAGCGAACAGCAGAAGCAAATCGCCGCCAAGCGAAATGCGATGTACCAAGAAGCGCTCGACGCGCTCGCAAAAGCAGGCGTGAAGATGACGCCGATTGAGCTGCCGAAGTTTCCCACGGCTAACCTTCGTTACATTCTCACGGCTGAAGCCGCGACTGCGTTCGACGACATCACGCGCGATGGCCGCGTGAACCAACTCTCAGGACAGGACAACAGCGACTGGCCAAACACGTTCCGCACTAATCGGTTTGTTCCGGCCGTCGAATACCTGCGGGCACAACGGGCCCGGGTCTTGCTGATGCGCGAGATGGATAAGCTGATGCGGGACTGGGACGTCTTTGTTTCGCCCGCGCCGGGCAGCGCGAGTCTCCTGATCACGAACCTGACCGGTCATCCGGCGGTTTGCCTGCCGTGCGGCTTTCTCGATTTTCCGGCGACACAGAACGCACCGGCGCAACACCTGCCCCAAGCAATCATGTTTACCGGCGGTTTGTACGACGAAGCGTCACCGCTGCGCGTTGCGCTCGCGTTTGAGAAAGCTACGTCGTGGCACACGATGCATCCGAAAGTTGATTGGGCGTAGGAAGCGAGACGTGAAATTACTTATGAGCCGAAGTCACCCGCGCGGCCAATTCTTTTAGGAGCTTTCTTAGGGGAAGCAATTCGAACGCTGTGGTTCCATGCGCACTCCCAATAAGTCGTCTCATTTCGAATGGATGAATCGGCCACTGGCAATAGAAACACGGCCCTTCTGTCCCTGCTAAGTCCGGCGGAATGCCTCGCTTGCTTCCGGTCTCAAAAAACTGCTTAAGTCCTTTGTGACGGAACGATCCAATCATACCTTCGGCCAGACTGTGATTCCAAAAACTAATTCGGTCTCAGAACGACTTCAGTGGATTGCGGATGCTCAAATGCAGTTCAACCGGCACGCACCGTTTGAAACTGAATAGAAACTTCTTATATTTCCCGCAGACATAAACGCGTCCCGTCACCGGCCACGTCTCTCTTGAGTTGCTCCACTCACCCAAGGCGGCCAGCGCGGCGACAGGTGTGTAGATGAAGAATCGCAGCGGCTCGCGCAGCGTCAGTGATTTCTTTGTCGGCAGATCGAAAGCGCGATGGTATTCGTCGATCTCGACTGAGTGCTCGTTGACCATCATGTCTTCGAAAAGGAGGAAGTCGACTTTACCGCTTTGCTTGATTGGAGCGACCACGACCGGCACGTCGAAAGTGATTCCGAGGGGCGTAACCCGCGCGATAGAGGGCGAGCCGAATGTGATCAACTGATCGACATCGGATCCCGCATTTGAGGAGGCGGTGCTCGTTTGGTTTGCAGACGAATTGTCGCGCGTACTCGAGGCAATGTCCTGGCCGCCGGCTGACGAGTTGCCGGATTTCGATGGCTTCTTCTTTTCAGTCGATTTCAGCTCAACCGCGGCACGTTCGACTTTGTAGCCGCGAATTTCTTTCGGATACGGTTGCCGTTGCGCCCTAACGGAATCCGCGGCCGCGAGAAGTGCAAGCGCACAGAACAAGACCACGCCGAAGGCGTGGAAGAGGGTAGCCAGGGGTAAGCGCGGAAGCGCGCCACCTCTGGTTAACGATGGCCATGAAGAATCGCACCCTGAAGGGGTGCGCAGAAAACAGGACCGCGAGCGGATTCTTCGCGCCCCTTCAGGGCGCCTGACTATTACCCGCGTACCATCCAGGGGCGGGGCGCTTCGCGCTTCCACCCCAGCGCGGATGCCGCGCCGGGGACCCCGGTCTTGCCCCTGGCTACCATCTGCCGCCGCTCCGCGGCGCAGCACATCGCGAAAGATGCTCGCGATCATCATTCTCATGACCGCCTTATTAATTAACCTTCATTCGCTTCGATCAGTCGCGCCAAATCGATCATGAGCGCGACGCTGCCGTCCAGCATTTCAGCCGCACCAGAGATGCCGTGCCACAGACTTGAATACGGCCCCAGGCTTCGCACCAGTGTCTCCTGTTGCCCCGCGATTACGTCCACCGCGATGGCTACGTGATTCGGACGTACCCCAAGCGCTTGCCGATGCTCGCTCGGCTGGCACACGAGCAGCGCGCGCGGACTGTTCAGAGTCGCGCCATTTGCACCCGCCAACAAACTGCTCAGTCGTAACAAGGGCAAATTTTCCCCTTGCCAATCGACGTGCTGCGCATCGGGGGAAATCTGACCCTCGGACAAACTGACTCGATCGGCAACGATACTAGAATCGAAACAGTAGAACTGTTTGCCTCCGTGGACGACCACGCATGGCACCAGCGTGAGCGTTGCTGGAATCATCATCGCGAACGTAGCACCGTTGCCTGGTTCGGATGTCAGTCTCACTTCGCCTCCCGCTTGCGTCATCGCGCGATCGACGATCTCCAATCCGACACCGCGGCCAGAGAGATCCGAAGTATCTGGTGAAGTTGAAAACCCGGGACGGAATATTAGGCGCAGCGCCTGGTCCCTGGTGAGATCTTCAGGCCGGCTGACAATGCCTTGTCGCGTTGCCGCTTCAGCCACTTGCGCAAAATCGATGCCGCGACCATCGTCACTGACGACGATGTAGATCCGGCTGCCTTCGCTGAAGCCTTGAAGCTTGACCGATCCGTTCGGCGACTTGCCGGCCGCGCGTCGTTCCTCGGGGAGCTCGATTCCATGACTGACGGCGTTGCGCACCAGATGCATGAGCGGTTCCGCCACCAGATCCGCCAGCGACTTGTCGATGCCGACATTGCCGCCGATGATTTCGAACTCGATGTCCCGGCCCAGCTGTCGCGCCGCCACGCGTCCGGCGCGGGCCGCAACGCCATTCAGCAAGTCAGACAAAGGCACGAGACGTAACTTGATCAGACGCTCTTCCAGGTGCACGAATCTGCTGCGCAAATCAGACGCGGCTGAACTGGTCCCGCCAGCTGCGGCCGTGTTCTGCAAGGCAGAGAGCGCGTTCGTCGTATCGCGCAAAAGGTCGGTTACCGCCGACGTCAGTTCATCGAGTTGGTTGAGCCCGACACGGACAGAAGTCGCGCTTGGGACCGCCGGCGCGGGCAGTAGGTTGGCTGCGGACACACCGTTGGCGACGGCGCCGGGCGAGGCAATGGGAATCTCTTTGAATTCGAAAGTTCCGAGTTCAGTCGCGCGCGATCGAGTGTGGTCTGAGATTAGCTCGGCCGCATACAGCAGACGAAAATTGATCTCTTCAGTCGTAGAAGCTGTCCCGGGAATAGTTGAAATGACTTCACCGGTCTTTCCGAGCAGCTTCGTCAGTTCGCGAAACTGCGTGTCGAACGATTCAATTGGGAAACCCGCGTCGACGATGAACAGCTTCGCTCCTTCGCGGACTGCTTCGCGCGTATGCTGCAAGTCATATTCGCTTAAAGAGCGCGAAACGTCTTCCGGTAGAGCTGAACGAAGACTTCCGGCAATCGTGCCTTGCTGAGATGCAGCTGCGGAGACGGCATGCATGCGGCCGATCAGCGCTTGTGAAGCCGATTCGTGGCCGCGCCCTGAGTTGGCGATGGATTCGGCGATGGCATCGGCCGTGTCTTCGAACAAGTTGAGCACAGCGTCATCGATCGTTATCCGTCCCAAACGAACCGCGTCAAGCACGCTTTCAAATTCGTGGGCAAGCTGACTGACGTATTTCAATCCGACAGATCCGGCCGAGCCTTTCAAAGTGTGCACATGACGAAAGATGCGCGACGCAAGTTCGCGCCGGTGACGTCCCTGCGCGCGCAACGAGCGGAGTTGTTGCAGATCGGCATACAGCCGATCGACGATGTCTTTTGCATCCGCAATGAACTGATTCCTGGTCGAATCCATCGAGGCGCAGTTTAGCTCAAAAGGTGCGGCTGGGATTAGGAATTTTGTGGAGAGGAGTGCAAGCAGGTCAGTCTCTTATTAACACCTCGCTCCAGCGAGGTGGTCGCGCAAGCAAGGACCGGGCAGGCAACCGTTTCAACGGTTTCCTTCTGAGGAGCCGTTAAAACGGCTCCTGGTCGGGGATGCGATAGTCTCCTCGCTAAAGCGAGGTGTTAATGAAATGAGCCATCGTTGGGATCGCGGAGCGTTTAGGCTTCCGCTTCGGTGGGAGTACCACTCTGACTCTCCGGTCGCTCCTGATCCAAATCACGCTTGATGGCGTCGAGGATGCCGTTGATGAATTGGGTCGCTTCGAATGTCGAGAAGCGGCGCGCAACTTCGAGCGCTTCATTTATCGTGACGGTGCGCGGGGTGGGTTCGTAAAGAAACTCGTAAACGGCGAGCCTGAGGACGTTCCGATCGACGGTGGCCATGCGGTCGATGCGCCAATGCTCAGCGCGCGAACGGATGCGGTCGTCCACTTCGTCAACGTGCGCGAGCGTCCCCACCGCCAACGCCGTGGCGAACTCGCGGGCCTGCTCGTCCATCTCGTCGTCAGACAGTTCAGACCAGAAGGTGCGCGCCAGTTCATCCGGACGCGTCGCCGCTACATCAGCCGCAAAGAGCATTTGCAAGGCGCTCTCACGCGCCCTACGTCTTGAACCCATAAACTCTCGAAAAACGAACTTTGTACTTTGAGCTTTGGACTTTGAAAATCACATCAAAGTACAAAGTACCAAGTACCAAGTTCACAGAATCAAGACTCACCCGGCCCAAATGAGTCCCGGTAAAGATTCGCTAATTCGACCGCCGCCATCGCTGCTTCGTAACCCTTGTTGTTCTCATCGTCGCGCGAGCGGCTCTGCGCCTGTTCGACATTGTCAGCCGTGATCACGCCAAACAGCAACGGCACCCCGGTGCGCAAGCTCGCCTCACTGATGCCGCGCGCGGCTGAGGCGGCAATGTATTCAAAGTGCGGCGTGTCGCCACGAATCACGACCCCCAGACAGATTACTGCGTCGAACCTTTTCGACTCGCCCGCTTTTTGTGCGCACAAAGGAATCTCAAACGCTCCCGGCACACGGAACAACTGGACCGCATCATCAGCGGCGGACGCTTGCTGCAAAGCCTTCTGCGCGCCATCGATTAGCCGCGAAACGATCGCATCGTTCCAGCGGCTCGCGACGATTGCAAAGCGCAGCCTGCTCGCATTGAGCATTTGCTTGCGCGGTTGTGATTTTTCTGAAGACAATCTCGTTAGGGGCTTGCCCGTCGAGTATAGTGACCGTGACGGTGCTTGCCAAACGAAAACTAAGCGATTCAGAACGGTTTCGATCGCAATGGTATGATGTTCGCGATCGTCGACACTATTTGCCCGAGGCCATCAACGTGAACCTTTCCGATCAATTACTGCTAAATCTCAGACGCCTGGCTACATCCTGCTTGATCACGACGCTGTTAGCGTGGTTGAGTTTCGCCCCCGGCGCGCCAACTTTGCGTTCGGTAACGGCGCAGACGCGACAACCCGTGATTGTTTTCGCCATCTCGGGCGAATCAGGAGAGGGAAACATGGACGCTGTCGTCCTGGTCAGCGGCCGGCAACTCAAACCGCCCTACCGTGAAGAAAACAAACAAGACGAGACCGCCTTTGCGCAAAAATACTTCGCGACCGGCAAGACGTATCGTCTGATCTTTGGCGGCGGTGACGCAGGAACCGTCACGGTTAAGAAATGGAGCGAAGGCTGCAACAACATTCACTCTGAAGTGACCGTGGAAGGTTGGGCACAGCTCGGTGGCCAGCGGCGCGCGCTGGCGACGAACTCTGAGGCAATCGGCAAGCGCACGCCGTCTCGCCGCGCGCCCAGTGCTGAAGAGCGGGCGGCAGTATTGAAGCTGGTCAGGACGATTTACCGGCAGCGTCGCACGCCGGCGAATCTGCTGCGCTCGATCAAAGTCACGAATCTGACGGCAACAGACATCGACGGCGACAGCAAACCTGAGTTCGTCGGCAGCTTCATGCTCACTACCCGCGGCCGCGCCAGCGGTGGCAGCGAAGGCCCGATCACGTTCGAGCGCGACTTGTTCCTGATTGCGAAAGGCGACGCCTCGGCTGTGCGCGGCGACTTCGTGAAGTTTCAGGCGTATCGACCGCCGCCGGAACAATTTCTCTCAAGCATTGATTACGTCGATCAACTCGACGTTGATGGCGACGGCATTGGCGAAGTGTTTACGATCCAGGGCGGCTTCGACGCGTACGCTTACGTGATTTTCAAAAAAGTTGGCGGGCGTTGGCGGGAAGTTTACCAGGGCATCGGCGACGCTTGTTGACGCGGGCTCAACTCAATACGAAGAAAGCCTCCATTACTTTTGCGCGTTCGTCGACGGCGTGTACTGACGCTGATAGAAAGAAAAAACGAATTTCTTTTGGGCTGGTGGGCCGCCGAACAGGCCGCTCTCAAAATCGTATTTCTTCATCTCTTCCCACACCTGGTCGGCCGTCCAACCGTCGTGAGTGATGCGATAAATGCCGGTCATCGCGCCGGTGCGGTGACGCCCGCCCTTGCAGTGGACATACACGGGCCAGTTTGTGGGGTCGTTAACGAGGTCCAGAAAGTAGCTTGTCTGTTCTGCGGTGGCCGCGACGCGCGTTTTCAGAGGAATCCGGAAAAAGTTCATGCCCAGGTCACGCACCCAACTCTCTTCGGCTTTCTTGTAATCCCCGCGCAGGTCGATCACGGTCTTTATTCCCAATCGCTTCAACTGCGCAAACTGTTCTGCAGTCGGTTGCGAACCGCGATAGTAGTGCTCATCGACTTTAGCGAAATTCGCGATCGAGACGCCGGGGACTTCCGACATGCGGGCCGTCGAAGCATTCCAAACGACCGCGACCGCGAAGATGCCTATTGCGAGAAGCGCGTAGCGGAGTCTTAGGACTTTTCTATTCATCATGGCTTTTTCTGAGGCCCTGATATTCTTATCACAGAGTCACAGAAGGTCACAGAACAAATGGAAAGCGGCGTCAAGCCGCCGCACTCCAAAATCACAGAGCCGCCAACGCCTCGATCCGCTCGCGCAGCGCTTTCACGAAACCTTTGCGCGTGGCGTCGTCGTAGTCGGCAGCGCGAAAAGCGTCATCAATTTGATCGTCGGAAAGCCGCGCAAGCATCCGCCCAATCCAGCGCGCGTTTTCAACCGGAATGTGGCGCATCGCCTTTTCTTTGTTCGCCTGGCTCTTGCCGTAGCTCGGTTTGAAAAGGGAAGCAAACTTACCGGCGCCTTTTGGCGTCGTGCTGTAGTCGAATTCGACGATGCCCTTATCCACGCCGACAATGAACTTGCTCGCCTGAAATTCCGGCAGCGAATTCTTGATGCGCTTGCCGCCGAGGCCGCCGACTTTGCCGAGCGTTGCGCCGATGTCGGTGACTACGTAACGCGCTTCCATCTCACCCGTGTCGGCATGCTTCTGGTGAAGGACGCGATTGTTTTCCAGCCTCGTGTCGTAATTCGCAAGCAGCACCATCAAGACCTTCAACCCGTCCAGCTCGCGCGTTCCCACGAATGGATTCTTCAGCCAGTCCCAAATCGCGCCGCGGGTTACTCCCTTGCGCCGCGGCTCGAAGCGCGCGCCCCGGACGACTGAGCCGTTGACGAATTCCTCGCCCCGGGTAAGTCGCGGCAGGTTTGTTATCTCGGCGCGCTCCAAATAGTAAGCCTCTTCCGCGAAGTAGCCCATCGCCCAAACCAGACGCGTCGCGACGGTCTCTGACTGTGCCTCGACGCCGAACTTCACGTTCCAATTCACACCGCGCGCATCTTTCACGCTAAATTTCGGCGATGCGCCGGTCGCGTCTTCTTTGACGAAGGTGAATGGCGCCACCGGTGCAATGTCGGCCGCGCCCGGCCCCCAGCGCATGTCGCGCGCGGAGATGTCTCCCGGATCGCGCCACAAAATTGGGGTGCCCGTCGGCGGTTGCTTCTTTGTCTTGGGCTTTTTGGCTTCTTGTGCCGCAGCGAGCGGGGAAAGACCGACAGTCAAGACGAGCAAAACGAAAATTGATTTGGATAATTTTGAAAGTTTCATGAGAGATGACCTGATTATCCCTAGCTTTCGGCGGCGCGCATTATAGCGCAACCGATGAGCGCAGTGAACGCCGCAGGACGCTTGAGGAGCTTACCAATCTTCTTTGGCGATGTACTTCAGGACGTGCTTGATAGAAGTTACGGCGTACGTGCCGTCGGTCTTTCGCACGGGAATATGACGGTAGCGGCCGAGCGACATTTTGCTAAGCGCGGTGGCGACTGAGTCCGTCTCGCGAAGCGTCTCGGGATCCGGGCTCATCAATTCTTTGACAGGAGTCGTCGATGCAAGTGCTTGCTTACCGGTTAATTTGTTAAGGACGTCGCGCTCAGTAAAGATTCCCAGCAGTTTTCCATCATTAATCACCAGCGCGCAGCCGACGTGCGCGGCTCTCATTTTGTCGATTGCTTCGACTGCCGGCGTGTCGGAGGTTACGCCGACGAATTCCTGTTCGATTTGGTTGAGATCGTCTTCCATCACCGAGCGCGCCAGACCTTCTGCGCGATCCGCCCGCGGCACGTCGAACTGACGCAGCGACGTCACACACTCCTCGCAACGATCAGCGCCTTCGATATTGTCGTAACCGCAGGATGGACAAAGCATTCGTCGCTACGCTCCTCACGGTCTCAGGTTTCAAGTTCCAGGTTTCAAGTTCCAACAATAGAACTTGAAACCTGGAACTTTGGACTTGAAACTTATTCCACCGTCCACATGTCGCCGCTATAGATCAGTTTGTCGAGAGTGCCCGGGCCGGATTTCGCGACTGCGGAATCGATTTGCTCGGTCATCATCTGATCGTAACTGGGTCGCGTAACCGCACGGAAGATGCCCACCGGCTGCGGAAAATCGGGCTGCTCCATACGCGCGAGCATGAAAGCGACGGACGGATCGTCAAGGTTGATGTCGTGCACCAGGAGGTCGGCTTCGGTGATTCCGTTCACGCCGATCGTGACTACTTCGGGATGCGCGCCATTCATCCGAATACCCTGATTGCGATCCTTGCCGAAGATCATAGGCTTGCCGTGTTCGAGATAGAGCACCTTGTCCTGTCGCACGCTGCGCTCGGCAAAGTAATCGAAGGCGCCGTCATTAAAGATGTTGCAGTTCTGATAGACCTCGATGAAAGAAACGCCTTTGTGCTTTGCGGCAGCGTCAACAACAGAGCCCAGGTGCTTCACGTCGATATCGATCGAGCGCGCGACGAAGGTGGCCTCGCTCGCAATCGCCAGAGACAGGGGATTCACCGGATAATCAATTACGCCCATCGGTGTCGATTTTGTGCGCTGGCCAAAGACGGAAGTGGGACTGTATTGGCCCTTAGTCAAGCCGTAAATCCGGTTGTTGAAAAGAATGTAATTGATGTCCAGGTTGCGCCGCAGCACGTGCATGAAATGATTGCCGCCAATCGAAAGTGCGTCGCCGTCACCGGTTATCACCCACACGCTCAGTTCGGGATTCGCCGCTTTGATGCCGGTGGCAATCGCGGGCGCGCGTCCGTGGATGCTGTGAAATCCGTACGTATTCATGTAGTAAGGAAAGCGCGACGAACAGCCGATGCCCGAAACAAAAACCACCTTCTCGCGCGGAATACCGAGTTCAGGCATCACTTTCTGCACGTTGTTGAGGATGGCGTAGTCACCACAGCCGGGACACCAGCGCACTTCCTGATTCGAGACGAAGTCTTTCTTCGTCATCTGCCCCGGTGGAGGCGCGATCTGAAACAGCGCCGCGCCGCCTTCGCTTTCCGCCGAGACTGAAGCATCGACGTTCACGCCGTGTCCGTTGCCGTTTACACCGTTACCTTGTGTACTCATGATTGCTCCTACAAATACTCCTCAACCTTCCGGATAATCTCGCGGATCTGGAATGGCCGGCCTTTGACCTTCGAGAAGGGAATCGCGTCGATTAAGTAGCGTGCGCGTATCATCGTGCATAGCTGGCCGAGATTCATTTCGGGGATGATCACCGTTTCGAATCCGGAAAGGACCTGGCCGAGGTTCTTTGGAAAAGGATTCAAGTGACGCAGGTGCGCGCTCGAGACCGATTTTCCTTCATTGCGCATTTTCTCGACGGCGGAAGTGATCGAGCCGTAGGTCGATCCCCAGCCCAGCACCAAAACTTTCCCGGTTTCCTCGCCGAACACTTCGATTGCGGGAATGTCCGCGACGGCACGATCAACTTTTTCCTGGCGCAGCTTCACCATCAAGTGGTGATTCTCCGGATCGTAGTTGACGTTCCCGGTGATGTGCTGCTTCTCGATGCCGCCGATGCGATGCTCCAAACCCGGCGTTCCGGGCAGCGCCCACGGCCGCGCGAGCGTGGCTTCGTCGCGCGCGTAGGGCATGAAGTTCGACGGGTCGGTGGTGAATTTGACGTCGATGCGCGGCAGTTTTTCGATCGCGGGCAGGGACCAGGGCTCAGCACCATTCGCCAGATACCCATCGGAGAGATAGAAAACCGGCACCATGTATTTGAAAGCCAGCCGCACCGATTCGATCGCCATGTCGAAACAATCAGCCGGAGTCGCGGGGGCGATTACGATCGCGGGACACTCGCCGTTACGTCCCCAGACGGCCTGGAACAGATCGGCCTGCTCGGTTTTTGTTGGCAAGCCGGTTGAGGGACCACCGCGCTGAACATTGACAATCACCAGCGGCAACTCAGTCATCACCGCCAACCCGATCGCTTCCTGCTTCAGAGCGACACCGGGGCCGGAGGTTCCCGTCAGTCCTACGTGACCGGCGAAGCTGGCGCCGATCGCTGCGCAGACGGCCGCGATTTCGTCTTCAGCCTGAAATGTCTTGACGCCGAAATTCTTGTGACGGGCCAGCTCGTGCAGAATATCCGAGGCCGGCGTGATTGGATACGAGCCGTAGAAGAGCGGGCGTCCCGCCAATTCGGCGGCGGCCACAAAACCGATGGCGGTCGCTTCATTGCCCGTAATCTTGCGGTAACGACCCGGCGCGATGACCGCCTTCTTAACCCGATAGTGAGTGGTGAAGACCTCGGTCGTTTCGGCGAAGTTGTAGCCGGTTTTCAGCGCCACTTCGTTTGCTTTGACCAGCTCTGGATTCTTCCTGAATTTCGAGCGCACCCAATCGAGTGTCGGCTCAAGCGGCCGATCGTAAAGCCAGTACAAAACGCCGAGCGCGAAGAAGTTCTTGGAGCGAGCCATCTCTTTACGTGAAAGCTCGACCGCGCCTTTCAACGCGTTCATATTTAGCGTCGAGATGGGCAGTTGATGCACGCGATAACCGGTCAGCGCGCCATCTTCCAGCGGGTTCGAGTGATACGCGGCCCGCTCGAGATTGTCTTTCGTGAACTCGTCAGTGTTGACGATGATCGTGCCGCCTTCTTCCAGGTCCGGCAGATTTACTTTCAGCGCCGCCGGATTCATCGCCACCAGAACGTTCGGTTGATCGCCCGG
The DNA here is from genome assembly GCA_052389795.1 of Acidobacteriota bacterium. Classification (GTDB taxonomy): domain Bacteria; phylum Acidobacteriota; class Blastocatellia; order Pyrinomonadales; family Pyrinomonadaceae; genus UBA11740. Next base: position 126,283 of record JBQTHO010000018.1, on the reverse strand, counting down.
AGTGCGAATGTCGTGATTGGAAAAATTCAGCTGAAAGCCGCTGACGCCGGGCAAGCTGCCCGCGGGCGCGCGAATCTCGGCTGGAAAGTCGGGCAGCGTCGAGATGTCGTTGCCCATGATCGCCGACGTGTTCGTGAACTGCGTGCCCGTCAACTGCATGCCGTCGCCCGAGTCGCCGGCGAAGCGAATCGTGACGGTGTCGAGTTCTTCCAGATTTTTGTCGATGGTTTCGACTGGTGGTTCTAAGACTGCGCTCATGGTTTAGTTCAATGATTCCTTTGAGATTATTCAATTGCCGATTGCCCATTACCGATTGCCGATTTGTGGTTTGTTTTTCAATCGGCAATCGTCAATCAAAAATCGGCAATGCATCTAGCCTCCTTCGACCGTATCCATCACCTGCGCCGGCAGCGGTGGCAGATTCATGGTCGCCTTCGGATAACACTCGGCCAGGTAGGTGATGATGTCGAACACGGAAATCAATCCAATCAACTCGCCTTTCTTGACCAGTGGGATGTTCCGAAAGCCCTTTTCGTTCATCAGCTTTACCGCATCGCCGACGGTCGCGTCCGGCGAAAGGGTCTCAACCGCAGGATTCATCCACTGCGAAATAGGCGAATTCAAATCGACTTGTTGGCCGATGACTTTCGTTAGCAAGTCGCGCTCAGTAAAGATTCCGGCGACGCGCCCATCGTCGGAAACGATTATGCAACCGCCTTCGTCGCTTTTCATGGCTTCTATCGCCTGAGACAGGGGAGTGAATGGAGACACCGCGACATAGTCGGACGTTTGCAGCACGCGCACTAGCTGGTGGCGCGCCTTGGGAAGTTGACGGTCACGCGACCCGCCCTTCCGCAGATCGTGTTCTTCTGTTTTTTGATCTTCCAGCATCCGAAGTTAATTCTAACTCACTTCCGCTGACGGGTGGGAAAGTCGGTCATCTTATCACAGGAAAAGGATGGCTGAATGTGATCCGCGGCACGAACGCGGGCAGGGAAAGCATTTCGTGCAAACTGTCATTCAATGACCGGTCAATTCAATCGCCATCAAAGTAAGATCGTCTGTGATGGGCAGCCCGGCCGCGAATTTCCGCGCATCATCAACCACCTGCGTCAGGAGAGAGTCAGTCGGATGTCGGTGAAACTCGTTGAGCACCATTTGCAAACGGTCTTTGCCGTACTCCTCCTCGTCTTGATTTCGAGTTTCAGAGAGCCCATCGGTGTAGAGCACTAACCGGTCGCCCTTCACAGCATCAATCGTGGTGGCGGAATAAGTCTGGTTGCAAAACATGCCCAGCGGCAATCCGGTCGCCGGTATCGGCGTAACTATACCGTCGTGAAGATGCAGCGGTGCGCAGTGGCCGGCATTGCAAATCTCGATCGTGCCGTTCGCAGATGCTTTGCCGCAAATTAGCGTCGCATAGTAAGGACGCATAGTTGTGTCGGCGAATACTCCATTGGCGCGCTCAACCAGCTCGGTCACCGACAGACCCGTGTTGATCAAGCTGCGAAAGATTGCGTGCAGCCGGCTCATCAAAAACGACGCGGCGATCCCTTTGCCTGACACGTCGCCGATCATGAAGTAGAGCTCGCCCGCGTCAGTAACGATCAAATCACAGTAGTCACCGCCTACAAGCCCTGCTGGTTGATAATAATGGGCGACTTCCCAGCCATTGACTTTCAGGTTCTGCTTTGGCAGTGACTCGCCCTGAATCAGCCACGCGCGATCCAGGTCACGCTCCAGTTCTTCCAATTGATGCGGGGTCAGACAGCTCAGACAGAATCGCGCCAATGGGTCAGCAGTCATCGCGGCCTGGCCGATCAAATCGTGACAGACCTGGCAAACGCCGTAAGATTCAGCGCGGTTCAGATTGTCAATTGCTGACTGAACTTCGCGCAGCAGTCCGGCCAACTGAAAATCTCCATTCGCGGTCCTGGCGGTCGCTTCCAAACGCATGCGCCAGTTCATTAGTTCGGTTCGCAGGTCAGGATTGGTGGTTTGGATGGCAGCGCTCATGGTCGTTCCCCTGGTCTTTCGTGACGATTTTGACGAGAAAAACAGTCAGCTAATTATACGCTCATTTCCGCGCTGGAGTTCGTTTTCACGCGCGCATTTTGCCGCGAAATTCCGTCCAAATCTATCCGGTTTTTGAAGCGAATTTGGTGGTCTTAACCGGCCTGCCCGAATCGGGTTTTATTCCCCAGGTTTTCAATGATTTCGGGGAGGAGTTCGAGGGTCCGATCGATGTTGCCCTCGGCAGTGTAACGCCCCAGCGAAAAGCGAATTGAGCCGAGCGCGCGGGTGTTTGCAATCTTCATCGCGTTCAGCACCGGCGAGGCGTCCACAGAATCTGAATGACAAGCCGAACCGGTCGAGACACAGATACCGGCGGCGTCCAGCCTTGCGACGACGTCCGGGCCGAGAACGCCGTCGAACGAAATATTGGTCGTGTTGGGTAACCTTTTATGCGGTTCGGTTGGGCCGTTTACGATCGTGCCCGAAATGGTCTTGAGGATTGTGTTCTCCAAACGGTCTCTCAATGCTCTGATTTGATTGTGGCCGATGAAATCCTGCGCCAGCTTACTCGCACGTCCCAAAGCCACAATATTCGGGACAGCTTCAGTGCCTGAGCGGCGTCCACGCTCCTGACCACCGCCAATGACGAACGGCGGCAGCTTCAAGCCTTCGCGAATGTAAAGCGCGCCGATGCCTTTTGGCGCGTAAAACTTGTGACCTGAAATTGAAAACAGATCGACTTCCCATTGGCGAAGTCTGATGGGAATCTTGCCGACGGCCTGGACACCGTCAACGTGGAACACGGCGTCCGAATGCTCGCGCACGATGCGTCCGATTTCTTCAATCGGAAACAGAACACCCGTCTCATTATTCGCAAGCATGATCGAAACGATGCCAGTATCGCGTCGCAGAGCTGTTCGCAGATCGTCAAGATCCAGCAAACCTTGCTCGTCGACTTCGAGCCAGGTAACTTCACAACCAATCTCCCCCAGATGCTCACATAGCTTCCGCACGGCTTCATGCTCAACGCGCGTCGTGATGATGTGACGACGGTTCGGATTCTGCTCGAGAAATCCCCCTAGCGCCCAATTGTTTGATTCAGAGCCGCAAGAGGTGAAGGCAAGCTCCTTCGCGTCGCGAGCGCCTAGCAAATCCGCAACTTCCTGCCGCGCCTGTTCAACGGCCGCGCGCGACTCGCGGCCGAGCGCATGCCCCGAGGACGGATTGCCGTAGTGCGAAGTCAGGAACGGTTGCATCGCCTCGAACACCTCGGGCGCAACCTGCGTGGTGGCATTGTTGTCGAGATAAATCATTGATTGAACTGCGAAGTATAACCGATACTCTTTGGCGGCTATGAGAGCCCTTTGCGTGAGAGCTGTTTACGCCAAGCCGCAAAGACGCAAAGCAACGCAAAGACGAGCCTGAATGCTGGCGATCATTTACTTAGCTGCTGCCACTTACTTCGGTGATTGCATTTGCCGTCGGATCTTTCGGTTCATTTCGCTTCAGCATCGTATCGCTGGTGCTTTTCTTGTCGGTTTGCTGCTCAGCACCTGGATTACTTTTCTCGCCGCCATTGCCTTCCACAAATTTAGTCAGCCGCTGACTGCCGCGAATTTGGCCTTTCTAGTCTTGTTCATTGGCGTCGTGCTGCTTAACCGGCGATGGCCGGCGAAAATGAAAAACGAGCGATTGACGCGGCCCCAGGGAACGATGCGGTGGGATCTTGTTTGGCTCGGGGTGTTCCTGATCTTCGCTACCTGGCTGATGTTTGCGACGCTGAGTTTCCAGGATGGTCAGTTTCAGATCGCTTTCAAAGCCTGGACAGATTTCGGCGCGAATGTTTCGGTGACGCAGAGCTTCGCTCTCGGTCGGAACTTCCCGCCTGAGCACCCATTCTTTCCCGGCGAATTCATCCGCTATCACTTTCTCTTCTGGTTACAAACTGGAAATCTGGAGTTCCTGGGCCTTAATCCCGTCTGGAGCATCAACATCCTCAGCATCCTTTCGCTGCTGGCGTTGCTGATTCTGATCATGACGTTCGGCGAAGTGCTGTTCAATTCGCGCGTCGTCGGCCGCATCGGCGCGCTGCTGTTCTTTTTCTCGAGTTCGCTTTCTTATCTGCCCCTCCTCAAATCGCAGTCGAGCATTCGCGGTGCGCTGAGTTCGATTGTCGGAGCGACAGAATTTCTCTCCTCCGGTTATCCATTCCGCGGTGAGACCTGGGGCGTGCTTTCCGCGAACGTCTTCGCGTATCAAAGACACTTAATCAGCGGCATCGGGCTTTTGTTTGTCGGGCTGATCTTCGCGGTTGAGCGATACCGTGCGTGGATGGCGACAACGGAAGAAGAACCGCGCGTCAGCGTTGTTCTATCCAGAAACAACGACGCCGTGGCATCAGCCGAAAGAGCCAACTCGGATGTCATAGAGGCGACCGACCTGAAACAGCCGCGGTTCGAATGGCTGAAGACAGAATGGAAGGGTTGGGTGCTTGCCGGCGCGATCCTGGGTCTGCTGCCGTATTGGAACAGCCCGACTTATATTGCCGCGCTTGCGATCTTCGGCTGCCTGTTGATTTTCGCCCCGTTAAGGCTGGGCACTGGCCTGCTTTTCGCGGGCGCGATTGTCGTCGGGTTGCCGCAGGTGCTAATGCTCCGCTCAGGAAACACGCTGACGTATTCGCTTCTGAATCCGGGATACACGCTCGAGAATCCGACGCTTTGGCTTATGCTGAAGTACCTGGGATGGACGTTTGGTGTGAAGTGGATCCTCTTGGGCGTCGCGGTTATTTTCTCCAACGGATTGCAGCGGCGACTGCTCTTGGCGCTCTCCAGTCTCGTCGTCATCGTCTTTCTGTTTCAGCTCAGCATGGATATCTTCAACAATCACAAGCTGCTGAACATTTGGGCAACGTGTGTGAACGCCTATGCGGCCTACGCGGTCTGGCAAATCGCGAAACAGAAGATTGCCGGAATTGCGTTGGCGATCGTCCTCGCGATTGCGACGGTCTTCGGCGGAGTCGTCGATCTGTTTCCGCTGCACAATGATCCGATGCTGGCAGTTCCTTACAAAAACGATCGCCTCAGCCAGTGGCTTTTAGCCAAGACCCAACCGCGCGATGTTTTTCTGAGTCACCAACTGCTGACGCATCCGATTCTCTTTACCGGCCGAAAAATTTACCTCGGCTACACGTTATTCGCGTGGACGGCGGGCTACAACGTGCCCGATCGCGAGGCTTTGTACCGGCAAATGTTTCAGGAGAGCGATCCGGAAGCGTTGAAGAGTTTACTTCGCGAAAACAAGATTGCTTACGTAGCGATCGACGACGGAGTGCGTAAGAACGAGGTGCTGCCTGATCTGAACGAAGGCGTTTTCGAGCAGCATTTCCCGAAGCTATTCGAAGACACTGAGCAAGTTTACGACAACCTGGTGATTTACAAAGTGCCGTAGCCGGGGAGCGCAGGCATCCTGCCTGCGGTCCGCCATCATCCCTGAGGGCATCGGTTTGATAGCGATTGCGGGCAAGATGCCCGCGCACCGCACGCCGGATGCGTGCGCTCCACTATTCGACAAATGACTCGCCGCTTCGCATAATCGACGCATGTCTCAGTTGAATGAAAACGTAGTGCTGGATGCGCTGCGGCAGATCATAGATCCGGATCTGCACAAAGATATCGTCACGCTCGGCTTTATCAAGGATCTCGCCATCCGGGACGGCGATGTTTCGTTTCGGATTGTCTTGACCACTCCTGCCTGTCCAGTCAAAAGCGAAATGGAAAGCGCCGCCCGCGAACTGGTTACGGCAATCGACGGGGTTCGGTCTGTAACAGTAACCATGGACGCTGAAGTGCCGAAAGGCCGCGGCATCGGTGACAAAGTTTCCGTGCCCGGTGTGAAGAACATCGTCGCCGTTTCATCAGGCAAAGGCGGCGTCGGCAAATCGACTGTCGCCGTGAATCTCGCCGTTGCGCTCGCTCTCGACGGCGCGAAAGTCGGTTTGATGGATGCCGACGTTTATGGCCCCAACGTGCCGATCATGCTTGGTGTCGCGAACGCGCGGCCCGAAGTTGAAGTCAATAAGCTCATTCCCGTCGAAGCCTACGGCATTAAACTTATATCGATGGCCGTGCTGCAGCCAGGCGACAAGCCCTTGATTGTCCGCGGCCCAATTCTGCACGGATTGGTGAAGCAGTTTCTTTCCGACGTGAAGTGGGGCGAACTCGATTACCTGATCGTGGACATGCCGCCTGGCACTGGTGACGTCCAGCTAAGTCTCGCTCAACTTGTTCCGGTCCAGGGCGCCGTGTTGGTGACTACGCCGCAGGAAGTCGCGCTGATTGATGTGCGGCGCGCGCTGCGGATGTTTGAAACAGTGGCCGTACCCGTGCTCGGCGTCGTCGAAAACATGAGTTACTTCATCGCGCCGGACACCGGCACTCGCTACAACATTTTCGGTGAAGGCGGCGGTGGAAAACTGGCCGCACAATACGGCGTGCCGTTCCTTGGCTCGGTGCCGATGGGCATCGAAGTCCGCGAAGGCGGGGATCGAGGCGTGCCCGTGGTTGTGGGTCAGCCGGACTCGCCGCAAGCTCAGGCTTTTCGCAAAGTTGCTGAGGAAGTGGCCCGGCAGGTCTCAATCGAGGCGATGAAACCCGAGCTTGTCGTTTTGAAAAAATCTCAGTAGAATCCAGAGCGTACTTTGTGCTTAGTTCTTAGTGATTGGTTCGGCTTTCAAAGTACAAAGCACTAAGTACAAAGATCTTAATAAACGACTTTTAGAAATAGAGAACGGAGTAAGTTCAAATATGTCAGCCAATCCAGGAATAACGACTTCTACAACCCCCGCGGCGCCGGCCGCACCGTCGGTGAACTTGAACGTCACCGAACCGGCGGCAATTGAAATTAAGAAGTTTATGTCGAGTGAAGAAGGACTACCGGAAACTGCCGGCCTGCGCGTGCGCGTCGTGCCGGGCGGCTGCTCGGGATTTCAGTACAGTTTGAATATTGAAGAGGCCTCGCGCCAGGGCGACTTTGTGCTCGATGAAAAAGGCGTGCGCCTTTTCGTCGACATGTTCAGCGCGCAATACCTGAACGGCGTCCAGATCGATTACGTCACAAACGTGATGGGTGCAGGCTTCACGTTCACCAACCCGAACGCGACCGGAAGCTGCGGCTGCGGCTCTTCGTTCACCGCGTAGTCAACCTGTATCTTTACATTGAAAAGGACTCGGCCTGATACTTCGGTGTCAGGCCGAGTTTTTTGTGTGTCTACAGAACCGCGAACGATAGTGAGCGGGATAAACACTCAGCTTTGCTTGAAGCGTCTTTTTCGTTTTGCCTAAACGAAGACGAGCGTTTAACCCGCTCACTACCGTTCGCGGTTCTGAAACGCCTCTGCTGCCGTGAGATTCATTCAAGCATCACAGGTCGACGAAATCGACGCCGCGCGCGGACTCTTCCGCGAATACGAAGCCTGGCTCGGACTCGATCTGTGCTTTCAGAACTTTGAAAAGGAACTGGCTGAACTGCCGGGAGCTTACGCGCCTCCAACCGGACGGCTGCTGCTGGCGTTCGAAAACGATCAGTTGGCGGGCTGCGTAGCGCTGCGGAAACTGAGTGATGGCGTCTGCGAGATGAAGCGGCTGTTCCTACGGCCGCAGTTTCATGGCAAAGGGCGCGGACGAGAACTGGCGGAACGAATAATCGAAGAGGGTCGCGGTGCGGGTTACGAACGAATTTGTCTCGACACTCTTCCTGAACAGATGGGGAAAGCGATCGCATTGTATCGCTCGCTCGGCTTTAAAGAGATCGAGCCGTACTACCAGAACCCTGTGGCCGGCGCGATGTTTATGGAATTAATGTTGCGAGTTTGAAGTTATCGCGGGCGATTTAGCAGCTTCCAACCAGTCGGCAGCACCGACGCCGCCAGCAGAACCTTGATGATATCGCCTGGAATGAACTTCAAGACGGTGAACTGAAAAGCGACGAGCGGCGAAGTTCGCGTCAAATAAGAAAACCAAAGCCAGCCGCAGAGCATGATCACCAGAGAGCCTACGAACATCGCGGCGACCGCAGTCAAAAACTTTCGATCCCAGCCTTGCTCAGCGAACGCACCAGTGATGAACGCGGCCGCCGGGAAGGACAGAAGATAGCCACCCGTGGGTCCGAACAGATGAGCTAATCCAGTGCTGCCGCCGTAGAAGAATGGCAAGCCACTCGCACCCTCAATCAAATAAGCGATCATCGCCATCGCGCCCAAACGCGAACCCAACAATGCGCCGGTCAGCAGCACCGCGAAAGTTTGTCCCGTAATTGGCACCGGGCCGATTGGAATGACGATCTGCGCGGACAGCGCCGTCACCAGACTGAATCCGATTACCAATCCGACCTGGCGGACGATATCGAACGGCGCCAGGGCAACTTCCAGCAGGGTTTCGCTTTTGGCAAGTGATGTACTCATCTTAGTTTCAAGTTCCAGGTTTCAAGTTTCAGGTTCAAATCTCAACTCAATAAAGCGAACTTGAGACTTGAAACTTGAGACTCGAAACTCAAGGTCTCACACATAATACCGGACAAGGCGCGTTTCGAATAATGAATTCCGCGGTGCCGGTTAGACGCTCGTCGCCGCCGCAGCACAGCGTCGTGGTAATCGCGATCAAGTCCGCTTTGTGACGACCCGCATGTTCGACGACCGCTTCGGCGACGCCTCCGTGAACGCGCCGCACTTTGCCAAACAACTCAGGCGCGGCGGCTTCTTCAAAAAACCGTTCCAGCTTCTCTTTTCCACCATCCGCCGGTTCTTCATCGCCCTCGCCAAACACGCAGAGCGTTTCCACTTTCGCTTTTGTCTTGCGGGCGATCGCGGTGGCCACCGGCAAAATCACTTTAGATTTCTCTGAAAGGTCAGTCGCGAAAACGATCGTCGCAAAGCGATCGATTGGCCGAGTCGTGCGCCGGGGACCGTGCAGCCTCGCGATGATTGTTGGCACCTTTGAATCACGCGCCACCTGCTCAGCCACGCTCCGGCCTAGAAAGAATTGCGCCACATCCGAGCGACCATGTGAAGCCATGACGATCAAATCGCCGTCACGTTCGGCGGCGCAGCGCATGATGATCTGGGCCGGGTCATCTTCTTCTTTCGGGATGATCGTTTGGATCACACGAACGGCCGTTGCGCCGGTCGGCAGAGCAGGGAACTCATAGCGTGAAGTTTCAGTGATGTGCGGATCGCCACCGTGCGCGATGTGAATTGATTGCACAACCGCATCGAACTGCGCCGCGATAGCCACCGCCAGAGGAAAGGCGCTGTTGGCTACCGATGAGAAATCAGTCGGAAACAGAATCGAGCGAATCATGACAATCGCGGTACTAACAACGACAGAATAAGACTTCCGTGCTCACGTTGTCACTTGATTTCAGTCCCCATCCTCGCGCGCCGCACTCGAGGGAACGGTAGGACTCGCCACCGTCGCGCCAGGCAAAACATGCGTTGCGTTCGAATCGGCTGCGTCCAAACTGTCCACCAGATGTGCGCCGTCTTTCAGGCAGTATTGCAGCGTGGGGTCGGAGTAGGACTGCCGGCATTTTGGACAATATCGTACCGGCGAAGCGCCGCCGTAAGCGGTGACCGCTGCCGTTGGGGTGTCGTCGCTGTGAATGCGCATCTTGTGGAACGAACGCCAAACGAAGTAGAGCGAGATAAGAAAGAAAATTGCCGCCAGGATTCGGCTGATGACCAGACCGTTCGCGCCGAACTGACCGGTCTCGCTGCTGACGCTGACTGCCAACTCAACGGCGAGCAGGCCAAACAGCGTCGTGAACTTAATCACAGGATTCAGCGCCACGGACGAAGTGTCTTTAAACGGATCGCCGACCGTGTCGCCGACCACTGTTGCGTCGTGAAGCGGCGTGCCTTTCATTTTCAGATCGACTTCAACAACCTTCTTGGCGTTATCCCAAGAGCCGCCGGCGTTGGCCATGAAAATCGCCTGGTACAGTCCGAACACGGCGATCGAAATCAGGTAGCCGATAAAGAAGAAGGGTTCGACGAATGCATACGCGAGCGTCGCGAAGAACACGCCCAGAAAGATATTGAACATGCCTTTCTGCGCGTACTGCGTGCAGATTTGGACGACCTTCTTGCTGTCCTCGACTGAAGCTCTTTCGACGCCTTCCAGCTGAATGTTCGCTTTGATGAACTCCACCGCCCGGTATGCGCCGGTGGTCACGGCCTGTATCGATGCACCGGTGAACCAGTAAATGATTGCGCCGCCGGTAATTAGACCGAGGACGAAGGGCGCGTGCAAGAGCGAAAGGCTTTCCATATTGCTCGTCAAGCCTTCGGTCAGCAACATGATGATCGAAAAGATCATCGTCGTCGCGCCCACGACCGCCGTGCCGATGAGCACCGGCTTCGCCGTGGCTTTGAACGTGTTGCCCGCGCCGTCGTTTTCTTCGAGCAGGTGCTTGGCCCGTGCGAACACGACCGTCATGTTGTGATCGCGCTTCAGCTCTTCAACAATGTTCGGCTGGTGTTCGATCAGGGACAGTTCGTAAACCGACTGGGCGTTGTCCGTCACCGGTCCGTAGGAATCGACGGCGATCGTCACCGGCCCCATGCCGAGGAAACCGAAAGCCACCAGGCCGAACGCGAAGACTGCTGGCGCAGCCATCAACGCGTCAAGTCCCATCGTGCTGAAGATAAAGGCGATGGCCATCAGGCCCACGATGCTGATGCCGAGCCAGAACGCGGAAAAATTTCCGGCGACCAGGCCCGACAGAATGTTCAGCGACGCCCCGCCTTCGCGCGACGACGTCACAACTTCCTGCACGTGCCGCGAGTTGGTCGAGGTGAAGATCTTGACGAGTTCAGGAATAACCGCGCCGGCCAGGGTTCCGCAAGAAATGATTATCGCGAGCTTCCACCAGAGACTTGTGTCGCCGCCCAACTCGGGAACCATCAGGAACGAAACGATGAACGTCAGGACGATCGAAACGATTGAAGTGAGCCACACCAGCGTCGTCAAAGGTTTTTCGAAGTTCATGTCGCCGGCATTGCCGTATCGAGCTTTCGCAATCGCTTCGTTCACGAAGTAAGAGACCGCGCTCGAGACCAGCATCATGATGCGCATCACGAAAATCCAGACGAGCAACTGCACCTGGGCTGTCGGGCTCGGTACCGCGAGCAGAATGAAAGTGATCAGCGCGACGCCCGTCACGCCGTAGGTTTCAAAGCCGTCGGCGCTCGGCCCGACTGAGTCGCCGGCATTATCTCCGGTGCAGTCGGCAATCACGCCCGGGTTACGCGCGTCGTCTTCCTTAATCTTGAAGACGATCTTCATCAGATCAGAACCGATGTCGGCAATCTTGGTGAAGATGCCGCCGGCAATTCTCAACGCCGCCGCGCCCAGCGACTCGCCGATCGCGAAACCGATGAAGCACGCGCCCGCGTAATCACCCGGCACAAACAGCAAAATGAAAAGCATGATGAGCAGCTCGACGCTGATCAGCAGCATGCCGATGCTCATGCCGGCCTTTAGTGGAATTGCATAGATCGGAAAGGGCTTGCCTTCGAGACTGGCAAACGCGGTGCGCGAATTCGCAAACGTGTTAACGCGAATGCCGAACCATGCGACGCCGTAACTGCCCGCAATGCCGATGAGACTGAAAAGCAGAATGATCGGAACGGTCAACAGAACCGGGTGATCCGGAACCGGCCGCAGGATTCCAAAGTAGGCAATCACGATGGCCGCGATGAAAACCCAGAGCAACATGATGAACTTGCCCTGAGTGATCAGGTAGGTCTTGCAGGTCTCGTAAATCAGTTCAGAGATTTCGCGCATCGAGCGATGCACCGGCAGGTTCTTCAACTGAATATAAATCCAGAGGCCGAACAGCAGACCGAGAAAACAGAACACGATGCCAATCAGCAGCAGCCGATGTCCGTCGATCCCACGGAACGAAACGCTGGAGAGGTCGGGCAGCTTGAGGGCCGCTTCGCCGCCGCCATGCGACTGTGCGAATGCGCTCGGCGCCGCGACGGAAAAAGCAACAATTGCGAATAAAACGCTAATAATTCGGCGGCGCTGCGCCGCGACAAAGTTCGACATCGATTTCACGATCAAAAGAATCCTTCCTTTTCGTTGGGCGATAGGCGAGAAAAAATGCCTGACTGATTGAAGGCGCTATTATTGCTGATTTGTAAGTAAACGTCCAACAGCCGCCGATAATTCCTTTTCTTCATGGATGAGGAGCAAACGTAGAGAAAAGGACTCAATTGCAATACTCTCGCGGTCATGGCTGAGTCCGAGGGACAAACTATTGGAGGTATGTCGGGAGCAGATCCTTAACGCGCTTGGCGCCTTGTCCGAGCGGCTGGGGATCGAAGGCATTACGGGTGAAGTCTGCTTGTTTGGCGGCACGGTAATGGTGCTCGCGTTCACAGCACGGTTGACGACCAAAGACGTCGCTGCAGTATTCCAGCCGGCCCAGAAAATTCGGGAATTCGCGCGTCGAATTGCGGACGAGCCAGCACTGCCTTCGAATTGGTTGAACGACGGAGTCAAAGGCTTTGTTTCTGCGCGTCACCAAACGACGGCGGCAAATCTTCCACAGTTTCCTCACCTGCGGTTGACGATGCCCGCACCGGAATATCTTCTGGCGATGAAGTGCATGGCAGCTCGTATCAGTTCGGCTGCCGATGAACCTTCTGACGTGGCGGACATTCGTTTTCTGATTCGGCATCTGAGGCTACAATCGGCGCAAGAAGTGCTGGATTTGGTGTCGCACTACTATCCCGCGAATCGGATTCCGGTGAAGACGCAATCTGATTGAAGGCCTGTTTGAAGAGGATGCGCTATGAGGCCAAAAACTCTCGCTGAAGTGGCTCGGTTGACCGCCGCGGGCGGATCGTTCGACATGTGCCTGGCGAATTTTCTCGACGAGTTCTACGCGACTCGTGACGCCTCGGCCCTGTTGGAGGCGCCAGAATTGTTAGCGACCCAGTTCGGAGACAAAGGCCGGATCCAAGATGCATATCTCGCCGCCACCGCTGAGCATCTAGCTGCCGAGTACAACTTGCCTGTGCCCAACTGGGTTGCTGACGATGTGAGAAAGCTCCATCGGCCGTGGTTCGCCTCGCAGTTGGCGGCCTTGGGAGCAGTCCTGCTGCTCGAAAGCCCACCGGCATTTCGATCGCGTAATCTGTTTGTGAGTGAGAACGCTTTAACTCGGGTGTGATGATGTTACGCCTCCGCGAGCGCCGCTTCGGCTGTAACTTGGGGCCGCCTTCGCCCGCTAATCCATTTTCGAATTGAGTCAGCCAGCACGATTACGGCTGCGGTCATGATAAGCGCAGTCAGAAAAGTGTTGATGTAGCCTTGCGTCGAGGTCAGGGGGTTTTGCGCTTGCGGCCAGAAGATGTCGCGAATCGATTGATAGCCGGCTACCAGCGTCGTGCTGCCAACGAACGACAACGGCACAAGTGTCACCCATGCGTATCGCGCTTTGCCCATGTTAATGATGACGGTGGTCGCGACACACAAAGCGACGGCCGCAAGTAATTGATTAGCGATGCCGAACATCGGCCAAATCGTTGATATCGATCCCGTCCAGATGAATGCCGCCCATGCGGTGACGACAATGGCGCTGGTGGCAATCGAGCCGGGCAGCCAGTTTGGCTGTTCCAACTTGCGATAGAACCGTCCGCCGAACTCGCCGACAAGGAATCTAGCCACACGTGTCCCGGTATCGATCGTGGTGAGAATGAACAATGCCTCGAACATTATCGCGAAGTGATACCAATACTTCATCAGTCCCCCGAGGCCGGGAATGCCGTCGAAGATCTTCGCGATGCCGAGCGCCAGCGTCACCGCGCCGCCCGTGCGTCCGCGCACTTTCTCGCCTGACTCTGCTTCCAGCCGATCCAACTCCTGAGGTTGCAGGTTGAATCCTTCCTGAGTGCGCTGATCGACCATCCGCACGTACTTCGCGCGCTCAATTTCGGTGCGCTGTGCGGTGTTGATGGCGAAGTAATCTCCGGGAAACAGCGAGGTTGCGGCAATCAGGGCCACGACCCCGACAGTGCCTTCCATCAGCATGCTGCCGTACCCGATCATGCGCGCGTCTGTTTCCTTCGCAATCATTTTGGGCGTAGTGCCCGAGGAAATCAGCGCGTGAAAACCGCTGATGGCGCCGCACGCAATGGTGATGAAGACGAATGGATAAACTTTGCCGGCGACGATTGGGCCGCCGCCCGAGACGAACGGCGTGATGGCGGGCATCTGCAAGGTTGGCGCGACCACAATCACGCCGATGATCAGGAAGGCGACGGTCCCGATTTTCAGGTACGACGAAAGATAATCGCGTGGGCAAAGCAGCAGCCAAACGGGCAGCACGGAAGCGATGAAGCCGTACGCTGCCATGATCAAAATCACTTTGTTCGGAGATAGCGTGAAGGTGGCTGCCCACGACGACTCGGCAATTTCTCCACCCAGCCACACTGCGAACAGCAGACCGATCACCCCAATAATGCTTGCTTCCGTGATCCTGCCTTTGCGGAACTTGTACATGTAAAGGCCCATGAACAAAGCGAGCGGAATCGTGAAGCCGACCGTGAATGTTCCCCAGGGCGATTCGGCCAGCGCATTCACGACCACCAGCCCGAGGCCGGCAAGGGCAATTACGACGATGAAGAGAATTGCGAGCCCCGCAACGAAGCCTGACAAGCCGCTGATTTCAGTTCGGGCGATCTCAGCGAGCGACTTTCCATTGCGCCTGATGCTGGCGACGAGAATCATGAAGTCGTGGACCGCGCCGCCGAGACAGACCCCGATTATTAGCCACAGCAGCCCCGGCAGATATCCAAATTGCGCGGCCAGCACCGGTCCAATCAAAGGCCCGGCGCCGGAAATCGCGGCGAAGTGATGGCCGAACAGGACCCACTTGTTGGTCGGGTAATAGTTGTGGCCGTCGTACATCGTCTGCGACGGCACCGGGCGCGAATCATCCAGCGCCAAAACCTTCGCGGCTAGGAACGCTGAGTAATAGCGATAAGCGATGGCGATGACGCACAGCGCGCCAATGATGATTGGAAGGGCACTCATTTGAGACTCTCAATTATCACAGGCGTGTGGTTTAGCTCAATAGCTTTCACAAAGGTGGCCTATAAAAGGTTGACTAGACGGTCATATTAGACTTAGAGTTCCGCCACCTCGTCATCCGTCCGAGTCTGTCCCAGTTAAGGAGAAAACATGAAGCACGTTACTCTCGCCGTAATTCTATTTGTGAGCCTCATTTCGATGGATTTTCGACCCACTGTCGTAATCGCACAACAACCTAACCAGCAGGCTGTCGCTTTAACTAACGCGGACGTAGTAAACCTTGTGAAAGCTGGGATTTCAGCCGAAGTTATCACCGCCAAGATTCAGGCGTCCTCTACAGCATTCGATACTTCGCCGTCGGCGCTTCAAGAACTCAAAGCGGCAAATATCCCCGACTCGGTGCTCTTGGTTATGTTGAACCCGAAAGAATCCTCACCGAACAATTCCGCAAGCTCTACACCGCAGAAGCGCAGAATTACTGATGAACTCACAGGTAGATTCAAAGAGCTAGAAAAGACAGTGGTCACAGTATGGTCAGAAATTGGACACGGCACCGGGTTCATATTTGATCAGCGGGGCTTGGTTATGACAAACCAGCACGTGATTGGGCCTTCGGAACTAATTTCAGTTCAGTTTGACCCCAAGACGAAGGTTCCAGCAAAGCTGCTCGCCGCAAGTCCGGAAAAGGACATCGCGGTACTCTGGATCGATTTAACAGGCTTTCCAAGTGCTGCTGTTGCTGTGATCGCGAAAGCTTCCGATGCCGAAGCCACTTTGGTCGAGGGCGAACGAGTAATGACAATTGGTAGTCCGTTAAGCCAACGGAAAATCATGACGACAGGGGTAGCTAGCAAGATCGAAGAGCGAGCAATAATCTCAGATATCAACATCAATCCGGGCAATTCAGGTGGTCCGCTATTTAATTCACTCGGAGAGGTAGTTGGACTCACCACATTCGGCGAATCTGCAAAAGCCGGCCCTGGCATTTCGGGCATTGTTCGCATTGAAGAAGCGATTCCAGTCATTGAGTTCGCGGTAGGCAAAATGGCGCTAACAGAAAAGCCAGAAGCGCGACTCCTACCCGTTGAGCCTGACGGTGACTATCCACTTGCGGCAGTGAAAGAGATTGTAGACGCAAAGAAGTTTGATTTCGATCCATATTTGTTTGGCATGGGTGAGTACGAAGTCTCCATATTTACGCCGCTCATGAAGTACCGATTGGAAACCGAAGCTGAACGGAAGGCACAAAAAACAAAGAATAAACGAAACAACTCAAAAGACGCCGTACAAGGTACTTTCGACGCGACGGAGCAGTTTCGTAATTGGGCTGAGTATGCTGGCCAATACAGACCGATCTTGCAGATTCGGGCGCAACCAAAGCTGGGCGAAAGCTTCTGGGGATCTGTGGGTCGAGCAGTCGCCGCCAACTATGGCATTCATACGCAAGCCAATCTGCGTTTCAAGACGGATTTTTATCGAATGAAGCTTTTCTGCGGACAGCATGAGGTTGAGCCGATTCAGCCATCGAAACTTTTCTTCTTGACGAATGAACGGAATTACTTTGTAAAATCGAACGACGCGACTTACGTAGGTTTTTACTCTTATCCCGCGGATGCCATTAATGAGAAATGCGGGACGGTTCGCCTTCAGATATTCTCGGAAAAACATCCCGATAAAGCGGAAACAAAAGTGATCGATAAGAAGGCCATTGGGCGGGTCATCGCGGACTTTCAACCCTACTTCAAGACGAAGCAATAAGGGCGAAGTAGTTTTGGTTTACGCTCTGTTGATGTTCGAACGGACTATCCTGTGTGGCAGCGATCCGGCAAAACTAGGGCACGGTTATGAATAAACCAATGGTTCTTGCATGCTTCGTTATTGTTTTGAACTCAATCTGCGTCTTTGGTCAGAAAAACCCGCCGCTACCCGAGAACCTCGTGAAGGCTCAGAAACTCTATTTTAGTCAACGATAGCGGCGATGTTCCGGTGTATGAAAAATTCTATCGAGAGCTGCAAAAATGGGGACGCTTTACTGTTATTACATCTCGATTTGACGCGGATGTGATCGCTGTGCTGTCGGATCGGTCAGAAGGCGGCATTGCTATCGGAACAGGATCGTCCGTTAGCACGGGAAATGTGGTGACTGGAACGGGAACGTATGTGATCGTGCCTAACGAATACGTGTACCTCCGCGTATTCGATGCAGGCACTGGTGACCCTCTCTGGAGCGACCGCACAAGCAAACGACTATCAAGTGGCAGCACAGCCTCCAAACTTCTTTCGAAGCTGAAGAAGCGATTGCGAACGCAGTCTAGTGAAAACAAGAAGCCCGATCAGCCGTAAAATATCCGACCAGCCATAAATAAAGGAATCTAAACTCCCGCTTTGAAGTCCGCGTGCAGGAGCCGGTGAAAGAGATGTTCGCCCGCTTCACGACGAACCGACAAACGCCCGGCATCATAAACACGCGATTTCAATCCGCGCTGCACTGACGCGCAGATGTCCAGGTCTTCCTGCTGAATCCGATCGCCGACTGCGACGCTTGCCAGGTTTCGTCCCCTGGCTTTTTCGGAAACATCCGCGAAGTAAAAATCGAAAATGACTTCGGTGCGATCGACTGAGATTGGCCGCACCAGGTTGGTGTCCATCACGCCGGCGTAGCAGTTGATCATGAAGTTCGGATAGATCCAGTAGTACAGCGCGCGCTCGCCAGTGCGCGTATCGGCGACATCGCGATGGGCGGGGGTCTGCCCGCCTCTAAACTTATCCGGTTTGTTTAGAGGCGGGCTACTGCCCGCCGAATTGACCATCGGACTCGATTGCAGGCAATGACGTCCGCCGCACTCGATCGTGTAGTTGCTATAGTCGAGCACACTGTCGAGCCCTTTGTGCAGATGCGGCACGTGATAGCCGCCGTCGAGATAGTTATCCACAAAGACTTTCCAATTGCAGTCGATGGCGTACTTGCGGCGTTCGAACCAGTGAAGGTTGCTAAGCCCGAGCTCGGCAAGTTCGTTCACGAGTTTTTCGCCGAGCCAACTTTCAATCGTTTCGCCATCAGGCGTTCGGCGAGCAACGCCCGCCTCTAAACTCTCGACGGGTTTGTCCAGCGGCGGGCGTTGCCCGCCGTCGTTGCCCTCGACGGGTTTGTCTAGCGGCAGGCGTTGCCCGCCGTCTGTTTTGACAAACACCCAATTCTGCCAAACCGCGACCTCAACCGGTATCAATCCATTGCCCCCGCGATCGAAATCGCAGACTTCACTGAAATCGGGCGTGCCTTTCAATTCGCCTTCAAGCGAATACGTCCAGCCGTGATACGGACAGCGCATCTGCGGCGAGTTGCCGTGCGGCTCAGTCATCACGGCCGCCGCGTGATGACTACAGACGTTGAAGAAGGCACGGATTTGATTGTCGCTGCCGCGCACAACCACGACCGGTTCATCCGCGATTTCACTGGTGACGTAATCGCCGGGGGCGCGGAATTGATCGACGCGTGCCGCTGCCTGCCACGATTGGCTGAAGACGGTTCGCTGTTCGAGTTCGAAGACACGTTCGTCTGTGTACCACGCCGCGGGAATGGTGTAAGCGCGCTCGAGGGGCGCGCTCGGGTCGTAGCTGTTGATGATTTTCCCGAGAGAATCGCTCATTAGCTGGGTAGCCTACTTGGCTGCGACGTGCTTCAATCGCTGTGGAGTTTCGCTCCGTCAGGAGCGAGATGTTTATAGATCTAACGAAGCTCAATAAAGCCGAGCTCCTTTACGAGCGAAATCAATCTTCTATTACGCTCCTAAAGGAGCTAATGAAATTTTTCCGAGCGGGTTCTAAACATTCGGCTCCTACAGAGCGTTCTCATAAAACTCGAAACTCGAAACTCGAAACTCGAAACTTTCACGTTATCGGCGTCGCCATCTTGTGCTTGGGATTGTAGAAAGGCGTCTTGGTGACCGTAGCGGGTACTCGGTGCCGCACGGCTTCCACCGTGATTTCGACTTCAACTTTCGAGCCGACCTTGGCAAAGTCGCTTTTCAGAGTGGCCAGCCCAATCATCTTTTTCAATGTCGGCGACCAGGTGGTTGAAGTCGCCTTACCCAGTTGCGTTCCATTGCTGTAAACAGGAACGGCCACGCGCGACGCGATTGGCGAGACAGCCGGCGGCAAGCCAACATTCTCGTAAATCATTTCAACCTCAGGCCAGTGAATTTCCAAGCCGACGATGTGCCTTGGCGTCCCGCGCTTCTGTTCCGCGACCAAAGCCGCCCGCCCGACGAACTTTTGCTTGTCGGGACTGACCAGGCGGCCGAGTCCCATCTCAAACGGTGAGTATCTCTGCGGTTCGATCAGCGCTTTCTTACTGCTGTTGAAGTCGATGTCGATGAGCAAAAGCCCGGCTTCGATTCGCGCGACATCCAGCGCGAGCATGCCGGTCGGCCTAATGTCGAATGGCTTGCCGTGGTCGATCAGAGTGTCCCAAACCTTCAACGCGTCTGCTGCGGGCAGCCAGATCTCATAGCCCAGATCGCCGGTGTATCCGGTTCGCGAAACCTCGACCGGGACACCCGCGATCTTTCCTCTGGTGACGCGGAAGTACTTCAAGTTCTCAATATCGGCGTCCGTGACAACGGTTTTCAGGAGTCGACCGGACGTCGGGCCTTGCAAAGCCAGCGCGGCGACCGATTCAGAAATGTCCTCGATCTGAACGTCGAGTCCGGGGGCGTTTTGGGTGAACCAGCGCAGACTTGGATCAGCGGCGGTCCACCGGTAGACGTTCTCTTCGAGCCGGGAAACTGTGCCGTCATCGATTACTTTGCCGTGCTCGTCGCACCAGGGCGTATAAATCACCTGCCCGACGGAAACCTTGCGCATGTCGCGCGTGATGATTCGATCAACCAGACGCGTGGCATCTTTTCCAGTGACTCGATACTTATACAACGGCGAGATGTCGATCAGCGCTGCGGCATTTCGAATCGCGTTGTACTCATGCTCGTGATGCGTCTCGTATGCGCTGACGGCGTAAAAGCCCGACCACTCGCGATAGTTGAGACTCTCGCACAGCGCAAACGTCCGTTCATGAAATGGAGTGCCGATCGGCATGAATTCGTGGCACAGACTTCAGTCTGTGTGTTCCCAAGAGTAATCACAGACTAAAGTCTGTGGCACTCGTTGTCAGGGCGAGCGATTATAAGTATGCTGCGAACAAGTGAGCAAACGTCATCATGAGTCCCCCGCATTAAGCGGTACAGAACCGCGAGCTGTAGCGAGCGGATTTAAGGTTCAACTTGAGTCTTTGACCCGCTCCCTACCGGTCGCGGTTCTGTAAGAAGAAAGGGGAGTTATGTTTCAGTCAATCAAGGTTTTTCGTCTCGCGGTTGTTGTCGTCCTTGCGGTCCTTGGCGTTGACCAAATTGCGTCTGCGCAACCGCGATCCAGGAATGCGAGCAAACTCGCTAAAGCAGCAAAAGAATCGCAAGCCGCGGCAAAAACTTTCACAGAAATCATGAATGTGCCCGACAAAGCGATACCACAGAATCTGCTGGACAAAGCGGAAGCTGTCGCCGTGTTTGAAATGTTGAAAGCCGGCTTTATAGTCGGCGGCCGCACTGGTCACGGTGTCATCAGCCGGCGCGTGCCCGGCGGGTGGAGCGCTCCGGCCTTCTACAACTTGAACGGCGCCAGCTTTGGTCTGCAGATCGGCGCCGCCAAAACGTATGTGGTTCTGCTGTTCATGAATACGGGCGCGGTGGACAGTCTGATGCAGGATAAGTTCGAGATTGGTGGCGAAGGCAGCATCGCCGCCGGCCCCATCGGTCGATCGGCGGCTGCTTCCACGGATGCGCAATTGAAAGCTCAGATACTTTCCTATTCGCGCAGCAAGGGACTGTTTGCCGGATTGGAAATAAAAGGAGTCGTGATCTCGCCTGACAACAACGACAACGAACCGGTTTACGGAATGAAAGCCGATGAAGTGCTTTCGCCCACGCGTCATTGGAAGCTGACCGGGATGCCTGCGAGCGTCCGGATCTTTCCGCGCACATTGGCGAGATATTCGGCCAGGAAATGAAGTAGCTGTTTAGAAGCGCCGTTTTAAAGCGCCGTTTAGAAGCGCCGTTCAGAAGCCGGACTTGTCCGGCTCATCACCGCGGGACAAGTCCCGCGCCTAAACTGCCGGGTGATTGGCGTCCGCGGGGACGTGTTCCAGCTCTACCCTGGTGGTGATAAGAGGAGAAGAGATGCAGCGATTCACAAATCGATTGATGATTCTGCTCGTCCTGCTGATTCCCATTACCGCATTCGCGCAGGCCAGCCGCGAACGCAGCACAAAGAAAGCTCTCGCCGCGGCCAAGCAGTCCGAACGCGCCGCCCGCGTTTTCAATTCTGTTATGGCGACGCGCGAGAAATCCATTCCGCGCGACCTGCTGCAGCGCGCTGAAGCGGTCGCCGTGTTTCCCGGGGTCTTGAAGGGCGGCTTTATCGTGGGCGGACGACGAGGCTCCGGAGTCATAAGCCGTCGCGTCGCGGGCGGTTGGAGCGCGCCGGCGTTTTTCAATCTCACCGGCGGCAGCATTGGTTTGCAGATTGGCGCCTCGTCAACCGACTACGTTCTCTTGTTCATGAATGAAGAAGCGGTTGGAAGTTTGCTCGGCAACAAGTTAGAGATTGGCGGTGAGGGCAGCGCGGCCGCCGGGCCGGTTGGAAGATCAGCGAGTGCCTCGACGGATCTGAGATTGAACGCGCAGATTCTTTCTTACTCGCGCAGCAAAGGCGCGTTTGCGGGACTCGAACTAAAAGGCGTGGTCATCCAGCCGGATAACGAAGACAACTCGCAGGTTTACGGCATGACTGCGCGCGACATTCTCACGGGCGCAAACAAGATTCCGATAGCGAAAATGCCGGCAGGCGTGCGCGTGTTTCCAGAAACCTTGGCGAGTTATTCAGTGAGGCGCTGAAGCGGCATTGTCAGCCACCTCGAACAGCGCCTTTGCTAGGAGCCTAGTGCGGCACGGAACTTCTTGAAGTTTTGAATTCTCTCCGCAAGGCCGTGTGTCCCGCCATTAACCGCTTTGGAGACCTTCGTCACGGTCCCATCGTCCGCGCCTTGATCGCAGATGGCCCAAATCTTGTTTGAGTTGAAGAAGAATGCCGCCGAAGCCAGTGGATATTTCGTCGCGACAATATCTGGGTTGGCCACGCAATCTTCCCCGACAAATTGGGTGAAGCTGGTGTAGTTGTTCTTGCCAGTTAATTGAATGTAGCCGCGGCCGCGGAACCTGAATCCATCTCCTGAGGCCTCGTCGCCATTGCCCATTCGGTTTGCGTACACTCGGCTGCCGATCTTCTGAGGGTTACGGGCATAGGCATTCACATCTACGTTTTTGAAATACTTTGGAAATACTTGGAGCAGGCGTTGAGCGCTGTAGTTCAGGTTTTCGACGGTGGCGGTGAAGCCCGCAGATTCCAGCGCGCACTGCGCGAGGAAGTGCGCCAACCGAAGATTTGTAGTGATCTTAAACTCCGCCGCGGCCGCGGGAATTTGCGCGAGTACCGCATCGGGAATTTTGCCCGTCAAGCCTGCCAGGTTCAGATTCGGAGCCGTTACGGGAGCTGTTGCGGGAACAGCGCCTGTACTGATCGCGCCGCCAACCGCCGGCTCATCGCCAGACGGGGCGCCGCCTCCGGCCGCATCGAGGGCGGCGAGCGTGCCCGGTCCGACTTTACCATCCACGCCCAAGCCGTTCGCTTGCTGAAACGCGCGCACGGCTTTATCGGTGCCCGGACCGAAATTTCCATCGACACCATTCGGATCGAAACCTAGCCCTTTGAGTTTTTGTTGCAGGGCCTGCACATCCGGACCTGATGAACCTAGTTTTAGCACTGGCATGATTTTGTCTGCTCCTCAGAATTTAACCCTATGCGTAAATGCCCAAAAATCACGTCTTCCCGGGAAGC
Source organism: Acidobacteriota bacterium (assembly GCA_052389795.1). Classification (GTDB taxonomy): domain Bacteria; phylum Acidobacteriota; class Blastocatellia; order Pyrinomonadales; family Pyrinomonadaceae; genus UBA11740. The sequence continues at coordinate 103,223 of JBQTHO010000018.1, read as the reverse complement.
GTTGACGGATATTCTGCACAAAAATAGTCTTCGACCGGTTAAGGATTGTCGGCTTTCGACGAACCGTCAGTATCCATTTGCCGCTTGTTCTCCCCGGTGCTCTACTGCGGTTGAGGGTTCAACTGCGACTTTTTGTTGAACCCGAATTTGAAGGAACTCATTACGAATCCCTTGTTGTTTCCGTTGCTGCTGCCAGAATTGCTGCCTGCTGAAAAGACCAGGTACAACGCGTCCGTAAGCTTAAGTTCCGCGCCGACCGAATAGCGGTTGAAGCTATCGACCTTGCCGCCTAAAACTTTGTTTCTGATGTAGGCGTCCTCAAAATTAAATGCGAAAGCTGGACTCCCCGCGCGGAAGCGGCCACCGACAAAAAAGCTATTTTGGGTCAGGAACGCCCCCGCATTGTTTTCGTCAGGCACCTGCTCTTTCGAGCGATAGCGAGCGTGAACGATGAGTTGGGCGATTTTTCTGAGGCTCGCTACCTCCTCAAAACCGTAGGCCAGCGAAGTCCAGAAGGCTCCGCCGTTCCACTTAAAGTCAGAAGTTCCTCCGGTCTTGCTTATCCAACTCGGAGCGTAGGCAAAACTGAACGCTGAACGGTTCCATCGTGCTTTTTGTCCCTCGGCGCGGCACTTGTCAGCAGCGGGCTTCAGCTTTGCCAAAATCGGGGCCAGGAAGGCGGCTTCTTTTTCCTCGTCTCCGATTACATCGGGCGGAACAGGCGTAGTCAGATCAAGATTCTTCACGAAGCAATCCAGCACATCTCCTTCTTCGCCCTTTCGGTAGATGCGCGGGTCGCCGCGGTCCCAAATCGTGAAGTGAAGACCCGCCGCCAGCCGCCTGCTGAGGTCGTCGTTGCTGGCTCCTTTCGTCACCGCGAATGAGAACTGCGTGCGCGCCAGGAGTCGCGTAAGTGGCTGCGTCATGTAATCGCGGATCGTGACATTTGCGCCGTTAAATAGCATGTAAGGCGCGGTATCGATCGCCAGGCCGGTCTGAAAGTTTCCATTCTGATCCAGGCTGTTTATGAGTGAGGTGGCGAACTGATGTGGCGTGGCCGGCCGTACGACTGTTTGCGGCGTCAAACCCAAAACCGTAAAAGCAGGTGATTCGGGCACGGCCAAATCCAGGTTCAAAGCATCCGCAGTTGTGTTTCGTTGCAGCAATGAGCTGGCGAGGTCCTGAATACTCCCTTGCGGGGTCGGAACGAACGGCACACTCGCTGTGGTCGCAGGCGAAGCAGGCGGGCGACTTGCGGCCGAAACAGCGTCCGCATTGTTGCGCACACTGTTTGTCGCCGGCATCGGCGATGATGTCGCCGGCGGCGGCGAGACTGATCGATCATCGACGACTGGTCCGCTCGCACTCAGCGGCGCAGGAAAGACCAATGTCAAAGTGTTTTGTTTCTGTTCGACAGTAGGCTTGTTACTGCCGGCGATGCGTAAGATAACGGCGACGTCTTCTCCTCGCTGTTCTACCTGAAGGGCAGTCAATCCCTTTCCAATAAGTGTCCAAGCGATCACTTCAGAGCGAGCCTGCGGCACAATCACTACGAAGTTGTCGCCACTCCGGTAACTGAAAAACTCTCCATTCCAGGAGGACGCCGTCAGATTAACCGTGAGGCCCGCCGGATCCGGTCGTGAGACAGCCGGACGTTCTGAAGACGAGTCATTCCCGGCCCCTTGCGACTGCTGGCTCGAGCCCGCAGCGCAACAGAAAGTTAGCAGCGCGATCGCTGCGATCAGATTTGTGGGTCGTATTTTCATGATGTCACACTACCTGGATTCGCGCCTTGTTTAACGCGACGATTGGGTCTGGATCAAGCTTGCCCGCTTTCACAAACGGGCTATCCGCACAGGCACTGCCGCCTTGGGTAAAGGTAGCCTTCATGCTGTACTGCTGACCGGCGGCCCCGTCCGGAGAGGCAATGACTGCTTGCCACGTAATGAACCGATTGTTAAGACTGGCAACCGGCTGATTGATGGGGAACTTGTCGGGCACGTCATCGACGTTAACTCCGTGGGCGATTTCAGTCGGATTCTTTCCCGTGATGTCCCAAAGGAAGATTCGGTACTGCGCGAATTGCGCGAATCCGAACTCTAGTTCGATCTCCGGCGTTCCACCGTTTGTGCTGAATCGTACTATGTTCTCTGCCATGTTCTTGATTCCTCCGTTGACTAGCCTAAGAGGTCATTACGTCCCGGTGCCGTCTTGATTGGTGGGAGTACCATCGGTCTCGCCTTGAGCAGCTTGAGCGTCGTCACCAGCTTGAGCGTCAGCGGCAGTATTTCCTTCAACGGCGGCGCCGGTAGTCGCTGCATTGCCCCCAGTGGCCACGCCACCTAAATCAGGTGAGGTGGGGTCAGAGCTGGCGGCCGGCCCGGCCGAACGCCAGTCGGCACGTTGCGCGTCGTCGTTCACAACCGTGACCGCGTGCTGCTGACCGTTCCACGCTTCGAGAGTTGTGTCGGCGAGAGTCAGCCCGATTTTTTTCGCATACTTCGGGTCGTCCGGATCGTCGGTGAATGTCAGACCAGTTGATTCCTGCTTGACGCCATCGATCCACACAAAACCGTCTTTCGAGAAATGCTTGCCGCGAATGGTGAGGATGAGGCTTCCGGCGCTGGCGACCACTTCGTTGATTACCGGGCCGGGCCCGCGTACCAATTTGCCTCCCAGGTAACCCGCGGAGCTGAGGCCCATCAGAACCAATGATTCTTGCGGAATGGGCGGCAATCCCTGCGCAGTACCAAAAGTGGTGATGACGATGCGGATGAACATTCCCAATGCGATCAAGGTCCAAATTACATGCTGGACCCGATCCAGGGCCAAGACGCCTCCGTGCATCACCATGTCGGACAGCGACGGATGTACCTCGCCGGCGCCTTTCGGCCCGGCACTCTTTGTTGTCGCCTGGGACACGACCAGGGTGCCAAGGCTAATTAAGAACGCGTAGACTGCGCCGCCCAGGTTCGGGAACGCCCAGTACTGGTCAACGAAGCCATGGGCAAAATAGAGGAACAGGTAGCACCAAACTATGACCACCATCCAGGCAAGGAACTGCGCCCGCGAAAGGCTGTAGGTCTGGTTCTCCGGCTCAAGTAACAGCGCTTTGCCAAACCAATACCGCTCCTGTTTCCGAGCGACCCTCGAGCGGACCTTGTACAGGAGGTAAACGGCAAGGATCAGAGCGAGTAGGTTCAAGGAAGCCCGAACATACAGATGGTTTGTGTACACCACTCCGAGCTTGGGAGTTCGTTGAAGGATCACAGTTGATCCATCAATTGAAACATTCACGGTGTAGGTCGTCTGGGGGAGGTCGCCCGGCACCTGCAGTGCCAAACTGTTGTTGCCCTGAATCGAATGCGGCACCGCAAAGTCGTTGAGCTTTACTATCAACTTTTGCCTTATTTCCGAAGGAATCTCGTCGGCGAACTGCAAGATGACGCCTCCGCCCGCAACCACGAATTTACTCAGTGAAGGCTTGGTTTCGTTCTTGGCGGGGTCGGGTTTAAATCCGAGAATCAGCGGGGCGACAATGACCGAACTCGTCAGCGTCGCAGCGGGAGTGGCGGGAACGGCGGGATCAGTCCCAAGGGTCACTGCAATCGGCTGTTGCCCTAAGGGAGTATTCTTCGACACTTTCACATCCAGGCTCTTCGTTTCACCGCTTGAATGAGACAAGATTGCCGCATCAACGTTACCGACTTTCACTCCCACCGGCGTAATGTTCTTGCTGAAGACAAGGGTCAAAATACCGTCCGGCTGAACGACTGTGGGTTGGATTTGTTGAATAGTTGCTGGCGGCGGCGTTTGGGCGCATACATTGCTCGCGGGTAGCAAAAGCAGAAGAGCTACTCCCGCCAGTGAGCACAGGAACGCAAATGATCTTGCGCGACGCGTTGACGAAAGAAGAGGTCTGGTCACTGGGAATACCTCCATGGGGCAAAGGCGGCGTCGCAACCGGCTTAGAAAACGGGGGCGGCGATGTCGCGCCAGTTGAGTGAGTACGCGCTGCGGTAGCGCGTCCGAAGGTCCTGGGACACGCGGCTTATACTCTGCGCCTCGGGGCGTGTCAAGAAAAGTTTTCGCAAGAGCCGTTAATTCAAACAAATGCTTTCGGTTGCACTGTCGAGTAACATGAATCCGATGGACACAGAGCTATTAATTTGGACCATTGGTCATTCGACACGGCCAAGCGACGAGTTCGTCGCGGCGCTTCGGTCGTTCGGCATTGACGCGTTGGTTGATGTCCGCACCCATCCGGGTTCGCGGCGTTACCCGCAATTCAATAAACCGAACCTGGCGGCGTCGCTCGCGGGAGTTGAAATCACCTACTGGCACTCTCCCGAGCTTGGAGGCCGCCGCCGCGCGAAACCTGATTCAATAAATATGGCCTGGCGGAACGAAATGTTTCGTGGGTATGCGGATCACATGGAAACCGAAGAGTTTCGCGAGGGAATTGAGCGGTTGCTCGCGTTGGCAAGAGAAAGCCGGACGGCCATTATGTGCGCCGAAGCGGTCTGGTGGAAATGTCACCGCAGCTTAATCGCGGATTATTTAAAAGCGAGGGGCGATACGGTGCTTCACATTCTGGGTGAAGGAAAGTCGGAAGAACATCCGTTCACGAGTGCTGCGCGCATCGTGAACGGTAAATTATCGTACCGAGGCATCTTGGAGGTCAGTGAGCGAGTGTTTCATAATCCAGACAACTGATATGGCCGAACAACCGACAGTAAGACGTTGCGAACGTTGTGACCGGATAACCAACCACGTGATCGAGTCCATCGGGCCCGATAGCAAACTGCATTTCTTTTGCTGGGAATGCGTTGAGCGACACGAGAAACGATTCAATACCAAACCTGGCTGGCGTCGCGCTAATCGCACTCAAAGATACGTGAGGTCGGTACCATCTGCGTAAGCGGATGGATTACGAGCACAACGTGGGTTGAGGTCTCTGACTCACTCGCTCACGCGAGTGGTACGGACTTCAGCACCCTTACTTCACGTGATGATGATGACTAAGATCCGAAGTCTGCTCCCACTCACGACTATCGCGCGTTAAAAGCTCGTCAGCTTCCTTCGGTCCCCACGTCCCGGATTTGTAGTTTGGGAAGTCCGGCGGCCCGTGCTTCCATGCTTGAAGAATCGGCTCAACTACCGCCCATCCCGCTTCGACTTGATCCGCGCGCTGGAAGAGCGTCGCGTCGCCCGCCATGCAGTCGTGCAACAACCGTTCGTAACCTGTGCTGGGCGTGTCGCCAAAATAGTCTTCGTAATCAAACTCCATATCGACGGCGCCGATGTTCATGGTTGAGCCAGGAGTTTTCGCGCCGAAGCGCAGAGAGATACCTTCGTCGGGTTGAATGTGCAGCACGAGGCGATTGCGATTGAGGCGTTCAATCGGCGTATTACGAAACAGCACGAATGGCGCGCGTTTAAAGCGAATCGCGATTTCTGTGTCGCGCGCGGCCAGACGCTTTCCGGTGCGCAGGTAAAACGGCACGTCCGCCCAGCGCCAGTTATCGATCATAAGTTTTAGCCCGACGTATGTCTCGACATTCGAATCGGGCGCGACGTTTGGTTCGGCGCGGTAAGCCGGCACGGCCTTTCCCTCACTCTCGCCGGCATCGTATTGGCCGCGCACAGTTCGTTTTGCGGCTTCTTCGGGAGCCGGGCACTGAATCGCGCGAAGCACCTTGACCTGCTCATCGCGCACTGAATTTGCCTGAAACGAAACCGGCGGTTCCATCGCCGTCAGCGTTACCAACTGAAGCAGGTGATTCGGCACCATGTCGCGCAACGCGCCCGTGCTTTCGTAGTAAGCACCACGCTGTTCGACGCCGACCTTCTCGGCGGCGGTAATCTGCACGCTGTCAACGTACTGGCGGTTCCAGGTCGGTTCGAACATCCCGTTGCCAAACCGAAACACCATGATGTTTTGAACGGTTTCTTTCCCGAGATAGTGATCGATTCGATAAATCTGATCCTCGTCCAGGACCTGTTTGATCTCTTGATTGAGTTGCCGCGCTGATTCGAGATCGCGCCCGAACGGCTTTTCAATCACCACCCGTCGCCAATGTCCGTCATCTTCTTTGGTTAATTCGACGCGACCGAGCTGCTTCACGATCGGCGCAAAGTAGTGAGGCGCTGTGGCGAGATAGAAAACGCAATTTCCCGCGGCCTGATGCTGCTGATCGAGTTCTTCGACGCGAGCCTTTATGCGCGCGTAGGTTTGGTCGTCGTCGAAGTCGCCGGACAGGTAATAAAGACGCTGCGCCAGCCATTGCCATTCGTCGTCATCGATTTCGTCGGTGGCGAACTGGTTCATGTCGTCGCGCAGGCGCCGGCGAAATTCGTCGTCGCTCATTTCCACACGCGCGAGACCGAGTACTGCGAAGTTGTCTGAGAGGCACTTGCTGTGTTTGAGGTTGTAGAGAGCAGGAATTAATTTTCGCTTCGTGAGATCACCAGAAGCGCCGAAGATTACCATGATGCACGACGGAGAAATTTCAGCTGCGGCCGCAGGTTGTTTTTCTTCAGACAGCATCATTCATTTCGGGCCACTGCGCGGCTCCAAATGACCACCGAATTTCTTGCGCATCGCCGACAGGATTTTTTCCGCAAACGTGTGTTCCTGGCGCGAACGGAAACGCGTGTAGAGCGCGGACGTTAGAACTTCAGCGGGCACGGCTTCTTCGAGAGCGGCTTGAATAGTCCAGCGGCCTTCGCCTGAATCCTGAACAAAGCCGGTGTAGTTTTTCAGCTCTGGATCTTCAAGCAGGGCCATCGCCGTCAGATCAAGTAGCCACGACGAGATGACGCTGCCGCGACGCCACACTTCAGCGATGTCGGCGACGTTCAGGTCGTAACGAATATCTTCCGGCAACTGTTCTGAGTTCGCATTGTGAAAGATGTCGAAGCCTTCCGCGTACGCCTGCATCAGGCCGTACTCGATGCCGTTGTGCACCATCTTTACAAAATGGCCGGTGCCTGACGGCCCGCAATGTAGATAGCCGTCTTCAACCGTGCCGGAAAGATTCTCGCGGCCCGCCGTGCGCGGAATCTCTCCGCGACCGGGAGCGAGCGTTTTGAAAATCGGATCCAGATGCCCGATCACTTCTGTCGAGCCGCCGATCATCATGCAGTAGCCACGTTCCAGTCCCCACACGCCACCGCTCGTGCCAACATCGACGTAGTTGATCTGTTTTTCGCGCAGCGCTTTCGAGCGGCGCACGTCGTCTTTGAAATACGAATTGCCGCCGTCGATGATGATGTCGCCGGCCTGAAGCCGCGCGCCGAGATCGTTAACCGTGTTTTCGGTCGCTTCCCCGGCGGGCACCATGATCCAAATTGCGCGAGGCTCTCTGAGTTTGGCAACAAAATCATCCAGCGAAGAGGTCCCGATCGCGCCTTCGCCGGCAAGTTCCTGGATGCTCGCCGGATTCATATCCCACACGACACATTGATGGCCGCCACGCATTAAGCGCCGCACCATGTTGGCCCCCATCCGGCCGAGTCCGATCATTCCCAGTTGCATTGCTAGTCCGTCCGTTCGCGGGTATGCCGCCCGATGTGCGGTAAGGCTGTGCCTTACCGGCATCCGCGCCTCCTATATCTTCCCGCGATTCGAGGCACAGCCTCGAATCGCGGAGAAAGAAACGAGAAGCTGCTCTCCCGGAAAGGCTGAGCCTTTCCGCACATCAGGCGGCAGAGCCGTCACGCCAATAACGCTCTGATTGTATCCTTCAGTTTGATTAAACCAGCCGCCACATCCGCACTCAAATGAACGCGCAACGCCCGTCGCCCACGTTCTCCCAGTACTTCAAAATCGCCGCGCGCCTGCGCAGCTTTCACGACGCCAAAGGTGTACTTCTGATTTGGCACGGATAAATCGTTCGCGTCGTCGCAAGTTATTTGAAGAAACACTCCGGTGTCAGGCCCACCTTTATACCCCTGTCCGGTTGAATGCAAAAAGCGCGGGCCGAAACCAAGGCACGTCGCGACATGTTTAGCGTCGCGAATTGCGTGACGCGGCGTTTGCAGAAGTTGCTCATGCTCTTCATTCATCTCAACGTAAGCCAGTGTCGCAAAGTAATCATTCGTCTTCAGGCGATCGAGATGGGCTGTTAGATATCCGTGCAGTGAAGGCTCGGTCGCTGCACTCGTCATTTCGGACGCGTTCATGTCATCGGCAAACAACTTGATGCCGTCACCTTCATAAAACGGTGTCTCCGGCGGCAGCGATCCAGTGCGCTTGTATTCGTCAGTGAGTTTGCGCGTTTCAATCTTGCTGGCTTCGACGTCCGGCTGATCGAAAGGATTGATGCCGATGATCGAGCCAGCCACCGCGGTCGCGAATTCCCAGCGAAAGAATTCCTTCCCGAGGTCGTACACATCCGTCACTGAAATGATAATTACCGGGTGACCAGCTTTCTCTAGTTTCGCCAAGCCCGCGTCCTGGCGCGAATCCGGCTCCGATTCCAATCGCAGATAAACGAACACGCGATCGTCGCCGTACACGTCCGTTGGCCCGAGCGCTTCCCGATCGACGGGAATCAATCCGTTGCCGTTTTTGCCGGTCGATTCTGCCACCAACTGTTCCAGCCACGCGCCAAGATCTTTGATCCCAGGCGAGGAAACGATTGTCAGTTTGTCGCGACCGTGTTTGTGCGCGGTTCCCAGCACCGCTCCGAGAATCGCGCCCGGATTATTTTTCACCGCTACGCCCGCGCCGCAGGCCTTAACCATTTCACCCGAGCGATCCAGAAACGTGGTCACGTCGATTCCCATCGCGGCCGCCGGCGCCATGCCGAAATCGGAAAGCGCCGAGTAACGTCCGCCGATGCTCGGGTCACCAAGAAAGATCTTTCGGAACCGATCGCTTTCAGCTTCCTGACGCAGCTTGGATCCCGGATCGGTTATGGCAATGAAGTGTTTGCCGGCGTTCTCTTCGCCGACGACTTCTTGCGCGCGTTTGAAGAAGTATTGCTTGAAGATGTTCGGTTCGAGAGTCGTGCCCGATTTACTTGAAACGAAGAACAGCGTGTTGCCGATGTCGATCTTATTCTCGACGGCCTTGACCTGCGCGGGATCGGTTGAATCCAGAACGTGAAGCTGCGGAAATCCATCGATTCTTCCGAACGACTTTGCCAGCACTTCCGGACAAAGACTCGACCCGCCCATCCCCAGCAACAGGACGTGAGAAAAGCCCGCGTCCTTTACTTCAGCAGCAAAGTTTGCAAATCGCCGATTGGTTTTTCGCTGCTCGTAAACGATGTTTAGCCAGCCGAGCCACTTGTCTTCGCCGGTGTCAGTCCAGAGCGTCGCATCGCGCTCCCAAAGTCGCTCGACCTTATTAGTCGCTTGCCAATCGCCGAGCGCAGCTTCAACCGCCTTCGACAAATCGGGTGGCAACGAAAGCTTCATTTGGTTGATGTTTTCGGCGATACGCGCCTCCTCGGGTTTTACTGTGCGCTGGCGGAACGCGCGTTGGCCAATGTGCGGAGGCTTTCGGTGTAGGGTGCTCGAGCCACGCCGCGATCCGTGATGATGGCCGCGATCATTTCGTTTGGCGTGACATCGAAGGCGAAGTTGTGCACGCCAACACCATCTGGAGTCAATTGATGTTCGCGCATGTGCGTCACTTCCCTTGGATCTCGTTCCTCGATCGGGATGTCTTCGCCGGTTGCCGTTGCGAGATCGACTGTTGAGAAGGGCGCCGCAACATAGAACGGAATGTCGTGCTGCTTTGCCAACACGGCTACCATGTACGTTCCGATCTTATTCGCGGCGTCCCCATTCGCGGCAATCCTATCAGCGCCGACAACAACGCAATCGACTTTGCCCTGCTTCATCACGTGACCGGCCATGTTGTCCGTGATCACGGTGACCGGGATGTTGTCCTTGCTCAATTCCCACGCCGTCAGCCGCGCGCCCTGCAAAAACGGCCGGGTTTCGTCGGCAATCACAGCTACACGTTTCCCCGCATCAACCGCGCCGCGAATCACCCCGAGCGCGGTTCCATAATCACCTGCCGTGGCCAGCGCGCCCGCGTTACAGTGCGTCAGTACCGTCGCCCCATCATTGATGAGTTCGGCGCCATGACGGCCAATCGCGCGGTTTGAATCAATGTCTTCCTGAAAAATCGCTTGCGCCTCTTTCACCAGACGCGTCCTAACTTCCTCGATATCGCGGACGCCCTCAGCTTTCGCTTTCTTGATCACGTCGCGCATCCGTTCAATTGCCCAGAACAGATTGACCGCCGTGGGGCGCGTCGCTCCCATCACTTCACACATGTACTTGAAATCGAATTCGAGATCGGGCAGGGAAGTGCTGACTGACTGTGACGCGCCCAGCGCCAATCCCATCGCGGCGGCGACGCCAATCGCCGGCGCGCCACGCACAACCATCTTCTTGATGGCATGCGCGACTTCCTCGTACGAATAAAGCGTCAGGTACTTCTCTTCGTTCGGCAGCAGACGCTGGTCCAGCATGCGGACGCCTTCCTTGGTCCATTCGACAGTTTTGATCATGATCGATTTAAGAGCGTCAAATGTTACTTGACGCGCGCGGCGCAAGCAAAGTCGCTGGTTTTCAAGTGAGCGTTGACAGGTGCCTGAAGCGAATGATATCGTCCGGCGCGTTAAGCATTCCGGTTTTTGACAAAGTGTTCAGGTGCCTCGTTGTGGCGCAAGATGTCATCTTGCGCTACCTCATGGGGAGAATAGGGAAGCGGGTGTGAATCCCGCGCGGTCGCGCCACTGTAAAGTTCGTCGCCAGTCTGAAGCGATGACAAAGCCAGGAGACCTGCCCGAACGCTGTAGCAGTTTTGAACGCCCGCGAAAGGTGTTCAGGCCGCCGTGGGAATTTCTCGAAAGATCCCGTCGCCACCTGTCCATTTCGCGCGGCAGAAGGTGACGGGGTTTTTGATTTTTAGGGACAACATTTGGAGTGCGCCGGCAAAGCAACCGGGGTCCCCAGCGTGGCAACCGCGCTGGGGTGGTCGTAGCGGCGACGGCGCTTTAAATCGTGTTCGGCCATCGGATCCAAAGCGGTGTCGCGCTGCGCTTGCCACCGCACTCCAAATCTTTGTCCTCGCGGTTGCGGCGTCGTTCCTTTTTGCATGCTCTCGCCCGCAGTCTTCCTACCCTTCAGCTTCGGACACTCGTGTCGTAGTCGACGAAGCCGGCCGCCAGGTTCGTCTTCCGCAAAAAATCGATCGCATCGTTTCGCTCGCGCCAAACCTGACGGAGATCGTTTACGCCGTCGGCGCTGGAGATCGCCTGGTCGGCCGCACGAGCTATTGCGATTACCCGAGCGCAGTCAAAACCGTCGCTGAAGTCGGCGACACAATGCAGCCCAGCGTTGAGCGCATCATCGCGCTGAAGCCCCAAATCGTTCTTATCTCGACTGCCTCGCAACTTGAGACCTTCACTAAACAGCTTGATGAACAGCGGATTGCGGTTTATGTGACGAACCCGAATAGCGTCGATCAGATTCTTAGTTCAATCGAGACGCTGGGGCAGTTGTTCGGTACAAAGGATCAAGCCAAACAAGTCGCGGCGGACGTACGTCGTCGGACGCAGGCCGTGGAATCTGCCGTGGCTAACCAGCCACGGATCAAAGTCTTCTATCAAGTCTCTGACGAGCCGCTGTACACGATCGGCCGTGAGGCCTTTCTGACAGATTTGATCAGACGGGCTGGTGGAATTTCAGTGACTGCGGAGGTGCCGACCGCATTTCCGCGTTACAGCGACGAGGCGGCGCTCGCGTCCCAACCTGAGGCAATCATTTTGCCGAGCGGCGGCTCGATGGGAAATGCGAACTCAAAAGTTGCGCCTGCGCTGAAAAATTCACCTGCGGTTCGGAACAATCGAGTTTACAAAATCAACGACGATCTCTTAGCGCGGCCCGGGCCGCGGCTGATCGATGGCCTGGAACAGTTGGCGCGCGCGTTACATCCGGCAGCGTTTAAGTGAGAGGCAGTGTGCGGCGGCCGAGCCGCTGACGAATAAACCTGGACAACATGAATCCCGGTCACACAACACTTCGCCGAACGATTCTGATTTGTACTGCTCTCCTCGGTTTGCTCGGGGTTGCTCTGGTCGCGGCCGCGGTGATCGGCAGTCAACGTCTGCCGTTTGCCGGATCTTTGTGCGCGCTTGCGGGAAGCTCGGATTGCGCATTGTCAGGGGAAGAGCGCGCCATCCTTTTCGACATTCGTCTCCCTCGAATTGTTTTGGCAGGAGCGGTCGGCATGTGTTTGGCAGCGGCCGGCGCGGCATATCAAGCGTTGCTGCGAAATCCGTTGGCTGAGCCTTACCTGCTCGGCGTTTCAAACGGCGCGGCGGTCGGCACGATGACGGCGCTCGTCTTCTTCACAGGCTATGAGTGGAGCCGTCCGATCATGGCGTTTGCCGGCGCCGGCGCTGCGACATTTGTAGTTTACCGTCTGGCGCGAGGCCGCGCGGGCGCCACGCCTGAACGCCTGATTCTCGCCGGCGTGATCGTCACCACGTTTCTTTCATCGGGGATCGTTTTTATCACGACAGTGATGGATGCGACGCGCATTCGCTCGTTCACGTTTTGGTTGCTGGGTGATCTGTCCGGAACAACCGGAAGCTTGCTGACGGTCGCGGTAGTTACCGCAATTGTTGGCGGGCTGGTGCTTACGCTGAATGCGCGCTCTCTGAATTTGATGATGCTGGGCGAGCGTGACGCATTCGACCTCGGTGTCGAAGTCGCGCGCGTGCGTCTGATTGTCTTCGGCGCCGCAAGTTTGTTAGTGGGCGCGTCGGTCGCCTCGAGCGGATCAGTCGGCTACGTCGGACTTGTCGTCCCGCATCTCGTGCGGCTGTCGTTCGGGAGCGACAACCGTCTGGTGGTTCCGGCAGCGGCGATTGCCGGCGCGACCTTTGTGATTGTCGCCGACACTTTGGCGCGCACGGTCATCGCGCCGCGTGAATTGCCGGTGGGCGCGATCACGGCGCTGATCGGCGCGCCCTTGTTTGTCTATTTGTTGAAAAGAGGAGCTTCTTCGGGTGTTTAGAGAAGGGCGTTGCCCTCCGGGACGCAGGCCACGCCCGCCGGACATTTGGAGGACCCGTTTATAAGCCGGACTTGTCCGGCTGATCAGAATTCGGCGGACAAGTCCGCTGTCTAAACGAAGTTTTCAGTTTGATGCTCGAAGCAAAGAACATTTCGATCAACTACGACGAGCGGGCCGCGGTGCGTGACGTTTCCCTGCGCGCTGAGCCAGGAAACGTGATCGCGATTCTCGGCCCGAACGGCGCAGGCAAATCAACCTTGCTGCGCGCGCTGAACGGCAGCATCGCGCCGGCGACCGGTGAGGTTTTGCTCGACGGCAAGCCTCTGCGAACGTTTGCGCGGCGCGTAGTCGCGCGGCAAATAGGAATGGTTGTCCAGGAAGCGGACCTGCGATTTCCGGTGACCGTTTTCGAGTTTGTCCTCGGCGGCCGTTACGCATGGTCGAGCGCCCAAGCGTGGGGCTGGGAGAATGAACACGACCTCGAGGTGGCGCAAAATTCAATTCGCGAAACAGAACTCGCTGGTTTCGAATCTCGCTTGATGAACGAATTGTCGGGTGGCGAACGCCAGCGCGCGGTACTCGCGCGTGTGCTCGCGACTGAAGCGCGCGTCTTTCTGCTTGATGAACCAACGGCGAATCTGGATCTCGCACATCAAGCGACGATGCTGCGTTTGATTAAAGCGCGCTGCACCAAAGAAGAGTCTGCGGCCGTTGTAGTGACACACGACGTCAATCTCGCCGCTGAGTTCTCAAACCAGGTAATTCTTATGAAAGCCGGATGCGTCGTGGCCTCAGGCGCGCCGCCGGTGGTCTTGACCGAAATGTTGCTGGGAGAGGTTTTTGGCTTGCGAGTGCTGGTGGACTCGCATCCGATCTCAGGCGCGCCGCGAATTACGCCGGTTCACACGCAAAGGCAAGGATGAAGACGGGGCAGTAGCCCGACCGTTAGGGAGGGCGTGATAAAACGAAGATGAGGGATGAAAGATGAAAAAGTACGTACTTCTCATGATGCTCTGGTTTGTTTCGGCCGCCGCTATCGCGCAAAGCGGCACTGAACTTCGCGGTCGCGTTACGGACGAACGTGACGCGAACATTGTCGGTGCGGAGGTGCGTCTCCGATCGCGAAGCGGCGCCGAGTCGTCGACGACTACAAACGATCGTGGCGCATACGAGTTCCGCAATGTCGCGCCGGGAGATTACGTGCTGGAATTTAAAGCGAACGGCTTCGCAGCGTCTGCTTCACGCGTGACTATCCAGCGGGGCCAAACAGGGACGAATGACGTGCGCCTCTCGGTTGAAGCTATCAATGAAACCGTAAGCGTGACGGGAACCGGGATCGCCCAAACCGTTGATGAAACCGCAAAAGCGATCAGCGTCCTCGACAACTCGGCGATTGAAACGAAACGTGAGATTGGATTGGGCGAGAGCCTGCGCGGCATTCCGGGCGTGCGCGTGCAGCAACAGGGTTCGCCCGGCGCATTAACCAGCGTACGTCTGCGGGGACAGCGAACGTTCGACACGGCCCTGTTGCTCGAGGGCTTACGCGTGCGCGATGCGTCAGACATTAACGGCGCCGCGGGCCCATTGTTTGCCGACTTAGCACCCACAGATTTGGATCGCGTTGAAGTGTTGCGCGGATCGGGCTCGTCAATCTATGGCTCGAATGCGATCGGCGGGGCGATCAATCTCGTTCCGGCGACTACGGGCGGCGACCGACATTTTGAATTCGGTTTTGATGGCGGAAGCCTGGCGCAGTTTCGTGAGCGCGTCCGCGGATCGGGCGGCATCGGCAACCGGGCTGGCTTCAGTTTTGGTTTGTCACGCGTCGATGTACGTAATGGTATTGACGGCAACGACGAGTACGGCAACACCGCGGGCTCGGGCCGATTTCAATTGCATCCGACGCGGTCCTCAACGCTAAGCGTTAACTTTTACGGAACGACCTCGAACGCCCGCATCAATGACAGCCCCTTTGCGCTCCCGGCAGCCTTCACCAGCGGTCAATATCCGCGCGCAATCGAAGGGACGACGTTCCACTCTGATTTGAACAATCCGGATCAAGGCCGGCGGAATCGGCTGGCGGTTACAGCATTACGTTTCACTGATCAGGTCAACAACACGTTCTCATATTCGGTGGCGTACCAACATGTCGGAACGCGCCGGAGAAATTACAATGGCGCCGCGATCGATCCGCAGTTCGCCGCGTTCTACCCCTTCGGTGATTTCGAATTCGTCGCGGTAAACAATGGCTCAACGGATACGTTCGACGCGCGCGGTAACTTCAGATTAGGGCGTCACAACCTGTTGACGGCCGGATTCGAATACGAGCGCGAATCGATCTTTCAATCCGCGATCCCTTCGTTCAGCGCTTTCAACAACACGACCGATCGGCAGCGCACGATGGCGGTGTTCGCACAGGATCAGATTTTCCTTTTGGAAGATCGATTACAGATTTCGGTCGCGGCCCGCGGCCAGTGGTTTCGGATTCGCGCTGCCGATCGTCCAGGATTTCTTGGCTCGATCAATCCGGAGCGTTCAATTACCGGTGACGGCTCGATCGCTTACTTTATTCGTGCGACGGGCACCAAACTACGCGCGCACGTCGGCAACGGCTTTCGCGCACCGGCGTTGTTTGAGCGGTTTGGCGCCGGCACCTTCGCGCAGGCGGGCTTCACGCGTTTCGGCGATCCAACTTTGCGCGCGGAACAATCGATCAGCGTCGATGGCGGCTTCGATCAACGCGTGGCGGACGACCGCGCACGATTCGGCGCGACTTTCTTCTACACGCACTTGCAGCGAGTTATCGCTTTCAATTCATTCTTTGTAATCGACCCGTTGGCAGCGGGCCGGTTTAGCGGCTATGAAAATCGTCCGGGCGGCTTCGCGCGTGGCGTGGAAACCTATCTCGAAGCAGCGCCGTGGCGAGGCGCCGACTGGCGCGCTTCATACACCTTCACGAACAGCGATCGACTTGTACGCGGCAGTGGCTTGCAGCGTGAATACGTTATTCCCAAAAATCTGTTCGGCTTGAACATCAGTCAACGCTACCGCTCATTCGTCGTCAGTTTGGACCTGAATCACACGGGAAGCCATCTCGCTCCGATTTTCGAGAATGACTTTCCTTTCCGCACCGCGGAACTAACCTTTCCCGGTTACGCGAAGGCCGATCTCTTCGCGAGCTACGAACGACGCGCTTCCGAACGGGTGACGCTCACGTTCTTCGGCGGCGCCGACAATCTGTTTGACGTGACCTACTTCGAGAATGGGTTTCGCAATCCGGGGATTGTGGCGCGGGGCGGCCTGCGCATCGCCGTGAGATGAGGTCTGAACGAAATTTGCCAACTGAAAAGATTTGCCCGCGCTGCCGCGCCGTATTCACCTGCGGCGCCACACAACGGGACCAGGGCTGTTGGTGTGAGGGCTTACCGCATGTCCCGTTGATTCCTGACGAACAGGCGGACTGCTTTTGTCCGCAATGTCTGAGTGAAGCTATCGCGAAACTCAACGCCAGGGAATCAGGACCTAATGAAGGCTTGAACCAACCGGCTTCTTTGCCGCTATTGAAGGAGGGGCGAGATTATTATGTCGAGGGCGGCGTCATGGTTTTTACCGCCGCTTATCATTTAAGCCGGGGCTACTGCTGCGACAGCGGCTGTCGTCATTGCCCCTTTGAAAAAAGGCCAGTCGCCCCAACTCAGGACGTTCCGGAATGACGATGTGTCGGGCGACTTATTTTCCAGTGAGCTCAAAAGCTTTGCACAGAAAGTGGTCGACCTTACGAAAGAGCGGGGCAAGCCCGCCTTCCCCACCCTGAGACTTCTAAACTTACTCGATTGCTTCACGTTGAAAGCCATTAGCAGGTGCGATCTCAATCTCAACTCTAATCAGCTCGGGGTGAGGAAGGTGGGCTTGCCCCCGCTCTTTTGCCTTCTTGTGCAAAAATGAGTTTAAAGAAAAATGGCGAGCGACCGAATCGCGGTCACCCGACCGCAATCGATCCACTCGCCAAAAATTTCCATCCGCGACTGGGCCGCTAGTCGCGTCTTCCCAACAACCCTCCGGCTAAAAACACCACGCCCAGCAGGATGTGCACGATGTGATCCATCTGTCCAAATTCGAGCGTTCCCGGCAACACTTTCCATAATCTGGAATCCTGATGCGTCATCCCGGCTATCTCGGAAGCGCCCGGCGTTCCCATGACAAATCCGACCACGCCCAAGAGCAGATAGACGGCACCAAATGCCAGACAGAACGACCTGGCGCCGCTGTATGATCCGGCAAAGCCGAAATATAGAGCAATCGCGCCCGAAATTACGTGAACCAGATTATGCGCGAGGCTCAAATGTGTCCCCAGCATGCCGGGCGCGACAAATCCTGCGACCCCGACGATTAGAAAAACCACGCCCAGGATTTTGCAAACTGTCTTTGCCATTTTGTCGTTTCCTCCTGTGAAAACAGTGAATACCGTTGCGGAACATAAGTTCCGCGCATTGATGAAATTGCGAGGTTTTCGTGAACCCGCGGATTTTACATCAAACTGACACAGCGAAACAGATTTTTCTTTCTGTCCAAACAGGAATCCTTGCCTCGCTTGATCTTTAATCCTAATCGGGGAGTATAATGCGCCCCCAATCTCGAACAATTCGGTCAAGGGGGTAGCGACATGAAGTCATTGGTCGCTTGCTTGCTGGTCCTCGCCACGTTTGCCATGGGAGTTGGTCAGCGCCAAAACCCGCGGCGGTCCCAGAACAACAGGGCTCCTGCAACGCAGACGATCCGGATCTGCCAGGGTGTGCCAATCCCTGACGGTTACGTGATCGTGGCGTACCTGACATCCGCGGCCTGTCCGCATGGCTCATACGTTCTGAAAAGAGTGAATTCCTACGAGAGTTCGTTAGGTGCGAATCGAAACTCAGCGGACCCGAAAACTTCTTCCACCGCCGCGAGCGATCCAGAAAAACAACCGTCGCCGGCAAGAACATCGACCGACAAGGGGCCGCGAAGTTCGGCGAAACGATCGACCTCGCCTGCGCCCTCTAAGAGCTCGCCGCCACCGTCTGCGAATTCCTCCACCCCTGGCCGAGGTGCAGCCGCTGCATCGCGCCCGCGCGTCGTAGGCAACCGCCAAACTCAGGATCAGCCCGCGAACGTCCTGGTCAGCACGCCACAATCGCAGGATGAAAAAACCGCTCCGCCTACGTTGACTGGCAGCGAGCCGTCGCGACCCTCAGGTCCGCCGACGTTGGCGCAGGCGGGCTCTCAGCCGCAAACGTCAACCGACGCGAATCTTAATGAACCCACAGGCGAACCCACCGTTGAAGAGCTTAGTGAAGGCGATGTCCTGCGGGTTGACACGACGCTGGTAACGGTTCCGGTAAGTGTGCTCGATCGCCAGGGACGCTTCATTCCGAACCTCAAGCGCGAAGATTTCACGCTGCTCGAGAATGGCAACGAACAATCTATCGCGTTCTTCGAGACGGCCGAAAAGCCTTTCACCGTCGCGTTGCTGCTCGACACTTCGGCATCGACGCAGTTCAAGCTGTCCGAGATCAAGGCGGCGGCACTGGAGTTCGCGAAACAACTGCGGCCGCAGGATCGCGTACTAGTCGTCACTTTCAACAGTGAAGTGTTGCTGCTGACGGAACCGACGAACGACCTCGGTTTGATGGAAGAGACTATCGAGGAATTCGCGCACACGGGAACAGCCACGCGCTTGTACGACGCAGTAAACCTGACGATCGACGAACGCTTGAACCGCATCAAAGGTCGCAAAGCGATCGTTCTGTTCACCGACGGTGTTGATACGGCGAGTCAGCAGGCTTCTTATCAGAGCACGTTGGAGCAAGTGGAAGAATTGGACGCGCTCATCTACCCAGTTCAATACGACACCAGCGACTACATGCGCGCGATGCAAGGCAGCGGCCAGGGCACGGTCACAGTGACGACTACAAGGCGAGGCATTTTTGGGTCGTCCAGCTCGACGCAAACGTATAACGCGCCCGCCAACAGTGGCGCGCCCATGCCCGGCACAACCAAAGAAGATTACGACCGAGCGAATGTTTATCTGCACGCATTGGCCGACAAGACCGGGGGCCGTCTTTATCAAGCGAACAACACGCGGCAGTTAGCGGACGCTTTCACGCGCATTGCTGAAGAGTTGCGCCGGCAATACACGATTGGCTATTACCCGAAGACCGCGACCGGCGCAGATGGAGAACGTCGCGCGATTCGTGTGCGCGTGCGCCAACCGCATCTCGCGGTGAAAGCGCGCAATAGTTACGTGACGTCTTCCCCGAGTCAGAACAAGTAATTGCAGATCCACCAACGTCCGGCTGAGTGCGGCGGCCCAAAATTGGCGGCGTTAGAAAGGCGTACTTATCATGCTTAGGAATCGTTTTTTAAAAAAAGAGGTCCCCGTGCGATCACTTTTACTTAGATCGGGAATTGTCGTCGTGCTGATTTGCGCGTTCGCAGTTGCGGCCAGCGCTTACACGCTGGTGTTTCGCAGTGGCAACCGAATGGAAATACCTGATGAGTTCTCGGTCACGAGAACAACTTTAACCTTTGAAATCTCACCGGGTTTTCAGAAGACAATCCTGGTGAGTTTGATTGATATCAGCGCCACCGAACGCGCTAACAACGAACCCTGGGGAAGCTTTTTCAAGCGCAGTCAAATTGCGCAGCAGCGGGCTCAGACTGCGCCAAGGCCTCAGCCTGCTGAGCCTACGACTCAAGCCACCAGGACCGTGACTAACAGCGACCTTGCCGCAATTCGTCAGCGCCGGCTTGAAAGCGAGCAAGCGTACG
Source organism: Acidobacteriota bacterium (assembly GCA_052389795.1). Lineage (GTDB taxonomy): Bacteria > Acidobacteriota > Blastocatellia > Pyrinomonadales > Pyrinomonadaceae > UBA11740. The sequence goes on along the minus strand of JBQTHO010000018.1, from coordinate 83,365 downwards.
AGAAGCGTCGTTTGCAATTGGGCCTGCCGACCGTCGCCGAAACGCGTTTTCGTCAGCAGGAGGAAGAGAGGATCTTCCGTTCCGAACTACGCGACCGCGCCGCGGCCACCTCGCGCGAAGAGTCATTTTGGCGTGGACGCGCGCGGGAACTGCGTACTGAGATTGCCGCGGTTGATAATCAACTCAATTACGTTCGGGCGCGGCTAAATGAAATTGATGAATCGTCGCGGGTCAACCCAAGTGTGACGCAAGTCTATCCGTCCTGGCCGGACTATGGGCCGTGGTCGCGCGATCGTTGGGGACGACGGGATCGTCGGCGCCAGACGACGCCGCCGATCTTCGGCCCGCCGCAATATCCTTACGGTTATCCCAACGGGCAATATCCAAATGGTTATCCGCCGGGACAGAACCCTTACGGCTATCCTCAAAACCAGTACCCCTATGGTTATCCAGGGCAGAACCCGTACGGATACCCGGGCCAGTATCCGTATGGCTATCCCGGTCAAGGCCCTTATGGTTACCCCAACCAGAATCCCTATAGCTATCCGACGTCGCCCTACGATGCCGATAAGTCCATGCAACATGCGGATCTCACTCGTCGTCTGGATGATTTGCTTATGCGACGCGCCGCCCTGATGGCACAGTGGCAAGCGCTGGAAGGGGAAGCGCGCGATGCGCGCGTGCCGCAGATTTGGCTTGAACCTTAAAACTAGTTTCGAGTTTCGAGTTTCGGGTTTCGAGTTTCAGGTTTTCAAGTATCGGCGCCCCCGGAGGGGTCTTCCGTACTTGATTTCTTAACTCGAAACTCTAAACTCGAAACTCGAAACCATGAACGTTTGGGAAACCATCATCGGGCTGGAAGTCCACGCCCAACTCAGCACCGAATCGAAGATCTTTTGCGGCTGCTCGACGCGCTTTGGCGATGAGCCGAACGCGAACACGTGTCCGGTGTGTCTGGGTTTGCCGGGCGCGCTTCCGGTTTTGAATCGGCGCGTGATTGAGCTGGGCGCGCGCGCTGCTTTGGCGCTGGGCTTGCGGATTCAGGAACGTTCGATCTTCGCGCGCAAAAACTACTTCTATCCCGACCTGCCGAAGGGCTACCAAATATCGCAATATGATCAGCCGTTCTCGATGAACGGCACGCTCGAAATCATGACGGCGGAACGTGACGAGGCCGGCCACGCGCGCGACTGGAAGCCGATGACCGTAGGTATCACTCGTCTGCACCTTGAGGAAGACGCGGGCAAGAACGTGCACGAAGGCTTGCCCGACGTCGATCGATATTCCTACATCGATCTGAATCGCGCGGGCACACCGCTGGCTGAAATTGTGACTGAGCCCGATTTCCGTTCGTCCTGGGAGGCCTACGATTACGTGAATCACGTGCGGCGCGCGCTGCAATGGGTGGGCGCGTCAGAAGCGGACATGGAGAAGGGAAATCTCCGCTGCGAAGCCAACGTCTCAATCCGTCGCAAAGGCGACAAGGCGTTCGGCACGAAAGTCGAACTGAAAAACCTGAACTCAGTTCGTTTCATGCAAAAGGCGATCGAGTTCGAAGTCGAACGCCACATCAAGACGCTCGAATCCGGCGGACGGCTTAATCAGGAAACCCGCCTGTGGGACGAACGCGCGAACGAAACGCGCCCGATGCGTTCGAAAGAAGAGGCGCACGATTATCGCTATTTCCCCGAACCTGATCTGCCGCCGCTCGTCGTCAGCAGTGAATTAATCGATCGAGTGCAGGCCTCGATGCCGGAATTACCGGGCCCGCGCGCAAAGCGCTTCACCGAACAGTACAGTCTATCTTTCACCGATGCTTCGCAGCTCACAAGCGATCGTTCGCTCGCGGATTATTATGAAGCCGCAGTCGAGGCGAGCGGCGGTAATGCGCGCGCCACGACGAACTGGATTCGATCTGAGTTGCTGCGCGAACTTGAGAACGCGGGATTGACGGCTGACAAATCGCCGGTTCCGGCCGTCGAAATCGGCGCGCTCGTCCGCATGATTGACGAAGGAGCGATCAGCGGGAAACAGGGAAAGGATGTTCTGGTTGAGATGTTCGCCAGTGGTAAGCCTGCAGCCGCCATCGTCGAAGAGCGCGGACTGATTCAAGTTAGCGACTCCGGCGAAATTGACGGTGTGATCGATGAAGTGATCGCCGCCAATCTGAAACAAGTTGAACAGTTTCGCGGTGGCAAAGAAGGTCTGTTTGGGTTCTTCGTTGGGCAGGTGATGAAGGCTTCAAAAGGAAAAGCGAACCCCAAAATTGTGAACGAACGCCTGCGCGAGAAGCTGAAATAATAAGTTTAGAGGCGGGCGTTGCCCGCCTGCGAGGGCAACGCCCTCGCCTAAACAATCATTGATTTACTAATGGATCTGACGAACAAAACGGCCATCATCACCGGCGGCACTAAGGGCATCGGCCGCGGCATCGCTGAAGCGTTGATTCGCGAAGGCGTCTCAGTCTGCATCAGTGCCCGCCATCAAAATAAGCTTAACGAAGCCGTCGACGAGCTGAATCAGCTTAACGGAGGTTGGGCGGTCGGATTCGTGTGCGATGTTCGCGATTACCATCAGGTGAAAGGGTTAATCGCTCACACCATTAAAGAACTTGGCGGGCTCGACATCCTCGTCAACAACGCCGGGATCGGTATTTTCAAAACAGTCGAGGAAACCTCGCCGGAAGATTTCCGCGCGGTGCTTGAGACGAATGTCTTCGGCGTCTTCTACTGCTGCCGCGAAGCAATTCCCGAGATGAAGCGGCGCGGCGGTGGCTACATCATCAACATCTCTTCGCTGGCGGGCGTGAATGCTCATCCCCGCATGGCCGCCTACAACGCGTCGAAGTTCGGCTTAAACGGTTTCAGCGAAGCGTTGATGCAGGAGGTGCGTCACGACAACATCAAAGTCAGCTACGTCATGCCCGGCTCAGTGAACACTGAGTTCGGCGGCGACTCACCCAGCGCTGAGAAGAGTTGGCAATTACAACCCATGGACATCGCGCGCGTCGTCCTCGATCTGCTTCACCAGGACGATCGTTCGCTCGTCAGCCGCGTCGAAATCCGGCCGAGTAAACCGCCGAAGAAATAATGCGAGCTGTCATTCAGCGCGTCACGCGGGCGAAAGTTACGGTTGATGGCGAGGTGATCGGCGAGATCGGAAATGGTCTGGTCGTTCTGCTCGGGATCGCGCGGGACGACACGAAAGTTGAAGCGGCATATTTGGTGGATAAGATAACGAACCTGCGCATCTTTGATGACGAGGACGGCAAGATGAACTTATCGGCCAAAGATGTTGGCGGCGCGTTGCTGATAATTTCGCAATTCACTCTGTACGGCGATGTGCGTCGCGGTTTGCGGCCGTCGTGGATTGATGCAGCGCCGCCCGAAGTCGCCGGGCCGCTCTACGATTTCTTTGTGCGCCAGGCGCGCTCAACGGTGGACGAGGTGGCGACAGGAAAGTTTCAGGCTATGATGCAGGTTGAATTGGTCAACGATGGCCCAGTGACGATTCTGCTGGATAGCAACAAGTTGTTTTAGGATGGAGCGCCCGCATCCTGCGGGCGGTTCGCGGGCATCCTGCCCGCTATTTAGAAGGAGAAATCGGATTGTTGAAACGAGTTTCCATTAGCTTCATGTTTTGCGCGGCCGTGCTTTTTTCCTTTACCGCTTGCAATCAATCAAAGACAAATACCAACGGCGGGAATTCGAACGCGAAGGCGGGCGCGTCTAATGTTAAGTCGGCACCACCAGTCCCCGATTCACAAGTCGCGGTAATCGAGATTGCCGACTATGGCCGCATCGTGATCGAGCTCTATCCGAATATCGCGCCGCAGCACGTCGAACGATTCAAGAGACTCATCAACGAAAAGTTCTACGACGGCTCGGCGATTCATCGCATCGATGCGGAACTGGGAATCATCCAGGGAGGCGATCCGCTCACGAAGACGAGTAATACCGCGATGTGGGGCACCGGTAACTCGCCTTATCCGAACGTGCCGGCGGAATTCAGCGACATTCCCTACGAGCGCGGGACGCTCGGCGCGGCGCGCACCGGCGACATCAACGGCGCGAATTGCCAGTGGTTCATCACCCTGAAGAAACAGCCGGCGTTCGACAAGCAATACACGGTTTTCGGAAAGGTTGTTGACGGGATCAAGAACGCGGAAATCATCATGAGCGCGCCGACCGTGGAAGGAAGTCCGCGGCCGTCAGACAAGATTGTGATTACCAGCGTGACCTTGCAGCCGCGGGTGAATTCTCCAGCAACTCCGTCCCCCTAAGGAGCGCCCGCATCCTGCGGGCGGGTCGCGCGCATCCCTGCGCGCTTACTGTTATGTCCGAACTCTCACGAATTCAGAGGCCACAATGGGGCTGGCATAGCCGCGGCTATCTTCCACACTTTGATGGTGGTGAATTGGCGCAGTTCATCACATTCAGATTGCACGATTCGCTGCCTCGCGACGTTGTGATTCGTTGGAAAGAAGAATTGAAGCTCCAAATGAGCGCTGAAGCTGAATCGATTATGCGGCGCCGGATAGAAGCGTATCTAGATCAGGGCCATGGCAGTTGTTACCTTCGCAAGCACGACATCGCTGAAATGGTTCAGAGTGCGCTTCTTTTCCACGACCGAACAAAATACCGACTTGCTGCGTGGGTGGTGATGCCGAACCACGTGCACATCTTGTCCACACCAGCTGCTGGATATGGCCTCGCAGAAATCATGCACTCGATCAAGTCCTTTACTTCGAACGAGGCGAACAAGATGCTCGACCGAGCCGGTCGCTTTTGGCAAAAGGAATACTTCGATCGATTTATTCGGAATCCACGGCAGTTCGCGAGGACCGTCGCCTACATCGAGAACAATCCAGTCAAAGCGAATCTCTGTGATCGTCCGGAGGATTGGCCGTTCAGCAGCGCGAGGCTTCGGAAGAAATAAATGGGCAGGCAAGGATGCCTGCGAACCGCCCGCAAGGATGCGGGCGCTCCAATGCGGGCGCTCCTGAACTACATCTTCGGAAATAAGATCGGCAAAGCGGCTTCCGATGTAAACACACAGCGCGCGTTGTGACCGCACAGGGGAACCGCGACGACCTGGTGCGGCGCGTTGTATTTAGCTTTCACGTAAGCCGCGTACGCCTGGCCGCGCGCGAATCGCGTTGGCCCCTGTGCCATCGCCGGACATGACGAATCGAACCCGGCCAGCGGCAGAACATCCAATTCACCTAACAAGTAAGTCATCGGCCGCGCGGCCATCTGCTTCTTCAACTGATCGTCGGGAATTTTCGCAGCGTAGCCCGTGCGGTTCTTAAAACCATAAGGCCAGTTGTCGTAGGTCGTGCAGTTGCGCGCGTCGCCGAACGGCCGCAGTTCGTTGTTCGCACCCGCGGGCCGTTCCGGGTCCAGGTATGAATAGCTCGACGGGTTCGAAACGACGTAGGTGATCAGAACGCCTGCGGAATCGTGAATCTGATTTGCCATGCCATAGCGCGTCGCGAACTGACCACCGGCAGAGTGCCCCGAGATAACGATCGACTTTAAATTCGGAAAGTTCTCTTTGCGCGCCAGCGCCCGCACGATCGCGTCCATGAAGTGATACGAAGTGAGGTTCGCGTCGTTAGTGGCCACTCCGCCCGACCGCCAACTGTCTCCGCCGCACGGCCAATTGACTTCGTTCGCCGCCAGCGTGTCCCGACACGAACTGTTATTCGCCGCAAACCGCGGAGAGATGACCATCGTGTTATCAAGCGCGTTTGCGAGGAAAGTTGCCGCCAGGCCCGTCCGAAAGTAGTTGTCAGCATCCCGGCCTGCGCCGTGCACGATGACCAGCGCCCGAACGATTTGTTCATTCTTTTTGTCGAGAGAATACGAGCTGTAAACGAGTGAGCGAGATTCTCCGCCCAGCTTCAGCCAACGCGTGCATTCAGGAGTCGCCGTCGTGCATGGTTGCGCCGCGATGGTAACCGCCGAAATCAGTAGAAATACCAGCAGAAGAAGTGTGCGCATAGTAAGGCAGAGAATAAGCGGTGTGTTAAGAGCTCTGCAAGACTCAGGCATAGCTCAATAGGCTGATGTCTGAGGTGCGCAGTGCTCCGTCAGGAGCACGATGTTTATAGAACCAGCCGTTTAAACAGTCCAACGCGAGAGGAGCGCAGCGGTGGCTGCGCTCCTCTCGCGTTCTAAATCATTTTGTCGTTCGACTGCTATAAACATTTCGCTCCTAACGGAGCGAAGCCTGACAAGTAAACTAGATCATATCGTTACGTGTCTTTGATTGCTCCTCTAATTCATATCGATTGCGATCGCGCTTTTCGATCTTCTCGAGAAAGTCCAGCTCTTCGTTGTCTTCAAAACTGACGCCGATGGCGCGCGCATTTTCTTCGACGAGCGATTGATCCGGCGTCGGACTGTCGCCGGCAAAGGTTTCTGAGCCGGCGTTGTTCACATCTTCCCAGTCGGCGTCCAGGTCGCCACCTGTGTCCTCCGGCGAGGCCGCGGTATTGTTGTGCAGGCGTTGCGCCAGCAGTTCCGGATCCTTGGGCGCGTGCGCGATCTCTTCTTCCATGAATTCTTCGATTTCAGGATCAGGTACAAAGTTTGGATCGTTAGCAAGGTATTCGAATGCTTCCGGCGTTTTCTTCGGCATGATGAACTCTCCGTTCACTAGAACAGTGGCGAACGATTCTCATCCAGAATCGGTTCCGTGATCAACTGTAAGGGGGATTGAAACTGATCGGACTATAACAAATGGTCACAGCAGCGGCAACGCGCTCCGGTTGAGAGTTCAGCCTTTAGGCTGCAATTCTTACAGCAAGCTGAAGCTTGAACTCGGAACTGATGTTCGCTTGACGATTGCGGATCGCGCTCCTAAAATTGAATTTGAATTACCTGAAAAAACGTTTCGCGCGAGAAGCTTTGACGCTTTTCCTGGTCTTTGTGCGCGCACATCGCGCTCTGCAAACCCTGAAAACCTATGCCGCATAATCTCTTCAACACGCTTCAGTCATTCGCATCAACTTCGGCAACCAAAGGCCAGTTTTATTCATTGCCGCAACTGGAAAAGGAAGGCGTCGGACCGGTTTCCAAGCTGCCGGTGAGCATTCGCATCGTCCTGGAATCCGTACTGCGCAACTTCGATGGCAACAAGATCACCGAAGAGGACGTGCGCGCCATCGCTAACTGGAAAGCAAATGACGAGCGCACGGAAGAAGTGCCGTTCGTGGTCGCGCGCGTGCTGCTTCAGGATTTTACCGGCGTTCCTTTGCTGGTCGATCTCGCTGCCATGCGCTCGGCGGTGACGCGGCTCAACAAGAATCCGGCGATTATCGAACCGCTCGTGCCGGTCGATCTCGTCATCGATCATTCGGTGCAGGTGGACTACTCGAGCACTGGCGACGCGTTCCGCAAAAACATGGAGATGGAATTCAAGCGGAACAACTCGCGTTATCAGTTTCTGAAGTGGGGCATGCAGGCGTTTGACGGTTTTCGCGTGATTCCGCCGGGCATCGGCATCTGTCATCAGGTGAATCTCGAATATCTGGCCCAATGCGTGTGGGAGAAGTTCGGCGTCTATTATCCCGACAGCGTCGTCGGAACTGACTCGCACACGACCATGATCAATGGTCTCGCCGTCGTCGGCTGGGGCGTCGGCGGCATTGAAGCCGAAGCAGCAATGCTGGGCCAGCCGGTTTACTTTTTGACGCCGGACGTCGTCGGCGTGCACATGAGCGGCCAGTTGCGGGAAGGCGTAACGGCAACCGATCTTGTGCTCGCGGTGACTGAGATGCTGCGCAAAGCAAAGGTCGTCGGCAAGTTCGTTGAGTTTCACGGTGATGGCGCCGCGTCGCTTTCGGTCGTCGATCGGGCGACGATCGCGAACATGTCGCCGGAGTACGGCGCGACGATGGGTTACTTCCCGCCTGACGAAGAGACTTGTGTTTACCTGAAAGCGACGGGCCGCGAAGAAGAGCAAGTCGAAGCGGTGCGCAATTACTTCAAAGCCCAGGGCATGTTCGGCATGCCGCGCAAAGGTGAGATCGAGTACAGCACTCTGCTTGAACTCGACCTCGAAACGATCGTGCCGAGTGTCGCCGGCCCCAAGCGGCCGCAGGATCGAATTCCGCTGCCGGACCTGAAAAACAGCTTCATCAATCTGTTGCAGCAGGATACAAAGTCAGGCGGTTACGGCAAGCCTTACAGTGAAATCAAGGTGCGCTACGCCGCGGACATTGGCGCGAGCGGGAATGCTTCGGCGGTTGTTGCCGGCGGCGGCGAACAGCGGGCGACATCGGCGCCTCTGCCCGTCGCAGCGTTAACGACCGTGAAAGACACAAGCGCGAAAGACACAAGCGTCTGGACGGAAACCGAAATGGTCAACAACCGCCCAACGCCTGACCGCGTCGTCGAGGTCCTGCCCGAAGAATTTCCCAAAGCCCACGTCGATCTCGGTCACGGCGACGTTTTGATCGCGGCGATCACTTCGTGCACGAACACTTCGAATCCGAGTGTGATGCTGGCGGCAGGCCTGCTGGCAAAAAAAGCGGTCGAACGCGGGCTGAAAGTGCGGCCGACGGTGAAGACTTCACTCGCGCCGGGCTCGCGTGTCGTGACAGATTATCTTGAGAAGACGGGTTTGCAGCCTTATCTGAATCAACTCGGCTTCAACCTCGTCGGCTATGGCTGCACGACCTGCATCGGCAACTCCGGCCCACTGGATCCGGTGATCGAAGACATCGTCACCGATCACGATTTGATCGCGGCCAGCGTGCTTTCCGGCAATCGCAATTTCGAAGCGCGGGTGCACCAGAGCTTGAAAGCAAATTTCCTGATGAGCCCGCCGCTGGTCGTCGCGTTCGCGCTTGCGGGCACGGTCGAAAAGGATTTATCGAAAGAACCTTTGGGGCAGGGGAGCGATGGCGAAGATGTTTACCTGAAGGACATCTGGCCGGCTCTTGAAGAGATCAGCGAGATGATGAGCCATGCGATAGATCCCGAAATCTATCGCCGTTTGTATAGCAGCTTCGCCGATCAGAATCCGATGTGGAATTCGATTCCGACGACGAGCGGCCTGACCTATCAGTGGGACGGAAACTCGACCTACATTCAGGAGCCGCCTTTCTTCGCTGGGTTCGGCGCCGATGTGGGCGAGATGGAAGACATTCACGGCGCGCGGCCGCTGGCGATCTTCGGAGACTCAGTTACCACCGATCACATCAGTCCTGCGGGCGCGATCAAAGCGACGTCGCCGGCCGGAGTCTACCTGCAACAGAAGCGTGTTGACGTGCAGGACTTCAACAGCTACGGCTCGCGCCGCGGCAATCACGAGGTGATGATGCGCGGCACGTTCGCGAACGTGCGCATCAAGAACCTGATGGTGCCGGGTACGGAAGGCGGCGTGACCCTTTATCGGAAGAACCCTAAAGACGAGCCGGAGCGCATGAGCATTTACGACGCGGCCATGAAGTATCAGAGTGAAGGCACGCCGCTAATCGTGTTCGCCGGACAGGAATACGGCACCGGTTCTTCACGTGACTGGGCCGCGAAAGGCACGCTGCTGCTGGGAGTGAAGGCCGTTATCGCGCAGAGCTTCGAACGCATCCACCGAAGCAACCTGGTCGGCATGGGTGTTCTGCCGTGTCAGTTCAAAGAAGGCGTCAGCGCACAGACCTTGAATCTGGATGGCACCGAAACATTCGAGATTACAGGATTGGAAAACATTGAAGTGAAACCGCGGCAGGACGTGATGCTCTCGATTCACCGCGCAGATGGATCAACGGAACAAGTTCCCGTCATCCTGCGCATCGACACGCCAATTGAGATCGATTACTACCTGCATGGCGGGATCTTACCGTATGTTCTGCGGCAGTTGTTGGCGGGCACGACGGGGTTTTAGCTTGCGCCTTCATCACGTAGTGATGAGTGACTTTAGGCAGGCCTTTCAAGGCCTGCATCGCGGATAGAAAATCACCCTCGTCGCGTAGCGACGATTGAATCAAACGGAGGCTCCCATGGCGAACACATATTCGTCCCTTCATTATCACATCATTTTCAGCACCAAGAATCGCGTCAATTGGATCAAACCCGAGGTTGAATCACGCATCTGGTCATATATCGGAGGGATTGCGCGCACGCACAAGATGACTGCTTTGCAAATCGGCGGCCGCGATAATCATATTCACGCCTTGGTACAAGCCCCACCTGTGTATTCTCCAAGTCAGATCGCTCAACACCTGAAAGGGGATCCATCAAAGTGGATTCATGAGGAGTTTCCCAATATCCGTGACTTTGGCTGGCAGGATGGCTACGGCGCATTCACGGTTAGCAACAGACCTGCCGGATGTGATTCGCTACATTCAAAGCCAGCGCGATCATCATCACAAGAAAACATTCCAGGAGGAATATCTGGAATTCCTCGACGAGTATGGCATTGAGTATGACGAACGCTACTTGTGGGGCTGATTCAGGCGTCGCTGACGCGACGATCCTTTCGCACGGCTCGCGCCACCGGCCTTGAAAGGCCGGCCTAAAGTCATGTCGTCGCTACGCGACGGTATGAACACATCGGAGCACCCATCCGAGGTCGATTACTACCTGCACGGCGGCATCCTGCCGTATGTGCTGAGGCAGCTGCTGGTGCCCCCACCCGGTCGCTTACGCTCCCGGTACAGACCTCATGGCGCAACCACCCGCGGTTGTTGAGCGGCTATCGCTGACTACCGTTCCAGCGCCTTGCGATCCCACTTCGCCAAATCCGCCGCAGCTTCATAAGAGCTCTGAAGGAAATCCATCAAAGCGTCTTCCGGTGAAGCGGATTGGCGGACGGCTTCGTACGGCAGGAAGAATTCATGCATCTCTCCTGAATAGAACGCGGCGCTGGGTTTCACTTTCGCTTCGCCGAGGCCTGCGGGTTCGGGCGCAGAGTAAGCGTAGAACGCCGCTTGGGCGCCATTGCCGCCGGGCCAGAAGCCGTGGCTGATATTTTCGTGGGAGTAGCCTTCGGCGGTGATTTTGTCGGCGCCTTCGCGTGGTGGGGCCGGTCGGCCAGAGAAGCGCGTGACGGCGTGATCGAAGCTGCCCCACCAAAAATGCACGGGACTGACTTTCCCGATAAAGTGCGCGCGAAACTCCTTAAAGACATCATCAACAGAAACCAGCGCACGCCAGAAGCGATTCACGTAATCCCCGTCATACGACTTGTGAACCTCATTTTGTTCGAACGGAATTGCTTCGCGAACGGCGGTGGAGGGTCCCGGAACTTCGACGGGCATTGTCCAAATCTTCACGTCGATTCCTAAGCCATGTAGCGCCGCCATCAATTCCTTATAAAATTCTGCGACTGGTTGAGGACGCAAAACCAAACTTGCCGTGGCGCCGTCGTTGCACTCAATCCGCAGTGTGTGATCGATGAAGTCAAACTCAATTTCGAAGATGCGATTGCCGTAAGGCATTGGCGAAGTCGTGAGGCCGCGCGCGGTCACATACAGCGGCACGTTCCACCAATGATTAACCAGCGGCGTCGTCTCCAGGCGAATCTTGCCGACAATCTGTGTCCACATGTGGACAGTGGCGAGCGTGTCCTGCCATTCTTCCAGGATGAGTTCGGGCCAGGCGTTGTTGGTTGTCATGACGCACAAGATACAGAAAGATCGGCCACAGATAAACGCAGATTGCCACGGATACCGTTTCTTATCTGTGCAGATCTGTGTTCATCTGTGGCTTAGACTTTCCCATTTGGGCAATGCTAGGCTCTTCTCATGTCAACACCACATCCAGCGCAAAGTGAACCACGACGTCAACAACTTTTCATTGACGGTCAATTTGTCGATTCCGAATCAGGGAAGACTTTTAAATCGCCGAATCCCGCGACCGGCGAGACGTTCGCCGAAGTTGCCGAAGCCGACAAAGCCGACGTCGATAAAGCCGTCGCGGCCGCGCGCAAAGCTTACGAAGGCAAATGGTCGAAGATGAGCGCGCGCGATCGCGGGCGCTTGCTCTACAAGCTTTCGCAGTTGATCGAACGAGATGCCGCGCAGCTTGCTGAGCTGGAAACCCGAGACAACGGGAAGCCGATCAAGGAATCGACCTACATCGATTTGCCGGGCGTGGTTGAGAACTTTGAGTACTTTGCCGGTTGGGCCACGAAGATTGAAGGCGAGACGATCCCCGTGCCGGGGCAGATGTTCAACTACACTTTGCGCGAGCCGCTAGGCGTCTGCGGGCAAATCATTCCCTGGAATTTTCCTCTGTTAATGGCGGCTTGGAAACTCGCGCCCGCGTTGGCGGCGGGGAACACGGTGGTGTTGAAGCCGGCGGAACAGACGCCGGTGACCGCGCTCGAACTCGCGAAGCTGATTCAGGAAGCAGGCTTTCCCGAAGGGGTGGTGAATATCGTGACGGGTTATGGAGAGACAGCCGGCGCGGCGCTGGCTTCGCATCCGGGGATCGACAAAATCGCTTTCACCGGTTCGACGGAAGTCGGCAAAATGATTGCGCGCGCGGCGGCGGAAAACCTGACGAAGGTTTCGCTCGAACTCGGCGGCAAAGCGCCGAACGTAATCTTTGCCGACGCTGACCTCGATCAGGCAGTGAATGGCGCGATGATGGGAATCTTCTTCAATCAGGGTCAGGTGTGTTGCGCCGGCTCGCGCATCTTCGTCGAAGAAAAAGCGAAAGACGAATTCCTTGCGCGATTTAAGGAAAAGGCCGAGCGCGTCAAGGTCGGCGATCCGATGGACAAAGCGACTGGGATGGGGCCACAGGTTTCCGAAGAGCAGTTGAATCGGATCAAAGGTTACGTTGACATCGCGCGCGAGGAAGGCGCGACGGTGTTTAGCGGCGGTGGATCGCCTGAACTGGCCGAAGAGTTCAAGAACGGCTATTTCTTTCAGCCGACAATCTTCAGCGAAGTCGATAACAAGATGCGCGTCGCGCAGGAAGAAATCTTCGGCCCTGTCTCAAGTGTCATCACTTTCAAAGACGACGACGAGCTGATTCAGAAAGCGAACGACACGATCTACGGATTGTCGGCAGGAATTTGGACCCAGAACATTACGCGCGCGCATCGCTTCGCGAAAGCGATCAAAGCCGGTGTCGTCTGGATCAATACCTACAACATGATGAACGCGGCGTCGCCGTTTGGCGGCTACAAGCAATCAGGATACGGCCGCGAGATGGGTAAGCACGCGCTGGATCTCTACACGCAGGTGAAGAGCGTCTGGGTTGATCTGTCAGGCAAGCCGATCGGTTGGTTTGGGAAGTAGTTTTACGGGGATGAGGGCTTAGGGCCGAGACAAAAAGCAGATTTTGTGAGAGATGAGTTCGCTCGCGAGCGAACTCATCTCTCACTATTTAAGGGACTTCATTTCTGCGTCGGCTAGACCCTCACCCAACCCTCTCCCAGAGGGAAAGGGACACTCCAAATCAGAACTTGTAGCGATACCTCACGGTCACACCTCGTCCCCCGCCATCGATTCCCCAACTTATCCCGCGGTAGGACTTATCGAAAATGTTTTCAAAGTCGAAGAGCACTTCCGAGCGGTCACCGAACTTCAATGCTCCTCTCACGCCGAATAGACCGTAACCTGGAACTGCGGTGAACGTTGGTACGGCGGTGTCGTTGTTTACAACGGTCACGCCGTTTATCGTCGCTCCGATCGGCAGCAGACGGTTCTGCACCTGCGCCAGAGTCTCGCCCGTTGGGATCAGAATACCGCCGGCTGAACCGCAGCCGATTCCGCCCGGGGTCGTGACTCCGCGCACGCACGCGCCACCGCGGAAGAAGTTCTGAACGTTCGCGCGAGAACGCGCCGCCCCTGTTCGTCGATCCGCCAGATCGAGTGACGACAGCCGCCGCTGCCGTCCGGCCAGCGTTGAATAGGCCTCCACGTAAAAGCGCGGACGCGGTTGATAACGGAGGCTGAGAAAAGCCGTCGCCGGCGGAACCCCGCCCTCAACATTTGGCGGTCGCCCGTCGAGCAAACTGTGCGCGCGAATGTAGGTAAAGTTCCCGTTGATGCTGAATTGATCATTCAGCCGCGCCTGGCTGTTGAACTCGACGCCGTTGAAACGCGCGTCGTCGTAGTTAACTCGAACCAGCACTGGACTGGTCGCCCCGGCGACGAACACGAGCCCGTTGGCGTTTTGCGCCACGATTTGTTCGCTGCCGAGAAATTTTCCGACTGCGCCCTGAGGCAAAACCAAAGCCTGATCGAAATACACGTCGTTCAGTTTATTCGTGAACCCAACCAACTCAGACGCAAAACGCTTGCTGCTGTAACGCAGAGTCAGATCGAAGCTGTCCGTGATCTCGGGTCCGAGCGGCGCCACTGAAATGCCGGAGGTAATTGCGTCGGCACCGGCCGTCGTGCCGACAAAGCCGCCGAGGCTCTGCGCCGTCGCCGCGTCCACTTCAAAACCATTTCCGACCAGACCGAGAATTCCGAGGTCGGTGGTGTTCGGTGCACGAAAGCCGCGTGTGTACTTGAACGCCACATCGAAGCCGCCGCCGACATTCACCATCGCGCCGATACGTCCCGAAAATGAATCGAAGCGCGCGCTGTCGTCCGGAAACAGGGGCAGACCATTTGGCCCAAGCGGCGCATTGGACGCCCGGGATTTGTACGACGCGACGCTGTAGCGAAGAGCCCCGCTGATCCGGAGCCGTTCCGGAATCGCCGTGAAGACGTCCTGAACGAACAAGCCGTACGAGAGGTAACGCGCGCCGTGCGGAATGCGCGGACGGGATGGCGTCGCGACGTGCGTGACGGGATCAGTCGTGAAGGCCGGCGCTGTGATCTTGTCACGGTAGAAATCGCCACCGAAGACGAAACTGTTTCGGTCAGTGATTTGTTTGTCCAGGTAGAAATTGAACCCGAGAACGTTTGTGCGCTCTCTCTGGTTTGTGATGGCCGCGACCGGATTTCCCTGACCGCCCTGGTTGACACGCTCTTCGCGCTGGCCGTTGTATGAAAACGTGAACGAGGCGTTATCAAAGAAGCCCAGGTTCTGCTTTGACAGCCGCGCATAGAACAAATCCATCATCAGATTGCGCAGGTCCGCGATCAGATTTCCGTCGCCACCCACCAACTGATCGTAGCGCTTGCCGCCGTCCTGCTGATTGCGCGAATAACTGAACAGCAACTGCGTCGTCTGATTCAGATTGAAATTCGACCGTACTAATCCGCCGTACTGAGTGAACGCGGTGTCAGGCAAACGCTCGCCGAAGAAGTCGGACGGAATTCCGAGAAAGCGCGTCAGCGCCGAATGTGAGTCAATGCCGTTGGCAGGACGCAATCGATTAATTCTTCGCGCGTTCACATTCAGCAAAAAGCCGTAACGTCGTGTTCCGTAGGTTGCCAGCGCATTTCCACCAAAGCCATTCGTCACCGACGAATAGAATACATTCCCGGTGCCGTGCCATTCTCCGTCGCTGCCGCCGTAGACGGGCGCGCGCGAAATGAAGTTAACGACACCGCCCAGAACGTCTGAGCCGTACTGCGAACTGTTCGGGCCGCGCAGAATCTCAACTGTCTCGAGCGCGGACGGTTCAATCAAACTAAAGAACGTGCCGACGCCTCCGCGTTGCGCGCTGGTCGTGTAGCGCACGCCGTCAACATAAACCGCGACGTTGCGGCCCGTGAGTCCGCGCACAAAAACGGCGCTGAGCGATGGTGCGGTGCGCTGCAGGTTCACGCCCGGCTCTTCGTCAGCAACCTGAGCCACGACTTCCGTCGCGCGATCGAGAATTTCTTTTTGGTCGATCACGTTGATGGCCTGCGAGACATTTCGCGCATCAGCGATCAGGCCGGCTTCGGAAGTAACCGTGACCTCTTCGCTCAAAGGGTTAATTTCGAGAACGATTGTGACTTCCTTAGATTCGCCCCCGGCAATCTGGACGGTTTCTCGACGCTGATTGAAATCAGCGCGCGCAACCAAAATCACATATGAGCCGGGACGAACGTTGTGGAAAGTGAAGCGGCCCTGCGCGTCGGTACGCGTGCGGCTTAGCACCGCTTGCTGTGCGTTGACAAGGGAGACCTCTGCTTCTGATACGAGCGCAGAAGAAGTGTCGCTCACCACGCCCGAGATGTTTCCGCGCGTTGGTTGTTGCGCGCGCGTAATACTGATTGAGCTAAGGCCCAAAAAGACGAACAGGGCGACGAGAACCAGCCGCACGGTCGTGGTGAGTACACGTGATGTCTTGTTCATTGCACCTATCGTCTGCTCTGACCTGACGCTGAGAAGCTATTTTGCTTGACTGGTCTTGAGAAATACTTGAGAGTTTCTCAAAGCCAGACGGGGGCCAACTACATACGCTATGTGTTGACACGGAGAAGATTAGGCGAACGGCTGAACTACTACTAGGGTTCGTGGACGATGAAAGATCAAAGGAACGATCGTTGAGATGTGAGAACGGTTTCACGGCACGGAGTGGCTTTGCCTCAAAAGTCCGAAAAGGCAGTTCTTATTTGCACCGGGCTTTAGCCCGGTGATAGCAGACGAGGAAACTAGTGAACCGTTTTTAACGGTTTATGGTCTTCGCAACACTCAGGCGATCGGTTACGAAGGACTTGCACTGCAAACGACACGGAGAAACCGTTGAAAACGGTTCCTATGATCCTCACGGTCTTTCATTACCGGGCTGAAGCCCGGTGTGAATGAGAGTAAGACTCTCAGACTTTTGACGCAAAGCAGCACGGAGTAGGTCGGCGAAAAACTGAATTCGATGGCGGTAAACTCTGATCGTAAACACGCAATCCGGTTCATTGTCGTGATGGGCATCGTGAGCTTGTTCGCCGACATGACTTATGAAGGCGCGCACAGCATCATTGGGCCTTACCTGAAAGACCTCGGCGCCTCAGCAACACAAGTCGGTCTCATCGCCGGGTTCGGCGAATTGATCGCGGCGACGTTGCGTCTGGTTTCAGGAAAGCTTGCGGACAAAACGCGCGCGTACTGGACGATCACTTTCCTCGGTTACGCTTTGAACCTGACGGTCGTGCCGGGACTCGCGTTCGCGCAAAACTGGCAAGGAGCCGCATTGTTCGTCGTCGCCGAACGCACGGGCAAAGGTCTGCGCGGGCCGTCGAAAGATGTGCTGTTGTCGGGCGCGACGAAAACCGTCGGCCACGGTTGGGGATTCGGGTTGCACGCAGCGATGGATCAAACGGGCGCGGTCCTGGGTCCGCTTTTCATGGCGGCGATGGTAGCGCGCGAAAATGCTTTTGGGTCGGCGTTTCTCTGGTTAGCCTTACCGGCAGTGGTCGCGTTCACTTCGCTGTTCGTTGCGCGCACCATGCGGCCGGAAGAGCCCGAGCCGCCGCCGGAGTTAGCCCAACAGCGGCTGCCCGGTTTCTTCTGGGTCTACGTTATCGCCGCGGGACTGCTGGCGTGCGGCTTTGTTGATTTTGCGCTGCTGGCTTATCACTTTCAGAATGCGCAACTGGCAAGGCCGGCGGCGATTCCTTTGTACTACGCCGTGGCAATGGGTGTGGCCGGGTTGAGCGCGCTCGTCTTTGGGCGACTGTTCGATCGCTACGGCATTCGCATACTCGCGGTGGCGATTGCCGTCGCGTTGTTTGCTCTGCCACTCGGGTTTCTGGGCGGACCTGTTGCCATAGTTCTTAGCGTAGCTTGCTGGGCCACCGGTCTCGGCGCGCAGAATTCAATTCTTCGTTCGGGCATCGCGCAGGTTATTTCGATGAACAAGCGCGGCACCGCTTACGGTGCTTTCAATGCGGCTTACGGGCTGATGTGGTTTACCGGCAGCGTGGTAATGGGAATTCTTTACGATTACTCGACCACCGCGCTGGTTGTGTTCGGGATTGCGGCGCAGGTGATTGCCGGTCTGATGTTCCTAATGCTGCACGGGAAAGTGACCGACGCAGCCAAAGCGAGATGAGTTGGTCAGATCAACTGAGCAGCTGAACGGTGTGTTCAATCAGCAGATGCAGCGAGGCGAGAATTTCAGAGTTCGTGTAATGAACTACAACGGTCGCTAAAGGCAGCACGAGCAACGCCAACGGCAGGAGGAGACGGTAACGCCCAAACGTGGGGTCACGCATTTCCGGGTTTGCCGCAATTTCCAAAAGCCTTCCGACCCGCGCTCTTATCCCTCGGTCTTCTTCGTTGCCGACCAGGAACGCCGCCACCGGCACGGCCGCGCGTGATCCTTTCGGAACCATACGCGCCACTTTCACCAGGGCCGCGGCCATATTAACGGCGGCCGACGAACTCGTCTGGGCCGCGTATTCGTCTGCGGCAGACTCAGAAGTGTCCGCCCATGCGCGGTCCAGTGATCGGCCGCATGGGATCATCAGCAGCGCGTCGCCACACGCGCGCAGCAGCGATCGTTTCAAGTTGTCGCGGGCACTTAGATGGCCGGCCTCGTGCGCGATGGCTGCCTGAAGTTCAACTGGACTGAGGGTCGTCAGGAGTTGTTCGGCGACGAACAAACGGGGACGAAATGTGCCGACCACGGCGAGCACTGGAAACTCATGTGCGAGTTTTAAGATGGGAATCGCAACACCCGTAAGCGTGATCGGAGTTGCCCCGTTTAGCCACGACCGCAGCAGCCGCCGAGTAGCCAGCCACGAACGTACGCCGCGCAAAACCGCCAGCAGCACCCCTATCGCCGAGAGGACGGCGAGCGTTGCCAACTTTCCAGAGACGACTTCCTTAGTCCCGTACGGCTCATGCAGCAGATACGCAGGCATCAGGAATCCCGCGACGAACATCGTCGAAAGGAACAGCGGTGCGACGCGGAAAGCGAACAGGAACTCGGCGCGCGTGCGGGCAGAGCAACGGTGCAGCGGCACTCTGATCAGACGCCAGAGACCAGTGCCCGCGAACGAAGCCACGGCGTTCACGGTTAGTAACGCGGCCAATCCCAGGCTGATTCCCAGCAGTTCGTACATTACTCAGTGGTTAGCTGCCGTTTCTTTTCCTGCACCAATCTTTCCAGCTCATCCAAAAGTTCGCGATCGCGCTCGCTGACGGCGTCTACTATGCAGGCAAGCACCGGCTGAATGCCTTCCGTGCCGTCCAGCAATCCTTCGATAACGTCCTCGCGAATTCCGGTTTCGAGTTCCGCGCGGCTTACGGCCGGAGAGTAAAGAAACGCCCGCCCCAATTTTCGCCGCTCGAGCAAATGCTTCTTATAAAGCCGATCGAGCGTCGTCATGATGGTCGTATAAGCGACCCGATCCCCGAATGCGACACAGATGTCGCGCACGCTGGCTTCGCCGCGTTGCCACGTCTCGTCAAGCACCTGACGCTCGAGCGGCCCGAGCGCGGACAGGGCCATCTCGCTTGGCCGGCGAAATCCGCGCAAAAGAAATCGTGGAGACTTCATGTGAGCGCGATTCTCCGAGTAGTCTTCCGCGATGTCAACGGTGAAATTGAGGTGAGCAACAGAAACCCGACCGTCAGGGAGGGTGCATGTGCCGCGATAGTCGCCTGGCACCCTCCCTGACGGTCGGGTTTCTGCGGTCAGTCGGCGAACTGCGCAGCTACCTGATGAGGAATGATGCCGCGCTCGTAGCCTTCGGTGAGCAGGCGGCGGACGGCCTCACGGCCGCGCTCGCCGTAGTCAAGCGTCAGTTCGTTTACCCACATTGCCACAAACCGATCGGCCAGCGCTGGGTCCATGTCGCGCGCAAACTGCATCGCGTACTCCAACGCGTCTTCGCGATGGTCGAGCGAGTACTGAATGCTTTGCTTGAGAAGGTGCGAAACCTCGCGGATAGTGTCTTCGCCCAGGTCTTTGCGAATTGCATTGCCACCCATCGGCAGCGGCAAACCGCCCGTGTATTCGTGCCACCATTCGCCCAGGTCGAGCACTTTGTGCAGACCAAGATTGTGATAGAAGAGCTGGCCCTCATGAATCAGCAACCCCGCATCGCACTGGCCTTCAGTGACGGCGTCAATGATTTTGTCGAAGGGCACTACTTCGTAATTGAAGTTCGGAATGTGAATGCTGAGCGCGAGAAACGCGCTGGTGAGTATGCCGGGCACCGCAATCGTCACGTTCGATAACTCTGAAACATCGAGCTCTTCGTTCGCGACCACGATGGGCCCATAGTTGTCGCCAATCGAAGCGCCATGCGGCAGCAGCGCGTACTTGTCGGCGACGTACGCGTAGGCATGAAAGCTAATCGCGGTGACATCGTAAGTTTCCTTGTGTGCCGCTTCGTTCAGGGTCTGAATGTCTTTCAGCACATGCTCGAATTCGAGATTCCCGGTTTCAATCTTGTGTGTCGCGAGTCCATAAAACATGAACGCGTCGTCCGAATCGGGCGAGTGGGCAAGTGTAATGGTTCGTGTTTGAGTTGATGCTGTAGTCATGCTTTAGAAAGTCTGAAAACTCTGTGTGGGTCTGTGGCGCTCTGTGTCTCCGCGGTGAACCTCGGTCGGCGACAACCAGCCACCGAGACACAGAGGGTCACAAAGTTACACAGAGACGGCTGTTTTTTGGACTCGATTGTAAACAGTATCCCGTTCAACTGCTTCAAAGCCGGCTTCTTCAATCAGTTGAATCAGCTCGGTCTTCGACATTTTTACTTCATTGTTAGCCTCGATCGAGTAACTCTCAGTCAGCTCGCCACCTTCAGTAATCGTGCCGTCGATGTCATTCGCGCCAAAGTGTAAAGCGACTTGCGCCAGACGCTTGCCCAACATCACCCAGTACGCTTTAATGTGCGCGAAGTTGTCGAGCATCAGTCGCGAGACGGCCATCGTCTTCAGCGAATCGATTCCCGAGGGGCCGGGCAGGTGTGCGAGCTGTGTGTTCTCGGGATAAAAAGCTAGCGGGATGAAACACTGGAAGCCGCCCGATTTGTCCTGTTGCTCGCGCAGGCGAACCATGTGATCGACGCGATCTTCAATGGATTCGATATGACCGTAGAGCATCGTCGCGTTGGTCTTCAGTCCGGCGCCGTGCGCCATGCCCGCGAGATCCAACCAACGCTGCGCGTCGCACTTGTGCGAACAAATCATCGAGCGTGTTGGCTCGCGAAAAATCTCAGCGCCGCCGCCCGGGCATGAATCCAGACCGGCATCCATCAACTGTTGAATCACGTCTTCATCGCTCATCTTATAAAAACGCGCGAAGTGATCCAGCTCGACCATCGTGAAGGCTTTCAAGTGTAGCTGCGGGTACTGCTTCTTCAGAGCTGAAAGTAAATCGGTGAAGTAGCTGAACGGCAGCTTTGTGTTCAAGCCGCCGGTTATGTGCAGCTCCGTTGCGCCTTCATTGACGGCCTGGCCGGCGAGCTTCAACGAATCGTCGATGTTGTGCGTGTAGGCGTCCGGCTGCCGCGGCGTGCGGTAAAAGCCGCAGAATTTGCAGTCAACGTAGCAAACATTCGTCGGATTGAGGTGCCGATTGACGTTAAAGTAGGTCGTGCGTCCGTGCTTTTGCCGGCGCACTGTGTCGGCGACTTTGCCGAGCGCGTTCAGATCGTCTGTGCTGAAGAGCGCCACGCCATCCTCAAACGTCAGACGTTCTCCGGTTCGGACTTTCGCGCTGATCTCATCCAGCTTGGGGTCGTGTGAAATGTTCATTCGCGATTAACGTGTCAAGAAAACGGCGCTGCCAAAAGTTATAAATAGGATCACGCTCACAAAAGCGTTCGTCGTAAAAAACGCAGCATTCAATCGGCTCAGATCATCGGCGCGCACCAAAGTGTGCTGGTAAATTAACAATGCGCCGGTCGCAATGACTCCCAACAAAGCGATTGCGCCGAGGTTCGTCAGAAAGTATAACGCAACGAGCGCCACGAATGCTCCCGCGTGCACCGTTCGCGAAATCCAAAGCGAGCGAGCAATGCCAAAGCGAGCCGGAATCGAGTAGAGACCTTCACGCCGATCGAATTCAAAGTCCTGACACGCGTAGAGCACGTCGAATCCCGTCGTCCAAAGCATCACGACCAGAGATAACAGCAACGGAATTGGACTGTCGATCACGCCGCGTACCGCAATCCAGGCGCCGGTCGGTGCAATTGCCAGGCACCAGCCGAGGACTAGGTGAGATAGCAGCGTCCAACGCTTGGTGTATGAATAAAGCAAGATGCTGGCGAGGGCGACGGGCGATAACAGCAACGTAAGGCGATTAAGCATCGCCGCCGACATGAAGAAGATGCCAGCGCTGATGATGGTGAATCCCCAAACGAATCCGGTTGACAGTATTCCCGCGGGAATCGCGCGCGTGTTCGTGCGCGGATTGCGCGCATCGTAATCTTTGTCGGCAATTCGGTTGAACGCCATCGCGGTCGAGCGCGCTCCGACCATGGCGGCGATAATCCAAACAATCTGCCAGGCTGAGGGAATCCCACCCGCGGCGAGCACCGCGCCGAGGAAAGCAAACGGCAGGGCAAACAGCGTGTGCTCGATCTTGATCATCTCGAGCGTGGTGCGGATGTTATTCAAAGCGGTTGTCATCGAATGTCTCAACCGAAGAACCGATCGTAAGCGCTATGTCCGCCGATCCAGAACCAGGTCACGTATCGCGTTCAAGGACCCCGACCGCCCGATAGCCGCGCGTTACTCGAACGGACCAAACGTTCTCATCGCGATTGATGCACTTGAAGTGAAGTGAGGGGTGAAACGGGTTTTGCTGCCACAAGCGATACGCCTTTCTCGCGCTCGCCTGGATTTGTTTGTCCAGAGAATTGTAGGCGTTCCAAAAAGAGGGGAGCGTTGCCGACCTCATAGTTGGTCGAAGTCAAGAGGCTTCGCCAGTCCTTCTTGAATCGCCTGTTTAGCTTGGCGAGCTGCGCTTATCAGACCAGGTTGGGAATTCTCAAATTGTTTATTCCATTCAGCTTCGTCCTGCAGATCCAACAAATATTCTCGCAAATGCTCAACCACTCGGACTTGAACATGTTCCGGCAGCCCCTCGAGCATCGTAATGACTGTCGTAATTGTTGTTGATGACATGGAACTTACGAAGATTCTAGCACCTTAGTTGGATGTGAACTAGATCGACTGTCTTCTCCTTTCCACCTTGTCGCGGTCGAATGCGGAATCCCGAATTGGTCGAGAATGCGGAAGCATAGGTGATCGACCAACGCTTCGATCGTCTGTGGCCGATGATAAAAACCTGGACTTGCTGAAAGTATTGTAGCTCCGGCGCGTGAAAGTTTCAGCATGTTTTCAAGATGAATCGCGTTGTAAGGTGTCTCGCGTGGCACAATGACCAGCTTGCGTCCTTCCTTCAATGTGACGTCGGCGGCGCGATGAATCAGATTCGTTCCGGCTCCCGAAGCGATTGCTCCCAAAGTACCCATCGAGCACGGCACAATGATCATTCCGATCTGCGGATGTGATCCGGAAGATGGCGTGGCCGCCATGTTGTCCAGGCGATGCAGGCGAACCATTTTAGAATCGGACGGCAAGCCGATCCACTCGTTGATCTTTTTCTCGTCAGAACGCAGGTCGAATCCGAGTTCGACCATGGCAACCGTCTTAGCGGGATCTGAAAGAATCAGGTTGATGCGGCTGACGGCGCCGCTCGCGGCCAGATGCACCAAAGTTCTGTGCGCGTAGATCGCACCGGAGGCGCCGGTGATGCCAAGGGTAAGTTCCATCGGGAGTTCGATCTTACGTTTGCGACCAAGGGTTAGCAAGGAGGTTCGTTGAATTAGACAGTCGCGACTGATGCTTCGGTTTTCGATGCTAGAATTGTCGCGGATGAAGAGTCAGCGGAAACAGGCCGATCGAGGAGTCGTTTCTAATTCGCTTCGCAAGCAGCCGATTAGCAAGTTCGCTCGGGTTCTTTTGCGCGAGTGGCGAAGTCTGAAGCTGCCTTTTTCGGACGCAGTCGCTGTCGTAGGAGTTTCCGGAGGCGCGGATTCGGCGGCATTACTTCTCGCGCTCCATGAACTAACCCAGGCAAAAAAGCTGCGCATCCGCATCGTGGTTGCGCATCTCGATCACCGCCTGCGGAAAAAAAGCGGTGACGATGCTCGGTGGGTAAACGAACTCGCAACGGCGCTTGGTCACGAAGCGTCGATCAAACGAGTGGCGGTAAAGAGTCTCGCGCGAAGGAGCGGCGACAATCTCGAACAAGCAGCGCGGGTCGCTCGGTATGAATGGTTTGGCGAAGTGGCGCAAAAGCGGGGCGCCAATCTCGTCTTGACGGCACATACGCTGGACGATCAGGCAGAAACGGTGCTCTTGAATATGCTGCGCGGGAGCGGAACTGATGGCCTTGGTGGAATGGAACCGGCGCGCCCTTTAGATGGCAGAGGCAGGGCGAGGCTCGCGCGGCCGCTGATTGGGTGGGCCCGTCGGAGCGACACGGAAACGTATTGCCGGTCTCGCAGCATCGACTTTCGCCGCGACGAAATGAATGAAGATGAGACATTTGCGCGAGTTTGGGTGCGGCGGCAGTTGTTGCCAGCGATGGAAAGTTTTAATCCACGAATCGCCGAAGCTCTCGCGCGTACAGCCGAATTGCTCCGCGATGACAGCCGCGCACTCGATAGCGCCGCGCAACGCCTGTTGGAACTCTCAATCGACGACCAACCAGGGTCGAACGAGCTGCGAACGGATTTGCTCGTCGACGCGCCTGCTGCTCTGCGGCGGCGCGCTTTGCGGCTTTGGTTAATGCAGCGTCGCGGAGATTTGCGGCGGCTGGAGATGGTTCATGTGCGCTCCGTCGAGAATCTGGTGACCCAGAACCGGGGCGGACGCACGATCGAGCTGCCCGGCGGGTCCACGGTCTCCCGCAAAAGTGGCCTACTGACTTTTAGAGCGCGAACATCCACGGACACTAAAGCGTAACAACAGGGGATAATTTGGGACACCGGAGGGGAACAAAATCGCATCCTAGAACTCCTAAACTCGGGAAATTTCTTCGGAAGCGACTTTTATAGGTAACTTACGGTATCATGGGCGACGGAGGCAGGAAGATTTTGAGTTCCACTGCGAGACAAATAATTTTTTGGCTGCTGATTGTGGCAGGCGCGCTGCTCATCTATAAGCTCGTCAACCCGGGCACAAAAAACACGACGGCCATTGACCTTACTCAACTGGAGCAGAAGATCCAGCGGGGTGAACTGGCGCAATTGACAGTGAAGCAGTCTGAGACGACTGCGGTTGAGAAAAACACCGGCAAGGCTTTCGTGGCGCAGCTCACAAACGAGCACACCAAAGCGGAGATTTTAAAGGAGGCGCGGGGCCTGGACGCGAGTGGCAACCCAAAAGTTGTCAACGTTCAGGAAGAGGGAAGTTCCAGCCTTTGGTGGCCGGCGCTTTACTATCTGCTGCCGTTCCTTTTGATTTTCGGTTTTTGGATTTTCATGCTACGGCAGATGCAGTCGGGCGGCAACAAGGCCCTTTCGTTCGGCAAGTCGCGCGCGAAGCTGCTCAGCAATCAACAGAAACGCGTGACGTTTAAGGACGTTGCCGGCGTGGAAGAAGCGAAGGAAGAGCTTCAGGAAATTATCGAATTCCTGAAAGAACCGCAGAAGTTTCAGAAGCTCGGCGGCCGCATTCCCAAGGGCGTTTTGATGATGGGCCCGCCGGGAACGGGAAAGACTTTGCTGGCGCGGGCGATTGCCGGCGAAGCAAACGTGCCGTTCTTCTCGATTTCAGGTTCGGATTTCGTTGAGATGTTCGTCGGCGTGGGCGCTTCGCGCGTCCGCGACCTGTTTGAGCAGGGCAAGAAAAATGCCCCGTGCATCATCTTCATCGATGAAATCGATGCCGTTGGACGTCATCGCGGCGCAGGCCTCGGTGGCGGACACGACGAGCGCGAGCAGACTTTGAATCAGTTGCTGGTTGAGATGGACGGATTCGAATCGAACGATGGCGTTATCCTGATCGCTTCGACCAACCGGCCCGACGTACTCGATCCGGCGCTGCTTCGACCGGGGCGATTTGATCGGCGTGTCGTCGTCTCCAGACCCGATGTGCGCGGCCGTGAAGGCATCCTGAAAGTTCACACCCGCAAGATTCCGCTGGGCGAAGACGTCGATATCACGATCATCGCGCGCGGCACGCCGGGATTCACCGGCGCAGACCTGGCGAACCTCGTGAACGAAGCGGCGCTGAACGCGGCCCGCTACAACAAGAAGGTTGTGGCGATGTCCGACTTCGAGCTGGCCAAGGACAAAGTCCTGATGGGCGCCGAACGCAAGTCGATGGTCATCTCGAACGAAGAGAAACGCGTGACAGCGTATCACGAAGCCGGCCACACGTTGGTGGGATTGAAAGTTCCGAACGCGGATCCCGTGCACAAGGTCACGATTATTCCGCGCGGCATGGCCCTCGGCGTGACGCAGCAATTGCCCGAAGGCGATCGTCACAACTACACGCAGGAATACTTGCTCGGCCAGATTTCGATTTTGATGGGCGGCCGCATCGCTGAAGAAACTTTCCTCGGCAACATCACGACCGGCGCGTCGAACGATATCGAACGGGCGACGGAACTTGCGCGCGCGATGGTTTGCGAGTACGGCATGTCAGAACTGGGACCGCTGACGTTCGGTAAGAAGGAAGAACAGATTTTCCTTGGGCGCGAGATTGCTCAGCACCGAGACTTCTCGGAAGAAACAGCGATTCGCATCGATTCAGAAGTACGCAAGATTGTGACCGAGCAATATGAACGCGCGACGCGGATCATCAACGAGAATCGCGACACAATGGTGCGTCTGGCGGAAGTGCTGCTTGAGTATGAATCGCTCGACGGCGTTCAGATTCGTCGCATCGTGGCGGGCTTACCGCTCGACGACACTGGCGAATCAAGCGAACCCGGCGTACAGCAGGAACTGCCGACGCCGAAAGAGCCGTCCACTAAACCGTTGAAGCCAATCCTGCCGCCGATTACCGGAGGCACTCCGGCGCCGGCGTGATGCTGATGTCCGACAAGCTTCAGCTTGTCGAACGCGTACGGGAAAGCGACAAACTAAAGTTTGTCGGACAAGAAAGGCGAGGGCTACGGCTCTCGCCTTTTTTGCATTTTAGCGATGGCTTTGCCTCACCGATGCGCGGCAAGCCTTCGACTTGCCTTATGACTCCCTATTTTTTTACTGCGGTCTCTGACCGCCTCCAGACAATCTTGTCGATATCTATTCGCAAGGGTTCATTCTCAGCAGGGCATTTATTCCAAAAACGCACACTCGACCAGGGGTAGTCTTCGGCTCGCTCAACCAAGTTCGCCCTCACTGGATTGAGGTGAATGTAATTCACTTTCTGCATGAACATAGATTCACTCGTAACCGAGAAGATGTCCGAATCATGTTGCCACAACGAATACCGATGATTTCGTCGCCAACTATCGTGTTCCAGTTTCTTGAGCGAAGACTCGAGCTTTCGCTCTTTCAAGTATCCCAGCACGCGGCGGCTCACTATGCCTTTAATGTATTGAAGTACGACCGATGGTTGGCGCGGACTATCGGTCAAAACATGAAAGTGATCAGGCATTATTACGTACGCAAACAGTAAGAATCCGCAAGAGTTTCGAGCCTCGTCGATAGCGGCACAAGTGATCCTCTTGATCGTGTCAGACTGGAAGACTGGCAACCGGTTTTTGGCAACTGTGGTTATGAAGAGACAAGGATTGTCTATAGTAACGGTTAGCTTCACTCCAAGATCGTAAACCCGCTTGCAATCCCAAATTTCTTGCAAGAATGGGTTGAGGCGGTCGTAGACCGCTGGAAAGTCAATGCGGCTGCCTTTCGGCAAGTCAGAGACTTGCCGCGCATCGGTGAGGCAAAGCCATCGCTAAGATGACCACCACGCAATGGAGCATCGTCCTACGATCAGAAGCGAGGAAAAATCTATTTCCGGACGCTGCAAACTCCGAACATCAAAACGATCGATGCGAAGGCCTTCGATTATTCCTGCGGCACCACCGTTAAGATTCTGGCATGAACGCGAAGGCGTCGGGCGACGTGACGGCTAAGTTCACCGATTACACGCGCAAGGCAAACCGTGAGCTGATTGAACGATCATTTAATGGAACGGACTTTTTGTGTTACCTGCCGAATGTAGTCAAGGATCAGCTTGCGTCGTATCCGGAGGAATTTACTTGTAGTGCCGAACAGGCAGACTCTGGCGTGGCAAGACCGCCAGATTCTCCGAACGGGGAATGGGCCTTCGCGCGCATCATAACTTCACTTGTGGTTCGGCTTTTAGGCTCTGAAGTCGGTTTATTGCCTGATCAACTCAACCCTGCGATTTTGAGCTCGCCCGAGTTCGCTGTCATTGCTGGCCACGGGTTTGGTTGCGCCATAGCCGATCGTTTTCAATCGCGACGCTTCAATTCCTGCTGATTCCAGCTGGTTTTTCACCGAAACTGCACGCCGCTCAGAGAGATTCTGATTGTGCTGCGCAGTTGAAGTTGAATCAGTGTGTCCCTCGATGGTAATTTTCCAATCCGGCTTTGCTTTCAACATCGCCACGACTTTATCGATCGTCGGTTTCGATTCGTCTCTAACCCTGTCGGAGTCGACGTCGAAGTTAATGCCATAGACTCGCACCCGTCCAAACTCTTCCATCTCTTTGGTCAATTGTTTCTCGACGCTGCCAATCCAATTGGCGCAGGTGCCGACCGACGAACTCTTTTTCGTTCCATTCCAAACGCCTTTAGGTGAATCGTTACCTTCGTTCCACCAAAGCCCGTACATCTGTTGAGTATCCGGAGTGAAAACCATGATCGCCGGACCTCGCGTCTTCGATTCGGATTGACTCCACACAAACTTAATGACGCGCCCTTCGATGCCTCCATCAATTGCGCCACCTTTATGCTCGTAGCAGCCGGTAATATTCGACCCCTCCTGTTTAAGATGAAAATCCCCATAGTTCGTTTTGTATGTTCCGCTGACATCAGGGAAGGCGGTTTGCGTCAGTTGCGTCCCGGTGGCCCGGAAGTCAAACAATTCTGTATATTCCAGTGATCCATGATTGTTTTTGATGGTTAAGCGCACCCAGCGGCCCGGCACTTCCGAGCTGACCGCAAATTTCTGTTTATCGGCCATATCCTCAAGCGACACGTCGGCGATCTTCTGAAATCCATCGTTCTCTCCGGTATCTGAGACTTCCACCGAAATATCTTTGGCGCCCCGACCTGATTTATCCCTGGCGCCGGTATCAAATGTCAGAGACTTTAGAAGAGTTTTTTCAGGAAGCGCGATCACAACAGTCTGAGGGCTGACCACGTCTTTCGGTGTCGACCAACCACTTTCAGGGCGCTCGTCGAGAAGCCGTATCGCCGACCACTTTTCAGTGTCAAACTCATCGGGCTTCTTTACCACGAGAGCGCCTGCCGCCAGGGAAACCAAGCTGACGCTGCTCCCCACCGCGGCCGGTTCGGCCGGTGCTTCAGTCGCTTGCTGAGGAGGCTGTTTTTCAGCCGAGGAATTCGCGTTGGCAGTGTGGTCTGTGCCGCCAGTTCGGCAGCCGCTTAGAATCAGACTCGCCGCGGTCATTAGCGCAAAGACGATGCGCATCATCTCAGGTGTGTGAATTTGGATTATTTCAGATTCCCTTAATCGTGGCCGTTGTCAGTCCGGACGTTGACGCGGCTGGCCTATCCTTCTCTGACGCTCGCGCCTTCGCCCTATTAGAAACCTTGGCGTATCTCATTTTGGCTTCAGCGTTTGAGGCGGAGCCTTCTTGGTCAGCCCAACCCACACGTAATTGAACTTTAAGTTGCTCATGTATGCTTTTTGTAATGCGCTAAGTTTCTTAGTGCAGTCAGTCGCGCAAAGCCTTGATTCACGCTTGTCAGGCACGGAAACTAAGTTCGGCATGTCTTCGGCTCGCTTTTTTTGATGTTGAGCAACGATTGTTTTCAGGTCACTGAAGCGTGACGGGTCGGTTGTATTTGCGTAGTTCTCAAACTTGGTTACGATTGCCAGGTCAGCCGGGGATAGACTTCCTTCGAAGCGTTCTACCTCCTCCTTGCTTGCCGTACCCAAGCGTCTTTTTTGCAAGAGCGCGTCGTACTGCCGCAGGAGTTTCTCTAACCGCTCTCCCTCTTTTAGGAGCGGGAGGATTGTCTGTCCGTAAGCCTCGCCGACTTTCGTCAACATAATTTGATCTTGTCGGTTGGGACTCCTCCTGTTGCGGCCCCATTCGCCCAACCATTGTCGCAAGTTAACCGTCAGATATTGGCTACACAGGGCCTTCGTCATGCCCCACATCGTATAGTTGACGACGTGCATATCGTGACATTCCCCGAAGAACTCAACCGATTTGCCACAGGGGAAACGCGGCGTGCAGCAGGCTGCCGCGGTAAAACGTTCCCACCGTGACGGCAATCCTGAATCTTTATCTTTCGGGTATTTACCTGAGTCCACAAATAATTCCAGGATATCCCAAGCAGCCTCCGCAGTATCCAGCGACACTAACGCGCTGCAAGCATCATCTTGGGTTGGCGCCGGGGCTTTAACAAATTTGTCACCCATCTCTCTGAGCACGGTCAACGTCTGGGCAGTCACGTCCGGTCCGCAGGTGCCTATCATTCGCGTCAGGGTGACGTCTTCAGTCTCCTCCGACAAACTCTTAAACTCGCCGCCCGACCTCTTCCAATTCACGTTGAAAGTGGTGCGCTCGCCGTGCAGCTCGTTGCTGTCATCCTCGGTGGTCTCAAGATCTATCCGCCCGGCGAGGAATCCAGGGTGCCCAGGCGCCTGTTTCTGCTTGAGGACTTCCTGCCAGACCGAGTCCGGCATGTCGCCGGCCGCCGAGCGCGGGAAGAGTTCCGTCAACTTCACGGAGCCGTCTGCGGCCACAGCGCCTTCGACGTTCCGGATCGGGCCATTCTGGTATTCGATGCGTCCTTTTAATTGCCCAACCTGCTGGGTAAGTACCAGCTTCTTGTCGGTGCCCTCCCAGCGCCATGTTCCCGCGACGGATGGCTGCTGGAAGGTGGCAGTCGTCGCTGCGGTCCCGCGTGAGCCTCCATAGGGTACGAGCATTGACGACAGGGCGAGGAAAGCAGCACATGCGGCGAGCGCTGTTCTCGACATTTGACCGGGGCCTCCCTTTACGATTTATGACTACCAACGCGACATCGCTCGCGCTTCAATTCTCATGAGCCCACTGAGCCATGCTTAAGCGGGGCCCAACTGACTCAGTTGATCTTAGTGGTCACGAGCCGCTCGTCGATTGGCGAAAACAACTTCGTCCCAGCCGCGTCCACGATCCGCTTGTGAACCTGTGCTTGTTCCTCACCAATCTGCGCCTCTTGGGCTCTGTACTCATCAACCCGTTTCCTCCGTGCCGCCTTCAGCTTGTCTATTTCCGCGTCGCGGTGACTCATGGCTTCCGAGAAACGCTTGAGAGTTTCCTCCTCGTGATCGTAGAGGAGCGCACGACGGACGTAGTGGCCGGCGTATTCCAGGAAGAGCTTCCGAAAGTTCTGTTCGTACTGTTTCCATTTCTCCATACCGGAGTCGAGGTAATCGAGATCGTCTTTCGCGGCATAACCCTGCGTGTAGATGATGCTGCTCGACTTGGTGAGGGCTTCGTGATGGTAGTTATAAAACTGCTTAGCGCACCCCCAGCCGTTCCCGCCGATGCCCATTCGCGCCCACGAATCGGCGTATTGCATCGCCCACCCCACGCCGTTCTGATTGAAGAGATCCTTCAGCGTTTTGGGCGCGTCGTAATAGAAACTTGCGGACATTGCGGCGCTGCGCTCTCCAATGAAAGCGAGGTGTGCCTGAATTCGTCTTTCCGCCTCGGCGACTGGAATTTTGTTTGGGTCCGCCCGCGGGGTCGCGGTCGGTGCGGGGCGCGTGGCAGGTGGGCGCGTCGTGCCCCGACTGCGTCGCCGCTGTGCACTGACCATGGTTGCTGCGCAAAGAATTATCACGGGCAGACAGACGCCCGCCACTGCGTAAGGTCTAGCTCTGTTGTTGAAGGGGGTCATCGCTAAACTCCATGATTGGCCAAAACTGATCGGTCGCGATCACGGCAGGCTCGGACTAACTTCAATTTCCCTGCCTCGTAAGTGTTATCTTCACGTTTGGTCGTTTATCGGAGTGCATCGATCCCTGATACTCGAGCGAGTCTCTCGTGCATGTGTAGCTGTTGTCGGCACTTGTGTCACCCAGGCCCGCAAAGCCGAGTCCCGGCATCGGCATTGGTGGTGTTTCATTCACTTTACTCCCATGGAGGACGGCACCGGCTTTAATGATTTGTTCGATCTTTGCTTTGCTGTTTTCGGTCGATATGCGAGCGCTCGCCGTTCCTGAGTATGTTTGGCTGTCCCTTGACCCAAACTGGTTTGGTTTGAAATCAAAAGGCTTCATCGTTGAATAATCGACAGTCTGCGTTCCATCTTGCTCGAAAGTTACTCGAAACCCGTCACCCCCGCCGTCAATGAAACTACTGGTTGGCTTAACGGTTGTCGCCACCCATGTGCCTACGAGACAAGCGTCGAATGCGTTGGACTTAGCTGCGCCGCTGCCGCCTGGTGGAGGGTTTTCACCTTTTCTTACCACCGTGACCTGAATGCGATAGAGCGTTCCGGTGTTCGCGTCAAAAAAGCTGATCGTCGTGGTGCCCGGACTCTTGCCGCGCACCTTTATATCATTCGTTCCCCATTCAGTTCCGGTGGCAACCTCAGGCACGGTCGAGCCGATGTTCTTTATGTATGATTGGCTGGTGTTTTTGGTTTTGACGTATACCTCGTTATCCACATTGATCGTGATGGGCGCGAGAATAATGAGCTCGTTCGGGGAGGGGGCGTTATTGGTTCCGGGACTAATGCCTAATCCGGTCGACGTGCCACCGACACAGCCGGTAGTCCAAAACGCACCAATTTTGCCTTGTGATTGACCGTTAGCCAGACTCAGCCAAACTTCCCAGCGTCCGTTTTCGACCATGCATAATTGGGGCGGCGACGAGACAGTGTTGCTCGAGATTTGAGTTATCACTTGCGCCGGAACACCATTGGCGACAACACGCTTGAAAACCAACGTTCCGGGCGCGGACGGAAGCTGTTTTCCGGGAGTGACGGTAATAGTAGTTCCTGTCGGCCCTTCACATGGACCAATTGTCGCTACCGGGTTGTCGTTGTTCTCGCACAGTCTTTGACCAGGAACGCGAGCACAGCCAGACAACACGACAAAGAGAATTGCAGAACTTCCAATCAATAGAAGTCGCGTCAGTGAAGATTTTTGACTTTGTCGATTTGCCATACGCCACCTTTCTTCACAGTCGTAACCTCCAGCACCCACTGAAAAGTTTTTCCGCGCAGTGACACTTTCACCTGCGCTTTGTTGGCAGTTACCTTGGCCTCAGAAACACTGAAATGTTTCTTCCATGTCGCGTCGAAATCCTGAGCGTCGAGAAACGGATCGTAGTCGTCGGCCTTAAGTGCTTCGTCGAAAAACCTGGAGGTTAGATGCCTGGCGAATATCACTCGCTCATCGTCGATTTTCGGGAATCCGTCAAGGTAGTACTCGTAGAATGATTGAACTAATGTCTTGGGATCCTTGTTGACCTGTACAACCTTTTCGGGCGTCGGCGCCGTGGTTGGTCCAGTGCCGCCGGCAATCGCGGTCGTCACATTTGCGGCGGCTTGCGCCGGATTACCTTTGGTTTGCGTATTGCTGTTGGATTCCCTTGCCATTTGGCGGGAACAAGAGGCGATGGCGACTAAAAAAATTATGGAAACAAGCCATGGAGATTTCTTATTCATACGTCTGTCCGACAAGCTTTAGCTTGTCGCGGTTTGTCCCATCGAGGCTTCGACAAACTGAAATTTGTCGGACAGCCCATCATCCCTGCCTAAAACCTGAAGCCGATCCCGAAACTGAACTGGACGTTGTGTTGAAAGCTGCCGCCGAAGCGTGTCGGCGCATAGTCAATCTGAACGGGGCGAACAAAGAAATTCTCGTTCACGTTAACATCGAGCGCGCCCCCAAGTTTCATGGTGAAGGCGTTGTCGGTGAAGCCGGAACTGCCGCTATCAGCCTTGAAATGCGAGACGCCGAACAGGGCGTGCGTGGAGACCGTTACTTTGTCGGTGGTCTTCGCGCCTTCGAAAGGCACGAAGGTGACGCCGCCAAGAACTGAGTACTTGCTTAAGTCCACGCCACTTTCACTCTTGAAGTGGCCATTGAAGTCGCCGGTTAATCCCACCGTCGGATTGACGTAATGAGTGAAAGAGCCGTTGAAGCCGTAGGTGTTGAAACGCGGGTTACTGTCTTCGCGAATGAACGAGAAGTTGAGGTTGATTTGATTTGTTTTGAAGCTGGTTTGCGTTTTGCCCGTGCTGTCTGGCTTCTTCGCGCAGCATTCGCAAAGCTTTTCCGCGAGCGTCTCTATCGTAACCTTCATTTTTCGAAGCGACGCTTTCATCGATTCGACTGATTTCTGGATGGATTTACCGTGCTCTGAGTCTCTTCCGGCTTCCTCGACCTTTTCCTCGTACTCGCCAATTTGCTCGCCGATTTTAGCAACCTTGTCGACCGAGTCGTTGATTTGACTGATTAGAGAATTGCATTGCATGTGGCTATCCGCCGGTTTGCCTAGCTCCTTCCCGCAACATTCGCAAAGCTTTTCCGCGAGCGTCTCGATCGTAACCTTCATTTTTCGAAGCGACGCTTTCATCGATTCGACTGATTTCTGGATGGATTTACCGTGTTCTGAGTCTCTTCCGACTTTTTCGATCTTTTCCTCGTACTCGCCAATCTGCTCGCCGATTTTAGCAACCTTGTCCACGGAGTCGTTGATTTGACTGATTAGGCCATCGCACTCCTTGTTAGGATTTTGGGCAAAGGTTCGCGTCGTTATATGCCCGGCGAGTAGGACTACCGAGAGAATTACTAGTACTGAGTTAATTGTGAATCGACTCATTGCAGAACTCCTTTCACTGCTCCGCATTAACAGCTTGCTCGTAAAACACTAACGCGCGAGAATTATTTAATGACACACAAAAGTTAGCGGCGGACCCGCCGGGTTCTTCCTTTGAACTGTAATGACTTTTCGCCCGTCGCGTTCCGAACACGTTAGCTTGTACTCGCCGGGCATAATGAGTGCGCTCACACCGTTTGTTACTTTGAAAGTGATGCTGTCGCCGGATTGCGAGAATGTTCCCTTGGACACGATGGGGTTCTGGTTCTGGATTTCCATAGTGACAGTGAATTCGTCGTCACCGAAGATGGGAGAGTTCTTTTCGAGAGTTACCTTTGTAACTCGTGGGTCTATGCCTCTGGCAATTGCCATTGCAGCGGCGTCAGCTTCCGATTCACTGCAACTGCACAATTTTGTACAAGCTTCGAAACAGAACAACGCTGCTGAAGCCACGGTCAGTAGAATCAATTTTGCTGGACGTCGAAACATTGACAGTTCCTCCTCCGATTACAAGGGCGTGCTTGAGCGCTTAGCTGAATCTTGGGCGCCAGAACACCCATCTCCAAAGCGCCACAGCATGTCATCCATCTACCTTTGGCCTGTTACCATCGCGTTCTGGCAAAGCTCCTCGAACATCGGCCGACGGTACGGGCGCGGCCGCATAAACAAAGGCTTCCTCCTTCACGACCGTGACCTCCACCGACCTCGCGCTTGTTCGCGACCATTCCAATTGCTCCGTCCGCGCTTCTGTCCTAGAATGCGCGCCGGAAAACAGTTGCCTTAGCCGTTTGGTCCATTTCACTGGCCTTATGTCCGACATTTCCGCAACTTCAGTCTGTCGCGCGCCTTAATAACTAAGCCGTCCGGATTTGTCTTGAAGGTTGTTTGAATTTTTCTTGAAGGCGGCTAAATGTTCGACAAACTTTAGTTTGTCGTTAGCTGGCAAGCTAAAGATCGCCGGACGGCGACAAGCTAAAGCTCATCGGACATGAGGCGACATGAGTGACAAGCTAAAGCTTGTCGGAATTGACTATGGGGACGTTAGACTACAAACAATTCTCCCGCCGTCATCGTCCGCACATTCATCCGGACGCAATTCTCTTTGTTACTTATCGTCTGGCTGGATCGGTCTCCAAAGCGGTCGTGAGTCAGTACAAGGCACAAAAAGAATGGCTGGAAAGCGAAGTAAGACGACTTGAGCAGAACGGCGACAAGCTGAAG
Organism: Acidobacteriota bacterium; assembly: GCA_052389795.1. Taxonomy (GTDB): domain Bacteria; phylum Acidobacteriota; class Blastocatellia; order Pyrinomonadales; family Pyrinomonadaceae; genus UBA11740. Next base: position 47,330 of record JBQTHO010000018.1, on the reverse strand, counting down.
CTTGTCGAACAGGTCGAACAGTTCCAGCGCGACTGGTTTCTCAAGTTTGAAGCTATCCTTGATAAAGCGGAACATGGGCCCATGTGGATGCAAAACGCGTGCGTTACTGAGAAGGTGGGGCAATCGCTTCACCGCCTCGATGGCGACGCTTATAGACTCGACGCCTTCAGCGTAATGTCGAATCACGTGCATGTGCTTTTCAAGGCGCTTTTGTCCGAACGCGAATTGCGCGAGGTAACTGACCAAACAGGTCACCTCGCCTTCGCTAGCGAGCATCCGAGCCTTTCGCGAATTATGCACCTTCTCAAAGGCCGTAGTGCGAGAGAATGCAATTTGATTCTGGGGCGATCAGGTTCTTTCTGGGAACACGAAAGCTTCGATCATGTAGTGCGCTCGGGCAAATTCCAGAAAACGCTTCGGTACATTCTAAACAACCCTGTTAAGGCAGGTCTCGTGAACGATTGGCGTAAATGGCCCGGCAACTATTGTCGAACGGAATTGGTTGAATTAATGTCCGACAAACTTCAGTTTGTCGCCGCTGCGCAAGGTTAGGATTCAAGAAACGACAAGCTGAAGCTTGTCGGACAATATGGCTGAGAACCTCTCCTACGAATTTGATTCTTTCCGGCTAATTCCTGCTGAACGCCAACTCCTGCGCGCCGGAGAGTCCGTGTCACTGCCACCGAAAGCTTTCGACACGCTGCTGGTACTGGTTGAGAACCACGGTCACGCATTAAAGAAAGATGACTTGATGAAGCAGGTCTGGCCGGATTCCTTTGTCGAAGAGAGCAACCTCAACCACAACATCTCAGTTATTCGGAAAGCGCTGAACGGTAAGAACGGCGGTGAAGGTTACGTCGAAACTGTTCGTGGATATGGCTTTCGTTTCAAAGCGGAGGTGCGCCGCCCCAAAGGCGAGCCCGAAGTCTTCCTTCATCGGCAGACACGCACCCATGTCGTCTTCAGGCAACAAGAAGCCGAGACGATAAGCAGAGTCAACACCACAGACACCACGCAAAAGACAACACTGCGGCCTCTGGCGATCTGCGCGTTGATTCTATTGGTTGTTGCGGGCGCGCTGGGTTTGTATTTTTGGTTCATCAGGCCGGCGCAAACGCGCACTTCATCCTCGGGTTCAACTAACAGCGCAACTGAATCAAAGCGTCGGACGGAAAATGCGGAAGCGTATCAGGCATATCTCAACGGCCGCGATTTGTGGAATAAACGGACACCAGACAACTCCGTCAAAGCGGCAGAATATTTCCAGCGGGCGATTGAATTGGATCCGAATTTCGCGCTTGCTTACGTTGGGCTGGCCGATGCTTACAATTACTTTCCCCTCGACCGCGAACAAAAGGCGCCGCTTGCACGAGCCGCGTTGGAGAAGGCACTCGCGCTTGACGAAACTCTCGCTGAGGCGCATGCGACACTCGCCAATCTGAGTTTGTTCTACGACTGGGATTGGCCGGAAGCCGAGAGAAGGTTGCGCCGGGCCATTCAACTCGAACCCAATTACCCGACCTCCCACCACTGGTACGCCTATTACCTGGCCGCGGTGGGCCGCCCTGAAGAGGCGCTTGTCGAGATCAGGCGCGCGCAGGAGCTTGATCCGCTCTCACTCATAATAAATACGGACCTCGGGCAACTGCTCCACTTCGCCCGCCGCGACGATGAAGCCATCGAACAACTGCGAAGGACAATTGAGATGGACCCCGGCTTCGTCATGGCACATCAGCGCCTTGCGGAAGTTTATGAGCGGCTAGGAAGGTTTGAGGAGGCCGCCGCAGAGTATCAGAAGGCGTACCCCCACCACCGGACCAACTTGACGCAGATGTCGACCCTGGGACGTGTTTATGCACTGTCGGGAAATCAGACCGAAGCGCACAAAATCCTGTCCCTCATTGCGCGCGCGCCGAGGGGCGAACGGGCTCTTGTGTTGAAGCCGAATATCGCGCTAATTCATGCGGCCCTTGGCGAGAACGACTTAGCTTTCGACTGGCTCGAAAAGGCTGTGGCCGAGAAGGACGTTGAGCTAATCCTTCTCAAGGTTAATCCACTTTTCGATAGCCTCCGCGATGATCCGCGTTTTCAAAACCTGCTGCGGCGAATGAAGCTTACGCAAACTTAGTTATCCCAAATGGAAACCGCGGACGTCGTCATCATCGGCAGCGGCATCGTCGGATCGAGTGTCGCTTATCATCTCGCGCAAGCCGGCTGCACAAATGTTCTCGTGCTTGAGCGCGAAGCGCATCAGGGTAAGGGCTCGACCGGCAAAAGCATGGGCGGCGTACGCGCGCAGTTCTCAACTCCTGTAAACATTCAGATGTCGAAGTATTCGATCGACTTCTTCTCGAAGTTTGATGAAGTTGTCGGTCATCCCGCGGATTATCGCGCGCATGGCTACTTGTTTTGTGCCACCAGCGAAAATCATCTCGCTTACTTAAAAGCGAATCGCGAGCGCCAGAACGCGCTCGGGGTGACAAATGTTGAATGGGTCACACCTGAAGACATAGTGAAGATGGTGCCGCAAATGCGGGTGGATGACATTCTGGGGGGCACATTCTGTCCGACGGATGGTTTTGTCGATCCGCACAGCGTGATGATGGGATTTATGCTCAGCGCGAGAGAGAAAGGTGTGCGCCTCTGGCTCGATGCGACCGTGACGGGAATAGAAACTGATGGGAGCGCGAGCACCTCGCCCGCAAATCGTTTAGAAGCGGCACTTGTGCCACCCGATTCCGAAGCTGGCCGCACAAGTGCGGCCTCTAAACGATTCGGATTTCATTTAGACACGGGCCCCGGCCGCCGCGTTACTGGAGTTCAGACGTCACGCGGTTTCATCTCCACTCGCATTGTCGTCAACGCTGCTGGGCCATGGGCCGCACAGGTCGCAGAGATGGCCGGCGCGGAACTCCCCGTTGAACCGCTCCGGCGCCAACTCGTTCCCACTGAACCTTTCAATCATCTGCCGAAACGTTTTCCGATGGTGATAGACATGTCAACCGGCTTTCACTTTCGTCGTGAAGGGAAGGGGATTCTTCTCGCGTGGAACGATCCAGATGAAACGCCAGGTTTTAAAACCGAGTTCGATGCGACGTTCGTGGAAAAGATTCTGACGCACGCCGCTTCACGCGTACCAGTCCTGTCGGAAGCCGAAGTGAATCCACGGCGCGCTTGGGCGGGACTGTATGAAATGACGCCCGATCACCACGCGATTATTGGCGCTGCGCCGAATGTCGACGGTCTCTACTTCGTGAACGGCTTCAGCGGGCACGGCGTCATGCATTCGCCGGCGGCAGGCAAACTCGCTGCGGATCTAATCCTCGAGGGACATTCACATTCGATTGACGCCACTCAGTTGAGTGTCAAACGCTTTGCCGAAGGTAGACTGCTCGAAGAGACGGCAGTATTGTAGTCCGCCACACACGGAGGGCGCATGAGACGAATCGTTCTAACTTTCGCTGTCGCAGTTGTCTGGTTCAGCTTCACATCACCAACCGCGGGCAAGACGCCCAAGGTTCGCAAGTCAATGATCGTCACGACCGAGTGGCTCGCGAAGCATCTAAACGACAACTCGCTTGTGCTGCTGCATGTTGGCGACAAGAAAGAGTACGACGCGGCGCACATTCCCGGCGCCCAATTTATTCAGATGAGCGATATCTCGAAGCCGCGCGGGGAAGGATTGAGTCTGGAACTTCCACCCGTTGATCAACTAAAAGCCACCTTTGAAAAGTTCGGAGTCTCGAAAGACGCCCGAATCGTGATTTATTTCGGTAAAGATTGGGTGACGCCTACGTCTCGTGTTTACTTCACGCTCGATTACCTGGGTTTGGGAAATCGCGCGTCGATTCTCGATGGGGGCTTGCCGGCGTGGATGGCTGAGAAACGGCCAGTGACTACAGAGGTCAGCGCGCCGAGACCCGGCAGGTTCACGCCGCGTCCCAATCCAAAGTTGGTGGTTGATTCCGTGTGGGTCAGCGCAAATCTCAATAAGTCGAATGTCGCAATTCTCGACGCGCGGAACTCCGAGTTCTACACGGGCGCGCAGGCCGGCACTATGCCACGCGCGGGACGTATTCCTCGAGCGAGGAGCATTCCGTTTGGAAGTCTGATTCAGGATGCGAACAGCAAGTTTGAGAGTCCCGACGTGCTCCGCAAGATCTTCAGCGCCGCGGACGTCAAAAAGGGGGATAGCGTCGCGACGTACTGTCATATTGGCCAGCAGGCGAGCTTGCTTTATTTCATTGCGCGTTACCTTGGTTATGACGCGCATTTGTATGACGGCTCGTTTCAGGACTGGAGTAATCGCTCAGAATTGCCGGTCGAAAAATCCGAAACGCCTTAACGTTGTAGTTTCGTACTTTGCGTGTCTTTTGGGCCTAGCGCCTGTCAGAACCACCTGCGGTTAGCGGGTGGTTGAACTTCCGCCACCAGTCCGCAGATGTTCAGATTAACCGCCCGCTATCCCGACTCGTCGGGATTCTGACCTCAGGCAAAGGATCGCAAAGGATCGCAATGGCAAACCAGTACACGACCCGCCCTTCTGAGCGCCTTGCGCGTCACTCGGAACTGAGACACTATCTCTGCTTCGCTTTCACAAACTAAGCCTGTCGAGGTGGTAATGGAACGTCATATTACCAGTTGGTTCAGCCCTAACTTGCAGATGGACATGCCGCTCGTGCGTTACGGCACTGGCGGTCAAACTTTGCTGATGCTCCCGACCGCAGCGGCGGATTATCTCGAGTACGAACGCTTCTATCTGGTCGATGCGATTAAACCGTTCATCGAGCACGGCAAGATTCGCGCGTACTCAATCAACAGCGTGAACAAGTGGAGTCTGCTGAACAAAGAAATGCCGCCGAATCTGAAAGCTGAGTTGCTGACGCGTTACGATCGATACATCACGGAAGAAGTCCTGCCGCTAATCCGCAACGATAACGAAGAGCAGTTCGCGCGGCCCATCACCACGGGCGCGAGTCTGGGCGCCTACCTGGCCGCGAACGAATACTTCAAGCATCCCGATCTTTTCAAGGGCACGATTCCGATGAGTGGCAGCTACGACGTTCGTTCGTTCCTCGACGGCTACTACGACGACAACGTCTATTTCAATAATCCCGTCGATTACCTCTCGAAACTGGATGACGATCACTACCTGCCGATCCTGCGACAGGCCGAGTCGATCTACATCATGACGGGTCAGGGCTCTTACGAAGATCCCGAGCGGAGCAGACAGCTCTCCGGCATCCTCAAGTCGAAAGATATTCCGCACACGCTGGATTTGTGGGGGCCGGACGTAGATCACGACTGGCCGTGGTGGCGGAAGATGCTGCCGCATGTGCTGGGAAAAATGCTCGGCGCTTAAGGACCGATTCGAAACAAATGAGCCCCACTATCTTCCGCGAGTTGGGTTTTCGCTTCTTTTTCTTCTCTCGTGAAGAACCCCGAATCCATGTGCATGTTTACTGCTCACAAGGCGAAGCAAAGTTTTGGATTGAACCGGAGATTGAATTAGCGGAAATTACGGGTTGCGAGGACCAGACCTTCAGACGGCGCGAAGGTTGATCGAAGAACATGAAGATGAAATCAGAGACGCTTGGCACAAGCACTTCGGAAGTTGAAGTCACACATATTTCAACGAACGGAATTTGGCTCCTCTTGAAGGAGAAGGAGTATTTCCTGTCGTTCGAGGATTTCCCGTGGTTCAAAGACGCGTCGGTTTCAGCGATTCATAATGTGGAACTTCTGAGTGAGCATCATCTCTACTGGTCTGATCTCGATATTGACCTCGCAGTTGAATCGATTCAGCAACCTGAAAAGTTTCCATTGATGGCCCGGTAGTATTCGAAACAAAAAACGCGGCGAGTGAGTTCGCCGCGTTTCATCCTTCATCCTTCCGCCTTCATCCTTTCGACTACGGTCCGTCGGGCTCACCCTTCTTACCCTTCTTCTTTGCCGGTTCAGCTTCGCGTGGACGGGTCTCTTGTCGCGGCGCTTCCGCAGGCGGCGTTTGCGGCTTCGGTGCCGGGTCGGTGCGTGGCTCCGCCGGTTGATCTTGTTTCGGCGCCGGCGGCAGCGTGGTGTCTTCTAACTTTGGAGTCGTGATTGCGCTCGGTTCCGCCGCGCCGTCTTCAGGAGTAGGCGACGGTTCGGCCTGCATTTGCGCGCGCTCGAGCTGGAGTTCGCGTTGCCGCTGCCGATACATTTCGCGCATGTCTTCCGGCATTGAAGGCGGCTTCGGAAATTCTTCTTTCGGCTTGTCCTTCAGAAAGTCGCGCATAAATTCGATGAAATAGGGAAGGGCGCCGACGCCGCCCGTCATGCCCGTGCCGAGATTTTTCTTGCGACCGGGATAGCCCATCCATACGCCGGTTACGTATGTCGGCGAGTAGCCGATGAACCACACGTCCGTGTGATCGTTCACGGTGCCGGTTTTGCCCGCAATCGGATGCGGCAGGGAGTTCGCCGCGGTGGCCGTACCACCGGTGACGACGCCGCGCATCATCTGCGCCATCGTCAGCGCGACGTACTCGTTGACGACTTTGTAAGTGGTCTTTTCCCACTCTTCCAAAACCGCCCCGTCACGATCCAAAACTTTTCGTACCATATGTGGTTCGACGCGTACGCCTTTGTTCGGAAAGACGGAATACGCTGAAACCATCTGATCGAGCGGCACCTCAGTCGCTCCCAAAGCTGACGGCAGGTAAGGCGCCATCGGCACTTTGATTCCAAAGCGACGCACCATCTGCGCGCCCGTCTGAATGCCGACGGTTTGCAGCAGGTGCACGGCCGGAATGTTCATCGATTGCGCCAGGGCGGTCTTCAAAGGCATGTCGCCATTGCTTAGCGAGCCGTTGTAGTTGTGCGGTGTCCAGTCACCAATTTTTATGGGCGCGCCGCTGACCGTCGTCTCAGGTGTCATGCCCCATTCAACGGCGGCCGTGTAGATGAAAGGTTTGAAAGCCGAACCGGTCTGTCGATAAGCCTGCACGGCGTTGTTGAATTTGTTCGTGAGAAAATCGTAGCCGCCCTGCATCGCGACAATTTCACCCGTCTTTGCGTTCAGAGTCATCAGCGCGCCTTCGACGGCAGGAACTTGAGTGAGCTCAACTTTCAAACGTCGCGCTTTCTTGTCCACGCTTCGAATGATGAACTCGGCGAGATAACCCGGCTTGAATTCGCCGCTTGGCGAGCGGCCGCTCCAGCCCATGTCGGCGCTGGTTACGGTGGCAGTGTAATTGCCGAATCGAACGTTGGCGTCAGCGCCAACTTTCATGACCAGTCCTTTGATGTAGCGCCCTTCGACATAGTCGTTGCGATACCAATCCGGATATTTGTAGCTGTTCAGTTCCTGTTGCGTCGGCACTCCGTTGCTCGACGACGTGGCAATCGCTTCGTAGGAAGATCGCCAGCCGCGGCCTTTGTCGTACCGTCGCAAACCCGCACGCACAACTTCGTAAGCCTTCTTCTGCGCGTCTACGTTGATTGTCGAATAGACGTACAGGCCGGTTTGCGCGACGCGCGTGGTGAACTTGTCTTCCAAGTCCTGGCGAATGTATTCGACGACGTAGTCGAACGCCGGATGCGTCGCCTGGGGCGGCTGATAATAGGCCGAATCGGAAAGCTGAAGCGGTTTGGCTTTGGCGGCGCCCACTTCAGCTTCCGTCGCATACCCGTGGCGGGCCATTAGATCCAAAACCAGGTCGCGGCGTTCTTTCGCCCTTGCCGGGTTTGTGGTTGGCGAGTACTCACCGGGGGCTTTCGGAATCGCGGCCAGCAAGGCCGCTTCATCAATGGTCAGGTCCTTCGCTTCCTTGTTGAAATAAACCCGAGCGCCGGCCTCGACGCCATACGCGTTAGCGCCCACGAAGATGTGGTTCGCGTAGAGTTCCATGATCTGCTGCTTCGTGTAGTAACGCTCGATCTGAAGCGCCAGCAACCATTCATTCACTTTGCGCCGGTAACTTTGCTCGCGCGTCAGAAACAGATTCTTCGCCAATTGCTGCGTCAGCGTCGATCCTCCCTCAACCTTTTCCGTCGTCAGGTTCTTCCAGGCCGCACCCATGATGCGCACTGGATCGATGCCGATGTGATTGTAAAAGCGCGCGTCCTCGACCGCGAGAATGGCGTTCTTCATCACCGGCGGAATTTCTTCGTACTTAAGTGGGATACGCTTCTCGAGCGCGAACTCTCCGATGATGGTCTTGCCATCGTCCGCGTAGATGCGCGTCACGACACTCGGGCGGTAGGTCGCCAGCGCCGCAACTTCAGTGGCCGCCTGTGAGTAATTCAACTGATAAGCCGCAATGATGCCCGTCAAACCACCCGCCGCGAGGGCGAGCAGCAGCACCGCCGGAAACCAGAAGCGTCGCAACAGGTGCTTCCGTTCGCCCGGCGGGGCATTCACGATAGCCATTGGTTTGTAAGCTTTAAGACGATCGAAGGGCGGTTTTGCGGCCATAATTTCCAGTTCCTGTCGTTTATTAGGGCTGTTAGGAACCTAATTTAGATGCCGATTCCGGACAACGTGGCTTCCCACAGTCAGCCAAAATCCAGCGTTCTGCGACAAATTATAGCTTAACAGTTAGCGAACCTCGATATGAGAGGGGGGTTGGGAGGAGTGCTACTTTGAAGTCTTTCTTTTGCGGACTTGGCGCCTTGGCGTGAGTTTCGTATCGTCCTTTGAAGAACGGAGAACAACCGTGGTTACCTGCTTCATACGTTACACGATCAATCAAAACAAATGGATCGAGTTTGAAAACTACGCGCGCGTGTGGATGAGACTGATCGAGAAATACGGCGGCACGCATCATGGCTACTTCGTCCCGGGCGATGGGCCACCATCCGCTGCTTTCAGTTTCCCCGGCATCGGCGAAGAAGGACCTGACAATATTGCTATTGCCCTGTTCAGCTTCCCGACTATCGATTCATATGAAAGCTACCGGAGGGATATGCCGAACGATCCCGAATGCGTGGAGGTCACGATGCATTACGAGAGGACAAAGCCCTTCACGAAGTATGAACGGACCTTCATGCGTGGTGTGGATCGCGTCTGACGGTTAGATTACCGAAACTTCTTATCGTCCGCGGACGGGCCGTAGATAGCCGGCACCTTCGCGCCCATCAGACGCAGATACACAGTCATTTGTCCGCGATGATGCGCGAGGTGAAGCAAAGAGTCCTGGATCATCTCATGGCGCGTCGCTTCCGCGACAACATTACCTCCGGCTTTCAACTGCCAATTGGTGTTCAGGTGCTCGTCTGAAGTCTGCGCGAAAGCTTCACGCGCGCCGGCTGCGGCTTTGTCGAGCGCTTCGACGTACTCTGCGCTGGTGTTGAGCGGCTTCATCTCGAACTTGCCGCCGTCCTTGGGCGCGATGTCGAGCTCGTCCTTCGTGAGCTGCATCGTGATCCACATCGGAATCGTCGCGACCAGGTTGGCGAGATAGCCGAACGCCATCGACTTTTCATGCGGCTTCCAATCCGACTTGCCTTCCGGGACTTGTTCAAGCGCGCGCCGCGAGCGCTCAACTTCGCGGTTCAGTTCGGCGAGTAAGAAATCTTTTATGTTCATCGTTTGGTCCTCTTGATTTATCCGCAGATTATACGGGTTATGCCGAGAAGGCATAACGCCTTGACAAGGTCGCGATGGCGAGGAGACGGGGCAGTAGCCCGACCGTGAGGGAGTGCGTGTCAGCGCGCGGTCTTTGCAGGGCGGTGTCAGTATTCCGACCAGTGGGGATAGCGACCGGATCAACCGTCATCTTCTGTTCTCGCGCAAATGCCTCTGTTGTCCGACCGCATAAGCCTCGCGGACCCAGCCGGCAAACTCATCATCAAGTTCCGATTGACTGTTCAAACGGAACGCGTGCAGGTGATTTCTCGGAGAGAATGTTTCGACGCGCGTAAAGCGCGGGTGATCGAACCGTCGCGCGAAGACGAAATGACCGATCAGGTAATTACGCCGCACCGAAACGGCGATGAATGACATCCGGACCTGGAAGGCGATCCGAGTCTTCTCAGGGAGGATCTTTACCGGACCACACTGCTTGACGAGAGCGGCCAAGGCGTCGAACAACTCGCGCACTTCTTCCGGCTTACCGATGAAATGAGATTCAAGGCTGACGTTGCTGCATGAGTGACTCTGGTTAAGGTTGGCGAAGCTTCGGCCACATTCGGGACATCGCCAAAGCGGGGCGGGTGTTTTCGAGGAACTCGGCATAGCGAGTCAGTTATCACGCTGAAGGCGTGAAATGCAATAGCCTAGGGCAACGCCCTGGGCTACAACCACAAATGATTCCTAGCCCTGTAAGGGCGAAATAAATCGCAACCGATTAGGAATAATCCGCGCCTTCAGCGCTCACGATCTTAATTGCACACGAACCCAGGGCGTTGCCCTGGGCTTTTACATTTCGGCGCCGTTGGCGCTTCGGATTCAAGCCGTCCTTCACGGACTCGGGATTCGTAACGTGACGTGATCCCACCGATGAATCGGCGGGCTATTGTCATTCGTCCGCTGCGCGGACTAAAAAACCTTGCTGCAAATTGTGCGCAGGAGCATAATGACCGCGAAAGCATGAAGGACAAGTATCAAGTCGTACCTCAGACTGCTACAAAGAAACCGGCGAAAGCTGCGGTCTCGGATGCCGAGTTCCGTCGCCGGTTAAAGAACATTTCTGAATGGAGAAAGAAGCGCCTTGCCCAGCTTCGCGCCAAAGATTCGCGTTGAGGTTTACGTCCCGCTTCGCGACCATCCCGCCTATCAAGACACGCTAACCTGGCTCATCGACGAATTGACCGAGCTGTGCGGCGGCTGCACTGTGCACGAAGGCGCCTCTTTTATTGACTATGATCCCACCGATGAATCGGTGGGCTATTGTCATTCGTCCGCTGCGCGGACTCGCGAAGGCTGGGCATGAAGTCCCACGGTAGACAGTGAGAACCTCAATATCGCGAGTGGGGCCAACGCCGTGAACAATCCTTGTTACCTTTCCGGTTTCTGGGGCTACTTACGGTAAACTCTCGACCATGGCGTTCCCACCAGTAATTGCTACAGAAATCCGAAAGCGTTCCCATTTCCAATGTTGCTTGTGCAAGGCAATTGGCGTCGAAGTGCATCACATTATTCCGACTGCGGCTGGAGGGAGCGACCAGCCAGATAACGCCGCGCCGCTTTGTCCGTCGTGCCACGAGACTTACGGAGCGAACCCTACCAAACGGAAATTTATTCGCGAAGCGAGAGATCTTTGGTTCGAAATTTGTCAAAGCAGATATGGTCTCGATCGGTCGATGCTCCAGGATGTTCTCACTGCGATTTCTGACACGGCTTCTAAAGGAGATATTCTCTCACTGAAAGCTGAGATTTCTGAGGCAATTAGGTCTTTCATGCCGGAAAAATCGTACACAATCACGCTTCCACTGAAGCCCCGACGATAACCGGACAGGAACTTACTATTCGGGACTTATTGGTGATTGTGAATGGCCTTTCCCCTGAGCGTTCGTATTCACAAACTGGACTCCTTTGTTTCAAGGAATTATGGCCCGTTAAGGGCGGGTACCGTTCCATCTATAAGGATTTTGTGAAACGATTTGGAGAAAGGACGTTTGTTAACTTAGCTGCTAGGGCTTTGGACATGAGTAAGGTAATTGATGACCGCGGTGGCCTAACAGAAGCAGAAATTGGCCAATGTCTTCATATCATGTCTATAGAAGCTTCATGCATGTTGTACCTCGATGAGGGAGTATTCGAGGCTCGACTTCGGCCTACCGGCGAAGTCGAATGGCGAGTGAAGCACGCAACTCCAACCGAATCAGAAACAACTACTTTTGAGGTCTGACTTTTTCAAAGCAAACCTGACATCTGGCTCCGCATCTCTTATACTGATTCTGCTCGCTTAAGACGGGGGCGACAGGCTTCGACAGGGGCCGTAACGTCCGTCGCGATGCATGCCGGGCCTTTTTCTTGTGGGGACCGTTATCAAATTGCAGGGAAAATCAATTGCCAACTCTAACGAGTTAGCTCTCGCGGCCTAATAAGCTAGCGAGCGTCTCCGCCGCAAGTTGCTCATGCGCGCGGATGGAGATGTCACCTTAGTTGAGCTGGCCCATCGTTTCGGTCCGTGGCGATGGGTGAGATCAAAGTCGGACTAGCTCGTTCCAACGTCTTGCTGCTTCACTTAGTTGGAAATGGGCGAAGATCGCGCGGGTCGCAAGGCCCGAGCGAAAAGAGAATCAGCTAAGCATGTAGATTCCTTCGGCGTTGACCTTTGGATCCGGGTTCGATTCCCGGCGCCTCCACCATAAAAACAGGCGGCAGTAGGCAATAAGCAGTAGGCCGTAAGCAGTAGGCCGTAAGCAGTAGGCAGGAAAGACACTCCGAGTAATCCGCGGATTCCACAGCTCAAGAAGTAAAGCCACAAAGAGGCACCGAAAGCACAAAGCAGAAATTGTTTGGTTGGACTCTGCGCGATCCCGGAGGCGCAAGTCGAATGACCGTAGTTGTTCTTGATTTGTGCCCTTTGTGCCTTTTCGCGGCTAATTTATCTGTGTAATCTGTGTAATCTGCGGATGAATGTCCGCCCGCTGATGCGGGTGGTACTGACTAAATGAGCAATCTACCAATCGGAATCTTCGACTCGGGCGTCGGCGGTCTGACCGTCTATCGCGCCCTGCATGAGCATCTGCCGAATGAGCGCTTCGTTTATCTGGGCGACACGGCGCGGGTGCCTTATGGAACCAAGTCGCTGGCGACAGTTGAGCGTTACGCGGTTGAGAATGCGCGTTTCCTCGCGGGGCACGGAATCAAAATGCTGGTCGTCGCTTGCAACACGGCTTCGGCCCTCGCGCTGCCGGCGATTCGAAGCGCTTTGAAGATCGACGTTGTGGGGGTGATTGGGCCGGGCGCGAGGGCGGCGGTTCTGAGCGAGTCGGTTAGAGAACTGCAGACTGGCGGGCCGCGGCACCAGCGCGCTATCGGAGTGATCGCCACTGAATCGACTGTGCAGAGCGCCGCTTATACGAAAGCGATTTCGAGAATTGATTCGACAATCAACGTGCTGGAACGCGCGTGTCCTCTGTTCGTACCTTTGGCCGAAGAAGGCTGGGGCGACGATGCCGTCGGCCGCAGCGTCGCCCAGGCTTATTTGGAAGACCTTCGCGGACATATCGATACCTTAGTCCTTGGCTGCACCCATTACCCAATTCTCAGAGATGTAATTCAGGAGACGGTCGGCGAATACGTTAAGCTGGTCGATTCAGGCGAAGCGACTGCGCTGGAAGTCAAGGCCTTATTGGAAGAGAAGGGTTTGGCGCGGATGACGCCGCCGACCGGTGCGCTCGAACGGCAGTTGTGCGATGATTTGGACCACTTTTACGTGACCGACGCCGCGCAAAGATTCGCACGAGTGGCCGAGAGATTTTTGGGCGCGACGCCGTCGCGGCTGGAAGCAGTTGAGGTTTGGGGAGAGGATAAATTGGCTCATTGACTCATTTGTTCATTGATTCAATGGATCAATGTACCAATGTACCAATGGATTAATGACTGACGACGAACGACGACTGTTGCGGCACTTCCTGGCGGCGTTGGCGTATCGAACGCAGAAGGCTTTGCGCGATGCGCCGGCGGAATTTGCCGAATTTAATCCCGGCGACAACGTGCGCACGCCGAAGGAACTGGTTCGTCACATGACAAGTGTACTTGGTTACGCACGAACGTATTTTGTCGGCGGCCAATACAGGCCCGCACCGCTACCGTCGATCAGTGATGAGGTTGTCCGATTTCATGAGATGGTTGAGTCGCTCGCCGGACATATCGCCACGGACGACCCAATTGCGGATCAGACTACGGCGGAAGGGTTGCTGCAGGGACCTTTCTCTGATGCCATGACCCATGCTGGTCAGCTCGCGATGTTGCGCAGGCTTGCGGGAAGCCCGGTTGCGCCAGAGAATTTTATCGTCGCTGACATCGATTCACAGCGACTTGGGATTGATCAGGCGGTGCCGGTCAGTCCTGACAAAGAATGGCCGGAGGCTCCGGCTGACTGGCCGGCAAGCTAACAACGAATTAAGAATCAGTTTAGACGCGGGACTTGTCCCGCGAGTCACTAGCCGGACAAGTCCGGCTTCTAAACTGATTGCCAAACCAAGGCTGGAAGCCTGCGTACCAAAGATGACTTTCAAACGGACAGACAATCGCGCGCCGGATGAACTGCGTGCCGTAAAAATCACACCCGGCTTTCTGCCGAACGCCGAAGGCTCCGCGTTGATCGAGATCGGCAACACGCGCGTAATTTGTGCCGCGTCGGTCGAAGACAAGTTGCCGCCACACCTGCGCAGCCAGCGAACTGAAGGGTGGGTCACAGCAGAGTACGGTATGCTGCCGCGCTCAACGCACACGCGCACCGCGCGCGAAGTCGGTCGCGGTCCTTCCGGACGCACTCATGAAATTCAACGTTTGATCGGCCGCAGCCTCCGCGCGATTTCGGATCGCACTGTGCTCGGCGAGCGCACCGTCACGCTCGATTGCGACGTGCTGCAAGCCGACGGTGGCACGCGCACCGCCGCGATTACCGGCGCTTACGTTGCTTACACGATCGCTTGCCGGCGTCTGCTGGCAGCGAAGAAGATCAAACGGTCGCCGATTACGAGCGAAGTCGCTGCGGTCAGCGTCGGCATCGTTGACGGAACGCCTCTGCTCGATCTGAAATACGACGAAGACTCGCGCGCTGACGTTGATATGAACATCGTTTGCACCGGCGACAGCCGCTTTATCGAAGTTCAGGGCACCGCTGAAGGCTTACCGTTTTCGCGCGAGCAGATGGATGAATTGCTGGAATTGGCCAGGATGGGCATCGCGCAACTGGTTCAGCTTCAACGCCAGGCTCTGGCGGCTACGGACTAGGGTGTAGGGGGCTAGGGGGTAGGGTATAGGATTGAAAATTGTCGCGGTCTTCATCTGCACAAGTTTCGGAATTTCGCGAAGACGAAGTTTTGCTGGTGAGCCACCTAAATATCGGGGGTTACACCCTACACCCTAAATCCTAGAGTTGGACAACATCGACAACATGTGCGGCATCTTACACACTGCATTACCTTCAAAAGGAGTATCCCGTTGCGTTCAGCATTAACATTTCTTTCCTTGTTTGCAGTAATTGGCCTGGCGGCCTTCGGCACTTCGGTTGCGGCGCAAAGCCACAGCTACACCAGTCCGAAGGTTGAATACATCGTCGATTTTCCGTCGCCGATGTGGCGGCTGGTTGACGAGCCCGACGAAATGCACCAGCACGCCGAGTTCGTCTACCAAGATCGCAACGACGGCTACATGCGAATTCGGAAGGAGAAGCTGGATGAAGGCCTGACCGTCCGTGAATTCGCCCGGCGAGATCAGGAGCAGAAAGTCCGTTTCCTGCCGGGCTACGTCGATGGCAAGGAAGACATTTTCACTGGTCGCATGACGGGCGTCACCGTCGCGTATGAGTTCACCCAAGCCGGCAAGCAGATGGCCGGCCGCACTTATTACCTTCAAGCCGATGACCGCACTGTTTATGCGATTAGGTTTACCGGCATGCGCGATAAGCTCTCGCGGATCCGCAATCAGACCGACCAAATCGCGCGTACGTTCAAGCTGAAGTAAGGTTCAGAGTCAAACCTTTAGGTTGTTCTTTAAAGAGGCAAGCTAAAGCTTGAACTCTTGAACGCTAAACTGAAATCTTTCTTCGTAACCTTTCACTAGTCTCCCGTAATACCTATTAGGTCTCCCCGGATCGTCACGTTGATCCGCGCTCCTGTTTTATTGGGCTGGGATCGATCTGTGTCACCAAGTTCACTGAACAGGCACGACGCGATCAGGTTACCGGCACGGTCGTTTTGCGTGTCGTTTTCTCGAGCGGCGGACAGGTCATCAACATCCATGCGATTCAAAAACTCGGTGGCGGCCTGACGGAAAAAGCAATTGCCGCAGCGCGCCAGATTCGTTTTTTGCCGGCGATGCGTAACGGCCAACCCGTATCGATGTACATGCAGCTGGAATACAACTTCAATTTGTATTGAATTGGCTGATCCGGAGAAGTGAGCGGCTTTGCCGCCTCATGTACGGTAAGGCTTTGGCTACCGTCGTGGATAGGTTTTTTTGTTCTGATTAGAGGCTGGGCCTCGAACCAAAAAGATAAAGACACGCGCTGCCACGGAAAGGCTGAGTCTTACCGCCCATCAGACGGCGGAGCCGAGAAATCGCGGACATCGCGCCACTTGTTCTAAACATCTACGCATCAGATTCAACTGCAAGTCTCCCCTCCGTTATGCGTTCTAGTCCCAGTACGACTGGGGAACCAGAGATTGAAATCTAGTCTCTAGTCAGCAGTACGACAGCTTGACGTCACTGACCCTGACCGGGCTTGCCCGAGTCACGCGGAGGAGCCTATGCGCGCAAAGTCCTTTTTCAAATCCGTCCCGGTCGCCGCAATCATCGGAGCGGCGCTTGTGCTCGTCACTTACCCAAACAACTTCTTCGCCGGCAGCAACGCCGCGGCGCAGGAAAAAATCACGCAGGGCACTCTTCAGGTCCTGGATCCGGGTGGCACGCCTAAGGCAATTTGCCCGCTTAAACGTACTGACGTGAAAGCGCAAATCAGCGGCTTTCTGTCACGCGTAACGGTGACCCAGGAATTCGAAAATTCTTTCACCGAAAAGATTGAAGCGGTTTACACGTTTCCATTGCCGCAGGACGCCGCCGTTGATGACATGACTATGCTGGTCGGCGACAAAACGGTGCGTGGAAAGATTCTCAAGCGTGAAGAAGCGCAGGCAGTTTACGAAGCAGCCAAAGCCGGGGGCCAACGCGCAAGCCTGCTCGCACAGGAACGGCAGAACATTTTCACGCAGTCGGTCGCGAACATTCTTCCCGGTGAACAAATCAAAATCACGATCAGCTATGTCGAGACGCTGAAATACGAAGACGGTTCTTACGAGTTCGTGTTTCCGATGGTCGTGGGCCCGCGTTACGTTCCCGGCAATGCGACCGGCGCGCAAAGCACAGGCTTGGCGCCCGACACTGACAAAGTGCCGGACGCTTCGCGCATCACGCCGCCTCCGCCGCCCGCCGGCATGCGCGCGGGTCACGATATTTCGGTGGAAGTCTCGCTCGACGCCGGTGTACCGATTGACGCACTTAATTCAAAGACGCACCGGGTGATTGTTGAGCGGCCCAACGACCGGCGCGCGCGGGTGACCCTGCAAGAATTAGCGACGATCCCTAACAAGGATTTCATCCTGCGCTACGACGTCGCGGGCAAGAAAATCAATGACGCGCTGCTGACGCATTACACCGGCGCGAGCGGCTTCTTCACTTTGATTGTCCAGCCGCCTGAGCGAGTGACGGCCGAAGACGTGATGCCGAAAGAGTTGGTGTTCGTGCTCGACACTTCCGGCTCAATGTCGGGCTTTCCGATCGACAAGGCGAAAGAGACGATGAAGCTGGCGCTGGACAATCTTTATCCACACGACACTTTCAATCTGATCACTTTCGCGGGTGATACCCATATTCTTTTTCCGGACCCGATGCCGGCGACCCGGGAGAACCTCGCCAAAGCACAAGCATTCCTTGATACCGGGCAGGGCGGCGGCGGCACCGAAATGATGAAGGCCATCAAGGCTGCGCTCGACCCGTCCGACGCGCAGGGACACGTGCGGATCGTTTGCTTTATGACCGACGGTTATGTCGGCAACGACATAGCGATTATCGGTGAAGTGCAGAAACATCCGAACGCGCGCGTTTTCGCGTTTGGGATTGGCGGTAGCGTGAATCGTTATTTGCTCGACAACATGGCGAAGCACGGTCGTGGTGAAGTCGAATATGTCGCGTTGAACGACGACGGCTCAGCCGCGGCGCGCCGTTTTCACGAGCGCGTGCGCAATCCTTTGTTGACCGATATCTCGATCGATTGGAACGGCATGCCGGTGAGCGATGTCTATCCCAAAGTCATTCCGGATTTGTTCGGTGCTAAGCCGGTGATTCTAACCGGGAAGTACGGCGGCAATAGTCGCGGCGTAATTCGCTTGAAAGGCAAGATGTCGGGCCGGGATTTTGTGCGCGAGATTCCCGTCGATTTTTCTGCGACGGACAAGCGTGACGTGTTGGCGACTCTCTGGGCGCGCACGCGTGTCGATGACTTGATGGCGCAGGACTTCAACGGGGCGCAAGCAGGGACGATGAAGGAAGACCTGAAACAGACGATCACCCAACTGGGTTTGGATTATCGTCTGATGACGCAGTTCACTTCGTTCGTCGCAGTCGAAGAGATGGTCGTGACCGACGGTGGACAGCCGCGTCGCATTGATGTTCCGGTTGAAGTGCCGGAAGGCGTCAATCGCGACGCCGTGATTGGCGAGCAATTTCGGAACATGCCGGTTACTGGTCGGCAAGTCCAAAGCTTTTACAGCCTTTCAGCCGGGACCGCGAACCAGACGGTTACTGTTTCAGGTTCTGCGGGAGCGACAATCGCTCGGCAGAATCGCGTATCGAGTAAACCGAAAGCTCAGGGCGGCGGTGGCGCCGGGAGTGTTGGTACCGGCACGGGACAAGGTGTCAGCACCGGGAAACTACCCGCACCGGCGCCACCGAAACCTGGCAGCGGGACTGGGAATTTCGTTGTGGAAGGGGCCGATGAAGCCGTTGCACACAGGAAACTGTCGCCGGATGAGCAAAAGCGCGCCGACTTGCAGTCGAAACTTCATCCGGCACTGCTCGCTGTCGTTGATCGACTTAAAGATCCAAAACTCGCCGCTTCGGCCGACGAGGCGAAGTTTGTTCGCGACGGAAAAGCCGACGTGCAAATCTGGTTGACGGAAAAATCAGAAGCAACATTGGCAAAGCTGAAGGCGCTCGGATTCGAAGTGGTTCTGGATCCGAAGAGTGCGAAGCTTGTCATCGGCCGTCTGTCCATCGAAAAGCTGGCGACGCTCGCGGATATTGCCGAAGTGCGCTACGTCGCGCCGCAGATGATGAAGTGAGTCAGGAGATGTAACGGCAGAGGACACAGAGGAAGAAACTGAATCAGCCGCAGATATACGCAGATAAACGCGGATACGATCCGGATTTCATATCAGCGGAAATCCGCGTCCATCTGCGGCTGATTTCTCTGTGACCTCTGTGGTGAAATTCCGTCGTACAATGCGGGCCGTGAAACTCGCGCATGGCCTCGCAATCCGCAAGTCTGCGATCAACGGCAAGGGTTGCTTCGCTACCACTCATTTTAAGCGCCGGCGGAAAATAGCTGAATATACCGGCGAGCGGATCTCAGACCTTGAAGCTCGCCAGCGCGCATGCAACCGTCAGGTCCTGCGCATCTGCGACATCGACGGGCGCTTCAGTCTGGACGGGGCGCGGGGCGGCAACGGCACGCACTACATCAATCACTCCTGCCAACCAAACGCCTTCATGAGAACTTTGTACGGCCATGTCTTGTTCTTTGCTTTGCGAGACATCCCGCCCGGCGAAGAAATCACGATCGACTACGAGCAGACGCTCCATCCCGATTCAAAGCGGTGCGCATGCGGCGCGCCGACCTGCCGCGGGACTATCAACAAACAGTAATTGGCGTGTAAGGCGCAACCTGCATTGATTTTCTGTAGCCCAGGCGTTTACGCCTGGGGTGAAGTCATTTATAGCCCTCGTCAGCCCACTCATGGGCTTTGGTCTAAAAGCCTCCTGAAGAGGCTCAAATTAACTATCTTATCGCTGTCCCAGGCGTGAACGCCTGGGCTACAGAAATGAATGCTGCAGGCGAAGCGCTTCGCTCCAGTCGCGCGAAATTTCCGTTGACTTCTGATGACTGGTTGGGATAGTAGCCAGCGACTATGGCGGAAAAGAAAACTGAATCGAACAAACTGGTCCGCGGCCTGGGCCTACTCGACGGCACGATGATCGTGATCGGCTCGATGATAGGCTCAGGTATTTTCATCACATCAGCCGAGTCGTCGCGATTGATTGGCGCGCCGGGCTGGTTGTTAGTCGCGTGGGCGCTGGCCGGATTCATGACGATTACCGGCGCTCTATGCTGTGCTGAGCTGGCAGCGATGATGCCACGCGCCGGTGGGCCATACGTTTTTCTGCGGCAGGCGTACAGTCCGGGCATGGGGTTCCTGTTCGGTTGGTCAATGTTCCTCGTCATTCAAACCGGAACGATTGCGGCCGTGGCCGTCGCGTTCGCGAACTTCACCGGCGTTCTGATCAAAGGCATCGACGCGAACAACTATCTGATTGCGCCGCGGCGGTTAGGCGGGTACGCGCTCAGTCTTTCGACGGCCCAACTTATCGCGATCGCGATGATTGCTGTCCTCACGCTTACGAACATGCGCGGCCTGAAGACAGGCAAGTTCATTCAAAACACTTTCACCTTCACCAAGACGGCGGCGCTGATCGGATTGATCGTGCTTGGCCTGCTGGTCGGCTGGAACAGCGGCAGCGCGGCGTACACATCTTCGTGGTGGGACTCTTGGGCCAACGGTTGGAATCCGCAGGTCGCGCAGCCGGGGCTGGCCATCGCCGGGGGATTCGCACTGGTAATGATGCTGGGCCGAGCGATGACCGGACCATTGTTCGCGCAATCAGCCTGGAACAATGTGACGTTTACCGGCGGCGAAATCGAGAATCCCGGCCGCAACCTGCCTTTGTCGCTTTTCATCGGTTGCGGCGTGGTCGTCGTTCTTTATTTGCTGGCGAATCTGGCCTACGTCGTCACTTTGCCGCTCGCGGCAATTCAAGGTGCGCCGCAGAATCGCGTTGCGGCCGCAACGATGCAAGCGATCTTCGGTCCGCCGGGCGCGACGATAATGGCGGCGGCGATCATGATCTCGACCTTCGGGTGCAACAACGGATTGATCCTCGCGGGCGCGCGCGTGTACTACGCGATGGCGCGTGACGGTTTGTTCTTCAACCGTGTCGCGACACTCAATAAGCATCACGTTCCGGCCGTCGCATTGATCGCGCAAGGAATCTGGGCTTGCCTGCTGACGTTGCCGCGCACCGTAACAACCGATCCGAACACCGGTGTGGTGACGTACGGCAACGTTTACACGCAACTGCTCGAGTACATAATCTCGGC
Organism: Acidobacteriota bacterium; assembly: GCA_052389795.1. Taxonomy (GTDB): domain Bacteria; phylum Acidobacteriota; class Blastocatellia; order Pyrinomonadales; family Pyrinomonadaceae; genus UBA11740. The sequence continues at coordinate 26,235 of JBQTHO010000018.1, read as the reverse complement.
AGATCTGATTTTCTATGCGTTGATGGTTGGCGCAGTGATTTTGATGCGAAGGAAGGCCCCGGAACTCAACCGGCCCTATCGCACGTTCGGTTATCCGTTCGTGCCGATCGTCTACATTGTGCTTGCGCTACTGATCGTGCTCGATCTGGCGTATCTTGCGCCGTGGACTTCCGGAATTGGTTATCTGATCGTGCTGACGGGCATTCCTGCATATTTCATTTGGAGACGAAGCGCGGCTTCACAGCGTGCAGCGGATGCGGAAGATGTTGCGGCGGAAGAATCATGACATTTCACTTTTTCTCGGTGTCTCTGTGAAATCTCGGTGACTTTGTGGTGAGTGTTTATACCGATTCACCACCGAGACACGAAGTTCCACTGAGACACAGAGCAAGACAATTGAACGTCACAGTCGCGGTAGCGCAAAGCTGAATTTCGATCCACGGCCGACTTCTGATTCGACGGCGACTGTTCCGCCGTGCTGTTCGATAACTTCCTTCACGAAAGACAATCCCAGGCCCGTGGACTCTTCGTCCTTTTCCTGCCCATCGCGTGCGACGCGATAGAACTTTTCCCAAATCCGATCCATGGAATCCTGCGGTACACCATAGCCCCGATCGTCGACGACGACGCGCACGGCTTCGGCTTCGAGCACGGTTGAAACCGTTACAGTCGTGCGCTCGGGGCTGTACCTGATTGAGTTGTCGATCAGTTTCGTCAGCGCTTGTGTAATCAGACTCTTGTCCGCAGAGACCGGCGGAATCGAGCCGTTGCTCTGTTCAACCAGTCGAATGCGCTTCTTCTTGGCGGTGGGCTGCATAACGTTAACTGTCTCGTTGACGACTTCGTCGAGCCGCAGAGCAATCTTCGTCACTTCCTGTTTGTCCGCGCGCTCAAGCTGCGTCACGGTCAGAAACGTATCAATCATGCGCGACATGCGCTGCGATTCGTTCGAGATGATTTGCAGGAACTCGCGCGACTCTGCGGGAATGTTGTCGTCGGTGACGAGCAACTCCGCGAAACCGTTAATGCTGGTGAGGGGAGTGCGCAGCTCGTGCGACATCAAAGAGATCATGTCGCTCTTCAGCTTCTCGAATTCTTTCATGCGCGTGACGTCGCGCACGCGAATCGCAAAGCAGAGCGGCTTCGCACCGGCGCCGTTCCCGTTTAGGCCGTTCCCATTGCCATTACCGTTGCGCTCTTTTGCCAGCGCGATCCGTAGCTCGAGCGTCTGGTTGCGGTCGGGAAACTTCAGCTCTCGCTCGTAGGGCTCGCCCGACTGCAAAACGCGACGGACGGCGATGGCTGGCTCGTCAAAAACTCCAGATTTGAATCTATCCAGCAGGCCAAAAAGATCGGTCTTGGGTGCCTCGTGATTGTTCATGCGCGCGGCCCAAAGCATCGCCGGGTTCACGTAAGCGATTGTCCCGTCGAGGTAGGCGATCGCGTAACCGTCCGACGCCTCGGCCAGCACCTGGGCGCCAAATCGATGTTCGGTCAGCACGCCGCTGATCAGATCGAACGCATGTAGTCGGTGACCGGAAGTGCGCGCCGAGACAAACGCCGGCAGATTGCTGTCGAGCTTTTTGCGCTGCGCATCTTCACGCTGAAGATCGCGTGCAAGTTGTCCACCAACGGCGGCGAGTAAGCGGCGATCACTTTGATCAAAACTTTCGCGCAGGCGCAGCAGCAACGTGCCCACTGTGCGACCGCCATGCTGAAGCGGCATCGCAACGTTTTCGAGCGTGTCGATCTCGCCAATCGGCGCGAGCGCGATCTCATGTTTCTTTGCGGCCTGGTCGCAAAGCTGCACGAGTTTCCGCCAGACAGAATTACGGCCGGCTTGCAGCGAACCGCTCGCTTGTGCGCGTAGCCTGGCGCACGGTACGAGTGCGCCATCTTCATTTGGTTGAAAGACGAAGGCTTCTTCCAAAGGCAGAATCGTCTGGAGCAGCTTGAGCCCGCTGGTCAAACGATTCTCTGCAATGCTCATGTCCTGCGCATCGGTCCGCGAAATCGTTTCGTTCACGCGCCGGGTCAGCAGAGTATCAATCAGCCAGAGCCGGTGCAGTTGCACGAGGAACACCGCAGCGGCTGAACCCACGGCCATCGGCGCAAAAAGAATGTCGATCTTTAAGTAGCGAGAGATGAGCAGGCTGGCGGTACATGTGGTAAGAAAACCGATGCCCAAAAACAGAAAGGATCGACGAGCGCCGACGCGCCCGACAAAAAATCCCGCACTCGTGCTGATGGTGACGATCAGCAAAAGGGCGAGCCAAGTCTGTGGCGCCTGGAGTGGCTGGTCGCCGCGCGCCACACTAACGACGAAGGCTGCCTGGAGTGAATCGATTAGACCTGTGCGCCAGATGGCACACGCAGCCGCGCCGGCCAAAAAAGCCAGACCCAGCGATAGCAACAGAGATTTCCAGGAGAACGTCTTTAACACTTGATTGGTTGACTGGGGCACAAGCGTCTCGCTTGCTGTTGTTGTTTCAAGAGTCGCAATTTGGATTGAATCGTGAGGCTGGACGGCCACATTTCGTGGCTAATCGATTATACACATCGCAATGAGGTTTGGGGCGTGCAAATTTTGGTCACTTTTCCGAGGGAAATGGCCAGATTTTGGAGTGCGGCGGCAAAGCTAAGCGCCGGCGCCGCTTTGAATCTTAAACAAGCCAGGGGACGCAAGTTACATCCAAAGCGGCCGCCGAGGCCGGCGCACCCCAAATTTATTGACGCGTGCGGGACTATTGTTCGAGGGAGGTGACGGCGGATGCCAGGGTCGCTTCGTCCTCAGCCGCGACAGTTCGCAGATCGATGAGCACACGATCATCTTCGATACGCGTAATGACCGGCGGGTCGGAGTGGCGAAGTCGCTCTTCGATTTGATTGGCCGAGAGCTTCGCGTGAGTGATCGAAACCAGCGGGGTCCGCAAATGCGAAGTTGGTGCAGCGCCGCCGCCGATTGCCGATTCGCCTTCGACAATTTCGATGTGGAGCTCTGACGCGTTCAATCCATGGACATGTTCGATAAAGTTCGTTACCCGCGATTTCAGATCATCGAAAGTCATCGAGATCATTTGGTGCGTGGGCAGTTCGTTTGTGATCGCGTTTCGCGCGTATGCGTCGAGCGTCGCTTCCAAGGCCGCGAGGCGAAGTTTGTCCGCGCGCAACGCGCGATAGAGCGAGTGCTTACGCATGCGCTCGATGACTTCGCCGCGACCGACGAGCAAACCAGCCTGCGGGCCGCCGAGCAGTTTATCGCCACTGAACGAGATGACATCAACACCGGCCGCAAACGATTCGCGAATGACGGGTTCGCCGGTGATTCCAAATTGGCTGAAGTCGATGAGCGCGCCCGAGCCGGCGTCTTCGTAGAGCAACAAACCGTTCTCATGAGCCAGCGTCCCAAGTTCCTTAAGCGTCGGGGTCTTGGTAAAGCCGACGATCCGATAGTTCGAAGTGTGCACGCGCATGATCAAGCGCGTGCCGGCCGTGATCGCTCTCTGATAATCCGCCAGCTTCGTTCGATTTGTTGTGCCGACTTCGACCATGCGCGTACCTGATTGCGCCATCACTTCCGGCACGCGAAAGTCCCCGCCGATTTCAACCAGTTCGCCCCGCGAGACGATGGTTTCGCCTTCGCGCGCCAGCACCGTTAACACGAGCAGCGCTGCCGCCGCGCAATTGTTCACGACGAGAGCGGCTTCGGTTCCGGTCAACGTCGTGAGTAGATCTTCCGCGCGCGCGCCACGGCGGCCGCGATTTCCTGAGTTCAGATCGAATTCGAGATTGCAGTAGGCCGAGGCGGCGACGATGGCCCGCTGCGCTGCATCCGACAACGGCGCGCGCCCAAGGTTCGTGTGGAGAATTACGCCCGTCGCGTTAATGACGCGCCGCCCACCGCTGGCCGTCTGCTGCTTACTCAATATCGCTAATCGTTGTTCCGCTTCGGCGACTAACACCGAGGATGCGTTGCCGTCGTTTACCGCGAACGTCCCCGTCAGAATCTCCGTCCGCAATTTCTCGATGACTTCGCGTGCCAGTGTGGTCTGTTGCTCAACGCCCGCGGCAGTCCTCACCGACTGGCCTGTTTCCGTCCGCAGCAGCGCATCGATCGATGGTAACGCGCGCAACAGAGCGTTCTGGTTGGAAGGTTTGGCGGCTGTTTTCGGCATTTCGGGTTCGGCGAGAACGAGAATATGCCGTCAACGGCACAAGAGGCAATCGGCGACGAAACAAATCATTGACAGTGTTTCGCCTGAACTCCTACACTCGAACTATCGTCGGCGCCCCCGCTCGCGCCGCTCATCAAGGGAGATTTTCAGTTGGCAATCAATAACAATAAGCTGGCCAGACTCGAGGCCGAACGCCGTCAGAGAAGCAAGAACATGCTGGTCGAGCATGTTTCGGTCGAAGATCGCTTGGCGCGATTAGAGGAAGACATTCGCCGGCTGAAGGTTGAGTACGACATCTATTTCAGCGGCGGCTCAAAGCGTCCGCCTTACGACACGAAGTTGCGCGTTGAAACGCAGCTCAAACGCTTAGCCGACGACAGGTCTTTGAGTTTTGCGCAACGCTTTCACTACAACTCGCTGGCGACGCGTTACAACGCCTTCCGCGAAGTCTGGCGGCGCACGATGAAGGGCCGCGAAGAAGGCCGCGACGCTTTCACCGTTCAGCGCGCTGAGAGAGAAGCGAAGGAGAAAAAGACGCCGTTCAAGGCCTCAACTTTTGCGTGTACCGACGTGCGTAAGGACGTGCAGACAATCAAAGGTGTGTACGACGCTTTGATGGTGGCCAAGCGAGCATGCGGAGAAGCGTCGCAGGATTTGTCGTTCGCGAAATTTCATCGCCTGGTTGTCGAGCGTACTGAAGCGATGAAAGAAAAGATTGGAACAGATCGAGTCGTGTTCTCAGTTGATGTTGAAGCTGGACACGTGAGTTTCAAGGCGAAGGCTGAGCAGTAGGAACTCAGGCGGCAAGCCCAACCGGAGGGGAGGGCCCTCGATCGGTGCCTATCTTATGAGCCCTCCCTCACGGTCGGGCTAGCGCCCCGCTGACAACGACGCCAACAAAAATTAAAAAGGCGATCTCGGAAATCCGAGATCGCCTTTTGTCTTGCGCGTTCCGGGACTACCGGAAGCGGCCAGTGGCTTTGCTTGAAAGCAAGCCGGGGAGACCTACGCCTTTGTGACTTTTTCAGCCTGTGGTCCTTTGGGGCCCTGCGTCACTTCGAACTCGACTTCCTGACCTTCTTCGAGGGTCTTGAAGCCATCGCCCTGAATGGCGCTGTAGTGCACAAAGATGTCCGAAGAGCCTGGCTGCTCAATGAAGCCATAGCCCTTCGAGTTGTTAAACCACTTGACCTTACCGGTTATTCTAGACATACAAACGAATCCTCCTAACGATTCGGCAAAATTGGCTTAAGTGGCACAGACTCCAGTCTGTTAAATTCGAAACACAGACTGAAGTCAACGCCACCGTCCAATAGGTTAATGCTGTGAGCCGGACGCGCTTTTGTCTGGGGCGCTACACGGAAACACACTAGCGAAAAAGCGCCCAGGTAATCACACACGGTGGCGCGATAGATGGGCGCAACTTCAAAACAAGAACTCATTTCACTTTTAGCGCTTGCAAATCGAAATGCCTTGGCAGGTGTAGATCCCGGGGCCGGCACTGATTGAAACGTCGGCGCATCCTAACGGAAGCCGTTTTAGGCTGTCAAGAACAAATATCGCCGCCATTTTATTGACGGGCCGCGTTTGCGGGCATATAACCGCCCGTTAAAAGCTGGAGAAATAGCAATGTCAGCTCCCACCTCAGCCTGGTTCTAACGGGTGCCTTCGCTACGTCAATCGCATTAATCCCGGTTCGAATTGCCCCGAAATTGGGCATCCCTCCAATCTCGCGCCCGCTAGATCTTCTTGATGCTGGTCAGCAGTTGTTCATAGGCCGACGAATGCTTTTCAAAAAGGCTTGGTGCGGCAAATGTCAGAATTATCAGGGGTTTCTTTGCGCCGAGCACATCCACAGACCAGACGATGGTGGTTCCATCGACGTCACCGGTACCGGTTTCGCCGTAATGCGGCATGTCGTTCAGGACGTCTTCAGCCGGCTTGCCCACCGTCTTCATGTTCTTAATCGTCTTGCCCAGTTCCTTGTCCAGTTCCTTCACCGCGGCGTCGAAATCAGCCTCTTCGGGAACCCAAAACACGACCTGGAGCGCGTCATCAGCAGACGATGCGGTAATCACTTCGCCGTCCGGTTTTGCCTTCCAACCCTTTGGCAGTTGGAATCGAACACCGGCGTCCTGATGCGTAAATACGCCCTGGTCTTGTGCGGCAACCGGTTCCGAGCGAACGCTTGTTCTGGCCGGCGTCGCCGGTGCCAAAGTCGAGCCCAACAAGACGAGACCTAAAATGATAGTTAATGTTTTCAAACGGGTTCTCCTGTGCAGTCAGAACCACCTGCGGTAGCGGTGGTTGATCTCGAAATGATGGATGCCTCGGAAAACAATCAACAACCACCCGCTACCGCAGGTGGTTCTGACTCACGCGGCTTTCTTCAAAGCCGCCGGCATGTTCTTGATGTCCATCTCTTTCAAAAGATATCCAGCACCGCCGAACTTCTCCGTGAGAAACAGGACATAACGAATGTCCACGGAAATTGTGCGGTTCTTCGGCGCATCGTAAAAGAAGTCGTTGCCGAGGCCTTCGTAGTTTCCGTCGAAGACGATGCCGATCTGTTCACCGCGGCCGTTCAGGATCGGCGAGCCTGAGTTGCCGCCGATAATGTCGGTCGTCGAGATGAAATTCACCGGCACGTCCTGGCCTTCGGCGTAAATACCGAAGTCGCGTGCGCGAAACAACTGCTTCAGCTTGGCCGGCACATCGAAAGGCTCGCTGCCCGTGTCTTTCTCAACGACACCCGAGAGATGCGTGAAAGGCTGATAGATCGCCGCGTCTTTCGGGATGTAGCCCTTGACGTCGCCGTACGTGAATCGCAACGTAGCGTTCGCGTCGGGATAAGGCTTGCCCCCACGCATCTCAGTCATTCCGTGAATTAGCAGCGGGCGCCAGCGGGCGACGATCGCATTGAAGTTGCGCGTACGCGGCTGCGTCTCAGCGAAGAGCGTCGCGATCTCGGCAGCGAAATCGAGGAGCGGCTCGTTCAGCTCTTTCAACTGCGCCGGCGTCTTGTCGAACAGCGCCGCGAAGGCTTCCGGCGTCGAAAGATTCTTGCTGTCAACAATCGCGCGCGCGAAATCTTCTTCTGCGCGAATGCGGGCTTCGTCCTTCAAGCTGCCGAACCGCTTTTCCACTGCTTCGATCTTTTGGGAAGCGGGAAGCTCGGCGGCTTTACGAAGGAAGAAGTTGAGCATCTCGCGCTCAAGCGTCGGATTGCGCCCAGCGAGAATTTCCGGTAGCGCCGCGCGCGCGCGCGCCGCGATTAGCGCGAGGTTCGGATTGCGTTCCGCCTCAGGTTTTTCTTTACTGGCGACGAAGGTGCTGATAAAGCCGGCGATCTCAAAAACATCGCTGAGGGAAGCGATTTCCTGAATTATCCGGTCGCGTGGTTGAGTCTTCTCCAGCTCTTCGTAGGCCTTCGCGAGTGACGGTAACACTTCGCCGTACTTCTTTTGCCGCTCAGGATTTTCGCTGATCCACTTCGTGAACGCAGCTTCCTGTACACGCTTCTGATCGACGATCCCGGCGCGGCGCATCGCGAGGACTGAGCCGTCGTTGTTCTTCAACTCGTTCGAGATGCCGAAGATCACCGACTGAAGTTTGACGCGCATCGATGGGTTGGCCCGGCCCATGATGGTCAAGACTTCGATTTGCTTCTGCTGCATCTCGACCGAAAACGGAATGAACACGTCCTGGTTGTAAGCGACTGAGTAGCTCTCGCGGTAGCGGCGGGTCGAGCCGGGATAGCCCATCACCATCACGAATTCGTTGTCTTTTACGCCGCCCATCGAAAGCGACAGAAACTTCTTTGGCTTGTAAGGCACGTTGCTCGACGCGTAGTCCGAAGGTTTGCCGTCGGGGGCCGCGTATGCACGCAGAAAAGTGAAGTCTCCGACGTGGCGCGGCCATTCAAAGTTGTCCGGGTCGCCGCCAAAAAAGCCAATATTTTTGGGCGGCGCGTAAACAACGCGCACGTCGCGCAAAACCTGCGTGACGAACAGGTAGTACGTCAGGCCCTCGTTCATCGGCATCACGCGCGCGGTAATTCCATCAGCCGGTTTAGAGGCCGCGGTTTCGAGTGCGCTCGACTTCGATTGAATCGACGCGGCGCGTTCGGCCGGTGGCGTCGCGTCGCTCACGCCGGCCAACACATCAGCGGTCACATCTTTCAAGTCCTGCGTCATCGTGATCGTGTACCCGGTCAGCGGCAGTTCTTCGCTGCGATTCATCGCCACGTATCCCATCGTGCCGTAATCTTTTGCGGCGTCTGAGGCCGACACCAACCCGTCGAAAGCAACGTGGTGATTGGTCAACACCAGGCCTTCAGCCGACACGAACTCGCCAGTGCCGTAGCCTGAACCGAAACCGACTCTGACGACGGCATCCTTGATGCTCGGTCCTGAGGGGTTGTAGATGTCGGTGATCGGAATCTTGAGCCCGCGTTGTTTGAGTTTCGCCAGCGGTAGTTGACTCAAAGTGTCCGGCAGGAACATTCCTTCGTCGCCCAGAACAGAGACAGGAATAAAGCTGACAAGCAGTAACGAAGACAGCACAAGCGCGAGCGCGCGCGGGTATTTAGCGATCATTTACAATTTTTCCTTCGTGATTGATGACGGTCCGGGTGTGGAGGGATAGTAGCAGAATCTGAATTGAAAGGCAGTAGCCCGACCGTCAGGGAGGGTTTAGTCAGCGCCCTCCCTGGCGGTCGGGCTACTGCCCTGATGTTAGTGCACAGCGCCGGGCAGATACCGTTTCGGATCCACGGGCTGATTGTTGACTCTGACTTCGTAGTGCAGATGCGGTCCGGTTGAGCGGCCAGTTGATCCAACCAAACCAATTTTCTGTCCACGCGTTACAGTTTGGCCGACCGCAACGTTGATTTGCGACAAGTGGCCGTAGCGCGTTGAGAGGCCGGCGCCGTGATCGAGGTAAATGACGTTGCCGTAGCCGCGCTGTCGTCCCGCAATGGTTACGCGGCCGCTGCCGGCCGCTTGGACCGGGTCGCCGTATTCTGCGTCGATGTCCTGGCCTTCGTGATACTCGAAGCCCCGTCCCCCAAACGGATTGCGCCGGCCACCAAAGCCGCCTTCCAGCGTTCCGTCAACGGGCCAAAGTGACGGAATCATTCCGCCGGCGCGCACCATCTCCTGATAAACCCACATGCGACGCTCAAGGCGCGCCGTCTTCGATTCAAGTTCGGCCAGTGCCGCTTCGCTATCGATAAGGCGGGCCGGACCGCCCTGGCCACGGGGCGCCGTTTGCTCGGCCGGTGAAATTCCCGACAACTCCTCGAGCTTTCGCGAAGTGTACTCAACCGCGTTGACTCGATTATTGAGCCGGAGCAGTTCTTGCTTCTGCTTCTCGTTCTGGGCGCGAAGACGCGCGTTGTCGTGTTCAATCCGCAGATGCTCAGCCTGTTGAATCAAGCCGTAGAAGCCGTACATCAACGCGGCTCCGACGACGGCCAGCCCCAGCACTGAGACTTTTAACCAGCGTTTGTGAACGCTTATGCGACGGATATGAGCGCGAGATCTGGAGGTACGGGCGATGATAAAAGCATAAAAACGGTCGTCTCTAGTCATTCATTCTGCTCCCTGTCGGGCGCCAAGCGCGTTTGTAAAACGGGGCCGCTTGCCGACCGGTGAAGTAACAGACGCCGAGGGCGACTGAAAACCTAAATTGTGCGAGGCCTTAAAATTAAGAACCCTGCCCGAAGATCGAACCCTGCTTGCTGAAACGGCAGCCGATTTGCGCGCCTGAGTCGCCGGGTAAACGTGGCTTTTAGACTCGAGCTAACGGATCCTGGATGCTGCCAGAGCGGAGACCCTAACACACGAGGATGGGCAGGTCAAACGCAGAGAGAAGGGTTTTCGGACGGAATGATCGGAGGGTGCACCGAAAGAGAACTAGATGTTAGGCCTCACTTTATGTTTCTTGCGGTCGCGATAAATCGCCACCGCGATCAGGACTATCACCGCCACAAAGATGACTATGATCGCCAGCTTGATGATGGCCACCAGCAACCCCACAGCTAAGACCAACTGCTTCAACAGGGCAACGACAAGCAGGATGGCGCCGATGATGGCGCCGCCGCGGGTCAATGCTGCAATAATTCCAGTGATCATTTCGGTCTAACCTTACTGACGCGGTTGAAGTCGCGGCGAGCCAATTTGCCGCGGCGACTGGACGCGAGTTGGAAAATCACCGCCATCGTAAGCCGCGCCTGCGAATTGGCTGTTCACGACCACTGACGGTGGCGGGTTGTGGGTATCGAACAGCCGCATTTCCTCTCGACGCCGATGTCGTTTCAGGTAGTCGTACAAAATGTAAGCGCCCAGCACGACTAAGGCGACGGGCAGCGCGCGCCGCATCGGAAACTGAAATCCAAGTACCGTGTGTGCGAGAAAGATTCCGCCCAGCACCAACAACGTGATGCCCCAGGCCAAAGGATTGCCGTACAACTGGCGCGTGATGGCGTCTTCTTCAGCATCAGGCGCCAATCCGGCGCGCATCAACTGTGCCGTCCGGCAGGCATCAACCGCTGCAAAGAGCCAGGTGCCGAACACGCCGAGCGCAAAGAAAGCGACGCCGTCGGTCACTACAGCCATTTGGAAAAAGCTGGCGAAGATTGCGAAATGAACGATGGCCTTTGAAGTTTGACCGTTGTAAGCCGCCCCCAGGCCGGGCACGAAAAGCGAAAGAAACGTTGCGATGAACGGAGAAGTCTTGCGACGGATCACCTGTTGATTCGTTGGCTGTGACTGGCGATAACGCAGCGCGTCAACGCCTGCGACGATGCAATCCTGACAAACAGCGAAACCGCGAATGCGATGGTCGCACGCCGGGCACAACGGCCGCGAACAGCTGCTGCACTGCGCCATGGCGGGATTCTTCGGGTGATAATTACAATTCATCGGTTACTTCACGCTGTCGCGGTCCCAGGTGTACGTCGAATCGCGCGCGAACGTTCAGCGGTTTTTCGAATCGCTGTTGCCGGTTTTTCCTTCCGAGCTTTGCGGGCGCGGCGTCGCGCTGTTTTGATTCGGGTTATTCTGATTCTGGTTCGCCTCATTGCTCTTCTCGTTGTCCTTCTCGTTCTCTTCACCACCGACTAGTTTGTTGACACTGCCGGCGAACTGCTTGACACCTTTTTCGGATCCTCTCGTCGCATTGTCCGCCGTGCGTTCAGCCAGTTGCAGGCTGGCGCGATAAAGTCCGCGCACCGAACCATCGGTTGAAACCGTGTTCGTCAGTACAAAGACGGACACCAACAGCATTGTTGCGACTGAGGCGAGCTGCGGCGAGACGAGCGGATCGAGCGCGCCACGCAGCCATTCGACCATCCGCGACGAGAAAGGCGCGCGCACTTCCCGAGGCAAAACGTTGCCGATGGTCGCTTGCAGAATGCGAGCTTCGAGGCCTGCGGGCACGGGCAGTTCATCCTGCGCGTAGGTGTAAACCGCGCCGATCGACCGCACTACCTGTCCGGGGAGTTCGCTGCAGGCTGAACACAGAGCCGCATGCCGTTCCCAACGGTGATACAAAGGCGCCATCAAAACGCCATCGAGATAATCCGTCAGATAGTCCGCGAATTCTTCACACGTGATCGCCGTTTGCGGGGCCGTCGTCATCAGGATGCGCGCTTCCAGCCCTACACCTGCTGGTGGAGCTTCAGAAGACAAGCACGCGACAATCGTTTGCTTCACGTCGGCCAGCATTTCGTGACAAAGCGGGCAGCGCAACGCGTGGGCGGAAAACGCGCGGTGCTCCTCGACCGGCAACGCGCCGTCGAGGTAATTCGTCAATCTTTCTTCAAATTCATTGCACAGCATCATTTCGTTTCCATTCCGAACCCTTCTTAGGCCCCTTGTTCTATTCCTGCCCGTTCAGGTGCCCTCCCTCACGGTCGGGCTTCTGACACTACGCCTCCACTACTCGCATACGACGAAGGATCTTCGCTAGTTCGATTCGGCCGCGGTTTATTCGTGATTTCACGGTGCCCTCGGGGATCTTCAATAAGTCCACGATCTCCTGGTAGCTCAACTCCTCGATGTCTCTGAGGATGACGCACGTCCGCAGATCCGCCGAAAGCTTGTCGATTCCGGCCTGTACTTGCGCGCCGAGCTCGCGCCGCTCCATCTCCCGTTGAACCGAATTCCCGGCTGAGCGCAGGTGATACTTGTGATCCTCAAGGTCGTCCGCAATCTCGTCCTGCGGCGCGCGTTGACGTTTGCGATAGTCATCAATGATCAGGTTCCGCGCCAGCCGCATCAGCCAGTTCTGCAAGTCGCCTTGCTTCGGATTGTATTGTTCGAGCGAGCGGTAGACGCGGACGAAAACGTCTTGCGTCAAGTCTTCGGCGGTGTCGGCTCGTGAGGTGAATCGGTAGGCGAGGTTGTAAACGCGCCGCGAATAGGTTTGGACAATCTCTTCCCAAGCCGCGCCGTTGCCTGCGCGACATCGTCTGACTAGTTCAGCGCCTTCGTTGGTAGCCAAGCTGCTGGCGGCTCCCACTTGGTGAATTCTCCGGATTCAGTTTAACGCAGCCGATTGAGAGTCATAGAGTCCGACACGAGCTTCTTACGTGCCCGTGCTTCGCAAAGTTCCCCCGGTCTCAACCTGGCGCGAGTCTGCTTCTTGAACCATAACATTAAACTGTTGTAGGCTGGCGACGCCGCACAATATATTGTGGCTCGCGCAATCTTCGCTCAGGGCGTTCAGATGTTGGTTTCGGTCAATGGCGGCAAAATATCGCAAGTTTCTTGAGTTCATCGCGCTCCTCCTGCTGGCGATTGCCATTGTCTGGTGGTTTGGCCGAAGCCTTGATTGGCCGCAGGTTAAAAGTTCCCTGGCGGCGTCGGATTGGCGGCTGATACTGGTCGCCGGATTTGTGCTGCTGATTGCGTACTTTTGGCGTGCGATGCGTTGGCGGGCCTTTCTCGCGCCGCTGACAAAGGCCAGCCTCGGCGAAATTTGGATTGCCACGTGTGTTGGCTACGCGGCCGTGCTCACGCTTGGCCGAGTTGGTGAAGTCGTGCGGCCTTTGGTTCTACCGATGCGAGATCGGCGTGTCAGACCGGCCGCTTCATTCGTCACCATCATGATCGAGCGTGTTTATGACTCGATCACGGTACTGCTGTTATTCGCGGTTAACCTTGTTCTTTTCACGCCCGCTTCCGGCGCGTCAGAGTTCGCCCGCGCCCGCCAAATCGGTTTTGCGCTGGTCGGAGCGCTGTTCGTGTTTGTCGCGTTACTGATTGCCTTCCGGTGGCGCTCGCAACCGGTGATCGGATGGTTAGACAAGAAGATCCACCCTGATTCGCGAGTCCTGGGCCGATTGAAGCACGCGATTCTCAACCTTCTGCAGCAATTGGCGACCGCGTTGGGAGTGCTGACGAGTGTGCGAGAGCTGGCAACCACGATCGGGTGGTCACTCGCGCTGTGGGGATCAGTTGCCGCCGGCAATCTCCTGGTTTTTCGCGCATTCGGTCTGCCGTTCGGCGTTTCCGAAACTCTTTTCGTCCTCGGATGGTCGATGATCGGGTCGGCGATTCCCACGCCGGGCGGCGCAGCGGGTGCCTTCCACGCGGTCACCGGCGGGGCGCTGATTCTTCTTGGTGTTCCGCGTGAACAAGCAGCCGCAGTAGCCATCGTTGTGCACCTCGTCGATTTCCTGCCGGCGGCATTGTTTGGTTTGTTCTACTTCTTGCGCGGTGACGTAACTTGGGCGCGACTGCGTTTGTTGATGTCAGCGACTGAACGTGCAGGTGATCGTGAAAACCTGTCGAGCGCGTCAGCAGTCAAAGCGGCTTGAACTGATTCAAAATGAGTGAGGAAGAATCCTTATGAAATGTCCCTTCTGTGGTTTTGTCGAAGATAAGGTCGTTGACTCGCGCGAGTCGCGTGAAGGTGAATCGATTCGCCGGCGCCGCGAATGTCTAAAATGTGAACGCCGCTTTACGTCCTACGAGCGCATCGATGAAATTCCGTACATGGTGATTAAGAAGGACGGTCGGCGCGAAACCTTCGATCGGAATAAAGTCATGGCGGGCCTGCTGCGCGCCTGCGAAAAGCGACCGATTCCGCCTCAAAAACTGGACTCGATCGTCAACGCGGTCGAAAAATACGTGCAGGAATCGGCCGAACGTGAACGGCCGACAAGCAAGATAGGTGAGCAAATCATGCGTCGGCTCAAGGAACTCGACAAAGTTGCTTACGTTCGATTTGCATCCGTGTATTTGGAATTCGAAGACGTGTCTGAATTCATGGAAGAGTTGAAGACGCTGGTGCGCGCGCGCGCGGGCCGGTAAGCGAGCAATGGCGGTTAAGCGAGTCATGGTTAAGAGTGTCGGACCGGCGGGGCTCGAACGCCTCGAGCTAAAACGGCTGACCGAGCGCATCGGCTGGCTGTTCTCTTTGTTGCAGGAAGCCGCGGCCGCGCAGACGCCGCCCATCGCCGGGACCTGGGCGCCGACGATTGATGTCTGCGAGACCACGAAAACGATCGAAGTGCGCATCGAATTGCCGGGCGTGACCGCGTCGCAGGTAAGGGTGGGTTTGAATGGAAACAAACTGCGCATTTGTGGCGACAAGAAGAAGCAGGCGCCGCGACAACGCATCACGTCGCACCATTGTTCGGAACGAACCTACGGCCATTTTGAGCGCGTAGTGCCAGTGCGGTGGCCGGTTGACGTAAAAGGCGCCACGGCAGAACTAGCTAAGGGAGTGTTGGTGGTTCGACTGCCGAAGCTAAAGGATCGCAGAGGCTCTGAAATAGCAATTCCAATCACGGAAAAGGATTCATAGAAACATTCATGTCAACCGAACTGGACAACGAAGCAGTGGAAGTTTTAGTAGCGGCTGAACCCGCGATAGATCAGCAATTGCAGATTCCTGAAGAACTGCCGTTGCTGCCACTCCGCGACATTGTGATCTATCCGTTCATGATCGTTCCGCTGTTCGTGTCGCGCGAGAAATCCATCCGCGCGGTGGACGAAGCCCTGGGCGAGCATCGGATGATCCTGCTCGATTGCCAGAAGGATCTCGATAAGGAAGACCCGACGCAGGAAGATCTCTACAACGTCGGCACGGTCGCTGTGATCATGCGCATGCTGAAGCTGCCCGACGGCCGCATTCGCATTCTGGTTCAAGGCGTTTCGCGCGCGAAGGTCGAATCTGTTAATTCCAGCGGTGATTTTCTGCGTGCGCGCCTGAGCGTCGTGTCCGAAGTGTTGGCGCCCGAACGCTCGCTCGAAGTCGAAGCGCTCATTCGCAACGTGCGCGCATTGATGGAAAAGGCCGCGGCGTTAGGTAAGAACATTTCGCCGGAAGTGATGGCCATCATCGCGAACCTCGATGATCCGGGCCGCCTCGCTGACCTGTCGGCTTCTAATCTTGAACTCAAAGTTGAAGATGCGCAGTCGGTGCTTGAAATTCCCGACACAACTGCGCGCCTGCGCCGCGTCAACGAGCTGCTGAACAAGGAAATCGAAGTTTTGACCGTTCAGCAGGAAATCAACACGCAGGCCCGCGCAGATATTGATCGCTCGCAGCGTGAGTTTTACCTGCGTCAGCAAATGAAGGCAATTCAGGGTGAGCTCGGGGAAGGGAACGAGCTGGCCGAAGAAATCCAGCAGTTCCGCGAAAAGATTGAAGCCGCCAAGATGCCCAAGCCGGCGGAAGAAGAAGCTTTGCGGCAGTTGAAGAAGCTCGAGCGCATGCATCCGGACGCGGCGGAAACTGCGACGTTGCGAAGCTGGATGGAGATCATCACGGATCTGCCGTGGTCAAAATCATCGAAAGACAATCTGGATTTGCTGAAGGCGCAGCGCATTCTTGACGAGGATCACTACGGCCTCGACAAGGTGAAAGAGCGCATCATCGAAGCGCTCGCCGTGCGCCGGCTAAAGCCGAAACCAAAGGGGCCAATCCTCTGTCTGGTCGGACCGCCGGGCGTTGGAAAAACGAGTTTGGGTCGTTCAATCGCGCGCGCTCTCGGCCGCAAGTTCATGCGCTTGAGTCTGGGCGGTGTGCACGACGAAGCTGAAATCCGCGGCCATCGACGAACCTACGTGGGCGCCATGCCCGGCCGCATCATGCAGGCGATTCAGCAAGCCGGCACTAACAATCCGCTGATCATGCTCGACGAGATCGATAAGGTCGGCGCGGACTTTCGCGGCGATCCATCTTCAGCTTTGCTCGAGGTTCTGGATCCGGAACAGAACAACAGTTTTCGCGACAACTATCTGAACGTCACATTCGATCTGTCCAACGTCATCTTCATGACCACCGCAAACGTGCTCGACACGATTCAGTCGGCGCTGCGAGACCGGATGGAAGTGATTCGCCTGGCCGGCTACACGGAAGAAGAGAAGCTGGAAATCGCGCGCCGTCATTTGCTGCCGAAGCAGATGGACGAGACGGGCATCACGCCGAAAGACGTGCACATTTCGCGGACCGCACTGGCGGCGATCATTCTGCGATACACCCACGAAGCTGGTTTGCGACAACTCGAGCGCGAAATCGGGTCAATTTGCCGCAAAGTGGCCCGCAGAATCGGCGAAGGCCGCAAAGAACCTGTCCGTGTGTCGCTCCGAAATCTGCACGAGTTTCTCGGCGTGCCGAAGGTAACGCCCGATGAAGTCCTGAAAAAAGATCAGATCGGCGTGGCGACGGGGTTGGCGTGGACTGCTGTAGGCGGCGAGGTTCTGTTCATTGAAGCACTCAGAATCAAAGGCAAAGGCGCTCTGGTTCTGACCGGACAGATTGGTGAAATCATGCGCGAATCGGCCCAGGCGGCGTACTCTTATGCGAAGTCGCGCGCTAAGGAACTGGACATCGCACCGGAAGACATCAACAACTACGACATACACATACACATTCCGGAAGGGGCCATTCCGAAAGATGGACCGTCGGCCGGCATCACCCTGGCGACCGCCCTGGTTTCTGTGCTGTCGCGCAGGCCCATCAAGAAAGACGTCGCCATGACCGGTGAGATCACCTTGCGCGGCAATGTCCTGCCGGTGGGTGGAATAAAGGAGAAGGTTCTGGCGGCGCGGCGGGCTCGCGTCCGTAAAATTCTCTTGCCGGTGCAAAATCGGCGCGATTTGGAAGAAGTGCCAAAAGAGCCTTTGAAAGATATTCAGTTCATATTTGTCGATAATGTGCGGCAAGTTTTTCGGGAAGCGCTGGGACCGAAAGCCGCGCCGATCGCGACGCCGGCGCCGCGTCCGATTCGTCTACCGCAGGCGGCCCGACCGCGAGATGTCTAATTTCGTATGACCGAACCAGCCAGGGACGGCCAAACTCTGAAGCGGCTGCTTCTTTGGGTAGTTCTGCTGCTGCTCATCCTCGCTCCACCGCTCGTCATCCTTTTTTTCCTCGGCGCACTGTAATGATGCGCCGACGTTGTACTTTTTTTGCATCTAAGCAACCTCCGTTATCTTATGAGAATCAAAGGAGTTCGGCACATTTTGGCGGGCGAAAGTGGTTTGACTCCCATTAGGGCGTATGATAACCTCACGCGGTCGAGTGGTTGGCGTTTAGCCACTAAAACGGAACTTTTGAAGGTTCTCGACTATTTAGTTATTGAATACCGCAGGCGCGCGACTCGGGTGAGTCGCAGTCGTGGATTCCCCCGAAAGCAAGGCTCAGGAGAATAACGATTGATGTCCCGTAAAGCTGTTCCCGTATTTTCAAGCGTCCTGTTTGCAGTCGCACTTTTTACCCCAGCAGTAATCCAGGCTCAAGGTCCCGCTGGTTCGTCGGCTCGTGACATTCAGACAGAGGTTCAGAAGAATGAGCCTCGCGTCGATCAAATTATCGAGCGCGCGAACGATCATTTCCGCAAAGGCAAACTTAATCTCGAAGACAACAAGCGCGAGCAAGCGCGCGACGAATTCGACAAAGCAGTTGATACGATTCTGATGTCCGGCATGGATGTCCGATCAAGTCAGCGGCTTCAGACGTACTACCTGGAGCTAGTCGAGCGAATTTACCGCGAAGAAGTTCCACTGACGCAGATCGCGCCGAACGCGACGCCTGTCGTCGCGCAAGCGCCCGCCGACGCGAAAGCGGAAGGCGTTGAGATCGCGCAGGCGCAGCCAAAACCACAGCAGATTGGTTTTGTGCAGCAGGGATTTGAGCCATCGCCGCTGGATGCACTCAGCAAACTGATTCTCACCGAGGAGGAGAAGACAGTAACTGCCGAACAATTAGCCAATTCGGAGCAAGTCAAGAACTCGCTGGATTTCAAATTCACGATGAATCCGCTGGTTCAACAGTACATCAATTTTTATCAGGGACGCGGTGGCCGTAATACCATGGAGTCGGGCCTGCGCCGCTCTGGGCGTTACATGAAGATTGCTCGCGACGCGTTCCGTAGGGCTGGCGTTCCTGAAGACATTGTCTGGTTAGGACAAGTCGAAAGTGCCTGGCAGCCGCGTGCAAGGTCATGGGCTGCGGCTTCCGGCTTGTGGCAGTTCATTGGCAGCACCGGCGCGGCCTACGGGCTGCGGCAGACTGCCTGGGTCGATGAACGAAATGGAATCGAAAAGCCGACCTTCGCATCAGCGCGACACCTGAAAGACCTGGCGAATCGCTACAACGGCGACTGGCTGCTGGCGATGGCCGCGTACAACACCGGCGCCGGCAACGTGGATCGCGCGATTTCACGCGCAGGCGAAGCAAACTTCTGGAAGATTTACCCCTACATCGCGCAAGAGACGCGCAACTACGTTCCGAACATCCTGGCGGTGATTCTGATTGCGAAGAATCCGGAGAAGTACGGGTTCCACAACGTTCGTCCCGACGCGCCCATGAGCTTTGATCCGGTGCCGGTTCCGTCGGCCACCAGTCTCAGGCTCATTGCGGAAGCGACGGACACGAGTCTGGATCACATTCAGAATCTTAATCCGGAGTTAAAGCGTGACACGACGCCCCGCGGTGAAGCTTTCACCGTGCGCGTTCCCGCCGGGCGGGGCAAACAACTGGTTTCGCTTCTGAAGCGAGTGCCGGGCGACCGCCGCGACACCGCTCGCGTCGTCTCTGTGGCGCCGGGTGAAGAGTGGCAGTCGATCGCGAATCGTACTGGCGTCAGCGTCGCGACACTCCAATCCATGAATGCTGGTGTGGATCTCAATAACGCAACCAAATTGTTTGTGCCGAACAGCACGATTCGGTTAACGAACTGGAAGCGTTCGGCGGACACTCAGGGTGCGACTTTAACCAGGGTGAAGGCTCGGAAGGGTGACACGATCGCGAAGATCGCCGCCGCACGCAAATTGTCAGCGGACGAAGTCGCTCGGTTGAACGGCATCGCGCCGAACGCCCAATTGCAGGCGGGCCAGGAAATCAAACTGCCGTCGGCAGTCAGCACCTCGGCGCCCACCAGCCGTCGTCGCTAACAACGAAAAATAGCAGGCGCCCGTTTTTCATTCGAGCGCCTTAACTTACGGCGAGCGCGCTTTGTCAAAGGCGCGCTCTTCGTTTTTCTGTAGCATACTTCCTTCCGCTCTCAAGAACAGAAACCTATTTAGCCCTAAGGCGCGCCAGGCGAAACTAACGCTGCTCCCGTGCTATTCCGCGCTCTCTCAGCCGCCGTCTACGGAATCGACGCGAACCTGGTCGATGTTGAGGTCGATCTGACTCCGGTTCGTAATGAAGTCGATCAGCCACCGGCAGTGATCGTTGTCGGCCTCCCGGACGCTGCCGTGCGTGAGTCTCGCGAACGCATTCGTGCGGCCATTAACAACAGCGGGTTTTTCTTTCCATTTCACAAGACGACGATCAACCTGGCGCCCGCGGACGTGCGGAAAGAAGGCGCCAGTTTCGATTTGCCCATCGCGCTCGGAATCCTCGGCGCTAACGGCGATCTCGGAAACGCCGAACACTTGACGGACATTCTTTCCGTCGGCGAGCTGTCATTGGACGGTCGAGTCCGCTCAATTCGCGGCGCGCTTCCGATTGCTTTGCGCGCGCGACAATCGCAGGCGAAACATCTTCTCTTGCCGGATGAAAATGCGAAGGAAGCCGCGGTCGTTTCGGACGTGAATGTGTATGCCGTCACGGATCTTCGTAACGCGGTCGAAACGATCGCTGGGCTGCGTTCTGAAAATCCACCCACCCCGATTCGCGTTGACTCGTCCCAGCTTCTCTCGCCGCCTGATCACTACAGCGTTGATTTTCGCGAGGTGCGCGGCCAGCAGGCGGCGAAACGTGCGCTCGAAGTCGCCACCGCGGGTGGGCACAACATCCTTCTGATCGGCCCGCCGGGCTCAGGTAAGACAATGCTGGCGAAACGTCTCCCGACGATCCTGCCGCCGCTGGAATTCGAAGCCGCGCTCGAACTGACGAAAATCCATTCAGTGGCCGGGCTCACCGGTCGCGCCGGATTAGTTAGCGAGCGGCCGTTTCGTTCGCCGCACCATACGATCAGCGATGCAGGATTGATTGGCGGCGGCGCCGTGCCACGACCGGGCGAAGTGTCACTAGCGCATCAAGGCGTTTTGTTCCTCGACGAATTGCCCGAATTCGATCGCAGTGTGCTGGAAGTTCTGCGCCAGCCGTTGGAAGATCAGCAAGTGACCATAAGCCGCGCCGCGATGTCACTTACGTTTCCATCTTCGTTCATGCTGGCGGCGGCAATGAACGCTTGTCCTTGCGGGTTTTGGAATGATCCGACGCGCGAATGTAATTGCTCGCCGTTACAGATTCAGCGCTATGTCGGACGCATATCCGGACCGATGCTCGATCGGATCGACATTCACATCGACGTGCCCGCCGTGAAGTTTCGTGAACTCACCGGCGACACTCCGCCCGATGCCGAAGATTCAAAAGCAATTCGACAGCGCGTCATTCGTGCCCGCTCGCATCAGGGCGAGCGTCTGGCGGCGGAAGGCATCTTTTCGAACGCAGCAATGTCGCCCAGGCTAATCCGAAAGTACTGCCGCATCGACTCTGAAAGCGAGACGATGATGGAAAGAGCCATGGCCCGGCTTGGCTTGTCGGCGCGCGCTTATGATCGGATCTTGAAAGTCAGCCGCACGATTGCTGATCTCGATGACTCCGATTCCATCACTTCCGCTCACGTGTCCGAAGCCGTGCATTACCGGTCGCTCGACAGAACTTACTGGACGTGACTTAAACGAACTCACCGCCGCTTGCCTGCATCCGCTCTTCATCGGATACTGAATCAGCCCTCGGAAAGTAATTCGAATAGCGAAAGGCCATGGGCCGGGCGACGCTTCAAACTGATCGAAGTGCGCATACGAAGGAACTAGTGGCTGCCAGCGATACCGAGACACCGCGAACTCCGGACTACGAGCTGACGAAAAAAGCTGCCGAAGGCGACATGAAAGCCTTCGAGGAGCTTTACCAGCGGCACAATCGCCGCGTTTATTCACTGTGCCTGCGCATGACCGGAAATGTCGTTGAGGCTGAGGATCTGGCGCAGGAAGTCTTTATTCAGCTCTTTCGAAAGGTGGGCAGCTTCCGTGGCGAGTCGGCTTTCACGACCTGGCTGCACCGGCTGACGGTCAATCAGGTCCTGATGCACTTCCGCAAACGCGGCGTGCGGCTCGAGCAGACTACGGAAGAGGGCGAGGTTCCGGTGCAGATCGTGAAAGGCACCGAAAATCCCAACGCGATGCCCGTGGTTGACCGCATCGCTCTGGATAAGGCGATCGCGCAGTTGCCGCCGGGTTACCGGACGGTTTTCACGCTGCACGATATTGAAGGACACGAGCACGAAGAGATTGCGAGGATGCTGGGTTGCTCAGTTGGGACATCAAAGTCCCAGCTGCACAAAGCGCGCATGAAATTGCGTGGATTGCTCAGGCAACAGAAAAAGCCGCACTAGCAACCAAGAACTTGGCCTGATTTTTTCGGGAAATCGGCGAAATCGGCCAAATTGACAGAGGTAGGAGCCCCGCGAGTCCCGATGATTTGGCGCTCTCGACCTTACGCAGTCTCCCCTTTATTGCTTTAGACACCGCGGTAGTCGTGTCGTCCGAGGCTTTATACCGAGATGCGACGCATCAGAGGTTAAGACAATGAACTGCGAGAAGTACCAGAATCTACTCAGTGACCTGATTGACGGGTCGCTTACTCCCCGCGACTGCGACGAAATTGAAGCGCATTTGAAAGCGTGCCCCAGTTGCGCTGACACGCGCACTGACCTGCATGGCATTGTCGAGTTTTGCCGCGAGCATCGTGGTGAATACGACGCGGTGCCGAGCGAACGCGCAATGTGGCTGCGCATCAGCAACACGATTGAGGCTGAATTAGCCGCAGGCAAATCGAAGGCTTTACCAGCCGGTGCGGGCTGGTGGTTCCGTTTGACGAATCGCAACTGGCAACTTTCGTTTCCGCAGTTCGCCACCTCGATCGCGGCCACCGTTGTTGTGGCAGTGCTGGCCACCGTTATCGGGATGCGAGTGCTCGACACCGGCGGTTTTCGTTCGAGCGGCCTGGCAGTAACGTCCGACGTCGTCACGGTTAAAGATCGCTATCGTCAGCAGCAGCAGACCATCGATTACTGGAATAAGCGAGTTGAACTGAACAAGACGCGCTGGAATCCGGAAATGCGCGAAACGTTCGACAGCAATCTGAACGTGATCGACGCCGCCGTCAACGATTCGATGGGAAGATTGCAGCAGAACCCTCACGATGAAGTTTCAGAAGATATTCTGAACGCAGCGTTGAGCGACAAGATCGCGTTGTTGAAAGAGTTCGCTGAGCTATAATCCCCCGGCAGTAGAGTTTGAAAGCAGACCCGATTGTGATGAACCAGCGCCCACTTGCCCGCACCGCCAAACGCATTACGCCAGTCATCTTTGTCGTGCTGATTTTGACGGCGGCGGCGTTTGCGCAGAAGAACGTGTCGCGGAAATTTCCAGCCGGCAAAAATGTCAGGCTCGAACTGAAGAATCTTTCGGGCACGATTACCGTCGAGTCGTGGAACCGCGAAGAGATTAAGATCACTGCGTCGATGGATGCGCCAACGGTGCATTTCAATCCGCGTCAAACCGAGGGTGGCCTGGTGATCGACATCGTGGGCGACAACCGTGGCCGCAGCGACGTGGGCGACGTGAACTTCAAAGTTCAAGTCCCCGCGCGGTCGTCCGTTGATCTGGAAACACGCCGCGGTCAAATCAATGTGAGCAACATTCAGGGTGACCTGGTACGCGCGCACGTTTGGACCTCCGGCGATATTCAGCTTTACGGCATCAACGCAGGGCGTGTGTTTGCTTCGAACTCAACGGGAGACGTCTTCTTTGACGGCGAGTTTGCTTCAGGTGGAACCTACGAGTTCAAGTCAGGGCAGGGAACGATTACTTTGCAACTGCCGGTTAACTGTGGTTTCCGTCTGGTCGCAACTGCGCCTGCGCAAAAAATCTCGATGGGTAAGTTTTGGAATCCAAACATGAAAACGATGGGCGAAGGCCGTCGCATCATCGGTGACGTTGGTGATGGCCGCGCATCGGTCACCGCCACGACCTATCAAGGGAACATTAACTTCCGTGTTCGCTAGACAAACTCTTTCCCTCTCCCGCACAATCCGCTTCAGTGAACAGACCGAAAGCAGCACTGCTAATCGCGTCGTTGAGCTCGGCTTTATTATCGGCTGCTCTTTTCCTGACGCCGGCAAAGGCACAGAAAGAAAAGAAACCGCCCGCGCCCGCTAACGTCAAACGCACAATCCATCGTCGCGCGACACACCGCCTGCCGTATGGCGGCAGCGTGACGCTGGTAGCGCCACCGGTAAGCTCGATCACGATCGAAGGCTGGTCTCGCAGTGAAATTGAGATCGAGGCGGATATCGAGCTGCAAGCACCGACCGAAGCGGATTTAGATCTGCTCGCCGCAATTAACAACCTGGGGATCGATGTAGACACCAATCACGTGCGCATTCTGACTTCAGGCACGCATGACAAGAAATACCTGCAACGAGTGGCGAAGAAATTTCCCAAGACGCTCATCGGCTTACCGTGGAAGATTGATTTTCGTCTGAAGATTCCCGCCCTAACAGACTTAGAAATTGACTCCGGTGTGGGGCCGATAAAACTGAGCGGGGTTGAAGGGTCCATCCGCCTCGAGGCTTTGCAAAGCGACGCCGACATCAAGCTGACCGGCGGTTATTTTTCCGGCCTCATTCAACGCGGCGCGGTGAAAGTCACGATTCCTTCGCGCAATTGGCGCGGCCTCGGCGCGAGTTTGCAATTAGCAGGCGGCACGCTTGAGGTCATTCTCGCTCCCGGTTTCAGTGGCGACGTTGACGCGAACGTCTTACGCCTCGGCGAGATAAAGAACTCGTACGCTGGACTCACGCCGCGCGAAGGCCCGGCGAGCAATCCCCGGTTGCTTTTGGGCCGGGCTGGCGCCGGCGGGGCAAAGCTGTCGTTCACGGTTGGAGATGGCACACTCGAAATCAAATCGAGTGGTGGGCCGTGACGCGAGCGCAGGGAATTGCAAATTGAAACACCAACCTTCAATACGTTTAGAAGCCGGACTTGTCCGGCGAGTCATTGGCGCACAAGTGCGCCGTCTAAACGTAATCGGAAATGGTCGTGACTGAAGCCACCCACCTCGACGTGCTAGCCGTCTTCTCGCATCCTGACGATGCCGAGTTAACGATGGCCGGCACATTACTCAAGCTGAAGTCGCTCGGCTATCGCACGGGCATCGCTGATATGACACGCGGCGAAATGGGGACCCGCGGTACGCCTGAGATTCGCGCGAAAGAAGCACTGGATGCAGCTCGCGTGATGAATCTGGATGCGCGCGTAAATGCCGATTTGCCCGACGGCCATCTCGCCCTGAACGAAGAAAGCAAGTTGGCGGTCGTTCGTATTTTGCGAAAGTATCGTCCACAAGTAGTTTTCACCGGCCATTGGGACGACCCGCATCCGGATCATGCGGCGACCGCGCACATCGTGCGTGAAGCCGCGCGGCTGGCGACGATGCGCAGATATGACAAAGACGGGGGGCTCGAGGCGATCAAGATGCCGGCAATCGCGCACGCAGTTTATTCGCGCCTCGTAGTGCCCTCGTTCATCGTCGATGTGTCTGAATTTGCCGAAAAGAAGATGGAAGCGATCCGCGCGTACGCCTCGCAGTTCTACCTTGCCGACTCAAGCGAACCAGAGACGCGAATTGCGCAGAAGGGGTTCTTGCGTCAGATCGCTGATCGCGCCCGTTACTATGGGTCTTTGATCGGGGTTGAAGATGGCGAACCGTTTTATGTTCGTGAAGCACTGAACGTGGAAGATCCGTTTGCGCTGTTGACCCGGCCGATGAATATCTATTCTTAAGAAAATCGTCAGTTGTCCGTAGTCAGTTGTCAGTAGTTACGAAACCCCGCATCCGACCACTGACCACTGACCACTGACCACTGACCACTGATTATGCAGATACCAGTCAAATTTTATAAGGTCTTAAACCCGCCGCCGAACCCGTCGGAGCCGAATGCCTTTTATCTCGTTTACGACGCGGCAAGCGGGCTTGTCGAGGCCTACATCACCGACACCGAGGGCGTGCCGTATTTGTATGGCAACACGGCTGCGATTCTGGCGATCATTGCGGCGGCGATGGCGAATACCACGCCTGGTTTGCTTGCCTCGACGCCGGTCAACCTCAATGAGGGCACGACTGCCAAGCAGGTTCAATTTACGGTGCCGGCCGCACGGCGGGCGATCGTCACTCGCATCGATATCGACAACCTGTCGGCCGCCCCGACTATTGCGGAGTTCACCATGGGATGGAACGCCGGGGCGACGGACACGCTGGATCCGTTTCTGCTCGCCGATCTTGTCACGACCGCCACGAGATTCGGCAGCATTCTGGTGCAGCCAACCTCATGGCTTGTCGGCACAGCGGGACAAAGTTTAGGGCTTGCCGTGAGCACGCCCGAGGGAGCGGCATTGACGGCTCGGCTGAACGTGTTTGGATATCTGACCGACACGAACGGTGTGCCGGTGGCAAATATTTTGTAAGGAGTAGTTAGCAAATGAAGAAATTGTTTTTGATCTTGAGCTTAATGCTGTCACTT